>NZ_JBIUVN010000001.1:129753-1399626 GCF_044742965.1 Pseudomonas sp. NPDC087804 | reverse complement strand
GTGAAGAACATCGCCTACGACCACGAGATGGACACCACCTTCATGGCCAAGCCGTATCCGGGCCAGGCGGGCAATGGTCTGCACGTGCACATTTCGATCCTGGACAAAGAAGGCAACAACATCTTCGCCAGCGAGGATCCCGAGCAGAACGCCGCGCTGCGTCACGCGATCGGCGGTGTGCTGGAGACCCTGCCTGCGCAAATGGCTTTCCTCTGCCCGAACGTCAACTCTTACCGCCGCTTTGGCGCGCAGTTCTACGTACCGAACTCGCCAAGCTGGGGCATCGACAACCGCACCGTGGCCGTGCGCGTACCGACCGGTTCACCGGACTCCGTGCGCATCGAGCACCGTGTTGCCGGTGCCGACGCCAACCCGTACTTGCTGATGGCGTCTGTCCTGGCCGGTATTCACCACGGTCTGACCAACAAGATCGAGCCGGGCGCGCCGGTTGAAGGCAACAGCTACGAGCAGAACGAACAGAGCCTGCCGAACAACCTGCGCGACGCACTGCGCGAGCTGGACGACAGCGAAGTCATGGCCAAGTACATCGACCCGCTGTACATCGACGTCTTCGTCGCGTGCAAGGAAAGCGAACTGGCCGAGTTCGAAAACTCGATCTCTGACCTTGAGTACAACTGGTATCTGCATACGGTCTGAAAAACCCCCTCACCCTAACCCTCTCCCAAAGGGAGAGGGGACTGATTCGGGGATGCTCGGGCAATCCGCCGACCTGAACGATTTTTGCCGAATCCATATTCGACTCGGTCGTTCAGGTCGGTGCAGATCCCAAGACACTTCGGTCGGTCCCCTCTACCTCCGGGAGAGGGCTAGGGTGAGGGCAGCCATCCAAGCCAGACATCGCAGCCAGACAACACCCCCAATTCCCCCTTGTCGAGCCACAACAATGACAACTACCCGCAACGACTGGGAACAACGCTTCCAGTCTCTGACCATCGAGTCCCGCGCGTTCATCAACGGTGAATATCGCCCGGCTATCAGCGGCGACACCTTCGAATGCCTGAGCCCCGTCGACGGCCGTTTCCTCGCCTCCGTGGCCAGCACCGATGAAGCCGACGCCAACCTCGCCGTTGAAGTCGCGCGCCAGTCTTTTGAGTCCGGCGTGTGGGCGCACAAAGCCCCGGCCGAGCGCAAGCGCATCCTGATTCGCTTCGCCGATCTGATCCTGCAGAACCAGGAAGAACTGGCGCTGCTGGAAACCCTCGACATGGGTAAACCGATCAGCGATTCGATGAGCATCGACATCCCGGCGACCGCTAACGCGATCCGCTGGAGCGCCGAAGCCATCGACAAGATTTACGACGAAGTCGCCGCGACCCCGCACGACCAACTCGGCCTGATCACCCGCGAGCCTTCCGGCGTGGTTGCCGCGATCGTGCCGTGGAACTTCCCGTTGATCATGGCCAGCTGGAAATTTGCCCCGGCCCTGGCGGCGGGCAACTCGTTCATTCTGAAACCTTCGGAAAAATCGCCACTGACGGCGATCCGCATCGCGCAGCTGGCGCTGGATGCCGGCATTCCGAAAGGCGTGTTCAACGTGCTGCCAGGCTTCGGCCACACCGTCGGCAAAGCGTTGGCGTTGCACATGGACGTCGACGTGCTGGCCTTCACCGGCTCCACGGCGATTGCCAAGCAACTGATGATTTATGCCGGCCAAAGCAACATGAAACGCGTCTGGCTCGAAGCAGGGGGCAAGAGCCCGAACGTGGTGTTTGCCGACGCACCGGATTTGCGCGCGGCAGCACAAGCAGCGGCCGGCGCCATTGCGTTCAACCAGGGCGAAGTGTGCACCGCCGGTTCGCGCCTGCTGGTTGAGCGGTCGATCCGCGAGCAATTTATTCCGCTGTTGGTGGAAGCACTGCAAGCGTGGAAACCGGGTCACGCCCTCGATCCGGCCACCACCGTCGGTGCCGTGGTCGATCAGCGTCAACTCGACAACGTGCTGCGCTACATCAGCATCGGTCGCGAGCAGGGCGCCGAGCTGATTGCCGGCGGCCAGCGCACCCTCGAAGAAACCGGCGGCTTGTACGTGCAACCGGCGTTGTTCGACGGCGTGACCAACGCGATGACCATCGCTCAGGAAGAAATCTTCGGCCCGGTGCTGTCGCTGATCACCTTCGACACCGTTGAAGAAGCGCTGCAGATCGCCAACGACAGCATCTTCGGCCTCGCCGCCGGGGTCTGGACCAGCAACCTGAGCAAGGCGCACACCTTCGCGCGCGGCTTGCGTGCCGGCAGCGTCTGGGTCAACCAGTACGACGGCGGCGACATGACCGCACCGTTCGGTGGCTTCAAACAGTCGGGCAACGGTCGCGATAAATCGCTGCACGCGTTCGACAAGTACACCGAGCTGAAAGCGACCTGGATCAAGCTCTAACTCTTTTACCGCGGCGGTCGCCGGCAGTGATCGGCGACCTTCGGAGAACAAACATGAAACAGCAACACGTCAACAGCTACTACGCCGCCACCCGCAACGAAGTCATCGATTTTCCGATTCTCGAAGAAGCGGTGGACTGCGATGTTTGCATTATCGGCGCCGGCTACACCGGCCTGTCCTCGGCGCTGTTCCTGACCGAAGCCGGCTATAAAGTGACGGTGCTCGAAGCGGCGAAAGTCGGCTACGGCGCCAGCGGTCGCAACGGCGGCCAACTGGTCAACTCCTACAGCCGCGACGTCGACGTGATCGAAGCGCGCTATGGCGACAAGACCGCAGAGATCCTCGGCAGCATGATTTTCGAAGGCGCCGACATCATCCGTTCGCGCATCAAGGATTACGACATCAAATGCGACTACCGCCCGGGCGGCATCTTCGCAGCGATGAACAAGAAACAACTGAACGGTCTGGCCGAGCAAAAACGCGGCTGGGAACGTTACGGCAACAACAACCTGAAGATGCTCGACGCGGCTGAGATTCGTCGCGAAGTCGGTTCCGACGCTTACGTTGGCGGCTTGCTCGACATGCAAGGCGGCCACGTTCATCCGTTGAACCTGGCACTCGGTGAAGCGGCAGCCATCGTGCGTCTGGGCGGCAAGATCTACGAGCAGTCGGCTGCCGTGGAAATCAAATATGGCGAGCCGAACGTTATCCGTACTGCCAAAGGCCAAGTGCGCGCCAAGTACCTGCTGATCGCTGGCAACGCCTACCTGCCGCAAGGTCTGGACAACCGCGTGACCGCGAAAAGCATGCCGTGCGGCTCGCAGATCGTTGTCACCGAACCGTTGACTGAAAAGCAGGCGCGCAGCCTGATCACCAACAACTATTGCGTCGAAGACTGCAATTACCTGTTGGATTACTACCGCCTGACTGCCGACAATCGTCTGCTCTACGGCGGCGGCGTGGTCTACGGCGCGCGTGAACCGGACGACATCGAACAACTGATCCGTCCGAAGATCCTCAAGACCTTCCCGCAGCTCAAAGACGTCAAAATCGACTACCGCTGGACCGGTAACTTCCTGCTGACCATGTCGCGTATGCCGCAATTCGGTCGCATCGAGAAAAACGCCTATTACATGCAAGGCTACAGCGGTCACGGCGTGACCTGCTCGCACCTGGCCGGCAAGCTGATCTCGGAAATGATCCGTGGCGATGCCGAGCGTTTCGATGCGTTCGCCTCGTTGCCGCACATGCCAATGCTCGGCGGCCGCACGTTCTCCGCGCCGTTGACCGCTCTTGGCGCCGTGTACTACTCGCTGCGCGACCGTTTCGGCATCTAAAGTTACCTCCCCGGCGACGGTCGCCAAGACCGCGCCGGTTTTTACATGATGTGCAGATCGTGCTGAATGTACGATTCGGCTGCTCCACCGCTATTTTTGTAGGAGCTGAGCTTGCTCGCGAAAGGGCCATTTCAGGCAACATCCCTGTCGCCTGACACACCGCATTCGCGGGCAAGCCTTGCTCCTACAGATTTCGGCGGGTGCATTTGCCCCACCGTCCATCGAACCTGCTGAGCAACACCACCAAACGTGATTTAATAGCCGCCTTTCACGGTTCCGGGACACGGGAGCAACGTGATCCGCGCCCTCGGCGCGTCACCCGCCACCCACCCCCATCGCCCTTAAGTCGTTCTCACATAAGGCTGTCATGGATACGGGTTCTCGACTCAAACTAGTACGCGAAAGCTACAAACTCTCCCAGCGCGAGCTGGCCCGGCGTAGCGGCGTGACCAATGCCACCATTTCCCTGATCGAACAGAATCGCGTCAGCCCCTCCGTCAGCTCACTGAAAAAGCTGCTCGAAGGCATCCCGATGTCCCTGGCCGACTTCTTCACCTTCGACCAGCCGCCGCGCGAACATCAATACGTCTTCCGCGCCAATGAACAGCCGGATCTCGGCCGTCATGGCCTGCGCCTGCTGCTGATCGGTGCCTCGGTGCCCAGTCGCCAGATGCGCTTGCTGCGCGAGCAATACGCGCCGGGCGCCAGTTCCGGTGAAGAGCCGATCGTCCACGCCGAAGGCGAGGAGTGCGGGCTGGTCACGCGCGGCACTGTCGAGTTGACCGTCGACGGCCAGGTGAGCGTTTTGGGCGCGGGGGATGGTTACTACTTTCCCACCACGTTACCGCACAAGTTCCGCAATATCGGCGCCGATGAAGCCGAGATCATCAGTGCGAACACGCCGGCGAACTTCTAAGCCAGTCACTCTGAGCACACTAAAAACCGCAGCGATGCGGTTTTTTTTGTGGGCACAAATCGAGCGATCAAAGTTTCAACGTTTAACTACTTCGCCTTCCACTGCCCGCCGCCATTCTCACAATCAATCCGCGCCTGGGCCAAATGCTCAACGTCGTAGTAATACGTGGTCACTTGCGCATTGTCGGGGATGTTCAGCGCCTTGGCGTTTTTGTCCTTGCTGGTGGAGTGCGGGTTGGCGAGCGATTCCTGAGTGATGGTCGCAATGCACGCGGCCTGATAGTGATCCGCACAGTGTTCCACTTTGTTTTTTGTGCTGCTGAGCATGTCTTTGCTTTCGTTGCTGCACGACCAGTCGATGGCATTCACCGGCATGCCTTCGTATTCGTAGCAGCTATGGGTTTCGATGGCCGGCACCGAGGCGCTGGAGGATTGGGTCTGGACGTCGCAACCCTCGGCCATGACGCAAGTCGGGATGATGGCAAACGTGGCGATCAGCAACAGAAATCGAATGTTCATCGGGATTTCCTCGAAGAGGGCGCCGCGTCTAACGATGAATGGGCGCTTTAGAGTTTCGAGGCAGTCCGGAAGAGGGAGGTTCAATCGGGTTTTCACTGGGGGTCGCAGCGAAGGATAAACGCGGGGCGGGGCGACTTCGTAAATGAAAATACGAAATGTGTCATCCGATAGGCAGGGGAACTATGTCTATTTGTGTCAGTCTGCGGCGGCAAGTCGCACCTGTGACGCTCGGAAAAGCCCGGTTTAGCCCGTCTGATTAGTTTTTGACGAAAATGCTGTCACGGCGTTTTTCATCTTCCGATGATGGTCGAAATGCCTATTCGGCCAAATCATGAAGCAATTGTTACAATTTGAAATAATTTCAATTCTGAACAAATCGGCCATTTTTTCGCATCACCTTCTCCGCGAATCTGGAGACCTTGTAGGAATTAGGCGGTTCCTCTGTAGGGCTTTTCCTACGCGGCTTTCAGAAAATTCTTATGCCTGTAAAACGTCTGAAAATTCCTTCAGCGCATTCGTTTTCACAAGCTTTTCACAAAAAATACCAGCCTTTACGGGCGCTTACCGGCGCTTGTCAAAATCAAAATCAGGCTGTCAATCTGCCATCTTGGTGGTAGCCTCCGCGCCGAAGATGAAATTTTATTCATCTTTGCTTCAGCCTTTGCACAGATTTTGGATTGGCGGCGATGGATTGCTACGCGTAACACCTGCCTCTCTCCTTATATGACCTTTGTTCATTATCCGGACGCATTTTTTTCGTCCGTGTGCATTGCCACGCCTTGGATTTGCCGTCTGTCGCGCGAGCGACTGTGCCCAGGCTTAACGTCGTATCTGTAGAAGAAGATATCCAGTGACCCTCAAGACTTTGTCCGTTTTTGGTACCCGTCCCGAAGCCATCAAAATGGCACCTCTGGCGCTCCAGCTCGCGAAGGACAGTCGGTTTGAATCGCGCGTCTGCGTAACTGCCCAGCATCGCGAAATGCTGGATCAGGTGCTTGATCTGTTCGAGCTGCAACCCGATTACGACTTGAACATCATGAAGCCGGGTCAAGACCTGACTGACGTAACGGCGGCAATCATCCAGGGGCTCAAGCCGGTTCTGGAAGACTTCAAGCCAGACGTCATTCTGGTTCACGGGGATACCGCGACGACATTCGCCGCCAGTCTTGCCGCGTACTACCAGCAAATCCCGATCGCGCACGTCGAAGCCGGCCTGCGCACCAACAATCTGTATTCGCCTTGGCCGGAAGAAGGTAACCGTCGCCTGACCGGTAGCCTCGCGGCCCTGCATTTCGCGCCGACGCCGACGTCGCGGCAGAATCTGATCAACGAAGGCATCCAGAAGCACGCCATCCATGTCACGGGTAATACCGTCGTGGACGCGCTGCTGGAAGTGGTGCAAAAGCTCAATGCACCGCAGTCCGTTCAACTTGCGCAGTTCAAGCAACAGTTTTCTTTCCTGCCCGAAGGCAACCGTGTAGTGCTGGTCACCGGGCATCGCCGCGAAAACTTCGGTGGTGGCTTTGATCGCATTTGCAGCGCGCTGCTGGAAACCGCGAAGAAGTTTCCGCAGGTGGAGTTTGTCTATCCGGTGCACCTCAATCCGAATGTTCGTGAACCGGTCAATCGCCTGCTGGCGGGTATCAGCAACGTGCACTTGATCGAACCGCAGGACTATCTGCCGTTTGTTTATCTGATGACCCGCTCGCACCTCATCCTTACCGATTCCGGCGGCATTCAGGAAGAAGCCCCGGCACTCGGCAAACCAGTATTGGTCATGCGCGATACCACGGAACGTCCGGAAGCGGTTGAAGCGGGCACCGTCAAACTGGTCGGTACAGAAGTGGATTCCATCGTCAATCACCTGAGCGAATTGCTCAGTGATGACGCCGTTTATGAAGCAATGAGTTACGCCCATAACCCGTATGGGGATGGCACCGCCTGCGCAAACATTCGTGAAGCGTTGTTGACTTGGGTAAATGCGTCGATCGAGGCCGCAGCATGAGTTTTGAAACAATTTCCGTGATCGGTATGGGTTATATCGGTCTGCCAACCGCTGCTGTTTTTGCTTCGCGTCGCAAGAAAGTGATCGGCATCGACGTCAACCAGAAGGCGATCGATACCATCAACCGTGGCGAGATTCATATCGTCGAGCCTGAGCTGGACATGGTGGTACACGCCGCCGTAACCGAAGGTTATTTGCGTGCGTCGATGACGCCTGTGCCGGCTGATGCGTTTTTGATTGCGGTGCCGACGCCGTTCAAAGAAAACCACGTGCCGGATCTCAGTTACATCGAGGCGGCGAGCAAATCGATTGCGCCGGTGTTGAAGAAAAATGACCTGGTGATTCTTGAATCGACGTCCCCGGTCGGTGCTACGGAGCAAATGGCCGCGTGGCTGGCTGAGGCGCGCCCCGATCTGACTTTCCCGGCAACCCATGGCGAAGATTCGGACATCCGTATCGCCCACTGCCCGGAGCGCGTGTTGCCTGGTCATGTCTTGCGTGAACTGGTCGAGAACGACCGGATTATCGGCGGCATGACCCCGAAGTGCTCGGACGCCGCTGTGCGTCTTTACAGTGCTTTCGTTGAAGGCGAGTGCATCATCACCGACACCCGCACCGCCGAGATGTGCAAGCTGACCGAAAACAGTTTCCGCGACGTCAACATTGCGTTCGCCAATGAGCTGTCGATGATCTGCGAGAAACTCGGCATCAATACCTGGGAACTGATTCGACTGGCCAATCACCACCCGCGCGTCAACATTTTGCAGCCAGGCCCGGGCGTCGGTGGTCACTGCATCGCGGTTGATCCATGGTTCATTGTCAGCCGCACGCCAGAGTTGGCGCGACTGATTCGCGCGGCCCGCGAAGTCAACGACAGCAAGCCGCAGTGGGTTATCCAGCAGGTCAAACTGGCGTTGGCCGAGTTCCTGCTGAAGCACCCGGACATGGCTGCGCGCCAGGTTCGAGTCGCCTGCTATGGCCTGGCTTTCAAGCCGGATATCGACGACTTGCGCGAAAGCCCTTCGTTGCACATCGCCCGCCAGCTGGGTGAGCAACTTGGCGTCGAACTGATGCTGGTTGAGCCGAACATCGAGGCATTGCCTGCGGACCTGGCGCAGCACCAACTGGTCGATAGCGCCTACGCCAACGACAGTGCGCACATTCACGTTTTGCTGGTCAAGCATCGTGAATTCAAAAAGATGGCCTGCGTGCGTGACAACGCCGTTGTAATTGATGCCGCCGGCGTGTTCGCGGCCTGAAAAGAGTATTGATGATGAGCAGTACCCAGCTGGCCGAAATGGCTTCGCACACGGATGCAACGGCGCCTCTGGCCGACATTCATGACCGAGTCATGGAAGCTTATTACGGAAAGCTGGGTGAGCACTTCATGCGTGAAACCCAAACGCGCATCCACTGGATTTGCGCGCAGGTGTCCGGCAAGCAAGTGCTGGATGTCGGCTGTTCGCAGGGCATCGTGCCGTTGTTGCTGGCGCGCGAAGGATGCTCTGTCACCGGTGTCGACACCAGCCCGCAGGCCATTGCCGAGGCGCTGGATTATCTGCAGGCAGAACCTGCGCATGTGCAGCAGAAGATCACTTACGTCAACGCCGACTTCCTCTCACTGGATACCAGTGTGGCGGAGCCCGACACGATTGTGATCAGTGAAGTGCTGGAGCACCTGGTGCGTCCGGAAATGTTCGTTGAGAAAGCCGCGTCGCTGCTCAAACCGGGTGGGCGGTTGATCATCACCGTACCGTTTGGCGTCAACGATTTCATCGATCACAAACACACCTTTTACCTGCTCGCGCCGTACCGGATGCTGAGCAAGCATTTGCGTATCAGCGAAGTCAAAGTGCTGGGTAAATGGCTGGGCATGGTTGCGCAGAAAGACGAAGAGGGTCGCGCGCCCTCCGATTTGAATCTGGGTGTCGAGCACATCCAGGGCCTGGAGAAAGCGTTTGAGGCGGTCGAGCGAAGTCTCAATTCCAGCCTTTCCAGCGTCAAACAGCGACTGGAAGAGGCGAACAACAAATACCGTGCGGCTACTGAACAAGTAGCACTGCTCAAACCCGAAGCGCAGAAAGTTACCGGGCTGCAAAACGCTTTGGCAGTGCATCAAAAGACTTTGGCTGAGTTGGCGGAGGTCAAACAACACCTTGACGAAGCCAATACCAAATACCGTGCCGCCACAGAACAGGTTTCTGTGCTCAAACCTGAAGCTCAGAAAGTTGCCGGGCTGCAGAACGCTTTGGCGGCGCATGAAAGAACCCTGACTGAGTTGGCGCAGGTCAAGCAACACCTCGACGAAGCCAACACCAAATATCGCGCCGCGACAGAGCAAATTGCGGTGCTTAAACCCGAAGCGCAAAAAGTCCCTCAACTCCAGAGTGCGTTGGCGGCTCATGAAGAAACGCTGGTTGAATTGGCGCAGGTCAAGCAGCACCTTGATGAAGTGAATGGCAGATGCCGACTCGCTACGGAACAGGCACATTCGTTGACGTTGCAAGTCGAAAAGTTCGACGCGCTCCACGCGGCGATGCAAGAAGCCGCTCAGCAGTCAGAAGAACAGCGACTGCAAAGTGAAGCACTGTGCGCGAACCTTGAACAGACCCGGCAAGCACTGCTGGCACGCGTCGAAGAACTCACGGTTGATGCCCAATCCCGTGAGCAAGCGCTGCATGTGCATGAGCAACACGCTCGCGAACTCGCCATCGAGCTGGACGAGTGTCGTGCTCAGGTTGCCCATCTCGAAAGCGATCTTCAGGTCAGGATTGATCAGTCGCTGCTGGATCGTCGTCAGTTTGAAGACGAGCGTTCTCTGCGGCAGGCGCTGGAACTGCAGATCGATGATCTTCAGCAACAGGCTCAAAAAGAGCGCGATCTACTTGCCGAACAATTGTTCCACGAGAAAGCGAGCCATCAATCTGCCGAACAATTGCTGAGTACAACGCAAGCGCAATGGCTGGAAATTCGTTCAGAGCTCGAGCGCGAGTTGGGTGCCTCCAAAGATTGGCTGGACGCAGCCAATCAGAAGTACAAGGAGGTCACTGGCAAGCAGATTCCGCATTTGAAGCATAACCTCGCTTCCTTGCTGGAAAAGACCACCGTCCAGCAAAAGAAAATCGAGGAGCTCAACAGCAATCTCGAACGCGCCAATACCCAGCGCCACCTTGCCGAACAGCGTCTGATCAAGACTCGCTCCAGCATGACTTACCAGTTGGGGTATCAGATCAAGTCGAACGCCAGTTCGTTGGGCGGTCTGGTACGCCTGCCTTCAGCGTTGTTCAATCTTTATCGCAAAGCGGCAAAACAGCGCAAACAGGCAACTCAAAAGAACATCGGTTTTGACAAGGAAGTACCCGCGACAATTGCCCCGGTTTTGCTGTCAGGCGAGCCGCATACGCCGCCGGCGGTTATCGAAACCTGTGAGCAGATTCGCAGCACCTTGATCAATCAGGTCAATCAGCCGAGAACGAACTTGAAAGTCGCCTGTGTGATGGACGAGTTCACTTACGGCTCCTACCGGTACGAATGCAATCTGCTCCAGCTCACGCCGGAAAACTGGCTGGCGGAAATCGCCGACTTCCAGCCTGAGCTTTTGTTTATCGAATCGGCCTGGCGCGGCAAGGATGAGCTGTGGGGCAGCAAAGTCGGTCACAACTCGCAGGAGTTGCAAAGCATCCTGGCCTGGTGTGCAGATCGTCAGGTTCCCACCGTGTTCTGGAACAAAGAAGATCCGGTGCACTTTGAAACGTTCCTGACCACGGCCAAACAGTTTGATTTCGTCTTCACCACCGACATCGATTGCATCCATCGCTACAAAGGCGCGCTAGGTCATGAGCGTGTGTACTTGCTGCCGTTCGCGTGCCAGCCAGCCATACACAACCCGATTGAACTGTACGAGCGTAAAGATGCTTTTTGCTTCGCGGGTGCTTACTACGCGCGTTATCCGGAGCGTACCCGCGATCTGGGGAACTTCGTCCGCGAATTACCGAAGTTCCGACCGTTGGAGATTTTCGACCGCAATTTCGAGAAGAGCGATCCTAATTACCAGTTTCCCGTCGAATACCGACCTTACATTGTCGGCACACTGAAGTTTGATCAAATCGACACCGCTTACAAAGGCTACCGTTACGCGATCAACTTGAATTCGATCAAGCAGTCGCAATCGATGTTTGCCCGTCGTGTGTTTGAGCTGCTCGGTTGCAACACGATCACCGTGAGCAATTTTTCACGGGGTGTGCGGTTGTTATTTGGCGATCTGGTGGTGACTACTGACGACGGACTGGAGATGGTGCGTCGTCTTGAATCCCTGGCCGGTCAGGAGATCAACAGCGGCAAATTGCGTTTGGCTGCTCTGCGAAAAGTCATGCAAGAGCATACCTATGCTCAGCGCCTCGATTACGTAATGAGCAAAGTCACTGGCCAAGCGCCGGCCAATGTCTTGCCGCCAGTCTGCATCATTGCCAGCGCCGCCAATAAAGCAGAACTTCTGGCGCTGGTCGGCCATTTACAGCGCCAGACGTACCGCGATCTGCGGATGACCATCGTGGTGCGCGATGCACTTTGCGCCACTGACGCAATCGATGATCCGCGCGTGTCGCTGATCACTGCGCAAGCAGCCGGCAAAAAAACGCTGGCAGAGATTGCGCTGGACGCGCCGATGCTGGCGGGCATGCTCGCCATGGACTATTACGGCCCGAACTATTTGCTCGATCTGGTACTGGCGACCCGTTACAGCCAAGCGAAAGTGATTGGTAAAAGCACCTTCTACGAGAACGGCGCACACGGTATCCAGTTAAGTAATGACCAACATCAATATCGCCCTGCGGCAACAATAGCGGCGCGCAGTGCGATCATCAGTACCTGGCTGCAAGCTGATGAGCAGTTGAATGAATGGGCGCTATCGCTGCCACATCTTGAGTATCGCCACGATCAGATTCTGAGCATCGATGCTTTCAACTATTGCCGAAATGCAGTGGAAATCGATGATGCCCAACTGCGTGAAACTGTTGATGATTTGAAACTGCATGCCGGTATCAGCATCGACGAGCTTCAAGCGCATGCCGAAGCCATTGAACCTATTATCGAGGAGCATATTGCCCCCGAAATCTCAGGGCGCGGTCTTGCTGAACTCTTTGGCCCCACGCGCAGTAAAGGCGTGCAGACATCTGTGGAGTTCGATAACTGGCACGTGATTTCGGAACTGGCTGATGGAAAGCACGAATACATTTATTCGCAGCAGGATTTGCGTGTCGAGCAGTTCGTGCAGGGCGATCAACTCAAGTTGTATCTGGACGTCACGCCTGGTCTGAACGTGCAGTTGGTGGTTCTGTTTCTTGATGCCGAGAAGCAGCGCATCAGCCATGTCATGCAACATGCCAATCGCAACCACACGGCACAAATACCACCAGAAGCGGCGTTCATCCGCCTCGGTGTACGCGTTTATGCCAATGGCCACGCCGAAATCAAGGCACTCGTCCTGGGACACCGGGATCTGCAGCCTTCGGACATGTTGACCAAAGCCGAACATTTGCTGGTAACGAATCACTATCCCGCTTATGACGACTTGTACCGCAATGGCTTCGTTCACACTCGCGTCCGTGCTTATCAGGAGCGCGGGCTTGAGGTGGATGTGTTCCGCCTGCGCAAGAACGAGTCGGTCAGTTACCACGAGTTCGAAAACATCAACGTGACGACCGGGTCGAAGTCAACGCTGGCGAAGATGCTCGACAAGGGTCAATACAAGTCCGTTCTGGTGCACTTCCTTGACGCGGACATGTGGAAAATCCTGAGTCAGTACTTGCACCAAACCAAAGTAATCGTCTGGGTGCACGGTGCTGAAATTCAACCGTGGTGGCGTCGTGAGTACAACTACAACACCGAAGAACAGCTGCAGCTGGCGAAACTTGACAGCGAAAAACGCCTGGGCTTCTGGCGCGACCTGCTGCAGCCGATGCCGGCGAACCTGAAACTGGTATTCGTCTCCCGTTACTTTGCCGAAGAAGTAATGGAAGACCTCGGTTTCCGACTGCCAGAGGAGCAGTACGAGATCATCCATAATCCGATCAACACAGAGGTGTTTTCCTATCAGGAAAAACCGGTCGAACAGCGCAAGAAAATCCTTTCGATCAGGCCTTATGCGTCGCGCACCTACGCAAATGATTTAAGCGTTAAAGCCATTCAGGAACTCGCCCTTAAACCTTGGTTTAACGAGCTTGAGTTTCTAATGATGGGCGACGGCCCACTGTTCGAAGAGACCCTTTCGCCACTGCGTAAATACCCCAACGTACGCATCGAACGCGGTTATCTGAAACAGGCGGATATCGCCAAACTCCACAAGGAGTACGGCCTGTTCTTCTGCCCGAGTCGAATGGACACACAAGGTGTTTCGCGCGATGAGGCGATGTCGTCGGGACTCGTTCCCGTCACCAATGCGATCGCCGCGATTCCGGAATTTTTGGACAGTAATGCCGGCGTATTGGCTCCGGCAGACGATTACCTGGCCATGGCTGAAGGCGTAACGCAGCTTATCGAAAGGCCTGAGCTGTTCGCTGCGATGTCGAAGTCAGCGCGTCAGCGTGTTGAACAACAGACGGCAATGATGAAAGTTGTTGCGCGTGAGCTGGTTGCCATTGAAGAGGGCGTGCAGTGACTGAGGTCAACGCCCATCCAGCAGTCAGTGCCAAGGCTGCAAATGAGGCCGTGAGGCTTATGATTTTTGGCAGTTGCGTTAGCCGCGATGTGCTGAATTTCGACGTCGAAAAAGCGATTGCATTGGTGGGCTATTACGCGCGCAGTTCTTTTGCAAGCGCGTTTGCAGCGAAGCCTGGTGTTGATACCTATAGCGCGAATTTGCAATCAGGCTTTCAGGCGGCGATTGTCAAAGCAGACTTGGAGAAAAGCCTTCAGCATTCGATACGGGAGCAGTCATTCGATCTGTTTCTGATTGACTTGATTGATGAGCGATTCAATGTCTTTGTTACAGACGAAGGTGCGTTGTTCACGGTTTCCAACGAGCTACGCAGTGCTGGTTTTGATCCGCAGGCTGAAACCGGAACCTTGGTAAAGTCGGGGTCTGAAGAATTTTTTGCTCTTTGGGAGGCAGGGTGGGAACGATTTGTCAGTATTTTGAAAGAGACCGGGCAGCTCAATAAAGTCGTCGTTAATCGAACGCTGTGGAGTTCGCAAACAAGCGCTGGGAATGACTTCAGTCCCCAGTTTCAAGCCGCGTATATCGCTGAGTCCAATTCATTTCTGATGCGCCTGTATGAGCGAATGGCCTGTGACTTGTCTGCGCAGCAGTTTGTCAGCCCGCCTTCAAGCATGATCTGCGGAAACGAACAGCATAAGTGGGGGATCAGTCCGTTTCACTACGTGGATGATTATTACTTGTTTATGTTGCATGAATTGAGGGCGGCTAAATCGAGTCAGTGCTTGCGGGTTGAAACCTAAAACATAAAACAGCCAGCGCTGTCCTGTTGGGCACAGTGGTTCTATAAAGAAATGATGTTTGCATCAATAGTGGAATTATCGAGTTAACAATATGAAGATTAAATGTGTGATTTTGGCGGCCGTGTTGACGCTGACAGGCTGTGGCAATAGTAACTCCGTTGACGTGGCGCTGGGCGAGGGGATTAATTTAAGCGTTGATGGAACCCTGGTCAGGGAATACAGCAAGCCGGGTGAGCAGGGCGCATTGAAAGTCAATAACATCGCGCTGGACTACAGCACGAAAGACGCCGAAAAAATGATCACCAAGGAACTCAATAAACTGGGCTATCGCCGTAAAATCGTCGAGCAGTCTGAGGCCGTGTACAAAGTTCACTACTACAAGAAAAACTGGCCGGTTATCGGTGCGCTCTACACCGCTCAGGCAGACGCCAAGGCGCCAGGCTCGCGAGTTTCCATTTATTGGAAAGTTAACGAGTCTTGAGAATGACTGACGGAATTTCCCGCTCCGGCGATAGGGTGGCAGCGAATATGACCATTTTTTCAAGCCTGGAAACGCTCGAGTGATGGCGAGTCTCCAGAGCCTTATAAAAACTGCGTTGGGCTGGTGTTATTCGCTGGGCGGGAAGTTCGTCAGGGTGGTGCCGTTTACCACCTTGACCGTTCAGGCTGCGCATTTGTTTTCACAAGTATTGTTGCTGCTGACGTTTTTCTTGCCGTTGAAGGTTTTGATTCTTCTTGGCAGCGAGAAAATACCGCACTACTTTCCGCTGTATTTGCAAAATCTGAAAAAAACCCATCTGATCATCGCCTTCAGTGTGTTGGCGTTGATCTGCTACGTTCTGTATGTGATCGCCTGTTTTGTGATTTCCTACTATTCAAAACGCGGCGCCAACAAACTGTTGAAGAACAGTGCCAAACTGAGTCTGTTTGACAATCAGCGCAAAATCGCCGCGCAAGCGTACTCGAAGTTTACACGGGGTTTGGCAGCGGGAACGTTCGTTGCCATTGTTTTCGTTATCTTGCTGTTTATCTATCCTTCGTTGGTCTTCGTGGTGTTGCTCTACAGTGCGGCGGCAGGAAGCGCATTGATTGCCTTGTACAATCGCAAACCCACCGTGCGCAAACTGATTCAGCTTCATCATTCGGACGTCCTGACTACGCTGTCATCCATCGGCTTTCTGATCGCGTTTTTCTGTATGGTCGCCGATTATCTTTATTTCAATCCGCCGAAGATATTTGCCGCGTTAATCGCGCTTTTGTTATTGCGGCAGGGGTTGTCCCGACTGACGACAATGATTCAAGACGTGATTTCGCTGCGGTCGCAGTATCGTCAGATCAATGCGATGTTTTTTCATGATAAACCTTTGGTTTCGACGAGCAGCGTTTATACCCCGGAAATAAAACGCTTATTGACGGAAGATAGTAGAAAAGTCTGGATGGCTGAGGCGATGACGTCGCTTCAAGGTGATTTTCAGAGAATGGTGTCCAGTGCGTGGAGCCAATTGGCGCAGCCCAATATTTATTCTTTTGAAGCGGTGTTCTCCAACGATGACGGTGAACAGAAAAAATTCCTGTTCAAGCTATTCGACAGTTCTACGGTTTTTCTGGCCAAACGCGAACGTGTGCTGCTGCAGAATATGACGGCTATTCCCTCGTTGCGCTTCGTCGGTGCAACCACCGTGCATGAATTCAACTGCCATGTATTCGAATGCGATGGTTTCCGTAAAGTGCTGCAGCACGAACAAGGCCCCGGGTTGATCACGCTCGCGCGAAAACTTATGTCCCTGGAACCGGAAGAAGGGTTGGTTCAGCAGTTTGGCCGTTCGCACACTTATCTTGAGCAACGACTGACCGAGGAGTTGCTGGCCAATTTCTGCATGGTGGTCTCCAAGGACAATGCACCGCTGGTGCGCCAGTTCCAGCATCACTACGCCGGTATCGTTTCACTCATTGCAGGTTTGCCGAGGCAGTTGGTCTGCACCGATATCAATCCCAACACGCTGTTGCTCTCCGACTCGGGCGAGGCGTGCGCCAGTCATTGGCCGAACTGGAAGATTGAGCCGACCGGGGCTAACTGGCTGGTGATTGATCGCGTGAAGTTCCTGCGGGCAATCAATCAGGCGAAGGCATCCCGCGAATCGCTGGCCGACGTGCCCAGTGCGGCAATCATGGTGTGTGCGTTGGCGTATGCCTTTGAGCGCTTGTGCGCGCGGGGCAGCTATGACGATGCATTGGCGCTTCTACCTGACCTGCTTGAACACTTTCAATCGCTTGAAACCACTACTGCCGAGTAAAGGAATTCGCCCGTGTCACGCATTGCAATGATCGTCTGGAACGAATTCCGCAACGACGCCCGAGTGCTCAAAGAAGCACAGACGCTCCAGCGTGCCGGCCATAACGTCACCGTGTTCGCCTTGCACACCCCCGGCGTTACTCAGGAACAGGAAATTCTCGACGGCGGAATTGCGGTTTCGCGAGTGGCCCGCAGCCCGTTGTGGAAATGGCGCAAGGGCAGGGCGGTGTCATCGGCGGCGACCAGCTCGGCGGGTCATACGGCAAAGATCGGTCGCCTGAGCCCGACCAAACAAGTACTGCGCATAGTTGCGCGTTTGTGGACGCACGCGGTGTTGTTCACCCGCATGGCTTTGCACCGCGCCGACGTGGTTCACGCACATGACGTAAATACCTTGCCGACAGCCTGGCTTGCGGCCAAGGTCAGCGGCGCCAAGGTGATCTACGACGCGCACGAAATCAGCACCAGCCGTGAGGGTTACAACAGTTTTCGGCGACTGGTCGGTGTGGTCGAAAAGCTGTTGATGCCCCGGGTTCAGGGGACGATCACGACGACGGATGCGCGGGCGAAGTTTTTCGCCCGGGCTTACTCGATACCACGTCCGGTGGTGTTGCAGAATCGTCCGCGTCTGACCCCTTCGCGGCCGTCGCAGCGAATTCGCGATCAATTGCAGCTCGCCGAGTTGTGGCCAATCATTGTCTATCAGGGTGGTTTGCAGCAGGGCCGCGGGCTGGAACGGCTGGTGAGAATTGCCGCGAAGGTGCCGAATGCCTACTTCGTGCTGATCGGTGGTGGACGTTTGACGCAGTCGCTGATTGCGCTCAGTGAACAACTTGCGCTGACGGAGCGGGTGCATTTCATTCCGACGGTGGCGTTGGCAGACCTGCCGGATTACACCGCCTCGGCGGACATCGGTGTGCAGCCGATCGAAAACACCTGCCTGAATCACTTCACCACCGACTCCAACAAACTGTTCGAGTATTTGATTGCCGGGTTGCCTGTGGTCGCGTCCGATCTGCCGGAAATTCGCCGGATCGTTCGTGCGCATGACAATGGTTTGCTGGTGCGCGAAGGCGATGACGAGGCGCTGGCCAGCGCGCTGCAACGGCTGGTCAACGATCCTGAGCTTCGTGCCGCGCTGGCGGCCAATTCGGCGAAAGCCTCGGCGCACGCCAACTGGGAAGAGCAGGAAGTCTTGCTGACGGATCTCTATCAGCGTGTCTGGTGCGATGAATTGCGCAGCGTCACGGCGCGACCATGACCGTTCGCATTCTGGTTCTGAGCTTTTATTACCCGCCGGATCTGGCCGCAGGTTCGTTCCGTATCGATGCCTTGGTCAAGGCATTGCTGGCCAATGCTGGCGACAATGTTCAGGTCGACGTCGTCACGACTCAGCCCAATCGCTATCACTCGTTCGGTGCTGCAGCGGCGCAACTGCAAGAGTCTCCGCGCCTGTCGGTTCGCCGCATACCGTTGCCGATGCATGAAAGTGGTTTGCTGGATCAGGCCCGGGCATTCGCCTTTTATGCGCTCGGGGTGCGTAAGGCTGTTCAGGGCAAGGATTACGATCTGGTGGTGGCATCGTCTTCGCGGTTGATGACTGCCGCGTTGGGCGCGTGCGTCGGATACTTTATCAAGACGCCGCTTTACCTGGATATCCGCGACATTTTCGTCGATACCTTGCCGGAGCTTTTTCCCAGCCGTTTCGGGCAATTGGCCGCGTGGATTTTCTCCCGAATCGAACGCCTGACGATTGGCCAGGCGTCGCGGGTCAATCTGATTTCTCCGGGGTTTCTGAGTTATTTCGCAGCGCATTATCCCGCGCGCGATTTCTCGACGTTTACCAATGGCGTCGACGAGATGTTCTTCAAACAGTTGCCCGGCAACGTCGCCGTGGCACCGAGCGGGCAACTGATCCGTGTGGTCTACGCCGGCAATATTGGCACCGGGCAAGGGCTGCACCTTATTCTTCCGGAGATGGCGAAAAGGCTTGAAGGGGTGGCGCGCTTCACGATCATCGGCGCCGGCGGTGCGTTGGAAAAACTGCAGATGACGCTAAAGCTTCGTGGTGTCACCAACGTCGAGGTTATTGCGCCGGTCGAGCGCAAGGCGTTGCTTAAGTTTTATCAGGATGCCGACGTGCTGTTTTTGCACTTGAACTCGTTCAAGTCGTTCCGTCGAGTCATCCCTTCGAAGCTTTTCGAATACGCCGCCACCGGCAAGCCAATACTTGCCGGATTGGCGGGGTATTCGGCGCGGTTTACTCAAGCGAAGATTTCCAACGCCTCGGTCTTTGAACCCTGCGACATCGAAGGCGCGGTTCAAGCCTTGCTCAGTTTGAGCCTTGCGCCAGTCACGCGTGAAACGTTCATGCAGGACTATTCACGCGTATCGATCCAGAAGCGGATGGCGATCGATGTACTGGAGACATTGCGACGACGTCCCGCTTAGGCTGTCGAGCAGGCTAGCGTCTGTGCGCGGCAAAACCGTCGATGCCAGGCGCGATATCATCCTTCAACGTCAACGCCGGAATCTCGTACTCTCCGGCATTCTGCTGGCGAAACGTAATCGGCCGTGTACTCCACAATTCATCCAGTCGACGGCCCAATTCGTCGCACGTCTCGGCATAGCGCGCCTTATCCATGCGGCTGGTGCGATACACCACGAACGGCGGCACCACTTCAAAACCGGGGTAATACAGAATCCCGTGCTGGATCGGAAACAGCAGATCGTCCATCGGGCCGTTGATCCCGCGTGGAGCGTAGTGCGATTCCCAGCCGCCGGTGGTGACCATCAACATCGCCCGTTTGCCTTGCATTTTCCCTTCGCCATAACGCTCACCCCAGCGGCTGTCGGAATGTTCGCCAACGCCGTAGGCAAAGCCGTAGGCGTAGACGCGTTCGACCCAGCCTTTAAGGATCGCCGGCATCGAAAACCACCACATCGGGAACTGCAGAATCAGCGCGTCGGCCCACTGCAGTTTTTCCTGTTCGCGAGCGATGTCGGCGGCTTGGCTGCCTTCGGCGTACGCCACTTTTGAGTCGAGCGAGGCGTGGAACGGTTTTGTGGTGTCGCGCTCCGGGGCGTCGTTGGCGTCAAGGGTGGTTTTCCAATTCATCGCGTAGAGGTCGGAGACCTGCACGGTGTGGCCGGCGGCTTGCAGGCGCTGGACGCTGAAGTCGCGGAGCGAGCCGTTGAGGGAAGTCGGTTCAGGGTGGGCGTAAACCAGTAAGACATTCATGTTGTAGCTCCGTTGGCTGAATGACGGCAGGATCGGCGTTCAAGCGGTATATTGGAAATGAATGTCTGATATGTCTGGTATAGCCATGAATAATTTGAGACGCCTCGATATCAATCTGCTGCTCACCCTCGACGTGTTGCTGTCCGAGCACAACGTCACCCGCGCGGCGCAGCGGCTGAACCTGTCGCAGCCCTCGGTGAGTGTGCATCTGGCCAAGTTGCGCGACATTTTTGGCGACCCGTTGCTGCTGCCCGGGCCGCGCGGGATGCGCCCGACGGTGCGCGCCGATGAATTGCGCGAGCCGTTGCGCGAAGCGTTGGAGGCGTTGGAAAGGGCGGTCGCGCCGGCCAGCGCGTTTGATCCGGCGCAGGCGATGCACACCTGGAAAGTCGCTGCCACCGATTACGGTGAAACGACGGTGGTGCTACCGGCGCTCAGCGGATTACGTAAACAGGCACCGGGCACGCGATTGGCCGTGATCGATCTGACACCTGCGCAGTTGGTGAAACAGGCGGAGCAGGGCGTCTTCGACATCGCCCTGCACATCAGCGAAGACGCGCCGCTGGAGTTGCACTCGCGGCCATTGTTCACCGAACGCTATGTGCTGGCCGGTCGCGTCGGTCATCCGGATTTGCAGCGCGTGCCAACGCGCAAACAGTTCTGCGCGTTGGAACACGTCCTGGTGTCGCGGGAGGGCGGAGGGTTTTTCGGGGTGACCGACAAGGCGTTGGCCGAGGTCGGTTTGCAACGAAAAGTGGTGCTGTCGGTGCCGCATTTTCTGATGGCGATGTCGGTGCTGGTCAGCACCGATCTGGTGGCGATGTTGCCGTCACGTCTGGTGCGCGGCAATCCGGCATTGCAAGTGGTCGACGCACCGCTGCCAGTGCCCGGTTACGAAATGGCGATGTTCTGGGGCGAACGCGCGCATCGCGATCCGGCGCACAAATGGCTTCGTGAACACCTGTTGGCGTCGGTCTGAGATGCTGTCAGGCGTGACCGAGAGCCACCGCAAACGACACGACGATCATGCACGCAAACGCAAAATTGAGATTCATGAGGTGTTCATCCTGAGCCTTTTAAAGTCGGGCCATTCTGAACAGGCTGAAAGCAAAGAAAAAATTCGCCTTGTTGATTGCAATGATCGAAGTAATTGATACCCGCCGGTTTGTGTTTGCTCGAGGGTTTCGCTAGTCTCGCAGAAACCTGCAACTACAAGCATAAACAGGCAAATACATGCACGATCATTCCGCAGCCGAACTGCCTTCATTGCGCCGGCAAAAAATTCTCCTGCTGCTCGAACGCGACGGCAAAGTCATGGCCTCCGAGTTGAGCCAACACTTCGCCGTCTCCGAAGACACCATCCGCCGCGACCTCGCCGAGCTGGATAACGCCGGCCTCGTGCAGCGGGTTCATGGAGGGGCGTTGCCGCGTCCGAAAGATTCCGGCAAGGATTACTTCACGCGGCTGGATGAGACCGATGAGGTGAAAATCCGTCTGGCGCAACTGGCGGCGCAGCAGGTCGAGGACGGGCAGATTGTGCTGTTTGATTCCGGTTCGACGACGTTGCAGGTCGCGCGGTCGCTGCGCGCGGATATCCAGATCACGGCAGTGACGGCTGCGCCGATGACGGCGATTGCGCTGGCGGAATTCAAGGGTGTGAAAGTGATTCTGGCAGGCGGGACGTTGAATCCGCGAACGATGTCGGCGGGTGGGCATGAGGCGCTGCGCTTGCTGGCGGGGATCAAGGCGGATCTGGCGATTACCGGCGTCTGCGCGATTCATCCGGAGGTGGGGATTACTTCGCTGCATTTTGATGAAGTGCCGGTGAAGCAGGCGATGCTCGATGGCGCGACGCGGGTGATTGCCGTGACTACGGCGGACAAGTTGGGCGCGGTGGAGCCGTTTGTGGTGGCGCCTTGTACGCGCCTGCATACGCTGATTACCGAACGGCATGTGGCGTCGGGGAGTGTTGAGGATTATCGACGGTTGGGGATTGTTGTGGAGCAACTACAAGACTGAAGCCGCCTCCTGTAGGAGCTGCCGAAGGCTGCGATCTTTTGATTTTGATTCTAAACAACAAGATCAAAAGATCGCAGCCTTCGGCAGCTCCTACAAGGGAAGGTGTTGGTTCAACGCAACTTTTCGAGCATCTGGTAGTACCACATCCCCGCAGCCAGCATCGGGTTCCCGAGCAAATCGCCCATCGGCACACGAATGTGCTGGCAACCCGCAAACGTGTCGAACTGCTCCATCTGCCCGGTGATCGCGCGGCTCATGATTTCGCCCATGATGTGCGTGGTCGCGATGCCGTGGCCGGAGTAGCCCTGGCAGTACCAGACGTTGTCCGAGAGTTTACCCAGTTGCGGAATGCGGTTGATGACGATGCCCATCGCGCAGCTCCACTGGTAATCGATCTGTACGCCTTTGAGCGCCGGGAAGGTTTGCTCGATGCACGGGCGCAGTTCGCCGGCGATGTCGCGTGAGTCCTTGCCGCTGTAGTTGGCGCCGCCGCCGAACAGCAAGCGACCGTCGGCGGTGAGGCGGTAGTAGTCGAGGACGAAGCGGCAGTCGTAGACCGCGAGGTCTTCGGGGTTGATCTGTTTGGCCAGATCACCGAGCGGCGCGGTGGTGACGATGCCGCCCATCGCCGGGAAAATCTTGCCCTTGAGCTTGCCCGGTTCGAGCTTGTGGTAGACGTCGCCGGCGAGCATCACTTGCTTGGCGTCGATCTGGCCGTGAGCGGTTCTTATGCCAGGCTTATCGCCATGAATGATCTCCAGCACTTCGCTGTTTTCGAAGATCAGCGCGCCGAGACATTCCGCTGCCCGCGCTTCGCCGATGCACAGATTGAGCGGGTGCAGGTGCATGTTGCGAGTGTTCTTGATCGCGCCGTGATAGAGGTCGCTTTGCAGCAGATCGCGCACCTGGCTACGGTCGAGCAGGCTGACTTCATCGCCGAGCCCGCGCCGCACGGCTTCTTCGTAGTCGTTGCGCAGATCGGGCATGTGGCTCGGCTTGTAGGCTGCGTGCAGATGACCGTGTTTGAGGTCGCACTGAATGGCGTATTTCGCCACGCGTTGCTTGATGATTTCGTGTCCGCGCCAACGCAGGTGCCAGATGAAATCGTCGACGTCATCGCCGAGTTTCGCGTGCATCTGTTTGCGCATCGCACCGTCGCCGGAGAGGCTGCCGGTGACTTGCCCGCCGTTACGTCCGGTGGCGCCCCAGCCGATTTTGTTGCTCTCGACAATGGCGACTTTGAGGCCTTTTTCGGCGAGCTCGACGGCGGTGGCAACGCCAGTGAACCCGCCACCGATGATCACCACATCGACCGTGTGCCGACCTTGCAGTGTCGGGTAGTCGGTGTCCTGGTTGAGGGTGGCGGTGTAGTAGGAATTGCAGCGTTCGGTCATGTCAGTGTCCACAAATTTCAAGGTCGGTACGCGATCCCTTGTAGGAGTGAGCCTGCTCGCGAAAGCGGTGTGTCAGGCAAATCATTGTTAACTGACAGGTCGCTATCGCGAGCAGGCTCACTCCTACAGGGTTATGGGTGAGGGTTTAGGCTTCGGTCAGGTACCAACGCCAATCCTGCTCACCCACTTCAGCCATGAACTGCCGATACTCGGCACGCTTCACCGCCAGATACACGCCAAGAAACTCCTGCCCCAAGGCATCCCGCGCCCATGCCGATTTCTCCAGCGCCTGCAACGAGGTCAGCCAATCGGTCGGCAGCAATTCCTTCGCCTGCGCATAGCCGTTGCCTTCAACCGGTGCGCCCGGATCAAGGTTCTCGCTAATGCCGCGATGAATGCCGGCAAGGATCGCCGCCGCTGCCAGATACGGGTTGGCATCGGCGCCGCAAATGCGGTGTTCGATGTGGCGGGTATTCGCCGGGCCGCCGGGTACGCGCAGGCTGACCGTGCGGTTGTCGACACCCCAGGTCGGCGCCAACGGCGCGTAACTATTGGCCTGAAAGCGGCGGTACGAGTTGGCGTTCGGGCAGAACATCAACAGCGTGTCGAGCAACGACGCGAGCATGCCGCCAATCGCCGTGCGCAGCAGCGGCGTGCCGGCCGGGTCTTCGGAAGCGAACAGATTGCGCCCCTCGGCATCCGCCAGACTGACGTGCATGTGCATGCCGGTGCCGGCCAGATCATCGAACGGTTTAGCCATGAACGTCGCTTGCATGCCGTGCTTGTGTGCGACCGCTTTGACCAGACGCTTGTAGCGCACCGCTTGATCCATCGCTTCCAGCGCGTCGCCGTGTTCGAGGGTGATTTCCACCTGTCCCGGCGCATATTCGGAGATCGCCGTGCGCGCCGGAATACCGTGCAGTTTGCAGGCGCTGTAGAGGTCGGCGAGGAACGGTTCGATCTGTTCCAGCTCGCGTAAACCGTAGACCTGTGTGTGTCGCGGTCGCCCACCGTCGGCATCCAGTGCCGGTTGCGGACGACCGTTGTGATCGCGTTTGGCGTCGAGCAGATAGAACTCCAGCTCGCAGGCCATCACCGGGTGATAACCCTCGGCCTTGAGACCGTCGATAACCTTGATCAGCAGGTGACGCGGGTCGGCGATGCTCGCTGGCATGCCTTCCTTCGGGTGCATGCTGACTTGCACGGCGGCGGTCGGAATTTGCCGCCATGGCAGGCGCACCAGGCTGCCTTCCAACGGATAGGCACGGCAGTCGATATCGCCGACGTCCCAGACCAGACCGGAGTTTTCAACGTCTTCACCTTGCACGGTCAGACCGAGGATGGTGCTTGGCAGCGGCCGACCACTTTCGTAAACGGCGAGCAGTTCTTCACGGTGCAACAGCTTGCCGCGCGGCACTCCGTTGGCGTCGAGAATGAACAGCTCGATCATGTCGATATCAGGGTTTTGGTCGAGGAACAGGCGTGCGTCTTCAATCGCTGCGAATTTCATGGCAATCACTCAGAGTTGCGCCGCACAGGCGCGCAGATTCGGGCCAAGAGACAGTAATGGGCGAAAGCCCAAGTGTCCTGGCAGGGATATCGAAAGAGAAAAGGCCTACACGTTTTTCAGACGTGATCAGGCAGAAACGCAGACATCCGGCGGGCGTGCGGAGTGACGCAACTTGGAACGGCGCAGGGCCATGGGGAGATTGACGATACGATTCATGCGCGGCCCCTATGACAGAGGGCGCACACAGCGGAGACGTTCAACGATTTTAGTTGTTGTAGATACGTACTCATAACGCGTGTTTCCGTTGGCGGAAAACGTCGGAGACGGGACTGACCCGTCGACCGGTGTGCCCGGATAGTAAGGGGGAATCCGCGGGCGTGTAAACGATCAATGTGAAATATCTTGAACACCTGCTTCTGACAACCCCTCTTGTGCAGGTTTGCCAAAAACCCTGTGGTGAGGGGATTTATCCCCGACGGGTTGCGCAGCAGCCCCAAAAAATCTGGGCCTGCTGCGCAGTCCATCGGGGATAAATCCCCTCACCACAGGTTTTGTATTTGGCCTTGGGTCAGATGTGCACATCAGCCCTCAAGCATCTTCCGCGCTTCAGCAAAACACTTTTCAGCAATCGCCGAACGCGGTTCGGTCTTGCGCATCACCATCCCCAACGGTGCGAGCACACTGGCGTCCGGCAGGGTCATGAACGACAGATGTTCAATCGGCTCCTCCATTCCGCTGTCCAGCGGCATGATCGCGCAACAGAAACCCTGGTGAATCGCCTGTAACAACTGATAGGTCGAATCACTCTCCATGATCGGCTGCGGACTCAAGCCGCGACTGCGAAAACTCAGGTCTATGGATTTGCGGTAATGCATGCCGGTGGTGATCATGCCCAGCGGCAATTGCGCGGCTTCTTCCCAACTCATCTGAGTGCCTTCGAACTGGAAATGCCGGTTGTCGTAGAGCAATCCGACGCGGGTTTGACCGATCTCGAAAAACTCGAAATAGGCCGGATTGACGTGATCGAGATAGCACACGCCCAAGTCCAGTTGATTGTTGCCCAGACTGGCGATGATCTCGTCGGAGCTGAGCGAGGAAAGGCTGAACGTCAACTCGGGATAAGACCCTGACAATCCCTGAATATAATCGACAGGATTGAAGCTGCTCAGCGGCACCAGACCCAGGCGCAGACTGCCGACCAGTTGCCCGCGACAGGCCGCCGCTTCGGCGAACAAGCCATCATGCGCCGCCAGCAACGTGCGGGCCCAGGCCAGTACGCGCTCGCCAGCCTCGGTGAACCCCTCAAAGCGCTGACCACGGTTGACCAGCACCAGATCCAGCTCCTCTTCGAGATTGCGCAGGCGCATCGACAGGGTCGGCTGAGTGATGTGGCAGCGGGCGGCGGCCTGACCGAAGTGACGGGTTTCGTCCAGTGCGATCAGGAATTTGAGTTGTTTGATGTCCACGACGGCACCTGCTCGATGGGATTTCTGGGTGGAGTATTGACGCAGATGCGTACCGCGCACCAAAGGTGCAGGGCGCGACGATCTCATTTGAGGGCGTATTCGTCCAATCGGAAGTGTTTAAAGGCTTATCGACCGCCGGCAAAGTGGCCGATGCGCAGCGTCTGGCGGACAGCAAACTCTTCAAAGCCCTGCAAAAAACACAACTGTAGGAGTGAGCCTGCTCGCGATAGCGGCAAGTCAGGCGACAACGATGTTGGCTGGCAATCCGCTTTCGCGAGCAGGCTCACTCCTACAAGGGTTTTGTGGTGCTCGTCTATATTGGGGGGTTGGGGAAATTTGGGGTCAGCTCAAGACATAGTCCACAGGCTTAAGCGCCGGCGGCATTTCTGCGCCGAGCTCCCAGAGAATATCGCGCTCCAGCGTGCGCACCAGCGCATCCGTTGGCAGATCATTCTCGTCGCGGCCAAAGGGGTCTTCCAGCTCATCGGCAATCGCATCGAGGCCGAAAAACGTGTAGCTGACAATCGCCGTGAACAGTGGCGTCAACCAGCCCAACGGTTCGGCCATGGCGAAGGGCAGCAGGATGCAGAACAGATAAATCGTGCGATGCAGCAACAGCGTGTAGGGAAACGGCAGCGGCGTGGTTTTGATCCGGTCGCACACCGCCTGCGCTTGGGTGAGGCTGGTCAAGTGATTGGCGAGCAGCATGTAGCGCCACTCCGTCAGCTCACCGTTTTGATGCAAGTCGGAACACTGCTGGCCGACCGTTTGCAGAATTCGTCCGCTGTAATCGGGCGTCTGCGGATCAGGCTTGGGCATGACCCATTGGCTGCTGGCATCCGTTTCGCTTTCTTTACGTAACCGGGCGTTCAGCGCATGGGCGAAGCCACACAGGTTGAGCAGCAACGGTTTGCGCTCGGCGGAGTCACGGATGACATGGGTTTCGCGAATGATCGAACGAATGTGCACGATCACCTCGCCCCACGCCTTGCGCGCTTCGTACCAGCGGTCATAACAGGCGTTGTTGCGAAAACTCATGAAGATCGACAGCGACAAACCGAGCAGCGTAAACGGCGTCGCGCTGACACTGGCGAAATAGCTCGGATGGAGGATTTCCACCAGCACAATGGCCGACGCCAACAGCGTGATCATCAGCGCGCGCAAGGCGATGCGTTTGGCGATCGAACCCTTGAGGGTGAACAGGATGGCAATGGGATGAATCTTGGGTCGGACGATCATGCTGTTCTGTCCTGGTTATGCATGGGGGCGTGGCGGATCAACCGGTTGTGCAGCGCCACGCCGATGAGTCTAGTTGGCTGCAATGGCGGCGCAGAGTAAGAGCGCCAGAAAGGCGCGTCCAATCAGTTTGAATGACCGCACGATTGATCAAATTGATGACCCCTGAACCCCCTGTAGGAGCAGAGCTTGCTCGCGAAGGCGTCCGATCAGTCGACATCAATGTTGAATGCGCCGACCTCTTCGTGAGCAAGCCCACTCCCACCTTTGATCTCTGTTATGCCCAAAATCCTCCAAACACCTCAGACCCCCCCTGTGGGAGCGGGCTTGCTCGCGAAGGCGTCCGATCAGTCGACATCAATGTTGAATGCGCCGACCTCTTCGTGAGCAAGCCCACTCCCACCTTTGATCTCTGTCATGCCCAAAATCCCCCATCCACCTCAGTCCCCCTGTGGGAGCGGGCTTGCTCGCGAAGGCGTCAGGACAGTCGACATCAATGTTGAATGCGCCGACCCCTTCGTGAGCGAGCCCACTCCCACCTTTAATCCGGTGTACAGACACATCTTGCCAATAAACATGGCTCCATCACGACCCGTGCTGAACTAGCCTTTTTTTGAACTCAATCATGATTAAGGCAAAGGAATGCCCGAACGTTTTTCATCCCATCGACTCAGAACCGGCCGTTATTGCGAACAAAATCGCATCTATCTTCTAACCGCTAATACCTTGGGAAGGGAGCCTATATTCAAGGACTACAGGCTCGGCAGACTGGTCGTTCATCAATTCAGAAAAGCACAGGAGGAGGGCTTTGCCGAATCGTTGGCGTGGGTGGTTATGCCGGATCACTTTCATTGGTTGATCCAACTGCAGAAAGGATCACTCGGCCAACTGATGTGTGAAGCAAAATCCCTGAGTACTCGATCGATCAACAATGCCACCGGCCGAACAGGCAGCTTGTGGCAACAGAGCTTTCATGACCATGCGCTGCGTAAGGAGGAGGACTTGGTAAAACTGGCTCGATATGTGGTTGCCAACCCATTGCGGGCAGGGTTGGTGGAAAAACTGGGAGATTACCCATTGTGGGATGCTGTTTGGGTATGACCTCTAATTTCGGTCATGCCCAAATCCTCCCACCACCGACAATCCACTGTGGGAGCGGGCTTGCTCGCGAAGGTGTCCGATCAGTCGACATCAATGTTGAATGCGCCGACCCCTTCGTGAGCAAGCCCACTCCCACATTAAATCCCGGTCATGCCCACATCCCCCATCCACCCACAACCCAGTGTGGGAGCGGGCTTGCTCGCGAAGGCGCCGGTTCAGTCGACATCAATGCTGAATGTCTCGACCCCTTCGTGAGCAAGCCCACTCCCACATTAGATCTCGGTCATGCCCAAAATCTTCCGAACACCTCAGGCCCTGTGGGAGCGGGCTTGCTCGCGAAGAGGTCAGGTCAGTCGACATCAATCCTGAATGTGCCGGCCTCTTCGTGAGCAAGCCCACTCCCACATTGGATCTGTGGGATGTTTGAGATTCAGGTTACTGCGCGCCGAACATGGCGGTCCAGTAGATGCCTGCGCTGCTTTTCGGGTCGGTAGCGTAGGCGGCGCCGAGTTCTTTGTATTGTGGGTTCATCAGGTTGGCGCAGTGGCCGGGGCTGGCGATCCAGCCGTCGACGACTTTGCGCACGGTGTCTTGGCCGGCGGCGATGTTTTCGCCGACCAGTTGACCGCTGTAACCGGCCAGTTCAGCGCGGTCGCCGGGGGTGCGGCCGTCGCGATCCTTGTGGTCGAAATAATTGTTGTTGGCCATGTCGCGGCTGTGATCCTGGGAAATCGTGCCCAGCGCAGCATTCCAGGCCAACGGTGCGGCAGCGGCGAAGGCCTGACCACCGCACTGGCGCGGCTGACTGCGGGCGACGTTGAGTTGCTCCAGCAGTTTTTGCCCTTCACTTTGCGCATCGCCGAGTTTGGCCGACAACAGCGGTCGCGCCAGCACAATGCGCCAATCGCGATCGGCGCGGCTGACGCCGACATCGACGAACTGCGGATCGAGCACCACCTGACAAAAACTCTCCTGAATCGCCTGCATCGCCGACGCCGCATCGCGCGGGCCATTCAGCGTGATCGCCTGCACATTGACCATCGGGTAACTGGCGCTGGCCATGGCTTGCTGCAAATCCACCGCGCCACTGGCCGGCAGGCGCAAGCGGGGATCGGCCGACAGCGGCGGCAACTCATTGGAGGCTTGCGAACCGCAGCGTTGCGGCTGGCTGCGGTAGCTGTTGATCGACTCGATCAGCTGCGATTCATCGCTGGCCAGCGCCGGGATGGCCAACACAATGCCGGCGGACAACGCGGCACAACGCAAAACGAATGGCATGAAGCGCATGGAAATCTCCCTTGAGCTGAATGCGCCCATGATGCGCGAAAGGCCCCCGGTGGGTGCAATGTCTTTTTCTTCATTCGGCGGTTTTTTCTGCGCAACTTTGTCTGGCGTTTTGCCGTCTACACTCACCGAAGACCCCGGGATCCGGGCGTCTCACCCACGCAACACGTTGCCCTTAGCGGGCGCTGCCGGAAGAACTGACATGGGATTGAAAGGCTTGGCTGGCTGTATGGTTTGCATCCTGTTGGCGGGCTCCGCATGGGCCACCGATCAGGCCCCGATCAAGGCGAAAGCTGAAGAGAAAGCGCAGGTGCTGGAGGAAAAAGCGGCGGACAAAGTCAGCAGCGCACCGGCGCCGAAAGCCGAAGCGATTACCCCGACCGAAGCGCAAGCGGTCGACCCTGCCGGCGCTGCACCGCTGGATGATCCGCTGACCTGCCTGGCGCGCAGTATCTATTGGGAAGCCAAGGGCAAAGACACCCCGGAAATGGAAGCGGTGGCCAGCGTGGTGATGAATCGTCTCGGCCACGAAGGTTTTCCTGACACCGTGTGCGCGGTGGTCAAGCAGGGATCGGAAACCAAGAGCTGCCAGTTTTCCTGGTGGTGCGATGGCAAGGCCGATCAGGTCAAGGAGGACTCCGAATACGCGCTGGCCAAGGAAATCGCCGGCAAAGCGCTCAACCGTCAGCTCCCGGATCGCACCCGCGGCGCGCTGTACTTCCACGACCGCAACGTCCACCCGAGCTGGGCCAAGGAGTACCGCAAAACCGCCGAAACGAAAAAATTCCTCTTCTATAAACCGGCCGGTGGCGACGCGCGTTAGGCGCAGACCTGACGCACACAATCGCGCAACCAGCGGTGTGCCGGATCAGCGTCCATGCGCGGATGCCAAAGCATTGAGACGCTGATCGGCGGCATCTCGAAGGGCAGAGCGAAACTGTGCAGGCCGCTGCGCAGTTTGCTGGTGTGGCGCTCCGGAACGGTGGCGATCAAATCCGATTCGCGCACCAGCGTCAGCGCCGCGGAAAAACCGCCGAATGAGGTGACGATGTCCCGCGTCAGCCCGAGTGCGAGCAGCGCTTCGTCTACCGGGCCGCTGCTGCGCCCGCGTCGGGAAATCAGAATGTGCTCGCCACCGGTAAAACGCTTGCTGCTGACTTTTCCTGAACTCAAGGGATGCCCCTCACGCACCACACCGATCCAGTGATCCTGAAACAGAATGCGGCTGTGCAGCGTCGGGTCGGTGCTGTCGTCGATCACGCCGGTCTCCAGATCGACGCGGCCCTCGCGCAGCGGCGTGCTGTCCTTGTCGGCCTTCTGCACAAAACGCAGGCGCACACCGGGTGCTTTTTCAGCAATGCGTGCGAGCAGGGCGGCGGCGAAAGTTTCGACAAAACCGTCGGTGTTGCGCAGGGTAAAGGTGCGTTGCAATCGGCTCGGGTCGAGCACGTCGGCAGGGCGCAACACCGCCTCGGCTTCCTGCACCAGATGACTGACGCGTTCGCGCAACTCCAACGCACGCGGCGTCGGCACCAGACCGCGACCGGCCCGCACCAGCAGCGGATCGCCGGTGGTCTCGCGCAGACGGGCCAGGGCGCGACTCATCGCCGAAGGACTCAATCGCAGGCACTTGGCCGCGCGGGCGACGCTGCCTTCGCGCAGCAGCACGTCGAGGGTGATCAACAGGTTCAGATCGGGCGCAGACATGACATGGCGTTCCATGCAGGTATCGAGTGCAAAGCATGCGTCTTGTGCCTTGTATTGTCGAGGCTCAGGCTATGCAGCATCACCTCTGCCAAGTGAGCGAAAGATGCCGCGAGAACCCCTGACCACTTCAGCCCGCTGGGCGCTGACCAGTCTGGCCCTGTCGATGTTGATGCCGTCGCTGGACACCAGCATTGCCAATGCCGGCTTACCGATACTTGCGACGGCGTTTGATGCGACGTTCCAACAGGTGCAGTGGATCGTTCTGGCTTACCTGCTGACAGTCACCACGCTGATTGTCAGCGTCGGGCGACTGGGCGACGGCATCGGTCGGCGCCGATTGCTGTTGATCGGCATCGGCGTTTTCACCGCTGCCTCGTTGTGTTGTGCGTTGGCACCGGGACTGGGTTGGTTGATCGGCGCGCGAGCGGTGCAAGGCGTTGGCGCGGCGATCATGTTTGCCTTGACGGTCGCGTTGGTGGCCGATGCAGTGCCGAAGTCACGGGCGGGCAGTGCGATGGGTTTGTTGGCGACCATGTCAGCGACCGGCACCACCCTCGGGCCGTCGCTGGGCGGATTGTTGATGGCGCATCTCGGCTGGCATTCGATTTTTCTGCTCAACGTACCGCTGGGTTTGCTCAATGCGTGGTTGGTGTTCCGCTATCTGCCGGCAGATCGAGCGATCAGCACACGGGTTGCCTTTGATTATTTCGGCACCGGGGTGTTGGTGTTGACGCTGGCGGCTTATGCGCTGGCGATGACGCTGACAGGTCTGGCCCTGCCGTTATTGCTGGTCAGCGCGTGCGGTGCGGGGCTGTTTGTTTTTATCGAGATGAGGGTTAAGGCGCCGCTTATTCGCTTGTCGCTGTTTGCCGACCGGCGATTGAGCAGCAGCCTCTTGCTGACGTTATTGGTGACTACCGTGATGATGACCACATTGGTGGTTGGGCCGTTTTACTTGAGCCGGGGTTTGGGTTTGAGCAGCACCATGGTTGGACTGGTGTTGTCGATCGGGCCGTTGTTGGCGGCGTTTGGCGGTGTGCCGGCCGGGCGTCTGGTGGATCGCTTTGGCGCGCGCCGGATCGTGCCGGGTGCGTTGCTGGGCTTGGCTTGTGGTTGTGGCTTGTTGGCGTCGTTGCCGATGAGCCTTGGCGTGTTTGCGTACGTGTTGCCGATTGCGATGGTTGCGGTCAGCTATGCGTTGTTTCAGGCGGCCAATAACACCGGGTTGATGGCCGGCGTGAGTCAGGATCAGCGCGGGGTAGTCTCGGCGCTGTTGGGGCTGGCGCGCAATCTGGGCTTGATCACCGGGGCGGCGGTGATGGGCGCGGTGTTTGCACTGGCGGCGGGGGATCCGACGGAGGCGCCGGCGGCAGCGATTGCCAGTGGTTTACACATCACCTTCGCGGTCGCCACGGCCCTCATGCTGACAACCCTGATCATCAGTCGAACCGCGGTCAAATGTAGGAGTGAGCCTGCTCGCGATAGCGGTGTATCAGTCAATGAAGAGGTAGGCTGAACCACCGCTATCGCGAGCAGGCTCACTCCTACAGGGGATTTGTGTTGGTTTGTCGGGCAGGGAAGAACAGTTCGAAGCAGGTCACGCCATCCGCACTGCTGGCGCTGTACCGGCCCTGATGCAACTGCATGATCGTCGCAACAATCGACAGGCCCAAACCGTTCGATTGCGCTGAACGCTCGCGCGACTGATCCACGCGATAAAAGCGCTCGAACAACCGCGCCAGATGCTCAGGCGCAATGGTCGCGCCGTGGTTACGCACCCGCAGATAACTGCCCTCAGGCTCAGCGATCGCTTCAACCTGCACTGTCGAATCCGCCGCACCGTACTTGATCGCATTCGCGCAAAGGTTCGCCAGCGCCCGCCGCAGCAACATCGGCTCGGCCCAGATCACACCGCTGCCACGCGCTTCAATGCACACGCCAACATCCGCCGCCAACCCTTCAAAATAATCAGCAATGCGCTGCATCTCGTCCGCCGCATCCAGCTCCTGACGCTGGCTCAGCGCACTCGCCGGATCAGTGCGCGCAAGAAACAGCATGTTGTCGAGCATCCGCGTCAGCCGTTCCAGCTCTTCGACATTAGAGGCGAGCAACTGCTGATAGGCTTCGATGCTGCGGTTCTGATGCAGGGCGACTTGAGTTTCGCCAAGAAGGTTATTGATCGGCGTGCGCAGTTCGTGAGCCATGTCGGTGGACACCTGACTCAACTGCGCAAAACCTTTGGCGAGGCGATCGAGCATGGCGTTGAACGCATCGATCATCGGCAGCAATTCCCGTGGCGCGCCCTGGCTGTCGAGGCGTTCGCCGAGATTGCCGACACCGATGCCATGAGCGTGCCTGGCCAATCGGCGCAATGGCAGCAAACCGCGATACACCAGCAAACAGCCGATCACTGCGAGCAGCAGCGCCGCCAACGTCGCCAGGCCATAAACGCTCAAACGGTAATTGGCGAGCATCGCCGTGCGTTCGCTCATCAGGCGTCCGGTTGTGACTTGCAGATTGCCCAGTTCACCAGAGTCGATCTCAGCCGCCACCGCCGAAAACGGTACGCCGTTAACGTTCGGCAGATGCTGTATATCGTTCAGCGTCATCGTGTGATTGATCGGCACCGCTGGCAATGTCGGCGTGGTCAGATTGCCCGGATTGACCACCAGCAATGGCGGTTCACCCGGCGCGCCGATGGTCAGCAGTGCCTCGCGGTTGCCGAGCATGTTCTGGAACAGCGCCGGTTTATTCTTGATCAGCTCGAGGGTGTTACTGTCGTTAAGGAAGGTGCGCAACTGGTCGACGCGGCTGACCAGCGAAATGTCGTCGCGGCGAATCAGCTGTTCTTCCAGCTCGCTGTACAGCGCCGCGCCGAGCCCGGCCAGCGACGCGAAGGCGAGCAGGGCGAACACCAGCGCCAAGCGCAGGGTCAGGGAATACGTCCGTTTCGCGCTCATGGCTGCGTGTCGAAACGGTAGCCGATGCCGCGCACGCTGTGGATCAGCTTGAGCTGGAACGGGTCATCGATTTTCGCCCGTAAGCGGCGTACGGCGACATCGACCACGTTGGTGTCGCTGTCGAAATTCATGTCCCACACCCGCGACGCGATCAGCGAACGCGCGAGCACCTGCCCGGTGTGCGTGGCGAACAGTTGCAGCAAGGCGAACTCTTTATTGGTCAGGGTGATGCGCACTCCGCCGCGACTCACTCGGCGTTTGAGCACGTCGATTTGCAGGTCGGCGACTTGCAGTTGTTCATCTTCATGAATCGGCCCGCGTCGGGTCAGGGTGCGCAGACGCGCCACCAGTTCGGCGAAGGAAAACGGTTTGATCAGGTAATCGTCCGCGCCCAGTTCGAGGCCTTTGACGCGGTCGGCGATATCGTCGCGGGCGGTGAGGAACAGCACCGGCGTGTCGGCCTCCTTGCGTAGCCGGCGCAGGACTTCCCAGCCATCCATTTTCGGCATCATCACATCGAGCACGATCACGTCGAAGCTGTGTTCCAGCGCCAGGTGCAAACCGTCGGCGCCGTTGCGCGCCAGGCTTACGCTGTAGCCGAGTTCCTGCAAACCGTTGAGCAGATAATTGCCGGCCTTGGGTTCGTCTTCGACAACCAGAATATTCATCGATCACTCTCAATGGTCATTGATGCAGCCGCTGCCTTGCACGTCATAGTTCAGCACATGTTCGCGGCCCTGATGGTCGAGGTAGTTGAGTTGCGCCGAAACCACACCGCAGGCCTGAGAAATATCGGTGCTGGAGAGGACTTTGTCGACATCCAGATTGACGTAGAAGGCGGATTTGTCATGGATGACGGCGGTGTCGGGCATGTTCGCGGCGAACACGGAACCGGTGGCGAGGAGGGTGGTGAGGGCGAGCAGGAGGGTTTTCATGGTCAGTCACTCAGTGGTTGGTGTTGATCGGCGTTAGCGCCGGGACAACATCAGGCTACCGAGCGATCCGCACGGCAAACCGACAGCTGAATGACAAAGTTGTAATGAAATACACCCCTGTAGGAGCTGCCGAAGGCTGCGATCTTTTGATTTTGTTTTTAACAATCAAAATCAAGAGATCGCAGCCTTCGGCAGCTCCTACAGGGGGATTTGTGTTGGTTAGCTGGCGTGGGTGCTGAGGATGCTTGCCACCTGCTGCGGTTGGCAGTTGAGGTACGGCGAGGATTTCAGCCAGCGCTGATCCGGGTACCAGGAAAACATGAACTGGCCATCCTTCAGTCGATCAATCACTTGCTTGGCAATCTGCGGCCGAACCGCCGGGCAACCCTGGCTGCGGCCGATGCGCCCCTGTTTCTTGCTCCACAATGGATTCACATAACTGGCGGCGTGAATGACGATCGCGCGATCGCGGGCCATGTCATTGAAGCCCGGTTCCAGACCGTCCATGCGCAACGAATAACCGTGGGCGCCGCTGTAACTTTCCTGCGTGCGGAACAGGCCGAGGCTGGATTGGTAACTGCCTTCACGGTTGGAAAACTGCGTGGCGAAGTTTTCGCCGGAGTTGGAACCGTGCGCCACCAAATCGCGTAGAACCAACTTCTGTTTGCTCAGGTCGAAAATCCACAAGCGGCGTTCTGTGGACGGTTGCGAATAATCGATGACGGCCAGATGGCGGGACGGCTTCGCCCCATTGTTGACTGCGCATTGCATGGCGCTTAATGCACCTTTCAGCGCCTGGGGATTGAGTTCTGGCGCGGCGTGGGCGAGGCTGTTGTAGAGAACCGGCGATGGTTTGCCGGCGGCAAAAACTGGACTGGTCACAGCGACAAGGGTCGCGGTGGACAGCAGAAGTCGGCGCAAAAACGTCAACATTTATAAAGTGTCCTCACTTGCTACTCATTTGGCACTTTGGCTCCTGACTCCCAGTCATAACCGCCACGCCCGAAGATCGAGCCTGACTGTTCAGCACACCTGTTGTAAGGTTGACCGTCATCTGGACGGCCATGGATTGGAGTAAAGCAGTTGTTCAAAAAGTACGCATGCTACTTGAGCATTTGTTTGCTCGCTGCGCCGTTTGTCGCTTGTGCCGATGAGCCGCTGCCGCCCTTGCAGACGCTGCCGACGCCACCGGCCGAGTTGCCGGTCGAACCGCAGAGTCCGTTGCAGGCTGTTTTGATCAGTCTGCCGCAGGCCTGTCCGGCGATTGCTGCGCGTCTGAGCGTGGCGGCGTTGACCCAGTTGCAGGCGTTCTATGAACAGCAGGACTGGATGCCAGTGTGGGCCAGCGAATCCGGACGTTTGCAGGCTTTGCAGGCGCAATTGCCGCTGTTGGCCGACGATGGCCTGAATCCAAAGCGCTATCCGGTGGCGAGCATTCCTCCGCAGGATGGCGAACTCTGCGCCGACATCGACATCAGCCGCTACTACTTGCAAGCCCTGCAGGATCTGCATTACGGAAGCCTGTTGCAGTCGCACTTCGAGCCGCTGTGGCATGCCGATGACACCCCGCGTGACCGTCAGGCGGAATTGTTCGCGATTGCCGTGCCGGGCATGCAGGACATTCCCGGCGCCTTCGATCGCGCGCGTCCACACCTCGCGCAATATCAGAGCCTGCGTCACCTCTACGCCGCACAACGTCTCAAGGCTTTGCCGCAATGGCAATCGGTCGGTAATGGGCCGTTGCTGCGTCCGGACATGGAAGACAAACGCGTGCCGGAACTGGCGCAGCGTCTGTACAGCGAAGGCTATCTGGCCCACGCCGGCAGCACGCCGGGCAACGCTTACGAGGGTGTGCTGGTCGAGGCGGTGAAAAGTTTTCAGGCCAATCATTCGTTGCAGGCAGACGGCGTGGTCGGGCCGGGGACAATTGCCGAACTCAACATCAGTCCGCTGACGCGCCGCGAACAGCTGCGGGTCAACCTCGAACGTTTCCGCTGGATGGCGCAGGACATGGAACCGGATGGGTTGCTGGTCAACGTCGCCGCTGCCGAATTAACCCTGTATCAGGGCGGCCAACCGGTGTGGCAGACCCGTACCCAGGTCGGACGCGCCGAGCGGCAGACACCGCTGCTGAAATCTCGCGTCACGCGCCTGACCCTCAACCCGACCTGGACGGTGCCGCCGACCATCTGGAAAGAAGACAAACTGCCGGCGATTCGCAAGGATCAGACTTTCCTCAGCCGTCAGAATCTGCAAGTGCTCGATGCCAACGGCCAGCCTTTGGCTGCGGCGGATGTGGACTGGGACAATCCCGGTAACATCCTTTTGCGTCAGGACGCCGGCCCGCGCAATCCGCTGGGGCAGATGGTCATTCGTTTTCCCAATCCGTTCTCGGTGTACTTGCATGACACGCCGAGCAAGGCGCTGTTCGACAAGGGGCCGCGTGCGTTCAGCTCGGGTTGCGTGCGGGTCGAGCACCCAATGCAACTGCGGGATTTGTTGCTGAGCCCGGCGGAAAAGGCCCGTACCGAAACGCTGTTGGCGACCGGGACGACTCACGAATTTCGTCTGTCTGCACCGGTGCCGATCCTGATGACTTACTGGACGGCGCAAGTCGGCAGCGACGGCCACGTGCGCTATGCGCCGGACATCTACAGCCGCGACAGCGCCTTGCTCGCCGGCCTCGATCGCGCACACTGACTCAACAATTTCCCCTGTAGGAGCTGCCGAAGGCTGCGATCTCTTGATCTTGTCTTTTAAAGGCAACATCAAAAGATCGCAGCCTGCGGCAGCTCCTACACGGGCAACTGTGATCTGATTTGCTCGCGCAGCGTCTAGCCCCAGTGTCCCCGCAATCCCATGGGGCGAGACTTCGGAACCCGGCATGCAAGCGCTGTTGAACGAGATCCTTGACGCTGTCCGTCCTCTGATCGGACAGGGCAAGGTGGCTGACTACATTCCCGCCCTCGGCACCGTGCCGGCCAATCAATTGGGCATCGCCGTGTACGGCAACGACGGCGAAATGTACTGCGCCGGCGACGCCGAAACGCCGTTCTCGGTGCAGAGTATTTCCAAGGTGTTCAGCCTGGTGCAGGCCATCGAACATTCCGGCGAAGCGATCTGGGAACGCCTCGGCCACGAGCCGTCGGGCCAGCCCTTCAACTCGCTGGTGCAGCTGGAATTCGAACGCGGCCGCCCGCGCAACCCGTTCATCAATGCCGGTGCGCTGGTGATCTGCGACATCAACCAGTCACGCTTCGCCGCGCCGACCCTGTCGATGCGCGACTTCGTGCGGCGCCTGTCGGGCAACCCGCAGATCATGATCGACGGCAAAGTCGCCGAGTCCGAATACCAGCACCGCGCGCGCAATGCGGCGATGGCGTATCTGATGCAATCGTTCGGCAACTTTCACAACGACGTCGAGGCAGTGCTGCGCAGTTACTTCAGCCACTGCGCACTGCGGATGAATTGCATCGATCTGGCGCGGGCGTTTTGCTTTTTGGCCAACGACGGTTTTTGTAAACACAGCGGCGAGCAGATTCTCGCGCGGCGGCAGACTCAGCAGGTCAACTCGATCATGGCCACCAGTGGGCTGTATGACGAGGCGGGGAATTTTGCTTATCGCGTGGGTTTGCCGGGCAAGAGCGGCGTCGGTGGCGGGATTGTCGCAGTGGTGCCGGGGCAGTTCACCGTGTGCGTGTGGTCGCCGGAGCTGAATGCTGCGGGTAACTCGCTGGCGGGGATGGCAGCGCTGGAGATGCTTAGCGCCAGAATTGGCTGGTCAGTGTTCTAACCCAAACACCTCAATCTGTAGGAGCAAAGCTTGCTCGCGAAAGCGTCCTGACATTCAACAAACCCGTTGCCTGACAAGCCGTCTTCGCGAGCAAGCTCTGCTCCTACAAGGGTTTTGTGTTGCCTGTTGGGAGGGTGTTCCTATACATTTTCCGGCCGCTCCCTGCATGGTGAATCCGCTTCATGTCTCTTGCACTCGAACGTCTCGTCGCTGGCACCCCGATCCCTTTCGCTGGCAACCGCGTCACCGTGGTCAGCCCCGAACTGGCCGCGCGGTTTCAGCCCGGAGACCACCTGCTGGTCGAGCAGGTGAGTGGCGAGTTGCTGTTGATTCCCGTGGTTGATCAACAAGCCGCCTCGGTGGCGATCGAACGCGCGGCCTCGGCTTTCATTGCGTTGTCGGCAGTCTCTGATGAAGCCATCAGCCAGTTTTTCGACCTGTTCGCACAGCGTCTGGAAACCGCAGAGTGCTGGGCGCAGATCGAAGCGGCGAACCTGGCCGACATTGAACGTGCCAAGTCCCGCGGCCGTTCCACCACCCGATTGCTCGCCGACGAACGCATGCGCCGCGACATGATCGCCGGCCTGCGCGCCTGGCGTGATGCCGCCGCGACGCGCGGCAAAGTCATCAGCAGCGTCGAGCACGACGGCTGGAAAGTTGAGCAAGTGGTCTCACCGCTGGGCATCGTCGCGTTTGTCTTTGAAGGACGGCCGAACGTGTTCGCCGACGCAGCCGGCGTATTGCGCACCGGCAACACCGCCGTGCTGCGTATTGGCAGCGATGCCTTGGGCACCGCGCAAGCCATCGTCACCCACGCCTTGAATCCAGCGCTGGCCGAGGCAGGTTTGCCGGCCGGTGCGGTGTCGTTGGTGGAAAGCGTCAACCACGCCGCCGGTTGGGCGATGTTTGCCGATCGGCGTTTGTCGCTGGCCGTGGCGCGCGGCTCGGGCCGTGCGGTGAGTCAACTGGGTAGCATCGCCCAGCAGGCCGGCACCGCCGTCAGCCTGCACGGTACGGGCGGGGCGTGGCTGATTGCCGATCGCGACGCCGACGCCAAACGCTTCGCCGCGGTGGTGCGTAATTCACTGGATCGCAAAGTGTGCAACACGCTGAACGTCTGCCTGATCCAGCGTGAGCGTGCGGCAGAACTGGTGCCGTTGTTTCTTGATGCGCTGCAGCAGGCCGGCACCGCACGCGGTCAGGGCTGCAAATTGCACATCGTCGAGGGCAGTGAAAGTTACCTGCCGAGTGAATGGCAGAACGCGACGGTCGAGGTGTATCGCGCCGAGGGTTATCAGACTGAAGCCTTGGCTGAACCGCTGGCGCAATCGGCATTGGGCCGCGAGTGGGAATGGGAAGAAACCCCGGAAGTCAGCCTGATGATCGTTGACGATCTGGATCAGGCGATTGCGCTGTTCAACCGCTATAGCCCGCAGTTTACGGTGTCGTTGATCAGTGAAGATGCGGCGGTTCAAGAGCGTTTTTACAACGCGGTGAATGCGCCGTTTGTGGGCAATGGCATCACCCGTTGGGTCGATGGGCAGTACGCGCTGAACAAGCCGGAACTGGGGCTTTCGAACTGGGAGAGTGGGCGCTTGTTCGCACGCAGCGCGATTCTTTCGGGGGATGGCGTGTTCACGGTGCGCAGCCGCATGAGCCAGATCGACCTGAGCGTAAAACGCTAACCCGCATCGACACGATTCGCCTCCTGTAGGCGCTGCCGAAGGCTGCGATCTTTTGATCTTGTTTTTTAAGATCAAGATCAAAAGATCGCAGCCTTCGGCAGCTCCTACAGGGGTGTTTCAGGCTGCGTCAGCGCTGTTTGCGTAAACCGCACACGTCGCCGGCTGTTCCGCCAACGGCACAAACGTGCGCCGATCCGACGACAGCGCATCGATCGATCCCGTCTCGATGTCGTACACCCAGCCATGCAGATTCAGCAGGCCTTTCTCCTGGGCCAGGCGCACGCTCGGGTGCGTCTGAATATTCGCCAGTTGCGCGATCACATTTTCGCGCACCATCGAACTCAACTTCGCCGCATCACTGGCATGCGCTCGCGCTTCATTCACCACTTTCGCCGACTCGGCATGCTGCAACCAGCCGCTGACGGCGGGCAGGTGATCCATGCATTTGCACTGGGCGATCGCGGTCATCGCGCCGCAATCCGAATGCCCGCAAATCACAATGTCGGTCACACCGAGCACGGCAACCGCGTATTCCACCGTGGCCGAAACCCCGCCCGGATGCGGGCTGTAGGACGGCACGATATTGCCGGCATTACGCATCACAAACAGCTCGCCGGGCTCTTGCTGGGTCAGCAGTTCCGGCACGACTCGGCTGTCGGAACAGGTGATGAACAAGGTGCCGGGCTGTTGGGTGGTCGCCAGGTGTTTGAACAGTTCGCTGCGTTGCGGAAAGGCTTCGTGCTGGAATTTCAAGAAACCGTCGATCAGGGCTTTCATGTGCGTGTCCTCTTCAGGGGCGATCGGATGGCCCGCACGCGGGGTGCGGGCCGGGGCAGATCAGAACGGACGCAGCGGCAGGAATTTGCCGTCGAGGGTAACCACGGCGCGAGAACCGCCTTCCGGGTCTTCGACTTTTTTGATGTCGAGTTTGAAGTTGATTGCGCTGATGATGCCGTCGCCGAACTGCTCGTGAACCAGTGCTTTCAGAGTGGTGCCGTAGATCTGGATCATCTCGTGGAAACGGTAGATGGTCGGGTCGGTCGACACACCACTGAGGCTGCCACGCAGCGGGATGATTTGCAGCGATGCAATCGCATCGGCGTCCAGTTCCAGTTTGTCGCCGACGACCTGAGCAGCATTTTCCGGTAGCGGATGCTGGCCGAGCAGGGCAGCGGTGACGTAGGCCAGGCTCAGACCAGTGCCGTCGGCAAGATCCTGCCATGAGAGATTTTTGCGCGCCTTGATGTCGAGAATGCGGGTGGTCAGGGCCAGGCTTGCGTCGTTGTAGGCGTGGGACTGTTGCATGGTGTCACTCCTTTCAGGGTTGGCTTGCTGTGTGGGAGCAATCTTCTGCCGATTGATCCATAGCGTCCAAGACCGATATACAATGCTTCGCATAAGCCCTGCCTATAGATGGTGTGCCCCATGCTGCTGCGACATTTGCGATACCTGCTGGCCGTTGCCGATCACGGCGGCTTTACCCGTGCGGCCGAGTCGCTGCACGTGTCGCAGCCGACGTTGTCGCAGCAAATCCGCCAGTTGGAAGAAACCCTTGGCGTGACGCTGTTTGATCGGACGTCGCGCACAGTCAAACCCACCGATGCCGGCGAGGCTTACATCGAATGCGCGCGGCGGGTGTTGGTTGAGCTGGAGGCGGGGCAGCGCGCGTTGCATGACGTGAAGGATCTGTCGCGCGGCAGCTTGCGCCTGGCGATGACGCCGACGTTTATGGCGTATCTGGTCGGGCCGTTGGTGCGCGACTTTACGGCGCGGTATCCGGGGATTCATCTGCAGATTTTCGAATTGTCGATGGACGACATCGAGGCGGGATTGGCGGATGACTCGCTGGACATTGCGATCGCATTTACGCCGGTGCGCAGTCCGGACATAGAGTGCATTCCGGCATTTACTGAGACGTTGGGGGTTATGGTCGGGCGTGAGCATCCGCTGTATGAGAGCACTGCGGTGCTGGCGCCGGATGACATTGCGCAGCTGGATTTCGCGTTGCTGGCGTCGGATTTCATCACGCGGTTATCGGTGGATGAGTATTTTCGTCAGCACGGGATTACGCCCAAAGTGCGGATTGAGGTGAATTCGGTGAGTACGTTGCTGGAAGTGGTTCGGCATTCACCGATGGCGACGATGTTGCCGGAGGCGATTGCCACGGAGGATCGAGCGCTACGCCGGTTGCGGGTGGCGAGTGAGGCGCCGCAGCGTGGCGCGGCGTTGTTGCGGCGACGGAATAATTATCACAGTGCGGCGGCGGTGGCGTTTGTTGAAATGGTGTTGGAGCGGGAGATGCCCTCACCCTAACCCTCTCCCGGAGGGAGAGGGGACTGACCGAGGTGTTTGTGCAAGTTACGCCGACCTGAAAATGCTGTGCCGAACTCATATTTTGAAAGCACCACAAATCGGCTCCCTCTCCCTCGGGAGAGGGCTGGGGTGAGGGGCTACAATTCCAGTCAAGCCATATCAATAAAGCGAACAAAAAAGCGCCCGCTTCTTTATAAGGAAGCAGGCCCTTTCAATTATTAAAGTAGTGAATCAGCAGAACCGATCAATCACCCGAACTTCGTTCTTGTTCTGCATCGAGTCCCACGCCTGTTTCAGCGTTTGCAGAACATTACCGATGAAGTCCCGATCGGCCGCGGCTTTCTTGCCGACATAGCCGTGGCCGCGGCGGTACATCTTCAGGCGGGCCAGCAGGTTCTGGTTGTTCTGGTCGAACTCGTCTTCACCAGCGTGGGGCGCCAGGCAGTCGATATGCACCTGACCCGATTTGCTGATCCACAGAATGTGGCTGTCGTGGCTGTCTTTTTGCGCAGCGAACATACGAGCCAGTTCTTCGATAGTAGGTTGATTGTTCAGATTCATAATGTTGCCCCTTGACCAGTCTGGTTATCTTTCAAAGTTGATTCGCTAATACAGGTAGCCCATCGGTTAGTTGATCCCTGGCACCGAAACCAGGACGTCAGCGCTCGCCCGTTGAAATGCGGGGTCGTGCATCTGTTGCATGTAGTCGTGTTGAATAACTGCTACGCAATAGCGTCACAACGAGGAGAAGCAGCGAAAACCGGGAGGCTCCTTGCCGACCTGTGCACCGTCGACCACAAGCGTCTTGAGAATTTTCGCCAGCGCTTCTCGTCCTTGTACTGGACGTTCAGGCCAGGTCAGCTTCTTCAATCTGCCTTGTGGGCAGCGTGTATCCGGAAAAAACAACTCGGCGGTCAGACGAGTTTGCTCAAGCGTGTTACCGATGTTCCCGATCGGGGAACGTCTTCATCATGCAAAAGCAAAACGACGCCGTCAACAGTTATGTAGTGATTATTTTTGCTCACTACATATTGTCGGACAAAGCTGTTTTGGAATGAGAAAGGATCCGTTCAAACAACGGAAAAAGGTGCGTGCAGAACGTAAAAGGTGCACGGGTAACCGTCAACTTCACCCTGCTGTCGGGTGAATTCGCCGCCGCTCAATCGAGGGATGAGCCCGGCCCAGAAGCGTTGTGCGGGCAGGTTGGCGTCTATATGGAAAATTTGCCATTGCCCGGGGATCCGTCTCAAGAGGGTGGAGACGACAAACTGGGCGACACCTTGGCCACGCCAGCGTCGGGCGAGGAAGAAATAGCTGATGTTGTATTCGGTGTCGGGGAGGTGGGTCTGGTTGTCGACGATGATGAAACCGGCTAGTTCGTCGTCGACGTGGATCAGGAAGGGTTGGGTGGCGGGGTGGCGCCAGTAGCTTTCTTCGAGTTGGTTGGGGAAAAAGCCGTGGTGGGCGAGTTTTAGCGGGAGCCATTCGCTGAGATCGTGCAGGTAGAACTGCATGAGATTGTTGACGGTGTCGAGGTCGTCGCGTTGGGCGGGGTGGAGGGTGATGGTGGGCATGGCGTCAGCTCTCGGCAATGGCTTCCCATCAGTGTGGACTCAGACCCCTGTGGCGAGGGGATTTATCCCCGATGGAGTGCGCAGCAGTCCCCAGCTTTTTCAAAGTCAAAAGAGGGGCTGCTTCGCAACCCATCGGGGATAAATCCCCTCGCCACAAGGTCGCGGCAAATCAGTTTATTTGGCTGTGCGCTTAGCCGGGCTGCGGGTGGATTTGCGCTTTTTCTTCCACGGTGTCGCCGCTTTGCCGGTCGGCGGTGGGCCGCTGATGGTCAGGCTCAGCGCGGAGCAGCGTGTCACTTGCTTGCTCATCCACGCCGCTTGTTTGGTGACGAATTCTTCCAGACTCATCTCGCCGCTTTGCACCATGTCCAGCGCCTGTTCCCAGATCGCCGTGGTGCCGGGGTCGGCAATCGCGCGGGGCACGGCGTCGATCAGGCTGAACGCGGCGGGTGTGGCGGCCAGCGCCTTGCCGTTCTTCACCAGATAACCACGATCGAGCAATCCTTGAATGATCGATGCGCGAGTGGCCTCGGTGCCAATCCCGGTGGTGTCCTTGAGTTTCTGCTTGAGCAGCGGATCTTCCACCAGTTTGGCGACATTCTTCATCGCCTTGATCAGATCGCCTTCGGTGTAAGGCTTGGGCGGCTGCGTCCACAGATCTTTGAACTTCACGTCGGCCACCGCGCACTCAACACCTTGGCTCAGCGCTGGCAGGGTTTGCGGTGCTGGCGCCTCGCGTCCCTTGGCCGGTGCGAGCGCCTCAGGCAATGCGCGCTTCCAGCCCGGCTCGATAATCTGCTTGCCCACCGCGCGCAGCGCTTCACCGGCGCAATCGAAGTCGGCCTGAGTGCGATCGTATTCGTGGTTGGGCAGGAACTGCGCCAGATAGCGCGCGCGAATCAGCGTGTAGACCGCGCGATGTTTGCCGGTCAGGCGCTCAAGGTTCTTCGCTGCTGCTGTGGGAATGATGCCGTGGTGAGCGCTGACCTTGGCGTCGTTCCACGCCCGCGACTTGCGCTGAGGCTCGAGAAAGCCGTTCAACGCTTCAAGGCTCGGGTCGGCCTGGCGTAACGCCGCAAGAATCCCCGGCGCCTCGCTGTGCTGACTCAGCGGCAGGTAACCGCAATCACTGCGCGGGTAGGTGACGACTTTGTAGGTTTCGTAGAGTGCCTGGGCGATGTCGAGGGTTTCCTGCGCGCCGAGGCCGAGTTTCTTCGAGCAGACTTCTTGCAACGTGCCGAGATCGAAGGGCAGGGGTGCTACTTCGCGCATACGTTCGGTGCGCAGTTTGACCACTCGGGCAGTCGCCGCATTGCCGATGGCCGCCGCCGCTTGCTGAGCCAGCGCTTGATTGAGGCAACGATACTGATCATCACAAGCATCCGACGGCGCCCGCCACTGCGCGGTGAACGGCGTGCCGTTGTGCAGCAGATCCACGTCGATCGCCCAGAACGGCACCGGCACAAAATCGGCGATGCTGCGGTCGCGATCCACCACCAGACGCAGGGTCGGTGTCTGCACGCGGCCGACCGGCAATACGCCTTGATAACCCGACTGACGCCCCAGCAGCGTGAACAGCCGACTCATGTTCATGCCGATCAGCCAATCTGCCCGCGATCGCCCCAGCGCCGAGTGATACAGGCTGAAGGTTTCGGCACCCGGTTTCAGCGCGGCGAGCGCCTTGCGGATCGATGCTTCGTCCAGCGCCGACAGCCACAAGCGCCGAATCGGCCCGCGATAGCGGCAGTGCTCGACCAGTTCGCGGGCGATCATTTCGCCCTCACGGTCGGCATCGGTGGCGATGATCAGCTCGCTGGCCTCGCCGAGCAGACGCTTCACCGCTTTGTACTGGCTGGCGGTGCGCGGCTTGACAGTCATCTTCCATTTTTCCGGAATGATCGGCAGATCGGCCAGCACCCAGCGTTTATAGCGCGCGTCGTAGGCATCCGGCGGCGCGGTTTCCAGCAGATGGCCGATGCACCAGGTCACTGTGACGTCCGTTCCCAGCCAGCAGCCGTCGCCCCGGCGCTTGGCACCGAGTACGGCCGCAATGTCTTTGGCCTGGGAAGGTTTTTCACAGAGGTACAGCCGCATAACCACCATCGTTGATCGTTGTTCTGGAGGTGCACAGGATGGCTTTTGTTGCGCTGGGGGGCAACTTTTATCTGTATGGATATACAGATAAAAAGTGTTGCGGGGTCTGTTGGCCCTCACCCTAGCCCTCTCCCAAAGGGAGAGGGGACTGATTGGGGGATATTGGGGAAGTACACCGACTTGAATGATCGGTTGGGAATCCATAATCGACACAGCACATCCAGGTCGGCGCATGACGCCAGACACCTCAGTCTGCTCCCTCTACCCCTGGGAGAGGGCTGGGGTGAGGGGCTCTTGCCGTTCGGCTGTCCACCACCCGCAAACACATCACTTGGGCTATACCTGAACCGGTCTCTTCGCAGTCCTCAGGAGAAACCTCCATGAAAACCTCCGGCCCCAGCCCTGTCATCAACCTCGAACAACTCGTCGGTTGCCTGCTGGTGAAATTCCACGGCATCCAGGTCGCCGCTTCCTCACACGTGCTGATCCTCAACGAAGCCAATTACCCGCCGGTCTATTACGTCCCCCGCGAAGACATCGACGAAAAATATTTCGCCCGCACTGACCACACCAGTTATTGCCCGTACAAGGGCGACGCCAGTTATTTCAGTCTGCAAATCCCCGGACACGAAGGCGCCAACGCCGTGTGGACATACGAAAACCCCAAAGTCTCGGTCGCGCCGATCCGCGATTACGTGGCGTTCTACCCCGATCAAGTGAAGTTCGAAGTGATCAAGGCCGAGCCCTAGTAGTTCAGGTCGATAAACGGCTGATCCAGTTTCGCATCGGGGCCGAGCCGCAGAATCGTCTTCAGCGTGGTGGTCATCGCGTTCAAGTCATTATCAAAACCACCGTGCGAGGTGTCTGCTTTAGTGCCCGGCCCATAGGTCATTTTCACGTCGTTGTAGAGGTGCAGGGTTTTCGCCGACTCTGCACTTAAGCCGTTGCCGGTCAGGGCAAAACCTGTGGGGATTTTGTTGCCCCAGTAGAAATTGTTCCATTGCACGGTCATGTCCTGCGCGGCGATGTTCCACTCGCACAAATCAGGTTTGCTGAAGTCCTGATACGCGCCGTCGAGACTCTTGGCCATGCCGAGCAACGGCATGCGCTGCAATTCTTCATAGGAGCGCGACACCAGATAGAGCAGCGACTTGTGATAGACACCGATGACGTTGTCATCCTGCTCGCGGTTGTCCGACATCATGTGCAGGTGGAAGTCCTTGCGCTTGAGGCCGCCGCCCTCGATGACTTTGCGGAAGGTCGAGTTGGCGAAGTCGAGCGTGCAGGCTGGCGCGAGCAGCGTTGAAGTCGCAATCGTCAGGCCTCTCGCCCAGAGCAACTGGATCAGGTGGCCATTAATCAGCGAGCCGGCGGAGTGGCCGATCAGGTGCAATTCGATCTCGTTGGCGCCGACATCCGCCGTGAATTTTTTCAGATTGTCGGCCGTTTCAATCAGCCCGCGCGGGGTGAATCCGGCCACCGACGCGGCCTCGGCGTTCTGCTTCATCTGGCTCCACTGATCGCCACCGAGTTTTTTCGTGGCCATTTCCACGGTGCGATCCAGACCTTCGGTGGCTTTGTCCTTGATCACTTTGAACACGTCGCCCAAGCCCCCTGAATCTGGAAACAGGCCGGGCAGGGCGTCTTTGACGATGTCGGTCAATGTCTCCAGCACCCCGGTGCGCCAAGTGATGAACAGCGGATAGACGCCGTTTTCGAGGAAGTACGGCGCCATCGCGCAGATGCGTTTGATCGAATCCTGCTCCGAGTTGAGCCCGCCGTGGGCGTAGATCGCGATGCGCAGAATTTTCGGTTTTTGCCCGGCGGGGAGTTTGTCGAACCAGGCTTTGGGCGATTCGCGGACGATGCGCGCAACGGCGGCGCGCACGTTTTCCACATCGGTCAAGCGTGGGCCGATGCTGCCGTTGTTTTCCATGACGATGGTCAGCCCGTAAGCCTGATCGTTGGTCAGCGCGGCCGGGCCTTTGCGGGCGGCTGTCGGTGCTTCAGCGGAGAACAGCGAGACGCCTTCACGCTTGGCGCTGGAGGTCGGCAAGGCATCACGGAACACCGATTCTCCCTGCGCTTTATCGAGCCGCGCATTGCGCGAAATCGCGCCGTGTCTGATCGGCACGCCAAGTCCCACGGCCCAGGCATCGGTGCCGTTGGCCAGCCAGTCCTCGTAGGTGAGAATTGCAAAACCCGAGTAACCCCAATCGGTCGACCAGGAGTTCTGCACGATAAAACCATCATGGGTGTAGCCGATCAACGCGAAGGCGTGGCCGCCCTGAGGCTTGGCGTTCCATTTGATCACCGGCAACTGCGCCGTGCTCTGGAAGGCTTTGGTGTTGGCCTTGGGTTTCAGCGCCCAACCGGAATGGACATTGGCCGACACGTACAGCGCGCCGGTTTCGTAGAGCGCCGCCATCATCGACGTGATGTCGTCTTTTTCCACACGGTAATAAACCCCGAGCGGGCGAGTGACGGCGTCTTCCGCCCAGTTCGGCGCGGGGGCTTCAAAGTCCGGCACCGAGCCGTCGGCGGCGACGGTGTAGGGCCACAGACTTTTCTCGCAGACGCCGTGCTTGTGCCAGCCCTTGAGCGCGCCACGGCAACTGGAACCGGCGTAATCCTCGCCAGGCCATTCGTCGTAGAGCTTGGCCAAATGGTAGAGCTGGCGCGGGCTGGTTTTCACCGAATCACGATCGCGGCGCCACAGCAAATAGTTGATCACGGCGGACAGGCCGAACCCGGTGCAGGCGCCTTCCTTGCCTTGGTACAGCACCATTTCGCGGCCGAGATAATCGGCCAGTTGGCTGCTGACTTCAGTGTCTGCCGGGAACGAGGCGGGCAGTGATTGCACGCGCGCGGTGAAGATCCGGTCGCGCAGGTCGAGGCGATCAGGACGGGCGTCGAGGGTGATGGTGGTTTGCGCGAGGGCGAAGCGGGAGGCGGGCATGATGGAGTGCTCGATTCGACCCCACGTCACCAACGCAGTCCTGCGCCGCAGGGATTAAAAAGGGTGAGGGTTATCGTAGACGAGATTTGGCGGGTGGGCGCGAAACGCGATGGCCGAGCTGAGCCCCTGTGGTGAGGGGATTCATCCCCGATGGGTTGCGAAGCAGCCCCAATGCCTTCAACTCGGTGTGTCAGGTACACCTTGGTTGCAGGTTTTGGGGGCGCTTCGCACCCCATCGGGGATAAATCCCCTCGCCACAGGTTTTCTTTCAACTGGGAAATAATGGGTGGGGTTAGTTCTTATCGAGGTCGATGTTTTTGGTCTCACGCAAAAAGATCATCCCCACCACCAGGCTCACGCCGGTAATCAACACCGGGTACCACAGCCCATAAAAAATATCCCCGGTGTACACCACCAACGCAAACGACACCGTTGGCAGAAATCCGCCGAACCAGCCGTTGCCAATGTGGTACGGCAGCGACATCGAGGTGTAGCGAATCCGCGTCGGGAACAGTTCAACCATCAGCGCCGCCAGCGGCCCGTAGCACATGGCCGAAATAATGATCAGCGCCACGATCAGCGCGACAATCATCGGCTTGTTGATCTGTTGCGCATCGGCCTGTTGCGGGTAGCCGGCGAGGGTGATCGCGCCGCGCAAAGCGGCTTCGTCGTAGCCGTCGAGCTTCACGTCACCGACGCTGATTTGTATCGCACTGCCAGCCGGCGCAGCGACGCTGGAGTAGGGCAGGCCTTGCTTGACCAGGAAGGTTTTCGCCTTGTCGCACGGACTGTCGAATTTCGCCTTGCCGACCGGATCGAACTGGAAAGTGCAGGTCGCCGGATCCGCCATCACCGTGATCGGCGCCTGACGGCTGGCCTGATCGATGGCCGGGTTGGCGTAGTGCGCCAGCGATTTGAAGATCGGGAAGTACAGCGCCGTCGCCAGCAGCAGGCCGAGCATCAGCACCGGTTTGCGTCCGACCTTGTCCGACAGCCAGCCGAAAATGATGAAGAACGGTGCACCGATCACCACGCTGATAATCAGCAAGGTGTTGGCCACCGCCGGATCCATTTTCAGGAACTGGGTGAGGAAGAACAGCACGTAGAACTGCGCCGCGTAGAAGGTCACCGCTTGCCCGGCGTTGATGCTGAACAGCGCGATCAACACGACTTTGAGGTTTTCCCATTTACCAAAGGATTCGCGGATCGGCGCCTTGGAGGTTTTGCCTTCTTCTTTCATTTTCAGATAGGCCGGCGACTCGTGCAGGCTCAGGCGAATCCAGGTGGAAATGCCCAGCAGCACGATCGACAGCAGGAACGGAATGCGCCAGCCCCACACTTCAAACTGATCGCCAGTGAAGTAGCGGCAACCGAGCACGACGAGCAACGACAGCAACAGGCCGAGGGTCGCGGTGGACTGAATCCAGCTGGTGTGGAAACCGCGTTTGCCGATCGGCGCGTGTTCCGCCACGTAGGTCGCCGCGCCGCCGTATTCACCGCCGAGCGCCAGGCCCTGAAGCATGCGCAGCACCACCAGAATGATCGGCGCGGCGATGCCGATGCTGGCGTAGGTCGGCAGCAGGCCGACGCAGAACGTCGCCACGCCCATCAAAATGATCGTCGCGAGGAAGGTGTATTTGCGCCCGATCATGTCTCCCAACCGACCGAACACCAGCGCCCCGAACGGCCGCACGATAAAGCCTGCGGCGAACGCCATCAGCGCAAAGATGAACGCCGTGGTGTCGTTGACCCCGGCGAAAAACTGCTTGCTGATCACCGCCGCGAGGGCGCCGTAGAGGAAGAAGTCATACCACTCGAACACCGTCCCCAGTGATGAAGCGAAGATGACTTTTTGTGTGTCGTTGCTGGTTGTGGCGCTGCTCGCAGCGGCCAGCGGCTGAGCGTGTTCTGACATATCGGTATCCCTCACAGTGATTGTTTTTGTTGTTCCACTGATGCTCGATGTCCATGAATCAAACGCATATCCCTGTAGGAGCTGCCGCAGGCTGCGATCTTTTGATCCGGTTTTGATTTCAAAAATTCAAAGTCAAAAGATCGCAGCCTTCGGCAGCTCCTACAGGGTTTGGGCCAGTTCCGGTTTTGCGGTGCTGCTCCTGGTGTTGGGGTTGAGAATGAGTTGTGCCGCTTTCTCGGCAATCATCAGCGTAGGCGAACAGGTGTTGCCCGAGGTGATGCGCGGCATGATCGAGGCGTCAGCGATGCGCAATCCGGGCACACCGTGCACGCGTAACTGCGCATCGACCACCGAATCACCGTCGTTACCCATCCGACACGTGCCGACCGGGTGGAAAATCGTCGTGCCGATCGTCGCCGCTGCCTGATGCAATTCCTCTTCACTTTGCAAACTCGCGCCGGGCAAATATTCCACCGGTTTGAACGCTTGCAAGGCAGGGGCGCTGACGATGCGCCGGGTCAGCCGAATCGCATCCGCCGCCACACGCAAATCCTCTGGATGACTAAGGTAGTTGGGTTGAATCAGCGGCGCTTCCTGCGGATCCGCCGAACGAATGTCGATGCGCCCACGACTCTGCGGACGCAAATCGCAGACAGAAGCGGTAAACGCGGGAAAGCTGTGCAACGGCTCGCCAAAGCGCTCCAGCGACAACGGTTGCACGTGATATTCCAGATTCGCCGAGGTCTGCTCCGGCCCCGAACGCGCAAACGCGCCCAACTGACTCGGCGCCATCGACAGCGGCCCACTGCGGTCATACAAATAACGCAGGCCCATGCCCATCTTGCCCCACACACTGCCGGCGATCTGGTTCAGCGTGCGCGCGTTTTCCAGCTTGTAGATCAGGCGCAATTGCAGGTGATCCTGCAGATTGCCGCCGACGCCCGGCAACTCATGAATCACGCCGATACCAAGGCGTTCCAGCAGCGGTCGCGGGCCAATCCCGGAGCGCTGCAAAATGCTCGGTGAACCGACCGATCCCGCGCACAACACGATCTCTTTGCGCGCCTTGAACTGTTTGACCTGACCTTCATGCCGCGCACTGACTTTTGAGGCGCGACCGTTCTCCAGCAGGACACGATCCACCTCAACCCCGGTCAGCACCGTCAGGTTCGCCCGGTCGCGTACCGGTTTCAGAAACGCCTTCGCCGCGTTCCAGCGCACGCCGGATTTCTGATTGACCTGAAAGTAGCCGCAACCCTCGTTGTCGCCCTGATTGAAGTCATCGATGCTGGCGATGCCGCTCTGTTCCGCCGCACTGCGAAACGCATCGAGAATCGGCCACGACAAGCGCTGTTGTTCGACCCGCCATTCGCCTTTGGCACCGTGAAAATCAGCGGCGCCGGCAAAGTGGTTTTCGCTCTGTTTGAACAGCGGCAGCACGTCGTTCCAGGCCCAGCCCGGATTGCCCTCGGCCGCCCAGCCGTCGTAATCATTGGCCTGGCCGCGCATGTAGATCATGCCGTTGATCGACGAGCAGCCGCCCAGCACTTTGCCGCGCGGATAGCTCAGCGCGCGGCCATTGAGGCCGGCTTGTTGTTCGGTTTTGAAGCACCAGTCGGTGCGCGGATTACCGATGCAGAACAGGTAACCCACAGGAATGTGAATCCACGCATAGTTGTCGCGTCCGCCGGCTTCGAGCAGCAACACGCGCTGCTGCGGATCGGCCGACAGCCGATTGGCCAGCAAGCACCCGGCGGGGCCGGCGCCGACCACGATGTAGTCGAATTCATCGAGGGAAGTCTGCATTCCCTGACCTCACTTATTGTTTTTGTTGTCGGACACTCTAGTTGTTAGCTTTCGTCAAAAGAATGTTAGTTTTTGCGCAGCCGCTGTGCGTTTTTAAACAGCCTCACTAGACAATAGCCGACAAGGACACAGCATGTTCGACTGGAACGACCTGCGGTTTTTTCTCGAACTGCAACGCAGCGGCCGCCTGCTCACCGCCGCCCGGCGCCTCAACACCACCCACGCCACCGTCGCCCGCCACATTGAAGCCATCGAAAAAAGCCTCGGCACTGCGTTGTTTGTCCAGCACGCGCAAGGTTATGAAATGACCCCGGCGGGGGAGGCGCTGCTCAAGCATGCGGAGGCGATGGAGAACGTGGCGTTGCTGGCGCAGGAAGAGATCACTCAATCGACGGCGCCGCTGGGCAAGATTCGCGTTGGCGTGACTGAGGGGCTCGGCATCAAATTCCTCGCCAGCCGCATGATCGGCTTGTTCGAGCGCTATCCGGGACTGGAAGTGGAACTGGTCGCCGTGCCGCGTTTTGTCAGCATTCTCAATCGCGAGGCGGAGATCAGTATTCATCTGGAACGGCCGGCGGCGGACATGCTGGTCACGCGCAAACTCACCGATTATCGATTGGCGCTTTATGCCAGCCAAAGCTACCTCGACAAAGCGCCGCCATTGAACAGCCGTGAGGATTTGGGCCGGCATGCGTGGATCGGTTATGTCGACGATTTGCTGTTCAGCCAGGAACTGATGTTCCTCAACAGCTTCTGCCGCAGCCCACGGGTGGTGTTTCATAGCACCAGCGTCATCGCCCAGCAGGAAGCGGCGCGGTCGGGGTTGGGGATTGCGGTGTTGCCTTGCTACATGGCGGCGTCGGATCCTGATCTTGTGCCGTTACTCCCGGATGAGAGCATCGAGCGCAGCTACTGGATCAGCACACGGCGGGAGCTGCACAAGTCGGTGCGGCTGCGGGTGGTTTGGGACTATGTGGTGGGGTTGTGTGAGGCGGAGCAGGGGTTGTTGCTTAACCTGTGAAGATCAAAAGATCGCAGCCGTCGGCAGCTCCTACAGAGATCGGTGTAGGAGCTGCCGAAGGCTGCGATCTTTTGATCTGGGTTGATTAATATATGGAAATCCGTATATTCGGCCTTCCATATGTATCGAGCCCGCCCGATGATCAGCCCCACCGAAGTCTTCAAAAGCCTGGCCGATGAAACCCGTGTCCGCGCCATTCTGCTGATCGCCAATCAAGGTGAGCTCTGCGTCTGCGAGCTGATGTGTGCGCTCGATGACAGCCAGCCAAAAATCAGCCGCCACCTCGCGCAACTGCGCAGCAACGGTCTGTTGCTCGATCGCCGGCAGGGCCAATGGGTCTATTACCGCCTCAATCCGGATCTGCCAGCGTGGATTGGCGACATCCTGCAAGTGACGGCCAAGGCCAACACCGAGTGGCTCAAGGACAACGCCGCACGCCTGCACAACATGGATGGCCGTCCCGTGCGCGACGCCGCGTGCTGCTGAATCTTCTACCGGAGCAACCCATGCGAATCCTGTTTATGTGCACGGCCAACAGCTGCCGCAGCATCCTCTCAGAAGCCCTGTTCAATCACCTGGCACCCGCCGGATTCGTAGCCGTCAGCGCTGGCAGTTTCCCGAAAGGGCAGGTGCTGCCGCGCAGTCTGACCACGCTGCAACAGGCCGGCATCGCCATCGACGGCCTGCACAGCAAAGGCAACGACGCCTTCGAAGATAACCCGCCCGACATCGTCATCACCGTCTGCTACAAAGCTGCCGGCGAGACCTGTCCGGTGTACTTCGGCCCGGCCCTCAAAACCCATTGGGGACTGGAAGATCCGTCCGAAGTGAACGGCGACGAAGCCGCGATCAACGCCGCTTTCCACGCCACCCTCGCGCGCATCGAACTGCGCTGCCAAGCCTTCCTCGAATTGCCCTTCGCCCGACTCCGCCGCGAGCAACTGCAACGCGAGCTCGACCGCATCGGCGCGCTCTAAGGAGAACCCATGTCCGACCATTTGCCTAACCTCGACCCAAGCCTGTTCGACGACGTCAAACCCTCGACCCCAGGCGAACACAAACCGCGCATCCTGCTGCTCTACGGCTCGACCCGCGAGCGCTCCTTCAGCCGCTTGCTGGTCGAAGAGGCCGCACGCCTGCTCGAACACTTCGGCGCCGAAACACGCATCTTCAATCCTTCCGGTTTGCCGTTGCCCGATGACGTCCCCGTCGATCATCCGAAAGTACAAGAACTGCGCGAGCTGGTGCTGTGGTCGGAAGGGCAGGTGTGGTGCTCGCCGGAACGTCACGGCGCCATGTCTGCCGTGTTCAAGGCGCAGATCGACTGGATCCCGCTGGAACTCGGCGCCGTGCGCCCGACCCAAGGCAAAACCCTCGCGGTGATGCAAGTCTGCGGCGGTTCGCAGTCGTTCAACGTGGTTAACCAATTGCGCGTGTTGGGCCGCTGGATGCGCATGTTCACCATCCCCAACCAATCCTCGGTGCCGAAGGCCTACATGGAATTCGACGACGCCGGGCGAATGAAACCTTCACCGTTCTACGACCGCGTCGTCGATGTGATGGAAGAACTGGTGAAATTCACGCTGTTGCTGCGTGGCCAACAAACGCATCTGGTCGACCGCTATTCCGAACGCAAAGAAAGCGCCGAGCAACTCATGAATCGCGTGAATCAGCGTTCGATCTAAGCGCCCGGCCGGCTGAACGCAGCCGGCCCATGCAACTAAGTTCTCGCGCCACAGGTCACTCACTCAGCGGAGGTTGATTCAATTCCCACGACCTCGAACATTGAAGACGCTGCCCGTGGCCACACACCTCGATCGTCGCAATAACCTGTCGCTCGACAGCCTCAACTTTTTCCTCGCGGACGTGCGCGACGGGCTCGGCCCTTATTTGGCGATTTACCTGCTGGCGGTGCATCACTGGGATCCGGCGAGCATCGGACTGGTCATGACCATCGCCGGCATCGCCGCGCTCGTCACGCAAACGCCGGCGGGTGCGCTGGTCGATAACACCCGGCGCAAACGGGCGATCATTGCGATTGCGGCGCTGCTGGTGACCGGCAGTTGTCTGCTGCTGCCGTTCGTGACGTCCTTCAGTCTGGTCGCATTGACCCAAGCCCTTAGCGCCGTCGCCGCCTCGATTTTTGCGCCGGCCATTTCCGCGATCACCCTCGGCATTACCGGCCCGCGCGCCTTCACCCGCCGCACCGGGCGCAACGAAACCTTCAACCACGCCGGCAACGCCTGCGCGGCATTGTTGGCCGGGGTGTTCGCCTACCTGTTCGGCCCGGTCGCGGTGTTCTATCTGATGGCGGCGATGGCGATTGCCAGCGTCATCGCCGTCTCTTTCGTTTCGCCCAAAGCCATCGACCACGACGTCGCGCGGGGCCTCGATCCCGGCGGGGTAGGGCACGGCACACAACCCTCGGGACTGACGGTCTTGCTCAAGAACAGACCGCTGTTGTTGTTCGCCATCTGCTGCGCGTTGTTCCACTTGGCGAACGCGGCGATGCTGCCGCTGGTGAGCCAAAAACTCGCGCAAGCCAATTTGCAGATGGCCACACCGTTGACCTCTGCCTGCATCGTCGCGGCGCAATTGGTCATGGTGCCGGTCGCGTTGCTGGTCGGGGCCAAGGCCGATGTCTGGGGACGCAAACCGCTGCTGCTCGCTGGCTTCTTGATTTTGCCGTTGCGCGGCGTGCTTTACATCTTGTCCGACGACCCTTATTGGCTGGTTGCGGTGCAATTGCTCGACGGCATCGGCGCGGGGATTTTCGGCGCGCTATTTCCGGTGGTGGTGAAGGATCTGACGTTGGGTACCGGGCACTTCAATGTCAGTCTGGGGGCGCTGTCGACCGTGTTTGGATTGGGCGCGGCGTTGAGTAATAGCCTGGCGGGGTTTGTGGTTCAGGCGGCGGGGTACAGTGCGGCGTTTTTGACGTTGGCGGGGGTGGCGGCGGTGGCGTTGGTGTTGTTGTGGGTGGCGTTTCCGGAGACGTTGCAGCGTTCAATGGTTGAAATGAATGATCGGCAAAATGAGAGGCCTCCAGCTACTGTGCCTTGAAGATCAAAAGATCGCAGCCTTCGGCAGCTCCTACATTGATCGTGTGTAGGCGCTGCCGAAGGCTGCGATCTTTTGATTCTGGCGGCCTGAAAGCGCCAGAATCAGGTAGATTCTTCGGCAGCTTTATTGATGAATATTCACAGGGAGGCACCACCATGAGCGAAGACAACAAAGTAAAAGGCCCGGCGTCCTACTTCCCTTCCATCGAAAAGAACTACGGTCAGCCCATCGACCACTGGCTCAACCTGCTCGCCGGCCACACCGACAAAAAGCACATGGAACTGGTCGACTGGCTCAAGACCGAACACGGCATGGGCCACGGCCACGCCAACGCACTGGTCGCGCATCATCTGGCCAACAGCAAAAAATGAGGGCAGTCCTCATTCACACGACACACAGCCAAGGCGCCACCGATGCCGCTCAGCTTCCATAAAATGCACGCCAACGGCGACGACTTCATCCTCGTCGACGCCCGTCACAGCGCCAACCCGATCACCGGCGCAATCGCCCAGCGACTGGGCGACCGCCACCGAGGCATCGGCTTCAACCAACTCGCCGTGCTGCTCGACTGTGCGGACGCCGATGCCCGACTGGAATTCTGGAACGCCGATGGTTCGGTGCTTGATGTCTGCGGCAGCGCAACCCGTGGCGCTGCCGACCGATTGATGCGCGAGGCCAGCCGAAAATCGATCACCCTGCGCACAACGCGCGGCCTGCTCAATTGCGAACGCACATCCAGCGGATTGATCTCGGTTGATATGGGTGAGCCGCTTTTTCACTGGATGGACATTCCGCTGGCCGAGGAACACGACACGCTTGCATTGCCAATGCCTGGCAATCCGGTCGCGTGCAGCATGGGCAATCCGCATTGCACGTATTTCATTGACGACCTCAGTGGCCTCGACATTGCCGCGCTTGGCCCGGCGATTGAAAGCAATCCATTGTTTCCTCGCAAAACCAATGTGCACTTCGTGCAAGTGATTGATCGTCAGCACATTCGCTTACGCATCTGGGAGCGTAACGGCGGCATTCCGCTCGGCTCCGGTTCATGCGCCTGCGGTGCCGCCGTCAATGGCATCCGCAAAGGCCTGCTCGATCACAACGTCGAAGTCGAATGCGACGGCGGTAGCGTTTACGTCCAATGGAGCGGCAAAGGCAACGTCACCCTAAGCGGCCCGGTAGAACCGATCTACTCCGGCACAATTCCGGATGGCCAACTAAAACCCTAAAGCTGCTGCGAAATTGCTGCTTATGCTGGTCGGCCAAACGACGCGGGGGAACACCCTTTGATTATGGGCGAGGTCGTTGACACTTAAGAGCTCTGATCCAACCCGAGCATTCATGTGCCGCGCTTTAGGTTTTTCTGCATGAATGCATTCTGAAGCGTTATACCCCTACGGATCGGAAATCCTCGTCGCACTACATGAAAACCATGCAATTCAAAGAACGGTTCAGCAGTCATGCTTACATCTGACGTGAGTTCGTCAATGCCAAGAAACCTGGCTTCTTCATGAATTCGGTTCATGAGTAAGGTGCCTATTCCTTTCCGAGGATGAGTACCCGACACGAAAAAGTGGTCGATGTAACCGTTCGGTTGAAGGTCGGCATAGCCCACTATTTTTCCGTCTGACTCGGCAACGAACGGGCGAAGATTTCGAAGGTGCTCCGCCCATAGCGCCTGATCAAGATCAGCAGGGGCCCAAGCATCTATTTGATCGACAGTGTAATCGCGTGACGCGATTGTATGAATTGCAGAGTAAAAAACTTGGAACAACGCAATCTCATCCCCGATTCTGAACTTGCGAATCTCCATAGTTTACTCGTGAGGCGTCCGCGAAAAACGAGGAGTCTGCCATACCTGGAAAAAATCGGAAATAAACGATCTCAGGTTCCATAGGAACGAGTGAGTGGTCGCTTTGGATCGCTCTCTACCAGTCATGACCACGCAGCGTGATGGTCAAATAGAATGCAAATGATTGGTCAGATCGAATGCAAATGGTTGGGCAAGTCGGTGCAGTTATTAAGTTGCCAATGGCTGCGATTTTTGATCCTGAACACGATCCCCTGTAGGAGCGAGCCTGCTCGCTATGACGTCGTTTCGGTCAATAGATAAAATCGTGAGTGGCCTAAAACGGCAAAACATCTATCGTTCCAAACGATCCACCCATGTAGTGAGAAAAAATGGACACACTCAACGACAGGAAGCTCGCACCAGAAGTGCATAAGGCGTGGCAATCGCTCACAAACCATATGCTCAACACCCAATCAGTGCACCGTGTCGAACATCTGTTTTCAAAGAGTCACACGACCACCGTACCGCCGAGCGCAGGCGTTTACGCATTCTGGTGGGTTGGATGCCGCGATCAACTAATGCGCGCGAATCGGCATATCATTCTGAAGTGCCCCGGTGGTTCTGACGTCGATGTGCATTACCACGATTGGTGGCCGACTGATGCACCGTACCCTTGTTTATATGTTGGTAAGGCGACCAATTTACGGCGTCGGCTGGGGCAGCATCTTTTGCGCGCGTCCGCTGGCCGCGCGCACCCACCCTTAACAGGGAACAATAAGGCGAAGCCTCGAACGTCCTCATGCCAGTTACGATTTGGCATCGAGCACGTTTTCCCACGTGAAGACGCTCCCCTGACATTGATAAACAACAACGTCGGTTTTTCCTGGTGCGATGAGTTTCCGGATAACGCAGTCGCCGAGCGTTTCTTTGCCGAAGACAGGCTTGTCGGGCATCTTCGTCCGTGGTTCAACATTGACTCAGAGCGTTGACACTATACGACTGCCCTTCTTTAAAAGGCTTGATGAGTCTGTTTTTATAAAGGATAGATTTATGTCAACTACCCCCTCGCGCTTGAATTACAGACAACCCCGGCACGCAGATCTGCCTGCTGTATTCGCGGTTTTCGGCGATCCGCAGACTAACCTGTTCAATCCGGCCGGGCCTATATCCAGCGTCGAACAAGCTCAAGCGCTGCTTGACCGCTGGCTTGATCATTGGGCCAGTGATGGCTATGGCTGGTGGGTCATCAGCAGGATCGACGCCCCTGATCGCATACTGGGGTTTGCGGGCATCGCGGCTCATGACTATCTCGGTAAACGGGTAATAAACCTCGGATATCGCTTCGCCGTCGAGGCATGGGGGCACGGTTATGCGACAGAGGCTGCTCAAGCGGCATTGATCCATGCATTTGAAAACCTTTGTTTGCCAGAGGTCTTTGGACTGGTCAGGCCTGATCATGAAGCGTCAATCAGGGTTCTGGAGAAAATAGGAATGCGCCGCTTCGGTGTGCTGGACGATGTGCCGGGCCAAGCACCGAGCGTGGTGTTTAGGGTTCAACGAACACTGTCTATATCTCGCCAATGATCCATTAGGTGTAGTTGCCGAAGAAACTGCGTCGAGAGTAAGGATCAGTGACGTTTATCAATTGGATCATTCCCCGTTTAAACGGAAAAAGCGCGCCTGTTTAACCGAAGCCTGCGGTAACCAGGTATGCCCTACAACGCCTTGCGCCTTTGCCTACGACTAAGCCAGAATCGCCCGGCTTGTGCGTCTGGCGCTCACTCCGTACCTTGATTCCTGTCACTGCTCATCAGTGAACGGGTCTGCAAGCCCGCCGGAAAATCAGACGCATAGCCCTGCCAAAGGACGCGTGATCGTGTCCACTCAATGGCGGCTTTGTGCGGGAGACCTTCGGGTCTGCCGGGTTCCTGGTTTCCCGGTCTTGCAGACCCGCGCATAGCTGCCACCCATCATCTGCAAGTGATGCCGGTAGCTCCTAGTGAACAATCAGGAGTTTCACCATGTTCAAAGTAACCCCCAACCCTCCCGCAACCGACACCACATCCCCCTACGAATCCCTCGACTCGAAAAAACTCCACGAAGCCGCCGAACGCGCCCTCGACCACTACCTCGGCCCCGCCGACATCATGGCCACCACCAACGAACCCGAATCCATGTTCCTCGCCAACCCGGCGTACGACACCGAATCCCTGCTGGCCAACGCCAGCGAATCCCTCGGCAGCGCCACCACCATGCTCAACGACTTCGCAGCCGTGCTGAACACCTCGCATCGCAAGACATTGCTCGGCATCGCTCAGGTCGTGATGCTCGGTGAACTGGCCGTCAACCAAGCGCTGGACAACGTCGAAATCGCTAAATAGCCAGCCATCCGGTCGAGGAGGAAACCCTCCTCGACACACGGTGTCTCACGGTGGCTGGCACAGGGCCACGCCTTGCGCCCCCCGGCCTCGACTGTCACCCTTCGGGCCGTTCTTCAAGGATCAGAACAAGGAATCATGGATGAGTGGATACGTTCCCAACCCGCCTAAAAACTACCGCTACGAAGAAGCCAAACCCGTCGATATTCATGCCCAGCGTTGGGCTGAGTATGAGAAATATGGGAAAGCGCCTGCGCCCGAACCTGAGAAAATCGGGATCGCGTTGAGGATTGGGGTTTTCTTTGATGGGACGGGTAATAACGCGAATAACACAGCGGCTGGTTTGCTGTGTGGCGCGCAGCATCCGATTGCGCCGCAGGATATTCCTGCGAGTTGCAAACCGTATATGGGGGATCCGGATAGCAGTTATGGCAACGATGTCAGCAATGTGCAAAAGCTGAGTTTGTTGTACTTCGCACCTCAGAAGGCCGAAGGGGATGGTTCACGGAAGCAAGCGTTTCGAATGATCTACGTCGAGGGGATCGGAACTCGATCAGGCGAGGAAGACAGCACCTTCGGTGCCGGAACCGGCCGAGGTGACACGGGCGTCGCCGGGTGTGTGCAACGCTCCTTCACAGACATCAAGCTGCGTATCAAGGACGTGTTGGACAACAACCCCAATAGTGAAATTACTTCCCTGACTTTTGATGCATTTGGCTTCAGTCGCGGAGCTGCCGCCGCTCGGCACTTTGCCAACGAGGTTGTACGCGGAAAACAGGGCCCGCTGGGGGAGATTTTACGCAGCAATGCCAATGCTCTCAGCCGAACCTTCATTGATGAATACAAAAGTAGCATCAACATGGGGTTTATCGGCCTCTTCGATACGGTCGCTTCGATTTCTGGATGGTCGAATTTGGGTGACGTCAAAAGCCCTATCGCTACGGGTATCAAGCTTTACCTTGACCGTCGTTTCTTCACAGATGTAGTTCAGCTATCGGCCCGTGACGAATGTCGGGCGAACTTCGCATTAAGTCGCGTCAAAGCCGATCACTTGGAAATAACCCTGCCAGGGGTTCATTCCGATATTGGCGGTGGCTACCTTGAGGAGATCCGAGAGTGTGTACTCATCAGTCCGATGCAAACGCTAGAGGTCTCGCAGTTTACTGATGTCTCTACGACCTCGATTTACCGTGATGCGGTGACTGTGAAGAGTCAGTGGATCGCCAAAGGCTGGCCAGATGACATGCTAGAGATCGTCACCCCTGATGCACTTCTCTTGCCAGTTGATCAGCAGGATCGGCTCGCCCCACGTAGGAAGCGCGTTTATGCCGCGGTGCAACTCAAACGCCCAGTGAGTGGCACTCTCTCTAGGGTTTATCTACGAGTGATGCACCAATTGGCCAAAGAGAAAGGTGTTCGGTTTGACGACATTCCGGATACCCCAGAGTTGGCTGTCCCCACCGAGCTTAAAGCGCTGTGTGATCGATTTCTTTCAGGGAACTACGAGACGTCTTCGCAAGAAGATCAGATGTTGAAACTCAAGTACATTCATATGTCCGCAAACTGGAACCATCCTCTTGGTAGACGGGATGGCAGTGGTCTGCGCGCCGTTTACATCAATGCTCCCACAGCTGACTCGATTCGCGTACAGCACCCTCACGTAGCTGACTGGAAACTCTGGTAATGAAATTATTTTTTACCCTGCTATGCGCCTTGTTCATTACTGGCTGCCAATCTGCTGATTCGCTTTCAGCGAAAAATGACCCGAAATCTGAATGGTGGGAGCTGGCGTTCACTGAGCCGGACTATATGAAAGTCTGGGTAGAGAACAGCTCTGTGCAAGACATTAATGGCAAGATTTTCTTAAAGGTTGGCGGCGGTACCGCTGCGGGCGGAGAGCCTGAGGACGGTACAGAGTCAGCCCGGGGTTGGACTGGGGGAGTCGGGGGCAGTGGCAGGAGAGTAGTGGGGGCAGATTTGCCCGTTCGGATATGGGTTCGCTGGCAATCGATCGCCGAACAGAAAACGTGGCAAGCCTGGGTAGATATTCCAGAGCAGGCCAGGCAGTTGATGGTGCAATCCGTCAACCAACGTTGTCCGCAAGCCCCTGATCAAGAGGCCAGGTCTATGGCATCGGTCTACTTAGGTCTAGCACCCGGTGGTGTCGTGCAGGTTTGGGTAAGAGACTCTTGTAATCACCCGGTTAAAGTCGCGCGAGGGCAGGCCGAGATCGAGCCATTGGGGCCGAGCCAAGGAAAGAACGAAGGGCGTTACGCATACCCAGTCAGTGAAAAGGCAAAGCGGTATATCGAAAAATACGGAATCCCTTACGGGAGTTGGTGAGTCATCCGCGAATGAAACGGATCCTTACTCTTTTTTGCGCGTTGTGGGTTGCCGGTTGTCAGTCAAGTAATCCGCTATCGGGCGAAAGCGATCCAAAGTCCGAATGGTGGGAACTGGCCTTTACTGAACCTGATTACATGAAAGTCTGGGTAGAGGACAGCTCTGTCCAAGACATTACCGGTAAGGTTTACTTCCGGGCTGGTGGCGGCTCCGCGGCAGGTGGAGAGCCTGACAACGGAAAGGAAACTGCCCGGGGCTGGACAGCAGTGGGTGGTAGCGGGAAGAGAGTGGTGGGTGCCGATCTACCTGAGCGTATCTATGTCCGCTGGCAATCAATTGCAGAGCAGAAAACCTGGCAGGCGTGGGTCGATATCCCCGAGGAAGCCCGACAAATTATGGTGACCTCCACTACTCGGCGCTGTCCAGATACACCAGAGAAAACGGCGCGCTTCATGGCCTCAGTGTATTTAGGGCTCGCTCCGGGCGGCGTGGTGCAAGTGTGGGTAAGAGATTCATGCCGACGGCCAATTAAAGTGGCGCGAGTTCAAGGCGAAATTGAACCGCTAGGCCCCGAACAGGGGAAGAACGGTGGTCGCTATGCCTATCCAGTGAGCGAAAAAGCCAAGCGTTATATCGACCAGTACGGCATCCCTTACGGGAGTTGGTAGCCGTCAAATGAGTCGATTGTTAATCGCGTTTTGCGTGCTGCTAGTGGCTGGTTGTCAGTCAAGTGATCCGTTATCGGCCAAAAATGATCCGAAGTCGCCTTGGTGGGAGCTCGGTTTTGCCGAACCTCATTACATGAAGGTTTGGGTGGAAGACACGTCTGTCGTAGATATTAAGGGCGAGACGTTTCTCAGCACTGGTGGTGGATCCGCATCGGGCGGTCAACCAGAAGATGGAACCGAGTCTGCACGCGGTTGGCACGGTGTAGGAAGTTCAGCAAAAGCAGTGGTGGGCGCTGACCTCCCCAAGCGAATTTTCGTTCGGTGGCAATCCATCGTAGAACCTCAAACCTATCGTGCGTGGATTGATATACCCGAAGAAGCCAGACAACTAATGCTGACTTCGGTCAACCAACGCTGCGCAAAAACTCCAGAGCAAGAGGGACGCTATATTTCCTCAATGTATTTGGGGCTGGCTCCCGGCGGCGTAGTACAGGTCTGGGTAAGAAACTCGTGCCACCACCCCGTCAAAGTCGCCAGGGCTCAAGCCGAAATCGAACCGTTGGGCCCGAGTCAAGGTAAAAACCAAGGTCGTTACGCGTACCCGGTCAATGAAAAATCCAAGCGATATATCGAGAAGTTCGGCATTCCGTTTGGCAGTTGGTAATCAAGAAAACAGATTGGATGCTCTGGTAATGAAAGGAATCGTGGTGCTGCTGAGCGGATTATTGTTGGCGGGATGCCAGACCGGAGACTCAGCGTCTGGCGCAAATGACCCTAAATTCCCATGGTGGGAACTCGGCTTTGTCGAACCTGATTACATGAAAGTCTGGGTTGAAGACACGGCGGTGGAGGACATCAAGGGAAAAACGTTTCTGCGCACAGGCAGTGGATCTGCATCAGGTGGGCAACCGGAGGATGGAACCGACTCCGCCCGAGGTTGGGATGGTGTGGGCGCCTCTGCGAGACCAGTGGTTGGCGCCGATCTCCCGAAGCGAATCTACGTTCGCTGGCAATCTATCGTAGAACCTCAAACCTACCGCGCCTGGATTGATATACCGGAAAAAGCCAGGCAACTGATGCTTACTTCAATTAACCAGCGTTGCGAGAAAACGCCAGATCAAACAGCCACCTATATATCTTCGGTCTATCTTGGCTTGGCTCCCGGGGGCGTTGTGCAAGTGTGGGTCAGAGATTCCTGCCACCATCCAATCGAAGTGGCCAAGGCAAAAGCCGAGGTCGAACCGCTGGGGCCGAGTCAGGGGAAAACCGAAGGGCGTTACGCATACCCCATCAGTGAAAAATCCAAACGCTATATCGAAAAATTCGGGATTCCTTACGGTAGCTGGTAGTCGTTACAAGTTATGGGAAGCTTCGAAATGAAAGGATTCGTGACACTGCTGGGCGCATTACTTCTGGTGGGATGCCAGTTGGCAGGCCCCGAGACTGGCGAAAACGACCCTAAGTATCCTTGGTGGGAGTTGGTGTTCGTGGAGCCGAACTACATGAAAGTCTGGGTCGAGGACAGCTCCGTCCAAGATATTAATGACAGGGTCTCTTTCAGAGCTGGTAAGAGCACTGCTGCCAGTGGACAACCAAGCCTGGAAGCCGAGTCGGCCCGAGGTTGGGGTGCTGTAACTGGTTCCGGAATGCCGGTGATTGGCGCCGACTTGCCCAAACTCATCTTTGCGCGTTGGCAGTCCATAACAGAGCAAAAAACCTACAGGGGTTTCATTGCCATTCCAGAGGAGGCGAGACAACTGATGGTGAAGTCGACGCACCAGCGCTGTCCGGAAACACCTGAGAAAACCGCTCGATTCATGGCGTCGCTTTACGTAGGGCTCGCCCCAGGCGGTGTGCTTCAAGCGTGGGTCAAGGACTCATGTCGAGAACCGGTCGTGGTCGCTAGGGGGCAGGGCGAGATTGAACCGCTAGGCCCGGAGCAGGGAAAGCATGGTGGCCGGTATGCGTATCCCGTCGGTGAAAAGGCGAAGGCATATATCGACAAGTACGGTATCCCGTATGGGAGTTGGTAGTTTGCGCGTTCCTGAATAGAACGCTTTACGAGCTCCCCCCTCATTCGGTTTTCGGAGTGACGGACTATCATCGGTTCACGCTCTGTGAATTCTGAGAAAGCAATTTTGAGAATAGAAAGCACTACACGCTTTGACGATGTCGACCACGAAGTGGGTTATGACTACCGTGGTTTCAACTACGTGATTCGGAATGAAATGGAAGAGTTTGTCGTCAGGATTTACGACGACGAGTCGGATAAGGCAATAGTGGTGCGACCGACTACGATGTCGACAAACAACTGCCTCAGTATGCTGGTTGAATTCTTACAATCAGTGCTCGCCGTGTCTGCGATCTCCCTCTACAAGGGTGAGCGAGGGATTTATGTCGAGATAGATCTCGATAGCTTAAGATTCAAAAAATAAATCTGTTCCCATGTTCATCATGGGAGAAAAAATCATCTGCTAAAAACCGTATCTCTTCACCGATGTCCATCTACGCAAAGACTGTTGATGGCAATGCGATGGTTTGGCTATAGGGGTCGCAGGCTTGAGGTTGCAAGCCATTGGTACATACGGGAGCTGGTTCGGGCGCTCATTTCAATCATGAGTTTCCTTAAACAAGGATTTCAAACTCACTACTCCCCAAAACCGCCCCATTAACCATCACCCAAACCCCATGCACCCCACCAAAATGCTTCCGCGTCGTAAAATCCTTTATCACCTGCCTTCTACCCACAACCACCTCCCCAAACTCAACCAAATCCACCACCTTCAACTTAAAAACCTTCCGCGAAACCCCGCCATTCGCCTTCACATAGTCAATCGCATAATCAATCACCAACCGCTGTTCATGTGCCACCGTCGACTTCACCGAAAACGACAAACCAATCGCATCCCCCAACCGCACCACCCCCGGCTCAACCCGCACATCCACCAACTCAACCTCAGCCTTCTTCCCCGCACCAATTACCGCCAGCGCGCGCATATCCCCCTGCTTAATCAAACTCCGCAACGCATGCTTGGCAATCCACGCCGTATGCTTTTCCTCCAGCGACCACCCCTCAATCACATCCAGCACCCAACCCGGATGTTCCTTCGTTACATCATTCAAATGATTCGCCACGGACTTGCGGACGTACAAACTCTCGTCCGCCTTCAACCGATCCAATATCCCCGCCGCTAAATTTGGATTCGCCTGCACCGCTTCCAGTCGAAACGACCAGGGCAGGCGAGGGCGGCTGCCTTCGCTGGCCAGGCGGCGTACATGGTGATTCTCATCCAGCGCCCACTCATGCATCAGTTCCAGCGAGCGTTCCAGGTCTCTGCGCAGAAAGTGGCGGATGGCGAATTCAGAAGAGCCAAACGTGGTGAAGTACTTCAGCGCATCCATCGAGGTATCGAACGCATGTCCGCCATAGCTGGCGACATAGTGCGGCAGGCACATGCTGACGAATCCGCTGTTCAGCCTCGGAGCAAGTTCAAACAGCACTTCGAGGGAATCTTCATACCCGAGCGGCAAAACAGCGTGCAGGCTTTCGCTGACGCGCGCCATGCGCTGCATCACCGATAATTCGGCGAGTCCTTGATTGGCATGTTTGAGAAACGCTTTGGCTTTGAACGCGGGGTACACCGCGCTCATTTCGTCGGCGATATGTTGCAGGCGTTCGGCGTTGAAGATTTCTTTGAGCGCGGGTGCGGCGGTGTCGGTTGTGCTCATGGTCAGGTCATCGGGGTGTTGATGAAGGCTTCGAGGCTTTCCGCGTAGGCGGTGTATTGGGCGATGCGCGGGTAGCGGTGGTTGTCGATCTGGTCGGGTACGACGAGGCCGGTGAAGCTCCACGCGACCGCGAGGCTGATGCCATCCTGGGCGAGCGTGCCGTCGGTGGGCAGGTGGTAGGTTTCAAGTTGTTTTTCGAGGGCGGTGAAGGCGGCGGCGAGTTGGCTTTCGACGCGTTCGACCCACGGTTGGTATTGGATGTCGGCCGGGCGCAGGTTGCGTTCGTAGTAGAGCTGCACGGCTTTTTCGCAAGCGGCGAGGCTGAGGCCGATCAGGCGCAGGGCTTGGGCGCGTTGGCTCAGGTCTTTCGGCAGCAGGGTTTTGCCGGTGGCGGCTTCGAGGTAGTCGAGGATGAGCGTGGAGTCCATCAGTACGACGCCGTCGTCGAGGATCAGTGTCGGCGCTTTGACCACCGGGTTGATCTGCTGGAATTGTTCGAAGTGGCGGAACACCGAGACCGACTCGTGTTCGAGGTCGATGCCCAGGCGCTTGGCGGAGATCGCCACGCGCCGCACGTAAGGGGAGTCGAGCATGCCGATCAGTTTCATGACGCGTTCCTTCAAGTCGAACCGGTGGGAAGGCATAACCTAGCCGAGCTTGAAGCAATTGTCAGTCGTCGAAGTCTACCTGTTGGGGAATTTCGTCGACCCTGATCCGCTCGCTCTGCGGGCGCCTGTCGCTGGCGATGCGTTTGGTGCAGATCTGTACTGGACATGGGTAATCCTTCAGATCTGTTCTTTTATATGGACGGCAGCGCCCCTGAATCCGGGGGGATGCGAAGGCTACAGGGCAGTTCTGAATGAAAACTCTGGCGGTCGAGAGTCATCGGTCGCAGGTCTTCGTTAGCCGTTTGTCTTCTATATACAGCCGCTCGATTGAATTTCTTGCTATAAACGCACTCCGAGTACCGCCATGAAGCCTGTGTCAGAGCAGTTTCCGGGCTTTGTCGGACGAATTCGCTGGATTTTCTGTTGCTGAGGTCGCAAGTCGGCCTTAGACTGCCGCCCCTCGTAAATTGAGTGCCGGGTGGCATTTGCAATAAACGATGCCTTTTCGACAGCCGCACGCGGTTTGCCGAAACGCTCCCTAATTCGCCTTAATGCACGTTTTTTTATAGAGATATCAATGACAAAGGACAAGTTGCTGGCCATGCCGGCAGATGACTACATGAATGCCGAGCAGCACGCTTTTTTCTCTGAGCTGTTGCAGAACATGAAAGTCGAAACCCACGAGCGCATTGAGCAAAATCGCATCGCCATCGAGAGCCTGGACACTCCGGCTGATCCGGCGGACGCGGCTTCGGTTGAAGAAGAGCGCACTTGGCTGGTGAACGCGATCGATCGCGACCAGCGCATGCTGCCGCAACTGGAACAAGCCCTTGAGCGCATCAAGGAAGACAGTTTTGGCTGGTGCGACGACAGCGGCGAGGCCATTGGCCTGAAGCGTCTGCTGATCAGCCCGACCACCAAGTACTGCATCGAAGCTCAAGAGCGTCACGAGCAGATCGACAAGCACCAGCGTCAGGCTTGATGCTGTGCGGTGACCCATGAATGTGGGTCGCCAGCAAAAGATCGCAGCCTTCGGCAGCTCCTACACGGAGATGTCGGGGCTGCGATCTTTGCTTTTGCTCGTCCGCAACATTTCCCGCCGATTCATTGACCTGCTGCAAGACCCCACGACCAACGGACCATAGATAATGGCGTTGTAGTGGCGTTTAATGCAGTCACAACAATGAAAACAAGCGTGGGGTGATGATATGACGAGAGATGGATCTCTGGTTGGGGCTCTGCCTGCACCAGTGCTGTTGCCGAAAAACCGCTGGCTCGCACCGACCCTGCAAAGCATCGCCCTGATGCTGTTGTTGGCCGGCATGACCCTGGGTGAGTGGTCGCTGTACCTCGCAATGCCGTTGGCGGTGCTGATTGTCTGGCTGCCGCGCCTGCGTTCCCGAGCCGTCCCCGCTGCACAGCCTGCCGATTCCGGCAGCGCTATTTCTGAATTGACCCGCGACCTTTCCTACACGACCAGCCATAACGCCTTGTCGGCGGCCGGCGTTGCCTTTTCGGTGAAAGAGCTGGCGAGCAAGCTCGAATCGCAACTGAATGCCGCCGCGCAAATCGTCAGCAACGCCGAAGTGATGATCGCCACTGAACACGCGACCTCGCAACTCAGCCGCGAAGCGCTCAACGCTGCCAGCGAAGCCCATCACAGCAGTGCGGCGGGGCGCACGCAATTGCTCGATTCGATCTCGCGCATGCACCAACTCAGTCAACGCGCCAACGCCAGCCGCGAGCTGATCGAAGCCTTGAGCGTGCGCAGCGATGACATCCAGCGAGTGACGCTGGTGATTCAGTCCATCGCCAGCCAGACCAATCTGTTGGCACTCAACGCTGCCATCGAAGCAGCCCGCGCTGGCGAACACGGGCGCGGTTTTGCCGTCGTTGCTGACGAAGTGCGTGGATTAGCAGCGCGAACCGCGTCGGCGACCGGCGAAGTCGGCGAGATGGTTGCCGACATTCAGCAACGCACCGCGCAAGTGGTCGAGCAGATTCGCGAGCTGTCCAGCGACCTGCACACCGGCGTAGAGCAGGTCGAGCACACCGGTCAGCACCTGGAAAACATCGCGCGACTGGCTGCTGGCGTGGAAACCCAGGTCGGCGAAATCGCCCGGGGCGCGGAAACCAACCGCGAGCAACTCGACAGTTTGTTCAAAGCTATCGAGCAAATGCGCAGCGATCTGGCGATCAGCGATCAACAGACCCGCCGCCTCGCCGACGCCGCCGTGCAGATGGAAGGGCAGGCGGAAACCATCAGCGAACGGCTTGCCGAAGTCGGCCTCGATGACTACCACCAGCGTATCTACGACCTGGCGCGCGAAGGCGCTAATCGGATTGCTGCGCAGTTTGAAGCCGATATAGATCAGGGCCGGGTCAGCCTGGAGGATCTGTTTGATCGCCAGTACCAACCGATCCCGAATACTCAACCGGTGAAATTTCAGACCCGTTTCGATCGCTATACCGATCAGGTGCTGCCAGCGATTCAGGAGCCGTTGCTGCCGCGTCACGAAGGGCTGGTCTTCGCCATTGCCTGCACGCAACAGGGCTATGTGCCGACGCACAATCACGCATTCAGCAAGCCGTTGACTGGCGATGCGCAGGTCGATGCGCTGAACAATCGCACCAAACGCAAGTTTGCCGATCGCACCGGGATTCGCTGCGGTAGCCATCAGCAACCGGTGTTATTGCAGACCTATACCCGCGACACCCGTGAGTTGATGCATGACCTGTCGGTGCCGATCATGATCAAGGGCCGGCATTGGGGCGGTTTGCGTCTGGGCTATAAACCCGAAGGTGCGCGCTGAGCGATTGTTACCTTTGCTGCAATGAATCTGTGCACGGCCGTTGCTGTTTCCTACCGTAGAAAACCATTAATCTAACTACGTAGTTAGCTAGCTAATGATTTTGGGAGGTCAGCATGCAGTGCAGAGTTGATGTCGCCGTGATGATCGGCAGCGGTGTCCCCGAGGGTTTGCGCGCGATGGGGCAAAGCGTCTGCTGGGTGGTGTTATTGAATGGAGAGCGGCGCGGCACCGCGTTCGCCAGTCGCGATGAAGCGGAAGAGTGCAAGGCCGCATGGCTTGCAGAATTACAAGCCAAGGCGGGTGACAGCCTGCACTGATCGGTTTTACTTGCCGCGGTGCAGGCGTACGTTCAATTCATCGACCATAACCGCTTCATCGCCGTCGGCACGTAACCATTCTTTGAGCAATTGCGCTTGTTGTGGCGACCAGAAGTCGGCGTCGATCAATTTGACGTCCGCAGGCAGCGGATGGGCCTCGATGAAATCGTCGATAGCGGAGCCTTCCGAAGGCAATCCCAGTTGGTCGAACAGGGTCGTCAGATTGTTTGCTGTCAGTTCCATCGTATGCTCCTTGGTGTGGGCGCCGGGGTGACGCGATCGAACACTCTCTTTATCTGAGGCAGCCGTTCGCCAGGAGTTCGATTTTCGATTCAAGTGAGCGGGCTAGCGCACAGGCTTCGTTATGGTCTTCGCGGAAACCTCTTACACGACCCGTCGATTTTTCCTTGATGTGAAAAAACGAGTTGCCAGCCGGTACCACTTGAAAACGAGGTGTCTGATCATCTGGTGTGGCGATACGCAGGATCAGCGGCGATGTGGTGCGTGCATCAGAGGGCAGGGCAAAGTGGGTTAGAGTGCACATATGAAGTCCTTTTCATCGTTCGACCCCTATTTACAGGTCGTTTCGGGTAGTCGTAATGAGCATTGCTGCTCTAGAATCGCCAATACCTGTTGACGACGGGGGTTATCTAAAGCAATTTTTCAGTTGCGATATGTCGGAAAAGTGCTTTTTTTCGTGAGAATTTTCCCTAAAGTTCGTAGTCAGTTTTATCTGTCGGCCACTGAGGATTTTTCCTTCAAGCTCTGGCGACAGTTGAGGCAAGTTTCGCGAGTGACATTCCAGTAGTCTTACCAACCTCGCGAACGATGAGCCGTCGGCTCACTTCGGACTTTTATTAGCGTTATTGGCAACACTGTCGGCCTGGCCGTTTTTTTGCCGTGCGCGTTTTCCGTGTGCGGCTTTTTCAGATGTGGGGATGTTTCTTTGGCAGTCAGTAACCTCGATATGCATGCTTTGTTCGTGCTGGGTGATTTGCGTGCGAAGCTGGTCAAGCTGTTTCAATCGCGTTTTGTTTACATCACCGAGCAGAGCGCCGAAGGCATTTACGTCGCCGAAATCGACACCGAAAGTGCCTTGGTGGTCGATGACAAACCCGGGCTCAAGCTCAAGGTTGGCGATCATTTCAGTGCGTCGGTCTTGCCCAGCCGTGAAGGCGGCAAGATGGACATCCGTTTTCGCGAAATCAAACTGACGGTCTATGGCCTGGGCGATTACGCTTTTGTCACGACGGCCGATGGCCAGGCAATTCTGTTCAAGGAAGGCCACAGCGTAGTCACGGTGTTCGCCGCCAATGAGCAACTGCAGGAAGGCCTGACCAAGACGCTGAAAGCCGTCACCGCCAAAGCCGCCAAATGGCGCAAAGGCGAACTGGTGACCTTCAAGGCCAGCGAGTGAGCCGGGCGGACTTTCACTCGCAGAACCTCGACACGGCGCGCGAGGAGGCCCAGCGTTTGTACGCGGCGAAGGCGCCAATGCAGGGCGCCTGGCTGGGCTGGGTGGCGTCGCAGATCTACACCTTGCGGCCTGCGGAATACGCCGCCATGGTCAGACGCGAGCTACAAAGCTTGCAGGAAAAATCTGAAACATAACCTCGACCGGATCATCTACCTGAAAACACTGGAACCTCGGCTACAGTCAGTTGACTGAGTATTCAGAGGCTTGCGGTCTTCTGTCAGGCCATCCTGCCAATGCTGTGAACAGCACGAGGGGTAATAGATGAACGGATTTCGACGGTTATTGGCCGCCAGCGTGGCGACATTCGGGATGCTGACGTCGGCGCAAGCGGTGATGGCGGCCGAGACGCCGATCCATTTCGCTGACCTGAACTGGGAAAGCGGCAGCCTGATCACCGATGTGTTGCGCATCATCGTCGAGAAGGGCTACGGGCTGCCGACCGACACGCTGCCCGGCACCACCATCACGCTGGAAACCGCGCTGGCCAACAATGACATTCAGGTCATTGGTGAAGAGTGGGCAGGGCGCAGTCCGGTGTGGGTCAAGGCTGAGGCGGAAGGCAAAGTGGTCAGCGTCGGCGATACCGTCAAAGGCGCCACCGAAGGCTGGTGGGTGCCGGAATATGTGATCAAGGGTGATGCGGCCAAAGGCATCAAGCCGCTGGCGCCGGACTTGCGCAGTGTCAGTGACCTTAAAAAATACAAGGACGTGTTCAAGGATGCGGAAAACCCGAGCAAGGGCCGGTTCCTCAACAGCCCGATCGGCTGGACCTCGGAAGTGGTCAACAAGCAGAAGCTGACGGCGTACGGGTTGCAGGACGACTACACCAATTTCCGCAGTGGTTCGGGCGCGGCGCTGGATGCCGAAATCAGTTCGTCGATTCGTCGCGGTAAGCCGGTGTTGTTCTACTATTGGTCGCCGACGCCGCTGCTGGGCAAATTCAAACTGGTGCAACTGGAAGAGCCGGCATTTGATGCTGAAGCGTGGAAGACGCTGACGGATGCCGATAATCCCAATCCAAAACCAACGCGGTCACTGGCTTCGAAGCTGTCGATTGGCGTGTCGACGCCGTTTCAGAAGCAGTATCCGCAGATTACCGAGTTCTTCAGCAAGGTCGATTTCCCGATTGAGCCGTTGAACAAGGCGTTGGCCGAGATGAGCGAGAAACACACGGCGCCACGGGAAGCGGCGGTGGCGTTTATGAAGGCGCATCCGGATGTGTGGCAGGCCTGGTTACCGAAGGATGTGGCTGAAAAAGTATCCGCAAGTCTATAGCCGACGCGATCCTGTAGGAGCTGCCGAAGGCTGCGATCTTTTGATTTTGATTGTTTTAAAAGCAAGATCAAAAGATCGCAGCCTTCGGCAGCTCCTACAGGTTTTTTTAGAATTTCGTTGCCACCGCCAATTCAAAAGTACGCGGCGTCCCGAGGTAATACGCCGGCGACACATGCGCAAATTCGGCATACACCTCATTGGTCAAATTGCGCACCCGCCCGGTCACAGTCGTGTGCGAATCCACCTTGTAGCTGAGGAAGCTGCCGAACAACGTGTACGACGGCACTGTCATCGTATTGGCCGTATCGGCAAACACCGACGCCACATACCGCGCATCAACCCCACCTTGCCATTGCGGCGAAAAATCATAGGTCAGCCACAGATTGCCGACCCGATCCGGCACGTTGGTCGGCGTGTTGCCCTTGCGCGACACCACCACGCCGGCAGCGTTTTTCTCGGTGAAATCGTCGTACTGCGCATCGACCCAGGCGAAGTTGCCTTCGGCCAGTAACTTGTCGGTGATCCGCAGTGAGCTGGCGATCTCAATGCCTTTCGACGTCTGCTGACCCACCGGAATGCTGCTAGTCGGATCCAGTGGATCGGTCACGGCGAAGTCTTTGCGCTCAATCGTATACGCCGCCACGGTCGCCGAACCGCGCCCGTTCAGATAATCGAACTTGCTGCCGATTTCCCATTGCTTGCCCGTCGAGACGTCGAAGTCCTGGGTGCCGTTCGGCTGCTCGGCGGCGGTGCTGTATTGCACGTAAACGTTGGCCGACGGGATGAACTGGTACGTCAGGCCGGCGCGGCCGGTGAGCGGCTCCCAACTGCGCTTGAGGTGCTTGGGATTAGCGGCGGTCACCACTCGGTGGTTGGTCACGTCGAGGTCGATATCGTCATAACGCAGACCGGTGAGCAGCGACAGTTTGTCGGTGAGCGCCAAGCGGTTTTCCACGAATAAGGCTTTGGTGGTGACCTCGTTGGTCTTGTCGCTGATCAACGCCGGGTTGGTGCCGGGTATGTCGTAGAAATGCCCCGGCCGGTAATGGTTCGGATCAACAGTGCTGGCGCCTTTGACGTTCAGCGGATAGTTGGTGGTCTGGTTGACCTTGTATTCGAAACCACCCGACCACGTCGTCTCAAGTCCCAACAGCGTGTTGTCGTGGCGCAGTTCGAACTGGTTGCCGTTCTGCTCGCCCTGATGGCGCACCTGATACGCGGTTGAGCGGTTCACCGCCGTGTTGTCGGCGTTGTACTGGTAGGTTTCGAGGTTGCGGTAATCGCGCTGGCTGTCGAGGTGATACAGCGTGTTGCGCAGGGTGGTGCTGTCGTTGATGCGGTAGTCGATGATCGAGCGAGCCCAGATGGTTCGTTGCTCGTAGCGACCATCTTCGACGTTGTAGTTGTTGAGGCGGTTGTGTTTGTCGATCTTTAGCTCGCCGGCCTTGGGATTGAGCACTGGGGTTCCCCAATACGGACTGTCCTCGTGCTCGTCCTGGTATTCCAGCGCCAACGTATGTGACAGATCCGGCGTCAGGTCGCTGAGCAACGAGAACGCCACGCTCCAGGCATCGCGTTCCTGGCGGTCGATGTAGCCGTTGCTGGTGTTGTGGCTGACGTCGAGTCGGGCGTAGTGCTGGATGTCGGCGCTCGGGGCGGTCAGGGCATGGTTGAGGCCGAACGCGGTTTCGGTGGTGTCGTAAGTGCCGTAGCTGACCCGGCCTTCGATGGCTTGCTCGTCGCGCGTGGCGAGTTTGGTCACGTAGTTCAGCGAGCCGCCGACCGAGCCTGCGCCGTTGATCAGCGACGACGGACCGCCGACCAGTTCCACCCGGTCGTAGATCCACGCGTCCACCGGTCGGGCGAGACCGCCGGAGACGTTGATGCCGTTGAACATCTGGGTGATCTGGCTGCTGGTGAAGCCGCGGTAAGAGACGAAGCCGCCGAAACCCGGCGGTGCGCTGGCATTGACGCCGGGCAGGGTGTTGGCGGCGTCCTGGAAGTTCTGTGCGCCATGGCGCTCGATGTCGTTGCGGTTGGCGATGGCCACCGAGGCCGGGGTGTCGCGCACGCTGAGGCCGAGGCGCGAGGCCATGCCGCTGGACTGGTCGAGGCTCAGGCCCGGTTCGGCGCCGGATTCGCCATCGATGGTGATGGGCGCCAGATCCACGGTGGATTGCGCCCAGACGTTGACGGACAGGCAGCCGCACAGGCTCGCCAGCAAAGTGAGTTGTTTCATCATTGAATCCTGAATGCTTGTCTAGGCGTCAGCGCACAGGCACACGCCGCGCGTTGGTGCAGTGGGCTGACAGATCAAAAAAGGCAGAAACACTCAGGCGAGCGGTGGGGCACGAGGGTTGGCCGAGGGCCAGGTGAAGCGGGCAGGGAGGTCGGCACTGACGATCGGTGCCAGCGGTGGGCTGTGTTGCTCCGGCAGAACGGCGAGGGTCAGGCTGGAGTTGAACGCCGGGCCCATGCCGCCGCCGACCGAGCACAGCGGACAGCCGAACGCCTTGGACAGGGTCGGCAGTTTTTCTTCGGTGGGGTTGCTGGCGATTGGCGCTTGCGTGGCCGGGTCGACCGTACAGAACTGGCCGCCGATACCGTTCAGCTGCATGCCGACCATTTGTCCGTGACCGATGCTGCAGGCGAACACGTTGAACAGGACGCAGCAATAGAGCATCCAGGCCAGCAGTGAGCGATCGGTACGGGAGAATTTCATGGGGCGGCACTTTACCGTACCGCCGATCGGTCGTGCACTTCAAAAAATGCCAACTAGGATGATTTGTTCAAATCCCTTTCCAAGGATTCTCGACCATGACCTTTGTGTTGGCTCAATGGCTGGTGACGGTTTTTGCGGTGATCGCCCTGGTGCATGTGTACTGGGCGCTGGGCGGACAATGGGCGGCGGTGGCGGCCGTGCCGCAAGTGCCGGTGCAAGGTTTGGTGGCGACGGTGCGCCCGGCGTTCAAACCTTCCGGCTGGATCACGTTGCTGGTCGCGGCGGCGCTGTTGGTGATTGCGGCGCTGGTGTGTATGCGCGTGGGTTGGGGCTTCGCGCCGGTGCATCACTGGTCGCTGCAATGGGGGATCAGCGCGATTGCGCTGCTGCTGTTCGCCCGGGCGATTGGTGATTCGAACCTGGTGGGGTTTTTCAAAGAGGTCAAAGGCTCACGATTTTCACGGCTTGATACGTGGGTGTATTCGCCGTTGTGCGTGGTGCTTGGCGCGGGATTGCTGGCTGTTGCGTGGGTGTGAGCAGGCGCCCACCCAGAGGCCGAACTCTCATTTCCACTGTAGGAGCTGTCGAGTGCAACGAGGCTGCGATCTTTTGGCTTTTAAAAGATCAGGATCAAAAGATCGCAGCCTCGTTGCACTCGACAGCTCCTACAGACCCACAATCACACAGTCCCATGATTCCGCAGCACCTATAAGCGTTGGGGTTTCAGGGTTTGGCCACGCGCCATAGGTACCATGCGGCGACTGTGCGGTGTGGGCTCCAGGCTTGGCCGATGTCGATCATCTGTTTGCGTGTCGGTTGTACGTCGAGGCTTTTCAATCGCCGATAACCTTCACGCACGCCGAAGTCGTCCGCCGGCAGAATGTCCATGCGTTCAAGGCTGTAGATCAGCAGCATTTCCACCGTCCAGCGACCGACCCCGCGCAGGCTGATCAAGCGTTCGATCAGCGCCTCATCGTCCATCGCCATGGCCGTCGCATAATCCGGCACCACGCCGTCCAGCGTTGCTTGGGCGATCCCTTGAATGGTCGCGATCTTGCCGCCCGAAAAGCCGCAACTGCGCATTCGATCAAAGTCAGTCGCGAGGATCTGCTCGGGGCGCGGAAAGGACTCTCCGCCAAACAACCCCACCAGCCGCCCGACAATTGCATCCCCAGCCCTAGCGTGCAGTTGCTGATAAGCAATCGCCCGCACCAGCGACTCGTACGGATCACGCGCCGGATGCGGTTGATGCAGGCACGGGCCGACAGCGGCGATGTGCTGCTGCCAGTCTTCGTCGAGCGCGGCCAGAAACTCGCTGGCCGCTTGATAGGGGAGCATGCTTTTCAAAAATTCCCTCTTGTTGATCGATCAATTGGTCAGAAGGCCAAGGGCTGCGTGAGCTGTACCGCGGCGTTTTCCAGCCTCAGCAGAAATGCCTTGCGCGGCTGTCCTCCACCATAGCCGGTGAGCGAGCCATCCGCGCCAATCACCCGATGACACGGCACCACAATCGATAAACGATTGTGTCCGTTGGCCAGGCCCACCGCGCGACTCGCGCCGGGTTTGCCCAGCGCGGCGGCGATGGTGCCGTAGGTGCTGGTCTGCCCGTAGGGAATTTGCCGCAGCGCCGCCCAGACCTGCCGCGCAAACTCGCTGCCGGGCAAATGCAGCGCCACGGTAAATTCGCTGAGTGTGCCGGCAAAGTACGCCGCCAGTTGCTGTTCGATCTGCTGCAGATGTCCGTTGTGTCCCGGCACGACCGCATAGCCGTAGCGGTTCTGCAATTCCTCGACTTCGCGGGTCAACGCCGGGCGATCAAGAAACTCCAGCAACACCAGCCCACGACGTTCGGCCATGGCGATCATCGGCCCCAGCGGCGTGGTCAGGCGGGTGAACAGCAACGGTTCACTCTGCGCCGCACGCCCCGGCGTGATGTGGAAGGACTTCTGAAACGCATCACGAAAACCGCTGAGCGATTCATACCCCGAGTCGAACGCCGCGTGATCAATCGACGTGCCTTGCTTGATCCCACCCAACGCCATGCCCAATCGACGCGTGCGCAGCCAGGCATGGAAGGTCATGCCGAAATGCTGTTTGAACCAGCGCCGCAACTTCAGCGGCACGATGCCTTCGGCGAGCAATTGCGCATCGGTCCAGCGCACCTCGGGATCAGCTTCGACTGCTTTGAGCAGCGTCTGCACCCAGTCCGGCGCAATGGCGTCGGCGTCCAGCGGTTTGCAGCGCAGACAGGCGCGATAACCGGCCGACAGGCATTCATCGGCATGGGCGAAAAACTCGACGTTCTCCGGTTTCGGCTTGCGCGCCGTGCAACTCGGGCGGCAGAAAATCCCGGTGGTTTTCACGGCCGTAAAGAACACGCCTTCATAGGCAGTGTCGCGTTCAAGCATGGCGCGAACCATCTCGGCGTGGGGCGGCAGGACAGCGGTTTGTATGTTCATGGCTTGAGAGTAAAACCAGATTGTCGATGGCTCCACCGAAAAATCGACAGTGAATTCCCACATCACCTGAACTACCGTGTAGGAGCTGCCGAAGGCTCGGGCCGCGTTTGATCGTTCCCACGCTCTGCGTGGGAATGCAGCCGCGGACGCTCCGCGTCCAAAGATCAAAAGATCGCAGCCTGCGGCAGCTCCTACACTGTGTGAGGCGTTGAGTTATGCATCCGTTTTCCATTCATCACATCGATCACATCGTCCTGCGCGTCGAGGATCTGCAACGCAGCATCGATTTCTACGGCCAGGTTTTCGGCGCCGAGGTGGTCAAGCGCAACGAGCCGCTGGGCCTGATCCATCTGCGCGCCGGCACCTCAATGATCGACCTCGTCGACCTGCAAGGCGAACTCGGCCGCAAGGGCGGCGGGGCGGCCGGGGCCGAGCGGCGTAACGTCGATCACTTCTGCCTGCGCATCGAACCGTTCGATGAAGCGGCGCTGACCGAACATCTGCAATCCTTCGGCTTGACCGTGGCCAAAGCCGAATCGCGTTTTGGCGCAGAAGGCAAAGGCCTCTCGCTGTATTGCTTCGACCCGGATGGCAATCAGGTCGAACTCAAAGGCCCGTCCGAGGCGTAAACCTCACGCCCGTTTCGCCAGCAGCAACACCGAAGCCGCCGCCGACAACAGTCCCGCGCAGCAGCGATTGAAAATACGCTTGCCGCGCGGCTCGGCGAACCAGCGGCGCATGTGCAGGCCCATGTAGGCGTAGGCGCTGATGGCGATCCACTCCAGCGACAGAAACAGCACGCCCAACACGGCAAACTGCGCTGGCACCGGGCGGCCAGGGTCGACGAACTGCGGCAAAAACGCGGTGAACAACAGGATCGCTTTCGGATTACCGGCGGCCACCAGAAACTCCTGTCGCGCCAACGCCCAGAATCCCACCGAAGCTCCGGCAATTTCCTCCTCGGTTTCGGTATTGGCGCGCCACAGTTGCCAGGCCATGTACAACAAATACCCCGCGCCGACGATCTTGATCGCCTGAAACAGCCATTCCGACGTCTGCAACACCACCGACAGACCGGCGCCCGCGAGCGCAATCATCCCGGCAAACGCCAGAATCCGCCCGATGCCCGCCAAGCAGGCGCGCTGAAAGCCGTAACGTGTGGCGTTACTCACCGACAGCAAATTGTTCGGGCCGGGGGCCATGTTCAGGGCGAAGCAGGCGGGGAGAAACAGCGACAGCGTGGCGAGATCCATGACAGCACTCCAGAAACCAGAAGCGCATTTTTATCACAGCCCCCGTGCGGCCCGACCCGTACAGTCAGGCAGTGCTGTCGCGGTACAGCGCCCGGCGGTACTGGCGAAACCGTTCGAACTTTTTGCGAAATCTGAAACTCTGATAGGTCAGAGGGCGGTGGTTTCGTCTGGAAAAACTAGTCGTCGGGTCAGAAAAATGACCTGTGCCGTGTAAAATCCCTCGATGCGATGCCAACCCCGAATGGCCCCAGGCGGCCTCACCAAGAGCGATCTACATGCAAGCAAAGGCCCGTGAAGTTTATGTGCCACCGGTGCTGCAAGATCTGCGAGCCGGCACTGCCGACCTGCACATCGCGCTGGAAAAACGCCTTCCTTTTTTCTCCGACGCCCTCGATATTCAGGCTTTTCAACGGCTGATGCAGGCTTACTACGGCTTCTATTTGCCGCTGGAAAGCGCATTGCTCGACAGCCACTGCATCCCCGCCGATTTTGATCTGACGCCACGTCTCAAAACCGCCACCTTGCGCGGCGACCTGCAAGCGTTGGGCGTCGCGGATGAAGCGATCAACCGCCTGCCGATCTGTAGCCAATTGCCGCAGATCAATTCTGGCGCTAGCTGCCTCGGCATACTGTACGTGCTCGAAGGCGCAACGCTCGGCGGGCAAATCCTGCGCCGGGAAATCTCTGCGCGGTTAGGCCTGGAAGCCGATAACGGCGCGGCTTTTCTCGATGTCTACGGCGCCGCCACCGGTCGTCGCTGGCGTGATTTCATGGAATACCTGGGCAGTCGACCGATGGATACGGACGAGCGCAAGGCCGTTGTGGCGGCCGCACACACCACATTCAGTTGTTTCGAGCGCTGGCTCGAAAGCCGGGAGGTACTGGCATGACTCCGCAAGACAAACAAGCCTTTGAAGAACTGCTGGCCAACTGTGCCGACGAACCGATTCGGTTCCCCGGCGCGATCCAGCCGCACGGGTTGCTGCTGACCTTGAGCGAGCCTGCGCTGGAGATCATTCAGGTCAGCGCCAACGTCGAGAGCCTGCTCGGCCGTCCTGCGCTGGAGTTGATCGGACAACCGCTGCAAAGCCTGATTGGCGATGAACGCGCCGCGCAAGTACGCGAGACGTTGCAACAGCCAACTTTGTCCGACTCGGCGCCATTGCTGTTCCGACTCAACGACATGGCGTTCGAAGGCTTGCTGCACCGTCATCAAGGCGTGTTGATTCTCGAACTGGAAATCCACGTCGAGAACTTCCAGCCGCGTAACGTGGCGGGCAGCGAAACCCATTTGGGCCGCATGCTCCAACGGCTGCAAGGCGCGACGACGTTGCAGGCGCTGTACGACATCAGCGTCAAAGAAATTCAGGCGATGACCGGTTACGACCGGGTGCTGATTTATCGCTTCGAAGAAGAGGGCCACGGCCAAGTCATTGCCGAAGCCTCCGATCCGTCGATGGAAGTGTTCAACGGTCTTTTCTTCCCGGCGTCCGACATTCCCGAGCAGGCCCGCGAGCTGTATCGCACCAACTGGCTGCGGATCATCCCGGATGCGGCGTACGAGCCGGTGCCGCTGGTGCCGAAGCTGCGTCCGGACACGCAAACGCCGCTGGACTTGAGTTTCGCCACGCTGCGCAGCGTGTCGCCGATTCACTGCCAATACATGAAGAACATGGGCGTGCTGTCGTCGATGAGTATTTCCCTGCTCAAGGGCGACAAACTCTGGGGCTTGATCAGCTGCGGCAACCGCGAACCGCTGCATGTGCCGCACGAATTGCGCGCCGCCTGCCAGACCATCGGCCAAGTGCTGTCGCTGCAAATCAGTGCGATGGAGGCACTGGAAGTCAGCCGTCAGCGCGAAGCAAAAGTCGACGCGCTGGCGATGCTCAATCAAGCGATGATCGACTCGCCGCAGAATGTATTCGACGGTCTGGCCAACCAGCCTGAAGTGCTGATGGCACTGACCGGCGCCGGCGGCATTGCGATCATCGAAGACAAGCAATTGCACCGTTACGGCAACTGCCCGGAGCCGGACGAAATCCGCGCCCTGCACAAGTGGTTGCAGGACAGCGGCGAGGCGGTGTTCTCCAGTCATCATCTGGCCAGCGTTTACCCGCCGGCCGCGCACTATCAGCAAGTCGCCAGCGGTGTGCTCGCCATGAGCCTGCCGAAACCGGTCGACAACGGCGTGCTTTGGTTCCGCCCCGAGGTGAAGGAAAACATCAATTGGAGTGGTGATCCGCGCAAACCGCTGGATCTGGAAAACTCCGACGCCGGCCTGCGATTGCGCCCGCGTACGTCGTTCGAAATCTGGAAAGTCGAGATGGCCGGGATCTCCACCAAATGGAGCCACGGCGATCTGTTTGCGGCCAACGATCTGCGGCGTTCGGCGCTGGAAAATGATCTGGCGCGGCAGGTTCGACGCGAGCAGGAAGCGGTGCGTGCCCGTGATGAGCTGGTGGCGGTGGTTTCCCACGATCTGCGCAACCCGATGACGGTGATTTCGATGCTCTGCGGCATGATGCAGAAGGCCTTCAGCTCTGACGGCCCGCATACGTCGCGACGGATCTCCACGGCTATCGACACCATGCAACAAGCGGCCGGGCGCATGAACACGCTGCTGGAAGACTTGCTCGACACCTCGAAAATCGACGCCGGGCGCTACACCATCAACCCGCAGAAACTCGACGTCGGGCAGATGTTTGAGGAGGCACAATCGCTGCTCGCACCGTTGGCAATCGACAAGGACATCAGCATTTCCTTTGAGGCCGACGCGGATCTGAGCATTCATGGCGATCCTGAGCGGCTGTTTCAGGTGCTGTCGAATCTGATCGGTAACGCGATCAAATTCACTCCGCGTCTGGGCACGGTCGGCGTGCGTGCGAAGTCGGTGGGCGATGAAATTGTCTTCACCGTGCGCGACAGCGGCGAGGGTATTCCCAAGGAAAACCTGCCGCACGTGTTCGATCGTTACTGGACGGTGAAGGACGGCAACCCGACTGGCACCGGCCTGGGTTTGTACATCACCCAAGGCATCGTCGAGGCCCATGGCGGGCGGATCGTCGCCGAGAGCGAACCGGGGCAGGGCAGCGAATTCCGCTTCACCGTGCCACGCCTGGACTAACCCACAAAATCCCCTGTAGGAGCTGCCGAAGGCTGCGATCTTTTGATCCTGTTTTCAAAAGACAAGATCAAAAGATCGCAGCCTTCGGCAGCTCCTACAGGGGCAGGGGCATTTTCTTCAATACTGGGGATCGGACGCTGGTTAGGGTGGGCGCCTTGTTCCTTGTTTTGAAGCAGGTGTGCGATGAGTCTGATTGTTTCGATGGCGGCGTTTGCGCTGGCGGCGTCCATCACGCCGGGGCCGGTGAATATTGTGGCGTTGAGTTCGGGGGCGCAGTTCGGCTTTCGCGCCAGTCAGCGGCATGTCGCCGGGGCCACGTTAGGATTTGTGTTGCTCTTGGTGCTGATGGGGTTGGGGCTGCATGAAATGCTGCAACTGTGGCCGTTCATGACCCGCGTGGTGCAACTGGCCGGTGTGGCGTTTTTGCTGTTCATGGCGTGGAAATTGGCTACCGATGACGGGCAACTGAACGCCAAGGATTCAGCGCGGGCACCGTCGATGCTGTACGGCGCGGTGATGCAATGGCTCAATCCCAAGGCGTGGCTGGCCTGTGTAGCGGGGATGGGCGCGTTTGTCGCCGATGGTGAGGCGCGGTTGGTCTGGCAGTTTGCGGCGGTGTACCTGGTGATTTGCTATGTGTCGGTGGGCTGCTGGGTGTACGCCGGGACGTTCTTGCGCGGGTATTTGAGCAATGCGGCGGGGATGCGTTGGTTTAACCGCAGCATGGCGCTCTTGCTGGCAGTCAGCGCAATTTACCTGCTGATCACCTGACCCCTTGTAGGAGTGAGCCTGCTCGCGATAGCGGTCTTTCAGTAAAAAATGTGTGGCTGACACACCTCTATCGCGAGCAGGCTCACTCCTACATTGGATCGCGGTCAGCCGCGATACTGGCCGGGGGTTGCGGCCAGGTGTTGTTTGAACGCGCGCTGAAAATGCGCCTGATCAGCAAACCCAGCCTCCAGCGCTACATCGGCAATCAACTGCCCGCCACGCAAACGCTCGCGGGCAAACTGGATGCGCTGATTGACCAAAAACGCATGCGGGGTCATGCCGTAATGCTGCTTGAACGCGCGGATCAAATACGACGGTGAAAGCTGCGCCGCCGCGCAAATATCCTCAAGGCTGAGCAGTTCCGTGCAGTGCTCACGAATGAAATCCGCCGCCCGTTCCAGTTTGAAATTCGGCTCGCGCAACGCTTGCCCGGCCGGGTTCAGACGCAGCTGCAGATCACTGAAAAACTCCACCGCCGTGCTCTGTTTACGCAGCACATCCTGCTGATCGTCGACCAACACTTCGTACAGCGCCATCAAGCCGCGAAACAGCGCCGCATCCTGCAAGTGCGTGGCGGAAAACCGGCGAAATTCCAGATCCTCACCAAACCCCAACTGATGCTGCAAATCCGTCAGCCACGGCGTTTCGACGTACAGCATCACGTACGACCACGGCTGATCATCAATCGGATTGCAGGCATGCACGTCGCCCGGATTCATCAGCACCACGGTGCCCGCCGCCACCTCGAATTGCGCCTGTTCATGCACATAAGTACTGCGCCCGGCAGTGATCGCGCCGATGGAAAAGTGCGCGTGGGAATGCCGGGCGTAACAGACTTCGCGACCATCGGCGATGGCCCGCGCTTCGATAAAGGGCAGGGCGTCGTCGCGCCAGAAGCGCGGGGCTTTTTCAGGGTTTTTGGCGGCAGCGTGTTTCATTATGGTTATTCCCGGCAGGCCAGTGCCCGAGTGTATTAGCTCTGGCCGGCAAAGGCCCGTTCCAGTTCGGCAATGTCGAGTTTTTTCATTTTGAACATCGCCTGCATGGCCCGCTGCGACTTGCTGGTGTCGGCGTCCAGCATCATTTGCATGAACGCCACCGGGACGATTTGCCACGACACGCCGAACTTGTCCTTGAGCCAGCCACACTGCTGCGCCTCGACCGGGCCGCCTGCAGACAGTTGGCCCCAGAAATGGTCGACTTCTTCCTGATTCTGACAATTGACCTGAAACGAAATCGCTTCACTGAACGTGAACATCGGCCCCCCGTTGAGTCCAGTGAAGGTATGGCCATCGAGCTCAAAACTGACGGTCATCACCGCGCCTTCCGGCTTGCCGTGAAATTCCTGACCGACCTTGCTGTAGTGGGTCAGGCCGGTGATTTTCGCGTGATCGAAGATCGAGCAATAGAACTTCGCCGCCGCTTCGGCCTGATCGTCGAACCACAGGCACGGCGTGATTTTTTGAAAGCGTTGCATGGCAGTCATCCTCGGCAGGTTAGACACGCTGGACTTTCAGCGTAGACAGTCCTTGGTCGAATGGCAGTGCCGTAGATCGACAAGTCGCGGCGTCAAAAATCCCAGCGCGCTGCCAGTTGCAGGCTGCGCGGTTCGCCGTAGAAGCCGGTGCCGAAGTTGCCGAGGCCGGTGTAGTAGGTTTTGTCGAAGAGGTTTTTCACATTGAGCGTGGTGCTCAAATGTTCGTTGAAGCGGTAGCGCGCCATCGCGTCGACCAGGTAATAACTGTCCTGAGTGATGCGCACGTTCTGATCGGCGCCGGGCTGGAACACGTTGCCGAAGAATTCGCTCTGCCAACTGATGCCGCCGCCCAGGGTCAGGTTTTGCCAGACACCGGGCAGGCGATAGCTGCTGAACAGGCGGACTAACTGCTCTGGCGCGGTGGTTTGCAGGATCGAGGCATAGACCGGATCGCCGTTGGCATCGCGGGTGTGGTTGTAGGCGTAACCGGCGGAGAGGTTCCAGCCGTCGGCGACTTCGCCAGCCAGTTCCAACTCGAAACCTTTGGTGGTCGCGCCTTGCACCGCGCGATAAACAGTCTGCGTGTCGAAGCCGCTGACCTGCTCGGCGACGTTGTCCTGCTCGATGCGAAACACGGCAAAACTGGCGTTGACCCGACCGTCGAAATACTCGGCTTTTATCCCCGCTTCATAGCTGTCGCCTTGCACCGGGTCGAGCACTTGGCGCGCGGCGTCCTTGCTCAGTTGCGGCTGATAAATGCGCGTGTAACTGGTGTACAGCGAGTAGGTCGCGTTGAGGTCGTAGACCGCGCCGGCGTAAGGCGTGACCACCCCGGTCTGGCGGTAGCCATCGCGCACATCGACCGTGGCCGGGTCGCTGTAGTCGAGGTGATCGCTGGCGGTGAAATCACTGACGCGTCCGCCGAGGATCAGCGCCAGGTCGTCGCTGGCCTTGAAGCGGGTCGAGACGTACGCGCCGGTCTGGCGCTGGCTGATGTCGTCGGTGCCGATCTGCGGGATATCGGGTTTGGCGAACTCGCCGTGCCAGTCGAAGATACTGCCGTCCAGCGGCGGATAAACCGAGCCGTACACCGGGTTGTTCTGGCGCGTGTTCATCGACATGAAACCGATGATCATCTGGTGCTCGCGACCGAACAACGAGAACGGCCCACCGAGGTTGAGATCGACGTTGTCCTGCACCTCGTTGCCCTTGAATTTGCCCATGTAGAGGAACATGCCATCGCCGGTCACCGGATCTGGATTACCGCCGCTGGCCGAGCCGATCAGGGTGTCGTGCTCGCGGTGTTTGCGGTCGTAGCTGAGTTTCAGCGTCCAGTCGTTTTGCAGTTGTCGGGCGACGGAAGCGAACAAGGTTTGGTTACTGAAATCGCGACGGCTCCAGTCAGTGGCCGGGTTGAACGAGCGAGAGAAATTCGTCCGTGAACCATCGCTGTAGAACATCGGAAAGCCCGTCCAGCTCGCGCCGCGTGAGCGAGTGTTTTGCTGGTCGAAACCGAAGGTCAGCAGAGTGTCCGGACTGAGATCGGCTTCGACGATGGCGTAGGCGATGTCCTTGGTGTTCTGGTAGTGATCGGCGTGGGCGCTGCGCTCCTGATGAACGCCGACAAAACGTGCACGCAGGTTGCTGTTCAGAGCGCCGGAGATATCGGCTTCGCTGCGGTAGTTGTCCCACGACCCGACGCTGCCACTGAGCGAGGCTTTGAACGCCGGAGTAGGGCGTTTGCGGATCAGGTTCACCGTGGCCGAAGGGTCGCCCGAACCGGTCATCAATCCCGTCGCGCCCTTGATGATTTCGACGCGGTCGAAGGTCGCCATGTCGGTGCTGGTGGTGCCGTAATCGTAGACGCCGTCGTAGTCGGTATTGACGCCGTCGTACTGGAAATTGGTGATCGGCGCGCCACGGCTGGAAAACTCCCAGCGTTCGCTGTCGTAGTTCTGCACGCTGATCCCCGGCGCGCGGCGCAGCACATCGGCGATGCCGTTGGCGCCTTGGTCATCGATTTGCTGGCGGGTGATCACGGTCACCGATTGCGGGGTTTCGCGCAGCGACAGCGCCAGTCCGGTAGCGGATGCGCTGACGCCGGTGGTGTAGGCGTGAGTGTCCTCGGTGATCGCGCCGAGGGTTTTGCCGTTGATGGTGGTGGCGTCCAATTGCAGCGGATTTGCAATGGCTGTACTGCGCAAAACATAACCGCCGTCCGTTTGCGGCTGGGCTTGCAGGCCGCTGCCCTTGAGCAGGATTTGCAGCGCCTGTTGTGGCGTGAAATCGCCGCTGAGACCGGGGCTGCGCTTGTCCGCTGCAAGGTCATTGTGCCCGGCGATAAACACGCCGCTTTGTTCGGCGAAGCGGTTGAGCACTGTGACCAACGATCCGGGCGCAACCGAATAATGCTGTATCTGCCCCTCCGCCAACGCGCACACCGCTGGCATGGCAGACGCCACGGCCAAGGCAAAACGAGTGCGGGCGAGGGTAGAGCGCAACATGGAGTTCCCTGGGCAATCAACGAAATGAGGGGGCTAGTGGTTAACCGAATGAACCCGCGAAAAGGGAACCGCGATATGAAAAACCCCCTCAGGCTTTCGGCCCGACGCTGACCCACCAATCGAAGGTTTTGTTGATGCGGATCGGCAGCGCCGCTTCCAGCAGTCGCAAGGCTTGATCGGTGTCCTTGAGCGGGAATGAACCCATCACCGGCAGCGCGGCCACGACCGGATCGCAATGCAGATGCCCCGCTCGATAGCGGCTGAGTTCTTCGATCAACTTGCCCAGCGGCAGGTTATCGGCCAGCAACACACCCCGGCGCCAGGCCTCGCGGGAGGGATCGGCAGCGCTGGTGATGTTCATGCGTTCAGTGCTGAAGTTGATTTGCTGGCCGGCCTGAATCACGGCGGTTTCGCCCTGACGGTTAGTGGCTTCGACCGCGCCTTCAAAGACATTCAGTACGGTGTTGTGCTCGTTCTGCCGTACGCTGAAACGCGTGCCCAGCGCACGCATGTGGCCATGTTCGGTCTCGACCCAAAAGGCTCGGTCGAGGTCTTTGGCTGTGTCGATCAGCACTTCGCCGGCGCGCAGTTGCAGCAGGCGCTGGTGCGCATCGAAACGCACATTCAGGGCACTCAAGGCGTTGAGCCAGATGCGGCTGCCGTCGCTCAACGTCGCTTCGCGGGTTTCGCCGGTGCCGGTCGAGAGGTCGGCAGAAAACCGCTCGACTGAATCCATCAGCGGCGTGTTGCGCTCGATCGCCCATCCGGCCATGCCGGTCGCGGCCAAAATCAACAAACCTTTGAGCGACTGACGACGGCTGATTGACGTGCGCGCGCTGCTGCGCAAGGTGTGGCTGACGGCTTCGGTCTCTTGCTGCAACGGCGCAAAACGCTGGCCGACCCGTTCGATATAACGCCAAGCCGCCTGATGCTCAGGGCTTTGTGCCAGCCAGGCCTGCCAGCGCAGATGTTCCTGTTCGGCGACCGGCTCGTCATGCAATTGCACGTACCAGTGCGCCGCTTGTTCGAGGCTGGCGTGGCTGAGTGTTTGCGTGGCGTTATTCAATCAGCAGACCATCGAGTTCGGCTTCAAGAATGGCGCAATGCATCATTGCCTGCGCCAGATATTTCTTGATCATCCGCTCGCTGACGCCGATCTGTTCGGCGATCAGTTTGTAGGGCATGCCGTGCAATTGCGCGAGGATGAACGCGTCGCTGACCCGCTGCGGCAGGCGCTGCAGCATGGCGTCCACTTCCAGCAGCGTCTCGACGATGATCGCCTGTTGCTCGGGCGAGGGCTGCAGGGCCGGCGGGCGATTGGCGAGGGTTTCCAGCCAGGTCTGTTCCAGTTGCCGACGGCGCCAGTGATCGACGCACAAGCCTCGGGCAATGGTCGCCAGATAAGAGCGTTCGTGGACTTCGCCGTTGAAGGTTTGCGGACGCTTGAGCACGCGGATGAAAGTGTCATGCGCAAGGTCGGCGGCATCCATTGCGTTGCTCAGGCGCCGACGCAATAGCTCGTGCAGCCAGCGGTGATGGCTGAGGTAGAGATTCTGCACGAGTGAGGTGTCGGCGACCGTCATCAGAGCAAGCGTCCAGAGCGACCGTTACGGGTCTAAATAGGAATGGGTCGCGATTAAAGCAAAAGGACGCAGGTCGCGCAAATGATATTGGTTTGCTTTTAGGCGATGGCGTTGATGGTTTGAGCTGAGTGTAGTCTTAATGACAAATATCCGAGTCAAAAAGACCTTTATTGATCTGTGTCAATTTGACTCTGATTTTTGCAGGTGGCTGATTTTGTTGGATTATAAATCTGGCACGAGACTTGAAGTGGTCAAGGTACAAAACTGAACAGCCCAGGAGTCCGTCACCATGCTCACTTTCTTCGAAAGCCCGCTGAACGTTCTGCACCTGTCGAGCAAAGTCCTTGTTGCCGGTCTGATCATGCTGCTGGCCGGGATCTACGGCGCTTATCTCTACGACGGCCACATGCCGATTGCGCTGCTGGTGGCGATGCACGCGCTGACTATCCTCGGCCCGACCCTGATCAAAGTCGGCTACGTCATGCGTTTGTTGGCGCAGTATCGCCTGCGCGGCCCGCGATTGATCCTGCAAACCGCGTAACCCTCGTAGGAGCCGAGCTTGCTCGCGAAGGCGGCGTATCAAGCAACATAGGCTCAAGCTGTGCCGACGCCTTCGCGAGCAAGCTCGGCTCCTATAGGGTTAGCGGTGTTTTTTGGATATCAGTTGCGCTCAGCCACCATCAGTAGTGACTGCGGAACCGGGCTTTGCGGGTGCTGCGGCTCTTGTAGGCCGACCAGCCGCAACCCGGCCATATCCAGCGCATTGAACCAGCTCGACAACGTGCGGAAATACCACGGCATCGGCTGCCACTGGCCCTTGAACCCGGCGAACGATTCTTCGCGCCAGCCATCCTGATAATCGCCTGCCGCAACGGCCCATGGGTGCAAGGTCTGGATGATCAGGGCGCCGCCCGGAGCCAGCAGGGCATTCATCGCAGCCAGCAATGGAATGATGTCCTGATGCAGCAGCGAAAAATTCGCGCAGATCAAATCGTAATCGCGGCCGACATCAACCTTCGCCTCGACCAACGCGTCGTAGTCAGCGACATGCACGGTGCAAGTGCCGGCCAGACGTGCCGCGTCCACCAGCGTCGCATCGCCATCGACGCCTACCGCCTCAATCCCCCGATCCGCCAACGCCCGCAGCAACCAGCCTTCGCCGCAACCCAGATCAAGCACACGCGCCGGCTGACGCCCGATGATCGCCAGTAGAACGGCTTGATCAGTCACCTGCTGGCGGCTCTCAATGGCACCGCTGCGGATGACGTCGATCCACGCGTCGGCGTTGGCGTGCCAGCTCTGCAGCAGGGCGGATTCTGGGGTGGGCATGTCGGTTTCCGAAAGGGTTGATAGAAAGCAGTCCGGGAGAACCACAGTATGGACGCCGCGCCGGATTCAGCGAGCTTACCAACGGCCATCAGTCTGCACGGCGGGCATCAGTCTGCGCGGCGGGCAGGTACCGATTGCGTGTATGCTCTGCTCCTTTCCTGTCTCACTGCGCACGCCTGCATTCGATTCCTTGCGTTTTGAACCCATGGCGCGTGCCTCCCTATGCTGGAGCCCTAATGATTTCGCAGAGCTTCATCGACCCGTGCGACTCGCCCGAACGTCTTGCCGTGCTGCACGGCTATGAAATCCTCGATACCCCACGCGAAGCGGATTTTGACGAGCTCGTGAGCCTGGCCGCCGCCATCTGCGACGCGCCAATTTCGGTGATGAACCTGATAGACCGCCACCGCCAGTGGTTCAAGGCGGAAACAGGCTTGGGAATCCGCGAAACACCCTTGGACGTTTCCATCTGCCGTCACGTCCTTCTGCAGCCCGGCATCACCGTCATACCCGATCTGCGCGCTGACCCGAGGATGAGCTCCAACCCGTTGGTGACGGCCGATGAAGGTTTGCGCTTCTACGCCGGCTGCTTGCTGGAGACGGCGGAAGGCTACGGCCTCGGGACGCTGTGCATTCTCGACCGACACCCGCGACAGCTGAGCCCGCAACAGCAAATCGCCCTGGTGACGTTGGCCAAACAGGTCATGGCGCAAATGGAGCTAAGGCGCTCGCTGCGGCAGAAAAATCAGCTGCTTGAGCAAAAGGACATGCTCCTCAAGGAAATCAACCATCGGACGAAGAATCACCTGCAACTGATCATCGGGCTGATCCAGCTGCAAATACGCCAATTGGCAGATCCCGTCGCCCGCGCGGCACTCGTCGATACCAGCCGGCGGATCATGAGCATCGCCGCCGTCCACGAAAAGCTGTATCAGGCCGATCAAGTGGAAACGGTCAACGCAGGTATTTATCTGGCCGAGTTGATCGATGGGCTGCGCGGTTCAGCCTCGGCGCAAACACGCTTCGTGATCGACCTGGACGACGTCATCCTGCCGCTGGACAAGGCGATCCCGTTGGCGCTGGTGCTGAATGAACTGGTCACCAATGCCCTTAAATACGCCTACGCCGACAAGTCGGCGGGGGACGTGTTTATCGAGCTGAAGGCCGCTGCTGGTCAGGTGCTGCTGAACGTGACCGATAAGGGCGCGGGGCTGCCTGCGGGGTTTGATCTGAAACAGCATTCGTCCGTGGGAATGAAGATCATCAAATCCCTGACCCGCCAACTGCGGGGCGAGATGTCGATGCTCAACATGAGCCCGGGTTTGCAGTGTTCGCTGAAATTTCCGTTTTAAGGCCGTAAGTATCGCCTTGCAGGTCGTTGAGGTTGGCGCGGGACATTGATGAGAATCTCTGATGGGGGGCGCGGAATTAATCCATGAAAGCAGGTTGCGCACGGATGCGCGACCCCCGAGAGTTGCTTGCAGTGCGAAAGTGTTTGGCTGAGTCCGGCTATGTTTCTTTGAGCAATTGCTGCGTCAGGTCAAACGGGCGATCACTTGTTTGAAGCCGCGAGTGCCTCTTTCAGCGCCCCATCTGCACGTTCAGCCGTCTGCGCGTCGCCGTGTTTTTTCAGCAGTTCAATGACCTCGTGCAACTTTGCTGCGCTGAGTCCCACGCGCAGGCTCGCCGCCATGTGCGAGCGCAATTGCGATTCCACCCCCGGCGTTGCCGCCAGCGCCCCGACGGTCGCCAGTTCGCGGCTTTGCCAGTCGAGGTTGTCGCGCTCGAAGATGTCGCCGAACAGGTGGGTTTGCAGGAACTGGTTGGCTACCGGGGCGAACTCGAACACCGGGCCTTTGACCGGAGCGCCGGAGATCTTCGTTTGATTGGCGGTGCCGGCGGCCAGCAGTTCATCACCGGTCGGAATCGCCCGGCTCGGTTCACGCCCCGGCGCATCGTCAATGCCGCGCTGTTTGCGCGCTTGCACCACAGTCATCAATTCGTTCAAGGCGTTCAGGCTGCGCGGGAAGCCGACATAGGCGTAGAGCTGCACGAGAATTTCCCGGGTTTCGCTGATGGTCAGGCCGGCATCGAGTCCCTGGTTGAGCGCCGTGTTGAGGTTGGACATGTCGCTGGTCGCCATGAACGCGGCGATCAGTGGAATCGATTGTTGTTGGCTGGACAAAGTTGCTGCGCTTGCTGGCGTGCTGGTCATGGGTTGCGATGCCTCGGCTGCGTGAGTGGTAACACTGAACATTGCCCCGACACTCAGACAGAGCGCCATGAGTGCGGGAAGGGCGGTGTGGTTGCGGACGTCGATGTTCATCAGATCAACTCCGTTCAGGTCGTGAAGCGGTGCCGCGCGGGGGCCGTGGCCAGCGTGCGGATTTTCAAGATGTCACTCGGTACAAATTCAATTAACGCGTGACAGGGTGATCGCTCAGCCAGCCGTTCACGCGTTCCATGGTCTTGCGCTCCTGCTCACCCTCCATCACAAAACCTTCCAGCACCTTGGCTTTCGGCGCGTGCTGGACGAGGATGCTGCGGCTATACCCAGTCCACGCTGGATCAGCCCGGCGACCACGCGGGTATTGCCGGAGCGCGAGAAGTACGCGACCAGAATCCGCGAGCCTGAGCGCGGTGTTTCACTGGTGCTTTGCGTGTCGGCGAGCGACAGCAGTGGGGCGCTGGCCAGTGCGGCGATAACGGTGCGCCGCAGCGGATCATGATCGTTACTCATCGGCCGACGCGCGCCTTGAGGGCCTCGGGATAACGCTCGCCTTCGATACGGATTTGCGCCAGTGCGGTGTCAATTGCCTTGAGTTCAGCAGCGTCGAGCGTGATGTCCGCGCCGCCGAGGCTTTCTTCCAGGCGATGCAGTTTGGTCGTTCCCGGGATCGGCACAATCCACGGTGCCTGCGCGAGCAGCCAGGCCAAAGCGATCTGCGCCGGTGTGGCTTGTTTCTGCGCGGCGATCTGACGGATCAACACGACGAGGCCCTGATTGGCTAGCAGCGCCGACTGGCTGAAGCGCGGCACGATGCTGCGAAAATCGTCGCTGCCGTAAGTGGCCTCCGCCGACACCGTGCCGGTGAGGAAACCTTTACCTAGTGGGCTGAACGGCACGAAGCCGATGCCCAATTCCCAAAGCGTCGGCAGGATTTCCTGCTCGGGCTCGCGCCACCACAGCGAGTATTCGCTTTGCAGCGCGGTGACCGGTTGCACCGCATGGGCGCGGCGAATGGTTTGCGCGCCGGCCTCCGACAGGCCGAAGTGCTTGACCTTGCCTTCGCTGATCAAATCTTTCACCGCGCCGGCGACGTCCTCGATTGGCACGTCCGGATCGACGCGGTGCTGGTAGAGCAAATCGATGTAATCAGTCTTCAACCGCTTCAACGAACCCTCGACGGCCTCCCGAATGTGCTCGGGGCGGCTGTTGAGAATCTGCTGCTTATTGTCGTCACCGAAGGTGAAGCCGAACTTGGTGGCGATGACGACTTTGTCACGAACGGGCGCCAGTGCTTCGCCGACCACTTGCTCGTTCAGGTAAGGGCCGTAGACCTCGGCGGTGTCGAAGAACGTCACGCCTCGGTCAACGGCTGAACGGATCAGTGCAATGGCTTGTTGGGTATCCGTCGCCGGGCCGTAGCCGTGACTCAAGCCCATGCAGCCAAAGCCGAGGGCGGATACTTCGAGTGAGCTGTTGCCGAGTGTGCGCTTGTGCATGTCGATCTCCCGTTGGCGTTGGGAGAACAGTAAGCGAGCTGACTGGTGAGGACTAGACGGGTAAAACAGGATGGCTTGATGAATTCTGCTCATTAATAGACTGGAAGACGCAGGATCAAGACCGTTCGTGGCAACCGAGCAAACCTTTTCCAGACTGAATGATCTCTAACTTGAAGTTGAATAGCTGAGGTGCACCATGAATAAATCAACCGGCGGCTGCCTGTGCGGCGATGTCCGTTTCGAAGTGTCCGGCCAGCCTTACCGCGTCGGCATCTGCCATTGCCTCGACTGCCGCAAACGCCACGGCGCGTTGTTCCACACCTCGGCCATATTCCCCGAAGATGCGCTCAAGGTCAGCGGCGAAACCCGCGACTACAACGGACGATTCTTCTGCCCGCGCTGCGGTTCTCCCGTATTTACGCGTTCGGAAGATGAAGTCGAGATTAACGTCGGATCGCTCGATGAGCCGGATCAGTTCAAACCCACTTACGAACTCTGGACGATACGCCGGGAGGCGTGGTTGCCGGCGTTGCCGCTGGCCCACCACTACGAACGTGACCGCGAAAGCACGGGCCGAACCGAAGAATAAATGCGGCCCATAATCTGCCTTTGTGGGAGCGGGTGTGGATCTCAGAATAGAGGATTGGCACACATCATTGTGGGAGCGAGCCTGCTCGCGAAAGCAGTGGGTCAGTCAGCACAGCAATGTCTGATTGAATGCTTTCGCGAGCAGGCTCGCTCCCACAGGGGAGAGTGTGTATGGCCAGCAATTTTAGCCGCGAATAAAGGCCAGCAGATCCGCGTTAATGGTATCCGCCTCCGTCGTCGGCATCCCGTGTGGAAACCCCGGGTACGACTTCAGTGTGCCGTTGGGCAGCAACTTCGCCGACAACGGCGCCGAGTTGGCGTACGGCACAATCTGGTCATCCTCACCGTGCATCACCAACACCGGCACGGTGACTTTCTTCAGGTCTTCGGTGAAGTCCGTCTGCGAAAACGCCACGATCCCGTCGTAATGCGCCTTCGCCCCGCCAATCATGCCCTGGCGCCACCAATTGGCGATCACCCCTTCGGACGCCTTCGCCCCCGGCCGGTTGTAGCCATAAAACGGCCCGGTCGGAATATCCCGGTAAAACTGCGCGCGATTTGCTGCCAAATTCGCCTGAAACTCATCGAACACTGATTTCGGTAACCCACCCGGATTACTCTCGGTCTGCACCATCAACGGCGGCACCGCGCTGATCAACACGCCTTTGGCGACGTTGTCCTGGCCATGCCGGGCGATGTAATGAATGACCTCACCGCCCCCGGTCGAGTGGCCGACATGCACAACATTCTTCACGCCCAAGTGATTGACCACCGCCAGCGCATCATCGGCGTAGTGATCCATGTCGTGGCCGTCCCAGACCTGGCTCGAGCGCCCGTGGCCACGGCGGTCATGGGCAATCACCCGAAAGCCTTTACCAAGGAAAAACAGCATCTGCGCATCCCAATCGTCGGAGCTCAGCGGCCAGCCGTGGTGGAAGTGGATCACCGGCGCGTCTTTCGGGCCCCAGTCTTTGTAGAAGATTTCGACGCCGTCTTTGGTGGTGACAAATCCCATGTTCGCTACTCCAGACCAATGTGATGGATAACCCGCGCGGTGGGCGCGGACCGGTATCGCTCATGACGCGTTTTCTAAGGGGATGGCTCGGGTGCGAGCCGTTATCAACTGTAGGATTAAAGTCGACATCTGCATGACCGGTGGTCGCAACGTCTGGCTTCATGCGCAATTTAGGCTTTGCTGAAAGGGATAAGCCGAGGCGCGCGTAGGCATGTTTGGCCACAGCGGCGCCCCTTCAGAACACCGTGAGTCTGAGGAAATTCCCCGATGCTGACCTTGAATATCAATGGCAAGGATCAGGAGCTCGATGTCCCCGCGGACATGCCGTTGCTCTGGGTCCTGCGCGATGTCGCGCACCTGACCGGTACCAAATTCGGCTGCGGCATGGCCCAGTGTGGAGCCTGCACCGTGCACGTCGACGGGGCGCCTTTGCGCGCATGCATTACGCCGGCGACCGCCGTGGCCCACGGGCAGAAAATTCTCACCATCGAAGGCCTGTCCACCGACGGTTCGCACCCGGTGCAGCAAGCCTGGGCTGAACTTGACGTGGTGCAGTGCGGTTACTGCCAGTCGGGGCAGATCATGTCTGCCGCCGCATTGCTGGCGAAAATCCCCAAACCCAACGACAGCGATATCGACCAGGCGCTCTCCGGCAATATCTGCCGCTGCGGCACCTATCCGCGAATCCGCGCAGCGGTGAAGCGTGCGTCGGAAATCGGCTGATTGATTACGTGGGAGTCGGATGATGAACAGTCCTGTATCGCGTCGGGGTTTTCTCAAGGGCAGCGCCGTGTTGGGCGGCGGGTTGGTGGTGGCGTTCGTCGTCCCCGGTGGCCACAAGTTTGCCTTTGCCGCTGAGAACGAAGGCAAGGTCTTTGCGCCGAATGCGTTTTTGCGCATCGCGGCGGACAACAGCGTCACCGTGTTGCTCGGGCATTCGGAGATGGGCCAGGGCATCTGGACCGGCCTGACCATGCTGATCGCCGAAGAACTGGATGCCGATTGGTCGAAGATCCGCGTCGAGCATTCGCCCGCATCAGCAGCGGATTACGGCATGCCGGGGTTTGGCGGCATGCAGATTACCGGCGGTTCAACGTCGACATGGATGGAGTTTGATCGCTATCGGTTGGCAGGCGCGACCGCTCGGCAAATGTTGGTTGAAGCAGCGGCGAAGCGTTTTGAAGTGGCGCCCTCGGCGATTCGCACCGAGTCGGGCGTGGTGATTGCCGGCGATCAACGTGCGACGTACGGCGAGCTGGCGGACGCCGCCGGGCAACTCCCCGTGCCGGATCCGAAATCGATCACCTTCAAGGAAGCCAAGGACTGGAAAGTCATCGGCAAACCGACCAAGCGCCTCGACACCCCGGAGAAAATCACCGGCCGCGCCAAGTTCGGCATGGATGTGCAGTTCGAAGGTTTGATGACGGCGATGGTCGCGCGCGCGCCGGTGTTTGGTGCCAGCGTCAAATCCTTCGAAGGCGCCGAAGCGTTGGCGGTGCCGGGCGTACACAAAGTGCTGCAAGTGCCGACCGGTGTCGCAGTGATTGCCGAGCATTATTGGGCGGCGAAGCTCGGGCGGGATGCGCTGAAGATTGACTGGGATCTAGGCCCGCATGCGGATCTGAGCAGCGAAAAATTGCTGGAGAGTTTCCGCAAACTGGCCACGACGCAAGGCACGTCAGCCAGTCAGGCCGGGGATGCCAAGGGTACTTTTGGCAAAGCCACGAAGAAAATCGATGTCGAATACAGTGTGCCGTATCTGGCCCACGCGCCGATGGAACCGCTCAATTGCACGGTGAAGATCAGTGCCGAGAAATGCGAGATCTGGACGGGGACGCAGTTTCAGACGCTGGATCAAATGGTCGCCAGCAAGATCACCGGGCTGAAGCCTGAACAAGTGGAAATCCACACCGAGTTTCTTGGCGGCGGTTTTGGACGTCGAGCCAATCCCACCTCAGATTTCGTCGCTGAAGCGGTGCAAGTGGCGAAAGCCGCCGCCATGCCGGTGAAAACCGTGTGGTCGCGGGAAGATGACATTCGTGGCGGTTACTACCGGTCGATGTTCCTGCATCAGGCGAAGATCGGTTTGGGCGCTGATGGTTTGCCGTCGAGTTGGCAGCATGTGTTGGTCGGGCAGTCGATTATGACCGGCACGCTGATGGAGGCGACGATGGTCAAGAACGGCATCGATCCCACTTCGGTCGAAGGCGTTTCCGACAGTCCTTACGTCAAAGGTCTGGCCAATCATCAGGTCGATCTGCATTCGCCACAGACTGGCATCAATGTGTTGTGGCTGCGTTCGGTGGGCCATAGCCACACCGGTTTTGTCATGGAATCGTTGATCGATGAAATGGCCACGGCGGCGGGCAAGGATCCGGTCGAGTACCGACGAACCTTGCTCAAGGATCATCCTCGGCATCTAGGTGTTTTGAATCTGGCGGTGGAGAAGGCCAATTGGAAGGCTCCGTTGCCGGATGGTCATGCACTCGGCGTGGCGGTGCACGAATCGTTCGGCAGCTACGTGGCGCAGGTCGCCGAGGTGTCGCAGGACAATCTGGCGATTCGCGTGCACCGCGTGGTTTGCGCGGTGGACTGCGGGATCGCGGTGAATCCGCAGAGCATCGCCGCGCAGATGGAGTCGTGCATCACCTTCGGCCTGGGCATGGCGCTGCACAGCAAACTGACGCTCAAGGACGGCGCGGTGGTGCAGTCCAACTACCATGATTATCAGGTGCTGCGGCTCAACGAGATGCCGGTAGTGGAAGTGCACATCGTGCCCAGCAGCGACAAACCCGGCGGCATCGGCGAGGCCGGTGTACCGCCGACTGCGCCAGCGGTGGCCAACGCGGTGTTCGCCCTGACCGGGCAGCGTCTGCGCGAGTTGCCGCTGCAACTGTCGGGGGTGTGAGATGAAACGACATCTAGTGTTGGGCACCGTGGTTTTGCTGGGGCTCGGCGGTTATGCCTCGGACTTGTTTGCCGATGATCAGGAAGCATTGAAGGCGTTCGGCACGGTGCAGAAAGTCTTCCAGAGTCCGCGCTGCCAGAACTGCCATATCCCCGGCGATTCGCCGCTGCAGTTCGACGCGGGCATTCCGCATGCGATGAACGTGGTGCGCGGCATGGACGGCAAGGGCGCGGCCGGTTTGCCCTGCGCCACCTGTCACGCAGAAAACAATCCGCCGGCCAGTTACGGCCCGCATGCACCGCCGGGGGCGCCGCATTGGAGCCTGCCGCCGGCGGCGCACAAAATGGCCTGGATCGGCCTGCCACCGGACAAACTCTGCGCGATGATCAAGGATCGTTCCAGCAACGGCGACCGCGATTTCGCGGCGCTGATCAAACACGTCAGTGAAGACAAACTGGTGCTGTGGGGCTGGAATCCCGGGGCAGGGCGCGCGCCGGTGCCGGTGCCGCATGACATTTTTGTCGAGCAATTCAAGCTCTGGGCCGACGCGGGCGGGCCGTGTCCGGTGGCGGGCATCTGATGGGGGGAGTTAGCGCTGATTTGCGCTACGCTGAAAGTCATTGATGCCAACGGAGTGTGCGAATGCTGGTTCCAGGAAAACCTGCCAATGAAGCGGCGCGAATTCAGGTGCTGCACGGCCTCGACCTTCTCGATTCAGCGCCGGAGGAGCGTTTCGATCGGCTGACGCGGCTGGCCAAACGACTGTTCAATGTGCCGATTGCGCTGGTGACGCTGGTCGACAAGGATCGTCAGTGGTTCAAGTCCTGCGTGGGCCTGGCGGCTACCGAGACACCACGGGATATCTCGTTCTGCGGGCATGCGATTCTCAATGATGGTCTGCTGCTGGTGCCCGATGCGCGGGAGGACGTGCGCTTCCACGATAATCCGCTGGTCACCGGCGAGCCGAATATTCGCTTTTACGCCGGCTACCCGTTGACGGTGCCCAACGGCAACAAAATGGGCACGCTGTGCCTGCTCGACACCAAACCTCGTGAACTTGATGACGAAGAACGTGCGCTCTTGCGTGATCTGGCGGAAATGGCCGAGCAAGAACTGACGGCCGTGCAGATGGCGAGCATGGACGAACTGACGTTGCTGTCCAATCGTCGCGGGTTCAAGCAACTGGCGCAGCATGCGCTGGACGCCTGCGCACGGCTGGAGCGGCCGGCGACGTTGCTGTTTTTCGACCTGAATGATTTCAAGCAGATCAACGATCTTTACGGGCATGCCGAGGGCGACAGCGCGCTGAAGACCTTTGCCGATGTGCTGCGAATTGCCTTTCGCGAGAGCGATGTGGTGGGGCGGTTGGGTGGGGATGAGTTTGTCGCGCTGCTGACGGGGTCTAGCCATATCGAAACCACGGCGATCATGGCGCGGCTCAAGGAAATCCTTGAAGAGCGTAATGCCACGCTGCATCGGGGTTATGCGATTCGCTTCAGCGTCGGGCAGATCGAGTACGACGCCAAACGCCATGAAACCGTAGATCGCTTGCTGGCCGACGCGGATGGCGCGATGTATGCGCACAAGCAGGCCCTGAAGCGCTGTTGATGCGGGTTCCCATCGCTGGCAGGCCAGCTCCCATAGGTTTCTCGGGTGCTCTCGTTATCCCGTCTCCCCACAAATCTCCTGTAGGAGTGAGCCTGCTCGCGAAGGCGTTCATCCATTCAACATCGTCATTGCCTGACCCACCGCTTTCGCGAGCAAGCCCGCTCCCACAGGTTTCGCGGGTGTTCACAAAAACCCGTTTCACCACAAATTCCTTGTAGGAGTGAGCCTGCTCGCGAAGGCGTCCATCCATTCAACATCTCCACGCCTGACCCACCGCCATCGCGAGCAGGCTCACTCCTACAGGTTTCTCGGGTGTTCACAAAACCCCGTTTCACCACAACCCCCCCTGTAGGAGTGAGCCTGCTCGCGAAGGCGTCCGTCCATTCAACATCATCATTACCTGACCCACTGCCATCGCGAGCAGGCTCACTCCCACTGGTTTCTCGGGTGTTCACAAAACCCCGTCACACCACAAATCCCCTGTAGGAGTGAGCCTGCTCGCGATAGCGCCCGGCCATTCAACATCATCATCGCCTGACCCACCGCTATCGCGAGCAAGCCCGATCCCACAGGTTGCGCGGGTGTTCACAAAACCCCGTTCCACCCTAGATCCCGTGTGGGAGCGAGCCTGCTCGCGAAGGCGTCCATCCCTTCAACATCATCATCGCCTGACCCACCGCCATCGCGAGCAGGCTCACTCCTACAGGTTTCTCGGGTGTTCACAAAACCCCGTTCCACCACAACCCCCCTGTAGGAGCGAGCCTGCTCGCGAAGGCGTCCATCCCTTCAACATCATCATTGCATGACCCACTGCCATCGCGATCAGGCTCACTCCCACAGGTTGCGCGGGTGTTCACAAAACCCCGTTCCACCCTAGATCCCGTGTGGGAGCGAGCCTGCTCGCGAAGGCGTCCATGCCTTCAACATCATCATTACCTGACCCACTGCCATCGCGAGCAGGCTCGCTCCCACAGGAGGCGGGGTTGCGGGCATAAAAAAACCCGCCAGATTGGCGGGTTTTTTTATCGGCTAAGCGAAGATCACTCTTCGATGTTGCCCATGGCGGTGGTGTTGAAGCCGCCGTCGACGTACATGATTTCGCCGCTGATGCCCGACGCCAGGTCGGAGCACAGGAAGGCGCCGGCGTTGCCGACTTCGTCGATGGTGACGTTGCGACGCAGCGGAGTTTGCGCTTCGTTGGCGGCCAGCATTTTACGGAAGTTCTTGATGCCCGACGCTGCCAGGGTACGGATCGGGCCAGCCGATACGCAGTTGACGCGGGTGCCGTCCGGGCCCAGGGAGCCGGCCAGGTAACGGACGCCAGCTTCCAGCGAAGCCTTGGCCATGCCCATCACGTTGTAGTTCGGCATGGTGCGCTCGGCGCCCAAGTACGACAGGGTCAGCAGGCTGCCGTTGCGGCCTTTCATCATTTCGCGGCCGGCTTTGGCCAGGGCTACGAAGCTGTAGGCGCTGATGTCGTGAGCGATGCGGAAACCGTCACGGGTGGTGGCTTCGGTGAAGTCGCCGTCCAGTTGGTCGCCCGGGGCGAAACCAACGGAGTGGACGATGCAGTCCAGGCCATCCCACTTCTTGCTCAGTGCTTCGAAGACCTTGGCGATTTCTTCGTCGCTGGCCACGTCGCACGGGAAGCACAGCTCAGGGCTCGAACCCCAGCCTTGGGCGAATTCTTCAACACGACCTTTCAGTTTGTCGTTCTGATAAGTGAAGGCAAGCTCAGCGCCCTCGCGATGCATGGCGGCAGCGATGCCGGATGCGATGGACAGCTTGCTGGCGACACCGACGAGCAGTACGCGCTTACCGGCGAGAAAACCCATGTGTTGCTCCTCTTTCAGGTTATTGCGCAGTGGCTGGTGCCAAAAAAGCGGCTTCCAGCAACTGCTGTGTATACGGATGTTGGGGGGCGGCAAAAATACTTTGCGCGTCTCCCTGTTCGACCACTTGGCCATGCTTGACCACCATCAACTGGTGGCTCAGCGCTTTGACGACAGCCAGGTCATGGCTGATAAACAAATACGTCAGGTTGTACTTGGCTTGCAGTGAACGCAACAGCTCCACCACTTGCCGCTGCACCGTCCGGTCGAGCGCCGAAGTCGGCTCGTCCAGCAGGATCAGCGCCGGTTTCAGCACCAAAGCCCGGGCAATGGCAATTCGCTGCCGTTGCCCACCGGAAAATTCGTGGGGGTAGCGGTGCCGGGTTTCCGGATCCAGACCTACCTCCTTCAATGCCGCAATAATCGCCGCCTGTTGTTCCTCGGCGGTGCCCATCTTGTGAATCCGCAGACCTTCGCCAACGATGTCACTGACGCACATGCGCGGGCTCAGGCTGCCAAACGGATCCTGAAACACCACCTGCATCTCCCGCCGCAACGGGCGAACCTCGTTCTGCGTCAGGCAGTCTAGCTGCTTGCCTTCAAAGCGGATTGCGCCTTTGCTGCCGATCAGTCGCAAAATCGCCAGACCCAGCGTGGATTTGCCGGAACCGCTTTCCCCCACAATCCCCAAAGTCTGACCCTGAGGCAGGCTGAAATTGATGCCGTCCACTGCCTTGACGTGATCTACCGTGCGTTTGAGCAGGCCTTTCTTGATCGGGAACCAGACTTTCAAGTCCTCGACCTCAAGCAACGGCGCGCCGATTTTATTGGTCGCCGGGCCTCCGCTGGGCTCCGCGCCGAGCAATTCCCGAGTGTACGGATGCTGCGGCGAACGGAACAGCTCTTCGCACGATGCCTGTTCGACGATGCAACCGCGCTGCATGACACATACACGATGCGCAATTCTTCGCACGAGGTTCAAATCGTGACTGATCAGTAACAGCGACATGCCCAATCGGGCCTGCAATTCCTTGAGCAAATCGAGGATTTTCAGCTGAACGGTCACGTCCAGAGCGGTGGTCGGTTCGTCGGCGATCAGCAGTTCCGGCTCGTTAGCCAAGGCCATGGCGATCATCACGCGCTGGCGCTGACCACCGGACAATTCGTGGGGCAGGGCCTTGAGACGCTTGTGCGGCTCAGGGATGCCGACCATCTCCAGCAGCTCCAAAGTGCGCTTGGTCGCGACTTTGCCGGCCAGGCCTTTGTGGATGCCGAGGACTTCGTTGATCTGCTTCTCGATCGAGTGCAACGGGTTCAGCGAGGTCATCGGCTCCTGAAAAATCATCGCGATGCGGTTACCGCGAATGTGGCGGATGGTTTTTTCACTGAGCCCCAGCAGGTTTTGCCCGGCGTAATTAATACTGCCGGCGGGATGGCGGGCCATCGGGTAGGGCAGCAAGCGCAGGATCGAATGCGCAGTCACCGATTTGCCAGAGCCGGATTCGCCGACCAGCGCGAGGGTTTCACCGCGCTTGATGTCGAAGCTCACGCCTTCAACGACCCGGTGCACGCGCTCGCCAAAACCGAATTCGACGGCGAGGTCACGCACTTCGATCAGATTGTCCTGATTCATTTCACTTCCTCGGGTCGAAGGCATCGCGAGCGGACTCGCCGATAAACACCAGCAAACTCAACATCAACGCCAGCACGGCAAAGGCGCTGATGCCCAGCCACGGCGCTTGCAGGTTGGATTTGCCCTGGGCGACCAGTTCACCCAGCGACGGACTGCCGGCCGGCAAGCCGAAACCGAGAAAGTCCAAAGCGGTGAGAGTGCCGATGGCACCGGTGAGGATGAACGGCATAAACGTCATGGTCGAGACCATCGCGTTGGGCAGGATGTGGCGGAACATGATCGCGCCGTTCTGCATGCCCAGCGCCCGCGCCGCGCGCACGTATTCAAGGTTGCGACCCCGGAGGAACTCGGCGCGCACCACGTCGACCAGGCTCATCCACGAGAACAGCAACATGATCCCCAGCAGCCACCAGAAATTCGGCTGCACAAAACTGGCAAGAATGATCAGCAGGTACAGCACCGGCAGCCCCGACCAGATCTCCAGAAAACGCTGCCCGGCCAGATCGACCCAGCCGCCATAAAAACCCTGCAGTGCGCCGGCAATCACGCCGATGATCGAACTCAACACGGTCAGCGTCAGCGCGAACAACACGGAAATACGGAAGCCGTAAATCACCCGCGCCAGCACATCGCGACCCTGATCGTCGGTACCGAGCAGGTTGTCCGCCGACGGTGGCGCCGGCGCCGGCACTTTCAGGTCGTAATTGATGCTCTGGTAGTTGTACGGAATCGGCGCCCACAACACCCACGCATCCTTGGCCTTGAGCAGTTCGCGGATGTACGGGCTCTTGTAGTTGGCTTCCAGCGGGAATTCGCCGCCAAACGTCGTTTCCGGATAGCGCTTGATCGCCGGGAAGTACCAATTGTTGTCGTAATGCACCACCAGCGGCTTGTCGTTGGCGATCAACTCGGCGCCGAGACTCAGCCCGAACAAAATCAGAAACAGCCACAGCGACCACCAGCCACGCTTGTTGGCCTTGAACAGTTCGAAGCGGCGGCGGTTGAGAGGGGACAGGTTCATCTCAATGCTCCCGGCTTTCGAAGTCGATGCGCGGATCGACCAGGGTGTAGGTGAGGTCGCCGATCAGTTTCACCACCAGCCCGAGCAGGGTGAAGATGAACAAGGTGCCGAACACCACCGGGTAATCGCGGTTGATCGCCGCTTCGAAACTCATCAGGCCGAGACCGTCGAGGGAGAAGATCACTTCCACCAGCAGCGAACCGGTGAAGAAGATGCCGATGAACGCCGAGGGGAAACCGGCAATCACCAACAGCATCGCGTTGCGGAACACGTGGCCGTAGAGCACGCGATGGCGGGTCAGGCCTTTGGCCTTGGCGGTGACCACGTATTGTTTGTTGATTTCGTCGAGGAAGCTGTTTTTGGTCAGCAGGGTCATGGTCGCGAAGTTGCCGATTACCAGTGCCGTCACCGGCAGCGCGAGGTGCCAGAAGTAATCGAGGATCTTGCCGCCGAAACTCAGCTCATCGAAGTTGTTCGAGGTCAGCCCGCGTAACGGAAACCAGTCGAGATAACTGCCGCCGGCAAACACCACGATCAGCAGGATCGCAAAAAGGAACGCCGGGATCGCGTAGCCGACGATGATCGCCGAACTGGTCCACACATCGAAGTGACTGCCGTGCCGCGTGGCCTTGGCGATCCCCAGCGGGATCGAGACGAGGTACATGATCAGCGTGCTCCACAGTCCCAGCGAGATCGACACCGGCATCTTTTCCTTGATCAGGTCGATGACCTTGGCGTCGCGGAAAAAGCTGTCGCCGAAATCCAGCGAGGCGTAGTTCTTGACCATGATCCACAGGCGTTCCGGGGCCGACTTGTCGAACCCGTACATGTGCTCGATTTCCTTGATCAGCGCCGGATCCAGCCCTTGCGCGCCGCGATAGGACGAGCCAGCCACCGACACCTCGGCACCGCCGCCAGCGATGCGACTGGTGGCGCCTTCGAAGCCTTCGAGCTTGGCGATCATCTGTTCCACCGGGCCACCGGGCGCGGCCTGAATGATCACGAAGTTGATCAGCAGAATGCCGAACAGGGTCGGAATGATGAGCAGCAGTCGCCGAAAAATATACGCCAGCATCTGATTACTCCGTGCCCGCAGGGTCGGCTTGCAGTTTGGTTTCGACTTCTACCGCCGGTTTAGCGTCAGGCTTGACCCACCAGGTGTTGATGCCGATGTCGTACTTGGGTGAGACCTTCGGATGGCCGATGTGATTCCAGTACGCCACGCGCCAGGTCTTGATGTGCCAGTTGGGCACCACGTAGTAGCCCCACTGCAACACGCGATCCAGCGCGCGGGCGTGGGCCACCAGGCTTTTGCGCGAGTCGGCATTGATCAGGTTCTCGACCAGTTGATCGACGATCGGATCCTTCAGGCCCATGGTGTTGCGGCTGCTGGCCTTGTCGGCAGCGGCGCTCATCCAGAATTCGCGCTGCTCGTTACCCGGCGAATTGGATTGCGGGAAGCTGCCGACGATCATGTCGAAGTCCCGCGAGCGCACGCGGTTGATGTACTGCGAAACGTCGACGCGGCGGATCACCAGTTCGATGCCGAGGTCGCTGAGGTTGCGCTTGAACGGCAGCAACACGCGTTCGAATTCGGTTTGGGCGAGGAGGAATTCGATGACCACCGGTTTGCCGGTGGCGTCGACCATTTTGTCGTCGACGATCTTCCAGCCGGCCTCTTGCAGCAGTTGATAGGCCTCGCGCTGGTGATTGCGGATCATGCCGCTGGCGTCGGTCTTCGGGTTGTCGAAGGCTTCGCTGAACACCTGCGCCGGGAGCTTGTTGCGGAACGGGTCGAGGATCGCCAGTTGATCGGCGTCGGGCAGGCCGGTGGCGGCCATTTCCGAGTTTTCGAAATAGCTGCGGGTGCGGAAGTAGGCACCGTTGAACAGTTGTTTATTGGTCCATTCGAAATCGAACAGCAAACCGAGCGCCTGGCGCACCCGTATGTCCTGGAACACCGGACGGCGCAGGTTGTAGACGAAACCCTGCATGCCGGTCGGGTTGCTGTTGGGGATCAATTCCTTGATCAAACGGCCCTCGGTGACGGCCGGGATGTTGTAAGCGTTGGCCCAGTTTTTCGCGGTCATCTCCAGCCAGAAATCGAACTGCCCGGCCTTTAACGCTTCGACGGCGACGGTGTTGTCGCGGTAGTAATCGCTGGTCATTGTGTCGAAATTGTAGAAGCCACGGTTGACCGGCAGATCCTTGCCCCAGTAATCCTTGACCCGCTCGTACCGAATCGAACGGCCGGCCTTCACTTCGGCAACCTTGTACGGGCCGCTGCCGAGCGGAATTTCCAGATTGCCCTTGCTGAAATCGCGATCGGTCCACCAGTGTTTTGGCAGCACCGGCAACTGGCCGAGAATCAGCGGCAACTCGCGATTATTGTTGTGCTTGAACTTGAACAGCACTTTCAGCGGGTCTTCGGCGATGACTTCGGACACGTCGCTGTAGTAGCCGCGATACATCGGCGAGCCTTCCTTGGTCAGCGTGTTGAAGCTGAACACCACGTCGTCGGCGCGCACTGGATGACCGTCGTGGAAACGTGCTTCGGGGCGCAGGTAGAACCGCACCCAGCTGTTGTCCGGGGCCTTTTCGATCTTGCCGGCGATCAGGCCATATTCGGTGAACGGCTCGTCGAGGCTGTGCTTGGTCAGGGTGTCGTAGATCTGCCCGATGTCATCGGCCGGCACGCCTTTGCTGATAAACGGGTTGAGGCTGTCGAAGCCACCAAAACCGGCCTGACGGAATACGCCGCCCTTGGGCGCGTCGGGATTCACGTAATCGAAATGCTTGAAATCGGCAGGGTATTTCGGCGGCTCGTTGTACAGGGTCACGGCGTGTTGCGGGGCGGCCAAGGCCAGCCCGGCGAACAGCAAGCCGCTGGCCTGGACGAGCAGGGCGCGGATGGGTTTCATCGATCTTTCTCCGAAGACTTCAGCCACCACGCGCTCAGGCCCAGGGTGTAGGGCGGCGTGGTGACGAAGGCCAACCGGTTGCGGTAGGCCAGGCGGTGATAATTCAGGTACCAGTTGGGAATGCTGTAGTGCTGCCAGAGCAGCACGCGGTCGAGCGCCTTGCCGGCGGCGACCTGTTCATCGCGGGTGCGCGCGGCGAGCAATTGTTCGAGCAGGTGATCGACCACCGGGTTGGCAATGCCCGCGTAATTTTTGCTGCCCTTGACCCCGACCTGACTGGAATGGAAGTACTGCCACTGCTCAAGGCCCGGGCTGAGGGTCTGGTTGAGCGTCATCAGGATCATGTCGAAATCGAACTGATCGAGGCGCTGTTTGTACTGCGCGCGATCAACCGTGCGCAGGCGCGCGTCGATGCCGATGCTGTTTAGGTTCTCAATGTACGGCTGGAGGATGCGTTCCAGATTCGGGTTGACCAGCAGCAGTTCGAAACGCAGCGGCTGGCCGTCGGCGTTTTGCAGGCGCTGGCCGTTGAGCTTCCAGCCGGCCTCGGCGAGCAGGGCCAGCGCTTTGCGCATGGTCTCGCGAGGAATGCCGCGGCCGTCGGTTTGCGGCAACGTGAACGGCTCGGTGAACAGCTTGGCCGGCAGTTGCTCCTTGTACGGCTTGAGCATCAGCCATTCGTGCCCGACCGGCAGGCCGCTGGCGCTGAATTCGCTGTTCGGGTAGTAACTGGTGGTGCGCTTGTAGGCATCGCTGAACAGCGCGCGGTTGGTCCACTCGAAGTCGAACATCAGCCCCAGCGCTTCGCGGGTTTTGACGTCGGCGAACGTGGCGCGGCGGGTGTTCATGAACAGGCCCTGACTCTGGGTCGGGATCTGGTGCGGGATCTGCGCCTTGATCACGTCGCCGCGGCGGATGGCCGGGAAGTTGTAGCCGTTGGCCCAGTTCTTCGCCTGATGCTCGATGTAGATGTCGAACTCGCCGGCCTTGAACGCTTCGAAGGCGACATCGCTGTCGCGGTAGAACTCGACTTCCATGCGATCGAAGTTGTACTTGCCGCGGTTGACCGCCAAGTCCTTGCCCCAGTAATCCTTGACCCGCTCGAAGATCAACTGCCGACCCGGCGTCACCGAGGTGATGCGATACGGGCCGCTGCCCAGCGGCGGTTCGAAGGTGGTGGCTTTGAAGTCGCGGTCTTTCCAGTAGTGCTGCGGCAGCACCGGCAATTCCCCGAGGCGCAGGATCAACAGCGGATTGCCCGAGCGTTTGAGCACGAAGCGAATGCGCTGCGGATTGAGGATGTCGACGCGCAGCACTTCCTGAAGGGCGGTGCGGTACAGCGGATGACCTTCCTTGAGCAGCAAGCGGTAGGAGAACGCCACGTCGTAAGCGGTGATCGGCGTGCCGTCGTGGAAACGTGCCTCGGGGCGCAGATTGAACACCACCCAGCTGCGATCTTCGCTGTATTCCACCGATTGCGCGATCAAGCCATAGCTTGACGCCGGCTCGTCACCGGAAGGCGAATACTGGCCAGTGCCGACCATCAGCGGCTCGTTCAGCTCATTGATGCCGTACTGGAGGAAATTCGGCGTGGTGACGGGGCTAGTGCCCTTGAAGGTGTACGGGTTGACCGTATCGAAGGTGCCGAACGCCATCACCCGCAACGTACCGCCCTTGGGCGCTTGCGGGTTGACCCAGTCGAAGTGGGTAAATCTGGCCGGGTACTTGAGCGTGCCGAACTGCGCATAACCGTGACTTTCGGTAATCGTCGCGCTTGCGGTTGAGCTCAAGGCCAGGCTGATCAGGAGCAGGAGGAGGGGACGCTTCAAGTCAGATCTGATCCAGGCGGCTTGGGCTTTGTGGGCCGTACAGTAACAGCTTGTCTGGACAGGAAAAAGATCGCGGGTTAATGGGGGGTTAATCCGCTTGCCTGACAGCCCCTCACCCTAGCCCTCTCCCGGAGGGAGAGGGGACTGACCGAGGTGTTTGCGGGAGGTACGCCGACTTGCGATACCGAGCCGAACTCAAATTCTGAATAGCCCCCAATCGGCTCCCTTTCCCCTCTACCCTTTGGGGGAGAGGGCTGGGGTGAGGGGGATGGATCTCAAGAACACCAAAAAAACCGAACCAAAAAAAAGCCCCCGAAATTTCAGGGGCTCTTCTATCAGTGCGGCTGATAAACCGTAAGCATCTGCCCCGGCTTCAAAGCCTTGCTCGCACCCGGATTCCAGCGCTTGAGATGCTGCATCTCAACATTGAAACGCTTGGCCACCACGTACAAAGTGTCGCCGCGCTTAACCTTGTACTGGGTCTGCTGCTTGCTATCGCCTTTTTTGCTCTTGCTGTTGGCCGCAATCACCGTGTTGACCCGGCCAGAGCTGCGGCTCTTGGTTGGTTTGCTCGTGTCGCGCATCACCAGGGTCTGACCAACCTTGAGGTTTTTGCCGGTCAGCTTGTTCCAGCGTTGCAGATCCTTCACTTCAACCTTGTTGGCCTTGGCGATGGAGCCGAGGTTGTCGCCACGCTTGACGCGGTAGGCGCGTTTCAGCTTCGCCACTTCCGTCGGATCAGCGCCTTCAAACACCGGCTTCAACGACCGTTTACTGATCAACTCGTCCGGCGACATGGTCTGCAGGCTGGTGGTCAGCAATTGCGCCTTCGACGTCGGCACCAGCAAATGCTGGGGGCCGTCGACGGTGATGCGCTGTTTGTAAGCAGGGTTGAGCTGGAACAGTTCGTCTTCGTCGATGTTGGCCACTTCAGCGACTTTGGACAGATCCATGCGCTGATTGATTTCGACGACCTGGAAGTACGGTTCGTTGGCGATCGGGTTGAGGTTGACCCCGTACGCTTCCGGCGACTGCACCACTTGCGACAGCGCCAGCAACTTCGGCACGTAGGCCTGGGTTTCGGACGGCAGCGGCAGGTTCCAGTAGTCGGTTGGCAAACCGAGTTTCTCGTTACGTTCGATGGCGCGGCTGACCGTGCCTTCACCGGCGTTATACGCGGCGAGCGCCAGCAACCAGTCACCGTTGAACATGTCGTGCAGACGGGTCAGGTAATCGAGTGCGGCGGTGGTCGAGGCGGTGATGTCGCGACGACCATCGTAGAAGCGGGTCTGGCGCAGGTTGAAGTAACGCCCGGTGGACGGAATGAATTGCCACAGGCCAACCGCATCGGCACGGGAGTAGGCCATCGGGTTGTAGGCACTTTCAATCACTGGCAGCAGCGCCAGTTCCAGCGGCATGTTGCGTTCTTCGAGGCGTTCGACGATGTAATGAATGTAGAGACTGCCGCGATCGCCGGCGTTCTCAAGGAATGAAGGATTGCTGGCGAACCACAGGCGCTGTTGCTCGATGCGCGGGTTCACGCCCAGGCCTTCCTGCAACTGGAAGCCCTCGCGCATGCGCTCCCAGACGTCCTGAGGAATCTGTGGAGTGGGCTTTTCGCTGAGCCAGATCGGCTTCTGCTTGGCTCGCGCAGCAATGTTCGGCGTATGGGTCGCTTCAGTCTGCGGAGCATGGCTGGAACAGCCCGCCAGCGTGGCGGACACAGCCACCGCGATGGCTTGCGCCAAGCGGGTCAATGCGTCTGAATTGACGGACTTACGTATGGATGACGACATTGGCTGGAAGTAAGTTCCGGGCAAAAATGTCGGGCGATTCTAGAAAGCGCACCCCCTGCGGTCAACCATTGAGAATTTTTGTACCAAGCAGACCAGTGCTTAGAACTTATCTTTCCAAGCCCGCAGAGCCGCAAAAACCTCACTCGGCGCCCGGTTTTGAGCGCCTGCCCGTTCGTCCACTTTTTGTTTAACTAATGTTTCACCGGTGCGTAAAAACGGATTTGTGAGCTTTTCCAGTGCCAAAGTTGACGGCAGGGTCATCACGCCGTTTTGCCGTTGTTGGGTAACTTTTTCCAGACGGGCGGCAATATCGGCATTGGTCGGTTCGACCGCTGCGGCGAATTTGAGATTGCTCAGGGTGTATTCGTGGGTGCAATAGACGAGGGTGTCTTCGGGCAGTGCGGCGAGACGGCTGAGCGAGTGGTGCATCTGATCGGGCGTACCCTCGAACAGGCGACCGCAACCCGCGGCAAACAGAGTGTCGCCGCAGAACAGCAGACCGTGGTGATAATAAGCAATGTGTCCCAAGGTGTGACCGGGCACCGCATAGACATCAAAGTCCCAGCCGAGCACGCTGGCGGTGTCGTTGTCGTTCAGCGCCACGTCGCGCGCCGGGATATTTTCGCTGGCCGGGCCATAAACAGTGGCGCCGCTGATGTGTTTCAGACGTTCGACGCCGCCAACATGGTCATGATGATGGTGAGTGATCAAAATATCGCTCAAGACCCAGTCCGGATGTGCATCAAGCCACGCCTCGACGGGCGCGGCATCACCCGGGTCGACCACGGCGCAACGTTGGCTGCGGTGATCTTGTAACAACCAGATGTAGTTATCGGTGAACGCGGGCAGGGCACTGATCTGTATCATCGTCGGAATTCGCCAAGCGGGAAACATTGGCGCATCTTAGTAGTTCCTGGCGCTTTGGAGAATGCGATGAGTGATAAAGCGTTCGCACAGGCTGATCCTGACTGGCTCGCACTGATCGGTGCCGCCCGTGAATGGCTGTCCGGCCCGCTCGGGCAATTTCTGCTCGATGAAGAGCGGCGCATGCTCGAAGACGAGCTCGGCCGGTTCTTTGGCGGTTATCTGGTGCATTACGGCCCGTCCGCTGAAACGCCACCGTCGGCGCCGCAAGTGCAGCGCAACGTGCGCCTTGGCGCGCCGCTGCCGGGTGTCGAGATTGTCTGCGAAGAGCAAGCCTGGCCGTTGAGCGAACACGCGGCGGATGTGGTGGTGATGCAGCACGGTCTGGATTTCTGCCTGTCGCCCCACGGATTGCTGCGCGAAGCGGCGAGCAGCGTGCGCCCCGGTGGCCATTTGCTGATCATCGGCATCAACCCGTGGAGCACGTGGGGGCTGCGACATGTTTTCGCCCACGACGCCTTGCGTCAGGCGCGCTGCATCTCGCCATCGCGGGTCGCCGACTGGCTCAACCTGCTGGGCTTCGCGCTGGAGAAACGCCGCTTCGGGTGCTATCGTCCGCCGCTCGCGTCAGCCAAGTGGCAGGGCCGTCTGGCCGGCTGGGAACGCAAGGCCGGTGACTGGCAATTGTCGGGCGGCGGCTTCTATTTATTGGTCGCGCGCAAGATCGTGGTGGGCCTGCGGCCGTTGCGGCAGGAACGTCGTGAACCGATGGGCAAGCTGATTCCGCTGCCGATGGCCAAGGTCAATCGCCGCCGTATCGAACCGTAAACCTTCTTTTAATTGTGGCCGGGTTTGTCCCGGCCTTGGTCATTGTCGATCCGTGATCGGCAAGGCACGTATTTTTCTGGATAGAGTGGCATGAGCGAAAGCGTTGAAAGCGTCGACACCGTAGAACTGTTCACTGACGGCGCCTGCAAAGGCAATCCCGGCCCGGGCGGCTGGGGCGCCTTGCTGGTGTGCAAGGGCGTTGAAAAGGAACTGTGGGGCGGCGAAGCCAATACCACCAACAACCGCATGGAATTGCTCGGCGCCATTCGTGGCCTCGAAGCTTTGAAGCGTCCGTGCGAAGTGCTGCTGGTGACCGACTCGCAATACGTGATGAAGGGCATCAACGAGTGGATGGCCAACTGGAAAAAGCGCGGCTGGAAAACGGCGGCGAAAGAACCGGTGAAAAACGCTGATTTGTGGAAAGAGCTCGACGAGCAGGTCAACCGCCACACCGTCAAATGGAAGTGGGTGCGTGGGCACATCGGCCATCACGGTAACGAACGGGCTGACCAGTTGGCTAACCGTGGGGTGGACGAGGTTCGCGGGTACAAGCAGAGCTGATTTCTTCCGTTGTATCGTGGTGTGGCCATTCGCGAGCAGGCTCGCTCCCACAGGAAAATGCATTCCAGATCTGATCTGTACCTTCCTTGAATTGGAATGCATTCCAATGTGGGAGCGAGCCTGCTCGCGAAGGGCACGCCACGGTCTGCCTGAAACCCCCCGCCGAGCGTGTTAACATCCGCGTTTTTGCACGATTGACCCGTTGAGAGCTGAGCACTGATGGCCACCAGATCCGTTGTACTCGATACCGAAACCACCGGCATGCCGGTGACCGATGGTCACCGGATTATCGAAATCGGTTGTGTCGAACTGATCGGTCGGCGCCTGACGGGCCGGCATTTCCACGTCTATCTGCAACCGGATCGCGAGAGTGACGAAGGCGCGATTGGCGTTCACGGCATCACCAACGAATTCCTCGTCGGCAAGCCGCGTTTCAATGAGGTCGCCGACGAGTTCTTCGAGTTCATCAAAGGCGCGCAGCTGATCATCCATAACGCGGCGTTCGACGTTGGCTTCATCAACAACGAATTCGCCTTGATGGGCGCGAAGGATCGCGCTGACATCACGCAGCACTGCTCGATCCTCGACACCCTGATGATGGCCCGGGAACGTCACCCGGGACAGCGCAACAGCCTCGACGCCTTGTGCAAACGTTACGGCGTCGACAACTCCGGTCGTGAACTGCACGGCGCGTTGCTCGACTCGGAGATTCTTGCCGACGTCTACCTGACCATGACCGGCGGCCAGACCAGTCTGTCGCTGGCGGGCAATGCTTCTGACGGTAACGGATCGGGCGAGGGCGCGGACAACTCTGCCACCGAGATTCGTCGGTTGCCGGTAGATCGCCAGCCTGCGCGGATTATTCGTGCGACTGAGGATGAATTGGCGGCGCATCTGGTGCGGTTGGAGATTATCGCCAAGTCGGCGGGTGGGCCGGCGATGTGGACACAGATTGCTGAGGCTGACGCGCAGGTTTAAAAGATCAAAGGATCGCAGCCTTCGGCAGCTCCTACAGGGAACGCATTCTCATGTAGGAGCTGCCGAAGGCTGCGATCTTTTGCTTTTACAGGCATGAAGCCAACTGGCCACCCTCGCCACATTCGCTGCAACCCTCTACCCTGAGTGCATTGGCAGATTCATTTCTGCCGCCTCAGGACACTGAGCCCCATGTACAAAGATTTGAAGTTTCCGGTGTTGATCGTCCATCGCGACATCAAGGCCGACACGGTCGCCGGTGACCGCATCCGTGGCATCGCCCGGGAACTGGAGCAGGAAGGTTTCAGCATCGTCTCTGCCACCGACTACACGGAAGGGCGTCTGGTCGCGTCGACCCATCATGGCCTCGCGTGCATGCTGATTGCCGCCGAGGATGCCTCAACCAACTCGCATCTGTTGCAGAACATGGCTGAACTCATTGGCCTTGCGCGGGTGCGCGCCCCGGATCTGCCGATCTTTGCCCTGGGCGAACAGGTCACCCTGGAAAACGCCCCGGCCGATGCCATGGCCGAGCTCAATCAACTGCGCGGCATTCTCTATTTGTTCGAAGACACCGTGCCGTTTCTCGCCCGGCAAGTGGCGCGGGCGGCGCGCAAGTATCTGGATGGTTTGCTGCCGCCGTTTTTCAAAGCACTGGTGCAGCACACCGCCGACTCAAATTATTCGTGGCACACCCCCGGTCATGGCGGGGGCGTGGCCTATCACAAGAGTCCGGTAGGGCAGGCGTTCCACCAGTTTTTCGGGGAGAACACGCTGCGTTCCGACTTGTCGGTGTCCGTGCCGGAACTCGGCTCACTGCTCGATCACACCGGCCCGCTCGCTGAAGCCGAAGCCCGTGCGGCGCGCAATTTCGGCGCCGATCACACCTTTTTCGTGATCAATGGCACCTCGACCGCCAACAAGATTGTCTGGCACTCGATGGTCGCTCGCGATGATTTGGTCTTGGTTGATCGCAACTGCCACAAGTCGGTGCTGCACGCGATCATCATGACCGGCGCAATTCCGTTGTATCTGTGTCCGGAGCGCAATGAACTGGGGATCATCGGCCCGATCCCGCTGAGTGAATTCAGTCGCGAATCGATTCAAGCCAAGATCGATGCGAGCCCGCTGACCAAGGGTCGCGCGCCAAAAGTCAAACTGGCGGTGGTCACCAACTCGACCTACGACGGCCTCTGCTACAACGCCGAACTGATCAAGCAAAAACTCGGTAACAGCGTCGAAGTCCTGCATTTCGACGAGGCCTGGTACGCCTACGCGGCGTTCCACGAATTCTTTGCCGGACGTTACGGTATGGCCACCTCACGCAGCGACGACAGTCCGCTGGTGTTCACCACCCATTCCACGCACAAACTGCTCGCGGCATTCAGTCAGGCCTCGATGATTCATGTGCAGGACGGCGGTGCGCGGCAGCTGGATCGTGACCGTTTCAACGAAGCGTTCATGATGCACATCTCGACCTCGCCGCAGTACAGCATCATCGCTTCGCTGGACGTGGCGTCGGCGATGATGGAGGGCCCGGCCGGACGTTCGTTGTTGCAGGAAACTTTTGATGAAGCGCTGAGCTTCCGTCGTGCGCTGGCGAATCTGCGTCAGCACATTGCTGCGGATGACTGGTGGTTTTCGATCTGGCAGCCGCCCGGCGTCGAAGGTATTGACCGCGTGCAGACCGAAGACTGGTTGCTGAAACCCGATGCCGACTGGCACGGTTTCGGCGATGTCAGCGACGATTATGTGTTGCTTGACCCTATCAAAGTGACCCTGGTGATGCCGGGCCTCAATGCGGGCGGTGCGTTAAGCGAGAAAGGCATTCCGGCGGCCGTGGTCAGCAAATTCCTCTGGGAACGTGGACTGGTCGTCGAGAAAACCGGCCTGTATTCGTTTCTGGTGTTGTTCTCGATGGGCATCACCAAAGGTAAATGGAGCACGCTGCTCACCGAGCTGCTGGAATTCAAGCGCAGTTACGACGCCAATGTGCGCCTCGATACTTGCCTGCCTTGCGTAGCGTTGGAAGACACCGCGCGTTATCGCGGCATGGGCCTGCGCGACCTCTGTGATCAACTGCACGCCTGCTACCGCAGCAACGCCACGGCCAAACACCTGAAACGCATGTACACCGTGCTCCCCGAAATCGCCATGAAACCGGCTCACGCCTACGATCATCTGGTGCGCGGCGAAGTCGAGGCGGTGCCGATCGATGAATTGGAAGGAAGGATTGCCGCCGTGATGCTGGTGCCGTATCCCCCGGGAATTCCGCTTATCATGCCCGGCGAACGCTTTACTGAATCGACGCGTTCGATCATTGATTACCTGAAATTTGCTCGCACGTTCGATAGCAGCTTCCCCGGTTTTGTCGCGGATGTGCATGGATTGCAGCATGAAGACGAGGGCAATGGGCGGCAATACACCGTCGATTGTGTGAAGGAATGAGGACTTTTCCCAGTATGCAACCGGCCGTGAATCCAAAATACCCAGGCCTGTCGGTGCGTGTCGCCGACGAAGGTTTTGCGCCCTATATCTGGGGTAGCGACTTCAGTTTTGAAGTGGCCGCTTACGGCGCGGCGGTGATTGGTCAGCCTGTCGAGCAGTGGCGGGTGACGCCCATCGTGCCGTATCGCAAGTGCTACGGCATCGACCCCGAAGAATTCAGCAGTTTCCGCGATGCGCCGGACAGTGCGATCTTCATGGCGTATCTGGATGACGAGGCGGTGGGCCATTTGGTGATCAGCACCAACTGGAACGGTTTCGCCCACATTGACGAATTGGCGGTGCACGCGCCGGCGCGTCGGCACGGCGTGGCCAAAGCGTTGCTGGATGTCGCGCAATTCTGGAGTCGCAAAAAGAAGCTGCCGGGGATCATGCTCGAAACGCAAAACAACAACCTCGGTGCTTGCCGGTTGTATGAGCGTTGCGGCTATGTGATTGGCGGTGTCGACGAGTTGCGCTATCGAGGTATTGATCCGAACACTGCCGAAGTGGCGCTGTTCTGGTATCGACTGTTTGATAATCCGCTGGAAAACCCGCTCAGCTCGACAGCATCGCCTCGGCTTGTTCCGTGACAATCGCCAGTAAGGTCTGAATTGCCGCTGAGGGCGCGGTGTGTTTGAAGGTCAGCGCGTAGAGGCTGATCGGCACCGCTGGCGACAGTGGGCAGACATCGAGCCCGCCGGCGCGCGCACCGAGGGCGGTGAACGGGTCGACGATGGCCAGGCCTTCGCCGGCCTCGACCATGCTGCGCATCATCTGATGGGTTTGCACGCGAGTCTGGATGCTCGGCGCTGGGCGCAAGGCCTCGAGTTTGTTTTCCAGTGCCGGGCTCAGCGGATCCTGACCGTCGAGGCCGACCATCGCCTGCCCCGCCAAATCCTGTAGAGAAATGTATTTCTGCTTCGGCTGCAGCCAACCGTGGGGCGCGAGCAGTTGCAGTTTGCCGTGGGCCAGTGGCTGGCAATCAATGTCGGAATGTTCGGGATCGTGCAGGCTCAGGCCCAGATCACTTTCGCGCAGCAACAGGCTGCGGACGATGTCGCGGGTCGGCGCACTGAGCAGGCTGCACGGTGCATCGGGCAGGCGTCGGCGCATGGCGGCAAGACTTTGCGGTAATAGATGTTGGGAGAGCGGCGGGGTGCCGATGATGCGCAAGGGAGGGGCGAGGTACTGTTTGAGGCTGCTGGCCAGACGCTGAACCGGCTCGAGCGCTGCATAGACGTGGGCGATTTCGACTTGCAGCGCCCGCGCTTCCGGCGTCGATTGCAATCGTCCGCGAACGCTGGCGAACAGCATGAACCCCAACTGACTCTCGGCTTCGCGCAAACGCTCTTCGACCTCGGTCACTGGCAACTGCAGCCATTCGGCGGCGGTGCCCAGGTGACCGGTCTGCAAGAGCGCCTGAATCACTTCGATATGGCGTAAACGCATGCGTGAAGTCCATGTTCAGCAGGTGGGGTCAGTGACTGATCCTAACCCAACTCTGCGCATATGACTTCTGCTCATAACGACGAGTTATGAAGCGACGGTTGGCTCAGGCTCGCGGGTCAGGGTGATACCCGACTGAACCAGTTCGAACGTCTGGTCGTCGATCTTCTTGATGCGATCGCCGATGGCCAGTTTGTAAATCGGCTCCGAGCCAGTGAGACCGTCTGCCGACGGGTTGGATTCCTGGAATTCATGCACGGAATAAACGCGGCCTTCCGCATCTCTTGCATGGAACTGACCGACGAGTACTGCTGCCATCTGTTTAGAACCTCTGGAGATAAAACGCTTGATTTGCGGTTTTAAGACCGCCATCCAGCGCTGTAAGTTTTCCTGCACGAAAAAAATATTCAGCAGCCGGGATTTTTCCCTCGTCTGCTGGTGGAATCGTCACGGGATCATCTATAACTACAGGCTCCTCCACGGACATCGAGAGTCTTCCATGAGCAATGTCTATAACGTCGCCGTCATAGTCGGTAGCCTGCGCAAAGCATCGATCAACCGCAAAGTCGCCCTGGCGCTGGCGGAACTGGCGCCGGCGAACCTGAAACTGAGCATTGTCGAGATTGGCGATCTGCCACTGTATAACGAAGACATCGATGGCGATTCACCGCCGGCAGCCTACAGTACTTTCCGGCAAAAAGTCGGTTCTTCCGACGCGGTGCTGTTTGTTACGCCGGAGTACAACCGCTCGGTGCCGGCACCGTTGAAGAATGCGATCGATGTTGGCTCGCGGCCTTATGGCAAGGCAGTCTGGAGTGGCAAACCGGGCGCGGTGATCAGCGTATCGCCGGGGGCCATTGGCGGTTTCGGCGCGAACCAGCACCTGCGCCAGTCGTTTGTGTTTCTCAATGTGCCTTGCATGCAGCAACCAGAGGCTTATCTGGGCGGTGCGGGGACAGCGTTTGATGAAGCGGGGAAGTTGAGTGAATCGGTGAAACCTTTCCTGCAAAGCTTTATCAATGCTTACGGACAGTTCGTCGAGCAACACAAAAAATAATCCAGCACCTTGGTGAACTCTTTGTGGTGAGGGGATTTATCCCCGATGGGTTGCGAAGCGACCCCCTGCGTTTCTCAGTCAAACCGAGTTCGCAGGTTTTGCGGCTGCTGCGCAGCCGGTCGGGATAAATCCCCTCACCACAGGTATCCTGTCGTCCCCCAAAATCCTCTTTCGAACAAGGCTGTTGCGGATGCTTGCTGCGTCACTGATTTTCCTGCTGACCATTACCCTTGTCATCTGGCAACCCAAAGGCCTCGGCGTCGGCTGGAGTGCGACGCTCGGTGCTGTGCTGGCGTTGATCTTTGGCGTCGTGCACCTCAGCGATATCCCGCTGGTCTGGCAGATCATCTGGAACGCCACCGGCACCTTTGTTGCGCTGATCATCATCAGTCTGCTGCTCGATGAGGCCGGTTTCTTCAATTGGGCTGCGTTGCACGTGGCGCGTTGGGGGCGGGGCAGTGGGCGCAAGCTGTTTGCCTTTATGGTGCTGCTCGGCGCGCTGGTGTCGGCGCTGTTCGCCAATGACGGCGCGGCGCTGATCCTCACGCCAATCGTGATTTCCATGCTGCTGGCGCTGCGCTTTTCCCCGGCTGCGACCCTGGCCTTCGTCATGGGCGCAGGCTTTATCGCCGACACCGCAAGCCTGCCGCTGGTGGTGTCGAACCTGGTCAACATCGTCTCGGCGGACTTCTTCCACATCGGCTTCAACCGCTACGCGGCGGTGATGGTGCCGGTCAACTTCGTCAGCGTCGCGGCGACGTTGGGCATGTTGCTGTGGTTCTTCCGCCGTGACATTCCCAAGGCCTACGACCCCGATCAACTTGAACGCCCCGAAACCGCGATCCACGACAAAGCCACGTTCTATGCGGGTTGGGCGGTGTTGGCGATTCTGTTGATCGGCTGTTTCGCCCTTGAGCCGTTGGGCATTCCGATCAGCGCGATTTCCGCTGTCTGCGCCGCACTGCTGCTGGGCATCGCCGCTCGCGGTCACAAAATCTCTACGCGCAAGGTGATGAAAGAGGCGCCGTGGCAGATCGTGATTTTCTCGCTGGGCATGTATCTGGTGGTCTACGGCTTGCGCAATGCCGGGCTGACAAGCTATCTGGCCGGTTGGCTGGATGTGTTTGCTGGCCACGGCGTGTGGGGCGCGGCGTTGGGCACCGGTGTGCTGACGGCACTGTTGTCGTCGATCATGAATAATTTGCCGACGGTGCTGATTGGTTTGCTGTCGATCGATGCGAGTCAGGCGAGTGGGGTGATCAAGGAAGCGATGATTTACGCCAACGTGATCGGCAGCGACTTGGGGCCGAAGATCACGCCGATTGGCAGTCTGGCGACGTTGCTGTGGCTGCATGTGCTGGAGCGCAAGGGGATTCACATTGGTTGGGGGTATTACTTCAAGGTCGGGATTGTGTTGACGGTGCCGGTGTTGTTGGTGACGTTGGCGGCTTTGGCTGTGCGGCTGTCCATTTGAGATCAAAAGATCGCAGCCTTCGGCAGCTCCTACATGGGTATGCGTACATCTGTAGGAGCTGCCGAAGGCTGCGATCTTTTAGGCCTGCCCCGGCACATTCGGCCAAAGATCCGACACCAGAAACAACCGCTCCGCCTCTTCCCAATCGCCCCGCGCATTCTCGGTCAGGCGCACCAGCAATTGCGCCGGCGCCATCGGTTCCAGCTCCTCCAGCCACGCCTGCAAATGCACTTCGCTCCAGGTCTGATCCGCCGGGTAATGCGCCGGCGCCAGCCACGCGTGACGGGGCAGGGGCTGCCAGCGACCGGCCGGGCGTTGCGCGACGAACGCTGGCCAATCCTTTTGATGCAACCAACTGCCGCGCAGATGCTGCGGGTGCGCGCCGCTTGGCGACTCAGCCTGACCGGGCCACGGATACAGCAGATAGCCGCCCAGCCACAATTGCGCGCTGAACGACTCGATATCCAGCGCCGCCAAGGCCTCACGGCTTTCCGGTCGCGCCGAGATCGGCAACTGATGACCAGCCAGATGCGCCAGTTTGCGATCCAGCCGATCATGACAACCCGGCCCCAGCCATTGCGCCGAATCACGCCCATCGCCCTGTTGCGGGCCGAGGTACAGCTTGATCGCCAATTCCAGGTGATGCACGCCGTCGCGATCACGCAGCAGCATGTCGAGTTCGCCGAGCGTATGACCTTCGCGGCGGATCGGCAGGTTGGCGGCAATCAGCTCGATCCCCGGCGCCTGCGCCACGGCAAATTGCCACAGCCGCTCGTAATACAGGCCCAGACGCCGCGTGCGCGCCTGCGATAACCAATGCAGCAAACCGTAGCTGTCGCGGTCGAGTTGGCGCAGCCAATGTTCGAGGCGATGTGGGTCATCCACCCAGTCGCTGCCCGCCAGCGGATGACGTTGCGGCCACGGCGTGGTGGCGAGCATCGGCGGGGCGAGGATCACCCACGCCAGATCCCGCACTTCCGGATGGCGCAATTGGTGAGGCAACTGGAGCAGGTCGGGAAATAGGATCATCTTGCGAGCATAGCCGTAAACACGAGCGCGTCCTTGAGGCTGAAAGGATTTTGTCTATCTGGCGCTTTCGCCCATAATCCTGTTTTTCGCGTTTTCGATTGTCCGCAGAGGTCCCATGGAGCAATTTCGTAATATCGGCATCATCGGTCGCCTGGGCAGTTCCCAGGTGCTGGATACCGTCCGCCGACTGAAACGGTTTCTGCTCGATCGTCACCTGCATGTGATCCTCGAAGACACCATCGCTGAAGTGCTGCCGGGCCACGGCCTGCAAACCTCGTCGCGCAAGATGCTCGGCGAAGTCTGCGACATGGTCATCGTCGTCGGCGGTGACGGCAGCCTGCTCGGCGCCGCACGTGCGCTGGCCAAACACAATATTCCGGTGCTGGGCATCAACCGTGGCAGCCTCGGCTTCCTCACCGATATTCGCCCGGATGAACTGGAAGTCGAAGTCGCCAAAGTGCTCGACGGCCACTATCTGGTGGAAAACCGCTTCCTGCTGCAGGCCGAAGTGCGCCGTCACGCCGAGGCTATTGGCCAGGGCGACGCGCTCAACGACGTGGTGCTGCACCCCGGCAAATCGACGCGGATGATCGAGTTCGAGCTCTACATCGACGGCCAGTTCGTTTGCAGTCAGAAGGCTGACGGCCTGATCGTCGCGACGCCGACCGGTTCCACGGCTTACGCGCTGTCCGCCGGTGGCCCGATCATGCATCCCAAGCTCGATGCCATTGTGATCGTGCCGATGTACCCCCATATGTTGTCGAGCCGGCCAATTGTGGTCGATGGCAACAGTGAGCTGAAAATCGTCGTGTCGAAAAACATGCAGATTTACCCGCAAGTCTCCTGCGACGGGCAGAACCACTTCACCTGCGCGCCGGGCGACACCATCACCGTCAGCAAGAAAGCACAGAAGCTGCGCCTGATTCATCCGCTCGACCACAACTACTATGAAGTCTGCCGCACCAAGCTCGGCTGGGGCAGCAAGTTGGGTGGTGGAGGCGACTGATGCTCGATCCCGCGCGCAGTTATGACCTGATTGGTGACGTGCACGGATGCGCCCTGACCCTCGAACACTTGCTTGACCGACTCGGTTATCACAAGCAAGGCGGGGTGTGGCGGCATCCATCGCGCATGGCCGTGTTCGTTGGCGACATCATCGACCGTGGCCCGCGCATTCGCGAGGCGCTGCACATCGTCCACGACATGGTCGAGGCCGGGCAGGCCTTGTGCATCATGGGCAACCACGAATTCAACGCACTCGGCTGGAGCACCCCGGCGCCACCGGGCAGCGGCAAGCAGTTCGTGCGCGAGCACACCAAGCGTCATGCGCGGTTGCTCCACGAAACCCTGACGCAGTTCGAAGGTCATCCCGGCGACTGGCACGATTTCCAGCGCTGGTTCTATGAGCTGCCGCTGTTTGTCGACGCCGGACGTTTCCGCGTCGTGCATGCCTGCTGGGATGCCGGCCTGATCGAACCGCTGCGCGCGCTGTTCCCCAATGGCTGCATCGATGAGCATTTCCTCCAGGCATCGGCGGTACCGGATAGCTTCGCCTGCACCGTGTTCGACCGTTTGCTGCGTGGCACCGACATGCGCCTGCCCGATGGTTTGACCATGACCAGCGGCGACGGTCTGGTGCGTTCGTTCTTCCGCACCAAGTTCTGGGAAGACGACCCGAAAACCTATGGCGACATCGTCTTTCAGCCCGATGCCTTGCCGGAACCGGTGGCGCAGACGCCGCTGACCTCCACCGAAAAGAATTCCCTGCTGCGCTACGGCGTCGACGAGCCGTTGCTGTTCGTCGGCCACTACTGGCGCAGCGGCAAACCGGCGCCGATCCGGCCAAACCTCGCGTGTCTGGATTACAGCGCCGTGCTCTACGGCAAACTCGTTGCTTATCGCCTGGATCAGGAAACCTTCCTCGATCCAAATAAATTTGTCTGGGTCGATGTTGAGCGGCCGGAGGTGCTGCAATGAGTTCGGTAGCGGTATTACGTCTGCCTTTAGGCGTGGATCTGAGCGGTTTCGTCAAACTGCTGCAACGCATGCAAGTACCGCATCGCGTCAGTGAAGAGGCGGGCGAGCAAGTGTTGTGGGCGCCGTCGGAAATCAGCGAAGACGTGCGCTCACTGTACGAACGCTTCCCGGCCGGCGATCCCGATCAGCAACTGGACATTCCCGTCGCGCCGACCGTCAAACGCCCGAGCTTCGCCGAACAACTGAAATACGCCAAGGCCACCGGCTTCATTTTGCTGCTGTGCCTGATCGTCGGCGGCCTGACTTACCTCGGTGAAAACCTGCAAACCCTGCGCTGGCTGACCTTCCTCGACTTCCAGGTGGTCGGTGAATACATCCATTTCACGCCGTTGGCCGACAGTCTGGCGGCGGGGCAGTGGTGGCGTCTGGTCACACCGATGCTGATCCACTTCGGCATCCTGCACCTGGCCATGAACGGCATGTGGTATTTGGAACTGGGCCGGCGCATCGAGTCGCGGCAGGGCAGCATCAACCTGATCGGCCTGACGCTGTTGTTCAGCCTGGTCTCAAACTATGCGCAATACATCTGGAGCGGCCCGACGCTGTTCGGCGGCCTCTCTGGCGTGCTGTACGGTTTGCTCGGGCATTGCTGGATCTTCCAGCTGCTGGCGCCGAACCCGGCCTATCGCCTGCCGCGCGGCGTGCTGGTGATGATGCTGGTGTGGTTGCTGGTGTGCATGTCCGGGGTGATCTCGGTCATCGGTTTCGGCGAAATCGCCAACGCCGCCCACGTCGGCGGGTTACTCATCGGATGCTTCACCGGTTTGTTGGGTGGTTTGTATAACCGCCGTAAACTGGCCGCCTGAATTTTTTTGTAGATAAAGAGCACGGAGACCCTGATGTCCTCTTTTAACGACATGATCAACAACATCACCCCGGACATCTACGAGAGCCTGAAACTGGCCGTGGAAATCGGCAAATGGTCGGACGGTGGCAAACTCACCGCCGAGCAGCGCGAGCTGTCGTTGCAGGCGATGATCGCCTGGGAAATCCAGAACCTGCCTGAAGATCAGCGCACCGGTTACATGGGCCCGCAAGAATGTGCATCGAAGTCGATCGAAGTGCCGAACATCCTGTTCAAGTCGGATGCTATCCATTGATCGAGATTGGCCGCGGTGCAATCAGCAAAATGTCGGCGCGCCTCGACGGGCCGAACGTGCAATACGCGTTTCGTCTGGATGACGTCGAGGTGCCGGTCAATCCCATGATCGGCACCACGGTGCGTCTGGAGTACCTGGGGGCGATCCACTGCACCCATTGCGGGCGCAAGACCAAAACCAGTTTCAGTCAGGGCTATTGCTACCCGTGCATGACCAAACTGGCGCAATGCGACCTGTGCATCATGAGCCCGGAGCGTTGCCACTATGACGCCGGCACCTGCCGCGATCCAGCGTGGGGCGAGCAGTTCTGCATGACCGATCACGTTGTGTATTTGTCTAATTCGTCGGGCATCAAGGTGGGCATCACCCGTGCGACGCAACTGCCAACGCGCTGGATCGATCAGGGCGCGTGTCAGGCGTTGCCGATCATGCGCGTGTCGACGCGGCAGCAGTCGGGCTTCGTGGAAGACCTGTTCCGCAGCCAGGTCGCGGACAAAACCAACTGGCGCGCGTTGCTCAAGGGCGATGCGGCAACGGTGGATCTGGCGCAGGTGCGCGATCAGCTGTTTGAAAGCTGCGCCGAAGGCCTGCAAGGTTTGCAGGAGCGATTCGGCCTACAGGCAATTCAGACGATTGCCGATGTAGAACCTCTCGAAATCCGCTATCCGGTCGAGCAATACCCGGCCAAAATCGTCAGCTTCAACCTGGACAAGAACCCGATTGCCGAAGGCACGTTGTTGGGCATCAAAGGCCAGTACCTGATCTTCGATACCGGCGTGATCAATATTCGCAAGTACACGGCTTATCAGCTCGCCGTGCATCAATAAGGACTCCAGCATGCGCACCGAACAACCGAAGATGATTTACCTCAAGGACTATCAGGCGCCCGAGTACCTGATCGACGAAACACACCTGACCTTCGAGTTGTTCGAGGATCACAGCCTGGTGCACGCGCAGTTGGTCATGCGCCGCAACCCGGCGCGTGGCCCGGGCCTGCCGCCACTGGTGCTCGATGGCCAGCAGCTGGAACTGCTCTCGGTGACCCTGGCCGATAAAGAGCTGGGCGCTGCTGACTATCAAGTGTCCGAGAACCATCTCACCCTGCAGCCGACAGCCGAAACCTTCACGGTCGACACCAGCGTCAAGATCCACCCGGAAACCAACACCGCACTGGAAGGCTTGTACAAGTCCGGCACGATGTTCTGCACCCAGTGCGAAGCCGAAGGTTTCCGCAAGATCACTTATTACCTCGACCGCCCGGACGTGATGAGCAAGTTCACCACCACCGTGGTCGCCGAACAGCACAGCTATCCGGTGCTGCTCTCCAACGGCAACCCGATTGCCTCGGGCCCGGGTGAAGACGGCCGGCACTGGGCGACTTGGGAAGACCCGTTCATGAAACCGGCGTACCTGTTCGCGCTGGTGGCCGGTGATTTGTGGTGCGTTGAAGACACTTTCACCACCATGACCGATCGCACCGTCGCGCTGCGCATCTACGTCGAGCCGGAAAACATCGACAAGTGCCAGCACGCGATGAACAGCCTGAAGAAGTCGATGCGCTGGGACGAAGAGGTCTACGGTCGCGAGTACGATCTGGACATCTTCATGATCGTCGCCGTCAACGATTTCAACATGGGCGCGATGGAGAACAAGGGCCTCAACATCTTCAACTCCAGCGCCGTGCTCGCTCGTGCCGAAACCGCGACCGATGCTGCACACCAGCGCGTTGAAGCGATCGTCGCTCACGAATACTTCCACAACTGGTCGGGCAACCGCGTGACCTGCCGCGACTGGTTCCAGTTGTCGCTGAAAGAAGGCTTCACCGTGTTCCGCGATTCCGGCTTCTCCGCCGACATGAACTCGGCCACGGTCAAACGTATTCAGGACGTCGCGTATCTGCGAACCCACCAGTTCGCCGAAGATGCCGGCCCGATGGCCCACGCCGTGCGCCCGGACAGCTTCATCGAGATTTCCAACTTCTACACCCTGACCGTGTACGAAAAGGGCTCGGAAGTGGTCGGCATGATCCACACCCTGCTCGGCGCCGAAGGCTTCCGTAAGGGCAGTGATCTGTACTTTGATCGCCATGATGGCCAAGCCGTAACCTGCGACGACTTCATCAAAGCGATGGAAGATGCCAACGGCGTTGACCTGACCCAGTTCAAACGCTGGTACAGCCAGGCCGGCACACCGCGTCTGGCGGTGAGCGAGTCTTACGACGCCGCCGCGAAAACCTACAGCCTGACCTTCCGCCAGAGCTGCCCGGAAACCCCGGACAAAGTTGAAAAACTGCCGTTCGTGATCCCGGTCGAACTCGGCCTGCTCGACAGCAAGGGCAACGAAATTGCCCTGCGCCTGAGCGGCGAAGCATCGGCGCAAGGCACCACTCGCGTGATCTCGGTGACTGAAGCTGAACAGGCTTTCACCTTCGTCGACATTGCTGAACAGCCACTGCCATCGCTGCTGCGCGGTTTCTCGGCGCCGGTGAAACTGAGTTTCCCGTACAACCGCGATCAGCTGATGTTCCTGATGCAGCACGACAGCGACGGTTTCAACCGCTGGGATGCTGGTCAGCAACTGTCGGTGCAAGTGCTGCAAGAACTGATTGGCCAGCAGCAGAAGGGCGAAAGCCTCAAGCTCGACCCGCGTCTGGTGTCGGCGCTGCGTACCGTGCTGTCGGACGAATCGCTGGATCAGGCGATGGTCGCCGAAATGCTCTCGCTGCCGGGTGAGGCTTACCTCACTGAAATCAGCGAAGTGGCGGATGTTGATGCGATCCATATCGCCCGTGAGTTCGCGCGCAAGCAATTGGCCGAAGGCTTGTTCGAGGCGCTGTGGCTGCGTTATCAGGCCAACCGTGACCTGTCGAAGAAAACCCCGTACGTGGCCGAAGCCGAGCATTTCGCCCGTCGCGCGCTGCAGAACATTGCCCTGTCTTATCTGATGCTCAGCGGCAAGCCGGAAGTATTGGCGGCGGCGCTGGAGCAGTTTGAAAACGCCGACAACATGACCGAGCGCCTGACTGCGCTGGCGGTGTTGGTCAACTCGCCGTTCGAAGAGCAGAAAGCGCTGGCGCTGGCGAGTTTTGCCGAGCACTTCAAGGACAACCCGCTGGTTATGGATCAGTGGTTCAGCGTGCAGGCCGGCAGCACCTTGCCGGGCGGTCTGGAGCGTGTGAAGGCGCTGATGCAGCATCCGGCGTTCAACATCAAAAACCCGAACAAAGTGCGTGCGCTGGTCGGCGCGTTCGCCGGGCAGAACCTGATCAACTTCCATGCGGCGGATGGCTCGGGCTATCGCTTCCTCGCGGATCTGGTGATTGAGCTGAACGGCTTCAACCCACAGATCGCTTCTCGCCAATTGGCACCGCTGACGCGCTGGCGCAAATACGACGATGCGCGCCAGGCGCTGATGAAGGGCGAGCTGGAGCGGATTCGGGCGTCGGGGCAGTTGTCGAGTGATGTGTTTGAGGTGGTGAGCAAAAGCCTGGCGTAACGCCGATCCCTGTAGGAGCTGCCGAAGGCTGCGATCTTTTGATTTTTAACATCAAGGTCAAAAGATCGCAGCCTTCGGCAGCTCCTACAGGGTTTAGATGGCCTGCGCGATAAAATGTGGGAACGGGCTTGCTCCCACATTTTTTTGCGTTCTGTAGGAGCTGACGAGTGAAACGAGGCTGCGATCTTTTGATCTTAATGTTTAAGATCAAAAGATCGCAGCGTGCCGCAGCTCCTACATATTTCAGTTTTTCAGGTCGAAACGGTCGAGGTTAGTGACTTTCGTCCAGGCAGCGACGAAGTCCTTAACAAACTGCTCCTTCGCATCCGAACTGGCATACACCTCAGCCAATGCCCGCAACTGCGCATTGGAACCAAACACCAGATCAACCCTTGTCGCCGTCCACTTCACATTCCCGGTCTTGCGATCGCGTCCTTCAAACTCATCCGCATCCCGCGATGTCGGCTTCCACTCCACGCCCATGTCCAGCAGGTTGGTGAAGAAGTCATTGGTCAGCGCTTCAGTCTGGCTGGTGAAGACGCCATGACGGCTCTGCCCGACGTTGGTGTTCAACACCCGCAAACCACCCAGCAACACGGTCATTTCCGGCGCGGTCAACGTCAACAGTTGCGCCTTGTCGATCAACAGCGCCTCCGCCGATACCGTGTATTTGCCCTTGCTGTAGTTGCGGAAACCATCGGCAATCGGCTCAAGGAAACCAAACGACTCGACGTCGGTTTGCTCCTGCGTGGCATCGGTACGCCCCGGATGGAACGGCACGCTGACCGAGTGACCAGCGTTTTTCGCCGCTTGTTCGATGCCCGCGTTGCCTGCGAGCACGATCAAATCCGCCAGCGAGACTTGCTTGCCGGCTGCGCCGCCATTGAACTGGTTTTGAATCCCTTCAAGGGTGCTCAGCACTTTATCCAGTTGCTCGGGCTGGTTGGCCTGCCAGAACTTCTGCGGTGCCAGACGCAGACGGCCACCGTTGGCGCCACCGCGTTTGTCTGAACCACGGAACGTCGAGAGTGCCGCCCAAGCCGTCGAGACCAGTTGCGAAACCGATAGGCCCGACTCCAGGATTTTGCTTTTCAGTGCTGCGGCGTCGCTGTCGTCGATCAGCGGGTGCGTGACGTCTGGAATCGGATCCTGCCAAAGCAGTTCTTCGCTCGGCAGTTCCGGACCTAGGTAGCGCGACAGCGGGCCCATGTCGCGGTGGATCAGTTTGTACCAGGCGCGGGCGAAGGCGTCGGCCAGTTGCTCAGGATTGGCGAGAAAGCGCCGGGAGATCTGCTCGTAGGCCGGATCGAAACGCAGCGCCAGGTCAGACGTCAGCATGGTCGGCGAAAGTTTTTTGCTCGGGTCATGGGCGTGTGGAACCGTGCCGGCACCGGCGCCGTTTTTCGGGATCCACTGGTGCGCACCGGCGGGGCTTTTACTCAGCTCCCACTCGAAGCCGAACAGGTTTTCCAGATAGTTGTTGCTCCACTTGGTCGGCGTGGTCGTCCAGGTCACTTCGAGGCCGCTGGTGATGGTGTCGGCGCCTTTGCCGGTGCCGAAAGCGTTGCGCCAACCGAGGCCTTGTTCTTCCAATCCAGCCGCTTCCGGTTCCGGCCCGACATTGTCGGCAGGCCCGGCGCCGTGGGTTTTACCGAAAGCGTGACCGCCGGCGATCAACGCCACGGTTTCTTCGTCGTTCATGGCCATGCGGCCGAAGGTTTCGCGGATATCGTGGGCGGAGGCGACGGGATCGGGATTGCCTTCAGGGCCTTCCGGGTTCACGTAGATCAAACCCATCTGCACGGCGGCGAGGGGATTTTCCAGATTGCGTTCACCCTGATCGGTACGGCTTTCCTCTTTACCGTGCAAATCCGGCTCCGCCACGAGCGTGCCGTCACCGGGCTCCTGCATCGGTGCGTTGTCTTTGCCATAGCGACTGTCGCCGCCGAGCCATTCGTGTTCCGAACCCCAGTAAACGTCCTCGTCCGGTTCCCAGACATCGGCGCGGCCACCGGAGTAGCCGAAGGTTTTGAAGCCCATCGATTCCAGCGCGACGTTACCGGTGAGGACAATCAGATCCGCCCAGGAAATATTGCGGCCGTATTTCTGCTTGATCGGCCATAGCAAGCGGCGGGCCTTATCGAGGCTGACGTTGTCTGGCCAGCTGTTGAGCGGGGCAAAACGCTGTTGACCCGAGCCAGCGCCACCACGGCCATCCGCGGTTCGATAGGTGCCAGCGCTGTGCCAGGCCATGCGCACGAAGAGCGGGCCATAGTGGCCGAAGTCTGCCGGCCACCAGTCCTGGGAGTCGGTCATCAGCGCGGTGAGGTCTTGTTTCAGGGCTTGAAAATCGAGGCTATTGAAGGCGCTGGCGTAGTCGAAGTCCTTGCCCAACGGATCGGACTTGGGCGAGTGCTGACTCAGAATTTTCAGGTTGAGTTGATTCGGCCACCAGTCACGGTTCGTCGTACCACCACCGGCGGCGTGGTTGAACGGGCATTTCGATTCGTTTGCCATGTTCGAGTCCTTATCAGGTCTGCTACGGCCGGCTCGTGCCGACTTCGGACTAGTAAGGCTAGACCCGACTGGGCAAGTCAGCTAATAGGCCGACTGATGGACACTGATAGGCAAAGTCTTTTATTGCCCTGCACGTGCAGGAGCTGCCGAAGGCTGCGATCTTTTGATCTTTCCTCTAAAAGATCAGGATCAAAAGATCGCAGCCTTCGGCAGCTCCTACATTGGCTTTGAGGCGAAAATATTCAGGTGGACTGGGCGGTGTCGTCCTCTGGCACTTCGTCCAAGAGGTCTTCCTGGCCCGGCAGTTCAGTAATCACGCTGAAATCCGTGACCTCAACCGCGCCTTCCCCATATCCCAGCAGATGAAATGAAAACGCCTTTCGCTGCTGCGGGTTATCAAAGCTGAAATCCATCTCCAGCGGTTGATCCGCCGTGGCGACCATTTCCGACGGCAGACCCAACTGCACGTCTTTCTCGAATTCCTTGGCCTTGAGCTGAATAAACGCCGTTTGCTGCGGATCAACCGCACGCACCGTCAGGCGTACGCGGGTGTAAGAGCCTTTGGGCATTTCCAGGTATTGCGCGCCGATCAGGTTGTCGGCCCAGTCGTCCTTGATTTGCGCCTGTAGCGGGATGACGTTGGTGCTGCCGAATTGATAGCGCTGATTGAGTGGGGTGCGCAGCAGCGACAGGTCGAGTGCGTTGGCACGCGCTGCGATTTGTCGGGCAGGGTGGCCGCTGTATTTACCTTTGTACGTGGCGCTTTCGGCAATGAACCCGGCGCTTTCGTAGTAACGGCAGCGGCGCGGCATATCGCATTCGGAGAAGATGCCTTGGCCATTGTGGTAACGCAGTTTGCCGTTGGTGAAGGACATGATTTCGCGACCGGAATCGTAGTCGCGGAACAGCGAACGACCGCTGAGTGCCGTGGGTACCGGCAGGTCGAAATAGTCGAGGATCGAGGTGCTCAGGTCGACGTGGCCATACACGCCTTTGTTCAGCCGTGGCAGTTGCGATTGCTCGGGCGCGAGGGTGAGATTGAATCCCCAAGAGGAGGCCAGGCGTACACCGTCGATGCCATGGGATTCATCCGAAGTAATCACTACCAGCGTGTCTTTCAACACGCCTTGGCGTTCGAGACCGCTGAGGAACTGCTCCAGCGCGTCATCGAGATAACCGACGGCGGCTTGTTTGGGGGTTTCATAACGCTCCAGATATTCCTCCGGGGCGGAGTAGGGCTGATGCGTGCCAACGGTCAGTAGCGTGAGCATCCACGGCTGTTTCTGCTTCTTTAATTCACCGACATAGTCCAGCGCGCCCTCGAAGAAGGCCTTGTCGTCTTTGCCCCAAGGGAATTCCAGGTAGTTGCTGTTGGTGAACCATTCCAGACCATGGGTCGCATCGAAACCGATGTGCGGCATGATTTTGTCTTTGGCCATGAAGCGCAGCCCGGCGCCTTGCAGGTAGTGCGTACTGAAACCGTGCTGGCGCAATTGCGCCGGCAGACAGGCTTGATTGCGTTCGTTAAGGGTGAGCATTTCCACGCCTTTGGGCGTGCCGTTGTTGAGCTTGTCGTAATCGCCGCAGAGCATCGCGTACAGGCCGCGAATGGTCTGGTGCGTGTGCAGCACGTAATCCGGAGTGTTCATGCCGCGCTCGGCCCAGCGGCTGAGGTTGGGCATCAGGTCTTCCTGATAATGGCTGCCAATGGCTTCGCGGTTAGCGCGGAGGTAGGCGCCGGGAATGCCTTCCAGCGCGATGATCAGTACGTTGCGCGCCTGGCCCGGCGCGGCCAGCAGTTTGTGGCCATTGAGGTCGACGTCGGTGAGCCCGGCCATCGCCGGCGCGGGTTCTTCAATATCGCCGTCGAGCCATTCTTCGCCCTCAATCTGCAGATCGGCGACTTCGCTGGCGAGCAGTTGGTGTGGCAGGTTGTACAGCCGCCACGGATCAGCTTCGTTCGGCCACAGGTTCTGCGCGCCCCAATGCGCGGCGAACAACACCAGTGGCACGCTCCACACCGCGCGGGGCAGGGCTGGGCGAGTGACGCCGCGCCCGAGATACCGGGTCAGCAGCCAGACCATCAGCGCCAACAGCAAAACAATGCCCACCGCCGGATGCGCCAAACCGCCGCCGGTGGAGTTTTCGACAAATTGCGGATCGATCAGGTAATGAATGTCGGAAGGTGTCGGCAAGCGGCCGACTGCGCTCACCAGTTCAGCAGTCGCCACCGCCAGCAGGCCCCAGAACAACAGCACCGGCAGCGCCAGCCACCACGCGCGGCGATGCAGCAAAACCACCAGCGAACTGCCAATGGCCAGATCCGACAAATACCCCAGCGGTGACGACCAGCCCAATACCGCGCGCAGGCACACCGGCACGATCAGCACCAAAACAATCAACGAGACGAGGCGGGCATGCGGATGCCGCAAACGGTGAAAAAGAGCGCTCACAAAAAAAAGACCTTACCGTCATTAAAACGTCAAAAAAGTGTGGGCGATGATACCAAGGGTGGGCGGGCTGATCGCCCTTTTAAACGCTTGGGTGATCTGGTTTGGGCAGGTGCTGAATGGCTTGAAGCCCAGAGCGGCTCTAGAGTTGCCCAACAATCGTCGATATTTCTATCGGCGTATTTATTGTTTCAGTCTGTTTAATAACTCCAGAACCCAATCAATTCCCCTGTGGGAAAGGGGCAACCTTGCGGTGCCCCTTTTTTCGTTACGCTGCGTCTTCTTCGCGCTTCACCACCAAGGTCAAAATGTCATAGCTGGCCACCAGCTCACCGAGCTGGTTGGTGACTTCCACATCCCACGCCACAACGCCTTGCGGAATGCCTTGCGGGCTCTTCTTGCCTTGGTCGATCTTGCGTTTGCAGGTCAGGCGCGCCTGAATGGTGTCGCCGATACCGACCGGGTTGATGAAACGCAAAGTGTCGAGGCCGTAGTTGGCCAGCACCGGGCCGGGCGCAGCGGAGACGAACAGGCCAGCGGCCGCCGACAGCACGAAATAGCCGTGGGCGATGCGTTTGCCGAACTGCGATTCCTTGGCGGCGATGTCGTCGAAGTGCATGTAGAAGTGGTCACCGGACAGGCAGCCGAAGTTGACCAGATCCGCTTCGGTGACAGTGCGGCGGTGAGTCAGCAGCGACTCGCCGATCTGCAGATCCTGGAAGTGTCGACGGAATGGATGCACTTCGGTCTCGATGACTTTTGCGCCGCGCACGTGTTCACCGGTGACGGCAGCAAGCATGGTCGGCGAGCCCTGCACGGCGGCGCGTTGCAGGTAGTGTTTGACCGCGCGCAGGCCGCCGAGCTCTTCACCGCCACCAGCGCGACCCGGGCCGCCGTGTTTCAGTTGTGGCAGTGGCGAACCATGGCCGGTGGATTCGGCAGCGGATTCGCGATCCAGCACCAACAGACGCCCGTGCCAGGCCGCGGCGACCGGAATGGCTTTGGCGGCGATTTTCGGATCCTTGGTTACCAGGCTGGCAACCAGACTGCCCTTGCCGCGCGCGGCCAGCACCAGCGCTTCATCGAGATCGTCGTAAGCCATCAGTGTGCTGACCGGGCCGAAGGCTTCGATGTCATGCGCGCCACCTTCGGCGTGCGGATCACGGGCCAGCAACAGCGTTGGAGCGAAGAATGCGCCTTGGCTGACGTTTGCGCCGCGCGGTTCGAAACCGTCCTCAGCGCCGAACAGTTGATCGCAGCTTTGCAGCAAGCTTTGCAAGCGTTCGCCGACGTCCTTCTGCTGATCATGGGAAGCCAATGCACCCATGCGCACGCCTTCCACGGATGGATCGCCGACGACGACTTTTGCCAGACGATCACGCAGGCGTGTGGCGACGGCGTCGATGTGTTGCTTGGGCACGATGGCGCGGCGAATCGCGGTGCATTTCTGCCCGGCCTTGGTGGTCATCTCGCGGGCGACTTCTTTGATGAACAGCTCGAACTCTTCGTCGTCCGGCGTCACGTCAGGCGCGAGGATCGCGCAGTTCAGCGAGTCGGCCTCGGCGTTGAACGGCACCGAGTTGCGGATCAGGTTCGGGTTGACGCGCAGCTTGGCGGCGGTGTCGGCGGAGCCGGTGAAGGTCACCACGTCCTGGCCTTGCATGCGGTCGAGCAGGTCGCCGGTGCTGCCGATCACCAGTTGCAGGCTGCCGGTCGGCAACAGGCCCGAGGCATCCATCATGCGCACCACGGCTTCGGTCAGATAGCTGGTGGCGCTGGCCGGTTTGACGATGCACGGCATGCCCGCGAGGAAGCACGGCGCGAATTTTTCCAGCATGCCCCAGATCGGAAAGTTGAACGCGTTGATGTGCACCGCGACGCCGCCGCGCGGCACCAGAATATGTGTGCCGGCAAAGGTGCCGAGTTTGCCCAAGGGCAGCGCCGGGCCTTCGTGGACGATGTTGCCCGACGGCAACTCACGCGCGCCGAGGCCGGCGTAGGTGAACAGCGTGCCGTTGCCGCCCTCGATGTCGATCCAGCTGTCGGCGCGGGTGGCGCCGCTGTGGTGCGAGAGCGCGTAAAGCTCTTCCTTGCGTTCGCTGAGGTACAGCGCCAGGGCTTTGAGGCGTTGCGCGCGTTGCTGGAAGTCGAGCTTCATCAGTTCGGTGACGCCTTGGCGGCGACCGAAGTCGATAGCTTCGGCGAAGTCCGGGCGTTCTTCATGCGTGCGCGCCAGCTCGTGGCCGTCGATGGCGCTGCGCAGGATTTGCGCGCCGTGTTGGCCGATCCAGCGGCCGGCGAGGAAGCTTTGCAGGGTAGGGGCGTGGGACATGAAATAAGCTCCTGTGCTTGAAATTAGTGTTGGCTGGCGCCGGACGCGCCGATGCCGGTCATCGAACGGATGAACTGAGCAAGCCCGCTCCCACATCGGTTCGTGTTGAGGCCTGGCTCATTGAGCACCACCATTCCCCTGTAGGAGTGAGCCTGCTCGCGAAAGCGGTGTGTCAGGCAACTTCAGTGTTGAATCTGATGACGCCTTCGCGAGCAGGCTCACTCCCACATGGTTTTGTGTTGATGCCTGGCTCATCGAGCACCACCATTCCCCTGTGGGAGCGAGCCTGCTCGCGAAAGCGGTGTGTCAGGCAACTTCAGTGTTGAATCTGATGACGCCTTCGCAAGCAGGCTCGCTCCTACATGGTTTTGTGTTGATGCCTGGCGCTGTGAGCACCGCCATCCTCTGTGGGAGCGAGCCTGCTCGCGAAAGCGGTGTGTCAGGCGACTTCATGTTGAATTTGATGACGCCTTCGCGAGCAGGCTCACTCCTACAGGGGATGGGTTTGAATCCTTTAGAACTGGTCGAAATCGAGGACGACTTTGTCGCTCACCGGGTATGCCTGGCACGACAGCACATAGCCCGCCGCGACTTCGTAATCTTCCAGCGCATGGTTGCTGTCCATGTCGACTTCGCCTTCGATGACTTTGCACTTGCAGGTCGAGCACACGCCGGCCTTGCACGAGTACGGCAGCTCCAGGCCTTGCGCATTGCCGGCATCGAGCAGGCTCTGGCTGTTGCGCGGCAGTTCGAACGCCACAGCGCGGCCGTCGCTGATCACGGTGATCTGGCTGACCCCGGCGTCGAGCATTTGCGCGGCTTCGCGGGCTTCGCGTTTGTGCTGGCTGCCGGCCGCGGCGAACAGTTCGAAGTGGATGCGCTCGGCGCCCATGCCTTTGGCCTTGAGGCTGTCGCGCACGGTTTCGGTCATCTCTTGCGGGCCGCAAATGAACGCTGCGTCGAGGGCTTTGACGTCGAGCCAGCGGCTGAACAGTTGCTCGCATTTCTGTGCATCGATGCGACCGTTATAAAGGTCAACATCCTGCTGCTCGCGGCTGAACACGAAGATCAGATTCAGACGTTGCAGGTAACGGTTTTTCAGATCCTCCAGCTGTTCACGGAACAATGCACCGGAGCTGGAACGGTTGCCGTACAGCAACGTGACGCGGCTGTGCGGTTCGTTCTCCAGCGTGGTTTTGATGATCGACAGAATCGGCGTGATGCCCGAACCCGCTGCCACGGCGAGGTAATTGCCATGCCGCGCCGGATCCAGATCAACATGGAAATGCCCGGCCGGTGGCATCACTTCCAGCGTGTGTCCGGGCTGCAATTGCTCATTGGCAAACGCCGAAAACCGCCCGCCGGCCACGCGTTTGATCGCAATGCGCAGTTCGCCGTCATTCACCCCAGTGCAGATCGAGTACGAGCGGCGCACTTCTTCACCGTCCATCTGCGTGCGCATCACCAGGTGCTGGCCTTGGGTGAACTGAAAACTGTCCTGCAGGTGCTGCGGAATGTCGAAGGCGATGGACACTGCGTCACGGGTTTCGCTGCGCACGTCCTTGATGGTCAGGCTGTGAAATTTGCTCATTATTGTTCTCCCGACACGGCGCTGTGCCGTTCAGATGCACTTGAAATAGTCGAAGGGCTCGCGGCAATCGCAGCAGCGGTACAAGGCTTTACACGCGGTCGAACCGAACTCGCTGAGCACTTCGGTGTGGGCGCTGCCGCACTGCGGGCAGAGCACCGTCGGACTCTCGCCGAGCAGCGTGCGTTTGCTTGCGCTGCCATCGGGCGGGGCGATGCCGTAAGCGCGCAGGCGTTCGCGGCCATCGGCGGTGATCCAGTCGGTCGACCACGCCGGGGTCAATTTGCGCTCCAGTTTCGGCGCATTGAATCCGGCCTGTTCCAGCGCGGTGCGGATGTCATCCTCGATCACTTCGGTGGCCGGGCAACCGGAGTAGGTCGGCGTGACCACCACGTGCAGATGCCCGGCCTGCCAGTCGAGATCGCGGACGATGCCCAGATCGACCACGCTGACCACCGGCACCTCCGGATCCATGACTTCGGCGAGGGTCGCCCAGGCCTTGTCCAGATCACCGAGCAGCGCCGGCCGGGCGCCGCGATCGCTGGTGATCAACTCACCAGGTTGCATCGGGATACGCTCGGGGCAGGAACTGCATTTCTGCGAGCAAAATGCCCAGGTGTTCGCTGTGCAGACCGCGACGGGCATTCAGATAGAAGTAGCTCGGCGCTGCCGGGACGGGCAGGGTGGCGCGAGTGAACACGTCGTTGACCGTGGTTTGCCATTGCGCAGCGACGCTGGCGATGTCCGGCGAAATACCGGCCGCGCACAGACGTTGTTCGCTGTCGTCAGCGGCGATCAGTTCGACGGTAAAACGCCAGACTTCCGGAATCGCCGCGAGCATGCGCCGATGGCTTTCTTCGGTGCCGTCGCCCAGGCGTTCGATCCACTCGCCGGAGCGGCGCAGGTGATAGGTGACTTCCTTGACCGCTTTGGCGGCGATCCCGGCAATGCGTTCGTCGCTCGACTGGCTCAGGCCCTGCAACACCGGCAGGTGCCAGGCGTCGTAGAGGAATTGCTTGAGCATGGTCACGGCGTAGTCGCCATTCGGTTGCTCGACCAGCAGCAGATTGCGGTAGGCACGCTCGTCGCGGCGGAAGGCCAGATCATCGGCATCGCGGCCGTCATCCAGCAACTCGGCAGCGTATTCCAGCCAGTGCCGCGCCTGGCCAACGAGGTCGAGGCCGACGTTCATCAGCGCCAGTTCTTCTTCCAGCGCTGGCGCCTTGCCGCACCATTGGCACAGACGCTGGCCCTGAATCAGGGCGCTGTCACCGAGGCGCAGCAGGTATTCGATCAGATCGGTTTTATCGTTCATGGTCGACCTCACATGTGCCCGACTTCGGCCGGCAGTTCGTAGAAACTGGCGTGGCGATAAACTTTGTCGTCAGCCGGATCGAACAGTGGGTCTTTTTCATCTGGGGACGAGGCGGTGATCAGCGCCGAAGGCACCACCCACAGGCTCACACCCTCGCTGCGACGGGTGTAGAGCTCGCGGGCGTTTTCGATGGCCATGGTGGTGTCGGCGGCATGCACACTGCCGACGTGTTTGTGATTGAGGCCGTGCTTGCTGCGCACGAAAACTTCGAAAAGGGTCCATTGGGACATGTCATTCACTCCACATCAGTGCTTTGGAACTGGCCGAGGCGAAGATCAAAAGATCGCAGCCTCCGGCAGCTCCTACATGGGATTGCGGGCTCCTGTAGGAGCTGGCGCAGCCTGCGATCTTTTGATCTTTTGGCGGCATCGAAACCGCTAAAGATCAAAAGACCAGGATCAAAAGATCGCAGCCTTCGGCAGCTCCTACAGGTGGATAGTCGTGCCTTGGGTCAGGCGGCGTTTTTGTTGTTTTTTTTACGGGCGTGGGCGACGGCGGCTTCGCGTACCCAGGCGCCGTCTTCAATGGCTTTGCGGCGGGTGGCGACGCGTTCCTGATTGCACGGGCCGTTGCCCTTGAGCACTTCGTAGAATTCGTTCCACTGGATTTCGCCAAAGTCGTAGTGGCCGCGCTCGGCGTTCCACTTCAAGTCAGGATCGGGGCAGGTGCAGCCGAGCAGTTCGAGCTGCGGGATGGTCTGGTCGATAAAGCGCTGGCGCAGTTCGTCATTGCTCTGGCGTTTGATCTTCCAGGCCATCGATTGCGCACTGTTCGGCGAGTGCTCATCGCTCGGGCCGAACATCATCAGCGACGGCCACCACAGGCGATTGATTGCGTCCTGCACCATGTCTTTTTGCGCCTGAGTGCCGTGACGCATCATGGTCAGGAGGATTTCGTAGCCCTGGCGCTGATGGAAACTCTCTTCCTTGCAGATGCGCACCATGGCCCGCGAGTAAGGGCCATAGGAGGTGCGCTGTAGCACCACCTGATTGACGATCGCGGCGCCGTCGACCAGCCAGCCCACCGCGCCCATGTCGGCCCAGTTCAGCGTCGGGTAATTGAAGATGCTCGAATACTTGGCTTTGCCGCTGTGCAGCTTGGCGATTTCTTCATCCCGGTCGGCGCCGAGGGTTTCCATCGCGCTGTAGAGGTACAGCCCGTGACCGGCCTCGTCCTGAATCTTCGCCATCAATTGCAATTTGCGTTTGAGTGACGGTGCGCGAGTCACCCAGTTGCCTTCCGGAAGCATGCCGACGATTTCGGAGTGGGCGTGCTGGGAGATCTGCCGGATCAGCGTCTGGCGATACGCATCGGGCATCCAGTTCTTCGCTTCGATCTTGATTTCTGAATCGATTTTTTCCTGGAAGGCGCGTTCCTCTTCGGACATCTCCGAAAGGTCTTTGATGCGCTTGACGCCGGTTTCTACAAGCTGTGCGTACATTATTGTTCTCCTGCCTCAGGTTTATCGAAGGCATGTTCGAGGGCATGGAGAACTTTATAAGTGATACGGAAATTAATATCAAACACAAAATAACGTGTCGTATGTTTTTTCTGTATCGCTTCGGATGAATGGTGAGCGTTGCCGCGCATTTGCAAAGCGGAAAAACGCGCACGGCGATGCTCGGCAGAGCATCGCCGTGGTTTTGCAGGGGGAGGGAGGGATTGCAGCGAGCAGCGAAGGCCTTGCACCTTCGCCGCTGTTATTGCTTTTAAGCTTTCACGCGTTTGTCGATCACATGGCAAGCCTTGCCTTCCGAGCGTTTGATCGAGAACGGCGGCTGCAGCAGCACCCGTGAACTGATACCGATGTAGGTCTTGATGTGCTTGCTCAGTTCCCCGCACAGGGCTTTCTGCTGTTCATCACTCAAGCCTTGATGCTCGGCCTTGAGCTCGACGTGGACATCGACGCTGTCGAGATTGCCGTTGCGATACAGGTGAATCTCGTATGACTCCGACAGCTGTTTGACTTTCAGCACCTGCTCTTCGACCTGGGTCGGGAACACGTTGACGCCACGGATGATCAGCATGTCGTCGCTGCGGCCGGTGATCTTGTCGATACGGCGCATCGGGCGTGCGGTGCCCGGCAGCAGGCGAGTGAGGTCGCGGGTGCGGTAGCGGATCATCGGCAGGGCTTCTTTGCTCAGCGAAGTGAACACCAGTTCGCCCATCTGTCCGTCCGGCAGCACTTCGCCGGTGATCGGGTCGATGATTTCCGGGTAGAAATGGTCTTCCCAGATCGTTGGGCCGTCGCGGCTTTCCGCGCATTCCATGGCCACGCCCGGGCCCATGATTTCCGACAAGCCATAGATGTCGAGCGCAGTGATGCCCAAGCGTGCCTCGATGGCGCTGCGCAGTTCGGCAGTCCACGGCTCGGCGCCGAAGATGCCCAGGCGCAGGGCCAGTTTGTGCGGGTCGATGCCCTGACGTTCGATCTCGTCGGCGATGTTGAGCATGTACGACGGCGTGACCATGATGATGTCGGGCTGGAAATCCTTGATCAATTGCACTTGTTTTTCGGTCTGGCCGCCGGACATCGGAATCACCGTGCAACCCAAGCGTTCAGCACCGTAATGCGCGCCGAGGCCGCCGGTGAACAGGCCGTAACCGTAAGAGATGTGCACCTTGTCACCGCGGCGGCCGCCGCCGGCGCGAATCGAGCGGGCAACGATGTTTGCCCAGGTGTCGATGTCGTTCTGCGTGTAACCGACCACGGTCGGTTTGCCGGTAGTGCCGCTGGACGCGTGCAGGCGCACGACGTCATGCATCGGTACGGCAAACATGCCGTAGGGGTAGTTGTCGCGCAGGTCGGATTTGGTGGTGAACGGAAATTTCGCCAGATCGTCCAGCGAGCGAATGTCGTCCGGGTGCACACCCAGCGCATCGAAGCGTTGACGGTACAGCGGCACATTGTTGTAGGCGTGGTTGAGGCTCCAGCGCAGGCGCTCGAGTTGATGCTGACGCAACTGGTCGACGCTGGCGGTTTCCAGCGGATCCAGTTCTGGGTTGAGCACGGCTTGGGCAATTGGCATGTTCATGACTTCACTCGAATTATTTTTGTGTTTCCGCCCCGGTGGCGCAGGGCTCTGAGTGCATGCCCCAAGGATACCTGTCGGCACCTCGGGAATCGCGGTTCTTTAGTCGGATAAACGCTCGATCACCAGCGCGATGCCTTGACCGACACCGATGCACATGGTGCACAGCGCATAGCGGCCCTGACGCTCTTCCAATTCCTGCAGGGCGGTGGTGACCAGTCGCGCGCCGCTCATCCCCAGCGGATGGCCGAGGGCAATGGCGCCGCCGTTCGGGTTGACGCGTGGGTCGTCATCGCCCAGACCGAGTTCACGCAGCACCGCCAGACCTTGCGCGGCGAACGCTTCGTTGAGTTCGATGACGTCCATGTCGGCGAGGCTGAGGTTGGCCAGTTCCAGCACCTTGCGCGTGGCCGGCACCGGGCCGATGCCCATGATCCGTGGCTCGACGCCGGCAGTGGCCATCGCCACGACACGGCCGCGAGCCTTCAAACCGTAACGCTGTGCGGTTTGCGCATTGGCCAGCAGCAAGGCGCAGGCGCCATCATTCACGCCCGAAGCATTGCCGGCGGTGATGCTGCCGCCCTCGCGGAAGGGTGTGCCGAGTTTCTGCAGTTGCTCCAGCGTGGTGTCGGCGCGCGGGTGTTCGTCGTGCTCGACGACTTTGGCCGGGCCTTTGCGCTGGGGGATTTCCACGGCAACAATTTCTTTCGCCAAGCGTCCGCTGGCCTGCGCGGCCGAGGCGCGTTGCTGGCTGCGCAGGGCGAAGGCATCCTGGTCGGCGCGGGAAATGTTGAACTGTGCGGCGACGTTTTCTGCGGTCTCCGGCATCGAATCAATGCCGAAGGTTTTCTTCATCAGCGGATTGACGAAACGCCAGCCGATGGTGGTGTCGTGCATCTCTGCGGAACGGGAAAACGCGGTTTCAGCCTTGCCCATCACCAGCGGTGCCCGCGACATCGATTCGACGCCGCCGACCAGCATCAGCCCGGCCTCACCGCTGCGAATCGCCCGTGCGGCAGTGCCGATTGCATCCAGTCCCGAGCCGCACAAACGGTTGAGCGTGGTGCCTGGCACGCTGACCGGCAGTCCGGCCAGCAGCGCCGACATGCGCGCGACGTTGCGGTTGTCTTCACCGGCCTGATTGGCGCAGCCGTAGATCACGTCGTCGACCTGGCTCCAGTCGACTTGCGGGTGGCGGCGCAGCAGTTCACGCAGCGGCACGGCGCCGAGGTCGTCGGCGCGCACGCTGCTCAAGCTGCCAGCGTAGCGACCAATCGGGGTGCGCACGGCGTCGATGATCAGAGCGTCATTCATGGGGAGTCTCCGGCGTCAGCACGGTGCCGCGCACTTTGTAGGATTTGCCGTGGAACAGGGCGATCAACTGGCCCTGCTGGTTTTCAATGCGCACGTCGTAATTGCCGGTGCGGCCCGAGCGCGATTGCTCGGTGCAGCGTGCGGTGAGCGTGTCGCCCAACTGCGCGGGCGCGATGTAGTCGATGCTGCAACCGATCGCCACGGTGGCGTCGTTGTAACTGTTGCAGGCGAAGGCGAACGCCGAGTCGGCGAGGGCGAAGAGGAAACCGCCGTGACAGGTGCCGTGGCCCTGAATCATGTCGGCGCGCACGCCCATGCCCAAGGTGCAGCTGCCGGGCGCGGCGCTGATCAGGCGGATGCCCAAGCCTTGGGTGGCGGCATCGCGGTCGAACATGGTTTGCGCGCAACGGCTGGCGAGGCTCATGGCTTCAAGGCTGGTCATGGAATGTGCTCCCTTCGGCGACTTTGCGGCGTAACAGCAGCGATGGCCGGTAGCGCTCTTCGCCGTAACTGGTTTGCAGGTGGTCGAGGACTTGGGTGATCTGCGCCAGGCCGATGCGCTCGGCCCAGGCTAATGGGCCTTGCGGATAATTGACCCCGGCGCGCATGGCCAGATCGATGTCCGCCGCCGAGGCAACGTCGTGCAGCACGGTGTCGGCGGCTTCGTTGGTGAGCATGGCGACGGTGCGCAACACGGCGAGGCCCGGTGTGTCGCTGAGCAGGCTGACCTGCAGGCCGGCGCCTTGCAGCAGGGCGATGCCTTGTTCGCGGGCGTCAGTGCTGATGTCCGCCGAGCAACTGATGGCGATGCGTTTGGCGCTGGCGTAATCGAAAGCCAGGTCAATCAGGATCAGATTGCGTAGGCCATCTTCCTTCGCGCGTTGGCTGGCCATGCGCCCGTCGCTCAGGGCCAATACCGCTTCGCCGACCCTTAACAGGCCTTTGCCATCGCGCGTGATCACGCTGGTTTTCAGGCGTGGCAGCAAATCGTTAAGGACGCCGAGATCGCCTTCGACCACGCAGCTATCGACGCTCGCATCGCTGCTGATTTGTTGCGGCTGCGGACGTTGCGCGCCTTCGCTGTAATCGTAAAAACCACGACCGCTTTTACGGCCGAAGCGTCCGGCGTCGACCAGTTCTTTCTGGATCAGCGACGGCTGAAAACGAGTGTCGCCGTAATAGGCGTCGAACACCGAACAGGTCACCGCGTAATTCACATCGTGGCCGATCAGATCAGTGAGTTCGAAGGCGCCCATCGCAAAGCCGCCAGCCTCACGCATCAGCGCGTCGAGGGTGGCGCAATCGGCGGCGCCTTCCTGCAACAGGCGCTGACTTTCGGCGTAGAACGGCCGGGCCACGCGATTGACGATGAAACCCGGCGTCGAACGGGTGTGCACCGGTTGCTTGCCCCAGGCTTTGGCGGTGTCGAACAAGGTCTGGGCGAGGGCGGAATCGCTGGCCAACCCGGAGACAATTTCCACCAATGGCATCACGGGCGCCGGGTTGAAGAAGTGCAGCCCGAGCAGACGTCCCGGGCGTTGCAGGCCTGCAGCAATGCTGGTGATCGACAGTGAAGAAGTGTTGCTGGCAAGAATGCAGTCGTCGCCGCAAAGACTTTCCAACTGTTTGAACAACCCGCGTTTGACTTCAAGGTTTTCGACAATCGCTTCGATGATCAACGTGCAGTCGGCCAGCGTTTCGATGGCTTCTACCGCGTGCAAGCGAGCGACGATGGCGCCGCGCTCATCCGCCGCGAGTTTGCCTTTCTCCACGCGTTTGCCGAGTTGGCGGTCGATACCGTCGATGGCTTGCGCGGCGGCGCCCGGACGATTATCCAGCAGCAACACCGAATGCCCGGCTTGCGCCGCGACTTGCGCAATGCCGGCGCCCATGGCGCCGGCACCGATCACGGCGATTTTTGCGTTGCGGTCGAGTGCGCTCATGTTCAGCGACCCTTGAACGCTGGGGTGCGTTTGTCCATGAAGGCGCTGACGCCTTCGCGGTAATCCTCGCTGCGCCCGGCCAGCCGTTGCAGGTCGCGCTCCAGCTCAAGCTGTTCATCGAAGGTGTTGCTGAGGCTGGCGTTGAGGCTGCGTTTGATCAGCGCCAGACCGTAAGTCGGTTGTGTGGCCAAGTGGCGGGCGAGGGTAAGCGCTTCGTCGCGCAATTGCGCATCGTCAACGCAGCGATAGATCAGCCCCCATTGCTCGGCCTGTTCGGCGCTCAAACGGTTGCCGAGCAAGGCCAGGGCTTTGGCGCGGGCCATGCCGACCAGTCGCGGCAACGTCCAGGTGCCGCCGGAATCCGGGATCAGGCCGATTTTGCAGAACGCTTGAATGAAGCTCGCCGAACGCGCCGCCAGCACCAGATCGCAGGCCAGCGGAATGTTCGCCCCGGCCCCGGCTGCAACGCCGTTGACCGCGCAAATCACCGGCATTGGCAGATCGCGTAACTGGCGGATCAACGGGTTGTAGAAGGTTTCGATCGACACGCCGAGATCAGGCGCTTCAGTGCCTGGCGCGACGTTGCGGTCGCTGAGATCCTGACCGGCGCAGAAGCCGCGACCTTCACCGGTCAGCAGCAGCACCCGCGCTTCCGGGTTCTGCCGCACTTGCTTCAGGGCTTCCTTGACCTCCAGGTGCATGGGGGTGTTGAAGCTGTTCAGTTGCTCGGGCCGGTTGAGGCTGAGCAGGGCGACGCCGGCCTCGATGGAAAACAGGATGTGTTCGAAGTTCATGGGCAAGGCTCTCCGGGAGATCGTTCGAATCGGTTATTGGCCGCGAAACTGCGGCGCTCGCTTGTCTTGAAAGGCGCGGATGCCTTCATCGCGGTCGGCGGTGCCGGCCAGCAAGGTGAAGGCGTGGCGCTCGAAACGCAGGCCGCTGGCCAAATCGGTGTCCATCGCCTTGAGCAGCGCTTCCTTGGCCAGACGCACGGCCAATGGCGCCTTGGCGGCGATGGCGTGGGCGATCTGCACGGCGCGTTCGACGGTGAATTCCGGCTGGGTGATTTCGCTGACCAGGCCGGCGCGCAGGGCGTGGCGGGCGTCGATGGCTTCGCCGGTGAGCACCATTTGCATTGCCAGGGATTTACCCACGGCACGCAGCAATCGTTGGGTGCCACCGGCGCCGGGCATGATCCCGAGGTTGATTTCCGGCTGACCGAAACGCGCGTCTTCGCCGGCAATCAGGATGTCGGCGTGCATCGCCAATTCGCAGCCGCCGCCGAGGGCGAAGCCGTTGACGGCGGCGATCAGCGGCTTGCTGAAGCGGGTGATGGTTTGCCACGAGGCTTGGCGCGGGTCATTGAGGATGCCGACCAGATCGCGCTCGGCCATTTCCTTGATGTCGGCGCCGGCGGCGAAGGCTTTGCGGCTGCCGGTCAGCACCACGGCGCGGGTGTCGGGGTCGGTTTCGGCGGCGCTCAGTGCAGCGGCGAGTTCGCCGAGCAGTTCGGTGTTGAGGGCATTCAAGGCCTGCGGACGTTGCAGGGTGATCAGGCGCACAGCTTGCAGCTGTTCAACGGCCAGGGTTTGAGGCATGGCAAAGGCCCTCACGGAGCACGCTCGGCTAATGCCGGCTTGTTGTTGGTTCGACGTCAGGCGTCGGTTTTGCCGGAGTATAGGCTTAACGTGATACGTAAATGCAAGATTGAAATGAGATTAACGTGTCTCAAATGGAAGGTTGTGGAATTTGCTACAGCTCGTTGGTTCTTGGTTGGAGTTAAGTAACTGATTGAAATAACGCGAATATTGGTAGGTTTTGTGGGATCGGGATTGCCGATGAACGGTGTTAGACAAAAGCGATACGCTTTTCTCTCTTCACTGCATCGAAATGATGTGATACAAATCAAGCCTGTTTACGCATCGCTTTGCGTATCTCACCGCACAACGTCCACCAAAGGAGCCTGCGATGACCTGTTACAGCCTTGATGGACTGACCCCGGTGGTTGACCCTTCGGCTTATGTGCATCCGTCAGCGGTATTGATCGGCGACGTGATCATCGGCCCGCATTGTTATGTCGGGCCGCTGGCCAGTTTGCGCGGCGACTTCGGCCGCATCGTGCTGGAGGAGGGCGCTAACTTGCAGGACACCTGCGTGATGCACGGCTTCCCCGACAGCGACACGGTGGTCGAGCGCAACGGCCATATTGGCCACGGCGCGGTGTTGCACGGTTGCCGGATCGGCGCTGATGCGCTGGTCGGGATGAATGCGGTGGTGATGGATAACGCACGAATTGGCGCACGCTCCTTTATCTCGGCGGCGGCGTTCGTCAAAGCAGGATTTGAATGCCCGGAGCAGTCATTGGTGATGGGCGCACCGGCGAGTATCAAGCGCGTATTGAGTGATCAGGAAGTGGCGTGGAAACAAGCCGGCACTCGCGAGTACCAGGCGCTGGCCCAGCGCTGCCTGACACAGATGCAGGTGTGCGAACCGCTGAGCGAGCCTGAAGCGAATCGCCCGCGGATCAGTGACAGTGGCTTGCGCCCAAAAGCATCTCAATCCCAGTGAGATCAGGTCTTTCTGTGGTTGCAGGACTTTGTGGTGAGGGGATTTATCCCCGACGGGCTGCGAAGCGGCCCCAAAAGCCGGGACTGCTGCGCAGTCCATCGGGGATAAATCCCCTCGCCACAGGGTTCACTCATAAAGGTTTTGATTCGGTATATTCCATTCTTTTTTTCAACCCGGTACGCCCATGTCATCGCTGACACCTTTGAACCACCTCATCACCCGTTTCCAGGAGCAGACGCCGATCCGCGCCAGTTCCTTGATCATTACGCTGTACGGGGATGCCATCGAACCCCACGGCGGCACGGTGTGGCTGGGCAGTCTGATCCAGTTGCTCGAACCGATCGGCATCAACGAACGGCTGATCCGTACTTCGATTTTTCGCCTGACCAAAGAAGGCTGGCTGACCGCCGAGAAAGTCGGCCGCCGCAGCTACTACAGCCTCACCGGCACCGGGCGCCGGCGCTTCGATAAGGCCTTCAAGCGCGTGTACAGCTCAACCGTGCCGGCGTGGGATGGTTCGTGGTGCCTGGCGATGCTCACGCAATTGAGCCAGGACAAGCGCAAGCAAGTGCGCGAAGAACTCGAGTGGCAAGGTTTTGGTGCGATTTCTCCGGCCGTACTGGCGTGCCCGCGCAGTGATCGCGCCGACGTCAACGCGACGTTGCAAGACCTCGGCGCGCTCGAAGACACCATCGTTTTCGAAACCACCGCGCAAGACGTATTGGCCTCCAAAGCCCTGCGTGCACAGGTGCGCGAGAGCTGGAACATCGAGGAACTGGCGGCGCATTACAGCGAGTTCATCCAATTGTTCCGACCGCTCTGGCAAGCACTGCGCGAGCAGGAAAACCTGCTGCCGGCCGACTGCTTCATGGCACGTCTTCTGCTTATTCATGAATACCGCAAACTGCTGCTGCGCGACCCGCAACTGCCTGACGAATTGCTCCCCGGCGATTGGGAAGGCCGCGCCGCCCGCCAGCTTTGCCGCAACATTTACCGATTGATCTACGCCAAGGCCGAAGAGTGGCTGAACACTGCGCTGGAAACCGCGGACGGGCCGTTGCCGGATGTCGGCGAGAGTTTCTATCGACGTTTTGGCGGCTTGAAATAAGCGCCACAACGAAGGAGCCGCACTGTTCAGGAAGAACGCTTGGATTGACGTAGATAATAAAAACAAGCCTGCGTGAGGCCAGACATGATTTCTTCAACTGCACAACGCCGTGACGGCTTCGATCAATGGATCCATCAGATCAATCAGATCTGTGGCGCCTTCAACGCGCAAACCCTCGGCGCCGATTTCTCCGGGCGCATTCGCGAGTACCAAAGCGGTGCGCTCAAGCTGAGTTTTGTCGACGCCTGCCAGGCGCGCCTGTATCGCACGCCGACGGAAATCGCTGCCGGCGAGGGCGGTAAATATTTTGCCGTGTTCCAGCTCGAAGGCTCGGCGGGCATGGCCCAGGGCGACAACAAAGCCTTGCTCTCGGCGGGCGACATCACCCTGATCGACGCCTCGCGCCCGAGCGATTTCACTTACCACGAAAACTCGCGGCAACTGTCGCTGATCCTGCCGACGCATCTGGTCGAGAAGACCTTGCGCTTCAATCAGGTCAAGTGCGGCCACCGCATCCCGGCGAGTTCGCCGATGGCCATGCTCTCGCACCATTTAATTCTCGACGCGACGCGGCAGAAGAACCTCAGCCTCAGCGAAAGCGAAGCGACGCTGGAGGCGATTGTCAGCCTGCTGCGCCCGGCGATCAGCCACAGCGAAGATTGCAGCGATCTGCATGAACGGATCTTTCAGAAGACCCTGGCGTGCATCGACGAGCACATTCGCTGCGAAGAACTCTGTCCGGAGTGGCTGGCGCGGGAAGTCGGCATGTCGGTGCGCGGGCTGTACCGGATCTTTGCAAAAAAGGGTTTGGTGGTGGCGCGCTACATCAAGAATCGGCGGCTGGATTTGTGTGCCGAATCGCTGCGTCAATCCGGGGCTGAGCAGAAGCTCTCGGTGCTCGGTTATTCCTGGGGCTTTTCCGATTCGAGCCATTTTTCCACGGCATTCAAATCACGTTTCGGCATTGCGCCGGGTGAGTACCGCAGGCAGCACGCCTGAGGCTCAGTAGTGCATGCCGTCATCGATGGCGATGCCTTGCGCGCGCATGGCTTTGATCAGCTCCGCGCGGGTGCCGGGCAGGTTGAGCATGGTTTCGTGGCGCAACTGCGCAATCTCGTCAGCGCTGTACGGCTGATAGTGCGCAGGCGTGCTTTTGCCAGCCATGCCGTCCTCGCGAATCAGCCAGTTGAGCAGGTCGGCCAGTTGCGCGTTGTTCAGCGCTGATTGCGACATGCCCGGCACGCGCACCAGAAACTCCCGACCACCGGGCACCTTCAGGAAGTTGCCGACGAAACCGATCAGACGCGGCGTGTCGTTGGCGGCTGAGCCGCTGCCGTCGGGCAAGTGGCAGCCAGCGCATTGCAATTGGTAATTCACGCCGACGCTGTAACCCGCCTGGGCGATGGGCGTTTGCGGCGATTCGTTGCCCGGCGCATGCCGCTGATTGGGGTTGGGAATGGCCCGGGCGTAAACCGCTGGCGCGGCCAACACCAAAGCCAGACCCATCACGAACAAATGACGCATAACAACATCCTCAAAATTCACACAAACCCTGTAGGAGCTGCCGAAGGCTGCGATCTTTTGATCTTGATCTTGAAAAGAAAAGTCAAAAGATCGCAGCCTGCGGCAGCTCCTACAGGGGTTTTTGGTGATCAAGTCAGACGGCGACGCCGCGAATAATCGAAACCGTGCAGTGGTAGATGTGCGATTTCGCCGCCAAACACCAGTTCACGTCGTTGTTGTTGAACGGCCGGTACGCCGGCTCTTCGCTGTCGTTGCGCGTACAGGCGCACTGCGCGCAGCTCTGTTTTCCGCAGCAATCGTTGTACGAAATGATGTAATCCTTGCCGTCCGCCGGGTTGCGGCAGGTGCCGATCCAGGTCACTTGCGAGGCTTCGGTGCCGGGTGGGCACGAGGTCACCGAGCCGCCGCAGCAACTGCACAGAAAGCCGTCGATCGAGCAGTAGCGCCAGTAGTCGCAGCTGTTCGGATCACCGGGATCGCCGGCCTTGGGATTGTCCGCCGCCAGCGCCTTGCTGGTGCGATCCAGCGGCAACAGCAGCGGCAGTGCGGCGCCGGCGACCATCAGCGAGCCCATGCGCGCCAGCAATTTGCGTCGCGATGTGGTGTCGGCCACGCGGCGGGTCGAGCGCTCAAAGAGCAGATCCAGCAGTTTCATAAATGTCTCCCTGCTCAGTGGCTGTGGCTATGGCCGTGACCGTGGTCATGCGGCTGCGGCTGGCTGTTGAGGTATTCCTGCAGCGTGGCGCTGTGCAGGTGTTCGACCTCGAACAGGCTGTCGAGATGCTCACGGGAATTGACCAGACCTTTGGCACGCAAGGTGCCGGATTTGTCGATCAGCGCCGCGTACGGCAGCTTGCCGATCTGGTAGGTCATGCCGACTTCCGGGCCGACCACGTAGGTCATGTCATCGAGTTTGTGTTCGCGGATCAGCGCTTGTTGGGCATCCATGTCGCCGTCGCTGATAAACACCACGTCGAGGCGATCGGCTTGTTGTTTGGCGATGGATTTGATCGCCGGCAGCAGCGATTTGCAGATCGGGCAGGTCGGCGAGAGGAAGAACAGCAACTGGTTCTTTTCCCCGGCATAACCAAAATTGACCGGACGACCATGACGATCAGCAGCGGTCACTTGCGGCGCCGCTTCGTTGACCGCCACACCCTTATCGACCATCAGCGCACCGGCCGGAGCAATGCGCCCGTGCAGCACGCCGATCTGCCGCACCAGGCCCATCACCGCGAACGCCAGCGCAATCAGCAGCACCCACAACAGCACGTTGGAAATCATCAGACCTTGCATAAATCACCTACCAATCAATTTGAGCAGAAGAGGGGAGTTGGCCAGCAAGCCGTCGGCGGCGGCGTAGATCAACAGCGCGACAGCACTGGCGGCGACGGTGACGAAACCGTCGAAGAAACCCAGGTCGCGAACGATCGGCGTGCTGCTCGCCAGTAACGCCAGAGCCACCAACACCGCGTTGCGCGCCAGCAGCACCGGGCGCAGTGGCTGTGCCTGATCCGGCCCGGCACAGCCGCAGTCGATGTCACGCCGACCGCGCCACAGGTTGATGCCGATAGCCGCGGCGTACAGCGCGATCAACACCGCTGCGCTGACCGCTGCGATCGCGCGGCTGAATGGCACCAGCAACGCAAACGCGATAAGCAATTCCAGCAGTGGAATCACTCGGCCAATCGGCCGTACCAGCGTTTCGGGCAGCAGTTGATAGTCCGCCAGTTGCTTGGCAAACCGCCCCGGTGCGCGCAGCTTGTGCGTCGCCGCGCTGGCCAGCAGCACGGCGACGGCCAGCGCACTGGCGATGATGAAAATCGGGTCAAGGGTCATGACTGAACCTCCTCAGTAGCTCATGACTTGCGTCGCGGTTTTCGCGACTTTCGGCATGCTCGATTGAAGCTTGTTGGTGCTCAGATCGAAGACCTGCAAACCGCCCTCGACGTCAGCGCCGAGCAGCAACGGTTTGTCGTCGCCAGTGGCTTGCAGGCTCCAGACCGGCGTCGGTGCTTCGAGGGTCGCGACCTTCTTGCCGGTTTTGATATCGAAGGCCCAGATCAGCGTGCTCGGGTCTTCCCACTTCATCGCTTCGTGGGCGTCGTGCATCAACACGTACAAACGATCGAGCTTCGGTGCGACCGCCATCAACTGCCAGCCGCCGGGGGCCCAACCGGTTTTCTTTTCGGCGTCGTTGACCAGCGACCACGCCGGCAGAATCTTCGGCGCGTCGCTGGCGAAATCGACCGGGCGCACAGTGCCGGTGGTGGTGACGAAGTAGTAGGTGTCGCCGACGTTGACCGCGCGCTCGTTGAGCTTCTCGGCATTCGGGTCGAAGAACGGCGTGCGGCTGCGCGCGGTTTCCTGGCCCTGATCATTGAGGGTGACCACTTGCAGGCTGCCGTCGCCGCACAGCGAGGCGAAGCGGCGGTTGCCCACCGGGTAATTGAGCACGCAACCGGGGATGGCGATTTCGCTGCTGACCGCATGGGACTGGGTGTCGACCACGGTCACCGAGGTCGATGGGGTGAAGTTGTAGACGTACACGAAGCGGTCATCGCCGCTCGGTTTCAGGCCGTAGCGCTGGGTCAGGGATTCGGCGCGTTTGCTTGGAATCACCACTTCCCACGAGGGCGACAGCGTCGAGGTGTCCCACGCGGTGAGCACGTCGGTGCGGGTGCCGCGAGTGCCGCGCGAGTAGAACAGGTCGGCGCTGTACAGGGTTTTGCGGTCATGGCTCAGGGCCGAGGGTGCGGCAAAACCGGTCGGCACCATGCCGAGGATTTTCTTCTTGTCGGGATCGACCACGGTGACGCGGCCCATCACGAAACTTTCGAATTCGACGTCGACCACATAAGCGCGGTGCGCTTCGGGCGGGAACGCCAGCGTGGTCTGGCCGATGGTGTCGGGCGGCAGATCGGCATGGGCGCTGTTCAAGCCGAGCATCAGCAGGCTCAAGCCCAGCGCTGACGGTACGGTGATCCGGTTGGTTCGCATTGAAGGGGGACTCCCTGACTGGTGCCCTGAAAAGTGGGTGCCAGTGGATTCTGCCTCTGCGGCGAAACCGGGGAATTGCTGTGTCTGCCAAGTGCTTGTGTGTCTGTGCCAGTCGCAATTGGCAGCCTTGCCAACACGACTGGCAGGCAGGGCAAAACCTGCTTTGGCGGTAGGCCAGACAATCTCCATCAGCTCCCGTCGCCACCTATTCCTGTAGGAGCTGAGCTTGCTCGCGAAAGCGGTGTGTCAGGCAACCCCTATTCTGAATGTGCTGATGTCTTCGCGAGCAAGCTCGGCTCCTACAGGGATTGGTGTGTATTCACTGATTTTTTGGATGTGTCTTCTATGTCCCTGCTCAGATTTGCATGTGCTTCGTTGTTTTCTCTGACACTCGCCCAAGCCGCCGTTGCCGCCGATTGTGCGGCGGATTTATCCCACGGCGCACAAATTTTCAACACCGAATGCGGCGTCTGCCACGCGGTTAAAAAAGACGTCACCGGCATGATGGGGCCCAACCTCAACGGCGTGATCGGACGCAAATCCGGCGCGCTGGCAGGCTTCAGCTATTCCCAGGCGATGCGCAACAAAGACGTCACCTGGCAGGCCGAGACCATCGCCGAACTGATCACCCAACCCCAGGCCTACGTGCCCGGCACCTACATGCCCTACATGGGCCTGGCCTCGAAAGATGACCGTGAGGCCGTGGTGTGTTTCCTCAAATCCAAGGAGGCTTTATGAGCAACGTAGCAATGCTGCCGCAAGTCGCGGCGTTCATTGATCGTCGACATGGCTGCTTTATCGATGGTCAGTGGCAATTCGCTGACGGGCCGACGATTGCCGTGGTCGATCCGGCCACCGGCCAGACCTTGTGCGAAACCCTCGATGCGCCGACCGAATTGGTCGAGCGCGCGGTGCAGTCTTCGCACGCGGCGTTCAAGTCTGGCGTGTGGTCGGGGCTGCGCCCGGCCGATCGCGAGCGCATCCTGCTGAATTTCACCCGCCTGGTCGAGGAGCACGGCGAAGAGCTGGCGCAACTGGAAACCCTCAGCCAGGGCAAGTCGATCAACATGGCCCGCGCGCTGGACGTCAACGCCACGGTGGAATTCATGCGCTACATGTCGGGCTGGGCGACCAAGATCGAAGGGCAGACCTTCGACGTGTCGATTCCGCTGCCGCCGGGAACAAAATTCACCACGTTCACCCAGCGCGAACCGGTGGGTGTGGTGGTCGGCATCGTGCCGTGGAATTTTCCATTGATGATCGCCGCGTGGAAGTTGATGCCGGCGCTGGCCACCGGTTGCACGGTGCTGATCAAACCGGCGATGGAAACCCCGCTGACCGCGATGCGTCTGGCTGAACTGGCACTGGAGGCAGGTATTCCGGCAGGCGTGTTCAACGTGGTCACGGGCGGCGGCGCTTCGGTCGGCGGCGCGCTGACGGCGCATCCACTGGTGAGCAAGGTGTCGTTCACCGGTTCGACGGCGGTGGGCAAAACCGTTGGTGTCGCGTGCATGGCCAACATGACCCGTTTTGCGCTGGAACTGGGCGGCAAGAACCCGATGATTCTGCTGGCGGATGCCGATGTTGAAAAAGCCATTCAAGGCGCGATTCTCGGTGGCTTGCTGAACAACGGTCAGGTGTGCGCGGCGGCGTCGCGCTTCTATGTGCATCGTTCGATTCACGACCAGTTTGTCGAAGGTCTCGCGGCAGTGGTTTCGGCCATGCCGATTGGCGCGGGGATGAACTGCGAGGCAGCGATTAATCCGCTGGTGTCACGCAAGCAGCAACAGAGCGTGCTCAAGCACATCGAACTGGCCAAGCGTGAAGGCGCGCGAGTGGTGTGTGGCGGTGAGCTGCTGGAAGGCGAGGGTTTCTACGTGCAGCCGACGGTGCTGGCGGATGTCGATCACAGCATGGCCGTGGCCCGTGAAGAAGTGTTCGGCCCGGTGTTGGCGGTGATTGCGTTTGATGATGAGGACGCGATGATCGAGTTGGCCAATGACAATCCGTATGGTTTGGCCGCGAGTTTGTGGACGAACGATTTAAGCAAGGCAATGAACCTGGTGCCGCGTATTGAAGCGGGCACGGTGTGGGTGAATGCGCATGTGCTGCTGGATCCGGCGATGCCGTTTGGCGGGGTCAAGCAATCGGGGATGGGGCGGGAGTTTGGCAGGACGGTGATTGAGGCCTATACCGAACTAAAATCCGTGTGCATCGCCCATTGATCCCCCGTCGCACCTTTTACATTTGAAATGCATCCCCCCTGTGGGAGCGGGCTTGCTCGCGAAGGCGGTGTATCAGTTAAACAAATATCGACTGACACGACGCTTTCGCGAGCAAGCCCGCTCCCACAGGGGGCCGGTGTTAACTTTCGCGGTCGTCGAAGATGTCTTCAATGGGCATTTCGAACGCGCGGGCAATCTGGAATGCCAGCGGCAAACTCGGGTCGTAGCGTTCGTTTTCGATCGCATTGATGGTCTGCCGCGACACGTTCAAGCGTTCTGCCAGATCAACCTGCGACCACTTGCGCTCGGCGCGCAGTGCCTTCAGACGGTTTTTCATTGGTAGCGGCGTCGCGCAATCTGCAGCCCAACAATCCACATCAGACCCATCACCGGCCACACGCATGTCCACGAAATGTGCGGCGCGCCGACGTTTTCTAGAAACCCGTAACTGAACGTCAGCAGCGCCGAGGCGGCGAAGGCAAAACCGAGGGCTTCGAACTGGATGCGCAGATGCATTTCATCCATGCGCCGCATGTTGCGCACGATGGCCCAGCACATCAGGCCTGCCGGAATGATCGGGGTCAGGGCCACCACGGATCGCAGAAAAATGTTGGCGTCCAGCAGGGATTGGCTGGCGATCAGGGAAAGGCTCAACACCAGCACGTAGAGAACTGATGCGGCGCCCATTTCGAGGTAGTAGCGGTTCATTCTTCACTTCCTATGTAAAAGACCCTTTACATCCTCACCGAAGAATTTGCCGATGTAAAGCACGCTTTCCATCAGCTCAAAAAAACGGGGCGGCATGATCGTTGATCAGGCCGCCCCGCAGGTGTTTCAGTCAGTCAGATCAGTGCATTTTGCTGTGATCGTGACCTTCCATGTTGGTCAGCGAGCGAACCGGCGCTTTGACCTCGAGGGTTTCTTTCTCGCCCTTGGCGTTCTCGACGGTCAGGGTCAGCGGCACGGTTTCGCCTTCTTTCAGCTGCGCGCTCAGGCCCATCAGCATCACGTGGTAGCCGTTCGGATCAAGCTTTACGGCTTTGCCAGCCGGCAGTTCGACGAACTTCACCGGGCCCATGCTCATGACGTCATTCTTCATGGTCATTTCGTGGATCTGCACGTCTTTGGCGATCGGTGTGGCGACGCTGAGCAACTTGCTGTCGCTGTCGGCGGTAACGGTCATGAACGCGCCGCTGGCGGTCTGGGTCGGCACGGTGGCGCGAACCCACGCGTCGTCGACTTTGGTCTGCGCGGAGGCCTGAAACGCCAGGCCCATCAGCGACAGGGCAATCGCAGCACGTTTGATGTTGTTCAGAACAGGGTGCATCAGCAAACCTCCATAACGGTAAGCAAGTCTTCCGTGCATTCTTCTGCCGAAAGCGAGGTGGACAGGCCCAGGCGCAGGCCGCCACGGGAGTCGTAGACGTAACTGGTCGACGTGTGCGAGATGGTGTAGGTATCGCCGGCCGGGACTTTCTCGTAGAACACGTCGAATTCCTTGGCGGTGGCCTTGGTTTCTTCAACGGTGCCGTACAGCGCGACGAAGCTCGGGTCGAAGGCTTTCATGTAGGCGTCGAGGATTTCTGGCGTGTCACGTTCGGGGTCGAGGGTGATGAAGATCACCTGCAAACGATCGCCGTCCTTGCCCATCAGTTTCTTGATTTTCGCCGCGCGGGCGAGGGTGGTGGGGCAGACCGCCGGGCATTGCGTGAAGCCGAAGAAAATCATCGGCATCATGCCGCGAAAGCTCGACAGCGACATGGTTTCGCCGTCGGTGTTCTTCAACTTGAAAGTGCGTCCCAGGATCTTGTCGCTCAGATCTTTGCCGTACTTGTACGACAGTTCGCCGCGGGTGTCGCAGCCGGCGAGCAGGCCGAGCCCGAGTACGCCCATTCCCGCAAGCACCTTGCGGCGAGTCAACAAAGCCGTCATCTAATACCGCCTTTTGCAGCCCGCCCGTCGACAGGACGGGCGGTGGTTAACCGTAAAAGCGGCGCATGATACCAAACTGACGGCAACGACCGGCTCCGGATCGCCGTACGGCGTAGGATCTGGCGACAAAAGGTGTAAGAAAAAGTGACCGGTAGCGCGTGAGCGTCAGAGAGGGCGGCCCGTCGGACGCCTGTTTGTCTTGCCACCCGTTGTCATCAAATGAAAAGCCATTGTCGCCTGATGCGAAGCGATTGCCTGGCGCGCGACCTAGAGTCAGGTCAACGCCAATCGAGCGATACGCCCAACCTTGCAGGGAGAATAAGAAAAATGGCCAAAGCAGTGCGCTTCTACGAGTCCGGTGATCCCGACGTGCTTCGCTATGAAGATGTCGACGTTGGCAATCCCGGCCCAGGCCAAGTGCGTCTTCGTCATGTGGCGGTGGGCCTTAATTACGCCGACACCTACTTTCGCAACGGCACTTACCCGATCCCGCTGCCTAACGGCATGGGGGTTGAAGCCTCCGGTGTGGTGCAGGCCATCGGCGAGGGCGTGAGCAATGTGCGGGTGGGCGATCGTGTTACTTACACCGGGTTTCTCAACACCCTCGGCGCCTACAGCACTGAGCGTCTGATATCCGCGGCTCCGCTGATCAAACTGCCGGAAACCATCAGTTTCGAAACGGCTGCCGCGATGACCATGCGCGGGCTGACCTCGGCTTATCTGATGCGGCGTATCCACGACTTTAAAGCGGGCGACAGTATCTTGCTGCACGCTGCTGCCGGTGGCGTCGGTCTGATCGTTTCGCAGTGGGCCAAGTTGCTCGGGCTGACGGTCATCGGCACCGTCTCCACCGAGGCCAAAGGCGAAATCGCCCGTGCCCATGGCTGCGACCATGTGATCAATTACAGCCATCAGGACGTCGCGCAACAGGTTCGTGAATTGACCGACGGCGTTGGCGTCAACGTGGTGTTCGACAGTGTTGGCAAGAACACCTTCATGGGCTCGCTGGACTCGCTCAAACGTCGCGGTCTGATGGTGTGCGTCGGTACGGCTTCCGGGCCGATTCCGCCGGTCGATCCGATGTTGCTGGCAATGAAGGGCTCGCTGTTCATGACCCGCCCGGCCTTGGCTGACTACATCGCCGACCCCGAGGAAAAAGCCGCGTTGGCCGGCGAGCTGTTCGATCTGGTCGGCAGTGGCCGGATCAAGATCGAAATCAACCAGCACTACGCGTTGCAGGATGCCGTTCAGGCCCACCGTGACCTGGAATCGCGCAAGACCACCGGCTCATCGATTTTCGTCATCTGAAGGAGTCGTCAGCCATGAGAGTCGAACAACTGACGTGCAGCATTGGCGCCGAGCTTGAGGGTGTCAGCCTTGCCGACGCGGTACATGACGACGGTCTTTTTGCCGAAATTCGCGCGCAATTGCTCAAGCACCGCGTGTTGTTCCTGCGTAATCAGGACATCAGCCGTGCCGATCACGTGGCCTTTGCCCGGCGCTTCGGTGAGCTTGAAGATCACCCGATGGTTGGCAGCGATCCGGATCATCCCGGGTTGGTGCGGATCTATAAGAGCCCGGAGCATCCGCCGGAACGCTACGAAAACTCGTGGCACACTGACGCCACCTGGCGTGAGGCGCCGCCGATGGGTTGTGTCTTGCGCTGTGTCGAATGTCCGCCGGTGGGCGGCGACACCATGTGGGCCAATATGGTCGAGGCGTATGCGCGTTTGCCGGAAGACGTGAAGATCAAGATTGCCGATCTGCGTGCCCGGCACAGCATCGAAGCCAGCTTCGGTGCCGCGCTGCCGATCGAAAGACGCCTGGCGCTTAGAGCGACGTACCCCGATGCCGAGCATCCGGTGGTGCGCACGCATCCGGACACGCTGGAAAAAGTGCTGTTCGTCAACGCCTTCACTACGCATTTCAGCAATTACCACACCCCCGCTCGGGTGCGATTCGGCCAGGATGCCAACCCCGGCGCAAGTGAGTTGCTGCGCTACCTGATCAGCCAGGCGTACATCCCGGAATACCAAGTGCGCTGGCGCTGGAAACCCAACAGCATTGCGATCTGGGACAACCGCAGCACCCAGCATTACGCCGTGATGGATTACCCGTTGTGCCATCGCAAGATGGAGCGTGCCGGGATCGTCGGCGACAAGACCTACTGATCGACCCTTACTGCATTCGCACTCGAAAACGCCAGCCCGGTGCGAACCCGGCTGCGCGGACAATCATAAAAAAGGAGTACCCCATGCAATTTCTCGACGATTCCCTGCACCCGGAAAACATGGAAAAAGTGGTGATCACCGTGGCCCCGTATGGCCCCGAGTGGATGCCGGAAGATTTCCCCGAAGACATCCCGCTGACCATGGATGAACAGGTGCAGAAAGCGGTCGATTGCTACGAGGCGGGCGCCACTGTCTTGCACCTGCATGTGCGTGAACTCGACGGCAAGGGTTCCAAGCGTCTGTCGAAATTCAATGAGCTGATTGCCGGTGTGCGCGAAGCGGTGCCGGACATGATTATCCAGGTCGGCGGTTCGATTTCCTTCGCCCCGGAAAGCGATGGTGAAGCCGCCAAGTGGCTGTCCGATGACACCCGGCACATGCTCGCGGAGCTGACACCGAAACCGGATCAGGTCACGGTGGCGATCAACACCACCCAGATGAACATCATGGAGTTGCTGTACCCGGAATACCTCGCAGGCACCTCGCTGGACAACCCGGCCATTCATGCCGCATACAGCGAAATGACCGTGCCGGCCGGCCCGGCCTGGGTCGCCGAACATTTGCGCCGGCTAATGGCCGCAGGCGTCCAGCCACACTTTCAACTGACCGGCATGCATGCCCTGGAAACCCTGATGCGTCTGGTGCGCAGCGGTGTGTACATGGGCCCGTTGAACCTCACCTGGATTGGCATCGGCGGTGGTTTCGACGGGCCGAACCCGTTCAACTTCTTTAACTTTATCCATCGCGTACCGGACGCGTGCACCCTGACGTCCGAGTCGTTGCTCAAGAACGTGCTGCCGTTCAACACCATGGCGTTGGCGATGGGCTTGCATCCGCGAGTCGGCAATGAAGACACGATCATTGATCACAAGGGCGATCGCTTCGGGTCGGTGCAACAGATTCAGCAGACCGTGCGCATTGCCCATGAACTGGGGCGCGAGATTGCTACCGGCAAGGAAGCCCGCGAGATTTATCGCATTGGCGTGGCGTATCAGAGCATCGAAGAAACCTTGTTGGCCAACGGCATGGCGCCCAACCGCAAGGCCGGGCAAAAAGGCCTGCCGCAACGCGGCTGACTGAACCGGGCGAGGGGCCGCTGGCCTCTCGTTCGTTGCGTTACCCCAACAGCTCGATAACAACAAATACAACAAAGTTTCGAGGAGGCTGCATGGCCTATCACCCCAGCGCCAGCGATGACGACGATAACGACGTCGGTGTTGCGCGCACATATGCCTGGATCGTTTTTGCCCTGACGTTCGGCTTGTTGATTTCCGATTACATGTCGCGTCAGGTACTCAACGCGGTGTTTCCGATGCTCAAGGTCGAGTGGGCCTTGAGCGACAGTCAACTGGGCTTGCTCAGTGGCATCGTCGCGTTGATGGTCGGGCTGCTGACCTTTCCGCTGTCGCTGCTGGCCGACCGTTTTGGTCGGGTGAGAAGTCTGGCATTTATGGCTTTCCTGTGGAGCGTGGCCACATTGGGTTGTGCGGTGGCGCAGGACTATCCGCAGATGTTCATTGCGCGGTTTATGGTCGGTGTCGGCGAGGCGGCTTACGGCAGCGTCGGCATCGCGGTGGTGATTTCGGTGTTTCCCAAACACATGCGCGCCACCCTCGCCAGCGCGTTTATGGCCGGTGGTATGTTCGGCTCGGTGCTGGGCATGGCGTTGGGTGGGGTGATCGCTGCGAAGATGGGGTGGCGCTGGTCGTTCGCTGGCATGGCGCTGTTCGGTCTGGTGCTGGCGCTGCTGTACCCGCTGATCGTCAAGCAAGCGCGGATTGCACCGCAGTGCGCAACCCGCGCGGCGAGTAAAGCCGCGGCGGCGATCAAGCGTCCGCTGAGCACCTTGTATTCCAGTCGCTCGGTGGTGGCGACGTACATCGGCAGCGGTTTGCAGTTGTTCGTCTGCGGCACGGTGATCGTCTGGATGCCCAGTTACCTCAATCGTTATTACGCCATGGGCACCGACAAGGCCGGTGCTGTGGCGGCGGTCATTGTGTTGTGCAGCGGCGCGGGAATGATTGTCTGCGGGATGATCAGTGATCGGCTGTGCCGTCATGCGCCAGAGCGCAAAGTCGCATTGGCCATCGCTTATTGCCTGGGCAGTTGCTTGCTGCTTTCGGCGGCCTTCGCCTTGCCGGCTGGGCCCGCGCAATTGCTGCTGATCGGCCTGGGCATGTTGATCGCCACGGGCACCACCGGACCTGCCGGGGCGATGGTTGCCAACCTGACGCATTACTCGGTGCATGGCACAGCATTCGCCACACTGACCCTGGCCAATAACCTGCTGGGGCTGGCGCCCGGGCCCTTCATCACCGGCAAATTGTCCGATCTGATCGGCCTGCACGCGGCCTTCCAATTCGTACCGCTGGTGAGTATCGCGGCCGCCGCAGTGTTCTTCTACGCGCGCAGTCATTACCTCAAAGACATTGCCCGGCTGGCGGGCGAACGCGTCAGCGACCCGGTCAATGAAGTCGCCTGCGAGGTGAAAGTATGAGTCGTCTTCCTGCGTTGCGCGTTGCTGTACCGGACAACAAATGCCCGCCGAGAGGAGGGCGGTCACTGTTTGAGTTCGCCGATAAAAGCCTGGCGCTGTTCAACGTTGACGGTGAGTTGCTGGCCATCGACGACAGCTGTCCCCATCAGGGTGCATCGCTGTGTGGCGGTCGGCTGGAGGGCCAGGTCATTCAGTGTTGCGCGCATGGTTTGCGCTTCGATCTGCGCAGCGGCTATTTGCTCAATTCGAAGCAGGTCAAAGTCACACGCTACCCGGTTGAAGTCATTGATGGTCAGGCGTTTATCGTCCTCGCTTCCGAGGAGTCTGTGGCATGAGTACCGTTGCGCTTACCCGTATTCATAGCCAGACACGCGAGTTGGCCCCGGGGTTTATCGTCAGCCTGATCGTCGCCGCAGCTGCTTCGTTTTTGTCCGAGCATTACGGTGCGCCGGTGATGCTGTTCGCGTTGCTGCTGGGCATGGCGCTGAATTTTCTGGCCGGTGATGGCGTGTGCAAGGCCGGCATCGAATTCACTGCGCGCACGGTGTTGCGCATTGGCGTGGCGTTGCTGGGTATGCGCATCACCCTTGAGCAAATTGCCGCGCTGGGCTGGAAGCCTGTGGCACTGGTGGTGTTTTTGGTGGTGGTGACCATTGGCGTGTCAGTCGTGGCCGCGAAGGCGTTGGGCTTTCAGCGCTTGTTCGGCATGCTCACCGGCGGCGCCACGGCAATTTGTGGTGCCTCGGCGGCTTTGGCGCTGGCGGCGGCGCTGCCCCATCACCCGCAGAAAGAGCGGGCCACGCTGTTTACCGTCATCGGCGTTTCGGCGTTGTCGACCACGGCGATGATTGTCTACCCGATGATTGCCAAGTGGCTGGAACTCTCGCCGCAAGTGGCGGGCGTGTTTTTGGGCGCGACCATTCATGACGTCGCCCAGGTGGTGGGTGCCGGTTACAGCTTGTCGACGGAAACCGGGGACACCGCCACGGTGGTGAAATTGATGCGCGTGGCCATGCTGTTGCCGGTGATCGTCTGCGCGGCGATGGTCACGCGTTTGCAGGGGGCTGATACGTCAGGGAAACGTCCGCCATTGCTGCCTTGGTTTGCCGTCGGTTTTCTGCTGCTGGCCTGTATCAACAGCACCGGTTGGGTAGCGCCGGCAGTGCAAGGCGCGGTCAATGAGCTGTCGCGCTGGAGCCTGGTGATTTCCATCAGCGCACTGGGCATGAAGACGCAGCTCAAGGAGCTGGCCGCCGTTGGCATCAAACCGATCTTGCTGATGGTCGGGGAGACGGTGTTTCTCGCGGTGCTGGTGCTTCTGGTGTTGCACTGGGGTTTCTAAGGTAAGGCAGGCCGCACCGTGCTGACTCGTCGGCCCGGTGCGGTAGTTAAACCGGTGCCAATCACACCGGTTTTTTCGCGGCGACTGTACCAGCAGTCGCCGTTTTTTTTGCCCGCCAGGTGGCGGGCGGCATGTCGAACTGGGTAATGAACCAGCGGGTGAAGGAGCTGGCCATGGAGTAGCCGAGCAAGTCGGCGATGCGGCTCAGCGAGTAGTTGGGATTTTCCAGGTAGCGCAACACCAGATCGCGTCGCACTTCATTGATCACATCGTTGAAAGCACAGCCGTCGTCCTTGAGGCGACGTTGCAGCGTGCGCACGTTCATGCCTTGGGTCTGAGCAATTTGCTCGATGGTGGCGCGGCCCATCGGCAACAGCAGATAGATAGCCTTGCGCACTTCAAGCAGCAGCGAATGGCTTTCATGACCTTGCAGAGAATCCAGATAACTCTGCGCATAGCGCGCCATGGCCGGGTCGGCGTTAGGGTTGGTGACGTCGAGGCTGGCATCGGAACAGACGATGCCGTTGAACTCGCTGCCGAACTCCAGCGTGCAGCCGAACAGGCGTCGATGCAGTTGCAGATTATCGGGCGCCTGATGCGTGAAGTTGACGCTGTAGGGATGCCAGTGCGTACCGAGCAGCGCCGAGCACAGACGGAACATTACGCCGATGGCCAACTCGGTGGCCTGTCGGCTGGGCATCGGCGTTTGCGTGACCACTTCTTCGCGAATGATCACCATCTTGCCGGCCTCTTCAACGAAGATCGCCAGCGAGTCATTCATCAAATGCCGGTATTGCACAACCACCTGCAGGGCGTCACGCAGCGTGCGCTGATGGCTGAGCAGCAAACTGACCACGCCAAAATCTGAAAGCTGACGGGATTCGGCCATGCTCAGGCCGAACGTCTGGCAGCCGCTGGCGGCCGCCGAGTCTTCCAGTAGCCGCACCGCCGAATCAATCGGAATGCGCTGCTCGGGCGCCAGCAGCTGTGCTTTGCTCAGGCCGACTGCCGCCAGTACATCACGCGGATTGAAGCCAAGGTATTGCGTGACCTCCAGGTAGTTGGTCAGGACAGCGGCGCGAACAAGCGTGGGCATGCTGGGTTCTTTCCTGGTTCGATAACGATAAGGAAGTACTGGGTGACTATATCCAGAGCATCTGCAATTGAACAGTTGCGACAGCGGCTGTGTTAACGCTGTCGCAAAGTCGTGAACAGCGATCTGTGTAGGAGCTGCCGAAGGCTGCGATCTTTTGATGTTGTCTTTCAAAAACAAGATCAAAAGATCGCAGCCTTCGGCAGCTCCTACGGGGGCGGCATCCGTCCGGCGGAGGAAATTCTGTCATCAAAAGAAAAGTGCCTGACGTCCAATGAAAAGCACCCCGGCCGAGCGCTCTTTAATGTCGACACAACAAAAAGATTCTGGCGATACAGCCAGTCGAGTCATCGAGACAGCGAAGGTGTTGACGTGGACAAATTGCAGACTGCCGCAACCGTTCTGATCGTACCCGGCCTGCGCGAGCATGTGGCCGAACATTGGCAGACGCTGCTTGAGGCGCGCCTGGAAAAAGTCTGCAGTGTGCCGCCGCTGACCACCGACAAACTCGACCTCGCTGCGCGCATTCGAGCGATTCAACAGACACTGGAGCAGATCGACGGCCCGGTGATTCTGGTCGCCCACAGCGCCGGCGTGTTGATGGTGGCGCACTGGGCGGCGCAGCACTCGCGTGCAATCAAAGGTGCATTGCTGGCGACGCCACCGGATCTCGATGCTCACTGGCCGGCGGGCTACCCGTCGCCCCAGGCCCTGCGTGCACAGGGCTGGAACCCTCTACCCCGTGGCCCATTACCGTTTCGCAGTGTGGTCGCCGCCAGCACTAACGATCACCTCGCCAGCCTCGAAGCCGTCACCCACCTTGCCGAAGGCTGGGGCGCTGAGCTGCGCTCGCTGGGAGCTGTGGGTCATCTCAACCCGGCCGCCGGTTTTGGCGCGTGGCCGGACGCCGAACTGTTGATCCAGGAACTGGATCGTTGATTCAGACGCCGGCTGGCTGAACGCCTGCCGGCACGTGCCCTCATTTCTGAAAACGTCTTCCCGCACACCGGGAAAGCGCGAGGGCGGCTGCGCTTAAAAACAACTACAAAAAAGCGGAGAAGACACGATGCACATCACCAAGCGCCATGGGCTTGCGCCTTCGCGTTACACCTTGCTGGCCTCGGCCATGCTGGCCGCAGCGCTACCGAGCGCCCATGCGGTCGAGATCGATACGGGCAACCCGGACTGGACGGCGCGGCTGGATAACACCGTCAAATACAACTACGGCGTACGCACGGAAAGTGCTGACAAACGGATGTTGGCCACGCCAAACAACAACGACGGCGATTACAACTTCCGCAAGGCCGGCACCAACATCAGCAACCGTATCGACCTGCTGACCGAGATGGACGTGGTCTACAAAAACTCGATGGGCTTTCGCGTCAGTGCGGCCAGTTGGTACGACCAGGCCTATGAAAATACCGGCTCCAATTCCAATCCTTTCGTCAATGGCAACGACGCACGATCGGGTCTGGTCGCCAATGACCCACGCCTGGCCGGTGTGACTCAAGACAACGTCGGCAACGGCAGCCCGCACCTGAGTCGCTACGCCCAGCGTTATTACACCGGGCCTTCCGGGGAAATTCTCGATGCTTTTGTGTTTTACAACACGGAAGTCGGCGAGCAATCGCTGCTGAGCCTCAAGGCCGGTCAACACAACGTGTTCTGGGGCGAAACGCTGCTCAACCCGGTGCATTCGGTCAGCTACGGCCAGTCCGGCCTGGATCTGGCGAAACTGTCGGCGTCGCCCGGCACTGAAGCCAAGGAGCTGTTCGTCCCGCGCAAGCAATTATCGACGTCGTTCACCGTCAACCCTGAACTGACGCTGGGCGCTCAGTATTTTCTTGATTGGGACGCTGCCCGTTTGCCGGAGGCTGGCACTTACTACGGCGGCTCCGATCTGGTTGGCTTCGGTGCGCAGTCTTTTCTGCTCGGCAACACCAATGGCGTGGTGCCCGGCAGCCCGCTGGGCTGCGGCGTCGCTCCGTGCAACGGCCTGACCAATGTGCGTCGCGGGCATGACCTGACGCCGGGCAGCAGTGGTGACTGGGGCGTCATGGCCAAGTGGTCGCCTGCGTGGCTCGATGGCACGCTCGGCTTTTACTACCGCAAGACCTCCGACATTCTCCCTCAAGCCTGGTTGAACGCCACCGGCCTGACATCGCTGAATGCCAACGGCAGCCGCCCGGCGGGGCAGGTGCCGGGCGTCGTCAACATCCTCAACTCATTGAGCACCAGCAGTTACCAACTGGCGTACGCCGACAACATTCAGATTTTCGGCCTGAGTTTGTCCAAGGACGTGGGCGGAGTGAGCGTCGGCTCGGATCTCAATATCCGGCACAACATGCCACTGGCGAGTATTCCGGCGATTGTCAGCTCGACCAGTCCTGCGGGGTTGGGCGCAGGTTTAGGGCTGTTGCCGGCACGCACCGCCGAGACGGGCGTGATCTACGACACGCCAAGCCGTGGCGACAGCATGAGCGCCACGGGTGACACGCTGCACTGGACGCTCAATGGTTTGATGTCACTGCCGAAGACGCCGCTGTTCGATTCGGCAACCCTGCTCTCCGAGCTGTACTACAGCAATCTGCTCAAGCTCGATGACAAGAACAAAGCGCTCTACAAAGGCGAGGACAGTTATCGCGGCATCGACGCGCCCACCCGGGATAACTGGGGCATCGCGATCAACTTTACGCCGACCTGGTACCAGGTGCTGCCGGGTGTTGATTTGAATATGCCGCTGTCGATCAACGCCGGTCTGGCCGGGGTGTCGCCGGTGTCCGGTGGCGGTGCGAAAAACACCGGCAACTATGCGGTCGGCCTCGGTGCCGTGGCGTACAACAAATACTTCATCGACCTCAAATACGTCGACGCTTTCGGCAAGACCGACAAGTGCGACACCAGCGGCCTGAGCACCGGCGCCGACCAGGCCGGCAAAGGCGATGGTTCGACCCCCAACGCGTTCAGTGGCAACCAGAACTACGCCTGTTACGGCGGCGGCTACTCGGCGTTTTCCGGTGGCGGCGCGACCACGGCTGACCGTGGCGCCGTGTACCTGACGATGAAAACCACCTTCTGATTCAACCTTGGCTCAAGTCTCACAGACAGGAGAACCACACGATGAAATTCGTCCATACAATGCTCGCCGTTTCACTGACCATGGCGATCGCCGCGCAAGCGCAGGCTGCCGTTTCGGCGCAGGATGCGGCCAAACTGGGCAATAACCTCACCCTGGTCGGCGCGGAAAAAGCCGCCAATGCCGACGGTTCGATACCCGCTTATACGGGCGGGCTGACCACGCCGCCCGCCACCTACAAAACCGGCGACAGCATGCGCCCGGATCCTTTCGCTGACGAGAAACCGCTGCTGGTGATCGATGGCAAGAACGTGGATCAGTACAAGGGTGAGCTCTCGGCGACGGCGGTCGAACTGGCCAAGCGTTTTGCCACGTTTCACATCAATGTCTACCCGACGCACCGCACCGTCTCACTGCCTAAAGCGGTGCTGGACAACGGTGTGAAAAATGCCACGGGCGCCAAGTCGCTCGAAGGTGGTCTGGCCGTCGACAATGTTCTGCCGGGTGTACCGTTTCCGATTCCGCAATCGGGCAACGAAGCGATGTGGAATTTCCTGCTGCGCTATCAGGGCGTCAACATCAGCTCAAAATACGACTCATGGAATGTCGACGCTGCCGGGGTTGCCAGTCTGGCCATCACCGGGCAGGCGTTCATCTCCTACCCGATCTATGAAAACCTCGCGCAACCGATCAGCAGCGCTGACGTGTATTACCAGATGAAGCTGACGTACACCGGCCCGGCGCGCCGTGCGGGTGAAGCAATGATGCTCAAGGACGCCGCCAACCCGTTGCAACAACCGCGTCGCGCCTGGCAATACCTGCCGGGGCAGCGCAGGGTCAAACTGGCGCCGAACCTGGCGTACGACACGCCGAACCCGGGCACTGCCGGTGCGGGTACCTATGACGATGTGTTCGTGTTCAACGGCGCACTGGATCGCTACGACTGGAAGCTGGTCGGCAAGCAGGAAATGATCGTGCCGTACAACACCTACAAACTGACCTATGCCCAGGATCCCAAGGCGTTGACCACCGCCAATCATGTGGCGCCTGACTACGTGCGTTGGGAGAAGCACCGGGTCTGGGTGGTGGAAGGCAATCTCAAGCCCGGCGCCCGGCACATCTATCAGAAACGCCGCTTCTATCTCGATGAGGACAGCTGGACCGCACTGGCCTCCGACCAATATGACGCCCGTGGACAGCTTTATCGCGGCTCGTTTGCCTTTCTCAGCCAGAGCTACGACAAACAGGTGCCGGACTCGACCCCTTTCATGATCTACGACCTGGTCGGCGGCACCTACAACATCAACGGCGTCGTCGGGCCTTACGGCGGCATCAAGTACATCGATCCGCTTTCGAAGGCGCAATGGTCGTCGGAGTCGTTGGCCGGCAGCGGTATTCGCTAGAGGGCGCGGTATGCATTGGCAGAAAAAATACGGCGGTGTGACGCTCGGCATGTGCCTGCTGCTGTTGCAGGGCGTCGCCCGCGCGGACGGCTATTTCGATGTGCTGGATCAGCCTGCCAGAGTCAGTGCCCTGGCAGCCAGCAGTGCGCTGTCCGGCGTGGCCCGGGCAGGGGCACGACTGGTTGCTGTCGGCCAGCGCGGGCACATCGTTTACTCCGATGACGGCGGCCAGCATTGGCAACAGGCCGCCGTGCCGGTGAGCTGCGACCTGACGGCGGTGAATTTTTCTTCGCCGTCACAAGGCTGGGCGGTCGGTAATGACGGGGTGATTTTGCACAGCAGCGACGGCGGGGTGACGTGGCGCAAACAGCTCGACGGGCGCCAGATCGGCCCGTTGCTGATCGAGCACTATCAGGCACTGGCCCGCGCCGAACCGGCTAACGAACAATGGCCGTTGCTGGTTGCTGAAGGCCGGCGGCAGGTGGAGCAGGGCGCGGATAAACCGTTGCTCGACGTCTGGTTTGCCAATGATCAACTCGGCTATGCGGTCGGTGTCTTCAACCTGATCCTGCGCACCACGGACGGTGGCAAACACTGGATGCCGTTTCAGGATCGCACCGACAACCCGCAGGGTTTTCACCTCAATGCGATTGCCGCCACGGGGGATGCGCTGTACATCGCCGGCGAGCAGGGGCTGTTGCGTAAGTGGGACGCAGCGCGACAGCGCTTCGTCGCCGTGCCCACACCCTATCAGGGCAGTTTTTTCGGCGTGCTTGGCAAGCCGGGTGAAGTGATTGCTTACGGACTGCGCGGCAACCTTCTGCGCAGCACCGATGGTGGACGCAACTGGATCGCGCAGGACAGTGGCTTGCACACGAGCATTACCGCCGGGCTTGTCGACACTGACGGGCATTACCGATTGTTCACGCAGGGCGGGCAGATGCTGGTCAGCGAGGGCAATGGTGCGCAGTTGCAATGGCGGCATGAGCCCGAACCGTTACCGGTGACCGGCGCAGCACAGACGGCCGATGGCGTGATGCTGGTCGTTGGTACCCGTGGTGTTTCGACACTGCGCAAAGAATAAGAAAACAACCCTAAAAGCGAGAACCCGGATATGGGCAATATCGAACAAGACAGCATGCCGGTGATCCGTGATGTACGTGATTTCGAGTGCAACTCCGGCAGTCGGCTGGAGCGCATGGTGTTCAATTTTCGCCCACTGTTCATGTTGCTGATGGCCATGATCACCGTGGTGCTCGGTTACATGGCAGTCACCCGTCTGGAGCTGAAACCGAGCTTCGAAAAAATGATCCCGCAGAGTCAGCCGTACATTCAGAACTACCTGGAAAACCGCCAGGCGCTGCGTGGTCTTGGCAACTCGGTGCGGGTAGTGGTCGAGAACACCCGGGGCGATATTTTCGATCCTGCCTATCTGGACGTGCTCAAACAGGTCAACGATCAGTTGTTCCTCACGGCAGGCGTCGACCGCGCCTGGATGAAGTCGTTGTGGAGTCCGGCGGTACGCTGGACGGAGGTCACCGAAGAAGGCTTTCAGGGCGGCCCGGTGATGCCCGACGCCTATCAGGGCACCCCCGAGCAAATCGAGCAGTTGCGCCAGAACATCTCCCGCGCCGGCATCATCGGCAGTCTGGTGGCGAGTGATTTGAAGTCCAGCATGCTGGTCGTGCCGTTGCTGGACAAGGCTGGCGCCGGCGCTCAGCCAATCAACTACCGTGACTTCTCGCAAATGCTGGAAGAGCAATTGCGCGACAAGATCGAATTCGCCGGTGACAGCGCTGCGCGCAAGGCTGGCAAAGAGGGCGATGGCCCTTACAAAGTGCGCGTAATCGGCTTTGCCAAGCTGATGGGCGACCTGATCGATGGCCTGATTCAGGTGATGATGTTCTTCGCGCTGGCGGTGATCACATCGCTGCTCATCATTTATCTCTACACCCGGTGTGTGCGCAGTACCTTGCTGGTGGTGGGGTGCTCGTTGGTCGCAGTGGTCTGGCAACTGGGCCTTGTCGCGTGGCTGGGTTATGCCATCGATCCATACTCGGTGCTGGTGCCTTTTTTGATATTTGCCATCGGCGTATCCCACGCCGCGCAAAAAATGAACGGCATCATGCAGGACATCGCCCGGGGCACGCACGAACTGGTCGCCGCGCGCTATACCTTTCGCCGCTTGTTCATCGCCGGCGTCACTGCGTTGTTGGCGGATGCTGTCGGGTTTGCCGTGCTGATGCTGATCGACATCCCGGTGATCAAGGATCTGGCGATCACCGCCAGCATCGGTGTCGCGGTGTTGATCTTTACCTCGTTGCTGCTGATGCCGGTGGCGCTGTCCTATGTCGGCGTGGGCGCGAAGGCTGCCGAGCGTGCGCTGAAAATCGATACCCGCGCTGACCGCCACAAAGGTTTCGGCAGGTTATGGGACTGTCTCGACCGCTTCACCAGCGCCAAGTGGGCGACGGGCGCGGTAGTGGTGGCGGTGCTGATGGGGATCGGCGGATTCGCGATCAGCCTGCATCTGAAAGTCGGTGACCTGGAAAGCGGTGCGCCTGAACTGCGTGCCGACTCCCGCTACAACCGCGATAACGCCTGGATCACTGCGCACTACGCACTGTCCAGCGACCTGTTCGCGGTGATGATCAAGACCCCGCCCGAGGGCTGTCTGAGCTACAAAACACTGATCCTCGCCGATCGGCTGGCGTGGGAACTGCAGCAGTCTTCAGGGGTACAGGCCACTGTTTCGCTGGTCAACGCGGTTCGGCAGATCACCGCCGGTACCTATGAGGGCAACCCGAAACTCAGCAGCATCCAGCGCAATCAAGACGTCCTCAACTATGCCGCGCAGCAGGCTTCGGTCAACTCGCCAGAGCTGTTCAACACCGATTGCTCGGTGATGCCGGTGATTGCTTTTCTCAAGGATCACAAGGCCGAGACCCTCGACGAGGTGGTCGCGATTGCCGACCGCTTTGCCGGTGAAAACAGCAGCGACGAGCGTCAGTTTTTGCTAGCGGCGGGCAGTGCCGGCATCGAGGCGGCAACCAATATCGTCGTGCGCGAGGCCAATCGCACCATGCTGCTGTACGTGTACGCCGCCGTCACATTGTTTTGTCTGGTGACCTTCCGCAGTTGGCGCGCGACGCTGGTGGCTTTGTTGCCGCTGGTGCTGACGTCGATTTTGTGTGAAGCGTTGATGGTGGTCATGGGCATTGGCGTGAAAGTCGCGACGTTGCCAGTGATCGCTTTGGGCGTGGGCATTGGTGTCGATTACGCGCTGTACCTGCTCAGCGTGCAGTTGCACTATCAGCGCCAAGGTCTGCCGTTATCCGCAGCGTATCGCAACGCCGTGGCGTTCACCGGGCGCGTGGTGGGCCTGGTCGGGATCACGCTGGCAGCGGGCGTGGTGTGCTGGGTCTGGTCGCCGATCAAGTTTCAGGCGGACATGGGGATTTTGCTGACGTTCATGTTTCTGTGGAACATGCTCGGGGCACTGGTGTTGATTCCAGCGTTGTCGCATTTTCTGCTGCGCGGGGTGACGGTCAAGCAATGGGTTCAGCCGCCAACCGCTGAACCCATTGAGTGCCTTAAAACTCAGGCGTGTACTTCACGCTGAACATCACGTTGCGCGGGTCGCCAAAGTTGTTGTTGCCGTTGAGCTGGTTATACGCGGAGGTGTAGTAGCGTTTGTCGAACAGGTTGTTGGCGTTCACTGCCAGGCCAATTTCCTTGCTCAACTGGTAGCCGAGGCGAGCGCTCCACACGGTGTAACCGGCCACGTCGTAGGTGTGTTCGTAACCCAGCGTATGGCTTTGCGTGGTGAAACCGAGGCCGGTGCTGACGCGTTCCCAATCGCCGCTGAACTGGTAGTCGCCCCACACGCGCAGCATGTGTTTCGGTGTCCAGGTGCTGAAGACTTTGCCTTCGTTGTCCGGGTCATCGAGGTACTTGGTGGTGTTGTAGGTGTAGCCGGCGAATAGTTGCAGGTTGGTCAGCACTTCGCCGCTGATCTCGGCTTCGATGCCTTGGCTGCGGACTTTGCCGGCGGCGTTGGAGCAATACCAACCGTCGCAGATCATGCCCGACGCGAGGTCGTTGACGGCGCGGTTTTCCTGGTCGTAGCGGAACACGGCCAGCGAGGTGTTGACCCGGCCGTCCATCAATTCACCTTTGAGGCCGACTTCGTAGTTGCTGCCGATCACCGGTTTCAGCATCGTGCCGCCGGCATCGCGGTTGGTCTGTGGCTCGAACACGTCGGTATAGCTGGCGTAGACCGCCCATTCGCGGCTCAGGTCATAGACGATGCCCGCGTACGGCGTGACTTCGCCGGTTTCGTTCGCGGTGCTTTCCGGCTGCTCGATCGCCGCACCGAAGGCTCTCTGTGTCGCGTACTTGTAGCTGTAGTCGTACCAACTGACGCGCGAGCCGAGCACCAGGGTCAGCGAGTCGATCGGTTTGACGCGCCAGCTGCCATACAAACCCTTCTGGCGAACGTCGTACTTGCTCGGTGTGGCTTGGCCGCCCGGTGTATTGAGGATGCCTTCGTAGCTGATGTCCGGGCGGTTGTGATCGATGTCGAAGATCGTGTCGGTGGTGTTGTTGTTAAAGGTTCGGGCGTATTTATCGTCGGAGGTGTATTTGGAATAGTTGCCGCCGAGCATCACTTCGTGGGCCATGGACAAGGCGTCGAAGTGGCCGGTGACGTTCATGTCGAGACCGAGTTTGGTCGCGTCGAAATCGGTGGCGAAATCGGCGTACTGAATGCCGCTGCCATCGGGATTGATCCCGTCGCCGCTGGTTTGCAGACGTTGACTTTTGCCCTTGTTGGTTTCGTCCATGCGCACCGCGCCGACCTTGAACGCCCAATCGTCGTTGAAGCTGTGCTCGAGATCGGCGTACAGCGTGGTGACGTCGATGTCCAGATGGTTCCAGCGCGCGCCGCCGTAAGTCGAGCGCGGCACATTCAGCGGCTTGCCGTCGGAGTAGCGGGGCAGGCCACGGATCATCGGGCGTGACTCGCCATCGGAGTTGCTGATCGCCAGACCGAGTGTGGTGTCGTCACGCAGATCAAAGTCCAGCGCGCCGTACAGCGAGTGGGTTTTGCTCCATTCGTAATCGACGAACGATTGGCTCTGGTCTTCGTCGGCAACGAAGCGACCGCGCACGCTGCCCGTCGAATTCAACGGGCCGCCGGCGTCCAGTTGCAGGCCGTAGTGATCCCACGAACCGGCCTTGCCGGTGATGGTCACGGTGGGTGCGTTTTGCCCGCGTTTGCGCACCAGATTGATCGCGCCACCCGGGCTGCCGGTGCCTTGCAAGAGGCCGGAGGCACCACGGAGGATTTCCACGCGGTCGAAGAAAATCAGATCCTGCGTCGCCCAGTTGCCCAAAGCGTAAGTGTTACGCGGGATCGGCACGCCGTCGTACTGCCAGTCATCGATCTGAAAGCCGCGCGAGGTAATGATCATGCCTTTACCCACGCCCTGAACGCCGACCAGACCGGTGGTTTTGTTGACCGCATCTTTCAGATCAACCAGATCCTGATCATCCAGCTGCTTGCGCGTCATCACGGTGATCGACTGCGGAATTTCCTTGAGCGTGTGCGTGCCTTTGCCGATGGTTACGGCGCGTGCAGCGTAAGAACCGGAGCCTTCAGTCGTGGTGCTGTCGAGGCTGCGTTCAACGATGTTGGTGGCGTCCAGTTGCAGCGAAGCGCTGTTGTCGCTGGCCGGCTCGACACTGAAGTTGCCTTGCCCCGTGACGCGCAGCTGCAAACCGCTGCCGGCGAGTGCCTTTTGCAGTGCTTGCTCGGCTGGCATCTGCCCGATCACCGCCGGCGCGCGCTTGCCCTGCACCAGCGCGGGTTCCAGCGAAATGATCTGCCCGCTCTGGCCGGCAATCGCGTTTAGCGTACTGGCGAGCGGGCCGGCCGGCAGGTTGAACGATAAGTCTTGCGCCAGCGCTGAGGTGCTCAGTGTCGCCAGAGCAACGGCTGCAGAAAGGTTACGGGGCCACGTGTTGAACACAACAATCTCCTGTTTTTGTTAAAGCGTCAGGAGATAGGTCGGATGAGAAATGAAAACCGGACACAAACAAGAATGATTTCCATAAAATATTTTTTCGCATTCATCGTTTGCTGATCATGGTCAGCCACGGGCTGTAGCGATTGATGCGGATTGGCAGGGTTTCGGCCAAGGCGTCCAGGGTTCGATCGGGGGCGTCGAGCGGGAACACGCCTTGCACGCGCAAGCCACGCACCTCGGGGGCGACGCGCAGGAATCCGCGATGATAAGGGCGCAGTGCGTCGATCACTTGTTCGAGGGATTCATCGAGCACGTTCAAGCGGCCGTTCAACCATTCGGCGCGACCGCGTTCATCGTCGCTGGCCAAGGTGATGTTGCGCGTGGAGAGCAGCGCCGCCTGACCTTCCTTGACCACTTGAGTGGTGCCATCGAACAACCGCGCTTCGACCGAATGCTGCAACACCACCAGGCGGCTGGCGTCCGCTTCCTGAGCGACGAGGAAGCGAGTGCCCAGCGCGCGCATTTCGCCCTCGGCGGTGCGTACGATCAGTGGGCGATTTGCATCCGGCGCGACATCGATCACCAGCTCGCCCCGGCGCAGGATGACCAGGCGCTGGCGGTCATTGAAACGCAGATCCACCGCGCTCTCGGCGTTCAGGCTCAAGCGGCTGCCATCGGCCAGATTGAAGTTCTGCCGCTGACCGCGGGCGGTGTGCAAATCGGCCAGTAGCGATTCGCCGAGCTGAGTTTTGCTGCCCAGCAACAGACCGCCGCCAAGCAGGCCGAGACCGGCGATTACGCGCAAGGCGTCGCGCCGCGAAGCCTGCGGTTGCAGCAAGACCTGACGAGCTTCGCCGGCCTGACCGGGTAACCGTTGATCCAGCGTGCGAAACGGTTTGAACGTATCGCCGAGGCGTTCCTGCAATGTGTCCCAGGCCTGACGGTGCGCGCGATCCATCAACAACCAGGCGTTGAAACGCTCCTGCAGTCTGGCGTCGGGCGTGCCGGCGCGCAGTTTGACCATCCAGTCGATGGCCTGCTCAGTGACCGGGTCGATGCGCCGCTTGCTCATGGCGCCACCTCGCACAGATAGCACTGCAGCAACGCCTGTTTCATGTAGCGACTGACCGTGCGTTCCGACAGCCCGAGTTTCTGCGCAATCGCCACATAGCTGAGGCCATCGAGTTGGCTATAGAGGAACGTGGTTTTGACGATCAGCGGCAAGCCATCAATGGCGCGGTCAATCGCGACCAGCGCTTCGATCAGTTGCAATTGTTCTTCAGGGGAGGGCGCCAGTGCTTCGGGCAGCGTCGACAAACGCTCAAGGTAGGCCAACTCCAGCTTGCGCCGGCGATGACGATCAAACACCAGACGACGGGCAATGGTCGACAGGTAAGCGCGCGGCTGTTCGATGCTGTCCGGATCGACGCGCGCCACCAGCAATTGGCAAAACGTATCGGCAACGGTGTCCTCGGCGTCCGCGTGGTTGCGCACCTGGCGATTGATATGTTGCAGCAGCCAACGGTGATGATCGCTGAAGAAAAATCCCAGCTTGCTGGACGGAGGAGAGTGCACTGGTGGGCTTTTCCAGATGTTAGTGAGAATCTCTCTCAATATTACCTGTGTGGCCAGAGACTGCGCAATGCTGGAGAACTGTAGGAGCAAGGCTTGCCCGCGAAAGCGGTGTCAATCTTACCGGCCTCTTCGCGGGCAAGCCTTGCTCCTACAAATATTTATTGTCCCATTTGAGTTGACGGTGAAACGCTTTTCAGCCGATTTATCCTTTTTCAATGCGTCAGTAATCTGTACCCAACTTGAACGCAACAACAAATCCAACATTGAAAAAGGACGCACACCATGACCACTCCAACCTACAACCGCTTGAACAAAGACGACGCTATCGTGCTGCTGGTTGATCACCAGACCGGTTTGATTTCGCTGGTGCAGGACTTCTCGCCGAACGAGTTCAAGAACAACGTGCTGGCACTCGCTGACCTGGCGAAGTTCTTCAACCTGCCGACCATCCTCACCACCAGTTTCGAACAAGGCCCGAACGGCCCGCTCGTACCGGAGCTGAAAGAGATGTTCCCGGACGCGCCGTACATTGCTCGCCCAGGTCAGATCAACGCTTGGGACAACGAAGACTTTGTTAAGGCGATCAAGGCGACGGGTCGCAAGCAGATCATCATTGCCGGTGTGGTGACGGATGTGTGTGTGGCGTTCCCGACGCTGTCGGCGCTGGCGGAAGGGTTTGAGGTGTTTGTGGTGACGGATGCGTCCGGTACTTTCAATACCACCGTGCAGCAAGCGGCGTGGAGCCGCATGACGCAGGCCGGTGCGCAGTTGATGAACTGGTTCTCGGTGGCGTGTGAGCTGCACCGCGACTGGCGCAACGATATCGAAGGGTTGGGTAACTTGCTGTCGCAGCGGATTCCTAACTATCGCAACCTGATGAATGGCTACTCGGCGCTGACGGCTCAGCAGAAATAAACCGAAATAGCAAAACCAAAAGCCTGCCCTGAAAAGCAGGCTTTTTCAGCTATGAAAGTTAACCTGTGGTGAGGGGATTTATCCCCGACGGGGCGCGAAGCGGCCCTTTCTTTTCACTTGAAAAAGCAGGGGCCTGCTGTGCAGGCCATCGGGGATGAATCCCCTCACCACATTGATAGTGTCAGCCTGAATCAGGGTGTCCTAGTCGGGCGTGGTCGCCATCAGGCCACTGACCCGCGATACCAGCGTCTCAATAGCAAACGGCTTGGTCAGCACCTGCATCCCCGGGCCGAGCTGGCCATTGCCGATCACCGAATGTTCTGCATAACCGGTAATGAACAAGGTCTTCAACTGCGGGCGGATCTCCCGGCCGGCATCGGCCATTTGCCGGCCGTTCATCCCGCCCGGCAAACCGACGTCGGTAACCAGCAGGTCGATGCGTGCATTGGAGCGCAGTGCCGCCAGCCCTTCAACGCTGTCGGCGGCGACGAGCACGTCATAGCCGAGGTCGCACAGCACATCCGCCAGCAGCAGGCGCACCGTGGGTTCGTCATCGACAATCAAAATGGTCTCGCCCACAGCGGTCACCGCAATCGATGTGCTTTGCGTGTCGTCGTGATTTTGCGGCGCCTGCCCGTGATAGCGGGGCAGGTAGATCGACATCGTGGTGCCTTGGCCCACTTGCGAATGCGCGCGTACCTGGCCACCCGATTGCTTGGTGAAACCGTAAATCATCGACAACCCCAGGCCCGTGCCCTGGCCCAAAGGCTTGGTGGTGAAAAACGGGTCAAAGGCTTTGGCGATGATTTCGGCGGACATGCCGGTGCCGGTGTCGGCCACACTCAGGCAAAGGTACTGCCCGGCGGGCATCTCCAACGCCTGAGCAGATTCGTCATCCAATGTTCGATTGGCTGTCTGCACGGTGATGCGTCCGCCATCGGGCATCGCATCACGGGCGTTAATGCATAAATTCAACAGTGCATTTTCCAGCTGACTCCCATCGACCAACGCTGGCCAGAGGTCGCTTGCGCCTTCGGTTTTCAGCAGGATGCTCGGGCCGACGGTGCGCTGGATCAATTCAGTCATGCCGACAATCAAGGTATTAACGTCGGTTGGCCGTGGATCGAGTGTTTGCCTTCTGGAGAACGCCAGCAAGCGATGGGTCAGAGCAGCCGCACGTTTGGTGGCGCCCTGCGCCGTGACCATGTACTTGCCGACGTCCTCAAGACGACCTTGGGCGATGCGCCTTTCCATCAGCTCAAGCGCTGCCGAAATGCCCGCCAGCAGGTTATTGAAATCATGCGCCAGCCCACCAGTAAGTTGCCCGACGGCTTCCATTTTTTGCGATTGGCGCAACTTCTCTTCGGCCTGCATGAGGTCAGCCGTGCGCGCCGTCACCCGTTGCTCCAAAGTGTCATTCAGCGCACGCAGTGCCGAAATCGCGCGGTCTCGGTCAGCCTCGACATTGCGCCGGTCTTCGACATCAATGAGTACGCCTGGAAAGCGCAACGGGGAACCATCATCGTCACATTCGACGCGTCCGTTAGCTTCAATCCAAGTGTATTTGCCATCCGCACCGCACACGCGATATTGGTGGGAATAGGGGCCGCCACGGGCGATGACTTCGTTGATCGCGCGGGTGAGTCCGTCCCTGTCATCGGGGTGCACGGTTTGCACCACTTGCTCCAGGCTCAGGCCGTCGCGACCCAGCGCCGGATCAAGGTTGAACACCCGGGCAAAGGCTTCGTCGACGGTGAAGCGATCAGTCGGCAGATGCCAGTGCCAAGTGCCGATAATTGCACCGGCGGCGAGGGCCAGTTGCACACGCTCGACGTTCTCGCGGGCAACGGCCTCGCTGACCCGCAGACGCTCCTCGGCGTCGCGACGCGCGGTCACGTCGCTGAAAAAAATCGCAATCTGTCGATCGACAGGATCGCCAACGCGCACGGCGCGCACATCAAACCAGCGCTCAAAGGTATTCGCGTAATTCTCGAAATTCGCCGGCTCGCCGGTTTTGGCCACGTGCCCGTAAGTCTCGAACCAGAAACTCTCCAGATTGGGCGCAAACTCGGTGACCCATTTGCCGCGCAAGTTGACCCCGGCCTGACGCTCGAACGCCGGGTTGGCCTCAACAAAGCAGTAATCCACCGGGCGGTCGTCAGCGTCGAATTTGACTTTGACGATGGCGAACGCCGCTTCAATGGTTTCCAGAATGGTGCGGAAGCGTTCTTCGCTGAGGCGCAAGGCGTTTTCGGCATGGCGTGAGCGCGTCAGGTCGAGCATGGCGCCGATCATGCGTACGGCGCGACCTTCGGCATCGCGCATCAGATACCCGCGATCGACGACCTCGGCGTAGGAGCCGTCTTCGCAGCGAAACCGGTATTCGGCGCTCCAGTCGGTAGACGTGCCATCAATGACGGCGCGGATCGAGGCTTCGACACGCGGCCGATCCTGCGGGTGAATCCGCGCAAAACACCAGTCACTGTTGGTCTCGGTGGCGGTTGCCGTGTAGCCGTAAGCCTTTTGCAGGGCTTCGTTCCAGGTGATCCGGTCAGCGGTCAGATCCCAATCCCAGATCGCATCGCTGGTCGCCTTGACGGCCAATCGATAGCGCTCCTTTGTTTCGGCAACCGCACGGCTCGCCAAATGCAATTGATCAGCCAGATCCTGCGCGCTGTCCTGCTTGGCGGCTCCGACGATGCCCAACGCCAGACGCAGCCGCGTGACCTCGGCCTCAAGCTCCTCGCGAGTAAGATGTTCCAGGATGTCACCCTTCGTGCGTTATTGGTTTTGGGGTCTGACTGCCATTGCTCACGCAGGCGCATCACTCATTGACACGATTGACCTGCCGCACAGAGGTTAAGTTGCACCGGGAAAGAAGGGCAATCCCCGGTGCGTTGTTTGATGCTGGCCGCCGTCAGCCGTGCACGGGGTAATCGGTATACCCTTCGCCGTTGCCGCCATACACGGTGGCCGGGTTCAGCGCATTGAGGGGCCAGTCATTGGCGATACGCGCGGGCAGATCCGGATTTGCCATGAACGGGCGTCCGAAGGCGACAAAATCAGCCAGTCCGGATTCAAGCAAGCGGGCCCCGGACTCAGCGTTATAGCGTCCGGCATAAATGATCGCGCCGCTGAAGGTCTCGCGTACGGCCTGACGAAATGACAACGGCATTGCCGGGGCATCGTCCCAATCGGCTTCGGCGATGGACAGGTAGGCGATGCCGATGTCTTGCAAAACTTTGATCGCTTCGATGTAAGTGGTGTGTGGATCTTCCTCGACCATGCCCAGGTAAGTTCGCGCTTCATCGGTGGTGGTGAACAACGGCGCGAAACGCACACCGACTTTTTCCTTGCCGATGCACTCGGCGACACCCGCCACCACTTCACGCAAAAAGCGCAGGCGATTGTGCAGCGAACCGCCGTACTGATCGTCGCGAAGATTGCTGTGCGCGGAGATGAACTGGTTGACCAGATAACCGTTGGCGCAATGCAGTTCGATGCCGTCGAAACCGGCGTCCATCGCATTGCGCGCGGCTTGAATGTACAGCTGAATCAATTCCTGAACTTCATCGGTGCTCAATGCACGCGGGGCCGACGGGGCGACCAGTTCACCCACGCCCGGCGCGGTTTCGATGAACACGCTGACTCGCTCGGTGGCCAACGCCGAGGCCGATACCGGCGCTGCGCCATTCGGTTGCAGCGCAGTGTGGGAGACGCGGCCGACATGCCACAGTTGCGCGAAAATCACACCGTCAACGGCGTGCACCGCTTCCGTGACTTTGCGCCATCCAGCGATTTGCTCCGGGGTATGAATGCCGGGTGTCCAGGCGTAACCCTGACCGCGTGGTTCGATCTGCGTGCCTTCGGTCACCAGCAGACCGGCGCCGGCCCGTTGCTGGTAATACTCGGCCATCAACTCATTGGCAATATTGCCCGGTTGCGTGCTGCGCTGGCGGGTGAGGGGCGGCAGGACGATACGGTTTTTCAGGGTGTGCAGGCCGAGCGTCGCGGGTTGGAAATAAGGGCTGTTGTGCATGGAGGTACCTTGTTCGACTGGTCTTATTAGACCAGTCGACTATTTCGAGGATAAACATAAAACCGCGTAGCACGGTGATGAGGTTGAGCGATGAATCAGCCGAGCATTTTCAACAGTTTCTCGGCGACAGCGGCAGAGCTGGCAGGATTTTGGCCGGTGACCAATTGGCCGTCCGCAACCACATGCACCTGCCAGTCAGCGACTTTGGAGTAACGCCCGCCGAGATGCTGAAACTCGTCTTCGATCAGGAACGGCACCACGTCGGTCAGGCCGACGGCGGCTTCTTCCGAATTGGTGAAACCGGTCACCTGGCGATCCTGAATCAGCGGTTTGCCTGCCGCATCGACGACGTGACGCAACACGCCCGGCGCATGGCAGACAAAGCCGTGGGGCTTGTTGCTGCGGGCAAAAGCTTCGATCAACGCGATCGAGTGCGAGTTTTCGGCCAGATCCCACAGCGGGCCATGGCCGCCGGGATAAAACACAGCATCGAAATCCTCTGCGCTGACCTCGGCCAGACGCCCGGTGCTGGCCAGTGCCTGCCGCGCTGCCGGGTCGTTGCGAAAGCGATCGGTCTCGGCAGTCTGCGCGCCGGGCTCATCGCTTTTCGGGTCGAGCGGCGGCTGGCCACCGGCCGGCGACACCAAAGTGATCTGCGCACCGGCATCCTTGAAGGCGTAGTAGGGCGCGGCAAATTCTTCGAGCCAGAAGCCGGTTTTACGGCCGGTGTTGCCGAGCTGATCGTGGGAAGTCAAAACCATCAGAATTTTCATAGAGCACCCTGGTTTGATCGGTGACGTCGTGGCGCAAAGGATTCGCGTCACGCTGATACCCGCAAATGCGGTTGACGGGGCGCAGCATAGTTTCCAATTAGACCAGTCGTCTAGTAATTTTTTCTCAACAGGTTTTTACTCGGCAGGTATGGCAAACTCGCCATCCTCTGAAATAAACGACTGGTCTATTGCCTGGTAATTTGCGCCCCATGAAACCGACCTACGACGACACCCGCCAGCACTTGCTCGACACCGGCCACCGGATGATGGCCGAGAAGGGCTTCACCAGTGTCGGCCTTAACGAAATCCTGCAAACCGCTGGCGTGCCCAAGGGCTCGTTCTATCACTACTTCAAATCCAAAGAGCTTTACGGCCAGGCCTTGCTCGAGGATTACTTCGTCGGTTATCTGGCCGACATGGAGCGGCGCCTGACCCTGCCGGGGCTGACCGCCTATGAACGGCTGATGGATTACTGGCAGGGCTGGCAAGACCGCTGCACCCTCGAAGGCCATGGCGATGAGTGCCTGGTGGTAAAACTCAGCGCCGAAGTTGCCGACCTCTCCGAATCGATGCGCCTGACCCTGCGCGACGGCGCCGAGCAAGTGGTCTCGCGCATCACGCTGTGCATCGAGCAAGGCCAGGCCGAAAAGACCCTGCCGACCGGTGATGCCCGGCATCTGGCGGAAACCCTGTATCAGCTGTGGCTGGGCGCCAGTTTGCTGAACAAACTGCAGCGTACGGGGCAGTCGCTGAACACCTCGATGGCAATGACCAAAGCACTGTTGGCCAGCTAATTTGCTGGTGAGCACGAGCGCCGTTCGTCCAGTACCCGGCACTTGCGCGGTGCCGTTGTCTCTCACCTTTAAGCGCGGATTTTCCGTGCGGCCAAGCGGAGAGCCAGTCATGGACATCGATGAAAATGCACCGGGCAACAAGTCGCAGCAAGACGTGACGCGCACCACGGACAATGAAACGGGACACGACCCGAAACGCGATCAACCAGAGGTTCCGTTGCCTGCCGATGACGAGTCACCGCTCGACGAGGACATGACGGATGTGGACGCCGCCAACTCGGTATCGAGTGAGCATCCGCCAGCGCAGTGAGGGGATTGCCATGAGCACGTCATTCAAGGTCGGCGACGCGGTGCGCTGGAACAGCGAGGCCGGCGAGATTCGCGGCACGGTGGTCAAAGTGCATACGCGGGATATCGAGTTCATGGGACGGCATCGACCGGCCTCGAAGGAAGAGCCGCAATACGAAGTGAAAAGTGCCAAGACCGGGCATCTGGCGATGCATCATGCGGCAGCACTGCACCCCGTTAAAGCTGAGTAAACACTACCCTGTGGTGAGGGGATAAATCCCCTCACCACAGGTTTTGTGATCATCAGTGATGAAGTGGGTTAACCCGCCAACGTCGCGTTATCGATCACAAACCGATACTTCACATCACCCTTGAGCATCCGCTCATACGACGCATTGATCTGATCCGCCCGGATCAATTCGATATCGGAAACGATGCCGTGCTCGGCACAGAAATCCAGCATCTCCTGAGTTTCAGCAATACCGCCAATCATCGAACCCGCAATCGTGCGGCGTTTCATGATCAGATTGAACACGTTCGGCGCTGGGTGCGACGTGGCCGGCGCGCCGACCAGGGTCAAGGCACCGTCACGTTTGAGCAGCACCAGAAACGCATCGAGATCATGCGGTGCCGCAACAGTGTTGAGGATAAAATCGAAACTCTTCGCGTGCGCAGCCATTTCCTCAGGATTGCGCGACACCACCACTTCATCGGCACCCAGCGCCAGCGCCGCTTCGCGCTTGGATTCTGAAGTCGTGAAGGCAACAACATGCGCCCCCAAGGCGTGCGCCAGTTTGATGCCCATGTGGCCCAAACCACCGATGCCAACCACGCCGACCTTCTTGCCCGGCCCGGCGTTCCAGTGACGCAGGGGCGAGTAAGTGGTGATGCCCGCACACAGCAGCGGCGCGACGGCGGCCAGTTGCGCTTCGGGATGGCGGATGCGCAACACGTAGCGTTCATGCACGACGATGTTTTGCGCGTAACCGCCCATCGTCCAGCCCGGTGCGTCTGGGGTCGGGAAGTTGTAGGTGCCGATCATGCCGTCGCAGTAGTTTTCCAGCCCGGACTCACAGTCATCGCAGTGTTTGCAGCTGTCGACGATGCAACCGACGCCGACCAGATCGCCCACCTTGTAATCGCTGACATGCGCGCCAACTGCCGACACCCGACCGACAATTTCATGCCCCGGCACGCATGGGAATTGCGTGCCGGCCCATTCCGCGCGCACCTGGTGCAGGTCTGAATGGCAGATGCCGCAGAAGGCGATATCGATCTGCACATCATGGGCCGCCGGGGCGCGGCGGTTGATCTGCATTGGCTCAAGGGGTTTGTCGCCAGCGTGGGCGCCGTAGGCTTGTACAAGCATGGGAACATCCTCAATCGGTTTGTCGTGGTGACATTCTTCGCTTTTCGGTGGGCCGGGAAGTAGTGCATTCCTGTGCGATCCTTGCCTGATCTTGTGCGCCGTTGTGACTTTGCGGTGACAGACGCTCGCGGCGTTTGCGGGTAATCTGCCGGTTCGCTGCATAAAACAAAAAACTCAAGCAGGAGTCATTGATGCAACCAATCCGTCTCGGTCTGGTGGGCTACGGCAAGATTGCTCAGGATCAACACGTCCCGGCGATCAACGCCAACCGCGCATTCCAGTTGGTGTCCGTCGCCACGCAAGGCAAACCTTGCGCCGGCGTAGAGAATTTTCAGTCGCTGAGCGAGTTGCTCGAAAACGGCCCGCCGGTCGATGCAATTGCCTTCTGCACACCGCCGCAAGGTCGCTTCGCCCTGGTGCAGCAAGCGCTGGCGGCGGGCAAACATGTGCTGGTGGAAAAGCCGCCGTGCGCAACGTTGGGCGAGGCCATGGCCTTGGTCGATCAGGCAAAAGAGCAGGGCGTCAGTGCCTTGTTTGCCTGGCATTCACGCTTTGCGCCGGGCATCGAAATCGCCCGTGACTGGCTCGCCACGCGCACTTTGCAAAGCGTGCAGATCGACTGGAAAGAAGACGTGCGCAAGTGGCACCCCGGCCAGACGTGGATCTGGCAACCCGGCGGCCTCGGCGTATTCGATCCGGGCATCAATGCCTTGTCGATCGTCACTCACCTTTTGGCGCTGCCGCTGTTTGTCGAATCCGCAGAACTGCGCGTGCCGGAAAACTGCCAATCACCGATTGCCGCTTCGATCAAAATGTCGAATGCGCAGCAGCTCGATGTGCGAGCGGAGTTTGATTTTGATCATGGGCAGGATGAGCTTTGGAGTATTGAGGTGCGCTGCAAGGAGGGCGTGCTGCGATTGGATAACGGTGGGGCGCTGTTGAGTATTGATGGCGTGCGTCAGGCCGTATCGGAAGAGGGTGAGTACGCGGCGGTGTATCGGCATTTTCAGCAGTTGATTGCCGAGAAGGGCAGTGATCTGGATTTGCAGCCGTTGCGGTTGGTGGCGGACAGTTTCTTTGTCGGTAGCCGGGTCTCCGTTGCCCCTTTCTACGACGCCTGAACAAAGCCCTGTAGGAGCTGCGGCACGCTGCGATCTTTTGATCTTGATTTTTTAAGATCAAAAGATCGCAGCGTGCCGCAGCTCCTACAGGGCGGTTTTTAGAAACGGTCAAGTCTGTAAGGTTCGCTTCTTGGCATCTCAGGCAACGCCATCCCGACAACCATCTCCGCCGTCACCGCCGCCTGCGTCAGCCCCAAATGCTGATGACCAAACGCAAGCAAAACCTTGCCCCCGCACACCTGATCGATCACCGGCAGCGAATCCGGCAATGACGGCCGAAAGCCCATCCACGGTGTCACCGCTTCAGCACTCAGATCCGTGCGAAACAAGCCCTGACTCAACCGATGCAACTGCCACGCGCGCTCCATGCTCGGTGGTTTCTCCAGCCCGGCGAACTCAACCGTACCCGCCAGCCGCAACCCTTCGGTCATCGGCGTCATGATGAACTTGCGTTCCAGCGAGGTGACCGGGAAGGGCAGTCGCCCCTGTTCCTGCGGCAGCATCAAGTGATAACCGCGCTCGGTGTCCAGCGGTACTTTTTTGCCGGTCAGCGCAGCGGTCAGTTTCGCCGAGTGCGCGCCGCAGGCAATCAGCACGCGGCTTGCGTTCAAGCCACCATTACCGGTAATCAGCGAAACACCCTTTTCCTGAACATGGCCTCCCTGCACCTGCTGCTGCAGAAAACTCACGCCGCAGGCTTTTGCCGCTTCAACCAATTCGCACACCACCCGGTACGGGTCAATGAAATGCCCGGTGCGCGGAAAGAACAAACCGCCCTGAATCTGCTCGCTGAGTTGCGGCGCCGTGTCCTGAATCGCCTTGGCCTGCCAATAATCGACAGGCACTTCCTGCTGACGCAATCGAGCTTGCAACGCGCCGATGGCCTGACGTGATTCCGGGCGTTCGAACACCAGCAACGAGCCATCAACTTTCAGCAAGTCCGGCCGCTGGATGTCGGCGAGCAAGCGCTGCCACGCATCTAGACTGCTTTCATTGAGCGCGCGTAATCCTGCCACGGTTTTCTGAAACGGTTCCGCCCGCAGGTTCAGCAGCAGCCGCGTGAACCACGGCAAGGCGCGGGGCAGGTATTTCCAGTCCAGTCGCAACGGCCCCATCGGGTCGAGCAGCATGGCCGGCAGGCGTTTGAGGATCGACGCATCGGCAATCGGGAACACCTGTTCGGTCGCCAGATGCCCGGCGTTGCCGAACGAGGCGCCGTGACCCGGTAGCTGTTGATCGATGACGACCACGCGCAAACCCTGGCGCGCAAAGCGCAAGGCGCAGGCGACGCCGATGATGCCGGCGCCGACCACGGCGATGTCGTGGGAGACGTTATTCGTCATTGGTCAGTGCTTCCCTGTGCCCATCGAGCAGGCGACTCAGGTGCAACGGATTGGCGTGTTTCAGTGCTGTCGGCAACAAGCTGTCGGGGAAATCCTGATAACAGACCGGGCGCAGAAAACGCAGGATCGCCGCCGTGCCCACCGACGTTGTGCGCGAGTCTGACGTCGCCGGGAAAGGCCCGCCGTGCACCATTGCATCGCAGACTTCGACGCCGGTCGGCCAGCCATTCACCAGCAAGCGTCCGGCCTTGCGCTCCAGTGTCGGCAGCAGCGCGCGGGCGTGATCAAGGTCTTCATCATCCAGGTGCAGCGTCGCAGTCAACTGACCTTCCAGACGCTCGGTGACTTGGCGCATTTCATCCACGCTGGCGCATTGCACGATCAACGATGCGGCGCCAAACGCCTCGCCCTGCAGATGGTGATCAGCGAGGAAATCGGCGGCGTCGCTGACAAACACCTGCGCCTGACCCTGATTCGGGCCGCTGCCGATCTGGCCGACGGCAGCCACACTCGCCCGAGTGTTGTCGGCCAGCGCATTCACCGCCGATTCATAGGCATTGAAGATCCCCGGGGTGAGCATCGTCTGCGCCGGACTGTTTTTAATCCGTTCGGCCGTAGCGGCAATAAAACTGACCAGCGCAGCACTTTTCAGGGCAATCACCAATCCCGGATTGGTACAAAACTGCCCGGCGCCCAATGTCAGCGAAGCCACAAACCCATCGGCCAATGCCTGAGTGCGCTTCTGTAATGCCGCCGGAAACAGCAGCACCGGGTTGATCGAACTCATTTCCGCATACACCGGAATCGGCTCGGGCCGCGCCTGTGCCGCTTGAATCAGCGCCAGACCACCGCTGCGCGAACCGGTAAAACCCACAGCTTTGATGCGTGGATCGCGGACCAACGCAATGCCCACTTCGCGCCCGGAACCGTACAACAGCGAAAACACACCGTCCGGCAAATCACAGGTTTTCACCGCCCGTGCCACCGCGCGGCCAACCAGTTCACTGGTGCCGGGATGCGCACTGTGCGCCTTGACGATCACCGGGCAGCCGGCCGCCAGCGCCGATGCCGTATCGCCGCCCGCCACCGAAAACGCCAAGGGAAAATTACTCGCGCCGAACACCGCCACCGGCCCCAGCGTAATCTGCCGTTGACGCAGATCCGAACGCGGCATCGGTTGACGATCCGGCTGCGCGTTATCGACGCGCACATCCAGCCATTCGCCCGCGCGCACGGTGCGCGCGAACATTGTCAATTGTTGGCAAGTGCGCCCGCGTTCACCCAGCAGGCGAGGGCGCGGCAGGCCTGTTTCAGCCATGGCGCGGTCGATCAATTCATCACCGAGGGCTTCGATTTCCGCGGCAATGCTTTCAAGAAATTCGGCGCGGACATTCAGGGTTGTCTCGCGATAAACGTCGAACGCCGCCCAGGCCAGCGCGCAAGCCTGCTCGACATGTTCCGCTGAACCGCCGGCATACGCCGGTTCCAGCGTGGCGTTCGTGGCCGGGTTGATGCCCCGAATGGCTTCGCGATTTCCCGCGACAATGTGCTGCCCGATCAGCATGTGGCCCGTCAGCGTCATGGTGTTTTCCCGATAAAAAAGTGATGCCCGCCGTGAGCTAAAAACTTCACGGCAGGCGAAAGCAAGGATCAGGCGAAGTTCTGTTCCGCCGACCAGTTCTCGTACCAGTGACGGAACAGCGCGTACTGCTTCTCGGCATAACGCCGCTGCGAGTCGCTCAACGCATCGGTTTCGTTGAAGTGCAGGGTGTATTCCTTGTCGCCGTTGAGCACCATCAGATGCTTGTAATACAGCACCAGATCGCAGCCTTCATCGAACGACGACAGCACCGCCAATGCCGATTCGAGCTCCCGCGCCTGACGCCGCGCCTGCGCATCTCCTTGGGCAGCCTTTTTGCTCAGCGCAACCAGTTGCAGCACTTCGCGGGGCAGGGCGTTGCCGATCCCGGTGATCGCGCCGGTGGCGTTGCAGTTGACGAAACCGTGTACCACTTGCGTGTCGACGCCGACCATCAGGGTCACGTTTTCATCTTTGGAGGTGATGTTTTCAGCGGCGTAGCGCAGGTCGGCGCCACCGCCAAATTCCTTGAAGCCAATCAGGTTCGGGTACTCGCGGCGCAGTTCGAAGAACAGGTCCGCACGTGTGGCGAAACCGTAGTAAGGGCTGTTGTAGATCACCGCCGGCAGGTTCGGCGCCGCTTGCAAAATGGCCGCGAAGTGGGCTTTTTGCGCAGTCACCGAAGCACCCCGGGACAGCACGCGCGGAATCACCATCAAACCTTGTGCGCCGACTTTTGCCGCGTGCGCCGCATGGGCGACTGCTTCACGGGAATTCACCGCGCCAGTGCCGACAATCGTAGGAATGCCTGCTGCCACCAGACGCGCCACGCCTTCCTGACGTTCAGCCTCGGTGAGCAGCGGCCAGTCACCCATCGAACCGCAATACACCACCGCGCTCATGCCGATATCGATCAGCTCGCGACCCTTGGCCACCAGTGCGTCGAAGTCCGGTTTGCGCTGGGCGGTGCACGGGGTCATCAGGGCCGGCATGCAACCGGTGAAGATGTTGTCGCTCATTGTTTTAACTCCTTGGCACATCGTTCAAATTGAGGTGAAAAGTCTGCGCGGCGGCTTAAATGCCCCACGCGAACGGGTCTGTTTCGTCGATCAGCAAGGTGCTGTCGGCGGTCATGTAGGCGCGGCCGGTGATGTACGGGCGAATGCGCTCGCCCTCCCATTCGAAGCGGCCTTCGAACTGGCTGCCGGTGATGCTCGCCTGCACCCAGATCGCGCCGGGTTGCAGCTTGTCGTCGGCGGCGAGGCAGGCGAGTTTGGCGCTGGTGCCAGTGCCGCACGGGGAGCGGTCGTAGGCTTTGCCGGGGCACATGACGAAGTTGCGGCTGTCGGCGTTGGCGTCATCGGCGAACAGTTCGATGTGGTCGATCACCGCACCGTCTTCGCCGTAAATACCTTGGTCTTCGAGGGCCTTGAGCATCGCCCAGGTGTAGGCGGTGAGGTGTTCGACGTTGTCCATCGTCAGCGTCTGGCCGTGTTCGGAAACGAGGAAGAACCAGTTGCCGCCATAGGCGATGTCGCCGAAGACGCGGCCGAACCCCGGCACGTCCACCGGCACTTGTTTGCGATGACGGTAAGCGGGGACGTTGCCCAGCGTGACCGAGCCGTCGTCATGCAACGTGGCGCTGACCGGGCCGACCGGTGTGTCGATCTTGTGCACGCCCGGCTGGATTTTTCCCAGGTACTGCAACGAGTTGATCAGGCCGATGGTGCCGTGGCCGCACATGCCGAGGTAGCCGGCGTTGTTGAAAAAAATCACCCCGCACGTGGCGTCCGGCGACACCGGTTGGCAATACAGCGCGCCGACCAGCACATCGTTACCGCGTGGCTCCAGCAGGCAGGCACGGCGCCAGGCATCGTGCTGATTGCGCAGGGCATCGCGTTTTTCCACCATCGTGGAGCCGGCCAGATCGGGGAAACCGCTCATCACCAGACGCGTGGGTTCACCGCCGGTGTGGGAATCAATGACGTGTACTTCTTTCATGAATAGATCCCGTTGGATGATTTCAGTAGGCGCCGGCAGGGCGCGCGGTCACGGTCGAAGAGGTTTCGGCGACTTCGCTTTCTTCATCGTCTTCTTCCAGACGCAGCAGGTGCGCCGGTACGCCCGTCGCGGCGCCCCAGTAATAAATACCGGTGGCGCAAACGGCGACGACAATGGTGTCGAACGGATGGGCGAGGATGCCGAGGCCACCAAAGGTGCCGAGTTTCGACAGTACGATGGTCACCGCGTAGAAGGCGATCAACCACGCCGAAGAGCGCACCTGGCTGGCCAGATTGAGGTGCGCGGTCGGCACGAAACGGCCGCACAGCAGGTACACAACGAACATCAGAATTTGCAGGCCAAGCAGCCACGACACGGTATTCCAGCCCGACCAGTAAACGATCAGCGCGGCGATGATGAACGACACCGGCCCGAGCACGCCCATGCACTTGACCCGGAACGGACGCGGCATGTTCGGCGCATTGCGGCGCAGTGCAGCCACCGAAACCGGTGCCACGGCGTAGCTCAGCACCAGCGCGGCGGAGACCACGTTGATCAGCGCTTCCCACGACGGAAATGGCAGCGTCCAGAACACCGACAGGGCAAAGGTCAGCCATAGCGCCGGGCGCGGAATGCCGGACTTCTCGTCGATGTGGGTGAAGACTTTGAAGAAGGTGCCGGTCTGCGCCCAACCGTAGATCACGCGCGGCGTGGCGTTCATGTAGATGTTGCCGCAACCGCTTGGCGAGATCACCGCATCGGCGACCACCAGATACGCCAGCCAACCCACGCCCAGCGCCAGTGCGATGTCGCGGTACGGCAGGGAGAATTCCTTGCTGATCCCGGCCCAGCCATTGGCGAGCATTTCTGTCGGGATGCTGCCGAGAAAGGCCATTTGCAGCAGCACATAAATCAACGTCGACAGCAGCACCGAGAGAATCAGCGCGATAGGAATGGTGCGCTGCGGATTCTTTACTTCGCTGGCCACAGAGATGATCGGCGTCAGCCCCAGATAGGCGAAAATCACGCCGCCCGCCGACACTGCCATTTCGATACCGGACAAGCCAAACGGCGCAAAACCTTGCACCTGGAAGTTGGCCGGTTTGAAGAAAGTGAAGAGCACGCCGATCACCAGCAGCGGCACGATGAACTTGAACACGCTGACCAGATTGTTGGCCTTGGCGAAGGTCTTCACGCTGCGGTAGTTGAGCAGGAAAAACACGCAGAGCAGGCCGAACTGCACCATCCAGCCGAGGATCGTCGGGTTGCCGCTGCCCGTCTGGGTCAGCTCGGGAAACCATGCCGCCGCGTATTGGCGCGAGGCAACCACTTCGATCGCCACCAGACTGGAAAACGCGATCAGGGTGATGAAGCCCATCAGGTAGCCGAGCAGCGGCCCGTGGGAGTAAACCGGGTAACGCACCACGCCGCCGGCACGCGGTAAGGCCGCGCCCAGTTCGCAGTAAACGATGCCCAGCAACAACACGGCAAAACCGCCCAGCAACCAAGAGAAAATCCCCGCCGGCCCGGCAATCGCCGACACGTGACTGGCCGCGAACAACCAGCCAGAACCGAAGATCGCTCCGAGCCCGATAAATGTGAGGTCGATCAGTGAAAGCTGTTTTTTGAACTTGCCTTGGCCTGACATGGCATCGCCTTCTTGTGAGTTATTGGATAGGCAGTTGTGTCACTGGGACGGCCAGACTTTGAACTCATCGACGGCATGGCGATTGATGTTTTGCGGCGGGTTGGATGACGAAATCAGCACAATGGCGCAGATTAATCGCGGCCCTCGACAGGCCTGCATTGATCCTGCAATCTGCACGCGAACGCCGCAGGGCGGGCACTTGGCCGATCCGCGTTTGAAGAGGAATCCGTAATGCAGCAAGCGTTTTCGATCCTGTCCCAAGGCATCGGCGGCCATCGTCCGCAGACCCTGGAGGAGTTACTGGCCGGTGCGGCGCTGCTGTTGCCGATGCTCGACGTGATCCCTAATGCGGCGATTTTCATCAAGGACACGCAGGCGCGTTACGTGCTCGCCAACCGCACGTTGGTGCAGCGTTGTGGCTTGAAGGATTTGCGTCCGTTGCTCGGTAAAACCAGTGCGCAGGTATTCCCGGCGCAACTCGGCCCGGGCTATACCGAGCAGGATCGCAAAGTGCTGGAGGAGGGCTTTGTGCTGGAGGATCAGCTTGAGCTACACCTGTACGGTAGTCGCGAACCGGGCTGGTGCCTGACGCACAAGCAGCCGCTGTACAACCGTGACGGGGTGATTATCGGGCTGGCGGGGATTTCGGTGGATCTGCAATCGGCCAGTGAAACGCATCCGGCGTTTGAACGATTGGCGGCTGTCGATGAGCACATTCGGGCGAATTTCAATCGTCGGGTGACCTTGGTGGAATTGACCCGGATTGCTGGTATTTCCGTTGCGCAACTGGAGCGTTACTGTAAGCGCGTGTTCCATTTGACGCCTCGGCAGATGATCCAGAAGGTGCGGCTGGAGCATGCGCATCGCCTGCTGCATAGTGATTTGCCGATCACTGACGTTGCGCTGCAATGCGGTTATACCGATCACAGTGCGTTCACTCGCCAATTCAAGGCATCTACCGGTTTCACCCCTCGCCAGTATCGACAGGCCACTTCTCAGTGAATGACTGTAATCCTCTGTGCGGGCTTGTTCTCCAAGGGCTGGATTTTTGCTGACTGGGTACATATCCATTGCTGCGGTAACGGCGGCTTAGAGTTCCGCCCTTACGGCGGGTCACCTTTTCCAGACGCCGAAAAGGTAACCCAAAAGGCTTTGCCCCAGCGTTCGGCCCGCTCGCTGGGGCTCGGGGTTCCTTCGTTACGGAATTCATCCGGGCGCATCGCCTCCGGTTTGCTGCGCTGCACCTCCTCTCGCTGTGTTTGGCTGCGCCAAACGGTCGCTGCGCTCCCACCCCCGGATCAATCCCTCCGCTCAGCCTGCCGACGGGGCGGGTAGAGCAAGATCAAAAGCTGCAGCCGAGCTTGCGCTCATCCTGTGTAGGAGCTGCCGAAGGCTGCGATCTTTTGATGTTGCTTGTGCTTTTGTAGGAGCAGAGCTTGCTCGCGAAAGCGGTCGTTCGTTTAACAATTCGGTACCTGACACACCGCTTTCGCGAGCAAGCCGGCTCCCACAGTTTGACTGCGTTGGCCAGAGGTAACGGGCTAATCGGATTACTGTAGGAGCTGCCGAAGGCTGCGATCTTTTCATCTTGATCTTAAAAACAGATCAAAAGATCGCAGCCTTCGGCAGCTCCTACATGACCCTGTGGCATACCGGCTAGACTCATGCCATTCGCGGCTCTCTCGCAGCAGGTGAAACGGGATGATCGGATTACAGAGGTGCCGGAGTCCGTTATGGGCCTGGCTCACGTTGGTAGCGATCAGCCTGACGTTGATCTCAGGCTGCTCGAGCCGAAAGCACCATCCGCCATCAGGCGTCGGCGACAGTTGTTACGCCAAGGCATTACCAACGGTCGGCGAGGGCGGTCTCGCGTGGGGCTCCAGCCTGAACATGGCTCGCCAAAAATCCTTGAACAACTGCATCCGCTATGCCGGTCGTTCCGGTGGCACGCCGAACACCTGTCAGGTGGTGTTGGCCAAGTGCAAGTAATCCCGGCCCACCTCTGCGCAGTGGGCCAGGCGGCAAATTACAGGCAGCTTTCCACAGTGTCCAAGTGCTTCCTGGATATCCAGCGATAGGTCGATGCGTAATATTTCGCCACCGAACCGGACGCATCAGGCTGAATATCAACGAAGTATGCCGAGCCCGTTGTGGCCACCGTAATCGCGCCTTTCTTGCCCGGTTCCTGAGTGGCCCCGGATCGGCCCTCGAACACCGAAAGGTTCTCCCAGCCATGCTGTACGCAGTCGGCAATCACCTTGACGGCTTTTTTCGAATGCAGCACTTGGCGCGGTTCTTCCTGGCGCAGTTCATTCATCGAGGGTGCCGCACAGCCTGCCAGTGACGCCAGCGTCAACACCCATAGGGCTGCCTTCATATGTTCTTCTCCCTGAATAATGGGGCTTTCTCCAGGCGCGACATACGGGATGCCGCGTCTGGAGAAAGCTTTGCGATGCCGCTCTCAGGCGCTCGTCTTACTGTTTTGCTTCGGCCTTCATTTTTTCAGCGATTTTCGCATCTACCGCAGCACGGATCTGGTCAACACTGAAGCTGGCCGGTTTCTGGCTTGGTGGATACTCGATGAAGGTCTGCAGGAACGCAGCGGACTTCATCACCGCCATTTCGGTCAGATAAACGTTTTTGGTCGTCCAGTCGTAGTACTGGTCGGAAACGATATCGGCACGTTCATACGGATCCATGCGCAGGTTGAAGATTTTCGGTACGCGCAGGCACACGAACGGTTCGCTCCAGACTTTGAAACCACCCGGTGCACGCTGTTCGCAGAACACGGCTTTCCAGTTGCCGAAACGCATCGACACCAGCACGCCATCGTCGTTGAAGTAGTAGAACTCCTTACGCTCGCTCTTCGGGGTCTGGCCGGTCAGGTACGGCAGTTGGTTGAAACCGTCCAGGTGCACTTTGAAGCTGGTGCCGCCGGAAGTCGGCGCCCAGCCTTTGAGCAGCTTGTTGGCGACATCGGTATCACCTGCGGCGGCGAGCAGTGTCGGGAACCAGTCAAGACCCGAGAACAGCTCGTTGGAGACTTCACCCGGTTTGATCTTGCCCGGCCAGCGGATCATCGCAGGCACGCGGTACGCGCCTTCCCAGTTGGAGTTCTTCTCGTTGCGGAACGGCGTGGTCGCCGCGTCCGGCCAGGAGAACTGGTTAGGGCCGTTGTCGGTGGTGTAGACGACGATGGTGTTGTCGGTGATTTTCAGGTCATCGAGGGTTTTCAGCAGTTTGCCGACATCGCCGTCGTGCTCGATCATGCCGTCCGCATATTCGTTGCCGGGCATGCCGCTCTGGCCCTTCATCGAATCACGCACGTGAGTGAACAAGTGCATGCGCGTAGTGTTCATCCAGACGAAGAACGGTTTGTCCGCTTTGGCCTGTTTCTCGATGAACGCTTGCGCCGCCGCGGTGGTTTCGTCGTCGATGGTTTCCATGCGCTTGGTGGTCAGCGCGCCGGTGTCTTCGATCTTGCCGTCGGCGAAGCTGTGGATCACACCACGAGGGGAAACAGCCTTGACGAAATCGGCATCTTCTTTTGGCCAGTACGGACGTTCGGGTTCTTCTTCAGCGTTGAGGTGATACAGGTTGCCAAAGAACTCGTCGAAACCGTGGTTGGTCGGCAGGTATTCATCCTTGTCGCCCAAGTGGTTCTTGCCGAACTGACCGGTCGCATAACCCTGGGATTTGAGCGCCTGAGCGATGGTGATATCGCGTTTTTGCAGGCCGACCGGTGCGCCGGGGATGCCGACTTTCGACAGGCCGGTACGCAGTGGCGTCTGGCCAGTGATGAAAGAAGATCGACCTGCCGTGCAGCTGTTCTCCGCGTAGTAATCGGTGAACATCATGCCTTCTTTGGCAATCCGGTCGATGTTTGGCGTTTTGTAACCCACCACGCCCATTGAATAGGCGCTGATATTGGTCTGGCCGATGTCGTCACCAAAAATCACCAATATGTTGGGTTTCTCCGCAGCCATGGCCGAGGCTGAGATGACCGACGCTGCAACTAACGCAAACGTAGGTAACCACTTACTTAAATCAGTCATACCTACAACTCCTTTAGACAGGTAGTCCTTACGGACTTATGACGTGCCATCACTTTGCCCTCGTGCAAACTTTACGGAATGCCCGTTTCACCTTAGATGGCGTGGGTGTTTTCGCCTCCAGTGCGCGTGTCTAAATATGACATTTGCCCTCTGACGAACCTCTGAAATCAAACCAAGTACTTGATGTCACGACAATTAATGCAGCCAATTAAGTTGCGACTTTTCTGACAGATAAAACATCTCATCGACGCTTAACGTGCATTGATAATCCAGTCAGCGGCACGTTCGGCAATCATGATCGAGGCTGCATTGGTGTTACCGCCCACCAGGGTCGGCATGATCGATGCGTCAACGACGCGGAGCCCTTCGATCCCGTGCACGCGTAACTGACTGTCGACCACGGCGAGTTCATCGTTGCCCATCTTGCAGGTGCCGACCGGGTGGTAGATGGAGTCTGCACGCTGGCGCAGTAACTGGATCAGTTGCTCGTCCCCGTACAATCCTTCGCTGAGCACATCTTTCAGACCGAAACGTGCCATGGGCGCTTGCTGGATGATCTCGCGGGCCATGCGGTATCCCGTCAGCAATGTCTCGACGTCATCGTCATGGCCTAGAAGATTTGGGTCGATTCGAGGCGGGGCGGTAGGGTCAATCGACTGCAAACCGACGCTGCCTCTGCTTTTTGGGCGCAGCACGCAGACGTGACAACTGAAACCGTGCCCCCAGTGCAATTTGCGGTTGTGGTCGTCGATCATCGCGATCACTGAATGCAACTGGATGTCCGGACGCGTCAGGCTGCTGTCGGTTTTCAGAAAAGCACCGCCTTCAGCGAAGTTGCTGATGAACGGCCCCCGACGATGCCTGACGTAATCAAGCCAGGCCTTGCCCATGTTGATGCCGCCGCTTACAGAGATGCCCATCAATGACGTATCGGGGCTTTTGTACTGGAGCACGACATCCGGATGATCCTGCAGATTCTGGCCGACCCCCGTAAGTTCGTGCAGAACCGCGATGCCTTGAGGTTTGAGCTCCTCTTGCGGGCCAATCCCCGACAGCATCAGCAACTGCGGGCTGCCAAAGGCGCCGGCACTGAGCAGAACCTCGCGCCGGGCCTTGATGGTTTGCCGGTCACCGTTGCGGCAAAGCGTGACACCGACGGCTTTTTTGTCCTCTAGCACAATGCGCTCGGCGACCGCCGACGTCAGCACGGTGAGGTTTTTGCGCGTGTGTCGAATCGGTTTGAGAAACGCGGTGGCCGTGCTCCAGCGTCGACCCTCGCGGATCGTCACGTCGTACTGGCCGATGCCTTCCTGATCGACACCGTTGAAATCCGCGTTGTAGCGGTGCCCGGCCATCTGACCCGCGTCGATAAAGGCCTGAGTCGCTGGATGTATCGGGTTTTTGCCGACGTACAGTTCACCGAGCGCGCCGTGCAGATCGCAGGCACCGCGGTAGTTCATCTCGCTCTTGCGAAAGTACGGCAGCACCTCAGCAAACGACCAGCCCGGATTGCCCTGCGCCTGCCAATCGTCAAAGTCCGTGTGATGGCCACGAATATAAATCATGCCGTTGATCGAACTGCTACCGCCCAGCGTCTTGCCCCGTGGTTGATAGCCGTAACGCCCGTTCAAGCCTGGCTGCGCAGCGGTCTTGAACGCCCAGTTGACATGCCGCGTCGGCACTATCGCTGCGACGCCCACCGGTGCGTGGATCAGTGGTGAGCGGTCTTCAGGGCCTGACTCCAGCAAACACCGTGACGTGCGGGTCTGCACTCAGGCGATTGGCCAGAACGCAACCGGCTGAGCCGGCACCGATGATTACGTAATCGAATTCCATTACAGAGCAATCCCGAGCGAGTGAGCAGTGGCAGCGTCGCGATGACGCAGCGGTAAGTACCCCGGGTTGATTGTTGGCTTGTAGGACAAGAAAATTATTGATCTCTCATGACATTTATTTGATATTTGGCGACATGACTTCATTAATAAGAACAACCTCGTTCACCGGTTTTCGGCAAGTCACCAGCCAGCTCGGCGGCGATGCAGACCGCATGCTCGAACGCTTTCGGATCAATCCGCAGTTGCTGGAGGAAGAAGAGGCGCGCGTGCCTTTACGCTCTTTGGTGGGCCTGCTGGAGTTTGCCGCGCGCGAGCTGGACTGCGCCGATTTCGGCCTGCGCATGGCCGAATATCAGGATTTGCACGTACTCGGGCCGATAGCAGTGATCGCCCGAACCTGCGCCACGGCGGGGGAGGCGCTGGCGCAAATCATCCGCTTCATCGGTTACCACAGCCCGGGCATTCAGCTCGATCTGGATCACAGCGAGGCCGGCTCTCCACGACTGGTCATCGACATCCGGCTCTCGGGCCCGGCTCCCCGCCGGCAAATGATCGAACTGGCGATGGGCGTGGCGCATAACGGTATGAAGCTGCTGTATGGCGACCATTTCGTCGCGCAGTCGGTACTTTTTTCCAGCACACATTTGACTGGCAAAACCTACCGGCGCTATTTCAAAACGACGGTGCAAACCGGCCAGCCCTGCAATGCGTTGGTGTTAAGCAACGAGCAGCTGAATCAGCCGATCGAACAGCAGGCGCCTTATCTGCATCAGGCGCTTGAGCAATATTTCGATCAGTTCGATTTGCAGGCCACCTCGGATGTAGTCAAGCAGGTGGAACGTCTGGTGCTGCGCATGATGCCGATCCAGCGTTGCCGCTTGCCTTTGATCGCAGAGCAACTCGGGATGCACGTGCGTATGTTGCAGCGAAGGCTGGCCGAGCAGGGTCGCAGTTTCGATGACGTTGTCGAGACACTCCGTAAAGAGCGCAGTGAACACTATCTGGGGCAGAGGCACATGCCGATGTCGCAGGTCGCCGGGCTTCTCGGCTACAGCGAGCAAAGCGTGTTCAATCGCGCGTGTCAGCGTTGGTTTGCGATGTCGCCGGGTGCGATGCGGCGGCAGTTGCTGGAGTGAGACACAATCATTGACGCTATCAATAACAACCATTAACCCAATGAAGTTCTCATATTGATCGCGCGGCGTAAGATCGGCTCCATACCCAACCACTGCACCACGGAGCTCACACCATGAAACGCCAAACCCTGCTCGGCATTGCTTTCTCGATCTTCGCCCTGAACGCTTTTGCTGCGACTGAAACCGATCCGCTGTTCAGTGACGCGGTCGCTGCAACGGAAACCGACCGACTGTTCAGTGACTCAGTTGCCGCGAACGAAACCGATCCATTGTTCAGCGACGCAGTTGCCGCCGACGGTTCCGATCATCTGAAAGGCAACCTGGTTGCCGAGGGTGGTGCCGACCGTCTGCTCGAACGCCGTAACGCCTGAATGCGTAGTTTTACCGCAGGCCTCAACGAAAAAGCCCGGCACTATCAGCCGGGCTTCTTTTTGTCTGCGATTCGCTTGGACGATGTTCAAGACCAAACACAAAGTGTTCGATTAACGGATACCCGACCTTTCGTCCAATTGCCGGTTTTTGCACGCAAGCGTACTGTGACCGGTGAGCCTGAAAACCGTGCACCCCATAACGACAAGATCGAGCGCCGCCTAATGGACAGTCATCTGCTGAGTGATCGCAGCAGCGTGTTTCGTCACGCTGATCCCTATGCCGTCTCCGACTACGTCAATCAGCACGTTGGCCAGCACTTCATTGGCCTGTCCAAAACCGCCCATCCGCAAGCCAGCCTCAACCATCGCAAACTCGCCGATCTCGATCTGTGCCGCATCAGTTACGGCGGCAGTGTCCGGGTGACGTCGCTGGCGCTGGAAACCGTGTATCACCTGCAGGTGCTGCTGCAAGGCAATTGCCTGTGGCGCGGGCATAAACGCGAACATCATCTGGTGCCGGGCGAGTTGTTATTGATCAATCCGGATGATCCGGTTGATCTGACCTACTCTGACGACTGCGAAAAATTCATCCTCAAAGTGCCGGTCAGCGTGCTCGAGTCGGTGTGCGACGAGCAGCGCTGGTTGCGACCTTCGAGCGGTATCCGCTTCCTGCGCAATCACTATCAGTTGAGCGAACTGGAGGGCTTCACCAATCTGCTCGCGATGATTTGCCAGGAAGCCGAGGCCAGCGATCCGTTGCTGCGGGTGCAAGAGCACTACGCACAGATCATCGGCAGCAAACTGATCTCGCTGATGAACACCAATGTCAGCCGTGAGAATCTCAGTTCACCGAGCGTCAGTTTCGAGCGCATCCTCGATTACATCGAGCGCAATCTCAAACTTGATCTGCCCGCCGAACACCTGGCCGCGCAGGCAAGCATGAGCCCGCGTTCGCTGTACACCTTGTTCGAACGCCAACTCGGCATCACGCCGATGCAATACATCCGTCAGCGCAAACTTGCGCGCATTCATGCCTGCCTCAACGACCCGAGCTGCCCGGTGCGCAACCTCACGGAGCTGGCGCTGGATTACGGCTTCCTGCACTTGGGCCGTTTCGCCGAAAGCTATCGCCAACAGTTCGGCGAACTGCCGTCGCACACCCTCAAACGCCGCCACTGATCGCCCTTCGAAACAGTCCGAATCATCTGCCGCGCCGTCCTGCACAAAACGGATAGCGATCTGCAGGATTCGGCTATTGCCCCGCGCTGCGCCTCCCTAATCTGACCTGGCCTGAACAATAACAATGGAGGCCCTGGCCATGTCCCTGGGAATCGACTACCTCAATGCCATGCTCGAAGAAAACAAAGACAAGGGCGCCTACCGCTGCAAGCGGGAGATGTTCACCGATCCGCGTCTTTTCGAACTGGAGATGGCGCACATCTTCGAAGGCAACTGGATTTACCTCGCCCACGAAAGCCAACTGCCCAACAACAACGATTTTCTGACCACCACCATGGGGCGCCAGCCGATCTTCATTGCGCGCAACAAGGACGGGGTGCTCAACGCTTTTCTCAACGCCTGCAGCCATCGCGGCGCCATGCTTTGCCGGCACAAATCCGGCAACCGTTCCAGCTATACCTGCCCGTTCCACGGCTGGACGTTCAACAACAGCGGCAAACTGCTCAAGGTCAAAGACCCGAGTGAGGCCGGCTACCCGCAAAGCTTCAACTGCGAAGGCTCCCACGACCTGACTAAAGTCGCGCGTTTCGAGTCCTATCGCGGCTTTCTGTTTGGCAGTCTGAATGCCGATGTGAAATCCCTCACCGAGCACTTGGGCGAGTCAGCGAAGATCATCGACATGATCGTCGATCAGTCGCCAGAAGGTCTGGAAGTGCTGCGTGGTTCCAGTTCCTATATCTACGAAGGCAACTGGAAACTCACCGCCGAAAACGGTGCCGACGGCTATCACGTCAGCTCCGTGCACTGGAATTACGCCGCGACACAGAACCAGCGCCAGCAACGCGAAGCGGGCGAGGCGATCAAGACCATGAGCGCCGGCAGTTGGGCGAAGAAGGGCGGCGGTTTCTACTCTTTCGATCACGGCCATCTGCTGCTCTGGACGCGCTGGGCCAACCCTGAAGACCGCCCGGCCTACGAGCGTCGTGACGAACTGGCGCGTGATTTCGGTCAGGCTCGCGCCGACTGGATGATCGAAAACTCGCGCAACCTGTGCCTGTACCCGAACGTGTATCTGATGGATCAGTTCAGTTCGCAGATCCGCATTGCCCGGCCAATCTCGGTCGACAAGACTGAAATCACCATCTACTGCATCGCCCCCAAAGGCGAGAGCGCCGAAGCGCGCGCGAAACGCATTCGTCAGTACGAAGACTTTTTCAACGTCAGCGGCATGGCCACGCCGGATGATCTGGAAGAATTCCGTTCGTGCCAGACCGGTTACGGCGCCGGACGCGGCTGGAATGATATGTCCCGAGGCGCGACCCATTGGGTTGAAGGCGCCGACGCTGCCGCCGAGGAAATCGACCTGAAACCGCTGCTCTCCGGTATGCGCACCGAGGACGAAGGCCTGTTCGTGCTGCAACACAAGTACTGGCAGGAAACCATGCTCAAAGCCGCTGCCGCCGAACCACAACTGATCCCCGTGGAGGCTGTGTGATGAGCAACCTCTACGACAATGTGCGCGACTTTCTCTACCGCGAAGCGCGTTATCTCGATGACGGCCAGTGGGATCAATGGCTGGAACTGTACGCCGCCGACGCGACTTTCTGGATGCCGGCCTGGGACGATAACGACACGCTCACCGAAGACCCGCAAAGCGAAATCTCGCTGATCTGGTACGGCAACCGTGGCGGCCTCGAAGACCGCATCTTCCGGATCAAGACCGAGCGCTCCAGCGCGACGATTCCCGACACCCGCACCTCGCACAACCTGAGCAACATCGAGATCGTCGAGCACAGCGCCGACCAGTGCCAGGTGCGCTTCAACTGGCACACCCTGAGCTTTCGTTATCAGGTCACCGACAGCTACTTCGGCAGCAGTTTCTACACCCTTGATCTACGCGGCGAGCAGCCGCTGATCAAGGCCAAGAAAGTCGTGCTGAAAAACGATTACGTCCGTCAGCTCATCGACATCTACCACATCTAGTCGACACGACGAGGTGCACCATGAATTTCCAGATCGCACTCAATTTTGAAGACGGCGTGACGCGCTTCATCGAGGCCGGCAGCCATGAAACCGTCGCCGACGCGGCGTATCGCCAAGGCATCAACATCCCGCTGGACTGCCGCGACGGCGCCTGCGGCACGTGCAAGTGTTTCGCCGAAGCCGGGCGTTACGAGATGGGCGACAACTTCATCGAAGACGCCTTGAGCGCCGACGAACTCGCACAAGGTTATGTGCTGACCTGCCAGATGCGCGCCGCAAGCGATTGCGTGGTGCGCGTGCCGGTTGGCTCACAAGTCTGCAAAACCGAACAGGCCAATTTCCAGGCGGCGATCAGCGCTGTCCGGCAGTTGTCCGAGAGCACAATCGCGCTGTCGATCAAGAGCGAAGCGCTGAGCAAACTGGCGTTCCTGCCGGGGCAATACGTCAACCTGCAAGTGCCGGGCAGTGAACACAGGCGTGCGTATTCCTTCAGCTCGTTGCAGAAGAATGGCGAGGTCAGTTTTCTGATTCGCAACGTGCCCGGCGGTTTGATGAGCAATTTCCTCACCGGTCTGGCCAAGGCCGGCGACAGCATGAATCTGGCCGGACCACTGGGCAGTTTTTACCTGCGCGAAATCAAGCGGCCGCTGCTGTTGCTCGCCGGTGGTACCGGTCTGGCGCCGTTCACCGCGATGCTGGAAAAGATCGCCGAGCAGGGCAGTGCGCATCCGGTGCATTTGATCTATGGCGTGACCAATGACTTTGATCTGGTTGAACTCGATCGCCTTGAAGCCTTCGCCGCACGCATCGCCAATTTCAGCTTCGGCGCTTGCGTCGCCAATCCGCAAAGTGCACACCCGCTCAAGGGCTACGTCACCCAGCACATCGAACCGCGCCACCTCAATGACGGCGATGTCGACGTCTACCTGTGCGGGCCACCGCCGATGGTGGAAGCGGTCAGCCAATACATCCGCGAGCAGGGCATCACCCCGGCGAATTTCTACTACGAAAAATTCGCCGCAGCCTGATCTCCATCCGTGAGCCTGCCCCTCATCTGTGGATTGCCCCCCAATCTGTGGCCTGACTCTCATCTGTAGGTCTGCCCCTACCTGTGGCGAGGGGATTTATCCCCGATGGGGCGCGCAGCGGCCCTCGCTTTTGCCTTAACAGCAGGGGGCCGCTGCGCAGCCCCATCGGGGCGCTGCGACGTTTCGCTAAATCCCCTCACCACAGTTTTCGATATTCGTTTGCGTCGAGGTTGTCATGAACAACAGATTCTCCAACAAAGTCGCGCTGGTCACCGGCGCGGCGCAAGGCATCGGCCGCCGCGTCTGCGAGCGTCTGCTCAGCGAAGGCGCGCAAGTGGTCGCCGTCGACCGCTCCGAACTGGTTCACGAACTGCAAGGCGAGGGCGTTCTGGCACTGACTGCCGATCTCGAGCAATACGCCGACTGCGCCCGGGTCATGGCCGAAGCGATCAACACTTTCGATCGACTCGACATCCTGATCAACAACGTTGGCGGCACCATCTGGGCCAAGCCATTCGAGCACTACCAAGTCGATCAGATCGAGGCGGAAGTGCGCCGCTCGCTGTTCCCGACCTTATGGTGCTGCCACGCCGCGCTGCCGTACATGCTCAAACAAGGCAGCGGCGCCATCGTCAACGTTTCCTCAATCGCCACCCGCAGCGTCAATCGCGTGCCGTATGGCGCGGCCAAGGGCGGCATCAACGCACTCACCGCGTGCCTGGCCTTCGAAAACGCCGAGCGTGGCATTCGCGTCAACGCTACTGCACCCGGCGGTACCGAAGCGCCACCTCGGCGCATCCCGCGCAACGACGCCGAACAGTCGGCGCAAGAACAAACCTGGTACCAGCAAATCGTCACGCAAACCCTCGACAGCAGTTTGATGAAACGCTACGGCAGCCTCGATGAACAGGTCGGCGCGATCCTCTTTCTCGCCTCCGACGACGCTTCGTACATCACCGGCGTGACCTTGCCGGTCGGTGGCGGCGATCTCGGCTGAGCACTTCTCAAGGAGCATTGATATGCCGCGAATCCTGATTGAAACCCTGACGACGATCATCGTCGACCTGCCGACCATTCGCCCGCACAAACTGGCGATGCACACCATGCAGAAGCAGACCCTGGTGATCTTGCGTTTGCGCTGCAGCGATGGCGTTGAAGGCATCGGCGAAGCCACCACCATCGGCGGCCTTGCGTACGGCTATGAAAGCCCGGAAAGCATCAAGGCCAACATCGACGCGCATCTCGCGCCAGCGTTGATTGGCATGGACGCCATCAACATCAACGCGGCGATGCAGAGGCTCGACAAGATCGCCAAGGGCAACACCTTCGCCAAATCCGGCATCGAAAGCGCGCTGCTCGACGCGCAGGGCAAACGCCTCGGCCTGCCCGTCAGCGAACTGCTCGGCGGCCGTGTGCGCGACAGCCTCGAAGTCGCGTGGACGCTAGCCAGCGGCGACACCACGCGCGACATTGCCGAGGCCGAGCAGATGCTTGAAGTACGGCGTCATCGCATCTTCAAATTGAAGATCGGCGCCAATCCGTTGGAGCAGGATCTCAAGCACGTCGTGGCGATCAAAAAAGCTTTGGGCGATCGCGCCAGTGTGCGGGTCGACGTCAACCAGTATTGGGATGAGTCCCAGGCGATTCGTGGTTGCCAGGTGCTCGGAGACAACGGCATCGACCTGATCGAGCAGCCGATTTCTCGAGTCAACCGCTCAGGGCAGGTTCGCCTCAACCAGCGCAGCCCGGCACCGATCATGGCCGATGAATCGATCGAGAGTGTCGAAGACGCGTTCAGCCTCGCCGCTGACGGCGCCGCCAGCGTGTTCGCCCTGAAAATCGCCAAGAACGGTGGCCCCCGCGCCGTGCTCAGAACCGCGCAAATCGCCGAGGCCGCCGGCATCGCGTTGTATGGCGGCACCATGCTCGAAGGCTCCGTCGGCACGCTGGCCTCGGCCCACGCCTTCCTCACGCTCAAGCAATTGACTTGGGACACCGAGCTGTTCGGGCCGCTGCTGCTGACCGAAGACATCGTCACCGAAAGGCCCGAGTACCGCGATTTTCATCTGCACATCCCGCACACACCGGGCCTCGGCCTGATCCTGGACGAACAACGTCTGGCGCGTTTTCGCCGCCATTGAGCCGATGACCACTAGAGGAGAGCCACCATGCTGTTCCACGTAAAAATGACCGTGAAATTGCCCATCGACATGGACCCCGCCGTCGCCACTCGACTCAAGGCTGACGAAAAAGAACTGGCGCAACGGCTGCAACGCGAAGGCCAGTGGCGTCATCTGTGGCGCATCGCCGGGCATTACGCCAATTACAGCGTATTTGATTTGCCAAGCGTCGAAGCGCTGCACGACACGCTGATGCAATTGCCGTTGTTCCCCTACATGGACATCGAGATCGACGGGCTCTGCCGACATCCGTCGTCGATCCACGCCGACGACCGCTGAGCCCCCAACCCTTGTAGGAGTGAGCCTGCTCGCGATAGCGGTCTATCAGTCGCCATGGATGCTGAATAAACGACCGCGATCGCGAGCAGGCTCACTCCTACAAGGGAAAAGGGTGTGAATTAAAAACTGCGTCAACACAACAACAAGATGAGGTAACCCACCATGTCCGTGAAAATCGCCCACACGCCTGAGCTGCAAACCTTCTTCAAAGAAGCCGCCGGCTTCACCAACGACGACGGCAGTTCGCGTTTGAAAACCATCGTTTTGCGCGTACTGCAGGACACCGCGAAAATCATCGAAGATCTCGAAATCAGCGAGGACGAATTCTGGAAAGCCGTCGACTATCTCAATCGTTTGGGCGGTCGTTCGGAAGCGGGGTTGCTGGTCGCCGGTCTTGGCATCGAACACTTCCTTGACCTGCTCCAGGACGCCAAAGACGCACAAATCGGCTTGACCGGCGGCACGCCGCGCACCATCGAAGGGCCACTCTACGTCGCGGGTGCGCCGCTGTGTAAAGGCGAGTGCCGCATGGACGATGGCAGCGAGGACGGCGTTGCCACGGTGATGTTTCTCCAAGGCCAGGTGCTAGACCTCCACGGCCAGCCGCTGGCCGGTGCCACAGTCGATGTGTGGCACGCCAATACCAAAGGCACCTACTCGTTTTTTGATCCGAGCCAGTCCGAATACAACCTGCGCCGCCGGATTATCACCGACGCCGAAGGCCGTTACCGCGCACGCAGCATCGTTCCCTCCGGATATGGCTGCGACCCGCAGGGGCCGACGCAGGAATGTCTGAACTTGCTCGGTCGTCACGGTCAGCGTCCGGCGCATGTGCACTTTTTTATCAGCGCACCGGGGCATCGGCACCTGACCACGCAGATCAATCTGTCGGGCGATCAATATTTGTGGGATGACTTTGCTTACGCGACCCGCGAAGGGTTGGTCGGCGAGGTGGTGTTCCATGAGCACGAAACGTTGGGACGCCACGCCAAACTCAAGTTCGACTTCCAGCTGCAACCCGCGCCAGATGCCAGCGCCGAACAACGCAGTCAACGCCCGCGTGCCTGACCCCCTCTTTGTAGGAGCTGCCGCAGGCTGCGATCTTTTGATCTTGTTTCTAAAAAATCAACATCAAAAGATCGCAGCGTGCGGCAGCTCCTACAGTGATCGGCCTAAGGTAATGCAAAAAAGATATTGGCCCGCTGTTTTTAAGATCGTTTAGTTTTGTCCTCAACGACGAATAAACGCATCAAACCGATAGACCCCCGATTGCCATGACGGCACACGCTGAATCGATCAAAGGTTCTTCAGGTTTGGTTCACCCAGGAGTGAATCATGCCGCATACCTTGGATATCACCACACTGCCAACCCTCGACCTGTCCCTGTTCGAGGGCACCGCGCAGCAGCGTTACCAATTTCTCGAAAGCCTGCGCCACGCCGCCCGTGATGTCGGTTTCTTCTACCTCACCGGCCACGGCATCGACAGCTCGCTGCTCGAGCAAGTGCAGGCCCACGCCCGACAATTCTTCGCCTTGCCCGACAGCGAAAAAACCGCCGTCGGCATGATCAATTCGCCGCATTTTCGCGGCTACAACCGTGCGGCTTCCGAGATCACTCGCGGGCAACCCGATCAGCGCGAACAGTTTGATCTCGGCGCCGAGCGTGAGGCTCTACCGTTAAACGAAGACAGTCCATTGTGGGCGCGGCTGCAAGGCCCCAACCAATGGCCAGCGGCACTCCCCGAACTGAAACCGTTGCTGCTCGAATGGCAACAGGCGATGACGCGCATGTCGTTGCGCTTGCTGCGGGCCTTCGCTCAGGCGCTGTCACTGCGCGCCGATGCCTTCGATCAGCTCTACGGTGACAAACCCAACGAACACATCAAGCTGATGCGCTACCCCGGCCAGTTGAGCGAGGCGAGCCATCAAGGCGTCGGCGCGCACAAGGATTCCGGGTTCCTGAGTTTTCTGCTGCAAGACCAACAGGCCGGGCTGCAAGTCGAGATCGAAGAGGGCCGCTGGATCGACGCATTACCCCGCGAAAACACCTTGGTGGTGAACATCGGCGAGCTGCTCGAACTGGCCACCAACGGTTATCTGCGCGCCACGGTGCACCGCGTGGTATCGCCACCGGCGGGCAGCGAACGCCTGTCGATCGCGTTCTTCCTCGGCGCGCAACTCGATGCGGTGGTGCCGCTGTACCCGTTGCCCACCGTGCTGTTGCGCGAGGCGCGCGGGCCGGCGAGTGATCCGCTCAATCCGCTGTTTCGTGATGTCGGCTGGAACTACCTCAAGGGTCGTTTGCGCTCACATCCGGACGTTGCGCAGCGCTTCTACGGCGACGCGTTGCTGCCGCCAGTACCTGTTCGTAAAACCGCCTGATTCATCATTCGCTCAAGGACTCCGCACATGATTAAAAAAGCAGGTTTGACCCTGGCCGTCCTCGGCGCACTGGTGAGCTCTTTCGGCGCGCAGGCCCTGGAACCGTTACGCGTTGCCGCCGACCCGGTGCCCCACGCGCAGATCCTCGCGTATATCCAGAAAATCGATCCGCAACTCAACCTCAAAGTCATCGAAATTCCCAACGGCGTGAACTCCAATGAGCTGCTGGTACACGGTGATGTCGACGCCAATTACTTCCAGCACCTGCCGTATCTGAAATCTCAGGAGCAGGCGCTCGGCGAGAAACTCGCGGTGGCGGCCACGGTGCATATCGAGCCATTGGGGATTTATTCACGTCGGCACAAAAGCTTCGCCGACGTGCCGGAAAAAGGCACCGTCGCCGTACCCAACAACGTCACCAACCTGAGCCGCGCGCTGTACCTGTTGCAGGACAACGGCCTGATCAAGCTCAAACCCGGTTTCAACGATCCGGCCGCCGATCAGGCAACGCCCAAGGACATCGCCGAAAACCCGAAACAACTGAAGATCCTCGAAATCGAATCGCCGCAGATTCCACGCTCGCTCGACGACGTCGATCTGGCGGTGATCAACGGCAACTACGCGCTCGACGCAGGCTTGGTGCCGGCCAAAGACGCCTTGGGCCTCGAGAAGGCCGAGCACAATCCCTATGCCAACATTCTGGTGACCACACCGAAGCTGGAGCACGATCCGCGCATCGCGCAACTGGCCAAGGATCTGACCTCGCCGGAAGTCGCCAAATACATCACCGATAACTTTGCCGGCTCGGTGATTCCGGTGGCGGGCGGCAAGCCATGATCGCCGTCGAGCAGTTGAGCAAAACCTACCCGTCGGCCACGCAACCGGCGCTGGATCAGGTCTCGCTGAGCATTCCTGACGGCGCGGTCTACGGGATTCTCGGGCGGAGCGGGGCGGGCAAGTCGACGCTGCTGCGTTGCCTCAACCTGCTTGAACGACCAGACAGCGGCAAGATTCTGATTGATGGTGTGGATCTGCTGGCGCTGTCCGACAGCGAACTGCGCAAGCAACGTCAGCGTATCGGCATGATCTTTCAGGGCTTCAACCTGCTGCACTCGCGCAACGTGTTCGACAACATCGCCGTGCCGCTGGAAATCGCCAACGTCGGCAAACCGTGGCGCCATGTGCGGGTTCGCGAGCTGCTGGAACTGGTCGGTTTGAGCGACAAGGCGCAAGCCTTTCCTTCGCAACTGTCCGGCGGGCAAAAGCAGCGAGTGGGGATTGCCCGCGCCTTGGCAGCGGAGCCGGCGTATCTGTTGTCGGACGAAGCCACCAGCGCCCTCGATCCGGAAACCACCGCTTCAATTCTTGATCTGCTGCGCGACATCAATCGGCAATTGGGCCTGACCATCGTGCTGATCACCCACGAGCTCGATGTGGTCAAGTCGATCTGCGATCACGCCGCATTTATGGCCAACGGACGGCTGGTCGAGGCCGGGCCGGTGCCACGGCTGCTCGCCGATCCGCAATCGGCGCTGGGCAGTTCACTGCGTCCGACTTGCGGATTACCTCTGGGCCATGACGCCCCGGGCCTGACCTTCCTCAAGCAATACGGCGTAAGGGCGGCGCAGTCATGAACCGTTCGATCAATTGGGATGAAATCCTGCAACTGGTGTTCAACGCCACTGGCGAAACCCTGTACATGGTGTTGCTCGCGGGGCTGTTCACGCTGCTGATCGGTTTGCCGCTGGGTGTGCTGCTGTTTATCAGTCGCCGTGACGGATTGCGGCCGATGCCGCGTTTCAACGCGGCCCTCAGCAGTCTGGTCAATCTCGGCCGTTCGCTGCCGTTCGTGGTGATGCTGATCGCCTTGATTCCGCTGACCCGTCTGGTCGTCGGCACCACGCTGGGCAGCACCGCTGCGGTAGTGCCGATCACCATTGGCGCGTTTCCGTTCTTCGCGCGCATCGTCGAAAACGCGCTGGACGAAGTCGACAAGGGCCGCATCGAAGCGATCCTCGCCATGGGTGGCGACATCAGCCATGTGATTTTTAAAGTGCTACTGCCCGAAGCCCTGCCGGCGTTGCTCGCGGGCATCACCCTGACGCTGGTGATGTTGATCGGTTTTTCCTCGATGGCCGGGGTCATCGGTGGCGGCGGGCTCGGCGATCTGGCGATCCGTTATGGCTATCAGCGTTTCAACAATGAAGTGATGGTCGCCACCGTGGTGGTGTTGGTCATCCTCGTTCAGGGCGTGCAAAGCCTGGGCGATCGGCTCGTGCGTTCGCTGGCTCATCGCCGCTAAGGAAATTTATGAGTGCGCCTGTCGCCGTGGCACCTGAGCCACTGATTCGGGTACGTGAACTGAGCAAAACGTTTGGCTCGAACCGGGCACTGGATCGGGTCAGCCTTGAGATTTATCCCGCCGAAGTGGTCGCGTTACTCGGCGCCAATGGCGCCGGTAAATCGACGTTGGTGAAGATTTTGGCAGGCAGTCAAAACGCGGATGCTGGCGAGATTCTCGTCGAGGGCCAGCCGCGCCATTTCAGCTCGCCACTGTCGGCGCGCAGGGTCGGGATTGTTGCGGTGCATCAGCAGATCAACGAGGGCATCGCGCCGGGTTTGAGCGTGGCCGAAAACCTCTTGCTCGATGAGCTGTGCAAGCCCGATGCAAACTTCTGGCTCAACCGCAAACGCCTGCTCGAGCGTGCCGCGAGTATCGCCGCCGGTCTCGGCCTGAGCTTGCCGCTGGAACAGCCCATCGAACACCTTGGCCAGGCCGAGCGGCAATTGGTCGTGCTCGCTCGCGCCTTTGCCTTGCAACCGCGTTTGCTGATTCTCGACGAGCCGACGGCGGCATTATCCGATGCCGAAGCGCAGCGCCTGTTTGGTTTGATCGATACGTTGCGCAGCCGTGGTGTGGCGATTGTGTACATCTCGCATCGCTTGTCCGATCTGCAACGGGTGGCTGATCGCGCGATCGTTTTGCGTGACGGGCGGTTGGCCGGCGAATTCAGCGCTCGGCAGTTGCCCGAGGCGGTTCACGCAATGCTTGGGCAATCACTGGCCGCGCATGTTTACACGCCGCAAGTGGCAGGGCGGGAAGTGCTGAAGCTCAGCGCGATAAAAGTGCTGCCGCGTTCGAAGGCTTTCGATCTGACCTTGCACGAAAACGAAGTGGTGGTGCTGACCGGGTTGCTCGGCGCCGGCAAAACCGAGATCGCCGAAGTGCTGTTCGGTTTACGCTCATTGGCGGAGGGCAGCGTGCAATTGGCTGGCGTTGACTGGCAGCCAGGTTCGCCTCGGGAGGCGATTCGCAGCGGGGTTTTCTACGCCGCCGAAGATCGCGCCAGTCATTCGCTGGTGCCGGATTTCTCTCTGCGTCGCACGCTGACCTTGCCGTTTCTGGAGCGTTTCACCCGTGGCGGTTTTATTCGCAATCGCGCCGAAGCGGCGGCGGTCGAAGCGCAGGTCGCCGCGCTGGGCATCAAGACTGCCGGCATCGATGTGCCGATGACTGCGCTGTCCGGCGGCAATCAGCAAAAGGTTGTGCTCGGCCGCTGGCTGCTCGGGGAAGGGCGGGTGTTGATCCTCGATGAACCGTTCCAGGGTGTCGACGTCCGCGCCCGCCGCGAAATCGGCCAACTGCTGCGCGAAAGTGCCAAGGGCCGCGCGACGCTGGTGATTTGCGCCGATGTCGATGAAGCGCTGGAAATTGCCGATCGAATTCTCCTGGTGCGCGATCACGCGGTCGTCGCCGAATACCCGCGCGCCGGTCTGAACCGTGCCGAACTGGTCGCGGCATTGGCCGGCAGCGACGTTACCAAACATTCCCCTCACGCCACGCCAAGGAGCAGAGCGAGTGCCTGATTCGAGTTCACTGTCATCGAGCGCACCGGCACCTGCCGAGCGCCTGCTGCAAGCGTTGATCCGTTATGGCCTGTTGTGGCTGCTGGCGGCCATCGTGGTGTTTTTCAGCTTCGCAGAGCCGGCGTTTCTGCGCGTCGGCAATCTGTTCAGCATTCTGCAATCGGTGTCGATTGTCGCGCTGCTCGCCTTGGGCGTGACCTTGACCATGGCCGTCGGCGGCCTCGATTTGTCGATTGGCGCGGTCGCGGCGATGAGCCTGATGATCGCCAGTTACGTCATGGTCGTGCTCGGTTGGGGCGCGGTGCCGGCGGTGTTGATCAGCCTGGCGGGCGGCGCGCTGGTCGGCCTGCTCAACGGCTGGCTGATCGTCAAACTGCGGGTGCCGGACATTCTTGCCACGTTGGGCAGCATGTTTCTGGTGATCGGCGTGCAGTTGATTCCTACCGGTGGCCGCTCGATTGCGGTGGGCATGACGCTACCCAACGGCGAGGAAACCGAGGGCGCATTCAGTGCCGCATTTCTTGCGCTGGGCCGTGGGCGGTTGTGGGAGGTGGTGCCGATTCCGGTGTTGATCACTGCGGTGGTTGCGGTGGTGGTGTGGCTGTTTCTCGAACGCACGCGCATCGGTCGGCTGTTCTATGCCATCGGCGGCAACGAGCAGGCCGCAAGACTGGCCGGGGCGCCGGTGCAGCGCTTCAAACTAATGGCTTACGTGCTGTCGTCGTTGCTGGCGTCGCTCGGCGGATTGTTGCTCGCGGCGCGGTTGGGCCGTGGCGATGTCAGCTCCGGCAACGGTCTGGTGCTCGACGCGCTCGGCGCCGCGCTGATCGGTTTCGCCGTGCTCGGCGCGAAGAAACCCAACGCCTTCGGCACGCTGATCGGCGCGCTGTTGGTCGCCTCGCTGCTCAATGGTCTGACCATGCTCAATGCGCCGTATTACGCGCAGGATTTCGTCAAGGGACTGGTGTTGGTGCTGGCCCTGATGTTCACCTTCGGCCTCGCGCATCGGGCGCGCTGAGCTGCTTTTATTCAAGGATGTTGTATGCACGGTTCAATCAAACAGTTCGCGCGCCATTGCCTCACCGGCGCGGTGCTTTCGGTATTGGCGCTTAACGCGCAGGCCAAGGCATTGCCCGGCGCTCCGGCGCCGTTCGATAAGGGCCAGGTGCAGATTGCGTTGGTGGGCTATCTGTTTTCCGGGGATTTTCCCGAAGCGTATTTGCGTGGCGTAGAGAAACAGACTGAAGCGCTCGGCGCCAATCTGCGGGTGTTCGATGCGCGGCAGCAGGCGGCGAGTCAGGGCGAGATGATCGATCAGGCGGCTGACCTCGGTGTCGACGGCATCATCGTGCAACTCGGTCTGGCCGAAACCCTCAAAGGCCCGATCGACCGGGCGCTCGCCAAAGGCATCAAAGTCGTCGCCTTCGACGTTGATCTGAACACGCCGCAAGTCACCCAGGTCGAGCAGGATCACCACGCATTGGCGCGTCTGGCGCTAGATCAAGCGGTGAAGGACAACGGCACGCGCTTTGATGCGGGCTACGTGTACATCAGCGGTTTCACGCCGATGGAACGACGTGACGAGATTTGGAACCAAGTGAAAAAGGCCAATCCGGGGATCATCGAGAAAGCCCGTTTCGGCACGCTCAACCCGCCAATCGCCAACTCCGTCGCCGATCAGGCTAGCGCCGTGCTGCGTGCCAATCCCGACATCAGCGTGATCTTCGCGCCGTTCGACGAATTCGCCAAAGGCGCGAAAATCGCAGTCGACGAAGCCGGGCTGGCGAGCAAAGTGAAAATCTACAGCGCCGACATCTCCACCGCCGACATCCAGATCATGAAAGAACCCAACAGCGCCTGGGCCGCGACGGCGGCGGTCAATCCACAAGTCGCCGGTGCAATCAGCGTGCGCAGTCTGGCGATGCTGATTGCCGGGGAAAACCCGGGGCAGCAAGTGCTGGTGCCACCGACCTTGATCACGCGGCAGCAGTTGCTGGATCTCGACGTGAAGAACGTGCGCGACCTGGCGCAGAAACTGCCGGCGTTTGGCGATACGGCAGATGTGGCGCGGGCGGCTTGGATTCCGGTGGTGAATTGAAAGTTTGTGCGGTTGTACGTGGAGGGCGACCGATGGGTCGCCCTTTTTTTTTGATCATGTTCAGGGATATTTTTGCCGAGCGTGGAGCACCGTCAGTATTCTGATGCGATCCGTCACTCGATAAACAAGAAGATAGTTCGGGTTTATCACCATTTCGCGAGTCCCTTGTATTCGACCAAAGCGGAAGCCACGGGGCACAGAAGACAGGTTTTGCGCAGCTGTCCCAACTTTTTTATACAGCGAAACTGAAGCGTTAGTGTTGTATTGCTCAATGTAATCGATGATATCAGCCAGATCGTCCAGAGCTTGATCGCTCCACTCAACCAGTAGCGCGTCGATTTTTTCGCCTCTCTTCTAACATCCGATCAAGCCGCACCATGGCTTCCTGATGGGGAATGCCTGGGCGCGGATCATCAAGTGCGGCTTGTACTTTTGCACGATACCAACGGTCGTAGCTCGCTGCCTGCTCTGCAGTTTCGAATTCGGCAACGTCAGGAAAAAGTTCGGCGCTCATAATGACCTCCATGATCAATGTTAAGCAGTCTAAGGGGGATGCGGCTCTGTGTCGTCACTGGCTAGACGAAGTACCGAGTATCCCCAAGCTCAAGCGCCAAAGATGTCAGACGATTCCTCCGATCAGCAGGGAATTTCGGAGGCTTTTGTAGGAGCTGAGCTTGCTCGCGAAAGCGTAGTGTCAGGCGACATCTTTAATGGCTGACACGCCGTCTTCGCGAGCAAGCCCACACACATTGGATCGTGAGTGGAGGCGGGATTTGTGGTTGGCAGGGATCAAAGGTGGGAGTGGGCTTGCTCACGAAGAGGCCGCGACATTCAACATCGAAGGTGCCTGACCTGGCGCCTTCGCGAGCAAGCCCGCTCCCACATTGGGTCGTGAGTGGAGGCGGGATTTGTGGTTGGCGGGGATCAGAGGTGAGAGTGGGCTTGCTCACGAAGAGGCTGGTGCATTCAATATTGAAGGTGCCTGACCTGGCGCCTTCGCGAGCAAGCCCGCTCCCACATTGGGTCGTGAGTGGAGGCGGGATTTGTGGATGGCGGGGATCAAAGGTGGGAGTGGGCTTGCTCACGAAGAGGCCGCGACATTCAACATCGAAGGTGCCTGAACTGGCGCCTTCGCGAGCAAGCCCGCTCCCACATTGGGTCGTGAGTGGAGGCGGGATTTGTGGTTGGCGGGGATCAAAGGTGGGAGTGGGCTTGCTCACGAAGACGCTGGCACATTCAACATTGAAGGTGCCTGAACTGGCGCCTTCGCGAGCAAGCCCGCTCCCACATTGGGTCGTGAGTGGAGGCGGGATTTGTGGATGGCGGGGATCAGAGGTGGGAGTGGGCTTGCTCACGAAGAGGCCGCGACATTCAACATTGAAGGTGCCTGACCTGGCGCCTTCGCGAGCAAGCCCGCTCCCACAGAGGGCAAGGAGATTTCAGAAGGCGTAGGGGATGCTGACCTTGGCCCAGAGCATTTCGCCTTCCGGGCGGTTTTCCACGTCGAATTCCTTGGCCCAGCGGATCTCTGCGCTGGCGTATTTGAGGAACGTCCAGTGCAGCGCCGGGCCGATGGCGAACACTTTGCCGCGCACGCCGTCGTCGACATCCTGCCCGGCGAATTGCACGGTGTGGCCGAACTGTTTGTCGTCGGTGGTTTGCTGGAGGAAGTAGCCGTTGATGCCGAGCATCAGGTCGTCGGTGAGCTTGTAGCTGGCCGAATAATCGAAGTGGAAGATCTGTCCGGACTTGTAGTCGGTGTCTTTGTTCTTCTCGTTGAAGCTGTAGGTGGTCTTCATCGACACCTCGGTTTTATCCGTCGGCAGCCAGGTGAAGGAGAACAACGGCTTGTAGGTGTAGAAGTTGTTGCTGGTGTTGGCCAGCCGATCGACGCTGTATTCGCCGGTCGGCACGGTGATTTCCAGGGCCGCGCCGAGGGTCAGGTTTTTGCCCATGTCCCACAAAATGATCGGCGCGACGGTGGTGTCGCCCATGCCTTCGCGCGTGTCGCTGAGGCCGAACACCGAGACTTCCTGTTTCAACCACGGCTGTGCGATGTAGCCGGCCAGACGCCCGCCGAACACGCGCACCGGGCTCAGGTAGTCGAGGCGCGGTATCACTGCCGTGGATTCAATTTCGACATTCGGCACCTTGCCGCCCAGCGAACTGATGTTGAGTTTGGTCGACTTGTAATGGTTGTAGTAGACGTTGAACGCGACCATGTTCTCCGGAAGGCTGTCGACGTCCAGCGGCAGCATGAAGAAACCATCGGTGCCGGGGCCGATGTTGTCGACGCCGGCTTCGGTGGCCAGCGCCGGTACAGTCGCGGCGCAGCCCAGCAAGGAAAGGGCCAGGCGCAAGGGGAATGTCGCGCGGTTCGGGTGCATATCCGTCCTCATTATTATTGTGTTGTGACGCAACGCCGGTGCGCAGCACGCCCGGCACTATAGAAATAAGCCGTTGGCGCCTGTCAGGGCAGGGTATTGGCGGACACTGAGGGGGACTTCTGCGGACAGTCCGTCAAGCCTGTGCTAACTTCCTTCGACATAACCGGTTACAAAAATAACAATCAAGCCTGATCCGGAATGTCTCGCCGCCATGAACATGAAAGTTGTCGATCCGACCTACGAACTGGCGCTAGTGTCGCCGTTCCTCCTGCAAACCCTCGCCGAAGTCGCGCAGAACAAGGGCGTCGAGCCCGAGAGCCTGTGCCGTGGCCTGGGTTTTACCCTTGAAGACCTGCAGGATCCGGCGCAGCGGATTTCCTATCGCCAGGCTGTGGCGATGATTCAGCGCGCGTTAAAAGTGCTGCCCAATCAGGGCCTCGGCTTATGGGTGGGCGCACAGAATGTGCTGGGCACGCTGGGCTTGCTCGGGCATGTGTTGTCGCTGTGCAAGACGTTGCGCGATGCGTTTGCCTTGGGCATTCGTCATCAGCACACGTCGGGCGGGATTGTGGTGTCGAGTGTCGATGTGGTTGGCGATCAGGTGCACCTTGATGCTGATTGTCGGTTGCCGTTCGCCGAAGTGCAGGTGTTCGCGGTCGAGGAGTTTTTCGCCAGTTTGCTGGTGTATGGCCGGGCGCTAGCCGGGGCTGATTTTGCGCCGATCGCAGTGGAGTTTGTGCATGCCGCGCCGGATTACCTGAGCGAATATCACCGACTGCTTGGGCCGAATGTGCGCTTCGGTTGCCTTCACAATCGCATGTTGATCGATGTGCGCTGGCTCGATGTGAACCTGCCCAATCACCATTCGCTGGCGCTGCGGCAGGCAGTGAAACTGCTGGAGCTGGAAGCGGCGCAGGTGCATCAGAAGCTTGATCTGATTCAGGCGGTGGAGCGGGCGATTGCGCGGGATCTGAGCAGCGGCAGTCATATCGAGAAGATTGCCGGCGATTTGAACATGAGCAGCCGCACCTTGCGTCGGCGATTGACCGAGCATGCACTGACATTTGAGGCGCTGCTGGAGCAAGTGCGGCAGGCGCGGACGATGAGTCTGCTGGCGAACCCGGACATGCCGATCGAGCGGATTACCGAAGAGGTGGGCTACAGCGATGTGCGCAGTTTTCGCCGGGCGTTCAAACGCTGGACGGGGATGAGCCCGAGTGCGTGGCGCCAGGAAAGCGTTACAGCTGTTTAAAAGATCAAAAGATCGCAGCCTTCGGCAGCTCCTACCCTGATCCCTGTAGGAGCTGCCGAAGGCTGCGATCTTTTGATCTTGCTTCAACCCCACAAACTGTCTGGCTACAGGTAAACTCCGCGCACTTTTTCGAGGAGTTCACATGAGTTACTACCAGCCGGGCATTCTCGCCACCCCCGTTCCTGCGCAAGCACGTCACGTGTTTTTCGCGCTTCAGTCAGTTGAAGCGCTGCCACAGGCGATCGACAACCTGATGAATCTGGTGGACGGCAAGTCGGCGGTGGTCGGTTTCGGTGAATCCCTGGTCAAGGCCCTCAACGTCCAGATTGACGGCCTGCGCAGCTTCCCGGCGATGTCCGGCGTCGGCGTGGAAAACCCGTCGACCCAACACGCGCTGTGGGTCTGGCTGCACGGCGTCGACCGTGGTGAACTGCTCAACCGCTGCAACGCCCTCGAAGCCGCACTCGCCCCGGCCCTGCGCCTGGTTGAGATGCAGGAAGCCTTCCGCCACAAGGACGGCCACGACCTCACCGGCTACGAAGACGGCACCGAAAACCCGCACGACGAAGCCGCCATCGCCGCCGCCCTGCAAAGCGCCGGCACTGACGGCATGGTCGGCGGCAGCTTCGCCGCAATCCAGCAGTGGCAGCACGATCTCAAGGGTTTCCACAAACTCTCCGCCGATGACAAAGACAACATCATGGGCCGTCGTCTCAGCGACAACGAAGAGATCGACGACGCGCCGATTTCGGCCCACGTCAAACGCACCGCGCAGGAAAGCTTCGCGCCGGAAGCGTTCGTCGTGCGCCGTTCGATGCCGTGGATTGAAGGCGATCGTGCGGGCTTGATGTTCCTCGCGTTCGGCTTCTCGCTGGATGCCTTCGAAGCACAACTGCGACGCATGAGCGGTCTGGAAGATGGCATCACCGACGGTCTGTATCGCATCAGTCGGCCGATCACCGGTGGCTACTACTGGTGCCCGCCGTTGAAGGATGGTCACCTCGATCTGCGCGCCTTGCGCATCGGCTAAAGGAGTAAAAAATGAACGTGGTGCGTTGGGGCATGATCGGGTGCGGCAGCGTCGCTGAACGCAAGAGCGGGCCAGCCTTCTACAAGGCGCCCGGTTCTGCGCTGGTGGCGGTGATGGGCCGACGCCTTGAAGCGGTGGCTGACTACGCTGCGCGCCACGGCATCGCGCGGGTCTACACCGATGTCGATGCGCTGATCAACGATCCCGAGGTCGACGCGGTGTACATCGCCACGCCACCCGACAGCCACCACGCCTACAGCCTGAAAGTCGCTGCCGCCGGCAAACATTGCTGCGTCGAAAAACCCATGGCGCTGAACGCCGGGCAAAGCCGCGAGATGCAGCAGGCATTTGCCGACGCTGGTTTGCACCTGTTCGTTTCCTACTATCGCCGTTCGTTGCCGCGCTTTGCGCAGGTGCGGCAGTGGCTGGAGGAGGGGCGCATCGGTGAGGTTCGACATCTGAGCTGGACGCTGACCAAAGCGCCGTCGCCGGTTGATCTCGATGGCCGCGACAACTGGCGCACCGATCCTGCGGTGGCCGGTGGCGGTTATTTTGCCGATCTGGCCAGCCACGGTTTTGACCTGTTCCAGTATCTGCTCGGCGATATCGTTGAAGTGGCCGGATTCACGGCGCGGCAGGCGGGTTTGTATGCGGCGGAAGATGCCGTCAGCGCCAGTTGGCGATTCGCCTCCGGGGCGTTGGGCATGGGCTGCTGGAGCTTTGTCGCGGATCGGCGCGAGGACCGCGTCGAGATCATCGGCAGCCTGGGGCGGATCAGTTTTTCGGTGTTTGATGAACTTCCTGTGCAGTTGCATGCCGATGAAAACATCAGCCTGGAAATCCCGCATCACGAACACATTCAGTGGCATCACCTGCTGGGTATGAATGCGCATATTCGGGGTGATTCACAACACCCTGCAGTCGCCGAGCAAGCGCTCAAGACTGACTGGGTCATGGATCAGATCCTCAAACGTTAAGATCAAAAGATCGCAGCCTTCGGCAGCTCCTACGGGGATCGCGGTCTCATGTAGGAGCTGCCGAAGGCTGCGATCTTTTGATTTTCAACACCGAATCTAAGGTTATGCCCAAACAATATTTCTAACCTTGTCATAACAACTCTAAGATCACGTCATAACTCGTTATAACAAGTGATCCCATGATGACCGATAACGTTCTCTCCCTCAGTAGCGTTCCTCTGCACACCCAGCTACGCGACGTCCTCCGTGCGCGCATTCTCGACGGCGAATACCCGCAAGACAGCCAGATGCCCTCCGAAAGCGAACTCGGTGCGCTGTTCAAAGTCAGCCGCATTACCGTGCGCCAAGCCTTGGGCGATCTGCAAAAAGAAGGCCTGATCTTCAAGATCCACGGCAAAGGCACCTTCGTCGCCAAGCCGAAAACCTTTCAAAACGTCAGCAGCCTGCAAGGCCTCGCCGAGTCCATGACCGGGCGCGGTTACGAGGTGATCAACCGCCTGCGCAGCTTCAAATTCATCCCGGCCGACAAGCGCGTGGCCGAGCGTTTGCAGGTCGCCGAAGGCGAGATCGTCGCGCAGATCAAACGCGTGCGCCTGATCAACCGCGAGCCGATTTCGCTTGAAATCACCTACCTGCCCAAAGCCGTCGGCGAGCGGTTGGAGAAGGCTGATCTGGTCACCCGCGACATCTTTTTGATCCTCGAAAACGACTGCGGCATCTCCCTCGGTCACGCTGATCTGGCCATCGACGCGGTGCTCGCTGACAGCGACCTGACCCAGGCGCTGAATGTCGAGGCTGGCTCGCCGATCATGCGCATCGAACGTCTGACCCATGACGCACAAGGCCAGCCGCTGGACTTCGAACACCTTTACTACCGTGGCGATGCGTTCCAGTACCGCCTGCGGATCGACCGGCAAAAAGGGGAGCAGGCATGACCCGCAACGTTCTCGAACAGGAATACGACATTGTCGTCATCGGCGGCGGCACCGCAGGGCCGATGGCCGCGATCAAGGCCAAGGAAAAGAACCGCGACTTGCGCGTGTTGCTGGTCGACAAGGCCAACGTCAAACGCAGCGGCGCGATCAGCATGGGCATGGACGGCCTGAACAACGCGATCATTCCCGGGCACTCGACGCCTGAGCAGTACACCAAGGAAATCACCATCGCCAATGACGGCATCGTCAATCAGGCCGCCGTTTACGCCTACGCGACGCACAGCTTCGAAACCATCGAGCAACTCGACCGTTGGGGCGTGAAGTTCGAGAAAGACGAAACCGGCGATTACGCAGTGAAAAAAGTCCATCACATGGGCGCCTACGTGCTGCCGATGCCGGAAGGGCACGACATCAAAAAAGTCCTCTATCGCCAGTTGAAACGTGCGCGGGTGAGCATCACCAATCGCCTCGTCTGCACGCGATTGCTGACCGACGAGGAGGGCACCGTCAACGGGGTGATGGGTTTTGATTGCCGCACCGCTGACTTTCATGTGATCAAAGCCAAAGCGGTGATCCTCGCCTGCGGCGCCGCCGGACGACTCGGCCTGCCATCCTCGGGCTACCTGATGGGCACCTACGAAAACCCGACCAATGCCGGCGACGGCTACGCGATGGCCTATCACGCCGGCGCCGAACTGGCCAACCTCGAGTGCTTTCAGATCAACCCGCTGATCAAAGATTACAACGGCCCGGCCTGCGCGTACGTCACCGGCCCGCTGGGCGGCTACACCGCGAACAACAAGGGCGAACGCTTCATCGAGTGCGACTATTGGAGCGGGCAGATGATGTGGGAATTCCACCAGGAACTGGAGAGCGGCAACGGCCCGGTGTTCCTCAAACTCGATCACCTGGCCGAAGAAACCATCCAGAACATCGAGGAAATCCTCCATAGCAACGAGCGCCCGAGTCGCGGCCAGTTTCACGCCAATCGCGGCACCGATTACCGCACGCAAATGGTTGAAATGCACATCTCCGAAATCGGTTTTTGCAGTGGTCACTCGGCGTCTGGCGTGTGGGTCAACGAACGTGCCGAGACTTCGGTGAAAGGCTTGTACTCGGCGGGCGACATGGCGGCCGTGCCACACAACTACATGCTTGGCGCCTTCACCTACGGCTGGTTTGCCGGGCACAACGCCGCAGATTTTGTCGCCGGTCGCGAGTTTTCTGCGCTGGATGCCGAGCAGATTGAAAAGGAAAAAGCCCGGGTCTACGCGCCGCTGGATCGCGAACACGGTCTGCCGCCGGCGCAGGTCGAATACAAGCTGCGGCGCTTCGTCAACGATTACCTGCAACCGCCGAAAGTCACCAAGAAGATGCAGATCGGCCTGCAACGCTTCAGTGACATCGAGCGCGACCTCGAGCAAATGAAAGCCAACAACGCCCACGAACTGATGCGCGCCATGGAAACCAGCGTGATTCGCGACTGCGCCGAAATGGCTGCGCGCGCCTCGTTGTTCCGTGCGGAAAGTCGTTGGGGTCTTTATCACTATCGTGTCGATCACCCGCAGCGCAACGACAGCGAGTGGTTCTGCCATTGCCACTTGAAGAAGGGCGATGACGGTCAGATGACCAGCTTCAAGAAAGCCGTCGAGCCTTACATCATCCCGCTCGATGCCGAGGAAATGCAGGCCTACGACCGTTTGCGGGTCGGCGCCTTTGCCGCTTGATGCACACCTGAAAGAGAGTCCGAACCATGGCCTATCAAGCTCAAGAAATCTTCTTCCGCTCCAACGCCCCCGTCACCGTTGATGAGGACAAATGCATCGCCGAAAAGGGTTGCACCGTGTGTGTCGATGTCTGCCCGATGGACTTGCTGGCGATTAATCCGGCGACGCAGAAGGCCTACATGGCGTTCGATGAATGCTGGTACTGCATGCCGTGCGAGAAGGATTGCCCGACGGGTGCCGTCAAGGTCGACATCCCTTATCTCCTACGTTGAAACCCGATCCCTGTAGGAGTGAGCCTGCTCGCGATAGCGGTGTGTCAGATGTAGATGTGCTGGCTGACATACCGCTATCGCGAGCAGGCTCACTCCTACAGTAGATCTACGACACCCCAAAGCCATCCGGCAAACCCCGGACGCTGGATTTACCGAAAACCCCTCGTTTCCCACCGCGCCCTGATCGCGGCGGAGACGAACTCAAATAAATGATTCGAGGGGAAACAACCATGTTGCGTGCAGCAATCGCCGGTCTGGTACTGGCTTCGTTCACAGTGTCGGCCTCGGCTGAAACCATCCGCATCGCCATCGGCACCCAGGACACCACCATCAACTGCGCCGCCGGCGGGTTGTTGATTCGTGAACTCGGACTGCTCGACAAATACCTGCCCCACGACGGCGCCTACAAAGACGCCAAGTACGATGTGCAGTGGAAAAACTTCACCAGCGGCGCACCGCTGACCAACGAGATGGTTGCCGGCAAACTCGACTTCGGCGCCATGGCCGATTTCCCTGGTGCGTTCAACGGCGTGGCGTTTGAAACCGCCGGCAAGCACAGCCTGTTTATCAGTGTGTTGTCGGGCAGCATCAAGGGCAGCGGCAACGGCATTGTCGTGCCGAGCGCATCGGGTGTGCAGTCGCTGAGCGAACTCAAGGGCAAGACCATTTCCGTGCCGTTCGCTTCCACCGCGCACGGCATGTTGCTGCGTGCCGTCGCGGCGCAGGGCTGGGATCCGCTGAAGGACGTCAACATCATCGCCCAGCCGCCGGAAGTCGCCGGCTCCGCGTTGCAGGCTGGCAAGATCGACGCCCACGCCGATTTTGTGCCGTTCGCCGAACTGTTCCCGAGCCGGGGTTTCGCGCGCAAGATTTATGACGGCGCCCAGGCCAATGCGCCGACGTTCCATGGTGCGCTAGTGGATCAGGCGTATGCGAAGAAGTACCCGGAAGTCGTCGTCGCTTATCTGCGTGCAAGCATCGAGGCCAATCAGTTGCTCGCGGCGGAGCCTGAGAAGTACAGCGAGCTGATCGCCAAAGTCACCGGCGTCGATGCCGAGGTGAATTACCTGTTCCACGGCCCGCTCGGTGTGCAGACCCGCGACCTGAGCTGGAAGCCTGAATATCGTCAGGCGGTGGGTACGGCGATCGATACGCTGAAGCTGCTGAAGAAGGCTGATCGTGGGCTCGATCTCAACAACTTCATTGACGATCAATACATTCGTGCGGCGTTCAAGGCGTCGGGTCTGGATTACACGGCGCAGCTGGCGGATTACGCGCAGACGCCGTTGAAGAGCACGGATGCGGTAACGGGAAAAGCAATCACTGACGTTAGCCATGTCGCCGAAATCTGGGTGCGCGGTGAGGACAAGGTGCGCCAATACGCCTCGGCGGAAGAGGCGTTTACTGCGCTGGCGGCGTTGAAGCAGGAAGGCAAGAGCGTTCGGGCGGTGTATGCACAGGCCAGTGATAGCGGGATCAAGTTGTTGGCTGAGCAGGCATGGTTTGCCAGTGATGCCAAGGGGCGCTTGAGCGCCTTCCTGCTCAAAGGCCAGGCTCAGCAATTTGCCTTGGCACAGGGCGGTAAAGTCTTTGACTTCACCGATGCCACCACCCAAGCCTTTGCCATCCGCTAACCCGGTAAACACCTCGGTCAACTGTGGGAGCGGGCTTGCTCGCGAAGGCGTCTTGTCAGTCAGCACAGCTACATCTGACACACCGCTTTCGCGAGCAAGCCCGCTCCCACAGGGGATCTCGGTTGTGAGGAATAATTGTGTATCGACCTTACTTTCGCTGGGTTCCGAGGGCCGCATCACTGCTGCTCTGCCTGCTGTTCTGGCAACTCGCCGCCAGCCACCACTGGAACCTCGGCCTCGTCACCTTCGCCAACGTGCCGACACCCATCGCGGTGATCGAAGCCGCGCTGGGCCTCGGCGACTCCGGCAAGCTCCTGCAACACCTGACCGCCAGCCTCAGCCGCGTCTTCGCCGGCTACCTCGCGGCACTGGTGATCGGCATCGCCCTGGGCCTCGCCATCGGCCGTTCAAAATGGGCCGAAGACCTGCTGCTGCCACCGCTGGAAGTCCTGCGCCCAATCCCCGCCGTCGCGTGGATTCCGCTGGCGATTCTGATGTTCCCGTCCTCCGAATTGTCGATGGTCTTCATCACCTTCACCGGCGCGTTGTTCCCGATCCTGCTCAACACCGTGCACGGCGTCGAAGGCGTCGACCCACGCCTGATCGCCTCAGCGAAAAGCCTCGGGGCAGGGCGCCGGGCGATCCTGCTGGAAGTGATCCTGCCCGGCGCTGCGCCAAGCATCATCACCGGTTTGGCGATCGGCATGGGCACTTCATGGTTCTGCCTGGTCACGGCGGAAATGATCTCCGGCCAGTTCGGCATCGGCTATTACACCTGGGAGTCCTACACCATTCAGAACTATGCCGACATCGTCGTCGGCATGCTCTTGATCGGGGTGTTGGGCATGGGCAGCAGTCTGCTGATCAAACGTCTGGGCGGCTTGTTCACGCCTTGGCATCGTCCGCGAGGAAAAGCCTGATGAGCGTCATGCAAACCCCGGAAGGGCGGATCGATATTCGCCAATTGTCCATCGTCCTCGGCGAAGGTCGCGAAGCCTTTGAAGCGGTGCAAGGCCTCGATTGCCAGATCGAGCCCGGCCAGTTCGTGTGCATTCTCGGCCCGTCCGGTTGCGGCAAATCGACGTTGCTCGGCGCTTTGGCCGGGCATTTGAGCGCTCACGCCGGCAGCCTGAAAGTTGATGGCGGCGAAGTGTCTGGCCCATCACCACAGCGCGGCATGGTGTTCCAGCATCACACGCTGTTCCCGTGGCGAACGGTGCGCGACAACGTTGCTTTCGGCCTGAAGATGCGCGGCATCGGCAAGGCTGAACGGCATCGCGCTGCTGACGATATTCTCAAACTGGTCGGCCTCGAAGGCTTCGCCGAACGCTGGCCCGACCAGCTCTCTGGCGGCATGCAGCAACGCGTGGAAATCGCCCGGGTGCTGGTCAATCGCCCGCGCCTGTTGCTGATGGACGAGCCGTTCGGCGCGCTGGATGCGCTGACCCGGTTGAACATGCAAGAGCTGCTGCTGGACATCTGGACACGCATCCGCACCACCGTGGTGTTCGTCACCCACGACATCGACGAGGCGCTATTTCTTGCCGACCGCTTGCTGGTGATGAGCGCGCGGCCGGGGCGCATCATCGAAGATCTGCGCCTCGACTTCGCCCGACCACGCACCAGCGAGCTGGTCACCAGCCCTGAATTCTCGCGCCTCAAACGCCACTGCCTCGACCTGCTGTGCCACGACGACGACCGACCGCTGCCGCGCCTCAACCCGCTCGGTCTGCCTCCCGAAAACCCTTTGCCGCGATTTGCCCTATGACCTCTATTTTTGCTGTGACCGATAACGATGACATCCTCGCCCTGCAACCGCGCCTGACCGCTGAAGACGCCGGGGTGCGGCGTATTGCCCTGATTGATCTGGCCGATCTTGAAGAGCCGGATGGCCTGCTCTGGCTGGTTGATCGCTTGGGCCAGGATCCCGCCGAAGAAGTCCGCGCTGAAGCCGCCCGATTGCTGGAGGCCTGGGAAGATGAAGACGTCGTGCAAGCCTTGTGCGAGGCGTTGACTGATCCCGCGCCCTCGGTGCAATCCGCTGCCGCGCAGAGTTTGAGCCTGCTCAAAACCGAAGCGGCGGGGCGGGTGATTCTGCCGTGGACGGATCACGCTGATGTCAGCGTTCGTATTGCGGCGTTCCGTGCATTGCGTGAACTGCGATTCGCCGATGCCGCACCGGCTGCGCTCTCGGCGCTGAACGATGCCGACGCCAGCGTGCGTCGTGAAGCGGTGGGCGTGCTCGGCTGGCTCAAGCAACTCGACGCGTTACCGGCATTAGCAAGACTGGCCAGCGACGATCCCGACACCGAAGTGCGCCGCGCCGCCACCGGTGCATTGGGCCTGGCCTCCAGCGCTGAAGTTCTGCCAGCACTGCGGCAGGCCTTGCAGGACAACGCCTGGCAAGTGCGCGAAGAAGCCGCGACCACGTTGGGCAAGGTCGGCCACATTGACGCCGGCGCAGCACTGGTTGACGCCTTGAGCGATGACTATTGGCAGGTACGTTTGCGTGCCACGCGCAGCCTCGGTCGCCTGCGTTTCGCTCCGGCGCTGGACGCATTGATCGAAACCCTCGGCCATCGCATTAGCAACCTGCGCAAAGAAGCCGCACTGGCCTTGGGTGAACTGAATGATCGCGGCGCCGTGGCCGCGTTGCAGGCCGCGCAGGATGACGGCGACCCGGAAGTGCGCAAAGCCGTGCGTATCGCCTTGAGTCAGCTGCAATGAACCCGTTGTCCGTCGGTAATTCACAAAGTGAACGAACGCTGCGCCTGAACTGGCCGGATGGCCGTGAACAGCAACTCAACCACGCCGAACTGCGCCGCCAGTGCCCCTGCTCGCAATGCCGCGCGTTTCGCCTGAATGGCGTGGTGCCGCTGGTAGATGAGCGCATTCGCCTGATCGAACTCAACCCCCAGGGCTACGGCGTGCAACTGATCTTCAGCGATGGCCACCAACGCGGCATCTACCCGTGGGCCTATCTGGCAAACCTATGACAATCCCTGTAGGAGCTGCCGAAGGCTGCGATCTTTTGATCCTGTTTTTAAAGATGCAGATCAAAAGATCGCAGCCTTCGGCAGCTCCTACAGGGGCGTGGGGTCAGAAGGATTTGCTGACGCTCGCGACGACGGTCGCGGTGCAGACATCCTTGAAGCCCCAGTTGCTCAGGCATTGGCTCTGCGACAGATCGGTGTCGATGTAGCTCAGGCCCAACACCACGCCGGCGAGGTTGTGAGTGAGTTTCACCTCCCATTCGCGGTACGAGTCTTCAGCGCTGCCAGACGCCGAATACAAATGCGGATCCTTGAAATCCATATTGCCGTAACGCAGCTTCAATCCCGAGTCGTACGGCAACTCAGTTTCATAACCGATGTAGGTGTACAGCGAGTTTTGCTTGCTATCGATCCCCGGCGCATCGTTGGAGTAGTACGCCGCCAGTTTCACTCCGTACACGCCGAGAATCCCGTAGACCTCACCTTGATTGAACTGGCTTTCCTTGGGGTAAGCGTACTTGATGTAGCCCAGATCGAGGCTGACATCCTCGGTCGCTTGCCAAAGCCAACCGGCGTAGTAATCGACTTCCTGACGGGTTTTCAGACCGCCGCCGAAATCGACGTTCGAACTCCACGCGCCGAGGTACAGACCGCTGCTGTGGGCAAGGGTCAGACCGGCCTGCACGGCAGGGTCATTCTGGGTTTGCGAGATGCCACGGGTGCGGTAGTCGCTGGCTAAAGTGAGATCCACCAACACAGCAAAGTCATCGTTCAAAGGGATCGCTTGGCTGCTCAAGGGCAGCGCGCTCAAGAAACTCAGGGCGAACAGGGGCAAGGCTTTCATGTGAAGTCCCGATGTTATGATTATTGTTGGGCAGAAAGAGAAACCTGTAGGAGCTGCCGAAGGCTGCGATCTTTTGATCTTGGTTTTTTAAATCAAAGTCAAAAGATCGCAGCCTTCGGCAGCTCCTACATGGGGGAGATTTTGTTGTTATTGGGTGGCGGTGTAGACCTGACGGCCGCCGAACCAGGTCTGCAACACCTGGGTGTCATGCAGGGCTTTGTTGTCGACGCTGAACACGTCGCGGTCGAGGACGATAAAGTCCGCTTGCTTGCCCGGCGTCAGCGAGCCGATCTGTTTCTCCAGGCCAATCGTGCGCGCCGCGTTGACGGTGTAGGCGTAGAACATGGTGTCGCGATCCAGACGCTCGTCGGCATTGAGCACGCCCAATGGGCCGACGCGGGTGATCGCCTGCGCCATGGCGTTGAACGGGTTCGGCGTCGACACCGGCCAGTCGCTCGCGCCGGCAATCGTCGCGCCCTGTTTGAGCAGAGAATGCGCCGGGTACTGATAACGGAAGGCGAGGGCGCTGACGTAGGGCTTGATCATGTCGGTGGTGTAGTCGTCGGCGCTGGCCCACAGCAACTGCATCGAAGCGATGACGTTGAGCGGTTTGAAACGGGCGAACTCTTTCGGGTTGACCATTTGCAGGTGAGTGATCGAGTGAGTTACGCCGCTCTGGCGATCCTTGCGTGCCTGGGCGATGCCGTTCAGCGATTCACGTACCGCGCGGTCGCCGATGGCGTGGATGTGCACCAGCCAGCCACGTTGGTCGATGGCGCTGACCAGTTCGCCGAAGTGCTGCGGATCGATCAGCAGTTCGCCCTGTTTGTGCGAGTTGCTGTACGGGTCGATCATCGCCGCGCTTTGCGCCGGGAACTCGATCACGCCATCGGCGAAGATCTTGATGCCAGGCAGGGTCAGGTTGGGAATGCCCTGGAATTGCTGGCGCACCTTGTCCAGCGTATCGAGATCGGCGGGCACGCTTTTCGGATTGGCCACCAGCAGCGCCGCGACGTGCACGCTCATGTCGCCACTTTCCGATAGCGCTTTATAAGCCGGCAGCACGCCGACGGTTTTTTCGGTGGGTTTGAGCGCGAACACCGCTTCGCCCGGTGCGGCGTTGGCGGCCGGATCCATCCACGCGGTGATGCCGAGGCTGTTGTTGTAGCGCACCGCTGATTTCGCGGCCTTCAACATGTCGGCGGGGCTTGGCACCGGCATTTTCGAGGCGACCCGATCCCAACCGGCATCGACCACAAAACCGTTCGGCTCGCCGCTGGCCAATTTGCCGATGGTGTCTTTTTCCGCGTCGGGCAGGGTTTTCAGCAGGGCCGCGTCAATCCCGGCACGCTTGAGCATCACATTGTTGGCCCACGCCGTGTGGTGGTCGCTGCCGATAAACACCACCGGCACATCGGCCCATTCGCCGCTGTTGAAGGTTTTGCCCAAGGCCTCTGCCTGCGCCCAATAAACCGAACTCATGCCGGCAATGCTCAGCACGTCGCCGTGTTTCGCCTTGCCGTCTGCACGCCAGTCGCGCAGACGCTTTTGCAGTTCGTCGAGGCCGACGACTTCGTCTTCCATGTTCGCCGAAGTCATCTCCAGTCCACCGAAAATCGCGTGGGAGTGGCTGTCGATCAGGCCGGGCATCAATGCTTTGCCCTTGAGGTCGATGACTTGGGTGCCGGGTTCGATCAGCGCTTTGATCTGCGCGTCGGTACCGACCTTCAGCACTTTACCGTTCTCTACGGCGAGGGCCTGCACCTTGGGTTGCGCGCGGTCGGCGGTGAAAATCTTGCCGTTGACCAGGATCAGATCAGGGGCGGCCATGGCTTCCATCGAGGCAAAACTTACAGCGGCTACCAACAGACTCGGGATGAATCTTTTCATTGAAGATTTCCTTGTTATTGCGTCTGATGGCGAGATTAGTGGCTGTCAGCGGCTGACAGAACGCCTCCCTCACGAAAAACGTTTTTGCCTGAATGGAAAAAGCATGGACAAGTTGGGCGCATTAAAGATGTTCGTGGTCACCGCGCAGCTCGGCAGTTTCAGCCGCGCCGCCGAGCAGTTGGGCAAGACCCCGTCGGCGCTGACCAAAGCGGTCAATCATCTGGAGTCGGAGCTGGGCGCGCGGCTGTTCGAGCGCAGCACGCGGCGGATTCTGCTCACCGAAATCGGCCGGGTGTACCTGGAAACCGCGCGACTGGTGTTGCAGCGACTCGACGAGGCCAGCGAAGAAATCGAACAGTTGCAGCACGGCTTGCGCGGCAGCCTGAAAATCACCGCGCCGCTGGCCTATGGGCGGGCGTTTCTCGATCAAGTGTGTGACGGATTCTTACAGCAATATCCGCAAATCAGCCTGCAAGTGGATCTGTGCGATGCGTTCGTCAATCTGCTGGAAAGTGGTTATGACCTGGCGTTGCGCGAGGGCCACGATGATTTGCCGGGGCTGATTGCGCGGGTGGTGGGCAGCAATCGTCTGGCGTTGTGCGGCAGCCCGGAATATCTGGCGCGCAAGGGTTTGCCGGTGACCCCGCAGACCCTTGAACAGCATGAGTGGCTGCTTTATCAGCATCCGTTGCTTAGCCGCGAATTCTGGTGGGCCGAACGCGATGGCCAGCGTTTGAGTCTGGCGCAACCCACGGCGCCGTTGTTGCGCAGCGATAATTACGATTTGTTGCTGGCCAGTGCGTTGGCCGGACGAGGATTGCTGCACACGCCGCTGTGGAGCGCCGCGCCGTATATCGCCGACGGGCGACTGGTGCGGGTCATGGCTGATTACGAAATCGATCCCGACACCTTTGGCCCGCACATTCTGGCGGTGTACCCGAGCCATCGGCGGGCCACGGCCAAGGTTGTCGCCTTCATTGATTACATCGCCGAATTCCTAGCCGAACGCGGCTTAAGCTGACTCACCGCACTGATCGTTCCCACGCTCTGCGTGGGAATGCCTCTGGGGACGCTCTGCGTCCAGTGACGCGGAGCGTCACGGGCTGCATTCCCACGCGGAGCGTGGGAACGATCAACGTGGGGTGGGCCGACCTGCGGCGCTTGTCAGGAAAAAGCCAAAAGAGTACAAATGTACTCCATGACGAACCTCACTCCCCGCCGTACCGCCATCCTGACCTTTATCCGCGATCGAATCGCCGAACACGGTCAGCCCCCAAGCCTCGCTGAAATCAGCGAGGCTTTTGGTTATGCCTCGCGCAGCGTGGCGCGTAAGCATGTGCTTGCGCTGACCGAAGCCGGTTTTATCGAGGTCAATCCGAATCAGGCCCGAGGCATTCGTTTGCTCGGTCAGCCGCCGCGCCCCGAACTGCTCGACATTCCCGTGCTCGGCCGCGTCGCTGCCGGTGCGCCGATTGGCGCCGATGCCGACGTCCATAGCCGTTTAATGCTCGACCCGGCGCTGTTCTCGCGCACACCCGATTACATGCTTCGGGTACAGGGCGATTCGATGATCGAGGACGGCATTCTCGACGGTGATCTGGTCGGTGTGCGACGTAATCCCGAAGCGCTTAACGGCCAGATTGTCGTGGCGCGCCTCGACGGTGAAGTCACCATCAAACGCTTCGAACGGGTTGGCGACGAAGTGCGCTTGTTGCCGCGCAACCCGGCGTATCGGCCGATTGTCGTGCGTGACGATCAGGATCTGGCCATCGAAGGGGTGTTCTGCGGTCTGGTGAGGCAAGGCTGATGGGCGCCGTCGTTGCGTTGGATACGCTGTTCAATGGCGGCCAGGTCTGGAAGGGCCGGCCTGCGCCACCGGCGGCCAGCCCGCAACCGACCGGGCACGCCGCGCTGGACGCGGCACTGCCCAGCGGTGGCTGGCCGGAAGCGGCGTTGAGTGAAATCCTCTTGGCCGGCCCCGGTGTCGGCGAACTGCAACTGGTCTGGCCGACGCTGGCGCGATTGTCGGCGGCGGGTGAGCGCATTGTGCTGGTGGCGCCGCCGTTCGTGCCGTATCCGCAGGCGTGGGAAAGCGCCGGGGTCGATCTGCGCCAGTTGTCAGTGATTCAGGCCAGTGAGCGCGATGCCTTGTGGGCAGCCGAACAGTGTTTGCGTTCAGGCAGTTGCGGCGCGGTGCTGTGTTGGCCGCACAAGGCCGATGATCGTGCGTTGCGGCGTTTGCAGGTGGCGGCGGAAACCGGTCAGACCCTCGCATTCGCTTGGCGTCCATTGAGCGAAGCGGTCAACCCGTCACCGGCGGCGTTGCGCATCGCCATCGACGCGAAACCCGCACAATTGCGCGTGCTCAAGTGCCGTGGCGGCTTGGCGCGTACGGCGCCGATTGCCTTTGCCGTGGGTCATTGAGGTCAGCATGCGCTGGGTCTGTATTCTTTTTCCGCAATTGGCCTTGGACGCGGTGCTGCGTCAGCGCGCTGATCCGGATGAACCGTTAGTGCTGCTCAGCGGCCCGGCTCAGCGGCGGGTGTTGCAAGCAGTCAACCCGGCCGCGCGCAAACTTGGCTTGCGTGCCGGACAGTCGATGACCGCCGCTCAGGCGATGAGCAAAGGTTTTGCCACCGCTGATTACGAGGCCGCCGAAGTCGAACACTGGCAGCAGTTTCTCGCGGCGTGGGCCTACGGTTTCAGCGCGCAGGTCAGCGTGCATTACCCGCGCACCGTGGTGTTCGAGATCGAGTCCAGCCTTGGTTTGTTTGGTTCCTGGGCGCAGTTAGAAGCGCGTTTGCGCAAGGAGCTGACCGAGTTGGGTTTCCGCCATCGCATCGTCGCCGCCCCCAACCCGGTGGCCGCGCGAGTGCTGGCCAATGCTTACGACGGTTTAGTGGTGCCCGACGGCGAAGCTTTGCAGCATCACCTCGGCCAGTTGCCGGTTGACCGCGTCGGTCTGGAACCGGGCGTGGCCACGGCGTTGTCGCGCATGGGCCTGCGCAACCTCAGTCAGGTGCAGAGCCTGCCGCGTCAGGCGCTGGCCCGGCGTTTCGAAGCGCAGATGCTTAAACACCTCGACACCTTGTTCGGTGCACGACCACTGGCGCTGGAGTTTTACCTGCCGCCGGATCGTTTTGATGTACGCATCGAACTCAACTTCGACGTGCAATCGCATCAGGCCTTGTTGTTCCCGTTACGGCGTTTGACCGGTGATCTGTCGGCGTTCCTTTGTGGTCGCGACAGCGGCGTGCAGCGTTTTGATCTGCATCTGGAACATGCCGGGCTGCCGGACACCGTGATCAAAGTCGGCCTGCTCAGCGCCGAACGTGATCCGGCGATGCTTTTCGAACTGGCCCGCGGGCGGCTGGAGCAAGTGCAGGTCGAGGCGCCGGTGCGCGGCTTTCGTCTGCGCGCCGAAGATCTGCCGAGTTTCGTCCCGCAGTTTCAGGAACTGTTCGATGACCGCCCGCAGCAGACGCTACCGTGGGAGCAATTGCGCGAACGCCTGCGTGCGCGGTTGGGTGATGACGCTGTGCAGGGTTTGCGCTTTCAGGCTGATCATCGACCGGAGTGCGCTTGGCAGCACGGCGTCGATAAACAGCGCTGCGCCGTGTTGCCCGGCGTGCACCGTCCGGGCTGGTTGCTCGGTGAGCCGCAGAGTGTGCCGCAAGGTTCGGCGCGGATCCTCATGGGCCCGGAGCGCATCGAATCCGGCTGGTGGGACGGTGACGATGTACGCCGAGATTATTACCTGATCCAGAACCGCGCCGGTCAGCAAGGCTGGGCGTATCGCGCGGTGGGTGAGGGCGGGCCGTTGTGGCTGCAAGGCTGGTTCGCATGAATGACGGCTATGCCGAATTGCACTGCCTGTCGAACTTCAGTTTCCAGCGCGGTGCCTCCAGTGCCCTTGAGCTGTTTCAACGGGCAAAAAAACACGGCTATCAGGCGCTGGCGATCACCGATGAATGCACGCTGGCCGGGATCGTCCGGGCCTGGCAAGCGGCGAAATCGGTTGAGCTGCCGCTGATTATCGGCAGTGAAGTGCGCATCGAAAACGGCCCGAAACTGGTGTTGCTGGTGGAGAGTCTCGCCGGTTATCAGGCGCTGTGCGGCTTGATCACTCGCGCCCGGCGGCGCACGCAAAAAGGTCAGTATCAGGTACTGCGCGAAGATTTCAGCGAGCCGCTGCCGGGGTTGCTGGTGTTGTGGGTGCCGGACTCGCTGGATGACGTGGAAGAGGGCCGCTGGCTGAAGCAGACGTTCGGCGAGCGCCTGTGGCTGGCGGTGCAATTGCATCGTGGCCAGGACGATCAGCAGCGTTTGGCGAGGTTGTTGAGTCTGGCCGGCGAACTGCAGATTCCCGCCGTGGCCAGCGGTGATGTGCACATGCACGCCCGTGGCCGGCGCGCCCTGCAAGACACCATGACTGCGATCCGTCATCACGTGCCGGTGGCCGGGGCCGGGTTGCGCCTGCATCCCAATGGCGAGCGGCATTTGCGCAGTGTCGAGGTGTTGCGCGAACTGTATCCGCCAGCACTGCTGGAAGCGTCGGTGACTCTGGCCCGGCGCTGCACTTTCGATCTCGGCGAGTTGCGTTATCAGTACCCGAAAGAGTTGGTGCCGGAGGGGCACTGCGCCAGTTCCTGGTTGCGACAACTGACGAAACAGGGCATCGCCTGGCGTTGGAAGAAGGGCGCGCCCTTCAAGGTGTTGCGGCAGATCAACAAGGAATTGCAGCTGATCGCCGAGCTCGGCTACGAAAGCTACTTCCTCACCGTGCATGACGTGGTGCGCTTTGCCCGCGAGCAAAAAATCCTCTGTCAGGGCCGTGGCTCGGCGGCCAACTCGGCGGTGTGTTTTGCCTTGGGCATCACCGAGATTAATCCGGATCACACCACGTTGCTGTTCGAGCGGTTCATGTCAAAAGAGCGCAACGAGCCGCCGGACATCGACGTCGACTTCGAGCACGAACGCCGCGAAGAAGTCCTGCAATACGTGTTTCGCCGTTATGGCCGTCATCGTGCGGCGCTGACGGCGGTGGTCAGCACCTATCACGCGGCCGGTGCCGTACGCGACGTGGCCAAAGCCTTGGGCCTGCCACCGGATCAGATCAACGCGCTGGCCGATTGTTGCGGCCACTGGAGCGACGAAACGCCACCGCTGGAGCGTTTGCTTGAGGGCGGCTTCGACCCTGACAGCCCGGTGCTACGGCGGGTATTGAGCCTGACCGGCCAATTGATCGGTTTTCCCCGGCACCTTTCACAACACCCCGGCGGGTTCGTGATTTCCGAGCAACCGCTGAGCATGCTGGTGCCGGTCGAAAATGCGGCGATGGCCGACCGCACGATCATTCAGTGGGACAAGGACGACCTCGACGCGGTCGGCCTGCTCAAGGTGGATATCCTCGCCCTCGGCATGCTCAGTGCGATTCGCCGCTGCTTCGACCTGCTGCGCAGGCATCGCAATCAGGATTTGAGCCTGGCGACGATTCCTTCCGAAGACAAACCGACCTACGAAATGATCAGCCGCGCCGACACCATCGGCGTGTTCCAGATCGAATCGCGGGCGCAGATGTCGATGCTGCCGCGCCTGAAACCGGCGACGTTTTACGACTTGGTGATTGAGGTCGCCATCGTCCGGCCGGGGCCGATTCAGGGCGGCATGGTGCACCCGTACCTGCGCCGCCGGAACAAGGAAGAAGAGGAAACCTACCCGTCGCCGGAGCTGGAAGTGGTGCTCAAACGCACCCTCGGCGTGCCGCTGTTTCAGGAACAGGTGATGCAGATCGCCATCGTTGCCGCCGATTACAGCCCCGGTGAGGCGGATCAGTTGCGCCGTTCGATGGCCGCGTGGAAACGTCACGGTGGACTTGAACCGCACAAGGAACGACTGGCCGCCGGGATGAAGAAAAACGGCTATACACCGGAGTTCGCTGCGCAGATCTTCGAGCAAATCAAAGGCTTCGGCAGCTACGGTTTCCCTGAGTCCCACGCCGCCAGCTTCGCCTTGCTGACCTACGCCAGTTGCTGGCTCAAGTGCCACGAACCGGCGGCGTTCGCTTGTGCGCTGATCAACAGCTGGCCGATGGGTTTTTACAGCCCCGATCAAATCCTGCAAGACGCGCGCCGACATCATTTGCAGATTCGCCCGGTCGATGTGCGCGCCAGCGATTGGGATTGCAGCCTGGAGCCGATTGCCGGGGCACAACCGGCGATCCGCATGGGCCTGCGCATGATCAAGGGCTTTCGCGAAGACGATGCCCGGCGCATTGAAGCTGCACGCTCGCGCGGGATATTTGCCGACATCGCCGACATCGGCGAACGGGCCATGCTGGACGCTAGGGCGCAGGCGTTGTTGGCGGATTCCGGCGCGTTGCGCGGCCTGGCTGGGCACCGGCATCGGGCGCGCTGGGAAGTCGCCGGGGTGCAGAAACAACTGGGATTATTTGCTGGCTTGCCGAGTCAGGAAGAGCCTGATGTAGTGCTGCCCAAGCCGAGTGTCGGTGAGGATTTGCACGCGGATTACACGACGATTGGCACCACGTTGGGCCCGCATCCACTGGCATTGTTACGCAGCGAGTTGAAGGCGCGGCGCTGCCGCAGTTCGCAGGAGTTGCACGATGTCGAGCATGGCCGGCCGGTGAGCGTTGCCGGACTGGTCACCGGGCGGCAACGACCGGGTACCGCCAGTGGCGTGACCTTCGTAACCCTCGAAGATGAGTTCGGCAACGTCAACGTGGTGGTCTGGCGCGACTTGGCCGAGCGTCAGCGGCAGGTGCTGGTCGGTTCGCAACTGCTCAAGGTGGATGGCCGCTGGGAGCGCCAAGGCGAAGTCCGTCATTTGATCGCCGGACGCCTGAGCGACCTCAGCCCATTGCTTAATGGCATCCGCGTGCAAAGCCGCGATTTCCACTAATACGCTGCCCCCTTGTCTGATCGTTCCCACGCTCTGCGTGGTAACGCCTCCCGTGACGCTCCGCGTCACAGCGGACGCGGAGCGTCCGTAGCGGCATTCCCACGCAGAGCGTGGGAACGATCGACAGGGGGTAAACAGGCCAATTCGTTGGCGTCAAAAATATCTGTTCGCAATGATGGCACTTTGTCATAATGCCGCCCCTTTTCAGCTCCCACCCCACGTCGCCGTGCCGGGACACACCGTTTTTCAAGAAGGAATACTCAGTGAGAATGATCTCCCGGATGTTGGTCTCAGGCGTTGCCATTGCCGTGCTCGGCACGTTGGCCGGTACCCTTGCCGGTTGCGCCACCGAAAGCTCGCGCGCGTTGCCAGTGGCCAAGGTTGAAAGCGCCTCTCAAGTCTGGACTGGCGTTCGTGTGCCGATGGCCGTGGGCAAGTTCGACAACCGCTCCAGCTACATGCGCGGGATCTTCTCTGATGGCGTGGATCGTCTCGGCGGCCAGGCCAAAACCATCCTGATCACCCACTTGCAGCAGACCAACCGCTTCAGCGTGCTGGATCGCGACAACATGGGCGAGATCCAGCAGGAAGCGGCGATCAAGGGCCAGGCCCAGCGCTTGAAGGGTGCTGATTACGTGGTCACCGGTGACGTTACCGAGTTCGGCCGCAAAGAGATCGGCGATCACCAGTTGTTCGGCATTCTTGGCCGTGGCAAAACCCAGATCGCGTACGCCAAGGTCAACCTGAACATCGTCAACATCAGCACTTCCGAAGTGGTTTATTCCACGCAAGGCGCTGGCGAATACGCCTTGTCCAACCGCGAAATCGTTGGCTTCGGCGGCACCGCAGCTTACGACTCCACCCTCAACGGCAAAGTACTGGATCTGGCCATGCGCGAGGCGATCAATCGTCTGGTCGATGGCATGAATGCCGGTGCCTGGAAGCCGGGCAACTGATCGACGCCCATTCATTGCAAGGAGCAACACCCATGAATTCGACGTTGTCGCGCTCGCTGATGGCGCTGACGCTGGCCGCCAGTGCCTTGCTGGCCGGTTGTGCCGGCCCGAAAACCCTATACCAGTGGGAAGACTACCAACCGCAGGTCTACGAATACTTCAAAGGCGAAGAGCCGAAAGAAGCGCAGGCCGAAGTGCTCGAACGTGACCTGCAAAAGATCCGCTCTACCGGCAAAGCCGTGCCGCCGGGTTACCACGCCCACCTTGGCTTGCTCTACCTGAGCATGGGCAAGGACGATCAGATGGTGCAGCAGTACAACACCGAGAAAGCGCTGTTCCCCGAGTCCGGCCCGTACATGGATTTTCTGCTTAAAAACGCCAAGACCGGAGACGCCAAATGATCTCGCGTACCCTGAAGTTACTCGCCGCTGGTTTGGCCCTGACCGTACTCGGTGGCTGCGTAGCGCCAAAAACCGTGGACTATTCGGCGTACAAACAGGCACGCCCGAAGACCATTCTGGTGCTGCCGCCGCTGAACACCTCGCCGGATGTGAAGGCGTCGTACAGCTTGCTGTCGCAAGTGACGTTCCCGCTGGCCGAGGCTGGTTATTACGTGTTGCCGATCGCGCTGGTGGATGAAACTTTCCGCCAGAATGGCCTGACCACCCCGGACGATATCCATCAGGCACCGCCGAACAAACTGAAGGAAATCTTCGGTGCGGACGCGGCCCTGTATATCACCGTGACCGAGTACGGCACGCGTTATCTGGTGATCAGCAGTGAAACCGCCGTGACCGCGACGGCGAAACTGGTGGATCTGAAAAGCGGCACAACGCTGTGGACCGGTTCGGCGCGGGCGTCGAGTGAAGAGGGCGGCAACAACGGTGGCGGCGGTTTGATCGGCATGCTGATCACCGCAGCGGTGAAGCAGATCATCAACAGTTCGACCGATGCCGGTTACCCGATTGCCGGTGTGGCGAGCAATCGTCTGCTCTCGGCTGGTCAGCACGCAGGCCTGCTATACGGCCCGCGTTCGCCGAAATACGGCACTGACTAAGAAGCAACATAAATCCTTGTGGGAGCGGGCTTGCTCGCGAAGGCGGTGTGTCATTCAACGATTATTTGTCTGATACACCGCTTTCGCGAGCAAGCCCGCTCCCACAGGGGAAAGGTGTTTCTCTGTTGGTTTATTTGGCGGCTGGCCAGAACCGTTCGCCACCGCCCGGTGCTTCTGTCCACGCTTGCAACGAGCGAGTCGGCAGGTCGAAATAATCGCGAGTGCGCGCATAACCATGGCCGCCCATACGCCCAATCGCATCCAGCCCCAATTGATCGATGTACAAGGTTTTCGGATCGATCAGCTCATCGCGCACATGCGCCATCAACACTTCACCGAAAATGATCTCCCGCGACTGACCGATGTTCAGCGCCATCATCCGCCGGCACTCCAGCGCCACTGGCGCCTCACCAATGCGTGGGCATTTCACCGTGGTGCCGGGAATCGCCGTCAAACCCGCAGCGGTCAACTCATCGAAACCCGGAGCAAACGGCACGGCACACACGTTCATGGCCTCCACCAACGCGTCGCTGACGATGTTCACGGTGAATTCCTGATTCAGCTGAATATTGCGCGTGGTGTCTTTCGGGCTCTGATCGCCATAGTTCTCCACGCCCAGCGCCAGAATCGGCGGATCCGCCGACAGTGCATTGAAGAAGCTGAACGGCGCGGCATTGATCCGGCCCTCGCCATCGATGGTGGTCACCAGCGCAATCGGCCGAGGCACGACGCTGCCAATGAGAATCTTGTATTTTTCCCGTGGGCTGAGCTGGCTGAAATCGAAACTGTGCATGGGCAAAAACCTCTAGGAAAGTGGATCGATGGCGCTCAATGGCGCGTCGGCGCTGTATTCATCGGCGAACGGAATGGACGGCTGGAACAGGGTTTTCCAGTCCGGCCGGGTAAACGCGCGGTCGCTGTGGCTGCGCATGAGTTTTTCGTATTGAAGTTGGGCCTGACGTTGCAGGGCGGGGTAGTCGACGCCGGTGACCTGACCGTCGTGCATCACACAACGACCGTCGATGTAACTGGCGACGCAATCGTCGCCGCGCCCGGCCAGCAGCAAGTTTTTCAAAGGGTCGAACAATGGCCCCAGATGAAGGCCGCGCAGACTGAATACGGTGATGTCGGCTTTGGCGCCGGGGGCCAGTCGACCGAGGTCATCGCGACCCAACGCCCGCGCGCCACCGAGGGTCGCGGCGTTATACAGATCGAGGCTGCTGGTCAACGCCGAGCCGCCCTCCATCAGCCGTGCAATGTTCAAACCGTGGCGCATGTTTTCCAGCAGATCCGCCGGCCAGGTGTCGGTGCCGAGGGCGAAGTTGATGCCCTTGGCGCGGTAGCGACCGAATGAATTCAACGCCTCGCCATCGCGGGCAAACACCAACGGGCAATGCACCAGACTCGCGCCGCCGTCGATCAGCCGTTGCAAATCATCGTCGCCAGCGGTGTAGATGCCGTGCGGCAGCAGACTGCGTGGCGTGAGCAAGTCCAGTTGCTGCAACCACTCTAGCGGTGACGCGCCGCGCAATTGCTCAACCATCGCCACTTCGCTGAGCGCCTGGCAGCAATGCAGACGCATCGGCGCATTCAGTTCGCGGCTCAGCGCGGCGGTGCGTTGCAGCAATGCCGGTGTGCAGGTCTGGATGCGATCCGGCAGCAGCGCGCCACGAATCAAACCGTCATGGGCGCCGTCGAAATCCTTGAAAAAGCGTTCGGCCGCATCCAGTCCGGCCAGCCCGCGAGCTTCATCCCAGTGATGGGCGAGGGTACCGTCGGCCTGCCAGTAACTCATGCCGCTCATGTAGCAGGGGCCGAGGTAAGTGCGTAAACCGAGTTCACCGGCAACATCGGCGACGGCGGCAAATTCGTCGTAGGTTTCCGCCCACTCGCGGTAGTACATCGAGGTGATCGGCATGGCCGTGGTGATGCCGTTGCGGATCAACTGGGTGAAGGCGTAGCGGTATTTGAAAACTTCTTCGTCGGCGCTGTATGTCTCACGCGGGCCGGCGTTCAGATACTCGGACGACCACATGCGGCCCATGGCGCGTTCGTCGCCGTTGTCCAGCGTCAACACCGTGGAGTCGAGATCGCCCAGCGCATCCAGGTCGATGAAGCCGGGACCGATCAACGCGTTGCCGTAGTCGATCCACTGATCCACCGCCCCGGCATAACCGCGCCCGACGAATTCGATACGGGAACCCGAAAACACCACTTCACCGTCGCGCCACAGCACATGCTGCGCGCCGTCGAAACCAACCACGCAACTGGCCTTGAGACCGATGCGTTTCACAGACGGCTGCTCAGCAAGCGGCCACCTTCGGCGATCAACGCGCCACCGCGATAGACCTGACGCAACGGCCGCGCCACGACCGCTTCACCCAGCGTCTCAACCGGCATCAGCAAGAAGTCCGCACGCTGACCGAGCGCAAAACCGTAATCCTCAATACCCAGCGCCCGCGCACCATTTACCGTGGCCGCCTCGAAAGCCGCCGCCAGCTCATCGTCCTTGCCCAGATCAAAGCGAAACGCCAACAACATCGCCCGTTCGAGCATGTCGCCATTGCCCATCGGCGACCACGCATCGCGAATGCCGTCGGAACCCAGGCAGACATTGACGCCGACCTCACGCAACGCGAGAAACGGCGGCACAGCGGTGTCGGCCGGCGCCGAACTCATCAGCGAAATCCCTAGCGCCGCCAAGCGCTCGGCGACCGGTTTGACCTGGCTCCACGGCAACATGCCGAGGCAGTAGGCGTGGCTGATCATCACCCGGTTTTGCAGGTTGAAACGCTCGGTGTAATCAGCGATCAGCGCGATTTGCCACAGGCCCAGCTCACCTTTGTCGTGCAGGTGAATATCGACGCCACGGCCGAATTCAGCCGAGAGTTTGAAAACGAAATCGAGCTGCGCGATCGGATCGTTGTCGATGCCGCACGGGTCGAGCCCGCCGACGTTTTCCACGCCCAACGCCATTGCTTCACGCATCAATTCGGCGGTACCGGGGCGGCTGATCAAACCGGTTTGCGGGAACACCACCAGTTGCAGGTCGATCAGGTCTTTGTAGCGTTCGCGCAATTGCTGCATGGCTTCGACGTGACGCAGACCGAATTCCGGGTCGATGTCGACGTGGCAGCGCATGGTCAGCGAACCACGGGCGATGCAATTCTCCAGCAGGGCACCGGCGCGTTCGGCGATGGGCGCGTTGACTTCACGGAGGATGCGGCGCTCGTTGCTGATGTAGTCCTTGAGCGTCGGCCCGGCGCTGTTTGGGCGCCAGGGTTGGCCGTAGAGGGTTTTGTCGAGGTGGACGTGGCTTTCGACCAGCGCGGCGGTGAGGAGTTGGTGTTGGCCGTCGATATCGGTGGCGGACAGCGGCGAATTGCTGGCCGGACGGCGCTGAGTGAAGCGGCCGGTTTCGATGAGCAGGTCTTCGGCGGCGGCGCCGTAGGGGCGCACGTTGCGTAGCCAGTGTGGCTGGGTCATACAAACCTCATTCAGGTCTTTGGATTTTTTCCCTCACCCTAGCCCTCTCCCGGAGGGAGAGGGGACTGAATGGGGGATATTGGAGAGATACACCGACTTGGAATATTTGCTTTGAATCCATAGTCGACTGGTCGTTTCAGGTCGGCGTATGGCGCAAGACACCTCGGTCAGTCCCCTCTACCTCTGGGAGAGGGCTAGGGTGAGGGCAGCGGTCTCGGATCAACCCTTAAGCTTCGACCAAATCCGATCCTGCAGCTCCCGCGCCTTGTTGCTGCATTCCTTCTCCGGCCGCAGACGCGAGGCGTACTCCTCCGGCATGTTGATCGCGTCCATCACCTTCCACTTCGGATCCAGCAACGAATCGCTCTGAATCCCGTTGGCGTAAGCAATGGCGTTCGACACGGCAGCGGCGTTCTCCGGCTTCATCATCCAGTCGATAAAAATCTTCGCGTTGCCCGGATGCGGGGCGCTTTTCGGTACGGCGAAGTTGTCCTGGAACATCGCCACGCCTTCACGCGGATAGACGTACTTGATCGTGCTCTTCTGCAAGGTCGCCCGCGCGGTCGAGCCGTTCCAGTTCTGCATCATGATCACCTCGCCCGAGGCCATGCGGTCGACGGTGTTGTCGGAGCTGTACATCTTCAAAAACGGCTTCTGCTTTTGCAGCAATTCCAGAATGCGTTTGGCGTCCTGCGGGTTTTCGCTGCATTCGTCGACGTTCAGGTAATGGCTGGCGGCGTTGATCACGCTGCTCGACGTATCCAGCGCGGCGAGTTGGCCTTGCAGCTCTTTGCGCGGTTCGAAGAACTCTTTCCACGAGTCATCCAGTTTGCCGCCGGGCACCCGCGCGCTGTCGTAGGAAAACCCGGTGGTGCCCCACAAATACGGCGCCGAGAACTTGCGCCCCGGATCGAAACTCGGATCGCGGAACGGTCCTTTGACGTACTGAAAATTGCTCAGGGTAGGCGTGTCGATTTCCATCAACAGATCCTGCTTGATCAACGTCTGCATGATCGACTGCGACGGCACGATCACGTCATACGCGGCGCCGCCGGCCTGCAATTTCGCGAGCAAAGTTTCGTTGCTGTCGTAACCGTCCATGGTCACCTTGATCCCGGTTTCCTTCTCGAACTTGGCCAACAATTCGACCGGGTAGTAATCGGTCCAGTTGTAGAAAAACAGCTCTTTCGGTTCGGCGGCGTGGGCGCTGAACGCGGTGAAACAACTCAGGGCCAGACCGGACATTGCCAACCGCATGCTTTTGATTTTCATGAACAGAGCGCTCCAGATTTATTGTTGTTTACCGCGTTGGCCCAGCCAGAAGGCCAGCACCACCAGGACAATCGAGATCAGCAGCATCAGCGTCGAGATCGCGTTGATCTCCGGGGTCACGCCAGCCTTGATCGCCGAGAAGATGTACACCGGCAACGTCGTCGAACCCGGGCCGGCGACGAAGAAGGTCATGATGAAATCGTCGAGGCTGACCACGAACGCCAGCACCGCACCGGACAACACCGCCGGCCACAGCAGCGGCAAGGTCACGCGGCGAAACACCTGCCACGGATTGGCGTACAGATCGTTCGCCGCTTCCAGCAGGCTCTTGTCCAGATCGTTGAGCCGCGCACGGATCGGCAGATAAGCGAAGGGAATGCAGAAGCCGATGTGCGCGACGATCACCGTGAGCAAACCGAGCTTGATGCCGAGCGCCATGAACAGCAGCAACGTCGCCACCGCCGTGACGATTTCCGGCAGGATCAGCGGCAGGTTGATGCCGCCCTCGACCATTTTCTGCCCGTAGAACGGCCGGTACGTCGCCAGCGCCGCGAGCAGCGCAATTGCCGTGGCGCAGACCGTGGCAATGGTTGCGACGATGATCGAATTCAGCGCCGCCGTCTGAATCGACGGGTTGGCCAGAATCCGTCCGTACCAGGCAAAGGAAAACTCGGTCCACACCGTCGCCGAACGGTTGGCGTTGAAGCTGTAAGCGATCAACACGAAGATCGGCAGGTACAGATAGGCGAGGATCAGCAGGCTGATTTCGCGGGTGCCCGGGAGTTTTTTCAGGTGCAGGGAAATCATGCTTTCGCCCCCCGATGGATGGTCTTCGCCGCGCGGCGGCTGTACAGCGCATAGAGCACCAGCGACACCAGCAGAATCGCCAGCAACAGGAACGACAGCGAACTGCCCAGTGGCCAGTTGCGCGCCGTGCCGAACTGTTGCTGGATCAGGTTGCCGATCATCAGCGTTTTGCCGCCACCGAGAATCGCCGGAGTGATGAACGCGCCGAGGCTCGGCACAAACACCAGCAACGCACCGGCGATCACACCGGGCATCGACAGCGGCAGAATGATCCGGCGCAACGCGTGCCAACGATTCGCCCCGAGGTCGTAAGCGGCTTCGACCAGACGCCAGTCGAGTTTTTCCAGCGTCGAATAGATCGGCAGAATCATGAACGGCAGGAAGCTGTAGACCAGACCGACACTCACCGCGAAATCGTTGTAGAGCAGGGTGATGCCGCCGGCGCTGGGGAACAGCGCGTTAAGGCTTTGCGCAACCCAACCGTGTTCGCGGAGGATGATCAGCCACGCGTAGTTGCGGATCAGCAGGTTAGTCCAGAACGGAATGGTGATCAGCAACACCATCAAATTGCGCCGGCGCGGGGTCAGGCTCGACATCCACAACGCCACCGGAAACCCGAACAGGAAACACAACACGGTGGTGCCACCGGCCTGCAGCACCGAGCGAAGCAACGCTTGGGCATAGACCCAGTTCAGTTCCAGTTCACCGTCAAAACCTTCCTGAAAAAACAGCTGCACGTAGCTTTGCAGTTGCCATGGCGCTTGCCAGTCGACGCCGCCGTAAGTATTGCGCGGTAGCAGGCTGATGTAGCCCATGATCCCCAGCGGAATGGCGATCAGGGCGAGCAGGGTCAACACCACCGGGCTGAGCAACAGCGCGCGGTTGAGGGCAGGGGAAGTGCTGCTGACGCTCATCTCAGGCCTCCATCAACAGGCAGGCGTGCGGCGGCAGGTGCACGGCAACGCGTTCGCCAACTGCGCGGCCAGGATTCAAGCCCTCGTTGTTTTCGCGCAGCATGACTTTGATGTCGTTGTTCAGCCGGCACTGGTACAGCGTCGCCGTGCCGACATACAGCACAGCTTCAATGACCCCGCGCAGGTGATGCGGCTGGCTGGCGTCGACCAGTTGCGAGCGCTCCGGGCGAAACGCCAGTTGCACGCTGCTGCCGGCGAAGCTCTGCTGCTGACAAGGGATTTCGATTGGCAAGCCGTTGGGCACGAAGAGTTTTTCGTTGTGTTCGCCGTGCTTGAGCTGGCCGGGCAAGAAGTTGATATCGCCGATAAACTGCGCGACGAAACGGTGTTTGGGGTGTTCGTAGATATCGGTCGGGGTGCCGATCTGCAGGATCTTGCCGGCCGACATCACCGCAATGCGATCGGACAAGGTCAGCGCTTCTTCCTGATCGTGGGTGACGAAAATGAAGGTGATCCCGGCTTCTTTCTGTACGCGCTTGAGTTCGACCTGCATTTCTTTGCGCAACTTGAGGTCAAGCGCCGACAACGGCTCGTCGAGCAACAGCACTTTCGGTTTCGGCGCCAAGGCCCGGGCCAGAGCCACGCGCTGCTGTTGGCCGCCGGACAATTCCGCGGGTTTGCGCCCGGCCAGATGCTCCATTTGCACCAGCGCGAGCATTTCGTTGACGCGATCCGGAATCAACTTGCGATCAAGACCCTGCATCTCGAGGCCGAAGGCGATATTCTGCGCCACACTCATGTGCGGAAACAGCGCGTAACTCTGGAACACCGTGTTGACCCGGCGCTTGAATGGCGGCAGATCGTTGACCGGTTCACCGGCCAAACGAATCTCGCCTTCACTGACGTGCTCGAAGCCGGCGATGGTGCGCAGCAGGGTGGTTTTGCCGCAGCCCGAAGGGCCGAGCAGGGTAAAGAATTCGTTGTCGGCGATGTTCACCGAAACATTGTCGAGGGCCGGCGCGAGGCCTGGATCATCAGAGTATCGTTTTGAGACGTTGCGCACTTCAATTGCTATTGGTTGACCCATATTGGTGCAATCCTCTATTTATTGTATGCAATATCTGAATGCAATTTAGAAATACCCGGATTAATCTGCGTGTGCAACCCCCTTTTTCTTTGGCCAGCGATCGCCAGGGGTTGGTTGCCCGACGCTAAAGGAGTGTTTGAATGACCGAGAAGAAACTGGAAACCACGGTCGACCGCGTCTACCAAGGGGTTTACGAGGCGATCAGCAAGCGCTCGTTGCGCCCGGGGATGAAGCTGGGCGAGGCCTCATTGGCCGATTTATTCAATGTCAGCCGCACGTCGGTTCGCGCCGCGTTGAAGCAATTGGAGGCCGACGGCCTGGTTACCACCGAGCCCAACAAAGGTGCGTCGGTGTCATTGCCGAGCAACGAAGAGATCCGTTCGCTGTTCGAAACCCGCCGGCTGATCGAGATCGGCATCGTCACTGAACTGTGCCGACGCAAGGACAGCGCGGCGATGCAGGACTTGCGTGAACATTTATTGCTGGAAGACGAAGCACACGCTGCCGGTGACCACGAACGGTTGATTCATCTGCTCGGCGAGTTCCACATCAAACTGGCGCGCAGCCTCAACAACCCGGTGTTGCTCGACTGGTTCCAGAAGCTGATCTCGCGCGCCTCGCTGTATGCCGCCGCACTGGACGACGACAGCCATGAAGTGTGCCGCGATGACGAACACCTGCGCCTGATCGAATACATCGAGGCTGGCAATCAGAGCGCTGCCATCGAGCTGACCTGCATGCATTTGAACGGCATCGAAAAAGCCATTCTCGACGTCGCCGCGAAGATGAAAACTGGCTACCATCCGCTCAAGCACCTGATCGGGGTCTAGTCTCCGAGCGGGGACGAAATCGGCTATACCTCTTATGAAACCAATACGACTGAAGACGCTCGAAACAGACGGGCGTCGCGTCGTTCTGGCGTCGCGATTTATCGGGCAACCACCACAGGACACCGAGTCAGTCGATGCAGTTTTTATCCGATAGCCACGGCTGTGATGGCTGGCAAGGCGAAATGGCCGAACGTATCCGCGCGTTCGACTGGAGCCACACTGAACTGGGCCCACTGAATACCTGGCCTGCGAGCCTGTGCAGCGCGGTGCAATTGATGCTGGCCTCGCCGCTGCCGATGGTCATGCTCTGGGGCCATGCCGGCTACATGATCTACAACGACGCCTATTCGGAATTTGCCGGTGGCCGCCATCCGTATCTGCTCGGCTCCCCCGTGGAGTTGGGCTGGCCAGAAGTTGCCGATTTCAACCGCCATGTAGTCGACACGTGCCTGGCCGGCGGTACCTTGTCGTTTCGCAACAAGGCGCTGGTACTGCTGCGCGATGGTGTCCCCGAGGAGGTTTGGCTCGATCTCTATTACAGTCCCGTTTCCAATGATGCCGGAGCGCCTGCCGGGGTGATGGCAATGGTGGTGGAAACCACCGAGTTCGTGATTTCCGAAAGACTGCGTCAAGAGGCCGAAAACGCCTATCGCGCCGATAACGAACGCGTGCGTCTGGCATTGAATGCGGGGGCGTTGGTTGGTTCATTCGTGTGGGACGTGAAAAACAACCGACTGTCCGCGGATGAGCGTTTTGCCCGCACGTTCTCCTACCCGCCGGATCAGGATCTGAGCAATTTGTCTCAGGACGTTGCCGAGTCGCGCATCCACCCGGATGACTTCGACTGGGTGCAGGAACGAGTCACCCGGTGCGTGCAGACCGGCGAACCATACAACGCCGAATATCGGGTTCGTCGCGGCGACGGTAGCTATTTCTGGGTGCTGGCCAGCGGCGCTTGCCAGTTCAACGAGAACGGCGAACCGCTGCGCTTCCCCGGCGTACTGATCGACATTCATGAGCGCAAGATAGCCGAAGAGTCTCTGCTCAAATTTACCCGCAATCTTGAACAGCGCGTCGCCAATGAAGTCGAGGCACGCCTGGCGGCTGAGGAACAATTGCGCCAGTCGCAGAAGCTTGAATCGATTGGCGGCCTCACTGGCGGCGTTGCCCACGACTTCAATAACCTGCTGCAAGTGATCGCCGGCAATCTGCATTTACTCGCCCGGCATGAGCCTGATAACGCCAACGTGCAGCGCCGCGTCAGTGCTTCGCTGGCGGCGGTCGAGCGTGGCGCCAAACTGTCTTCGCAACTGCTCGCGTTCGCGCGCCGGCAACCGTTGTCGCCGGCGGTGTGCAATCCGCAGCAGATTTTCGATGGCGTCGGCGAATTGCTCCAGCGCGCACTGGGCGAAACCATTCAGATTGATGTGCAATTACCGGCAGAGCCGTGGCACATCAACGTCGACCGCAATCAATTGGAAAACGCCATTCTCAATCTGGCGATCAACGCCCGCGATGCGATGAAGGGCGAGGGCACCATTGGTTTGAGTGCCGCCAACGTTCGGCTCGACAGCGAGTTTTGCGCGGGTAAAGGCATCGTCCCCGGCGAGTTTGTGCGCGTGGCGGTGAGCGATACCGGCGCCGGTATTCCTGCGCAGATACTTGAGCAAGTGTTTGAACCGTTCTTCACCACCAAGGCTGACGGCCAAGGCACGGGGCTGGGTTTGAGCATGGTCTTTGGTTTCGTCAAACAGAGTGGCGGGCATGTCGAGATTGCCAGCCAGGTCGGCGAGGGCACGCGGGTGCAGTTGTATTTCCCGCGCAGTCTGCGGCCGGTTCGCGATGAGGCTCCGAGTGTGGAGAATCTGCAGGGCGGCGGGCACGAGACGATTCTGGTGGTCGAGGACAACGACGCCGTGCGTGCCTCGGCGGTCGAGTTGCTGCGCGAGGAAGGCTATCGCGTGTTGACGGCCGGTAACGGCGATGTGGCGATGCAGATGTTGCTGGAAGGGATCGAGGTGGATCTGATCTTTACCGACGTGGTCATGCCGGGGTTGATCAAGAGTTCGGATCTGGCGGCGTGGGCCAAAGTGCAGATACCGGCGGTGGCGGTGCTGTTCACCTCCGGGCACACCCGCGACATCATCTCGCGCAATCACCAGTTGAGCCCGGACACGCATTTGCTGAGCAAGCCGTACAGCCCGGAAGCGATGTTGCAGATGATTCGTGCGGTGCTTAATGCTTGACTGGGACAGAACCTTGAGCCTACTCGAGCTCTGTAGGGAGTTACCTGTGGCGAGGGGATTTATCCCCGTTCGGCTGCGCAGCAGTCGTAAATCCTGAGAATGCGGTTCAACTGGAAAAATGCAGGGGAGCGCTTCGCACTCCAACGGGGATAAATCCCCTCGCCACAATGAACTCCGCAATCAATGAGGCCTCATTAGTCATAGACGTTTTTTCTGTTCTTCGATCAAGGCCCGCCAATGACTTCCAAGCGTAATTCGAAAGCGCCCGCCGGCATGGTTCGTGTGCGGGGCGCGCGTGAACACAACCTGAAGAACGTCGACATCGACATCCCCCGCGATGCGCTGGTGGTGTTCACTGGCGTGTCCGGCTCGGGCAAATCCTCGCTGGCATTCTCGACCTTGTACGCCGAAGCCCAGCGCCGCTACTTCGAATCCGTCGCACCCTACGCGAGAAGGCTGATCGATCAGGTCGGCGTGCCCGATGTCGATTCCATCGAGGGCCTGCCGCCCGCCGTGGCCCTGCAACAACAGCGCGGCACGCCAAGCACGCGGTCTTCAGTGGGCAGCGTGACCACATTGTCGAGCCTGATTCGCATGCTCTATTCGCGCGCCGGCAGTTACCCGCCGGGGCAGGCGATGCTGTACGCCGAAGACTTTTCGCCGAACACCCCGCAGGGCGCGTGCCCTGACTGCCATGGCCTCGGCCGGGTCTATGAAGTCACTGAAGCGCTGATGGTGCCCGATCCGAACCTGACCATCCGCCAGCGCGCTGTGGCCTCCTGGCCGCTGGCGTGGCAAGGGCAGAACCTGCGCGACATCCTCGTGACGATGGGCATCGACGTCGACATTCCGTGGAAGAAACTGCCGAAAAAGCAGCGCGACTGGATTCTCTTCACCGAAGAAACCCCGACCGTGCCGGTGTACGCCGGGCTGACCCCGGAAGAAACCCGCGTCGCCCTCAAGCGCAAAATGGAGCCGAGCTACCAGGGCACCTTCACCGGCGCGCGTCGCTACATCCTGCACACGTTTACCCATTCGCAAAGTGCGCTGATGAAGAAGCGTGTTTCGCAATTCATGCTCGGCAGTCCTTGCCCGTTATGTGACGGCAAACGCCTTAAGCGTGAAGCGTTGTCGGTGACCTTTGCCGGGTACGACATTGGTGAGTTGTCGCAGATGCCGTTGCTGCAAGTGGCCGAGGTGCTGCGACCGGTAGCTGCGGCGAGCTATCTGCAGCACGCCGAGGAAACCGGCGAAACCCTGAGCCATGCGCAAACCCGCGAGGCTCGTCAGCAAAGGGTGGCCCACGGCGGCAGTGGTCACGCGAGTGCGCCGGATGTGCGGCACACGCCGAACCTGTCGCTGGAGAAGCGTCTGGCGGCGCAGCGCATTGCCGAAGATCTGCTGGAGCGCGTCAGCACCTTAACCGATCTGGGACTCGGCTATCTGGCGCTGGAGCGCAGCACGCCGACGTTGTCGTCCGGTGAGTTGCAACGCTTGCGCCTGGCGACGCAACTGGGCTCGCAGTTGTTCGGCGTGATCTATGTGCTGGATGAACCTTCTGCCGGTTTGCATCCAGCGGATGGCGAGGCGTTGTTCGAGGCTTTGCAGCGGCTGAAGGCGGACGGCAACACGCTGTTCGTGGTCGAGCATGATCTGGAAACCATGCGCCGCGCTGACTGGTTGATCGACGTAGGCCCGGCGGCGGGCGAGAAGGGCGGACAGGTGTTGTACAGCGGCCCTCCGGCGGGATTGGCCGATATTAAAGAGTCGCAAACCCGCGCTTATCTGTTTGCTGAAACCCAGCGACAAACTCGCGCTGCGCGCAAGCCGACGGCGTGGCTGAAACTTGATGGCATCACCCGCAATAACCTCAACAACCTCAGTGCTGAATTTCCCTTGGGCTGTTTTACCTCGGTCACCGGTGTCTCCGGCTCGGGCAAGTCGAGTCTGGTCAGTCAGGCATTGCTCGAACTGGTCGGCGCGCAACTGGGGCGGCCGACGGTTGAAAGCGAAGCGGAAGAGCTCAGCCTCGAAGACGATGCGCCGCAGCTCAGTACCGGCCAGGTCACGGCTGGACTGGAGTCGATCAAACGGCTGGTACAAGTTGATCAGAAACCCATCGGCCGCACACCGCGCTCCAATCTGGCGACCTACACCGGGCTGTTCGACAACGTGCGCAAGCTGTTCGCCGCCACCCCCGAGGCGCGCGCGGCGGGGTACGACGCCGGGCAGTTTTCTTTCAACGTCGCCAAGGGCCGTTGCGCCACGTGCGAGGGTGAAGGGTTTGTCAGTGTGGAATTGTTGTTTATGCCGAGCGTGTATGCGCCGTGCCCGACCTGTCATGGCGCGCGATACAACCCGCAGACGCTGGCGGTGCTGTGGGAGGGTTTGAGCATCGCGCAGGTGCTGCAATTGACGGTCGATGAAGCGGTGACGGTGTTTGCCGGGCAGCCGGGGATTCGTCGCTCGCTGGAAGTGCTGCGCGATATTGGCCTCGGATATTTGCGCCTCGGGCAACCGGCCACAGAGTTGTCCGGCGGTGAAGCACAGCGGATCAAACTGGCTACCGAGTTGCAACGCAATCAACGCGGCGCGACGTTGTATGTGCTCGATGAACCGACCACAGGATTGCATCCGCGCGATGTTGACCGGTTGCTGGAGCAGCTCGATACGCTGGTGACGGCGGGTCATACGGTGATTGTGGTCGAGCACGAAATGCGCGTGGTCGCGCAGAGTGACTGGGTGATCGACATCGGCCCGGGTGCGGGCGATCAGGGCGGCAGGATTGTGGTGGCGGGCACGCCGCAGAAAGTTGCGGCGAGCAAGAAGAGCAAGACTGCGCCGTTTTTGGCCCGCGCGTTGAGCCGGTAAACACACATAACCCTGTGGGAGCGGGCTTGCTCGCGAATGTGGTGGATCAGTCCATAAATGAATTGACTGATCCACCGCTTTCGCGAGCAAGCCCGCTCCCACATTGGTTAGTGTTAAGCCCGCAAACTCAGCTACTCAGGCGCCGTCGAGGGTGCGGCTTACTTTGTCGAGCAGTTCGCTGATCTCCCACAGGTTTTGGCGTTGTATGCGGAATATCTGTACACACAAAACAACTGTGGGAGCGAGCTTGCTCGCGAAAGCGGTGGATCAGTCAATTCAGCTATCTACTGAAAAACCGCATTCGCGAGCAAGCCCGCTCCCACATTGGTTGGTGTTAAGCCCGTAAACTCAGCTACTCAGGCACCGTCGAGGGTGCGGCGGACTTTGTCGAGCAGTTCGCTGATCTGGAATGGTTTGACCAGCATGTCCATGCCTGTCCCGAGAAACACCTGCCGATTGATCGCCGTTTCCGCATACCCGGTCATAAACAGGATCGGCAAACCCTCACGCCAGCCCCGCGCCACGTCCGCCAGTTCCCGCCCGCTCATGCGCGGTAAACCGACATCCGTCAGCAGCAGGTTGATCGACGCATCGTTCTGCAATCGCTCCAGCGCCGTTTCGATATCCGCCGCCTGCGTACAGCGATAACCGGCATCCTCCAGCACTTCAGTGACAAACATCCGCACCGACGGCATGTCCTCGACGATCAGCACATGCTCACCGGTGCCCTGCGGATCGACCACCGGTGCCGGAATGTCAGCACCGGTCGGATCGCTGGTCGCCGGCAACATGATTGTCACTTCGGTGCCACGTCGTGCCACGCTGCGAATGTGCGCATCGCCACCGGACTGGCGGGCGAAACCGTAAATCGTCGACAACCCCAACCCTGTGCCCTGGCCCAGCGGTTTGGTGGTGAAGAACGGATCGAAGACCTTGTCGATCACGTTGTGCTCAATGCCCGTGCCGTCATCGCGCACCGACAGGGCGACGTAAGCGCCATCGGCCAGGTTCGGATCGCCATGGGAATAAGCCGCGTAAGTGTTGACCCAGACATTACCGCCCGACGGCAGCGCATCGCGGGCGTTGATCACCAGATTGAGCACCGCACTTTCCAGTTGCACCGGGTCGACCAGCGCAATCGCCGGTTTGCTGGTCAGCTCAAGCTTGAGGTTGATGCGTTCGCCGATGGTGCGGGTCAGCAGTTCTTCCAGCGAACGCACATGCTCGTTGATGTCCACCGGGCGTGTGTCCAGCGGTTGCTGACGGGCGAAGGCCAGCAAGCGATGGGTGAGGGCGGCGGCGCTCATTGCCGAGCTGAGTGCCGCTTTGGCGTAGAACTGCACTTTTTCCGGTCGATCGTCAGCCACGCGTTTCTGAATCAATTCCAGGCTGGTGATAATACCGGTCAGCAGGTTGTTGAAGTCGTGGGCGATGCCGCCGGTAAGTTTGCCCAGCGCATCCATTTTCTGCACTTGCAGTAACTGCGATTCGGCACGCACACGCTCGGCGACTTCCTTGGCCAGTTGCGTGGTGGTGTCGTCCAGTCGCGCCAGGTGCGAGCGTTCGCGATGACGGTGTTCGGTGACGTCTTCGACGAACACCAGGCTCAGCTCCGGCGTGCGGTACGGCGAAATCTGCCATTCAGTCTCGCGAAGCTCACCGAGCACGCGCATGTTCAGCGTGCCTTTCCAGCGTTCGCCATCGACCAGGCGCAGGCGCAGTTCGTTGAGGATTGCGCTTTGATCGTCGGCGAAGCATTCGCGCAGGGTTTGCGGATCCTGATTGTCAAGAATCAGCTGAGCGAAGGCGTGATTACATTCATGCACTTTCAAATGCGCATCAAGCACGGCAATCGGTGCCGACACGTTGGCGAAAATCTCGCGGAATCGCGCCTCGCTCTCACGCAGGGCGTTTTCGGTGTCGCGCACTCGCAGCAGCGTGCGCAGGGTCGCGAGCAACACGTCCGGGTCGACCGGGTGAATCAAGTAAGCATCGGCGCCGGCATCAAGGCCGGTGATGATGTCGCCGGTCTGGATCGAGGCGGCGGACACGTGGATCACTGGCAGCAACGCGGTGCGCGCATCGGCACGCAAGATGCGCACAATGTCGAAACCGCTCATGTCCGGCAGGTTGACGTCGAGGATCAGCGCATCCAGCGGTTCGCTCTCGATCAACGCCAGTCCGTCAGTCCCGGTGCCGGCCTCCAGCACTTGGTAGTCGTGGCGTTCCAGACGCCGGCGCAGGGCGTAGCGGGTGGCGACGTTGTCGTCGACGATCAACAGGCGGATGTCACGTTTCATCGACGTTCTCCAGAGCGATCGCCAGCGGAATGATCACGAAGAAGGTCGAACCGACCCCCGGCGTGCTTTCCAGTCCGACTTCACCGCCCAGCAGGGCCGCGAAGCGTTTGCACAGCGACAGGCCCAGCCCGGTGCCGCGCAGACGTTTCTGCAACGGCGAGTCGACCTGGGAAAAGTCCTCGAACAATGCGCCATGCAGCTCGGCAGCGATACCAATACCGGTGTCGCTGACGGCAAAACGTACTTTGTCGATGCCTTCCAGCCGCGCCGACACCCGCACTTCGCCACGGGTGGTGAACTTCAGCGAGTTGGAAATGAAGTTGCGCAGGATCTGCGCGAGTTTCTTGTCATCGGTATACAGCCGTGGCAGGCCGACCGGTTCTTCGAAAATCAGATCGACCGCCGAAGCATCGACAATCGGCCGGAACATCCCGCGCAGTGCCGAGAACAGGTCGAACATGTCGAACCACGCCGGGGAAATAGTGATGCGCCCGGCCTCGATTTTCGCCAGATCGAGCAAGTCATCGACCATGTCGCTGAGCTCGCGGGCGGCAGTGCTGACGAACGCGACTTGTTTGTGCTGCTCAGGGCTGAGCGGGCCGTCGAGTTCATCGGCGAGCAGGCTGTTGATGCTCAGGATCGAGCCCAGCGGCGTGCGGAACTCGTGGCTCATGTACGACAGAAAACGGCTCTTCAAGTCCGAGGCCTGGCGCAGCTCCTCAGCCTGAATATCAAGTTCGGCGTACAGGGCCAGCACGCCCTGGTTGGTTTCATCGAGCTCTTCGCGCAGGGCCGCGGTTTCGCTCTGCAATTGCGCAATCAGCGCGGCCTGTTCGGCGCTGTTGAGAATCGGCGACTCAGCCATGGGCGGCCTCCAGGGCAACGACCAGCACCGTTACATCGTCGCGCCCGCGACAGAAGTCGCGGTGCAGGACGCTGGCTATCACGGCGGGATGGCGGTGCACCAGGCCGGGGTAGTCTTGAAGGTTCCAACGGGACTGCAAGCCGTCGCTGTACATGATCAATAGATGTCCGTTCACGTGAGCATAGTCAAAGGGTCGGGCTTTCCGGTATTGCACGCCAACAATGCCTGGGTGCGAGGCCAGCCCGCGGGATTTGTCGGCGGAGATCAGGCTGGCGCCAATGTTGCCGACGCCGGCAAAAGTCAGACTGTCGCGCAGCGCGTTGAACTGGGTAAACGCGACAGCGCCGCCACGGCTGCCGATCATGTCGCGATGCATGTCCTCCATCAGCATGACCGGTTCGGCGAACGGCGTCAGGGCGAAGGTTTCGGCGCCTGCAAGGCCGGCGCGTTCGGCTTCTTCGCCATGGCCCAGACCGTCGATGATCAATGCACTGATGTTGCCGTCCTCATAGGCCAGGTGCCAGACGTCGCCGCACGCGGGATCGTTGTGCAGCGAGTGCTGGCTGACACCGAAGCGAATGTCGGGCGCCCGGTCAGCGCGCGGATACAGTCGCGCCAACAGCACGGCGCCACGGTTATCGGCGTACACATCAAACACTTCGGCCTGGCGCGAAATCGAGCCGAGACCGATGCCTTGGGTGCCGCCGGTGGAGAAGCCGTCGGCCAGACAAGCCTCCAGATCAAAACCCTGGGCGCGATCCACGGCGAGCATTTCGATGCCGAAACCATCAGGGCGCGGCAACACCCGCAAGTGCATTTCACCGTGGCTGGCGTGCTTGAGTATGTTGCTGGCCAACTCTGTCGCCACCAGTGCAACACGCCCCGCATCGCGTTCATCGAAGCCATGCCGTTCGGCCAATTGCTGCGCGGTACGCCGTGCGTAGCCGATCTGGCTGCTGTCCTCGATCGGCAGCACCTGGGTCAGGCTGGAGCGGATATTCATGTCCATCGGGTAATCGTTATTCGAGTGCCTTTGCCGGGTTCGGTGTCGAGTTCGAACTCTTCGACCAGCCGTTTAGCACCGGTCAGGCCCAGCCCCATGCCGCTACCTGAGGTCCAGCCATCGGTCATCGCCAGTTTCAAGTCGGGAATGCCCGGGCCTTCATCGCGGAAGGTCAGGCGCAGACCGACCTTGTGATCCTCGTCGAGAATCTGCCAGTCCATGTCGCCGCCACCACCGTAGACCATGGTGTTACGCGCCAGCTCGCTGACCGCCGTGACCATTTTGGTCAGGTCGATCAGGCGCATGCCGCACTCGGTGGCGAGCTTGCGCGCGGTCTGACGCGCGAGTACCACGTCTTGCTCGATATGGATCGGTTGAGTACCGCTACTGCGCACGGTCATTGTTGCAATACTCGTTCTCGCAGCAGTTTCATCCCTCGCTCGACGTTCAGCGCGGTGCTCACGCCGGGCAAGGTCATGCCGAGTTCAACCAGGGTGATCGCGACGGCGGGCTGCATGCCGACCAACACGGTTTCGGCGTCCATGATTTTCGACAGGCCGGAAATCGTGCCGATCATCCGGCCGATGAACGAGTCGACCATGTCCAGCGCCGAGATGTCGATCAACACCCCGCGCGCCGAGGTTTTGCTGATGCGTTCGGACAAATCGTCCTGCAGGGTGAGGGCGAGTTGGTCATGCATGTCGACCTGAATGGTCACCAGCAGAAAGTCGCCCATCTGAAGAATCGGGATACGTTCCATGCTTAAGCCGTCTTGACGAGGCTGATACCCAGACGGGTCAGGGCCAGTTTCAACGCGTCTGCCAGGTTGGCTTTGGTGACCACGCCTTGCAGGTCGAGGCCAAGGTGGACGATGGTTTGCGCGATTTGCGGACGCACGCCGCTGATGATGCAGTCAGCGCCCATCAGACGAATCGCGGTGACGGTTTTCAGCAGATGCTGGGCAACCAGGGTGTCGACCGTCGGCACGCCGGTGATGTCGATGATGGCGATTTCCGAGCCGGTGTCGACGATGCGTTGCAGCAGCGATTCCATCACCACTTGCGTGCGCTGCGAATCGAGCGTGCCGATCATCGGCAGCGCCAAAACGCCGTCCCACAGCTTGACCACCGGGGTCGACAGCTCCAGCAGTTCTTCCTGCTGACGCTTGATCACCGCTTCACGGGATTTCTGGAACGTGCGGATGGTGTGCATGCCGAACGCGTCGAGCAGCTCGGAGATTTCCCAGAGTTGTTCGGCGAGCAGCGCCGGTTGTTCTTTGTAGTGAGCTTGCAGCAGGTTAAACAGCGGGCCTTTGAGGGCGAAAATGAAGCTGGCGGTTTGCTGCGAATCCTGGCCAAGCAGGGCGCGACTGTGCGAGAGCTTTTCGAGGAACTGGCGGGTGGCTTCCCAGCCCGGCGTGGCGATGTTGGTGCCGTTGTCGTTCTCGAGACCGCTGACCACCAGTTGCAGAAATTCGGAGGTTTGTTGCTGCAGGTCGTGTTCTTTCAGATTGCGCGTGGAACCGCTGGCTTGCAGGCCGTTGATCCATTCGCTCAGCAGTTGCGTTTGCTTGTTTTTCATCGCATCGAGTGTGCTGTTCTGCAGTGCTGCCATGTGCCTGTTGCTCCGTAACGAATTTGGGGCCGATTCGATAAAAATTGATCGGCGCGAAGACATCGACATTTGCCGTTCTAAATAGTTGTTCGATCCCGCCAGGATATTTTTGATCTGGCGCAACGAACACCCCGGTAACTCTAGTCGGCGTGACGGGGAGTGGAGATGTTTTGAACGTTGACGTGGTGCAGGCTTCGAATCTTCAAGGCCCGGCTGGTTTCAGTCGCGCTTGCTTTGACGAACGAGGTGATTATGAACGAGCAAACCAATCCGCAACAGAATCAATCCTCCGAACCGATCAACCGTAACGATCCGGCAATCGATCCGCAAGTGCCGGGGCAGCCTGCGCCGACGCAGCAGCAGGGTGAGGATGGCCAGGCGCAAAGCGCCGATCCGGCGGTGGATCAGAAGAACAAGCATACGGACAATGACAACGAGTTCAGCCCGGGGTTTGAGCCTAAGCCGGATCGTGCGGAGCCCGGGGAGGAGACGGATGCGGATATTGATACGGATGGGGGTTGAGGTTGGGCGTAAATGATGAGGCCGCATCTTTTGGATGCGGCTTTTTTCGCTTGGATTTGGTGGTGGGGCTTGAATCGATCCCCCTCACCCCAGCCCTCTCCCCCAAGGGGGCGAGGGGAAAGGGAGCTGATCTTTGTGCTGTTCAAAATCTGAGTTCGACTCTGGATTTCGATACTTGAACCTGAGTTAGCGTCTGGATCATGAGCTCGATGCAGACCTTTCAGGTCGACGTACCTCGAACATTCAACTCGGTCGGCCCCCTCTCCCTGCGGGAGAGGGCTGGGGTAAAGCTTCTACTTGCTAGGATGCTTGGCCTGCAGATCTTTGGCCGCCGCCAGATGTTTCTCCAGCCCCGGCAACATTTTCTGCGCAAACGCTTTCAATTCAGTCGCGCCCTTGACCTTGTCATCCGTCACGGTATTCGCCTGTTTCTTGAACAGCTCAATGGTCTCTTCGTGCGCCTTCACCTGATTGTTGGCGTAGGCCGCATCAAACGACTCATCACGCATGTCGAGGATTTTTTCCTTGGCCTGTTTGACCAGCGTCGTGGTGTCCGGCACTTCGATATCGTGGGCCTTGGCAATGCTCGCCAGCTCATCGTTAGCCTTGCCATGGTCAGTGATCATCATGTTGGCAAACGCTTTGATGTCGGCCGATGAGCTCTTTTCCAGGGCCAGGCGACTCGCTTCGATTTCAGCGATACCACCGGCGGCGGCGTTATCGACGAAGTCATTGTCGGTCGCGGCGAAAGCGCTGCCCATACCGGTGCTCAAAGCGACAGCCAAAAACAGATGACGCAAGTTGAATCCGTCCATTGGTGTATCTCCACGCAGGTTTTTGTTGGTGATACTCAATGGAGGCAGCGCGACGTTTAAAGGTTTTATCGCATTTGCGACAGGGCGACGAACGGGCACCGCTGGTCTGACAGGTGGTCGACAGAACGCCCCAACCGAGGCCATTCTGATAACTGGCCAGCGCAATCGGTCGCGCGGGCCAGCCGATCAATTGACGGAGGTGTTCCATGCCGGTGACTCATGACTTGTTACAGGATTTGAAGCTTACGAAGGAAGAGATCCAGCAAAAACGCACCGCGGATCCACATCTGGACGCACTGATCAACAAGTATTCCCAGGCAGACGCCGATGTAGTCAAGGCCGAGACGGCGACCTCGGACGCGCCCAGCGATGACACGCTGAAAAAACTCAAAGAGAAACGCTTGCAGGTCAAAGACAAGATTGTCGAGCAATTGCAGGCGCGATCCTGAAGGCGGGTTGATCCGCCGACCATCGGTTGCGGATTGACTGGAACGAGAGCCCCGACCGGCACCTCGAATGTTCAGAGTCTTCAATCATCGACTCTTTGCGAGGTGCCTTATGAACGATCCCAAATTCCCCAGTGAAGAGCAGGGCGCTTTTGACCCGGTTCCGACGCATCCTGAGCCGAATAGCCCGGCGCACACGACGGCTAATCCGGAAGAGCCGGATGAGGATTTGCCGGAAGACGAAGATCCCGACAAATTCGATAAATCCAGTAACTGACTGACGCCTTCGCGGGCAAGCCTTGCTCCTACAGATGATTGCAATTCAACTGTAGGAGCAAGGCTTGCCCGCGAAGGCGTCTATCTATTCAACAAAAATCCACCAGATTCACTTCAACGCCGCATCCAACGACATCCGCGCCATATGCGTCGCCTTCAACGACCCAAAATACAACCACTGCCCATACTCCCTAACCGTGGTAATCGGCGAATAATTGCCATCGCTGGCATCCTGCAGATTGGCAATCACCTTGCCGTCCAGATCCAGCCCCAGCACAAACCCGCGCTTGTCCACCGGCGCCGGCACCAGCTTCAACGCCCGCACGATCATCTTGCGCAGGAACGGATGCCCCGCCGTGGCGTCCAGCAGCGTATTGCGCGGCGCATACAGCGCTACCCAAAACCGGTCACGGCCATTGAACGCGAGGTTGTCCGGCAACCCCGGCAGATTTTCGATAAACAGGTCGTGAGTCCGGGCTTTCGGCCCGGTCAGCCAGTAGCGGCTGATGCGATAAGCCCCGGTTTCATTGACCAGCACATAGGCGTCGTCCGGGCCGAGGGTCACGCCGTTGGCGAACTCCAGTTTGTCCAGCAACACGCTGGTCTTGCCGGTTTGAAAGTCATAGCGCAGCAAACGCCCGTCGCCGCCGTGCTCGATGATCGCCTCGCCGTCATGGCCGTAACCCCAACGGCTGCTCGCATCGCTGAAATAGGCGAAATGCCCGGGCGCATCGATCGCCACATCATCGGTGAAACCGAAGGCCAGGCCATTGGCGGCGGTGGTCAGCGGGATCAATTGCCCTTGCGCATCCAGCGACAGCAAGCCTTTCACCCCGTCGGCAATGACCAGCATGCCGTTCGGATGCCGAGCCAATCCCAGCGGACGCCCGCCGGTATCGGCCAGCACTTGGCGCTGCGTGCCATCGAGGCTGGTGCGGATCAGTCGGCCGTCATGCAGGCCGGTGATCAGGAAATCCTCCTCCAGCAGCAGCGCCTCCGGGCCTTCGATATCGCTCGGCCCGACTTGCGCTGCGCCTTTGAGTTTCTGGTTCTCGGCGAAGGGGCCTTCTTTCAGCGATGGCGCGAGCTGCGGCGACCAGGCGACCGGTTCGATTTTGGTCGGCATCAGCAGTAAATATCCGATGACGATGACGAGCAGTAACAACACAACGTGCCGCACCTTCACGCGCTGGCCCTCGCCGAAGCCAAGTGCTGAGCAGCCATGTCGCGCAAGGCCAACATCGACGCCGCCGATTCGCGATCAATCCGGCGTTTGAGCAGCAGGTGATTGGCGATGCGCATCCCCAAACCTTCAAAGCGATAATCCAGCGTGCGCACAAACCGCGTGCCGTTACCTTCGGCCGCGCACTCATACGTCAGCAGCAACGACAAGCCATGATCACTTTGAGCCCGCGCGCACCAGCGGCGGCCCGGCAGGTATTCGGTGACCTCCCAGCGCAAATGCCCTGCGCGACCTCCGGCATGAATATCCTCTTCGAAACGCGAGCCGGCATGCAGCGGGCCGTGTGCACCGTCGATCTTCAGCGACGACGGATGCCACTCCGGCCAGCGGTTGACGCTGGCGGCGTAGGCGAGCACGGCAATCGGCTCGCCGGCGATATCGATCTGGTGCTGCAGGCGGGTCATGGGCATTGTCGAATAGCTCAAAGGGGCGGGTTCCGACTCCCAGTAAAGGGTGCCGAACAGGTAGTCCATCAGCGGAAAAACGATATTGAAATTACGTTCCTGCATGCGTTCTCGACGATGATGCAGTTCGTGCAAACGGCGCATCTGCCGGATCCACGGCAATCGTGTCAGCGGGTTGTTCGGCGGCAGGTGTTCGCAGGCGTGAAACACTTCGTAAGTCAGATAACCGAGCACCATGCACCCGGCGAAGAGCCCGGCAACGTTGGCGTTCACCTGCGCGATCAGCCACCACAGCGGCAGGGTGATCACCAGCGTGTGAATGACGATCAGCCATGCCGGGAACAGAATCACCCGCCAGTCGCGGGCGCTGTCATAGGTCATGTGGCCGGGGGTGAAGAAACTGTGATGATCGCCGGCATGCCGGGCGTAGAACATTTTCGCGAAGGCTTTTTTATGATGGCCGAGGTGGCGATGCACCATGTACACGCCGAAGTTGAACAGCAACAGGCTCAACGGCACAGTGAGCCATTCCAGCGGCCGCACTTGCTGCACGGTGCCCCAGAACCCGACGATGGCCAGCACGCCGAACAGCAGCACGAAAACCCCGTGCAGCCACGGGTTGTAGCGCGGATGAATGGCCGCACGGTAGCGGCTGCGAAATGCCTCGGTGGTCTGCCTCACTGCGTTCACCTGCGGGTATCGTTGTTATACCCGGCAGCGTAGCCGATCCGGCCATTTGTGCAGGCCGAACCTTGAGGTCACATGCGCCATGCTTCGGTGTAAAACGGCTATCAGCTTAGTGGGTTCCAGCGCTGAGACCAGTCGTCATCGGTGTGGATCACCTCGCGCAGCAGGTCGAAGGCCTGTTGCAGCGTTGCCGAGTCGCGATCGCGCGAATACACGAGATACGTCGGGTAGCTGAATTCCGGGGCTTTGGTCACCGCTTCCAACGCGCCGCTTTCCAGATACGTGCGCACCACGCGCGTGCGGAAATAGCCGCTGCCGCCGTGTTCGAGGATGTATTGCAGAGCCAGCGGGCCGAGGTTGAAGCTCAGCGCAGCTTTGGCTTTTTCCGGCAGGGCGGCGTCGTGCTGACGACGGAAATCCGGGCCCCAGTCGATGTAAACGTAGGGATCGGGACGCTCGGGTGCGCGTACCAGAATCAGTTTCTCTTCCAGCACTTGCTCGACCTGCAGTCCCGGCCAGTATTCCGGCTGATAGACCAGCGCGGCGTCAAGAACGCCGAGTTCGAGCTGCCGCAGCAGGTTTTCACCGTCGCGAATTTCCATGCGCAGGGCATGCCCGGGGATTTTCTCGCGCAGTTCAGCGGCCCAACTGAGCATCAGCGGATTGCACAGGCTGACTTCGCCACCGATGTGCAACACGTTGTGCAGGCCTTCGGGGAGCGGTAGATCACGACGCGCGGCTTCCCAGGTTTGCACCAGTTGATTGGCATAGACCACGAACGCTTCGCCGTTGGGCGTCAGTTTTGCCCCGGCGCGGTTGCGCACGAACAGCGTACTGCCCAGTTGGCTTTCGAGTTTTTGCACGCGGGCGGTGATCGCTGTTTGTGTGACGAACAGCTTCTGCGCAGCGGCGGCGAGACTGCCGTGGCGGACGATTTCGAGAAAGGTGCGAGCGAGGTCGATGTCCATGGGCGGGCCGGTTTGGGAGGTCGGCGTATTGTAAGGGCAAAAGCCCCTCACCCTAACTCTCTCCCAGGGGGAGAGGGGACTGATCTGATCAGGGTCAGCGTTTCCCGATGATTACTGGCGTGCGTGCGTATTGACCGCCAGTAACGTCCTACGGATGCCGGAGTGTTTTTCGCAAATACCGGGATATTTCCGACAACTGTTTCAGGTTGGTCGTCGGACGCCTGTTCTATAACATCGAACGTGACATTGAAGTCGCTTACGGCTCGGACGTTCGGGCCCCTGACAACGGATGGATTATGCAAAACATACACGTTGAAAACGACGCAGCGCGTTATCACCCTCGCTATTTTTGGCGCGATGTTCGAGCCAGGTGCCCCTCGGAGGCCAATGCGATGTCCACTGCTAAACCGCTTCGGTTTACGGGGCTGAAGCGGGTCGAAGGCAAACCTGTCGACGTACTCTTGCGCGGCAGGGAGTGGGGTGAAGACCCTATGTTTATCATCCGGTACACGCAGCAAGGTTTTGAACTGCAGGACGTCGTCAATCTGATCGCCACCTCTGAGCTTTACCAGGAGGGTGAGCTTGTTCAGATGATCACCGGCAAATCCATCCGAACCGTGCGGCGCTTGCTCAAAGACAGCAAACCCTTCCTGCTCAGCCAGCAACAAAGCATGGTTGCCTTTCAATATGCCCATGTGCTGGAAGTTGCCACCGAGGTCTTCGACGGTCAGGCGGAGGCCGAAGAATGGTTGCGCAAGCCGACCAAATGGCTCAACGGCTACAAACCGATTGAACTGGTCGAGAATCCTTTCGGTTATCAAGTGGTCGACGCCTACCTGCACCGGACAAAATACGGGGTTTATCAATGAACCCGCTGCCTTGGGATGATCGCTGGTTTGCCTGGCGTGTCGACCCGGAAGCCTACAAATGCACGTGGAGCAGTGGCATTGGCTCCGAGCGTAAGGGGGGACGCTGGAACCGTCCGGGACGGCGTGTTGTATACGCGTCAGTCGATCCGTCCACGGCCATTCTCGAAGTGGCGGCACACGGCAGTTTTAATCGTCTGGATACAAAACCCCATGTCCTTACGTGCTTTGAGATATCCGATCAGGCCCTGGTTCGGGTCGTCCAGCCGGAAGAATTGCCGAATCCCTACTGGATGAGTCCTGCACGGACTTCACCGAATCAGCAAGATTTTGCCGATGCGTTACTCGCCGAACACCCTTTCTTGCTGGTGCCCTCGGCGGCGACCCGGCACTCATGGAATTTGCTGGTGAGCTGCGAGTTGGCCGAAGGGCAGTTCCGCATGATCTCGCAGGAGCGTTTCGGCCTGGATACCCGATTGTTGGAAGAGTTGGCGCTGAACTGACCATTTCTCCAACTCATGAACGCAAAAATCCCGCCACAAAGGGCGGGATTTTTGTGTCGCTGAACGCTGCTATTAAGCAGGGAACAGTTCGGACAGTTTCATCGACAGCATCATGTCGCCTTCAACGCGCAGCTTGCCGCCCATGAAAGCCTGCATGCCGTCGGTTTCGCCGCTGACGATACCTTTCAGGGTTTCGCTGTCCAGCACCAGCGTGCAGTTGGCGTCCGGGTTTTCGCCTTCCTGGATGTCGCAGGTGCCGTCTTTGACGATCAGCGAGTATTGCTTGTCTTCGTCAGTGATGTTGAAACCGAAGACCAGATCCAGACCGGCAGCAGCGGCTGGGTTGAACTTGGCTTGCATTGCTTTTACGGCATCAGCTACGGAGGTCATGATTCGATCCTTTTTTTGGTCATAGGAGCTGGGTGGTTACAGCAAGGGTCACAGTCATCCGGACTCAGCGAAAAGTGATGAGTTCCGGGGCCTTCAACAGTTGCAGGTGTGCGTGACTGTTGAAGGAAGCCAGTGCCACCTCGCGGCCGCGGAATTTCAGCTGGCTGAGCGAGGTGTTGACGATTTGCCAATTCAGTTCGAAGGCCTGTCTGGCAGGCATTTGTGTAATGAGGTGGAGCAGGGCAGTGATGGTGCCGCCGGAAGTGAACACGGCGATTTTCTGGTTTTTGTCCGCCAGATCGAGAATGCGATGCAGCCCGCCCTGAACCCGCTCGACAAACCCCAGCCAGCTTTCCAGCCCCGGCGTGTCGTACGTGCCAGCCAGCCAGCGCTCGATGATCAGGGCAAAAATACGCTGGAACTCGCCACGGTTTTGCGCGGCATTACGCAGGATGTCGAGCGCTTCCGGTTCGTCTTCGAGCATCGCCGGGAGCAGGGCGCGGATCACCGCGTCGGCATCGAACTCGTTGAACGCGGCATCGGTTTCCAGCGTTGGCACATTGAGGCCTTTAGCGCTGAACTGTTCCAGTGCGCTGGTGGCCGTGTGTTGCTGACGACGCAGGTCTCCGGCAATGCAACGATCAAAGCTGATCCCCAGTTCAGCGAGGTGCTGACCGAGGATTTCTGCCTGGCGTACACCGGTCGGCGACAGGACGTCATAGTCGTCCGCACCAAAGGAGGCCTGGCCATGTCGAATCAGATAGATGCTGCCCACGTCCGCGTCATCCCGGTACGTTGAAGGTTTGGCGAGGTTATGAGGATGATGGAGAGCTGTCAATGAAAAAACATACGCTTGTTTGAAATGCCCGTTACAGGCGTGTTGCCAGAGGTTTCACGGCTGGCCGACGGGCCGGTGCATGGGTATGCTGGCGTCATCCCGCGTGTGTTTCGCATCCGCGCATTGTTTTAAGGAGTCTCTGTGGAGTTTTTCACCGAATACGCCAGTTTCCTGGCCAAGACCGTTACTTTGGTGATCGCCATATTGGTGGTGCTCGCCAGTTTTGCCGCGTTGCGCAGCAAGGGCCGGCGCAAATCGGCCGGTCAGTTGCAGGTCAGCAAGCTCAATGATTTCTATAAGGGCCTGCGTGAACGCCTGGAGCAGACATTGCTCGATAAGGATCAGCTCAAGGCGCTGCGCAAGGGCCAAGCCAAAGCCGAGAAAACCGAGAAGAAGCAGAAGAACAAACCTGACGCCAAAGCGCGGGTGTTTGTGCTGGATTTCGACGGCGATATCAAAGCCTCGGCTACCGAAAGCCTGCGTCATGAAATCACTGCACTGTTGACTCTCGCGACGCCGAAAGACGAAGTCGTCCTGCGTCTCGAAAGTGGCGGTGGCATGGTGCACAGCTATGGCCTGGCGTCCTCGCAACTGGCGCGTATCCGCGAAGCCGGCGTGCCGCTGACCGTGTGCATCGATAAGGTGGCCGCGAGTGGCGGTTACATGATGGCGTGCATTGGCGAGAAGATTATTAGCGCGCCGTTTGCGATCCTCGGCTCGATTGGTGTGGTCGCGCAGTTGCCCAACGTCAATCGCCTGCTGAAGAAGCACGACATCGATTTCGAAGTGCTGACCGCCGGCGAATACAAACGCACCCTGACCGTGTTTGGCGAAAACACCGAAAAGGGCCGCGAGAAATTCCAGGAAGACCTCGACATCACTCACCAACTGTTCAAGAACTTCGTGGCACGCTATCGCCCGCAACTGGCGATCGACGAAGTCGCCACTGGTGAAGTCTGGCTCGGTGTGGCAGCGCTGGACAAACAGCTGGTCGACGAACTCAAGACCAGTGACGAGTATCTCGCTGAACGCGCGAAGAAGTCCGAGGTTTATCACCTGCATTACGCCGAGCGTAAGAGCCTGCAAGAGCGCATCGGCATGGCGGCCAGCGGTTCGGTGGATCGCGTGTTGCTAAGCTGGTGGAGTCGTTTGACCCAACAACGCTTCTGGTAATTAGCGGCTCGTCTGAAAAGATCGCAGCCTGCGGCAGCGCCTACAGATATCCCCATGTAGGAGCTGCCGCAGGCTGCGATCTTTTGATCTTGAACACCCATCCCCCCTAGCGAAATTTCCTCGCCCATCGCGGAAACGTCCTGCATTTTTCTCGCCGCGCACCCTATAGGCTGATAACTCCTATAGCGATGCAAAGGATTGCAGAGAATGACGGAGAACGGAGAAAACCGCCGGCTCAGACATGAGCAGTGGGCCTCGGAACTGGAAACAGCGCTGCCACGCAGTGCCACCCGCTTCACCCGTAACTTGATCGAGAATCACTGGGGCAAGGACATTGCCCCGACGACGTCACAACTGGCGTATCTGCAATATGATTTTCGTGGTTATCCCTCGCTCAATGGCATTCATCAAGGCCGTCTGATCAGAACGGAGAGCCTGCTACAGGCGGCCATGACCAACCAGCAAACGGTCGGCGCCGGGCGTTTTGGCGAGACCGTCTTCGGCCTGTACACCCCACCATCGGTAGGGCCAGAAATTGCCATTGCCGAGATCGATGAAACGTCGTTTCCCGGCGGCGGTCATCGCGACTACGAAGGCATCTACCGCCAAACCATCCCACAGCGCTATGCACCGGATACACAACTGGCGCTGACACCTCATGATTTCAAACGCTGGGTCTGGACGCTGGAGCTGAAGACCCGCTACGGCGACTACGTCAATCAGACCTGGCCACCTGACAAAGACATCAATGCAACTGACGGGTATCCATTAAAAACAGGGGTCAAGTCAGCTTATGTCATGGCTGCGTATTTGCAGCATCAAGAACACAGCCTCTCGGACGAGGGACTAAAATTGGCATTGCGCGGTGCCGGGCTGGACGCGCAGCAAGCCTGGGAAACGCTCACGCTTGAGCAACTGCAAGGGCGATTTGTCGTTTCGAGAGAGATCGAATTCAGTCGATTGCGAATCTACCGCTACCACTCGATTGATATCTGGTGCTTCGCTCAGCCTGGTCACGATCGCAGGTTGCTGTATATCCCCGGTAACTCATCACCTTTTCACGAATTCGTCGACCTGCAAGCATTACGACGGTGGGTGGTACAGGCCGCAGGCACCAGCGAAACAACTCAAGCTTTGGCGGCGCACTACATCGAAGATGAACGGGCCGATGGCATTCTGCACGCCGGTGTTGTCACCGCTTTGCAGGGGATGGCGATGTTCCCTCGCCAGCATCTTCTGACCACGTCTGCCGGTTTTTTCAACAACGATGGTTACTGGGATCCGGCTGAATATATAAACCTGCAGAAAGTCACGGTCGACACAGACCCTTTCGCGCAGATGGTACTCGCGATGAAACAGGCCGCGCTCGACAGCATCGCCACGATCCATGACGATGCCCAGGTCAATCGCGAGCAATTGAGCGCAGTGGTCGAGCCGCTGGTGCAATGGCTCAATCGTTACGGGCCGCTGGCTTTATTGATCCCCGGTGGCGAGGGCTTGCTGGCACTGGCGGGTCTTATCGATGCCGGTTACGGGTTGGCGGAAACGGTTGATGCAACGACCTCAACCGAACGGTCGCAAGGCATCACCCGTACTGTATTCGGTTTGCTGAACGCGCTGCCGCTGTTGACTGACGGGGCGACTGCGGCCACTGAGCATGCAAGCATCAAAAGCGTACCGCACGAGCGGGTCATGACACCGGTAGGCTCCGAAGATACCGCCGTGGCGACTGAGTCACCGGTAACCGTGCCCGTTGCTGAGCGCATTGCCCTGATGCGCGGCATCGGGCCAAGCGTCGAGCGATTCAGCCACGACGTTTTGTTGCAGATTCGCCATGTCAGTGGCGTCAGCGACGATGCTCTACGACTGCTTCAGACAGACGGGCGAGCGCCAACACCTATTTTGCAGGACACCATCGACCGTTTTGCGATCGATCAGGATTTGCAACAAGCCGCAGATGCGCTTCCGGAGGGCTCGGTTGAAGCCGGCCAGGTGCAGCACGACAGGGCCGAACTGTTTCGCCAGCGTTATGAAGCCTTGCAGCACTCGGACAATCCGTGGATCCAGCTGTTTCGTCAGCAATACCCAACGCTTCCGAAATGCGCGGTGGAGCAGTTCCTCGACCGTTCCGGGATCGACATCGATGCGCCGCATACCTTGACGGACAACAGGCGCGTTTTTGCCCGGTTGAGTGACAAGGCGCGCCAGTATGAGCAGCACATCCGAACCTGTCGCGCCTACGAGGGGCTTTATCTTCAGTCGACGAGCAGCGTCGACACCGATGTGCTGGTGTTACACACGCTCGAGCGCTTGTCCGGCTGGCCTTTGCACCTGCGAATCGAAGTACTGGCGGGGGGCATCGGCAGCCGGATCGTCGACAGCATCGGACTGCCCTCTGCAACCTTGAAAATACAATTGATCAAGACGCCCAATGTGCCCTTCGAACAGTGCCTGCTCAATGCGTTGACGGCTGAACAGCGCGTGGCAATTGGCTTGCGTATCGAACATCAACTCGCGGATTTTCAGGCGAAGATTCACAAAGGTGCGCTCACGCACTCCGAATTGATGATTGGACTGCAACGGATGGATTCCGGGGCGAGTTTTCACTTTTCCGGATTGCGAGGTGGTGGCTTTCCCGCAACCGCACAAAACGCCGAGTTTTCCCGTCAAGTGATGCGGCTTCAGGTCAAAGAGCTCTATCCAGCCATTTCCGATGCCCAGGCGGATGAGTTCCTGAGGATTTTTGGAGACGGTGCACAAATTGAAATCGATCGACTGAGACTGCAAATGGAGCAGTTGGGTGCTGATATCAGCGAGTGGATCGAAGACATCCATTGGGATATCAATGATATGGACGTCGAACTGCTGACCGAAGAGGAGGGGCTGTCGCGGGGCATGAGCCTTGTTGAAATTGAAGACGAAAACGACGCTCGCATCGAAAACCGGATGGATCGGGAGCGAGAGAACCGTTACGAGCTTGCTGATGAACTGATCTCCATTTGGCAAGGGCGTAGCGGCCCGGAGAGCCTGGTATTTGAGAGTGGCCAGTTTGTCGGTTTCCATCTGGACATGGCGTTTGACCCGATGTACAGCCTGCCGCAAATCAACATCAAGTTTCGTGACGTGATATCGCTGTCCATGCCTGGCTTTCATCTTGCTCAGCGGGGCAGTCTCAATGGCTTTCTTGAGTGTTTTCCCAACCTGCGCTGGTTGAACATGAAGGACGTCGATCTGCGTTTGTTCAATGCGCTTGGACAGGAAGTCGGTACATTGCCGCCAGCGATTGGCCAGATGAGTCAGCTGGAGGTGCTCAATCTGCGCTCCACCGGTCTGACGTTGACCGAAACCACGGCGGGGCAAGTTGCCGGGTTGAAGCAGCTGCGCTACATCGATATGAGCGATAACCCGCTAGGCATTCCCCCCTTGTTGGTGGACATGCCGCAATTGCGTCAGATCAATTTACGCGCATCCGGCCTCACGGTAAGTCCCATTGGCATCTTCGACATTCCCTACCTGGAACGTCTGGATTTGCGTGATAACCACTTGCTTCGCATCCCGGAAGCTGTTCGAAAACAGTCTGTGGTTGAGGGCAATTTATTGCTCTCGGGTAACCCGCTAATCGACCTGGATAGTTTGCGCTGGGTGGTTGAACATCGACAGCAGACCGGTATTAACGTGTGGCTGGCTGCACCGACGCATACCTTGTATCTGCCAGATTCATGGGTTACCGGATTACGCGCCGAGCGAGCTGTCGAACTCAGCGCCAGTTGGTCGCGGATTGCCTCTCAATCTGGAAGTGAGCGCCTCTTCGGTATTTTCGGAACGATGGCGCGTACTGCAGATTACGTCATTAACTATGCGCCGTTGCAGAGTCGTGTCTGGCACATGATTGAGGAGATGGATTCATCTAGCGAACTGTGTCGGTACCTGTTTCAGGATTTGCAATTGTCACCGCCAGAAGGCAGTGACCCATTCACTGGTTTTTTACGGATTGAAGAGCGAATCTCCGCGTTCATTCCGTCTCCAGTCAAAAGGGCGCCGATCGATGGGGGGGCGCAATCATGACGGGCAATACGACACCGCGCGTCACACTGACACCTCACGAGCAAGGCGTTTTCTTCGAGTTCTTCAAGAGCGCGGAGTTACCGGCGTGGTTTACGCTAAGCAGTTCTGCACAACGAAAAGCACTGTATGACACGTTGATCGCCAGTTTTGCCTCTAAAGACAAGGCGCGCAACGTATTCGAGAAACTGCAAGACCCCGATCGTTTTGTCACCGTAAAGTTAACGCGGGCATTGTCGGAAAAACTCAAGGAGTCACTGGATATCACGGGCGGCGTTTTTCAGCACGTCAGATCTACATCCAGTCTGCTGGGACTGAGGCGCAAGCTAGTTCTTCCATTAGGCAGGGATCTCGTGCGGGCAGCGTGCGAAAACTTCACATCAGGCGAAACAACCCCCGATAACTATCATGCTGATTCGCTGGTTTACTTGCCAGAACACATCCCCGGGCAAGGCAACCGTGTTTTGCCAATAAAACCCCATGAGTTTGCGCTTTTATGTCGAAACCAGGATTTTGGAAAGCAATATCAGGAACATCTGACGCAGATATTTGAGAGCGATCCGCTGGCGCAAAAAGCCTGCGTGACACATTCGCGACGCAGTCTTGAAGTCGATATGCAGCTTTCTCTGATGAAACAGTACATCTCGGCAGATACCCATCAGCGATTACGGGGCGCTTTGGCGCAAAGTGACGCTGACGGGTTCTCTCAGGAGGCATTCAGTTTTCACTCCCTCAAGTTGCTGGACTGCACGATCTACGGGGCGATGGTTCTTCAGCTGAAAACTGATGACAAACGCTGGATCCTCTACCTCCCGGGTAATCGTGAGCAACCCCTTCAGGAGTTTGCAGATTTTTTTAGGCTGGAGGTTCGACTGAGCGCTCGGTTCTGGCATCCGGAATTCCTTGTGTACTTTTTACGATTCGTTGCACTGGAGGAGCAAGTCGTTTTTCGTACCGAGATAAAAGCGCGTCTGCTTGAGCCATCCAATGCATCTCCCTTGCCCAAAAAAGCGACCGTTTTACGACTCACCACCCTGGACATGAGCGGGGACGGATTGACTGGTCTTTATCTACACCGCCTTGCATTGGTCAAGAGCAACGCGCGCCGGTTGGTGGTGCCGACAGGCGATGAAGATGAGAAAGAGCGACTGGCTCGGCTTGAAACCTACGAAACGGTAGGCATTGATCTGGCACTGTTTGCGGCGTCATTTATTCCGGGGGTCGGTGAAGTTCTGCTGGCGGTCACCGCATTCCAGTTACTGCAAGGTGTTTACCTCGGTATCGAAAGCTGGGTGCAGGGCGACCAGGAACAGGCGACTGAGTATTTCTTCGACACAATGGAGAACCTGATCCTCGCTACGGTGCTCGCCGGGGGGCAGGCCGGTATCTCCGCCGCGTATAAAACCCTCAAGAGCGACGGGGTAATTGCGCGGCTCCGTCAAATCAAAATGTCCAGCGGAAAAATGCGATTGTGGGATCCGGACATAGCACCCTATCGTCAGACGATCGCCTTACCCTCCTGGCTGAAAACCGATGAAATGGGCCTGCGTCGGCTGGCGGGACAAGCCTATTTGAAACTGGGGCCTTATCTATATGCCGTGCGCCCGCAACTCGATACTGAAATGTGGGAACTCCAGCCTCCCTCGCGACTGCCTAACGAGTACGCACCTCTGCTTGAAACCAATGGTTCCGGCGCTTGGCGTCATGATGCCGAGCTACCGCAGGAATGGGATCGCTTGACGCTGCTGAGGCGTCTTGGTTACAGCGAAGCGCAACTGGATGATGCTTTGATAATGGAGGCAATGACCGCTAGCGGCGTGCATGAAAATGAATTGCGTCAGGCAATCCTCGAGCTCCGGAGCCCGCCCGCAGCATTGAACGATACCGTACAACGGTTCAATGCCGATCTGTATGTGAACAGCTTTATCACGCAGATGAAAACGCTGCAGACGGCTTTGCAGGCAGATTTCGAACTGCAGCTTTATTTGCTGACATCCCTGCCACGGTGGCCTGCGCATACGGCATTGAACATGACCGATTTTACTGGGCAGACACTCAAAAGCTTCTCATCGGGAGCGGCAGTTACCCGATATATAAAAGTGAGTCGCGACGCTTTCAGTAAAGGTTATTTCTACCGCGATGTGCTGTCGGCTTTCAGAGCGTCGGAGCGCGACCATCTGCTCTCGACTGTCAGTGCCACTGAAGGGGGGGAGGAGGCTCTGCGTCAGATAGTGCTTGAGCACGCCATCGGCAACAATTTCAATCTGTTCCAAATTATTTATGAACGTAACGGACCTACATTGAGCCAACAGTCTGCATTGCTGGTGGATCTGTTTCCTGACTTGCCTGGTGCTTTTGCCAATGAGTTGGTGTGGTATGCCGATGCTCATGAGCTACTTGAGTTGGAGGCGGGTCATGTGCCGCTTCGCCAGGCCGAGGAGGCTCGACGCTATTTGCAGGTGGTTCGTGAGAACCGCGCATTCGAAGGTTTTTACCTTGATGCTGCAAGTACAACAGACACCGGACGTCTGGTGCTGGATGCACTTGAAAATCTGCCCGGATGGAGCAATGGCATCTACATTCAGATACTTGATGGCACGCAAACCGATGATGTGATGGCGGCACTCGGCAACGAAACAGCAAAAGAGCACTTTCAGATTCTCGCTCATGGGTACGCTTACGAGGTGCTGGACGAAAAGTTCGAACGCGTCACCGTGCTGCCCGCTCGGACGCGAGAGCATTTCTTTCAGGCACTCTGGCAAGGCTTGTCACCGAACCGCCGCACAGCTTTGGGCGTAGCCGGCGCCGATGGCGCCACAACGTTGCGCAAGAAAATCACCACAATGGCCCTGCAGCGGCGCGAGTTTGCTCATCTGACGTTGAGCAATTCGCCCCTCCACCCTGGTTACAAATCACCGATGCGCCTGGCCGATCGTATTCAGCAAGAGCCTTTGCGCCAAGCGCCCGTCGGAGACAGGATCAGTGCCGACACTGCCGTACTGCGGCAAAGAGCGCAGGAGCTTTATCCGGCGTATTCCCATGAACAAATCAATCAGTTTCTTCAGCGTCTGGGTGACGATGAGCTGATGGTGCTTCGACGACTGGAGCAACTGCGCGTCGAGTTTTTCAATCTGCGTGTAACGCTACAGAGATGGGTGGTGCGTGATAGCAGCTATCAGGGGGTGAACGGACCGCGAGTCACAGTGGCTAAGCTGGCGAGGTTTCGCTCGGCGATTCAGATCATTCGATGCTGGCGTCGAGAAACGCCGCGGATGTTAACGCTGGACGGAGGCCTCTATGAGCTGTCTTTGCCGGCGCTGCTGATCGGCGATCTACCGCACCTGACGGCTGATTTCAGCCACGTTGGCGCGCTGATCATGGATCGAGTGGCCACTGGAACGGGCCTCAGCGGTTTTCTCGCAGGATTCAGCAACGTACGCGTCCTGTCCCTGGTTGGCACCGAACTGACACGTCTTCCAGCCGCCATCAGCGAGATGAAAAGCCTTGAAACACTGGATCTGAGTGAAAACCGCATTCATCTGACAGAGCTGTCGGTGGGGCAGTTGGCAGGAATGAGCTCATTAAAGCGCCTGGAACTCAGTTTCAATCCCGACCTGGGTCGTTGTCCCGATGTCTCCCGTCTGCCTTTACTCGAACACCTTGGTCTGCGTAATACGGGAATCAACGAATGGCCAAACGGTACGGCGGGACTGCCGAATTTGCGGACACTGGATCTGCGCGACAATCAGATTGAATACGTCCCGCAAAACGTACTGGTCAACGCCGACCTTCTGAATCGCGGGACTGATATACGCGGAAACCCTCTTTCCGAAGACTCACTGAATCGTCTTTCGAAATACCAGCAACTCAACGAAATCAGTCTCGGGCTCCAACAGGCAGGGCAATCGGATCTGGTTGCGCGGGTACTGCTCGATGTTTCCATGAGCTCAATCTGGCTGACAGGTGTAACCGAAAAGTTGCTGGTGAGCCGGCGTAACCTGTGGCGCGCATTGTTCCTGCAGCCAAATTCCAGATGTTTCTTCGCCTTGCTGATCCGCCTGCGATACACCGTTGATTATCGCGTGGCATTTAACAATCTGCGTGAGCGAGTCTGGGGCGTTATTGAATCAGCCTCCCAAGACACAGCATTGCGCAGATCGCTGTTTCGTATAGCCGAAAAGGATGCCCGCAGCATTGATGATTGCTCATTGCTGTTCAGTGACCTGGCCGTTACCGTTCTGTGTTACCGAGCCTTGGGCGCTGCACAAGTGGGTAATGTCCTGCTGGAACGTCAGTTTGTGCGCTTGTTACGCAGCCTGTTTTGTTTGCGATTGGTCGAGAAGCTGGCCTATAAGCACGTCATTGCCCTTCAGAAAATACAATCGGTGACGAACGAAGAAGCCGGGCAAATCAGTTTTGTGCTTCGAATGAGGCTGGCTCAACGCCTTGATCTTCTTGGCCAACCCACTGCTATCAACGAGCGCCTGGACGTGGACGTTTCCACGCAAACGGCTGATGAAGTTTATCGGCAGGTCATTCAAGCGGAGCAGGGGACGGAGTTGTTGGACTCGCTCAAGACCCATCCTGTCTGGGGTGAATACCTGGAGAGGGCCTACAGCGAATTGTTCGACGAAATAGAAATAGGTTCCAGGCTCGCATTGCTAGAACTTGACCGTTTAACGCATTTGAGCCGAGAGCAGCTTTCATTTCGGATGGCCGCCATAGCCGAGAATAACGGCAATCTACGTAAGGCGCTGTTCAATCGATTGACTCAAGCTGCGCTGGATCGTTTTACAGCTCATTTGGCACCTGTTGAAGTACCAACGTTCGGGCCTGCTGATTAGCCCATATCAAATAACAGGCAATAAAAAATCTGAAACCGGATCAGCTCCGGTTTCAGATTCGGGTGTTACGGCTAACGCGGGTTAGCGGCGACGGAACAGCGGCAGCGGTTCGTCGGTGGCGGCCTGATAGGTCACCGAGAAGTCCTTGAGACCTTCAAGGGCTTCGTACGGGTCTTTGTCCGGGCGCACAGCGAAGGCGTCGAAACCGCAGCGGTGCATGTAGAACAGTTGGTCGCGCAGTACGTCGCCAATCGCGCGCAGTTCGCCTTTGAAACCATAACGGTCGCGCAGCAAACGGGCGTTGGAGTAGTTGCGGCCGTCAGTGAATGCCGGGAAGTTCAGGGCAATCACCTGAAACTCGGCAACGTCTTCACCGATTTCTTCGGCTTCTTCGTCAGCGTCCAGCCAGACACCCAGACCGCCGTCGCGGGCCTTGAGCATGCGGCTGTGTTCGCGCCACAGTTGCAACGGCACGATCAAGTCGTCGCAATTGCTGATCTCGTCGATGTTGAAATCTTTTGGCAGCAAGTGCCAGGTTTCGTCGACGACTTCGTTGTTCTTAATGATTCGCTGCATAGACGCGTTCCTTGAAGAGGTCGATGCCAATACGCTGATAAGTGTCAATGAAGCGCTCGTCTTCGGTACGTTGTTCAACGTACACGTCGATCAGCTTCGAGATCACGTCAGGCATGACTTCCTGAGCGAAGGACGGGCCGAGGATCTTGCCCAGGCTCGCATCACGGCTGGCGCTGCCGCCGAGGGAGACCTGATAGAACTCTTCGCCTTTCTTGTCCACGCCGAGGATGCCGATGTGGCCGACGTGGTGGTGACCACAGGCGTTCATGCAACCGGAGATGTTCAGATCCAGCTCACCGATGTCGAACAGGTAATCGAGGTCGTCGAAACGACGCTGGATCGATTCGGCGATCGGGATCGACTTGGCGTTGGCCAGCGAGCAGAAATCACCGCCAGGGCAGCAGATGATGTCGGTCAGCAAACCAATGTTCGGTGTGGCGAAACCGCCTTCGCGCAACTCGCCCCACAGGGTGAACAACTGGCTCTGCTCAACGTCGGCGAGAATGATGTTCTGTTCGTGCGAGGTGCGCAGTTGACCGAAGCTGTAGCGGTCGGCCAGATCGGCGACGGCGTCGAGCTGCTTGTCGGTAATGTCGCCCGGGGCAACGCCGGTCGGTTTCAGCGACAGGGTCACGGCGACATAACCCGGCTTCTTGTGCGCCAGGGTGTTGCGGGTGCGCCAGCGGGCGAAACCCGGATGCTCTTTGTCGAGGTCGGCCAACTGAGCGGTCTGGTTTTCCAGGGCCTTGTAATCCGGATCGACGAAGTGCTTGGCCACACGCTGCAGCTCGGCTTCGGTCAATGTGGTCTGGCCACCGCGAAGGTGCTCCATTTCCGCATCGACTTTCTGCGCGAACACTTCAGGCGTGAGTGCCTTGACGAGGATCTTGATCCGCGCCTTGTACTTGTTGTCGCGACGGCCGTAGCGGTTGTACACACGCAGAATGGCGTCGAGGTAGCTCAACAGATCCTGCCATGGCAGGAACTCGTTGATGAACGCGCCAACCACCGGCGTACGGCCGAGGCCACCGCCGACCAGCACACGGAAGCCCAGTTCGCCAGCGGCGTTGTGCACCGGCTCAAGGCCGATGTCGTGGACTTCAATGGCGGCACGGTCAGCGGTCGAACCGTTGACGGCGATTTTGAATTTGCGCGGCAGGTAGGCAAATTCCGGGTGGAACGTCGTCCACTGGCGGACGATCTCGCACCATGGGCGCGGATCGATCACTTCGTCGGCGGCGACACCGGCGAACTGGTCGGTGGTGACGTTGCGCAGGCAGTTACCGCTGGTCTGGATCGCGTGCATCTGCACGGTGGCCAGTTCAGCCAGAATGTCCGGGATGTCTTCCACCGCCGGCCAGTTGAACTGCACGTTCTGCCGCGTACTGACGTGGGCGTAGCCCTTGTCGTAGTCGCGGGCAATCTTGGCCATCATGCGCATCTGACGCGAAGTCAGCTGGCCGTAAGGCACCGCCACACGCAACATCGGCGCAAAACGCTGGATGTAGAGGCCATTTTGCAGGCGCAGGGGGCGGAATTCTTCTTCGCTCAGCTCACCTGCCAGATAGCGTCGGGTCTGATCACGGAACTGCTTGACGCGGTCCTCGATGATCCGCTGATCGTACTCGTCGTATACGTACATATAAGTCCTGTTCTCAGGCTTGGGCCATTCGGAGTAGCACTGCGTTTTCGCTTGCTGGAGTCCGATTGTGCCTCTGCAATTCTGCGCGCACGGCCGCGCTCTCCCTAACGGAGCCGGGGCAATATACCTGTTTGGGGTTATGCGCAAAAGTGATGTTTGAGTATATGTAAAGAACCAAAACGCCTAACGAGAATCACTGTCAACTAATCCACATTTGTAGTGCGGACAATCATCGTCTTAACTGTGGTCGAGTATTTCTGCAATCACCGATAAAACCGACAAGAGGCGATGCAATGAGCAATCCGACCAAGGCAAGAAAAAGCGACAGTAGCGTCGATGCGTGGGCCATTTTGTTCCTGATCATTCTCGTAGTAGGGACAGCGGTATTCTGGGTCAGCCATCAGTAAACGACTCATCCGGGCCCCGCATGCGACGATTGTCGGACAAAAACGGGATCAGGCACCAATAGCCGATGATTCGAGGGCTATAATGCGCGGCCATTTTTTCTTGGGCCCGGATGACTCATGTTGAAGTTTTTGCACCTCGGCTTGCTGCTGTTCAGCGCGCTATTGTCAACCGCTGCACGAGCGGAGTCTGTGCTGTTCCTCAATCCGGGTTCGACGCAGGAAGCCTTTTGGGTCAGCTATTCGCAGTTCATGCAGGCCGCCGCCCGCGACCTTGGCATCGAATTGCAGATCCTTTATTCGCAACGCCAACCTGAACTCACCCTCGCTCAGGCGCGCATCGCGCTGCAAGGGCCCAATCGTCCTGACTACCTGATTTTCGTCAACGAACAGTACATCGCGCCGCAAATTCTGCGCCTGGCTCACAACAGTGGCGTGAAGCTGTTCATGGTCAATAACGCGTTGACGGCGGATCAACAGGCGTTAGTCGGCGAGCGCGGCGATCAGATCGGCAGTCTGGTGCCGAACGACGAGGAGGGCGGCTACTTGATGATGAAGGAGCTGATCCGCGTGCATCCGCCGGTGGCAGCAGGTGAGCAGATTGAAATGCTGGCGTTCTCCGGACTGAAAATCACCCCGTCAGCGCAATTGCGTGAGCACGGCATGCAGCGCGCGTTGGCCGAGCATCCTCACGTGCGTTTGCGCCAACTGGTTTACAGCGGCTGGACTCAAGAGCGCGCCTATGAACAGGCGAAACAACTGTTTGGTCGTTATCCAAAGGTTTCGCTGGTGTGGTCGGCCAACGATGAAATGGCCTTCGGGGCGATGCGTGCCTACGCCGAAACCGGCAAAGTCCCGGGCAAGGATGCGTTGTTCAGTGCGGTCAACACTTCACCGGCGGCATTGCAGGCGTTCGTCGACGGTCGATTGAGTGCGTTGGTCGGCGGCCATTTCACGCTGGGCGGCTGGGCGCTGGTCGAGTTGCACGACTACGAGAAGGGCGTGGATCTGAACCGCTACGGCGGCAGCGATCGGCAAATCCCCTTGCTGCAACTGATCGACAAGCCCCAGGCTCGGCAAATGCTGGCCATGGGCGACTCTCCGGACTACGGCGTGCATTTCCGCAAGCTGTCCGCCAAGGGCCAACCGGATTCCTATCGTTACCCGTTCAACCTGCAAACCCTGATGCGCTGACCCCGCGTCAAACCCCGGCGAAATGCAGCACCAGTTTGACGATGGCAAACAACGTCAGCGCGAATACGGCCGTGAACAAAATCCCCAGCACCACGAAATGGCTGGGCTTGCCATGGGTGAAATCCCTTGCCCGATTCTTGCCGCTCTGCACCCCGAACGCGGCGGCCATGACGCTGTGCAGCATCTGCCAAAAGGTCGGCGGTTTGTTGTCGACTGGATCGTCCATAAATCCCTCGTCTGCCGTGTGTGTCAGACAAGCATAGCCAACCCTCCGGAGAACACTGCAAAACGAACTGTGGGAGCGAGCCTGCTCGCGAAGGCGGCATGTCGGTCAACATCAATGTTGAATGATCGACCGCATTCGCGAGCAGGCTCGCTCCCACAGGAGATGTTGTGTCCGGGCTGGATTAGTTGTCGTAACCCAGATTCGGCGCCAACCAACCCTTTGGAGAACACTGCAAAACGAACTGTGGGAGCGAGCCTGCTCGCGAAGGCGGCATGTCAGTCAACATCAATGTTGAATAGTCGACCGCATTCGCGAGCAGGCTCGCTCCCACAGGGGATGTTGCGTCAGGGCTGGATCAGTTGTCGTAGCCGAGGTTCGGCGCCAACCAACCCTTTGGAGAACACTGCAAAACGAACTGTGGGAGCGAGCTTGCTCGCGAAGAGGCCATCGGCTTCAACATAAGTGTTGGCTGATAGACCGCTTTCGCGAGCAAGCCCGCTCCCACAGGGGATGTAGCGTCAGGGCTGGATCAGTTGTCGTAGCCGAGGTTCGGTGCCAGCCAACGCTCGGTCACGCTCAGCTCCTGGCCTTTGCGCGAGGTGTAGCTGGCGATCTGATCCTTATCGACCTTGCCCACCGCGAAGTACTGCGCCTGCGGATGGGCGAAGTACCAGCCGCTGACGGCTGCCGCCGGGAACATTGCGTAGTGCTCGGTGAGGAACACGCCGCTGCGGCCGGCGCGCATTTCTTCGGCCTCCGGGTCGAGCAAGGCAAACAGCGCGGCTTTCTCGGTGTGATCCGGGCAGGCCGGGTAGCCCGGGGCCGGGCGGATGCCGCTGTATTGCTCTTTGATCAGCGCTTCGTTGTCGAGGGTTTCGTCCTTGGCATAACCCCAGTGCTCTTTACGCACTTGCTGGTGCAGCCATTCGGCGCAGGCTTCGGCCAAACGGTCGGCCAGCGCTTTGACCATGATCGAGTTGTAGTCGTCGCCAGCGTCCTGATAGGCCTTGGCGACTTCTTCGGCGCCGATGCCGGCGGTGGTGATGAAACCACCGACGTAGTCGGTCACTTCGCTGTCTTTCGGTGCGACGAAGTCGGCTAGCGAGAAGTTTGGTTTGCCGTCGGTCTTGATGATCTGCTGGCGCAAGTGATGCAGTTTGGCCAATGGCTGGCCGTCATCACCGTACAGTTCGATGTCGTCGTCATGCACCTGATTGGCCGGCCAGAAACCGAACACCGCACGGGCGCTGATCAACTTCTCGTCGATCAGTTTGGCGAGCATTTCCTGCGCGTCTTTGTACAGCGAGGTCGCGGCTTCACCGACCACTTCGTCTTCGAGGATGCGCGGGAATTTGCCGGCCAGATCCCAGGAGATAAAGAACGGCGTCCAGTCGATGTATTCGGCGAGGACTTTCAGGTCGATGTTGTCCAGAACCTTGCTGCCGGTGAAGGTTGGTTTAACGGGCTGATAAGTCGCCCAGTCAAACTGCGGCTTCTTGGCGACGGCCGCTGCGTAGCTCAAACGCTCGGTGCGGGCGCTGCGGTTAGCCGTACGCTCACGCACATCGACGTATTCCAGACGGGTCTTCTCGACGAAACCGGCCTTCAATTCTTTCGACAGCAACTGCGTCGCCACGCCGACCGCGCGGGAAGCGTCGGTCACGTAAACCACGGCATCGTTGCTGTACTTCGGCTCGATCTTCACCGCGGTGTGCGCTTTGGAGGTAGTCGCGCCACCGATCATCAGCGGTAGGTGGAAATCCTGACGCTGCATTTCGCGCGCAACGTGCACCATTTCATCCAGCGACGGCGTGATCAGACCAGACAGGCCGATGATGTCGCACTTCTGTTCCTTGGCCACTTGCAGAATCTTCTCTGCCGGCACCATCACGCCGAGGTCGACGATGTCGTAGCCGTTGCAACCGAGCACCACACCGACGATGTTCTTGCCGATGTCGTGCACGTCGCCCTTCACGGTGGCCATGAGGATCTTGCCCTTGGCTTCCGGTTTGTCGCCTTTTTCCAGTTCGATGAACGGGATCAAGTGAGCCACGGCCTGCTTCATCACGCGGGCGGATTTCACCACTTGCGGGAGGAACATTTTGCCGGCGCCGAACAGGTCGCCGACGATGTTCATGCCGGACATCAGCGGGCCTTCGATCACTTCGATCGGGCGGGCGAACGACTGGCGCGATTCTTCGGTGTCTTCAACGATGTGCGTGGTGATGCCTTTGACCAGCGCATGCTCCAGACGCTTGTTGACCTCCCAGCTACGCCACTCTTCGGTCTCGGCTTCCTTGACGCTGCCGTCGCCCTTGTACTTGTCGGCGATGGCGAGGAGGGCGTCGGTGCCGTTTGGCGTGCGGTTGAGCACCACGTCTTCAACGGCGTCGCGCAGCTCTTGCGGGATCTGGTCGTAGATCTCCAGTTGACCGGCGTTGACGATGCCCATGGTCAGGCCCGCGCGGATCGCGTAGAGCAGGAACACCGAGTGAATCGCCTCGCGCACCGGGTTGTTGCCACGGAACGAGAACGACACGTTGGACACACCGCCCGAGGTCAGCGCATACGGCAGCTCGTCGCGGATGTAGGCACAGGCGTTGATGAAGTCGACCGCGTAGTTGTTGTGCTCTTCGATGCCGGTGGCGACGGCGAAGATGTTCGGGTCGAAGATGATGTCTTCCGGCGGGAAGCCGACTTCGTTGACCAGAATGTCGTAGGAGCGTTTGCAGATTTCTTTCTTGCGCGCTTCGGTGTCGGCCTGGCCGGCTTCGTCGAACGCCATCACCACAACGGCGGCGCCGTAGCGCTTGCACAGCTTGGCGTGATGGATGAACTGCTCGACGCCTTCTTTCATGCTGATCGAGTTGACGATGCCCTTGCCCTGAATGCACTTCAGACCGGCTTCGATCACTTCCCATTTCGACGAGTCGATCATGATCGGTACGCGCGAGATGTCCGGTTCACCGGCGATCAGATTGAGGAAGGTCACCATGGCCTTCTTCGAATCGAGCATCCCTTCGTCCATGTTGATGTCGATCACCTGCGCGCCGGCCTCGACCTGTTGCAGGGCGACTTCCAGCGCTTCGGTGTAGTTGTCTTCACGGATCAGTCGGGCGAATTTCGCCGAGCCAGTGATGTTGGTGCGCTCGCCGACGTTAACGAACAGCGAGCTGCGATCGATGGTGAACGGCTCCAGACCCGAGAGGCGGCAGGCCTTCGGAATGTCCGGAATCTGACGCGGTGCGTAACCGGCGACGGCTTTGGCGATCGCTTCGATGTGCCCCGGTGTGGTGCCGCAGCAGCCGCCGACGATGTTGAGGAAACCGCTCTGGGCGAATTCTTCGATGACCTTGGCGGTTTCCGACGGCAGTTCGTCGTACTCGCCGAATTCGTTCGGCAGGCCGGCGTTCGGGTGCGCGGAAACGTGGGTGCTGGCCTTGTTCGACAGCTCTTCCAGATAAGGACGCAATTCACTGGCGCCGAGCGCACAGTTGAGGCCAACGGAAATTGGCTTGGCGTGCGCCACCGAGTTCCAGAACGCTTCAGTGGTCTGGCCCGACAGGGTACGGCCGGAGGCGTCGGTGATGGTGCCGGAAATCATGATCGGCAGTTCTAGGTGCAGCTCTTCGAACACGCCTTGCACGGCGAAGATCGCCGCTTTGGCGTTGAGGGTGTCGAAAATGGTTTCGATCAGGATCAGGTCGGCGCCGCCCTCGATCAGGCCTTTGGTGGCTTCGGTGTAGTTTTCCACCAGTTCATCAAAGGTGACGTTGCGATAGCCCGGGTTGTTGACGTCCGGCGACAGCGAGCAGGTGCGGCTGGTCGGGCCGAGTACGCCGGCAACGAAACGCGGCTTTTCCGGGTTTTCGGCAGTCTTGGCGTCAGCGATCTTGCGCGCCAGTCGTGCGCCTTCTACGTTTAACTCGTAGGCCAACTCTTCCATGCCGTAGTCGGCCATGGAAATGCGGGTGGCGTTGAAGGTGTTGGTTTCGAGAATGTCGGCGCCGGCATCCAGATAGGCTTTTTCGATGCCACCGATCACGTCAGGGCGGGTCAGCACCAACAGGTCGTTGTTGCCTTTGACGTCGCTCGGCCAGTCGGCGAAGCGTTTGCCGCGATAGTCCTGCTCTTCGAGCTTATAGCTCTGGATCATCGTGCCCATGCCGCCATCGAGTATCAGGATGCGCTCTTTGAGAGCTTGCTTGAGAGCTTGAAGGCGGACGCTGCGATCGGACATTTGGACTACTCGGAAAGACCATTACGAAGGAGCGGGATCATAACAAACCTGTGCGGTTTTAGAGCATGTGGCGCTTTTGCATGAATATCGCTCATGTTGGTACGGGCCTCATAATGTAGAATCGCGGCGTTTTTTTATAAAATCGGGATCAGCAGCATGTCTTACCGCGTCATGGGTTTTGTGTTGCTGTTTCTCAGCTGGGGCGCCGTGGCGCAAGAGCCAGCGGCTGCTACTGCCATTTCTCCATCTATTTCCTACACCCGCGACATCCAGCCGATCTTCACCGAGAAGTGCGTGGCCTGCCATGCGTGCTACGACTCCGCCTGCCAGCTCAATCTTGGCAGTGGCGAAGGCGCGGCCCGTGGCGCGAGCAAAATGCCGGTGTATGACGGCGAGCGCACTAAAGCGGCGCCGACCACGCGATTGTTTTACGACGCCTTCGGCAAACGTGCCTGGCAGCAGAAAGACTTCTATTCGGTACTCGATGCGCAGGGCAGCCAAGCGGCGCTGATGGCGCGGATGCTCGAGCTGGGGCACAAGACGCCGCTGACGCCTAACGCCAAGTTGCCCGAAGACATTGTTCTGGGGTTAAACCGCGCAAATCAATGCGCAATGCCTGCCGAATTTGAAGGCTACGCCGGTGCTCACCCGAAAGAGGGCATGCCGCTGGCGGTCACTGGCCTGACCGATCAGCAATACCAGACGTTGCAGCGTTGGCTCGCCTCCGGTGCGCCGATCGACGAACAAGGCCTGGCACCGAGCGCCAAAGAATCCCTGCAAATCGTTCAGTGGGAAAACCTCCTCAACGCTCCCGGCGCCCGCGAAAGCCTGGTCGGCCGTTGGCTCTACGAACATTTGTTCCTCGCGCACCTTTATTTCAAGGACGGCGAGCCGGGGCATTTCTTCCAGTGGGTGCGTTCGCGCACGCCGACGGGTCAACCGATCGACCTGATCGCCACCCGCCGCCCCAACGATGATCCGGGCACGCAGGTGTATTACCGCTTGTGGCCGGTGCAAGGGGTGATCGTGCACAAAACCCACATCACCTACCCACTGAGCGCGGCGAAAATGGCGCGGGTGAAAAGCCTGTTTTACAGCGGCAACTGGCAGGTCAACGCCTTGCCCGGTTATGGGCCGAACAGCCGTGCCAATCCATTCGCTACGTTCGAAGCGATTCCGGCACAGGCGCGTTATCAGTTCATGCTCGATAACGCTGAGTATTTCGTCCGCACCTTTATCCGTGGGCCGGTGTGCCGTGGGCAGATCGCGACGGATGTGATCCGCGACAACTTCTGGGCGCTGTTCCAGGCCCCGGAGCACGACCTGTACATCACCGACCCGAACTATCGCGGGCAGGCCACGCCGTTGCTGGCGATGCCGGGGCAGAACGACGACGTCGGCAGCGTGCTGACCCTGTGGCACAACTACCGCGACAAACGGAATGAATACGAGGCCCTGCGCCGCGACAGCTATGCCGAAGTCCCTGCGCCGAGCTGGTCGACGCTGTGGGCCGGCAACGACAACGCGCTGCTGAGTATCTTCCGCCACTTCGACAGTGCTTCGGTGACCAAAGGCCTGATCGGCGAAGTGCCGCAAACCATGTGGTTGTTCGACTATCCGTTGCTGGAACGCACCTATTACCAGTTGGCGGTCAACTTCGACGTGTTCGGCAACGTCTCCCATCAGGCGCAAACCCGTCTGTATTTCGACCTGATCCGCAACGGCGCCGAGCAGAATTTCCTGCGTCTGATGCCTGCTGATTCGCGCGAGGACTACCTCGATGATTGGTACCAGAGCAGTGGTCAGTTCAAGATGTGGCTGGATTACGAGTCGATTGACGACGACACACCGACCGCGCTGAAACTCAACGAAAAGGATCCGAAATACGACTTCGCCATGCAGTTGCTGGCGCGTTATGGCGACCTGAATGCGCGGCCTGACCCGATCAACCGTTGCGACAATGCTTACTGTTCACGGCCGAATATCGACCCGGCACTGCAAAATGCCGAACAGGCGCTGAGTCGCCTGACCTCGCGGCCAGCGGCTGGTTTGAAGGTGATCGACCAATTGCCGGAAGCGACCATGCTGCGCATTGAAACGGCCAGCGGCAAACGCGAGGTTTACAGCCTGCTGCGCAACCGCGCGCACAGCAACGTGGCGTTCCTCACCGGAGAATCGCTGCGTTATCAGCCAGGGCTGGACACGTTGACCATTTATCCCGGTGTGCTCAGCAGCTATCCGAATTTCATCTTCAATATCCCGGCTGATCAGGTGCCGGCGTTTGTCGATGCCATGGACAGTGCCAGGGATCAGGCGCAATTCGAGAAAATCGTCGAGCGCTGGGGGATTCGCCGCAGTCATCCGCAGTTCTGGTTCTATTTCCATGATCTGAGCCGCTACATCCACGAAACCGACCCGGTGGAAGAGGGCGTGCTCGATATGAACCGCTACGAGAATCTTTGATCTTTTGAGGCCCGCCCGCTGTCCCACGCATAAGCAACACCACAAAATTCCTCTGTAGGAGCTGCGGAACGCTGCGATCTTTTGATCTTGAAAATCAAAATCAAATGATCGCAGCGTTCCGCAGCTCCTACATGAGTTCAGCGCCATATCGAAGTGTTCGGATGACGTTGGGGTAGTGGTGGATTTGAGGGTGTGGACGGGAGCGGGTGATGTTGATTTCAGTGCAAGCCCTGCGTGCGCTGGCCGCGTGGACGGTGGTCTGCCACCACTTCATGCAGATTTTCTTCGACTTCGAAGCGCGCGGGCCGATTGGGCAGTGGTTCATCGACAAAGGCGCGGTGGGCGTCGATGTGTTCTTTGTCATCAGCGGTCTGGTGATCTTCCTTTCCACCGGAAATAAGCCGCTGCCCCCCGCGCGGTTTCTGCTCTATCGCCTGTTTCGCATCGTCCCCGCGTATTGGCTGTACACGGCGCTAATGGCGCTATTGGTGGTGTTCGCCCAGCCGTTGCTGCCCGATCAAACCGTGGATTGGGGGCATTTTCTACTGTCGTTGCTGTTCATCCCGACTGAAAATCCCGGCGGCTACGGAATCTACCCGACGCTCAACGTCGGCTGGACGCTGAATTACGAAATGCTCTTCTACGTGCTGTTTGCCTGGGCGCTGCTGTTTCGCTTGCAAGTGCGTCTGCTGGTGGTCGCCGCGCTGCTGTTTGCGGTGAGTCAGGCGTGGACGGGGTTTGGCTGGATCAGCGAGTTTTATCGCTCGGACATCGTTTACGAGTTTCTGCTGGGGATTGGCATTGGCATGCTCCATCGTCGCGGCTGGATCGGCGCCGGTTTATGGCTGCCGCTGGCCGGGATTGTCGCGGCGTTGCTGGCGATTTATCACTTGGCGCCGGCGCCACGGCTACTCAATTGGGGCGTGCCGAGCGCGGTGCTGGTGATGTCGTGCATGGCGCTGGAGCGTTATGTCGAGCGCAGCCGGTTGCTGAAACTGCTCGGCGACTGCTCGTATTCGGTGTACTTGATGCACGTGCTGGTGCTCTCGGCGGGCGGTTTTCTCGCGCGTCGTTACGGGATCAATCCGTATCTGATGTTCGTCGTCTGTGCGCTGGCGATCGGCGTTGGTTCGTGGTTGAGCTACGAATGGGTGGAAAAACGCAGTTACCGTTGGCTCAAAGCGCGGGTCGATGGCGAGCCTGACGAGAATCTTTCCCGACAAAAATACTAGGACTTTGTCCGGCGCAACGATTGGCGTAAACTGCGCCCAAGCCTGCGAGGAGTTTCCATGACCGCTATTACCATTACCGACGCCGCCCACGATTACCTGGCTGATCTGCTTTCCAAGCAGAACACCCCGGGCATCGGCATCCGCGTCTTCATCACCCAGCCTGGCACCCAGTACGCCGAAACCTGCATTGCCTACTGCAAGCCGGGCGAAGAAAAACCTGAAGACACCGCGCTGGGGCTGAAAAGCTTCACCGCGTATATCGATCACTTCAGCGAAGCGTTTCTCGATGACGCCGTTGTCGACTACGCCACCGACCGCATGGGTGGCCAACTGACCATCAAGGCGCCGAACGCCAAAGTGCCGATGGTCAACGCCGACAGCCCGGTCAACGAGCGCATCAACTACTACCTGCAAACCGAAATCAACCCGGGGCTCGCCAGCCACGGCGGTCAGGTCAGCCTGATCGATGTGGTTGAAGACGGCATCGCCGTTCTGCAATTCGGCGGCGGCTGCCAAGGCTGCGGCCAGGCGGACGTGACCCTGAAGGAAGGCATCGAGCGCACCTTGCTTGAGCGTATTCCGGAGCTGAAAGGCGTACGCGACGTGACCGACCACACGCAGAAAGAAAACGCCTACTACTAAGGTGTTCGCTGCGGACAAGAAAAACGGCGCTGTGGCGAGGGGATTTATCCCCGATGAACTGCGCAGCAGTTCCAATTCAGGCAATGCATTTTCCCGTGATGAATGCATTGTCTGAAGCCACAGAATCAAAAGTTCGCAGCCTTCGGCAGCTCCTACATTGGAATGTATTTCCCTGTAGGAGCTGGAGAAGGCTGCGATCTTTTGCTTTCAGGGCCTGTAAAGGTGTGCATGCCCCGCGCGATACAACGATGACTCGCTAAACACCTCACTCCCCAACACCCGACCCACCAGAATCAACGCCGTGCGCCGAAAACCCTTGGCCTCAACCTTCTCGGCAATGTCCGCCAGCGTCCCCACTACCCAATCCTGATCCGGCCACGTCGCCCGGTGAATCACCGCAATCGGGCAATCCGCGCCGTAATGCGGCAGCAACTCCAGCAGAATCTTCGGCAAATGATTAACGCCCAGATGAATCGCCATGGTCGCACCGTGCTGCGCCAGACTGCCCAGCTCCTCACCCAGCGGCATCGCGGTTTTATCGGCATAGCGGGTCAGAATCACGCTTTGCGAGACATCCGGCAGGGTCAGTTCCGCCCCCAGCAACGCCGCACACGCCGCCGTTGCCGTCACGCCGGGAACGATCTCAAACGGAATATTCAACTCGCGCAGATAACGAATCTGCTCACCAATCGCGCCATACAGACTCGGATCGCCGGAATGCACCCGCGCCACATCCTGACCGTTCGCGTGCGCGGTTTTGATCAGTTCGATGATCTGTTCCAGATGCAATTCGGCGCTGTTGACCACTGTTTCAGCCTGATGACCGTCCAGCACTGCCGCCGGTACCAGCGAGCCTGCATAAATGATCACCGGGCAGCTGCGAATCAGCCGCTGGCCTTTGACAGTGATCAGTTCCGGGTCGCCGGGGCCGGCGCCGATGAAGTAGACGGTCATCGCTAAATCCTGTGAAAAAAAGGCATGGCCAACACTTCAGATGAAGATTGCTCATGATCAATGGCGGGGATTATCGGGAATTTACGCAGCGCCGGCCAATGCGAAGGTGGCCTGAGCGTATTTTTGTCGGGAAATCAGCAATTTTGCCGGTGCCTGAATCAACTGTTCGGCGAGGGCCAGCGCGGCACTTTCGGCGACGCCGTAGCAACCGGTGCGTTCGTAAGCAATCTCGGAACGGTGGCTGAGACGTTCCTGATAACTGGCCAGTTCTTCGCTGCTGAAGTACAGCAGCGGCAGCGCCAGTTGCGCGGCGAGCTCTTGCAAACCGGGCTCGTCGCGCTTCAGGTCGATGCTGGCCAAGGCCTTGATCGCTTGCAACTCAATGCGATGCGCCTGTAACGCCTGATCAAGTAACGCGCGCAGCGTGCTGACGGGGCAGCCGCGCTGGCAACCCAGGCCGACCACGAAGGTCGGCGCTGCGCTGTCATTCGTCATGCGTGGTATTGGCCATCGCTTTTGCGGCGGAACAACCAGGCGCTGATCAGGCCCAGGGCCAGCCAGAACGCTACGTTGGTCAGCTGCGAAGCGATTTTGAACTGCGCTTCCAATGCATCAGGGGCGAGCATCGAATGCACTTCCGGCTGCGGCGCGCCGATCACGTGCGGCACGGCGAGGATCGCCACACCGAGAACTTTCATGAGCCAGTGACGGCTGAACGCGATCAACGACAGGCCGACAGCGGTCGACGCGGCCGTGCCGATCCACCACATCTGTCGCGAAGCCAGATCAGCAGCGGCGGTGCCCGGCAGTTCTGGTGGCAGACCCAAGGTCGGCGCGAGGACGAACGTGGCGTAACCGGCCAGACCCCAGAGCAGGCCTTGCGAAGTTTTGGTGGGCGCACGGAGGGTGTAGAGACCGGCGAGCATCAGGGCGAAACCGACGGCGACGACCAGATTGCCACCGGTGGTCGAAACCACGCGCTGCCAGCCGGGCTCCGGCTCCCAGGCTTCGGCATCGTGGGTATGGCCGGCCATGGCGCCTTCGGCGTGTTCATGCACGGCGACGGGTTCGGATTTTTCGAAAGTTTCCGCTTGAAGAATCAGTGGCGAGACCCAGAAGCTTTGCAGCAGGGTGAGGAGCAGGGCGGCCAGAAGCCCGGTAAAACCTGCGGTTTGCGCAATACGCTTGATCATGTCGGCAGGTCTCAGTGGCACGGGAACGCGGCGCTGTGGCGGGTATCGTGGGCGGCGTTGTGTACCGCTTCGATGTGCGAGAAACCGGCGAAGTAGACCAGGCCGGCACCGAGGATCGACGCGAAGATCGCGGCGGTCAGGCGTTGGCTCAGTGTGGCGGTGCTGGCGATTTTGTCCGTGTTGCTGCCGGTGCTGCTGATGATCGACATGGCGCTTCCCTCTGGAGTGTCAGTGGGTGATTTGAGCGCATGAAAACCCCTGCGGGTCGGGCTCGCAGAGGTTCGAACAGCGCCCGCCCACCGCGGGTTTGTTATGTTCAGCTGCGCACGAGGTGCGCGCTGTGTGTTAAGGGCCGGTCTCCGGGCTCACGAGGGGTTGGCGTCAGGCCGACCTGCAAGCGTCTCCTTCCCATGCTTTTGGGCACAGTGGTTTTGACGCTTCGCTCGCTTACCGTTGCGGGGGCAGCACCGGACTGACATGGCTTGAGTAAAGCACATGATTCACCGGTTTCCCGTTTCACCCTGTGAAGGGCACCCGTAACAAGTTGTGTAGGAGAGCATGGGGTTGGGTTTTTAGTCAATTTTTTGGGGTGGATCCGTTGCTGCGGGTGTGGCTGGTTATGGTTCCGCCCTTACGGCGGGTCACTTTTGGCAAACGCCCCAAAAGTAACCAAAAGGTCTGTGCCCTGACGTTCGGCCCTCGCTGTGGCTCGGGTTCCTTCGCTGCGGGATTGATCCGGGGGGCAGCGCCTACGGTTTGCTTCGCTGCACCTCCTCTCGCTGTGTTTGGCTGCGCCAAACGGTCGCTGCGCTCCCACCCCGGATCAATCCCTCCACTCAGCCTGCCGACGGGCTCCGAGATCAAGATCAAAAGCAGGCGAGCTGACACTCGGCTTATTGAGTGGTGAGGAGCGGGGGGCGCACGGCTTTTGATTTGTGTTGTTGCTGCCCCTCACCCCAGCCCTCTCCCGAGGGAGAGGGAGCCGATTTTTGGGCTTTTCAAAATGTGTGTTCGACTCGGTATTCCACGTCGGCGTACCTCTCCCAATCCACGCAATCAGTCCCCTCTCCCTCCGGAAGAGGGCTAGGTGAGGGGCTCTTGATTTAGATTTTCAAGCTCAAGCTCAACTCGGTATCTCAAGTCGGCGCATCTCTCCCAGTCCACGCAATAAGTCCCCTCTCCCTCCGGGAGAGGGCTAGGGTGAGGGGCCTTTGATCTTGATCTGGCTTTTGATCTCAAGCCCCTTCGGCAGGCCGAGTGTAGGTGTCCATCCGGGGATCAGGCGCGTAGCGCCGTGCGGCGTAGCCGCACACATCGAGAGGAGGTGCAGCGAAGCAAACCGTAGGCGATGTCCCCGGATGGACACCGTAGCGAGGGAACACTGAGCCTCAGCGAAGTGCCGTACGCCGGGGCGAAGCCTTTTCGGTTACCTTTTCGGCGTTTGGAAAAGGTGACTCGCTGTAAGAGCGAAACCGCCAGTAGCAGCAACCGCAGCAACGGATATGCTCACATAACCAAAACCCAACCCCATTGACCGGTCACCACCCGATGCGTAGCCTTGCGCATTCGAGGTTCTTCGGCCCACGCCGAAGCTAAGAAGGGAACGCGGTCAATGCCGCGGCTGCCCCCGCAACTGTGAACGGCGCTGTTCGCTGCCACGCCACTGCCAGCTCAACCCATGAGCCAGCGGGAAGGCGCAGCCAACGCCAGGCCCTGCGCCTGAACGCCGTCAGCCAGGAGACCTGCCTCGTCACAGATTCTCAATTTCAACCGGGCGGGGTGATCCGGTGGCGAACTCTCCGGGCACGCACGCGCGTTGCCGGTTCTCGTCCCGTATGCCCGCCGCTTGCCAAAGGGCATACCGATGAAAACACTGGCCAAACTCCCCGTCACCATCGTCACCGGCTTCCTCGGCTCGGGCAAAACCACGCTGCTGCGGCACATGCTCGACAACGCGCAGGGCCGTCGCATCGCGGTGATCGTCAACGAGTTTGGCGAGTTGGGCATCGACGGTGAAATCCTCAAGCAATGCACCATCGGTTGCAGCGAAGAAGAAGCGGTTGGCCGCGTGTACGAACTGGCTAACGGCTGCCTGTGCTGCACCGTTCAGGAAGAGTTCTTTCCGGTGATGCGCGAACTGGTCGCCCGTCGCGGCGACCTCGACCATATCCTCATCGAAACCTCGGGTCTGGCCCTGCCAAAACCACTGGTGCAAGCCTTCCAGTGGCCGGAAATCCGCAGCGCCTGCACCGTTGATGCGGTGATCACCGTGGTCGACAGCCCGGCTGTGGCTGCCGGCACCTTCGCCGCGTTTCCGGATCAGGTCGATGCGCAGCGCAAACTCGACCCGAACCTCGACCACGAGTCGCCGCTGCACGAATTGTTCGCCGACCAACTGGCCAGCGCCGACCTGGTAATCCTCAACAAGGCCGACCAGACCAGCCCGGAAGACCTCGCTCGCGTTCGCGCAGAAGTCGCCGAAGAATTGCCGCCCGCCGTCAAAATCATCGAAGCCAGCAACGGTCGTGTGCCGCTCGACGTGTTGATCGGTCTCGGCGCCAGTTCCGAAGAGCACATCGACAGCCGCCACAGCCATCACGATCACCACCACGGTGAAGGCGATGACGATCACGATGACCACGATCACGACGCTTTCGATTCGATCTCCATCGAACTGCCGCAAGCCGACGAAAGCCTGCTGCTCGACGCCCTTACGCAACTGGTGGTCAAGCACGGCATCCTCCGTGTCAAAGGTTTCGCCGCCATCCCGAACAAACCAATGCGTTTGCTGATCCAGGGCGTGGGCACGCGTTTCGACAAGCATTTCGACCGTCAGTGGGGCGCCGATGAAGCGCGCGTCACGCGTCTGGTGTTGATCGGTCAGGAACTCGACGCCGCCCAACTCGAAGCGCAACTGCGCGCCGCGCTCAGCGTTTAAACCATGCACCTGCTCAGGACTCAGCCCGGCGGTTTCGTCTCGGATGACAACATTGCCGACCTTGGCCAAACCCCCGCCGAGCTGGTGATCCTGTGCAGCGGCGACTCCAGTCTGGCGCTGCTCGCCGAAGCGGCGCAGCAGTTGCCCGAGGATTATCCGAGCCTGCGGCTGGCCAATCCGATGCAGGTGCAGAATCACGCTTCGGTCGATTTGTACGTCGATGAAGTGCTGCGCCACGCCAAGGTGATTTTGATTTCGCTGCACGGCGGCATCGCCTATTGGCGGTATGGCGTCGAGCGTCTGGTCGAGTTGGCCGAACGCGGTGTGCAGGTGATTCTGGTGCCGGGCGATGACCGGCCTGATCCGGAGCTCAGCGACTTGAGCACCGTTAATGCCGAGGATCGCGACCGCCTCTGGCAGTTCCTGCGTCAGGGCGGCCTAAGCAATGCACTGGATTTCTTTCGTTGCATGGCCAACCGTTGGCTGGCCCGCGATTACGCATGGGATGAGCCGCAAACCCTGCCGCGCACGGCGATTTACCACCCGACTAAAAACACCGCTGCACTGAGTGACTGGCAAGCCGAATGGCTGCCTGAGCAACCGGTCGCGGCAGTACTGTTTTACCGCTCGCATTTGCAAGCGGCGAACACCGCGTTCATCGATGTGTTCTGCCAGCGCTTGCAAGCGGCGGGTTTGAATCCGCTGCCGATCGCGGTGGCCAGTTTGAAAGAACCCGGCTGCTTGGCGGTGGTCGAGGATTGGCTGGATGAAGTCGAGGCGGGGGTGATTTTGAACACCACCGGTTTCGCCCAGTCCAGCCCCGAAGCGCCGCACCTGCGGCCGTTTCGCCGCAACATTCCGGTGATTCAGGCGATCTGCGCGCAGGACAACGAGCCCGGTTGGCGCGACAGCGAGCAAGGCCTCGGCCCGCGTGATCTGGCGATGCACATTGCCTTACCAGAACTCGACGGACGCATCATCAGCCGGCCGATCAGCTTCAAGGATCTGGCGTGGCGCAGCGAGCGCAGTCAGTCCGATGTGGTCTGCTACCGCGCGCAACCTGAGCGCATGGATTTTGTCGCTGAACTGGCGCGGCGCTGGATCGAACTGGCGCGGGTGGCGAACGCTGAAAAACGCATCGCGTTGATTCTTGCCAACTACCCGACCCGCGATGGGCGCATCGGCAACGGTGTTGGCCTCGACACCCCGGCAGCGGCGCTGAATATTCTTCGCGCGTTGCAGGCCGAGGGTTATCCGATCACGGCAGAGTTGCCGGGCAGCGGCACCGAGTTGATCCAGCAATTGCTCGGTGGCGTCAGCAACGATCTCGACACGATTGACCTGCGCCCGTGCCAGCAAAGCCTGGCGATGGACGCTTATTTAGCGATGTTCAATGCGCTGCCCGAAGCCAATCGCGCTGCGGTGGTCGCGCGTTGGGGATCGCCGCAAAACGATCCGATGTGCCGCGACGGCCGCATGATGATCGCCGGTCTGCGCTTCGGCCTGACCTTCGTCGGCATTCAACCGGCGCGCGGGTATCAGGTCGATCCGAGCGCGGTCTATCACGATCCGGATCTGGTGCCGCCGCACGGCTATCTGGCGTTCTATTTCTGGCTGCGCAACACCTACGGCGCGCACAGCGTGATCCACGTCGGCAAGCACGGCAACCTCGAATGGCTGCCGGGCAAAGGCGTCGGCCTCTCGGAAAACTGCTGGCCGGATGCGTTGCTCGGGCCGCTGCCGAATATCTATCCGTTTATCGTCAACGATCCGGGCGAGGGCGCCCAAGCCAAGCGGCGCACGCAAGCGGTGATCATCGATCACCTGATGCCGCCGCTGACCCGCGCCGAAACCTACGGGCCGCTGCGCAATCTGGAACTGTTGGCCGACGAATATTACGAGGCGCAACTGCTCGATCCGCGCCGCGCGCGTGAGTTGCAGCGCGACATTCTGCAACTGGTGCGCGACACGCAGATTGATCGTGAATTGCAGCTTGATGCGGGGCTGGACAGTGACGCCGATGCGGCGATCTGGTTGCCGCGTCTGGACACGTATTTGTGTGATCTGAAGGAATCGCAGATTCGCGATGGCCTGCACATCTTTGGCGAGTCGCCGACGGGGCGCTTGCGCATTGATACGTTGTTGGCGCTTCTGCGTATTCCACGAGGCGATGGCAAAGGCGCGCAATCGAGCCTATTGCGAGCACTCGCCAAGGCATTCGAACTGGGTTTCGATCCACTCGATTGTGCGTTGGCCGAGCCATGGACAGGCCCGCGTCCCGAAGCACTGCAATCGCAAAGCGACGAGTCCTGGCGCACCGCCGGCGACACCCGCGAACGCCTGGAACTCTACGCCACAACCCTAATCTCCGATTCCCTGCAAATCCCTTGTAGGAGTGAGCCTGCTCGCGATAGCGGAGTGTCAGCCAACATTGATTTTACTGACACACCGCTATCGCGAGCAGGCTCACTCCTACAGGAACCGCGTTGGGCGGAGGTCTGCGCAATCATCGAGAATCTGCGCGACGTCGTCGCCCCACGCCTCGACGCCTGCGGCCCCGCCGAAATGCGCGGCCTGCTCGACGCCCTCAGCGGCCGCTTCGTACCCGCCGGCCCCAGCGGCGCACCCAGCCGTGGCCGCCTCGACGTCCTGCCCACCGGGCGCAATTTCTACTCGGTCGACGTACGCAACCTGCCCACCACGACCGCGTGGCGCATCGGTTTTCAGTCGGCCACGCTGATCCTCGAACGCCACCTGCAAGACCATGGCGATCACTTGCGCCAACTCGGCCTCTCCGTGTGGGGCACCGCGACCATGCGCACCGGCGGTGACGACATCGCTCAGGCCATGGCGCTGATGGGCGTGCGCCCGGTGTGGGCGACGGGCAGTCAGCGTGTCGACGATTTCGAGATTCTGCCGCTGAGCCTGCTCGACCGCCCGCGTGTCGACGTCACCCTGCGCGTCTCCGGATTCTTCCGCGATGCCTTCGCCAACCTGATTCGCCTGTTCGACGCCGCCGTGCAAGCCGTTGCCGCACTGGATGAGCCGGACGACCTCAACCCATTGGCGGCGAAAGTCCGCGCCGAACGCGAGGCGCTGCTGCAATCGGGCGTCGACGAAGACACCGCAAGACGTCAGGCCGGTTGGCGGATTTTCGGCGCCAAACCCGGTGCCTACGGCGCGGGCGTGCAGGGCGCCATTGACGGTCGTTTGTGGCAGAGCCGCGACGATCTCGCCGAGGTTTATCTGAACTGGGGCGCTTACGCTTACGGCGGTTCTGACGAAGGCACTGCCGCCCGCGAACAATTCGTCCAGCGCCTGAGCCAGGTGCAAGCAGTGCTGCAGAATCAGGACAATCGCGAGCACGACTTGCTCGATTCCAACGACTATTACCAATTCCAGGGCGGCATGCTCGCCGCCGTCGAAACGTTGCGCGGCGAAGCGGCGGCCAGTTATCACGGCGATCACAGCCAGCCGGATCTGCCGAAAATCCGCACGTTGAAGGAAGAGCTGAACCGGGTGATTCGCTCGCGGGCGGCCAATCCGAAATGGATCGACGGGGTCAAGCGTCACGGCTACAAAGGCGCGTTTGAAATGGCGGCGACGGTCGACAATCTGTTCGCGTTTGATGCGACGACGCAGTTGATCGAAGATCACCAGTACGCGTTGCTGGCGGATGCGTATTTGCTCGATCCGGCGACGCGGGATTTTGTCCGCGAGCATAATCCGCATGCGCTGCGTGATATGACTGAGCGGATGATTGAGGCGCAGCAGCGCGGGATGTGGCAGGAGCCGGGGGCTTATAAAGAGGCACTGGAGAATCTGTTGTTGGACATAGAAGAAAATATCTAGTGCGATTCCTTGTAGGAGTGAGCCTGCTCGCGATAGCAGTGTGTCAGTTAACTCGTTGTAGGCTGACACACCGCCATCGCGAGCAGGCTCACTCCCACAATTAAAAGCATTTCACCGACCATGACCGAGTAATGATGATGACCGACACCCCGCATTTCCCCCTCTCCGCCGTGGTCGGCGCCGATGACTTGAAACTCGCCCTGTGCCTCACCGCCATCGACCCGAAAATCGGCGGCGTGCTCATCGAAGGCCCGCGCGGCATGGCCAAATCGACCTTGGCCCGTGGCCTCGCCGATCTGCTCGCGAGCGGTCAGTTCGTCACGTTGCCGCTGGGCGCCACCGAAGAGCGCCTGGTCGGCACCCTCGACCTCGACGCGGCCCTCAGCGATGGCCGCGCGCAATTTTCTCCCGGCGTTTTGGCCAAGGCCGACGGCGGTGTGCTTTACGTCGATGAGGTCAATCTGCTGCCCGATCACCTCGTCGATCTGCTGCTCGACGTCGCCGCCAGCGGCACCAACCTGATCGAGCGCGACGGCATCTCCCATCGCCACTCGGCGCGGTTTGTGCTGATCGGCACGATGAACCCGGAAGAGGGCGAGTTGCGTCCACAATTGCTCGACCGTTTCGGTTTGAACGTCGCCCTCAGCGGCCACACCGCGCCGACCGAGCGCGGGCAAATCATTCGGCGTCGGCTGGATTTCGACAGCGATCCGCAAGGGTTTTGCGCGCAGTGGGAAACCCAGCAACAAGCCCTGCGCGAGCGTTGCGAACATGCGCGAAGTGCATTGGCCAACATCCCGCTGGACGACGCCGCACTGGCGCAGATCACTGAGCGTTGCTTTGCTGCCGGCGTCGATGGATTGCGCGCGGATCTGGTGTGGTTGCGCGCTGCTCGGGCGCACGCGGCATGGCGCGGTGCAGAGGCGATCAGCGAAGCGGATATCGACGCCGTTGCTGAATTCGCACTGCGCCATCGCCGTCGCGAGCAGACCGCGTCGAGTCCGCAACAACCACCGCAATCGCCAAGCGATGCTCAAGCTGAGCCGAGCGAAGGGCAAGGGCAGTGGGGCGATATGCCCGCGCCGGCCCTCGCCACCGGTGCTCGCCGCGAAGTGCCGAGCTGGCCAAAAAAGCTTTAGGCATTCGCCCCCGATCCGACGCGGGGGCGGATGCCAGACCCCGCGCTGGTCGGCTGGACAACGGACGCCAAGGCAAACGCCACGCCGCACGCAGCGGTTTGGTGAACTGGCCGGCGACGCTGCTCAACGGCCGCCCGCAAACTCGCGCCGATTTATTGTTTCAACTGCGCACCCGTACGCCGCATGAGTTGTGGCTGGTGATCGTCGATGCCTCGGCGTCTACCCGCCGGCATCAGGCCTTGAGCGATGCCAAAGGTCTGCTCGCGCAACTGTTCGACGATGCTTATCGCCAACGCGCACGGTTGGCGTTGTTGACGGCCAGTGGCTCGGCGCCGAAGTGGCAGGTGCAGGGGTTGAAAGCGTCCAGTGGCTTGCGCGTTTGGCTTGATGCTTTGGGCGCCGGCGGTGGCACGCCGTTGGTGGCGGCGTTGGCACAGGCGCAGCAATGGCTGACGGTGCGGCGCAAGCGTTTTCCAGCCGAGCAGCAGCGCTTGCTGGTGGTCACGGATGGGCGGTTGAAGGCGTGGACGGGGTTGCCGGCGCTGGCGTGTCCGGGGCTGTTGATCGATATCGAGCGAGGGCCGATTCGATTGGGGCGGGCGCGGGAATTGGCGGCGGGGCTGGCGGCTGAGTATCGGCATATTGATGAGCTGCTGTCGGTCTGACATTTGTGCGCTTTCAGAATCGAATCGCGAGCAGGCTCACTCCTACATTTGAAATGCGTTCCCCTGTAGGAGTGAGCCTGCTCGCGATGGCGTCAACTCGGTCTTAAGAAATCAACGACGACCGAGCAGCAACCCCACCACCAGACCAAAACCGGCCGAGATGGCCACGGTCTGCCATGGATGGCCGCCGATGTAGCTTTCGGTAGCATCTACCGCTGGCTTGGTGCGGTCGCGCACGCTCGACACCGATTCCAGTGCCTGCTGCAATTTCTGGGCGATTTGCCCGCGCAGGGTTTCCGCTTCCTCGCCAACCAGTGAAGCGCTGTTCTTCAGCAGTTTGTCGGATTCTTCGATTAACGCCTGAAGCTCACTGAAGGCTTGATCCTTGATTTGATCCTGGGCGGCTTGCACGGCGGATTTCCGGGCCATTGGGTGACTCCTTGCAGTTGAATGGACGTGATCAATGGAGTGCGACGGTGCGCGAAAAGTTGCACTGAATGTAGATCAACAGGCAAAACCTGCGCAGGAGATTTCCGCCGAGCGTGTAAGATGTCGCCATTTTACGCAGCAGGATAAATCCCCATGAGTTTCAATCTGGCCGACAAATCCCTCGCTGAGCGCGCGGCGCTCGAGGACGAGAAATCCCGTCTGTTCGAACTCTGGCAGAACAATCTGGGCAAAGCCAAAGGCGAAGCCGCGCGTTTGTTCGGCGAGCGCGGCAAGCGCAAAGGCAAATGGGCGGAATGGGTACGTTCGGAACTGGACACCATGTCGCCGCCGGAATTCGCCAACATGGTGCGCAGTGAAGTCAATCGCCTGATGGCAGCGAACAAGTAACGCCTCAGCCCGGTGTGAACGTGGCGGCAATCGCCTCGCGAACCTTCACCACCACTGGATCGATCTGTGTGCTGGTGCGCCAGCCGAGTTCGATCGGATAACGCGGCAACGGCAGCGGGCAGGGCAACAACGTCAGCCCGCTGATCGCCGCGATACTCTCGGCGGCGTGCGTCGGGATCGTCGCTACTGCCTGGCTGCCCTTGAGCAGATAAGGCAGCGCGGCAAAATGCGTGGTCGAAGCGCAGACCCGACGACTCAAACCCAGCGCCGCCAACCCCTCATCGGTAATCCCGATAAATCCCCCGGACGACACCAGCAAGTGCTCGCGGGCGACGAATTCCTGCAGATCGATCTGCTGCTGACCGGGCGCCAGGCTCGCGGGATCGACCAGGCACGCATAACCGCCTTCGCCTAACACCTGACGACTGAGCAGGCGCTCGGCAAAACCGCCGGCGGTGATTGCCAGATCGATGCTGCGCTCCATCAGATCGCGGGCGACGATCTGGCTGTGGGTCTGGCGGAAGATCAGGCGCAGTTTCGGCGCGCTGCGGGCAATTTCCTCGATCAGACGCCGGCCGTAGGCGATCTCGAAATCATCTGACAGGCCCACCGTCACCGAGCGCCCCTCGTACTGCTGCGTGGTCGGGTCGACCATCGCCAGACTCTGCCGACACTTGTTCAGCGCCTCGCTGACCACCGGTTTCAGCTGATTGGCTTTTAGTGTTGGCGCCAGACCGCGCCCGGTACGCACGAACAATTGGTCGCCATACACATCGCGCAAACGCCGTAACGCTGCACTGACAGCCGATTGCGTCACGCCCAGACGCAGCGCGGCGCGGCTGGCGCTGGACTCTTCATGCAGGGCTTCAAAGACTTTCAGTAGATTGAGGTCGACGGTGGCGATATTCATAAGGCTCATATCATTCAGCAGTGAATCGGGCTTTATTCATGATCCCGTGCGGCCGGAGAATCAGCAACACCTGATCTTATGAAGTGAACTGACATGGCCAAATCAATCGTTGCTGCGCTGCAAATCGGCTCCTTGCCGGGGGGCAAAGGCGAAACCCTCGAACAGATTCTCAGTTATGAAGCGGCCATCGTTGAGTCCGGCGCTGCGTTGGTGGTGATGCCGGAAGCGCTGCTCGGTGGGTATCCGAAAGGCGAGGGGTTTGGTACGCAACTGGGTTATCGCTTACCGGAAGGGCGCGAGGCGTATGCGCGGTATTTTGCCAACGCCATCGATGTGCCGGGTGTCGAGACTGATGCGCTGGCCGGTTTGTCGGCGCGCACCGGCGCCAATTTGGTGATCGGCGTGATTGAGCGCGCGGGTAGCACGTTGTATTGCACGGTGCTGTATATCGATCCGCACGAGGGTTTGGTCGGCAAGCACCGCAAACTGATGCCGACCGGTACTGAACGGCTGATCTGGGGCACGGGCGATGGCTCGACGTTGCCGGTGCTCGATACGCCGGTGGGCAAGCTCGGCGCGGTGGTCTGCTGGGAAAACATGATGCCGCTGCTGCGCACCGCGATGTACGCCAAGGGCGTAGAAGTGTGGTGCGCGCCGACTGTGGATGAGCGTGAGATGTGGCAGGTCAGCATGCGCCACATTGCTCATGAAGGGCGCTGCTTTGTGGTGAGTGCGTGCCAGGTGCAGGCGTCGCCGCGCGAGTTGGGTGTGGACATTGCCAACTGGCCCGCCGAGCGCCCATTGATTGCCGGCGGCAGCGTGATCATCGGGCCGATGGGCGACGTTCTGGCCGGGCCGCTGCGCAATGAAGCCGGCCTGATCAGCGCAGAAATCGACACGGATGATTTGATCCGCGCGCGTTACGACTACGACGTCGTCGGCCACTACGCCCGCCCGGACATCTTCGAACTCAGCGTTGACGAACGCGCAAAACCGGGCGTGCGGTTCACCCAATAACCCCAAACCACCGCGGACTTTGTAGGAGCCGAGCTTGCTCGCGAAAGCGGCGTGACAGCCAGCATCACCGTCACTGACCCACCGCCTTCGCGGGCAAGCCCAGCTCCTACAATGTTCGGCGGTGCTCATACATCCATCAGACACACAATCCCTGTGGGAGCGGGCTTGCTCGCGAAAGCGGTATGCCAGTCGATATCACCGTCGCTGACCCAACGCTTTCGCGAGCAAGCTCAGCTCCTACAATGTTCGGCGGTGCCCATACATTCAACAGACACACACAATCCCTGTAGGAGCCAAGCTTGCTCGCGAAAGCGGTATCCCGGCCAACAACCAACCCAACTGACACTCCAAAATTCAATCCCCCACAGCCCAATCACGCACCAGACGGCCCAATCGCGCAGCCATTTCGCGACAAACCGAAACTGTCATATTCAGTATCACTTCGCTCCGCATAGTCAGCAGCCCAACGCTTAAACAATGAGGCTGCACCGTGTTTCAACGTCTTGTGTGTTCGCTGTCCGTACTGAGCCTGTCCATCGCCGCTGCTCACGCTGCCGAGTCCGTGCCCCTCGACACGCCGCGCTTGAAAAGCATCGACAACTTCCGCGATGTCGCCGGCATCACCACTGCCTATTCCACCGCCCACGACGGCACCATGCGCACGGGCGTGTTCTATCGCTCCAACGCGATCACGCCGTCGGCGGCAGACTTGGCGACGCTCAACAGCCTTGGCATCAAAGCCGTCTACGACCTGCGCACCCCGAGCGAAATCGCCGGCACGCCAGACACCATGCTCAACGGCGCGAATTACCAAAACATCGACATCATCGGCGCCACCACCTCCGGCTCCAACATCACCAACATCAGTTTCAACAGCGCAGCCGACGCCGTCGCCATGATGGAACAGACCAACCGCGCCTTCGTCAACGATGCCGGCATGCGCAGCCAGTTCGGCACGCTGTTCAACGCGCTGGCCAGCGTCGACGCCGCGCAACTGTTCCACTGCACCGCCGGTAAAGACCGCACCGGCTGGACCGCCGCCGTATTGCAAAGCATCGCCGGTGTCGACAACGCAACAATCATGGCCAACTACCTCGCGACCAACGACTACACCGCCGCGCGCGTCGCCGCCACATTGAAAGCGATGCCGCCAAGCATGGCCGCCGTCTACGGGCCGCTGCTCGGCGTGCAGGCCAGCTACTTGCAGGCCGGTCTCGATGAAGTCACCGCGCAATACGGCACCATGGACAACTACCTCAAACAAGGCCTCGGCCTCTCGCAGGAAACCATCTACGTCCTGCGCGGCAAGCTCGTCGAATACAACAGCCTGCCGGGTCAGGCCGGATTGATGGGCAACGCCGCTGCCGGCGCCGAACTGCTCCGCGAATTGCAGAACACCAATCTGTCCGGCACCTACAGCGCCTACAACTATTACCTGCAATCGGCCATCGACGCCGGCACCCTCGGCGGTGTCGAATCCCAGGTCGGCGGCCAGGTGCACGCTGACGCCGCGAGCTACCTGCTGCGCCAAAACGCGATGATCGAACAAGCCGCCGCACCGTTCGCCAGCGGCACCGACCTCAAAGTCGGTCAATACCGCTTGTGGACGACCGCGCTGGCCGGTTACCTCGGCACCGACGGCTCGTCCCACGCCGAAAGCAGCAACGAACACAGCCAAGGCCTGATGGTCGGCATCACCCAACGCTTCAGCGAACAACTTAGCGCACGCGGTGGCTTCGGCTACAGCAAAGGCACCGTCGGCGGTGCGGGTGGCGAAGCCGACACCGACTTCACTTTCCTCAACGTCGGCGCCCGCTACGGCTTCACCAGCCTGGAACAAGGCCTGTTCCTCGACGCCAATGCCAGCGCCGGCTACATCGACTACGACAGCAAACGCGACCTCGGCGGCGGCCTCGGCTCAGCGAAGGGCGACACCCACGGCAACCTCACCGGCGCCACGCTGGCCCTCGGCTACCGCGCCCCGGTCAACGGCATGGTTTTCGAGCCGAGCCTGGGCTTTCGCATCAGCCACCTCGACCTCAACGGCTTCACAGAGAAGGGCAGCGAACTCGCCCTCGACGTCGACGACAACACCGCCACCCGCCGCAGCGCCGTCGCCAGCCTCAACGTCGGTTTCGCCCCGGTGGCGATGGGCGCATGGCAACTGGTGCCGGGCGTACAAGTGGGTTACGAACGCACACTGGGGGATAACGAAGTCGACAGCCAAAGCCACCTGCTAGGGCTGGATATCGAACAACGCGCCGCCTTCGACAACCGCGATCAGTTCACTGGCGGGGTCAACGTCATGGCCAACCTCGGCGCCCTGAGCCTGGGCGCAGAAATCGGCGCCAATGGCGGCGGCGACAGCCACGGCTTCAACGGCGGCCTAAAAGCCAGCTACGCCTTCTAATAAAAGCGAGGTCAAGGACGACCCCGCTCCAAAACACACCGCAAAACCCAATGTGGGAGCGGGCTTGCTCGCGAAAGCGACAGACCAGCCAATATCAAATCGACTGATCCACCGCCTTCGCGAGCAAGCCCGCTCCCACAAATTGCGTTCTAACCAAAAATCTTCAAACCACCCCAAAACCCCTGTGGTGAGGGGATTTATCCCCGACGGGTCGCGCAGCGGCCCCAAGAAATGGGCCTGCTACGCAGTCCATCGGGGATAAATCCCCTCGCCACAATTAACCCTACAGCTTCAAAATCCAATCACCCCCGAGCCCGAAACTCCGCCGGACTCACCCCATAAGCCCCCTGAAAATACTGACAAAACCGCCCCACATTACTAAACCCAAACCTCAACGCCACCTCCGTCACCGACCCCGACTCCCGCCGCGCCAGCACCTCATAAGCCCGCTCCAGCCGCACCTGCCGCTGATACGCCACAATCGACGTCCCGACAAACCGCCGAAACCCTTCCTGCAACGCCCGCTGACTCACATTACTCAACCGCGCCAGATCCACACCACTCACCAACTGCTCCGGATGCGCCTGAATAAACTCCATCGCCAACTTCACATGCCGGGGCGCGACCATCGGCGCCGGCCGCCGCAGCGCCTCGGTGAAATTGTGCGGCCATGCCTCCAGCACCGCATCAATCAACATCTCGCGCAACCGCGACGGCATCAACGTCCCGCTGTTGATCAACGCATCAAACTCAGCGCCCGTCGCCAGATCAATCAACGCCTTGATCCCCTGAAACGCCGCCGAATCCAGATTCACACTCGGCTCAAACACAATCCGCTCCAGAATCGGTTTACCCAACAGCGCCGACAACCGCTCCGTCAACTGATGCCGATTCACCGAAATCCCATGATGCGCATGATCATCAAAAAACCGCATCGAGCGAATCTCAGCCTTATCAATCGCCAACCCCACCTGCGTCACGCCCACAGACTCCGTCGCATGGTTAAAAACAATCTTGCCCGCCGTAGGAATGACAAACGTAATCTCATCCTGCTGATCCGGAAAAGACACCGTGAAATCGCCGTGATAATGCATCCGCCGAAAACTCACACCATCGTGCCGCCCGTAAACCCCACCAATAATGATGTTCGACGGCAGCGGTGGGTTATCGGCATAGCGATTACCAAACAACTTCGAAAAAAGAGCACCGAAATCGTCCGAACGGAGGTTGTCGGAGCGCAGGATAATTTGCTGGCGAACGGGAGTCGGAAACACCGTGGCGGCACCTTCGTGTGGGGGCTCTAGAACAGGGGTGTAGGGGTAGGGCGCCGAGGAGATTAGCAGAGGAAATATGACCAGTTTGTGACAGCCGGAAACATGTCGTTACAGCGCCACAGCACGTTTCGGAAAAGTACACTCGGCAGGCCATTGCCGACATGGCAACCTGCTCGCCACTGAACTTAGCGCACAAACAGCGGCACCGCGCCGAGCGCCTGGCCCTGTTTGACGTGACCTGAAAGACTTGAAGAACATTGGAGCGGCAATGCAAGCCAACACGCAAACACTCCCCATCACCCTGACCCCGGAACTCGACTTCGACCAAAACGCCGCCAGCGCTTTCGGCGAATCGCTGACCAGCAAATACACCCAAGCCACACCATTCCCGCACATCGTCATCGACAACTTCCTGCAAGCCGACGTCATCGCCAGCATCCGCGAACACTTCCCGGTCGAACCGACCAACAACGAACAAATCTACGAGCGCGGCTACAAAGGCCAACTCAAACGCCAGATCAGCCCCAACGCCTGCAGCCCCTACCTGAAAAACGTGTTCAACACCTTCAACTCCGCACCGATGCTGGGATTCCTCGAAAAACTCACCGGCATACAAGGACTGATTCCAGATCCTTACTTCGCGGGCGGCGGATTACACGAAACCAAAACCGGCGGCTTCTTGGGCGTGCACTCGGATTTTCGCCTGAACAAAAAGCTCAACGTTGAGCGGCGGTTGAACGTGATTATTTACCTGACCGAGCACTGGCAGGAAGCGTACGGCGGCAACCTGGAGCTTTGGGATGTGGGGATGAAGAAATGCTTGAAGAAGGTGCTGCCGGTTTATAACCGGTGTGTGATTTTTAATACGGATAAGGATAGTAATCACGGGCATCCGGAGCCGTTGACTACGCCTGAACACATCACTCGGCGGTCGATTGCGCTGTATTACTACACGGCGAGTGGGGTGGGTGGGGAGCCGGGGCAGAGGAATAAAACGCACTATAAACCGCGGCCGAAGGATCGGTGGAGTTTGAGCTACTATGTAGGTAAATTGTTTAAACCTATGGGTAAGGGGTGACGCATTTATATAGCTGCAAGCAATAAATTTTGAATTATAAAGCGATAAAAAATCAAAAAAATGGAGCGCTGCATGTCGGAGTTGGAAGGCTTTAATCTTGAAAGTGTTTTTCAGTCTTATAGTAAAGAGGAAATACAGGCTAGGCTCGACGGTCTTGAAGTGGACTTGGCGAATTCTGATGACGAGGCGGTGTACCACGCAATAAAAAAGGTTTTGCTTTTTCAGATTGAGGGGTTTGGTGTGTCTGCATTTACATCGGGAATGCGGCAATACAAGAAAGGAGGGAGGCTATATAGAGCGCGTAAGCTGGATGCGATAACCAATAAAATTGAAGGGAGTGATTTTTGGGAGGCTCCGAAGAGGTTTATTACTGAGTATGGTCGACTCAATAAACCGCATCAGCAATTGTTATATGCAAGTACCGATGCGTTGACACCTTTGAAGGAAGTCCATTTGCAAGATGATGTGCCTTTTTTACTTACCGCTTATGATATAGTGGAGGACTTGGAAGTTCTTGAGGTTGGAATGAAAATAGAAGGAATGGAGGGGGTAGCGAAAAGTGTTAGAGAAAAGCTAAGTGTAATTGATGCTTTTTTAAGCAGGCATTTTTTCAATACATCTGAAAACGCGTATAAGGTTAGCAGTGTTTTAGCTAACAAAATTTTTAAGCTTGGACGCGATGGTTGGTGTTATCCCTCCGTCGCCAATGCCGGCGGGGTTAATTTATGTTTGAATCTCGCCTCCAAAACGCGACTAAAAGTTGCTTGCTCTTTCATTGGGGGGCTGGTAGAAGGCAAGCCTAAATTTTGGTCTGCGCTGCTAGTGGGAAATTCAGGTAGGATTTGTCTTTTTCAAGATTGGAATCAAACTCCAAGTATTGCAAAAAATATCCATGATAAAATTTTTTGTAAGCCGAGTTCTGTCGAAGTCGCTGTGGGGCAAGCTCAAAGTTTTGATCCGGTCGATTTTCCATTAATAATTATTGAATGAATAATTAAAGTCAAAAAGAGCGTGGATGATAATTGTATCCCCTTTTTTGTGCAGTGAATTTTGGGGCTGGTCAGCATTACCAATGCTATAAGTTTTCCCTGTGAGAAAATTGTCAGCCCCACTCGTAACTTTCTGGTTCTGTATCGTGGCTTAAAAGTCTTGCGGTTTTTAATCCCATTGCGTTGTTGCGCTGAAGAAAGTAATTTATTAGGTCTTCATATTCTGTAGGCATCTCTTTGTTTTGCTCAATGCCGTGTCTAACAAAAATCGAATGGAAGTCTGGGTATGCTTTTGAATCATAGTTGTCGGAGTCTTTCATTGATATCAATTTACTTATACGTCGATCCTCAAAAAGCTGGGCCAACCCTTCTTTTGAAAAAGTGGGACATCCCATTTCTGCAGACCTAGCAATTAAAATAGTTCTTAAGCACCAAGCGAGCCTTTTGTTTAGAAGGTAGTAATCTTGTATCCGCCCAGCGCTGGCCACCAACGCATATCCAAGCTCGCATGCGTTTGAAATTTCGGTAATGTAGCTTTCCTTCCTTACAAAATCTTTTTTGATTCTCTCAAAAAAATTCTGAGGGTCGTATATTTCTCTGGCTTCTTGTGTGATGTGCAAAAAAAACAGATCGCCGCTCCGGGCCCTCGTAATTGCTTGTTTAAGGGGGTAGCATGCAATATTAGTACTGCCCTTCACAATCATCTCATATTTTTCATCATCGGTGATCGCAAACAGATCAGTGTCGGAGCTATCCGAATGATCTTCACGGGCTCTACTTCCATATACAATAAGCGATAGGATAGCCATTTAGTTAACCCTGCTTATTCTGTTGATTAATGTTGGTACAAGAATTGCGTACCACCAAAGACCGAAAAATGCATTAAGTCCATAAAGAAGTTGAAATTTTACTGGGTCATCCTTGTCCGCGTATTTTGTATAACCTACGAGGAATGTAATATCAAATCCTTTTACAAGTCCTGTGGCGAGATCCTTCAGTAAGTAGCTATAAAGTATGCCAAATATTAAGGTTAAACACATTCCTATAATTGCTGGCCTAGCGATGCTTTTGCCCCAGCAATTAATGAATCCGGATATGTTGAGCAGGAATAACTCAAACCAAGCAGCCAGAAAAGCAAGAGCGTTCCTGATCTTGCCATTGTTATGCAAATAGTTATAGGTGGATTTTGATATTTTACTTTTAAGCGACTGATTTAGATATGTTTTAATTGCTGAGTAATATGCGTCGTCATCCCCGTGGCTTTCAGCGTTTTTTAGCAATACCCTCGCGAATTTTGCTTTGGTTCCCTCCAGCCTCATTTTTTGATAGTCAGGTGTTGTGTTATTTTTTAATAGGATAGCTTCGTTTAGATTTGTATACGCTGAGTCGATAAATTTATTGGGATTTGATACTAGCGTGTTTGGTATTTTTGTTTCAGTGCCGGATATCGTAATGCTATCCCATTGGCATTCGTAAAAAATGCAGTCTTGAAATTCTGTTAAGGTGAATGAACATCTTTCAAAGCTGCACTCGCTAAACTTTACCCCTCTCCAAATACTGTCGCCAAAGTCACACCCGGTGAAGGTGCACTTCCTGAATGAGAGTTCGCCGTGTGTAACATTGCTTATGTAGTCGCCGATAAAATCGCAATCTGAAAAATTTGTAGTTTTGCAGTTGAATCTGGGGAGCGCCGATTTTTTTATGTGAATTTGCAGGTTTTCTGATGTGAAAAGTAACTCACTTGGACCTCTATTGTTTGCGAGATCCCAGTCGTGTTCTTTTAGTAATAAATCTTCTCCGGAGTAAACAGAGTCCCAATATGAGGTTCCTCTCTTGGTTTTCTTAACTTGAGTCACTTCATGCTTCCTGCAGGCGTTGTCGTAGCTCTAGCATATCTCACGAGGCAGATCCTTTCACCTATCAAGGACAGTCGCTCATGGACGTTGGCCCCACCTGGTGAGAGGGGCTGCAACAATTGGCGTAACATGCTTATAGCTTGGGGGTTTGGGAGATGCCCTATCCAACATCTTGCGAGCTATCCGTTTCAGAATGGTTTTTAAGAAAATGCCACGAAGGAAGGGGCGGTTTTGATGTTTAAGCATGACCTAGCAAGCGCGTTTAAATTACATAAACCGTTACGCCATAAAGGCTACAACGCCTTGCGCCGTTGCCTACGCGCACCTCAGAATCCGCTGGCATACGCGACTATGCAGCGGGCTATATCGTCTCCCTGTCACTGAAAATCAGTGATCGGGTTTGGTAGCCCGGTGTTAGTTGTACATTCCGCAGTCGTCGAGATTTGTCTCTCGATTATGGTGGCCATGTATAGGGCGTCCTAGGGCGCGCCGGATCCTAACACCCGGTCTACCAACCTCTGCATGGCCGCCACCCTTCGTTTGGTAGCGAAAGGGTGAAGCCTCCTTTAAATGTGTTAGGAGCTTCATCTATGTTCAAAGTCACGCCAAACCCACCGGACGCCGATCCGATCCCGTACGACCCAGCGCTCGAACCTCAAAAAATAAAAGAGGCGACCGAACGCGCCATCAATTTCTACCTCAACCCCGACGCACTTAAACTCTCAATCCCTTCCCGCAAAACCAGCCAGATCTTCCTGATCGACCCCGCCGTGGACGAAGAAACCCTGCTCGTCGAAGCTTGTGAATCGTTAGCCGCCGCGAGTGACATGGCGCGTGATATCGGCAATGGCGTCGACAACTCACAACGCCGGGCGCTGTTGATGCTGCATCAGGTGATCATGCTGAGTGAGCTGATGGTCAATCGAGTGCTGGATGGGCGCCGCTTGCCGCACTAGCGATTCCGCCGCGATCGCCCTGTAGGAGCTGCCGCAGGCTGCGATTCTTTGATTTTGCGTTTGGTTGTAAGAAGAAGATCAAAAGATCGCAGCCTTCGGCAGCTCCTACGGGGGGTTATTCGATGTTTGCTGATTGGAGTTTTAGTTGATGAGCACTACACCACCGAAGGCGCCGGTGACGGATCCGGCGTCGCCTTATGAATCGTTCGATTCGAGGAAGCTTCACGATGCGGCGGAGCGGGCGCTCGATCATTATCTTGCGCCTGAGAAGATCATGGCCACGCCGTACAGCCCCAGCACTTTGTTCATGGTTAATCCGCAATCCGACACTGAGACGCTGCTGGTCAATGCGTGTGAGTCTTTGGCCTCGGCGACGGTGATGCTTGGGGATTTTGCCGGGATGCTGGAGGGGCCGAATCGCAATACGTTGTTGGGGATTGCGCAGGTTGTGATGTTGGGGGAATTGGCGGTGAATAAGGCGCTGGATAATGTTGAGCTGAAGGCTTCGGCTTAGGGCAGCAATTTGTGGTGAGGGACTTGCTTTGGCGGGGCGTGGGGTGGGTTTCGCTTTTCAAAGCGGGGCCTGCTGCGCAGTCCAGCGGGAGCAAGCTCCCTCGCCACCTATGGCTTCATCCGCCGGAGGTTAGTGGGTTTTAGATGCATTCTGGGGCGTTAGGTCGCCAGCGAAATGATGAAGTCGATCACGCTCAGAGGCACGTAGATCAGGGTGATGGTCGTATAGCCTTTACGCGATCGCGCGAAGAACGCGCAGATTGGCAGCACAATCATAATCACGTCCAGCAGGCCCCACAGTGCTAAAGGCGAGGCGTCGAACAACATGACGTTGACGACCAGCCCCAGGCACAGGTACGTGGACAGCGACAGCAATGCGTATCGCCCATCTTGTTCGAAGTACACGCGCAGGCCGTTCTGCTCATCTTCGCTACGGCTCGGCAGCAATAATGCGGCCGTGACAAACAGCGACAGTGTCAGCATCACCAGCAATAGAAACTCGAGAAACGAGAAGGTCTGTTTGACCGTCGACAGTGCGTTGACGGCCCACCAGAATTCCAATTGCGTGGTGAAGAGCATCACCGCCCAGACCAGCGGCACCCAGTCTGGCGCGGCCACGCGGCGGATGCGGAATACGGTTAACGCGCCGAGCAGGAGGCGGGTGACGGAGAGCCCGAGGATCATCGAGAGAACGGTGGCGACGATTGGGAAGTTGTTCATCAAGCCTCCCGTGGATTCGTACTGGGCGAGGGCGGGGTCGTTGTTGTCACTGACCTTAAACTTAGCGTGGAACAGCGTTTGGGCAAGTTGCCTTGGCACCCGGCGATCATGATTTTTGAACTCCGCCGGGTCACACCTGAACAGATTCGGCCGTCGTCTCATTCAATTCTATTTTTATGCCGTACTTCTTTTTCAGCTTTTCGTCATGGGTGACGATGATCAAGTTGCGTGTGTGCAGGGCGAGCCATTCAACGATTTTGTGCGCGGTTCGTTCATCAAGCGCGGCAGTAGGTTCATCCAGTATTAGCGTGGGCTTGTCTCTTAATATCGCCCGGCCGATGGCGATTCGCTGTCTCTCACCACCACTCAATCCGCTGCCGGCGACGTCTATTACTATTGCCAGCAAAGCGTCAGCGTCATTGCCTTGCCGTGTGAATCCGAGCAGTTCGACAATTTCCTTCAGCCTGTTTTGGCATACGTCATCAGCGCCATACAGCAGATTATCTTCGAGCGTACCGGACACTAGAACCGGTTTTTGCGGCGCGACGGAAACCTCTGACAGTATGTGTTCGGTGAGTGCCTCACTGATCCGGTGTCCTCTGTAGAGGGCCGTTCCTGTATGGGATTCTTCGAGACCCAAAAGAATGTTTACCAGCATTGTTTTTCCCGCGCCGGATTTTCCTGAAATGATATTTACGCCAGACATCAACTGACCGTTGATGTTGTTCAGGATGGTTCTGTTGTCCTTTGCCAGTGTTACGCCTGTGAGCGTAAAGCCTTCGACGTCTGCGTGATGCTTCGGGTGGTACTGCTCTTTAATGTCTTCTTCGATGTATTTGATGCCGTCGTTCAAAGAAATGAGGTGGGCTTGAAGGTTGAACAGTGTGCCCGCCAATAGATGGAGTTGCAGGGTGAACAGGGTGATGTATCCAACGATCATGATGAAATCGCCAGCCGTAAAATTCGTGCGGTAGTACAGGCCGGATAACAGTATGAAAAATGTCAGTACTGCGCCAATGGCCAAGCCTTGGCAGGCAATCCGAATGCCCATGCGAAGGTTGGCGTCTCTGATGGTTTTGACGTAGTTGTCGAAGAAGGTTCGGCCAAGGGCGAGTTCCTTGGGCAAGCTGTTGTTGATCTTGATGTCGTAAACCCTGCCAAGCCTTTCGACGGTATAGCTTGAAAGGTTGTTGTCGGCTTCAAACAAGGCGCGATGAATGCTGGAACTGGACTTGGCGACGTAGATGGCCAGGGAAGTCAGTGCGACGCAGGCGACGAGAAACAGCATCGCGTAAGCAGCGCCCATGATGGTGTAAAGCACGCTGATGGCGACGATGATTTCAACTGCGATAGGAACGATGGTCCAGAAAACGCCAACAGTGACCAGGCTGAAACTGCTGGCCGATCGATTGATGTCAGCCGCCACATAGCCGGGGTCGAGCGTTCGCTGTTTGCTGTGAGCGTACTGAAAAATTCGGGTGAGGATGGTTTCGTAAAGGGTCGCGTCGCACTTGGCGAGTATCCACGCTGAAAAGACGCCGCGAACGCTGGAAAGCACTTGTGAGACTGTCCAGAGTAAGGCGTAGCAACCTGCGAATAAGAGGAATTGAGTGCTTGCGTTCGGAGCGCCGTCAAAGGTGTTTGCGGCATTTCTCAGTAGTACTGGAAGCAAGGAATTAAGGGCGCTGCAGAGTATGAACAGTGTGGATACCGCGATGAAGCTGGCGGTAAACCGTCGATAGTTGTTCGAAATTATTTTGAAACTTTTCAGGTAATGGCTGACCCAGTTCATATGAATCCGTTCTAGATGGGGTTAAAGCGAGTTGCTTGGGTTGCGGCAAGCGCTCAACGATAGGGTTTGACCTGAGGACAAACAAGTCGGTGAGATCCGAGGTGGCTGTAGGCGATTGCCTGCGATGTTGTAGTTTTTGCGCTTGCGTGGCGGGCACCTCCCAATGATGGTCGGACGTTGGGTTAGGATGATCTGCAACCGGAACGGAAACCCTGAACACAAGGACGCAGCCTTTATGGAATCTGCTTTTTCACAAGTCACCGAGCGTTTGCACGACCGTCGATTTGCCGTAGCGAACAACGCGCAAGGGTTGTCGGGGGCTGACACGGTGTTTCATTACCGTGTTGAGGGCTCGGGCATTTTGAGTACTTATCAGGGCGGTCGGATTCGCTTCGGGCATCAGGTTGGCCGGGTGACCGGGGTCGATACGATTGAGCTGCTTTTCCATTGTTTGACGACGGGAGGCGAGTTGCTTTCCGGTTGGTCGCGGGGGACGGTTGGGGTTGATGAGGTGGGGCGGACGACGTTGAGTTTTGTCTGGGGCTGGCTGTCTGGGGCGAGTGGGGGTGGGGAGTCGAGTTATGTTGAGGTTGTTGGGGAATAGTTGAGCGGGATTTATGGCTGTTGGGTTTAGGTTGGATGGGCTGACGTCTTCGCGGGCAAGCCCGCTCCCACAGTGTTGGTGGCGGGTTTGGGGGCTGGGTAAGCATGCAAAATCTCTGTAGGAGTGAGCCTGCTCGCGATGGCGGTGGGTCATTCAATGTTGATGTTGGCTGGATGGGCGCTATCGCGAGCAGGCTCACTCCTACAGGGTTGGGCGATTTTTCATAACCCGCCGAAGCCTGCGAACCATGGGAACACGATGTTGCCTTTATGCCCTTTGTAGTGGGCTTTTTGGCTGAGCTGCTTGCGGCAGAGGATCCAGCTGATGAAGGCGGGGAGGAAGATCAGGTTGATCAGCCACTGGAAGGGGTTGGTTGATTGGTAAAGGATGGCGGCCAGGATGTTGATCAGGACGAGGCCCATGATGATGAGGTTGTAGTGGATGTGCCTGCGTTTGATGGCGGCAAAGCTTTCCCAGTCATCGATGAGCCAGTCGTGGGAGAAGTGTCCGCAGTCGGGGCATTTGTGGGTGGGCGGGATGTGGCTGACGAGATGGTTGCAGTCAGGACATCGGAAGTTCATCGAGGTATCCAGTGGTGGAGGGATGCTTAGCGGGGTTGGGGTGAGATTAGCAGGGTGGGGCAGTTGTTTAGGTGTTGAATGTGCTGGCGTCTTCGCGAGCAGGCTCGCTCCCACAGGGGGTTTCTGTCGTACATGGAATTCGGGGCACACCAAAAATTTACTGTGGGAGCGGGTTTGCTCGCGAAAGCGGTGGGTCAGGTTAGGTGATGTTGGATGTGCTGGCTTCTTCGCGAGCAAGCCCGCTCCCACAGGTTTCTCGGCCATACACAAAATCCGGGGGAACACCACAAATCCCCTGTAGGAGTGAGCCTGCTCGCGAAAGCGGTGGGTCAGCCACATTGATGCTGAATGTGCCGCCGCCATCGCGAGCAGGCTCACTCCTACAAGTTTCTCGGCCATACACAAAATCCGCCACAACCACAAATCCCCTGTGGGAGCGAGCCTGCTCGCGAAAGCGGTGTGTCAGGCACATTGATATTGAACGTGCCGACGTCTTCGCGAGCAGGCTCGCTCCCACGGGTTTTGCTTTGGGTTTTCGACTGGTAGGTCTTGATCGAGACTGTAAGGTTCCCCCGTGTCGATTTCAGACCAAAGCATGACGCCATCAGGCTACTGAGCCCTCCACCAAGCCAGATAAGGTGAAGTGTCTTTTCATTAAAAAACCACATCGGTTTGATAAGAACTGCGGCGGTTGGACGGTGCTTCTTGTACGGCAACAACGGTGATCCGTTGCCCCTGTCCAGTCGCTTAAATGTCGATCAGCAGAGAATAAAAAAACCAATGATTAGCCCGTCCAAGGATTCGAATGGCCAATTGGCGCAGGGCTTCAAGCCTCGTCACGTAACAATGCTGTCTATCGCCGGGATCATCGGCGCCGGTTTGTTCGTGGGCTCGGGGCATGCCATTGCGGCGGCGGGGCCGGCGGTGTTGTTGGCGTATTTGTTTTCGGGTTTGCTCGTGGTTTTGGTCATGCGCATGCTCGGTGAAATGGCGGTGGCCAATCCGGACACCGGCTCGTTTTCCACCTACGCCGACCAGGCAATCGGGCGCTGGGCGGGGTTTACCATCGGTTGGCTTTACTGGTGGTTCTGGGTGTTGGTGATTCCGATTGAAGCGCTGGCGGCCGGCCATGTGCTCCATCAATGGTTTCCACAGGTCGATGCGTGGCTGTTCGCGTTGGTGTCGATCGTTGTGCTGGCCGTGACCAACCTGTTCAGCGTGTCCAAATACGGTGAATTCGAGTTCTGGTTCGCCATGGCCAAAGTCGTGGCGATCATCGGGTTTATCGGCGTCGGTTTTGCCGTGTTGATGGGTTGGGTGCCGGATCGCGAAGTCAGTGGTTTGAGCGGTTTGATGGCGACCCACGGCGGGTTTGCGCCCAACGGCCTGTCGGCGGTGGTCGGCGCTTTCATCACCATCATGTTCAGTTTTATCGGCACTGAAGCGGTGACCATCGCCGCCGCCGAATCCAACAACCCGGCGCAGAACATCGCCAAAGCCACGCGCTCGGTGATCTGGCGCATCGGCGTGTTTTATCTGCTGTCGATCTTCGTGGTGATTTCCGTGGTGCCCTGGAATGATCCGCTGTTGGCCTCGGTCGGCTCGTATCAACGGGCGCTGGAAATCATGAACATTCCCCACGCCAAGTTCATGGTCGACGTCGTCGTGTTGATCGCCGTCGCCAGTTGCATGAACTCTTCGATCTACATTGCCTCGCGCATGTTGTTTTCGCTGGGACGCCGTGGCGATGCGCCGAAGGCGTTGAAGGTGACGTCGGCCGCCGGCGTGCCACGGGCGGCTGTTTTCGCCAGCACCGTGTTGGGCGCGGCGATCACCGTGTGGAGCTATTTCATGCCCGCCGGGTTGTTTGAATTCCTGCTCGCCAGTTCTGGGGCGATTGCCTTGCTGGTGTACCTGACCATCGCTGTGTCGCAGTTGCGCATGCGGCGGATCTTGCGCCAGCGCAACGTCGAGCTGACCTTTCGCATGTGGCTGTTCCCGTGGCTGACCTGGCTGGTGATCGTGTTCATTTGCGCGGCGTTGACGGTGATGATGATCACCCCGCAACACCGCACCGAAGTGAGCACGACCATTGGCCTCGCGTTGCTGATTTCCTTTCTCGGCCTGGTGACCTCGCGTGATCCTGCACAGGCGGCCCGGGTGACGTCAGCGGGTTAACGCCGAACCACAAACGCTTCTGTAAGGACACGAATCCGATGTCATCGAACGCTGCCGCACCCGACGGTGCGACTCAATCCGTTGGCTTTCTGCTGCTGGACAAATTCACCCTGATGTCGCTGGCGTCCGCCGTCGAACCGTTGCGCATGGCCAATCAATTGTCCGGGCGTGAGCTGTATCGCTGGCAGACGTTCAGCGTTGGCGGCGCGCCGGTCTGGGCCAGCGACGGCGTGCCGATTACGCCGGATGGGTCGTGGAGTAATCCTGCCGTGGACACGGTGATTGTCTGCGGCGGCGTCGGCATTCAGAGCGTGATTTCGCGGGAGCACATCACTTGGCTGCAGGCCCTGGCGCGTCAATCGAAGCGCTTGGGCGGCGTGTGCACCGGCAGTTGGGCGCTGGCGAGAGCCGGGCTGCTCGACGGTTATGAATGCAGCGTGCATTGGGAATTTCTCGCGGCGATGCAGGAAGCGTTTCCGCGTGTCAGCGTCAGCACCAGCCTGTTTAGCCTCGATCGCAATCGCGTCACCAGCTCCGGCGGTACCGCGCCGCTGGACATGCTGCTGCACTTGATCAGCCGCGATCATGGACGTGATTTGTCCGCTGCCATCTCTGAGATGTTTGTCTATGAGCGCGTCCGCAACCAGCAGGATCATCAGCGCGTACCGCTCAAGCACGTGCTCGGCACGCATCAGCCTAAGCTGCAAGAGATCGTCGCGCTGATGGAGGCCAATCTTGAGGAACCGATCGAGCTGGATCACCTGGCGGCGTACGTTGATTTGTCGCGGCGACAGCTGGAGCGGTTGTTCCAGAAATACCTCAACTGTTCGCCGTCGCGTTATTACTTGAAACTGCGCCTGATTCGCGCGCGGCAACTGCTCAAGCAAACGTCGTTGTCGATCGTTGAGTTGACGCATGTTTGCGGCTTTGTTTCGACGCCGCATTTTTCCAAATGCTATCGCGAACACTTTGGCGTACCGCCGAGTGACGAGCGCGGTGGGTCGGAGATGAGCCGAAAACCGGCGCTGAAGGCGGTGTCGACGCAACCGCTGACGGTGCTGGAGCAGGCACGGAATGAGTCGACGTTTGCCAGTGTTCGGATGGTTGAGCGCGCGGATTTGGCGCAGATAAGTTGATCGACACCAGTCAGTGTGGGAGCGGGCTTGCTCGCGAAAGCGGTGGGTCAGTCAAGGAGATGTCGGATGTGCCGCCGTCTTCGCGAGCAAGCTCAGCTCCTACAGATTTTCTGTCGTACACAAAACCCGGGGCACACCACAAATCCCCTGTAGGAGTGAGCCTGCTCGCGAAAGCGGTGTGTCAGCCACATTGGTGTTGAATGTGCCGCCGCCTTCGCGAGCAAGCTCGCTCCCACAGGTTTCTCGGCCGTACACAAAATTCGCCACACACCACAAATCCCCTGTAGGAGTGAGCCTGCTCGCGAAAGCGGTGTGTCAGCCAAGAAGGTGTGGGATGTGCCGCCGTCTTCGCGAGCAAGCTCTGCTTCTACAAAGGTGTGGGGTTAGAGCAAGCTCCACGAAACCCCGACATAAACCCCCATGCCTTCGCCCGGCGTCGACCGCGCGGCATCCAGACCTTTGTCGTCATACCCCGGCGTGACCGTGGCGGCGTAGTGTTTGTTGGTCAGATTGCGCATGTCGACCCAACCCTGCCAATCACCTTTCGGCGCGTTGTAGCCGAGCGTTGCGCCGAACAGTGCATACGGATCGGCGTAGTAACTGTCGGCATAATCCACGGCAACTTTCGACACCAGTTGCGTGTTCACCGCCGCAAAGAACCCCTGCGGCCAGTCGTAACGCAATTCGCCTTGGTAGTAATGCATCGGCAGGCCCGGCAAGCGGTTGTCGCCGAAGCGGTCGTCGTCGCGATAGTGGAAATCGCTGAACGTATACGCCTGACGCAGGCTCAACTGGCGGCCATCGGCAGCCGACCAGAGTTTGCTGTTGAGGCTCGCTTCGACGCCTTGATGCACGGTCGGGCTGGCGTTCAACTCATACGGCGTGACGGCGTTGGCATCCGGCAGCACTGAAAGCAGTTCATGCCGAACCTGTGCGTAGTACCACGCCAGGCTCCATTCGCCGATGGCGCTGTCGCCACGCCCGCCGAGTTCCAGCGTGGTCGCGGTCTGGTTTTGCAGTTTGATCGGGTCTTTCTGCGTCCCCGTCGCGGCGCCGTTACCGGAAGGGAAGCGCACGTTGGAGCTGTAGATCAGCGACCACGGGTGCGGCGCTTCGACGGAGCGGCTGAGGTTGCCGAACACTTGCAGATCCGGGTTGATCTGGTAGCGCAGGCCGAGGCGCGGCGCGTAGTCCCAGTCGTTCATGCTGGTTTTGCCACCGCTTTGCGGATAGGTCACGTCGCTTTCGCGGCGGGTGTAGATGGCGGCGAGGCCAGTGGTCAGCCACAGATCGTTGGCGATTTCGAGGTCGTTGCCGAAGTGCAGCACGGTGTCCGAACCCTGATAAGTGAAATCGCGCATTTTTGTGCCCGGCGCATAACCGGCGGTGTTGCCGGTAGGAATGCGCACGAATTCGCTGGCGCCGTCATTGGGCAGGTGTTTGGTCACGCGCAGGCCGACGTTGCTGCGGCTTTCCATGCCGAAGATCGTGTCGCGACGTTTGTAGTCGAAGGTGCCGCTGACATCGGTGTAAGCGACTTTCAAACGGTTCGGGCCTTCGCGCAGATCCATCGGGTAATCGTGGTAGACGAGGCCGGTCTGGATGCTTGAGTCGTCGTCGATGTAGAAGGTGGTTTTGTTGCCGATGAAGGTGCTGCCCGGTTGCTTGCGGCTGTCATCGCGCGCCACGTAAGACGGGTTGGCCGCGCGTGGATCGTGTTCGATGGAGTGCTTGGTTACGCGGCCGGCGAGGTCGTTGTCGGTTTCGCGGTAGCGGATGTAGAAGCGCGTTTCCAGGTTCGGGTTGAAGCGATAACCGAAGTTGGCGATCACGCCTTTGCTTTCGCTGGCGGTGTGATCCTGATAGCCGTCGGCGTTGGAATCGGTCAGCGACACGTAGTAGTCGAAGTCGCCGAGCACTTGCCCGGAACTGACCTGACGCTGCTGATAGCCGTGGCTGCCGGTGGCGTAGCGCACTTGCAGTTTCGGCGCGTTGTAGCCGGTGTGGCTGACGTAATCGATGGCGCCGCCGAGGGCCAGTGAGCCACGGTCGAAACCGTTGGTGCCGCGCAGCACTTCAACGTGATCGACCCACAGCGGTTCGAGCAATTCGTAAGGCGTACCGCCGGGGCCGGTCAGCGGCAGGCCGTCGAGCATGGTGTAAAGGCCCGAGGCGTGGGCGCCCGGCGCGCGATTGATGCCCGAACCACGCACGGAAATCTTCACGCCTTCGTTGCCCGCCGACTGCGCGTAAACGCCCGGTTGATAGGCCAGCACATCCTGATTACTCGAGACGCGGCCCTGCAACGGTTGGCGCATATCGACCACGTTGGTGCCGCCGGGCACTTGTTCGAGGCGCTCTTTGGCTTCTTCAACCGACGCATCCGAACCGCGCTGCTCATCGGCCGAAATCAGCACTTGCCCCAGTTCCAGACCTTGAGTCTCGGCCATCGCCGGGCAGGCAAGGGCCAGGCCCAGCAGGGCAGTGGGCAGGGATTTTGGCGACGGCATCGAAAAACTCCAGACAGGCAAGGGCGGGCAATGAATGAACAGTGCGACGCAGGAAAGAACGAAGGAAACACATGGCAATTTTGCTTTTTACCCGGCGATGGCAAACAGCAGGTCATGAACTAACCTCACGTGTCTGGTGTGTGTCGTCAATAAACATTCTGTTTCTGCATTCATTCGAGAGGGCCGGGTCATGGCAAAAGACAAAAAGAAGGACGCCAAGGCGCCTGAAAGTCCGAAGCTGAAAAACAAGGATTACCTGGAGCAACTGCGCAAACTGCACGTTGAGCTGGTCAAGTTGCAGGAGTGGGTAATCGCCGAGGGCGTCAAGGTTTGTATTGTTTTTGAAGGGCGTGATGGCGCGGGGAAGGGCGGTACGATCAAGGCGCTGACTGAGCGTGTGAGCCCGCGGGTTTTCCGCGTGGTGGCGCTGCCGGCGCCAACGGATCGCGAGAAGAGTCAGATGCATGTGCAGCGTTATTTGCCTTATCTGCCGGCGGCGGGGGAAGTGGTGATCTTCGACCGCAGTTGGTACAACCGCGCCGGTGTCGAGCGGGTGATGGGCTTTTGCACGGATGAGCAGGCGGACAAGTTTCTCAAGTCGATCCCGTGGGTTGAGCATGCGATCGTGCAGTCCGGGGTGATTTTGCTGAAATATTGGCTGGAAGTGAGCCCGGAAGAGCAGACGCGGCGGCTGGAAGCGCGGATCAATGACGGTCGCAAGATCTGGAAACTGACGCCGATGGATCTGAAATCCTACAGCCGCTGGTACGACTACTCGCGGGCGCGGGATGAGATGTTCAAACATTCCGATACCGAACATGCGCCGTGGCTGGTGGCGGATTCGAATGACAAGCGTCGGGCTCGGCTGAACATCATCACTGATGTGCTGAGTCGCATTCCTTATGAGGATGTGAAGCGCGAGAAGGTCGAACTGCCGAAGCGGCAGAAGGCGGGCAAGTACAAGGATCCGAATTATCCGTATCGGCGTGTGGCGGAAAAATTCTGATACGCAGCCGGGTGCGATGTTGAACCCACCGCCGCCTTCGCGGGCAAGCCCGGCTCCCACAGGGGGCTCGGTCGTATGCAAATCCCCGAACACCCCACAAAACCCTGTGGGAGCTAGCCTGCTGGCGATTGCTTTGGGTCAGGCAACATCTTCGGCACAGACACCCCGCTTTCGCGAGCAGGCTCACTCCTACAGGGTTTTGCGCCGTACACAAATCCACGAACACCCCACAAATCTTTGTAGGAGCTGAGCTTGCTCGCGAAGGCATTGGGTCAGCCAACATCTTCGGCACAGACCCACCGCCATCGCGAGCAAGCTCAGCTCCTACATGGGGCTCGGTCGTACCGAAGATCCCAAACACCCCACAAAACCCTGTGGGAGCTAGCCTGCTGGCGATTGCATTGGGTCAGTCACCATCTCCGGTACAGATCCACCGCTTTCGCGAGCAAGCTCAGCTCCTACATGGGGCTCGGTCGTACCGAAGATCCCGAACACCCCACAAATCCCTGTGGGAGCTAGCCTGCTGGCGATTGCTTTGGGTCAGGCAACATCTTCGGCACAGACATTCCGCTTTCGCGAGCAGGCTCACTCCTACAGGGTTCTTGGCCGTACACAAATCCCCGATCACCCCACAAATCTTTGTAGGAGCTGAGCTTGCTCGCGAAAGCGGTGGGTCAGTCACCATCTCCGGTACAGATCCAACGCTTTCGCGAGCAAGCTCAGCTCCTACAGGTTTTTAGGCCGTACACAAATCCCAAACACCCCACAAATCCCTGTGGGAGCGAGCTTGCTCGCGAAGGCAGTGGGTCAGGCAACATCTTCGGCACAGACACTCCGCTTTCGCGAGCAGGCTCACTCCTACAGGGTTTTGCGCCGTCCACAAATTTGCGAGCACCCCACAAATCCCCGTGGGAGCTAGCCTGCTGGCGATTGCTTTGGGTCAGGCAACATCTTCGGCACAGACACTCCGCTTTCGCGAGCAGGCTCACTCCTACAGGGTTCTTGGCCGTACACAAATCCCCGAACACCCCACAAATCTTTGTGGGAGCTGAGCTTGCTCGCGAAAGCGGTGGGTCAGTCACCATCTCCGGTACAGATCCACCGCTTTCGCGAGCAAGCTCAGCTCCTACAGGGGGCTCGGTCGTACCGAAGATCCCGAACGCCCCACAAAACCCTGTGGGAGCTAGCCTGCTGGCGATTGCATTGGGTCAGTCACCATCTCCGGTACAGATCCACCGCATTCGCGAGCAAGCTCAGCTCCTACAGGGTTCTCGGTCGTACCGAAGATCCCGAACACCCCACAAAACCCTGTGGGAGCTAGCCTGCTGGCGATTGCTTTGGGTCAGGCAACATCACCGGTACAGACATTCCGCTTTCGCGAGCAGGCTCACTCCTACAGGGTTTTGCGCCGTACACAAATTTTCGAACACCCCACAAATCTTTGTAGGAGCTGAGCTTGCTCGCGAAAGCGGTGGGTCAGTCGCCATCTCCGGTACAGATCCACCGCTTTCGCGAGCAAGCTCAGCTCCTACAATTTGGTGTTGTCTGTTTGATTACTTCGACAAACGCCTGCACCCGCGCACTGCGTTCGTGCTTGCGTGTCAGCAGCAACAGCGGCGCTACGGCACCTGGCTCAGCCAGCGGCCGATAAACCACGCCACGCTTAACCAACACCTGCGCACATTCCGGCACCACCGCAACCCCTAGGCCCGCCGCGACCAACGCAATAATCGAGGTGATCTGTTTGCCCGTCGGGCCAGCGATTGGCGTCAGCCCATGCAGGCGAAAAAGCGCTTCAACGATGTCATTCAACCCCGAACCATAATCCTGCGGGAACGCAATCAACGGATAAGCGCTCAGCTCCGCCAAAGTCACTCGATCCCGTGAGGCCAAGGCGCTATCACTGGCAACCGCCGCCACCAACGGTTCATTGCCCAAACAGATCGCCTGCACCCGCGCATCCTCGCCAACTGGCAACAAACGACTCAAGCCAATATCCAGCCGCCCCTCAATCAACTGCGCACACTGATGATTCGAAGCGCCTTCATCCACCGTTACCTGAACATCCGGATACAACAAACAAAACCGCTTAAGCGTCTCGCTAAACACATCCGACAACGCAATCGAGCTCGCATACCCCACCGCCAAATGTCCGGCAGAGCCCGTCGCCAGCTTGCGCGTAATGCCTTCCGTCATTTCCACCTGCTCCAGCAGCGCTCGCGCATGCGGTAAAAAATGCCGCCCCTCTGCAGTGAGCGTGACATTGCGGCTACTGCGATCAAACAGCTGAAACCCCAACTCTTTTTCCATTGCCGAAATCTGCCGGGTCAGCGGTGGCTGGGCGATGTGCAGACGTGCGGCGGCGCGGCCGAAGTGCAATTCGTCGCTGACGATCAGGAAGTAACGCAGGCGGCGCAGATCGAGCATGTTCATCCTTGGGTATCAATCGGTCGGAAATCGGTATTGGATCCGTGCAGCGTTCATCTTATAAAAATGTTTAAAAATATTTCCGAAAATTCCTGCGGCTTCTCAACATCGCTTTCAGAACAACATGGATATTCAATGAAGACTCTGCTCGAAAGCCTTATCCCGATCCCCGTAGCGGCGCTGGGCGCATGGCTCGGCTATCTGACCGGCCTGCCGCTGGGCGAGCTGATCGGCGCGATCTGCCTGGTCACCGCGTTAAGCAAAATCGGCGTGCGCATGCGTATGCCTTACCCGTTCGTGGCCGCCGTGCAGTTGTTGCTCGGCGTCAGTGTCGGATCGATCGTCACCGCTTCAATGCTCGGCGAGCTCAGCGATTTCAGCATTCTGCTCGGCCTGCTGATCTGCATGACCGCGCAAATCGTCGTCGGCTACAACTGGTTGCGGCGCATGGAACGCTGGGGCCATGTGGAAAGCCTGCTCGGTTCGATACCCGGCGCAATGGCGGCGGTGATGACCGTCACCAGCGATCAAGGCCCGGCCTCGGGGCGCATAGCCTTTGTACACATCGTGCGGTTGCTCGCGTTGTTGCTGGTGGTGACGCTCATCGCGGGCGGTCATGCAGACAACACGGCACCGACTCTGGGCGCGCTGGACGATTACCTGCGAGTGATCCCGCCCGCGCTGGCGGCAGTAATCGCCGGGTATCTGCTGGAACGCTTCGATGTCCCCGCGCCGTACATGCTCACCGGGTTGCTCTGCACAGCGGCGGCCAACGTCGGGTTTCACGCCGATTTGCAGGTGCCCGAGCCACTGGCGATTGTCGCGCTGATCCTGCTCGGCGGCCTGATCGGTATCCGTCTCAAAGACATCACCCTCAAGGACTTCGTCCGCTACATCCGCGCCGGGCTGGTGGTCACGGCGCTGACGTTCTGCTCGACGCTGGCGATTGCCTTCGCGTTCAGCCAGTTCACCGGCAAGCCGTTTCTCGCACTGTTCATGTCGTGGGTGCCGGGCGGCGTCGAGGTGATGACGGCAGCGGCGTTGCTGCTCAAACTCGACCCGGCGTTTGTGATGCTCAATCACGTGGTGCGCATGTCGATCATCCATCTGTGCCCGGCAGTGTTGCCCAAGCGATTCTTTCAGGAGAATCCGCAACCGGCATAAACACTCTCCATCCGTCGCCCGCGCTGAACGACGCAGGAAGGACTTATCTCTATCGATCAAGCCCTCGATGAGAAATCCCCTATGTTCGATCAGCGGAAGAAAGAATCACTGGCGGCATGGCGCAAACTGGCAACGCAATCGCAAATGCGCCTGGATCCGGAAGAACAATACGACGAGTTGCTAAAAGCCGCCGATGACATGGAGGAGCAAGGGCTGATCACCAGCGCCGAATGGCGTCAGTTGGTGCGCGATGCGGGCAGCGTGTTCACGCATCCCGATCAAGCGCGCAGATAAAACCGGCAACGGTTGAGTGACGCCATGTACTCGCTCGACTCAGCGCTGATGGCGGCGCGCAGCCAGTTTGCGCTCACCATCAGTTTTCACATCGTGCTGGCCGCGTTCACCATCGGCCTGGCCAATTTTCTGCTGGTGCTCGAGGCGCTTTGGCTAAAGAGCGGACGGCAGATTTATCTCGATGTTTACCGCTATTGGCTGAAAGTATTTGCCCTGAATGTCGCGGTGGGCACTGCCTCGGGGCTGATTCTGGAGTATCAGTTCGGCCTCAACTGGTCGCGGCTGGCGGTTCAGGCGGGCGATATTCTCGGCCCGCTGATGTTTTACGAAGTGTTGGCGGCGTTTTTTCTCGAAGCGGGTTTCCTCGGCATCATGCTGTTCGGCATGAAGAAGGTCGGCCCGCGTCTGCATTTTTTCGCCACCTGCGCGGTGGCGGTGGGCTCGCTGATCAGCGCGTTCTGGATTCTCTCGGCGAATTCCTGGATGCACACGCCGGCGGGGTATTCGATTGCCGCCGACGGCCGTTTTATCGCCGAAGACTGGTGGGCGATCATTTTCAATCCATCGTTTCCCTATCGGCTGGTACACATGACGCTGGCAGCGTTGCTCGGCACCGCGACGCTGGTGGCCGGCATCAGTGCCTGGCAGTTGCTCAAACGCGCGGACAATCCACGGGCGCGGCTGGGGTTTTCCATGGCGCTGTGGCTGCTCGTCGTGCTGATGCCCGTGCAGATCGTGGTCGGCGATCTGCATGGCCAGCACAGTTTGAAAGTGCAGCCGCAGAAAGTCGCCGCCATTGAAGGTTCGTGGACGCGTCCAGCCGAGGGCGCGGGCGAACCGTTGCGGCTATTCGCGTGGCCCGACATGGCGCAGCGGCACAATCACTGGGAAGTGGCGATTCCGCGAGTGGCTTCGTTGTACCTGACCCACGATCTCAGCGGCACCATCGCCGCCCTCGATGAATTTCCCGCGCAGGACATTCCGCCCGTGGCGCCGGTGTTTTTTGCGTTTCGGCTGATGGTCGGACTGGGCGTTTTGATGCTGGGGCAGGGCGTGGTCAGCCTGTTTTTCCGTCGTCGTCAGCGCCTGTACACATCGCGCGGCTGGTTATGGGCCAGCGTGTGCATGGCGCCGGCGGGTTTTGTCGCGATGCTCAGCGGCTGGGTTGTCACCGAGGTGGGCCGCCAGCCGTTTACCGTCTACGGCGTGATGCGTACGGCCGACAGCTTGTCATCGGTGTCCCGCGCGCAAGTGCTGGCCTCGACCTGGCTGATTCTGCTGTTTTATCTGCTGATTTTTGGCATCGGCCTGTGGTTATTGCTACGTTTATTGCGCGAGCCGCCAAAGCAGGACGAGTCCGGGCCGCAACCGACGCTGGCCGATGAAACGGGGCATTCCTGATGGACACCGACTGGATCACGCTGCTGTGCGCGGGCGCTCTGGCCTTCTCGGTGATGAATTACGTGCTGCTCGACGGCACGGATCTGGGCGTCGGTGTGCTGCTCGGCTTGACCGAAAACAGCCAGCACCGCCGCGCCATGGCGGTAACCATTCTGCCGATCTGGGATGCCAATGAAACCTGGCTGGTGCTGGGCGGCGGCGGGCTGCTCGCGCTGTTTCCGCTGGCCTACGCGATTTTGCTGCCGGCGCTTTATCTGCCTTTTATCCTGATGTTCTTCGCGCTGATTCTGCGCGCGGTGGCGCTGGAATTTCGCGACCACTCGCCCAACGAAGCGATCAAGCGTTGGGTCGATGGCGCGCTGTTGTGCGGTTCTTTGCTGGCGGGGGCGATTCAGGGCGTGGTGCTGGGAACACTGGTGCAAGGCGTGCCGCATCAGGGCAGCCAATACACCGGCAGCGGTGTGGAATGGCTGGGGGCGTTTCCGCTGTTCTGCGGCGTGGTATTGGTGCTCGGTTACACGTGGCTCGGCGCTTGCTGGCTGTATTGGCGAACCGTCGACGACTTGCAGCGGCGCTGCGCACGCCAGGCACGGGTGTTGGCGCTGATCACTGTGATGCTGTTGATCGTGTTGGTGATATGGACGGCAACGTTGCAAGCCCAATACATGCAACGTCTGACCGATATTCGCGTCTGGGCGCCGACGCTGATGGTGCTCACCATTCTTTCAGCGGTGTTCTGGTCGGGGTTTCGCAGCCGCTTCGATGGCGTTCCGCTGTTCGCCGCGCTGGGCGTGTTTGTGCTGGCATTCGCGCTGATGCTGGTTGCGTTGTTTCCGCTGATCGTACCGCCGGATCTGACCTTGAAAGCCGCCACGTCCAGCCCGAAAAGCCAATTGTTCATGTTGATTGGTTTCGCCGTGCTGATCCCGGTGACCCTGGTTTACAACACCTTTGGCTTCAAAGTCTTCAGCGGCAAAGTGCGGCCGATCAAGTCTTCTTGAGAGCGTATTGGCTGGCCAGATACTGGCAGATGCGACCTGTCTGTTCTGAAAACGTCAGCCCCGAGAACTTTCATCCCCTCCATCGAGTCGACCAGACAACCACAAAACCGGCCATACGACGGGTCGGTTGAAAACTATAAAAAGGTGTCTGTCATGAGTTGTCTGATTTGTGCGGGGGGCGCTGAGCGCATTCATTGCCAAGGCCCATGGGAAGAACGTGATTGCCCTGACTGCGGGCGCTATCGCGTGGCCGACGAACTCTTGCTGACCCTGATTGAGCAGGGGCAAATCTTCGATGTCGGCAAAACCCGAGGCTGGCTCGACAGTCGCCGCGCCGAGGTGGCGATCCCCTCGATTGAGGTGCATGAAGCGCTGCTCGTCGGATGATGGCGGCGCGCCAGCACGTCGCATCCCTTAATCCGACGTTAGCTGGTAACCTGCCGCCCGATTATCTGCAGCTCTCGGGAGCCTCTCATGACTGGCCTTTACGCCGCTTTTCCTCCAGACCTGGCTCCTGGCAATGTTTCGGCGGCGCAAACCGCGCTGTCGGACATCGAACTGCTGCACAACATCAGCGTCAGCCTGATCGGCGAGCAGGATCGCGAAGCGCTCTACGGCAAAATCGTCGATGCGGCGGTGTTCATCACCGGTTCACAGTTCGGCACAATGCAATTGCTTTGTACGCCGGAACACGGCGCCGGCCATGGTGGCGAGCTGCAATTGTTGTACGCCCATGGCCTGCCGGCCGAGGCGGTCGGTTTTTGGCATTACGTCAGCCCGGCGGCCTATAGCAGTTGCACCTTGGCGCTGAAACTCGGCCAGCGCGCGATCATTCCCGATTTCGAACAGTGGGCCGACATTGCCGGCACCGAAGACCTGCTTGCGTTCCGCCGCACCGGTATCCGTTCGGCGCAGACCACGCCGTTGATGTCGCGCGATGGCCATCTGCTCGGCATGATCTCGACGCACTGGAACAAACCGCACCATCCCTCCGAACGCGATTTGCGCCTGCTGGACATTCTCGCGCGCCAAGCCGCTGATTTGCTCGAACGCACCATCGCCGAAGAGGCGTTGCGCGAAGTCGAAGAGCAGCAACGGCAGACCGCCGCGCGTTTGCGCGAACTCAACGAGACCCTCGAACAGCGCGTCGCCGAGCGCACCGCCGAATTGATGCAGGCTGAAGAGAAACTGCGCCAGTCGCAGAAAATGGAAGCGGTGGGGCAACTGACCGGGGGCCTCGCCCACGATTTCAACAACCTGCTGACCAGTATTTCCGGTGCGCTTGAGCTGATGAGCCGGCGCATCGGCCAAGGGCGCCTGAGCGAAGTCGACAGGTACATGGTCGCCGCCCAAAGCGCGGCAAAACGTGCGGCATCGCTGACCCATCGCCTGCTGGCATTCTCGCGCCGGCAAACCCTCGAACCGCACGCCACCAACGTCAACACGCTGATGTACGGCATGGCCGAGCTGATCCAGCGTACCGCCGGGCCGGGCATTGTCGTCGAGACGCTCGGCAGCTCGGAGCTGTGGCCGGCGTTTGTCGACAAGAGTCAGCTGGAAAACGCGCTGCTCAACCTCTGCCTGAACGCCCGCGATGCCATGCCCGATGGTGGTCGCATCACCCTGGAAACCACCAATCAGTGGATGAATCGCGAGGCCGCGCGTGGCATCGATCTGCCCGAAGGCGATTACCTCTGTGTCAGCGTTCGTGACACCGGTACCGGCATGTCGCCGGACGTTATGGCGCATGTGTTCGAACCGTTTTTCACCACCAAACCGATCGGTCAGGGCACAGGCCTCGGGCTGTCGATGATCTACGGGTTTGCCCAGCAATCCGGCGGGCAAGTGCAGATTCAATCGACGGTGGGTGAGGGCACGCAGGTGTCGATTTACCTGCCGCGCCATCATGTCGAGGCCAGCCAGGACGAACATGACGCTGCCGATGAGTCCGTCGCGGCCTCGCAACTGGGCGAGACCGTGTTGCTGGTCGACGACGAGCCGACCGTGCGCATGCTGTTGGCGGACGTGCTGGGCGAACTCGGTTACACGGTGATCGAAGCCGCCGACAGCGTCGCCGGGCTGAAGCTGTTGCGCTCCGATGTGCACATCGATTTGCTGGTCACCGACGTCGGCCTGCCGGGCGGCATGAACGGCCGGCAACTGGCCGAAGCGGGGCTGCAATTGCGCCCGCAGCTGAAGACCCTGTTTATCACCGGTTATGCCGAGAGCGCAGTGTTTGGCGGCGGTCAGCTTGAGGATGGCATGCACGTGCTGACCAAGCCGTTTGCCGTCGATGCGCTGGGTGGGCGGGTGCGCGAGTTGTTGGCGAAATAATCAGCCGCGCTCACGTTGTTCACAGCGCTATCCCTTCACCACTAAAAGTCGGTTTTTTCAGGTTTTCCTGATGGTTTGCCGCGCCCCTCTGCCAGACAATCCCCCCGAAGCCGCACAATCCTCCTCGCGGAGGCCATTCCAAAAATGATCACGCCGGGAGTGTCGTTAATAGATGCTTGAGACAAAGATCAAAGTCGTTCTGGCCGACGACCATCCCGTTGTGCTGTTGGGGCTCATCGAGCTGATTGCGCGGGATGCGCGATTTGCAGTGGTGGGACAAGCCACGAGCTCGACGCAGTTGGTCGCGGCAATAAACGAGTACGCGCCGGACGTGGTCATCACTGATTACCACATGCCGGAAGCCTCGGTTTACGGCGATGGATTGAAACTTGTCGGTTATCTGGCCCGACATTTTCCGCACATCGACATCGTGGTGATGACCATGATTGCCAACCTGGAAGTGTTCGCGCGACTGCGCAAGCTGGGTGCCAGCGTTATACAAAAGAAACACATGCTGATGAACGTGCAATCGACACTCGACAGATTGGCGAGCCCTGTATCGCCTGAGCAAAGCGCGGATTACTGTCTGTCGATGGTGACAGCTGCAAGTGCTGCCGATGTGGCACAGCAACGGTTAAGTGCGCGGGAACTCGATGTGCTGCGTTTGTATATGGCGGGCCTGAGTTTTCGCAGCATTGGCAAGGATCAGCGACTCAGCGTTAAAACGGTCAGTGCGTACAAGTTGTCAGCCATGAAAAAGCTGAGTGTCGTCAGTGATCAGGAATTGATTGGCTACTGCATTCGCAGTCGCATGTTTAATTAAATACCGGACGGTATTGTTGGGGTTAGAGCGATGGACATTCCCGCTGCTGAAAAAGTGCACTTGAAACAAAACTCGGTAGACGCGGCGCTGGTGGAGGGGGCGCACAGCATCATCGGTGAAATCAGGCAGGCCACCGCCTCGGTTGCCGCCGTTCGCGAATCGGTTGTCGACGCGGCAGCCAACTTTGGCGTCAGTGTCTACTCGGCCAATGAAGACTTTTCCAAGGCGTACCGCCAGCTTTGCAGTGTCATGAGTGTGGCTGAAATCAAGCAGCGCTCAGCCATGCAGCAACTGGAAAAACAGACGCGCAGTGCGCTCCACGGCGTCATTATCAAAGTCACTATCGCCATCGGTCTGTCCGCCATTGCCGGCGCGGCGATCGGCGCCGGTATCACCACGATGATGATGCATTAACGTCTTCTTCAACTTAAACCGGCATCGATTTGACAGTGGGTGCAGCCTTGAAAATATCTGAAGAGGAAATGGTCGAGCTGATTGACGCTATTGGCCTGGCGATTGTTCCTGTGATCTTCAAAGGCGTCGACAAGGACACGCCCGCTTATGTCATGCGCGAGCGCGCAAACGTCAATGCGGAGATCATGGGGCGTTTCGCCGCGATGTTGTATTGCGGTGACGAAGTGGGCATGGAAGTGCTGGATCTGATCGCGCATTTCACCGCTTACATGCAAGTTGAGCATCAACATTCGATGAAACGCTTTCTCGGCCCCGACGGTGGCATGAGCAAACTACGGCAAGCGCGGGCTAATAAAGGTTCGATCCAGTAACAGCAGGCTTAGTGAGAATCGTCCCGGTATTTTTAAGGTTTAGCTGATGTTCGTCGAACACCTGCTGCGCCTAATCTGGCGCGATGAAACTGAAGCAATTTCTGCAACCCGCCGACTCATACTTTTCGACGCCCAAGGCCGCCAGAAGGTTGTTGCGACTGTTCGCGCAACTGCTGGTGCTCGGGACAATCGTCGGCGCGGTCATTTCAATCACCTCGATATTCAATAGCGAAATTTCCCGTCGCCAGGGTTTTATGAGCGACGCTATTGCCAATGCACGGGTGTTTTTTACCCAGCGTGAATCACTGCTCAAATGGCTGGTGCTGTCTGCGGTGAATGATCCGCAAGCCCCGGCAGGCCACGAAGCTGCTGACCACGCCAGCGGTTGGGGTGTGCGCCTGACCGGGCCGATGAATGACTATTTCAAAGACTATCGCCTGAACCTGCTTTACGCCCCTGAAGAGAAAGACAAGGGCGGTGAATACCTGAGTAAAGCCCTGCCGTTTATTACCCCGATTTCGCTGGATGTGCTGAGGAAGTTGCGCGCCCTCGATGATCAGGCGCCGGGTGCTGCGCGCGAACTCTGGCTCAGTGATCAAAGTGCATTTCCGCCGCGCTTGTACCTGTTCGGCCGAGTGGATTCGTCTCAGGCGGAATCAGGCTGGATCGGTCTGGAAATGGACGCTGCGGATGTCTCCAGCAGCCTGCATGATGACCGCGCCGGGCAATTCATGATGCTCACCCCCCATGGCGACGTGATGATGAGCAGTGCGCCCAGCGATCAATCCGCGCCCGGTTCACCGATGTTGAAGATCGGCGAGGACTTCGGTTTATTCGGTGTCGGGGCTGTGCCGGATCAGTTGGTGATGGAAAAAAAGCTCGGTTACTCGGACTGGAAACTTTCCTACACCCTCGAACTGTATTCGTTGTTGAAGGTGCTCTGGTGGCCTCTTTGTATCTCTCTCGTTCTGGTTTTTCTCACAGCGCTGCTGGTTTATAAACTGGTGCACCGCATCGAGCGTCGTCTCATCACGCCTGCCACAAAACGTATCGATGCGCTGATCGAAAGCGAGGCTTTTTGCCGTGCCGTGATCCAGACCGCGCCGGTTGCGCTCTGCGTACTGCGCCGTGTCGACGGCACCGTGGTGCTGGAAAACCGCTTGTCCGAGCAATGGCTGGGCGAATGCTCCGGGCGCGAACGCCTGTGTCATCACTGGATTGACCAAGCCTTTGACGAAGAAGCATCGAACCTGACGGATGCTTTTGAGGCGGGCAACGGTCGGCACTTGTATGTCAGCTTCGCACCGACCCGCTACAACGGCGAAGACGTGCTTTTCTGTGCCTTCAGCGACATCAGTTCGCACAAACAGGTGGAAGCTGCGCTGGCAATGGCCAAGCAGACCTCGGACACCGCGAACGAAGCGAAAACCTTGTTTCTGGCCACCATGAGCCACGAGATACGCACGCCTTTATACGGTGTGCTGGGCACGCTTGAGTTGATGGAAAAGACCGAACTGCGCCCGCAACAGAAAGCCTACATGCACGCGATCGGCAACTCGTCGGCGGCGTTGCTGAACCTGGTGTGTGATGTGCTGGACGTGTCGAAGATCGAAGCCGGGCAACTGGCGCTGGAAGTCAGTGAGTTTTCACCGTTGGAACTGGTGCGCGACGTCGTACAAAACTACACGGGCGCGGCGCGGGGCAAGGGCATTTTGCTCTATTCGTTTATCGATCCTGACATGCCTTCGGTGCTGCACGGTGATGTAACGCGTATCCGCCAGATCCTGAATAACTTGCTGAATAACGCCGTGAAGTTCACCGAGAGTGGGCAGATCGTGTTGCGTGCGAAGTTGTGCGTCGCCGAGGGTGATGTGCTGGAAGTGCAATGGCAGGTGTCAGACACCGGCCCCGGCATTTCCCAGGAAAATCAGGCGTTTCTGTTTGAGCCGTTTTACCAGGCCGGTTGCAACACTAACGTTGTCGCCGGCACCGGATTGGGCCTGTCGATCTGCCAGCGATTGGCGGCTTTGATGGAGGGGCGCGTGCGGGTGGTCAGCACGTTGGGGCTGGGCAGTAGCTTCACCCTCAGCGTGCCACTGGAAAACCTGTTGCCGGCGGATGACATCCTTTTGGCACCGGTGCCTTTGCAAGGTCTGGTGTATGTCTGCTCGCCGTCGCTGGCCATGGCGGATTACATCGCCGACTGGCTGCGCAAGTGGGGCGCGCGTGTGCAAACCGGCTGGCCCGCCAACACTGGCGGCGCAGAAAACGCCGTCCTGGTCGAAGTGCATCCCGCCGAGTGGCGGCCGATCTACCCGGCCTGGACCGGGCCGCGTGTGTTGATCAGCCTCGAAGAGCGCGAAGACGACAGTGCCGTGCAGTTGAATGACTTGAATGCCATCCGCGATGCCGTTCGAAAAGCGCAAGGCCGCAAGGCCATTGTCGACGAGGTGGTCGTCAGCGACGTAGTCGAACGACTGAACTTGAAGATACTGGTAGCTGAAGACAATCAGGTCAATCAGTCCATTTTGAAAGACCAACTGCAAACACTGGGGTGTGAAGTGGCGTTGGCCAGCGACGGTACGCAAGCGCTGACGCTGTGGCGGGGGGAACACTTCGATGTCGTTCTCACCGATATCAACATGCCGAACATGAATGGATACGAACTGGCGAGACAACTGCGCAGCATCGGTTGCACCGGGCCGATTATCGGCGCGACGGCCAATGCGATGCGCGATGAAGGTGAACGCTGTTTTGGCGCAGGCATGCAACAGTTGCTGGTTAAACCGTTCGGTCTGGCGGCACTTTCCAACTGTTTGCAACAGTACAAAAGGACTAGCACACGTGGCCTATAGTGTTTTAGTGGTCGAGGATCATCCCTTTCAGCAAAGGCATCTTCTGGACTTGTACGGCTCAATGCACGACATCTCGCTCATGGCTGCGCGCAACGGTGACGAAGCGTTGACGCTGATGAAAACTCATCATTTCGACATGGTCTTGAGTGATCTGATGATGCCCGGCATGGACGGTCTGCAGTTTATTCAGCGGCTGGGGCACTTACCGTACAAACCTGCGTTGGCGATCATGAGCAGTGCCTCGCGGCGAATCATGATCAGTGCCAGTCTGGCCGCGAGAAGCCTGGGTTTTGAGGTGGTGGGTCTGATCTCCAAACCGGTGGATCTGATTGCACTGCGAAGTCTGCACGACAAGATGCTAAAGCTCGGCGCCAGTGCGCATGCCCATAAAAAAATGCCGCAGGAGTTCGGCATCGCCTGTTTGCGCCATGCAATTGCCGACGGGCAGATACACCCCTGGTTTCAGCCGAAAAAGTCGATTGCCAGTGACCGCATTGTTGCGGCGGAAGCACTCGTGCGCTGGGCTCATCCAACGCTCGGAGTGTTATTGCCGGGCGACTTTCTATCGGAACTCGTGCGTCATAATCTTGAGGAAGAGTTACTGATGAGCGTCGTCTCTCGCACGATTGCCGCCCAGGCCTGCTGGCAGCAACAAGGTTACGACGTGCCGGTGACGATCAACTTGCCGACCCATCTGCTCAATGATGACGATTTGCCCGATCGTTTATATGAGCGCGTACTCAGCGAAGGCGGGTTCCCCACTAAAATCGGTTTCGAGTTGATGGAAAGCTCAACCACCGACAATCAGGGACACTATTTCGCCGGTGTGTGCCGCCTGCGCTTCAAAGGTTTCGGCCTGGCCCAGGATGACTTTGGCAAGGGCTACAGTTCCTATTTCAATCTGGCCTCGACACCGTTTACCGAGCTCAAAATAGACCGGTCGTTAGTCCACGGTAGTGTCGAGAACGAGCACCTCGCCGCGGCACTCAGCAGCATCGTCGCGCTCGGCAGGCAACTGGGTTTGAACGTGGTGGCTGAAGGTGTTGAAACAGCCGAAGAGCTTGCACTGCTGAAAAGAATGCACTGCGATCAAATTCAGGGTTTCCTTATTTCGAAAGCCATCGAGTCCGATCTGTTCTTACGCCTGCTTGGCGAAAATACCCGTGCACATTGCTGAACCGTGCACGGCTCGCCTTTCAAAATAGCCACGTTGACTACTATTGAAGGGCGCCTGGCGCGTTACATCCTTTTCGAGGCGATTGATGAGAGCGGACACCCTGTTTGGAAAACTGGCTAAAAGCTCCACGCGACTCAGCGGCGGGCTTCTGCTGTCGTTGGGCGTAGTGGCGGTGTTGGTCCTGACCAACTTCAGGGCGATCATGCTTTTGCTGGGCGGCGAGGAAGAAAAGGCGAGGGCACACTTCACGCGAATCATCGAGAACGTTCGCGAGCAGGAAACGTTTCTGCAAGCCATCGCCGATAAAATGGCGACCACCACCGAACAGACGCTGACGGCTCCAGGCACCCTGAAACCCACTGCGCAATACAGCGACGTCGATCATCAAATATTTGAAGTCAGCGAAAGCAGCTTTTCTCTGCCATTTACCGTGGCCCAGCCAACAGGTCTGCGCGAGGGAAGCCTGGCGGTGTTGTCTTCTCTAGGCTGGCATCTGACCAATTACTACAGCCGTTTTTGGGCCCAATCCAATTTTCTCTCGCCACAGGTCTTCGCATTCAGTCCGGAAACTTCCGGCAGTATCGCCGTGCCGGCCATTGGCAAGTTCCGCAGCCAGACGTTTCTTTCATTGCAGAATTACAAGGATCTGGTGCAACAGATCAATCAACAGGTGGCGGCAACACCGATCTCTTCGACAACACCGAAAGTTCACTGGAGCCACGTGCCGGGGAATGCACAGGACATGGGCTGGAGTGGCAAAGTATTGGCCTACGTCGTGGGTGATTTACCGAGCGGCCCGATTCGCACACAAAGTGGTATGGAACATATGGTGGTGGCCACTTTGCTGGACACTAAACGGCTAAGTGGCGTCGGCCGAAACACGGATTTGCCGTTTCATGGTCACTTCGCGTTGATCTCACCGAAGGGCGCCGTGTTGACCGGGCTACTGGATACGCCGGTGCAGGAAGAAGGCCTGTTCTTCAGTGACAATGGCTTGTCGATCTCGGTGATTGATCAATCAATCAGCGGTCAGCGTTGGGCCGCGCAGTACTTCATTGATTACGCAAGCCTGCTCCGTTGGGCACTGTTTCCCTTGCTGCGATTGCTGGTGATATCGCTGCTATTGTTTTTCGCTTTCAGATGGCTGTACCGGACTTTCTACAACCGCATCGTGCTGCCGGCCAATAGCGCCCAAGTGCAACTCGTCGAAAGTGAGGCATTCAATCAGTCGGTCATCGAGAATGGCCCTGCGGCGTTAGTTGCCATTCGCCTGAATGATGGTGCACTCGTTATCGAGAATCAGCAGGCACAGAATAACCGGCCGGTTTCTCAAGCCCTGGTCGAGATGCTGGGTCACCCTGCGACAACGCTTGAAGGTGAAGCGTGCATGGTGATGCAGGGCCGCTATTACCTGATCAACGCGTCGACAGCCAGGTATCAGGAACAGGATGTGCTGCTGTGCGCCTTTTCCGATGTCACGCAAAACCAGGAGTTCGCCGCGGCGTTGCGTGATGCCAAACGGCAGGCAGAAAAAGCCAACGAAGCGAAAACCATCTTTCTCGCGACCATGAGCCACGAGATTCGCACACCGCTCTACGGCGTTCTGGGCACCCTGGAACTTCTCGGTTTAACGCCTCTTGAAAAGAGGCAGCTTGAGTACCTGCAAACTATCCGTATTTCGTCATCGACGGTTCTGCAAATAATCAGTGATGTATTGGACGTTTCGAAAATCGAGTCAGGCGAAATGAAGCTCGACTCGATGATCTTCAATCCACTGGATCTCGCCGAAAACGTCATCTCTGCGCACGTTGCCAATGCCAGGGCCAAGGGCTTGCAGATTTACGCCTGCATCGATCCCGGCATCCCGAATGTGCTGGTAGGCGACGAGGTCAGAACCGCGCAGATCATCAATAACTTTTTGAGTAACGCGATCAAGTTCACCAACATCGGCAGAGTGGTTCTGCGCTGTCGCGTCCTGAAAGATGAGGAACATCAAGTCACCCTCGAATTTCAGGTGGCGGATACCGGCATCGGCATCACTGCCGAGCAACAACGGCACTTGTTTGAACCGTTCTACCAGGCGCGCACCAGTAATCTGATCAGTGGCACCGGGCTTGGTTTATCGATCTGCAGCCGTTTCGCGGTACTGATGGGCGGCGAGATTACGGTCATCAGTGAGCCGGGGCTGGGCAGCAGTTTCACCCTGCGGTTAACGCTCGCCAAGCCCGCTGAAGCCAGTGCCCTGAGTCCGGACATTGACCTCGCAGGCATCGATGTTTACGTCCGCGCTCCGGCACGGGAAGTGGCCGACAATATCTGCGGATGGTTGACCCGTTGGGGCTGTCGTGCAACGGCGTTCATGAACAAGTCAGCGGACGTCCATTCAGGCGCCGTGCTGATTGATGTGTTTGGCAGCGCAGAACTGCCCTTCCAGTGGTCGGGCAGAACGATTACTTGCCTGAGTGATGGTTCCAGGGTGGCGGAGCGCGCGGACAACGGTTTACGCGTCAGCGCTCACTTCGTTAAAGCCATTGCCAATGCGCTGATGATGGAGAAAAACCAACAGAGTGTGACGGCTGCGGCGCCCCCGAACAGCGTCTTGCCGTCGCTGAATCTGAACGTGCTGGTGGCAGAAGACAACTTGATTAATCAGGCTATTCTCAAGGAGCAACTGGAGGCGCTGGGTTGTAATGTCCTGTTGGCGGGCAACGGCTTGCAGGCGCTGAAACTTTGGGAGCAAGAGCGCTTTGATGCGGTGTTGACCGACGTGAATATGCCTGTGCTGAGCGGTTATGAACTGGCCCGATCGATCCGTGAGACCGACAGCGATTTGCCGATTTTCGGCATCACTGCCAACGCCATGCGCGACGAAGGAGAGCGCTGCCTTGCCGCTGGCATGAACGCCTGGCTGGTGAAACCCTTGAGCCTCGCGGATTTGCTCAGGGTGCTGGCGAGTTTGAAGTCCGAGGATGTTGCGGGTATAGCGCAACCTCCTGCCCGGGTTGTAAGCGCCGTGCCGATTGTCCTGTCCGACGCGATGCGCGCGTTGTTTCACAGCACCATGCAGACGGACATGGCGAGTGCCCGATCCGCGCTCGGCATGGCGCAGGTCGAGGAACTTGCGCAAGTGTTGCACTCGGTCAGCGGCGCCCTGGCAGTGGTGCGCGCTGATCAGTTGTCGGCGTCGTTTGCGCAACTGGAATACAAAGTACGTGACCAGCGTCTTGATGCCGAGTTGACCGGCGAAGTCGAACAAGCGCTGTCTGTACTGGAAGATTTAGTGGGTTCTTTATGATGGCTGCAAATCGATTCGAATTAATGTGAGTGCGCAATGAGCATGCAAAAAATCACCGTCGTCATCGCTGATGACCACCCGATTGTCCTGTTGGGCGTTCGCGAGCTCATTGAGCGTGATGGCCGTTTTCAAGTGATAGGGGAGGCGACCAGCTCTAGCGGACTGGCTGGACTGTTAGAGACTGTCAGGCCGGACATACTGGTGACCGACTACAACATGCCGGAAAACTCCATCTACGGAGACGGGCTGAAACTCATCAAGTATTTGGTGCGCAGCTATCCGTCGATGCAGATCCTTGTGCTGACCATGGTCTCGAACAACCTGATTCTTTCCAGGCTTTACGAACTCGGCGTGGCCGGGGTGGTGCAAAAGAGCCAGTTGCATGCGGAGGTGCAACGGGCGCTGGATGCACTTAGCCAAAAGCGTCGCTACAAATCCCCCGGGTTCAACAAGATCACCGTGGTCGAAAACAATCGCCAGATTGACGAGCGGCTTGCCTTGCTGTCCTTGCGTGAACTGGAAATCCTTCGGCTGTTCGTTTCTGGCATGAGCTTGCGGGATATCGCGATTAACCAGAACCGCAGCGCGAAGACCATCAGTAGCCAGAAAGTGGCGGCGATGCGCAAACTTGAAGTGGCCAGTGATCAAGACCTCATAACCTATTGTCTTGAGGCCAATTTGTTCCAATAAGTCCATCACCTGGATTGCTCTAATCCAGGTTTTTTCGTCTCAACACCCTTCATTTTTCAGGATTGCCTGATAGCCCGGCTGTTTGTTCAAACGTACTGTGCCTGAAATAACGGTTAGCCGGGATTTTCGGCGGACGTTTCCATATTTTCTCATGAGCACGCTTAGTAAGTGGACGCCCATCGTTGCCTGGCTTGAATGCGCAGGCGTGGGCCGGTTTCTTCGGTTTAGTGTCGTGGGACAAGTAAGTTACATAAACTATCGAACACGGTGATGTAGATGTCTATCAGAAGCATTAAATTAGTCCCTCGGACATTATTGAGCTTCGGCCTTACTTGTCTGTTGCTGCTGATATTGGGTGGGCAATCATTGTGGCGCATGAATAATGTGCAATGGGCCGTGGGTGACTTGCGTGACAATTGCCTGCCCAGCGTGCGTCAAGCTGCCAAGATTGAAGCCGCGACCTATAAGTTGCGCCTGGCCAATTTGTTTTATGCCATCAGCAGTTCACGGGGCGCCGCTGAAATCGATAAGGCCGGTGCAACACTGACAGAGTTGCGCAACTCATTGAACGTCGAAACTCAGGCTTATGTTCCGTTGATTTATGGGCCCGAAGAGCAGGCGCGTTACGATATTCTACATGCCAATGTTGAGGAATATTTGAAACAGGTTGATCAACTTCTATTGATTGGCCGCAAAGGCTCCGAAGACGACACCGTCGCGTTTATCCGGTCCAATACTGCGCCTGCAGCAGATCATGTGATGGCCGCGGCAGAAAGTCTGCAAAGCCTGATGAGTGATCGCTCGGAAACCTCCGGCGCGATGGCTCAGGTCGAAGCCCAACACAGCACCACCGCGACCATCATCATCGTGTTGCTGGCGGTGCTGGCCACCGCCGTTATCACCATGCTCTTCACCCGGAGCATTATTTTGCCAGTCCGCGCGCTGTTGGCGTCGACGAAAAAAATTGCCGCCGGCAATCTGGTGGGCGAAGTGGAGGTGTCCGGCAGGGACGAAATCACCGAGTTGCAGACCTCGACCGCAGAAATGCTCACCAACCTGAAACAGACCATCCTGCATATCTCCGAGTCGTCCTCCATGCTGGCGGCCTCTTCGGAAGAGTTGAGCGCCATCACTTATGAGTCCAATGCCAGCGTTCAACAGCAGAGCAGTGAAACCGAGTTGGCGGCAACGGCCGTCAACCAGATGACCGCAGCAGTGGAGGAAGTGGCGCGCAATGCGGTGGCGGCGTCCGTCTCGACGCAACAATCGGAACGCTCGGCACGCACGGGCATGGAGCGCGTCACTGAAACCATTGCGTCCATCGAAAACCTCAGCGGTGCCGTACAAAGTACGGGCACGCAGATCGAACAACTGGCGTTGCAGACGCAAAGTATCGCCAAAGTACTCGACGTGATTCGAGCCATCGCCGAGCAGACCAACTTGTTGGCACTGAACGCGGCCATTGAAGCGGCGAGGGCGGGCGAGCAGGGTCGCGGCTTTGCCGTGGTGGCTGACGAAGTTCGTGCACTGGCGCATCGCACTCAAGTATCCACCCAGGAAATCGAGAAGATGATCGAAGGCGTTCAGGCCGGTTCGGAAAGCGCAGTGTCTTCGATGAAACAGACCGATCTTGAGGCCATCGCCACGCTGAGCATCGCCCGCGAGGCCGGGGTGGCGATTACCGAAATTACCAAAGCGGTGTTCGACATCAATGAACGAAACTGCTTGATTGCCACGGCTTCCGAAGAGCAAGCGCAAGTGGCGAAGTCGGTCGATCAAAACCTGGTCAGCATCAATAACCTGTCGATGCAAAGTACGGCAGCGGCGGATCAGATATTTACCGCCAGTAATGAGTTGTCGGTGTTGGCGACCAACCTGAACAAACTGGTTACTCGTTTCGAATTCTAAGTAGGCAGCGGTTGGCCCGTTGCAGGTTTCAGACAATCGGCAGAAATACTTAAGGACGACGATTTAACTAACACGGCGGCAGGAGTTAACATGATTCCCGAATTCAAAGCTCACTATCCGGAAAGCTTGCGCACCATTTATATATCGCGGGTCGAAACCTGCGATGTTAACTGGTTTATCAATCAATACGTCGACAGTCGATTTCTGCATGCAAACTTTCATGCAAAGAATGAAATCGTCATGCTGCTGAGAAGTTATCCGGGAGCGTCGCCTGTCAGGATCTATGAGCTTAACGCCTGGCTTGATCATAACCTCGTGTCCAGGGTGTTATGTCATCCAGGGGTTCGGGCATTGAAGTTAGTGGTCAATAATGATTGGTCTTCACGCGTCCTGTAGTTTATTGGTGGCGAATAATAATGCGAAATTTTCTGGCTATTGATTCCAGTCCGCGCTTTCTGGTTGTCCTGTCGGCGGGCGTCACCCTGGCCATACTGCTGGCTGTGGGTGGCGTGTTTGCGGTGAAGAAAGTCGACGGTTATGTCAGTACGATGTTTAACGGCAATGTTGCAACTATTGGCCACCTGTCGACCATCCGCTCTGCACTTTTTGATATCCGTAGATTGCACTGGCGGACGTTCGCTTTGCGCGATCCTGCGCAAACAGCGGAATACACCCAAGCGATCAATGCGCAATTGGCGGTCATCAATAAGGAATGGGCGCTGTACGATCCCAACGGTATCAGCAGTACGAAGGAGACGTTGCTTGCCGACCAAATCAGAGCCGAGTTGCCCAAGGCCAGCGCTATCGTACGCGCCAGCCTTAAACGTTTGGCGAGCAATGATTACTCAGCGCAGTGGTACCAGGCGCGCATTCCCTATCTGGAGCATATCGATCAGTTGATTGCCCGGGACATCGACACCAACATTGAACAGGCCGCCCGGTTTTCTGCTCTGAGCCAACAGGTATTTGCACGGTTTGTCAGCGTCGCCGTCTTGTTGTTCTGTTTGGGAACCGTCGGGGTCGCCGGCCTGGCGCTGCGCTGGCGGCACCAGCGCGACAATGCCGTACGTCGATCCCGTGAACATCTGTGGTTGGTCAATCAGGTGTTCAACGTCACGCTGGACAGCGTGATCATTACTGATCGCCACGGGCATATCACCAAAGTTAACCCGGCCTTTTATGGCATGACCGGTTATACGGAACAGGAAGTGCTGGGTTGCAACCCGAACATGTTGAGTTCCGGCCGGCAGTCCCCGGAGTTTTACAAAGAGATGTGGCAATGCCTGATTGATGAAGGGCATTGGAAAGGGCAAGTGTGGAACCGCAAGAAGAATGGTGATTTCTATCTTGAATCACTGTCGATTACCGCGATTGCGGGCCTGAACAAAACCGATCTCAACTACGTGGCGGTTTGCAGCGACATCACCCAACAGCACGCCGATCAGGAGTTTCAGGGCTACCTGGCAACCCACGATGTATTGACCGGGCTGCCCAATCGCCTGTTATTTCGCGAACGTCTGACCCAAGCCCTCGCTCGCGCTCATCGCTCCGGTTTGAAAGTGGCGGTGATGTTTCTCGATCTGGATCACTTCAAGGAAATCAACGACACCCTGGGGCATGGCGTTGGCGATGACACACTGATCACTGTGGCCAAACGTTTGAAAAGCGTATTGCGGGACGTTGATACCGTGGCTCGACTGGGTGGTGACGAGTTCGCTTTCATCCTTGAAGATATTCACGAGGCCATACAGATCGAACCGATTGCACGCAAACTGCTCGCCGCCGTGGGCGAGCCGATTCTGGCGAAAGGTCATCCGGTGTCCGTCACCCCAAGCATTGGCGTGAGCCTCTACCCGGATCAGGGCCACACGCCGATTGAGCTTGTGGATCAGGCCGACAAAGCCATGTATGAGGCGAAAAAATCCGGCAAGAACGCTGTGCGCTTCTTCACCCAGATGCTCGACGCGGTGGCGAAAGCCGGGTAGCCGCCAGGGTTGCGGTCTCTGGAACCGGTCAGCGGCCGTTCCCGAAACCGCAAGACTTCCCGCGCAAAAACCGGATAATGGCGGCCATTCGTTTAGCCGTATTCTGGTAATCCCGCATGGAAATCAAGGTCAACTTTCTCGACAACCTTCGACTTGAAGCCAAGTTCGACGACTTCACGGTGATCGCCGATCAGCCGATTCGCTACAAAGGCGATGGCTCGGCACCGGGGCCGTTCGACTACTTTCTGGCTTCGTCGGCGTTGTGTGCGGCTTACTTTGTGAAGTTGTACTGCGACACCCGCAACATCCCCACGGAAAATATTCGCCTGTCGCAGAACAACATCGTCGACCCGGAAAATCGCTACAACCAGATCTTCAAGATCCAGGTCGAACTGCCAGCGGACATCTCCGACAAGGATCGCTTGGGCATCCTCCGTTCGATTGATCGCTGCACGGTGAAGAAGGTCGTGCAGACCGGCCCTGAGTTCATCATCGAAGAAGTCGACAACCTCGATGCCGATGCGCAAGCCTTGTTGATGCCGGTTTCCACGTCCGAGGCAGGCACCTACATCGCTGGCAAGGATCTGCCGCTGGAGCAGACCATCGCCAACATGTCGGGCATTCTCGCCGACCTCGGCATGAAGATCGAAATCGCTTCGTGGCGCAACATCGTGCCAAACGTCTGGTCGCTGCACATCCGCGACGCGCATTCGCCGATGTGTTTCACCAACGGCAAAGGCGCGACCAAAGAAGGCGCGCTGGCTTCGGCGCTGGGCGAGTTCATCGAGCGGCTGAACTGCAACTTCTTCTACAACGACCAGTTCTGGGGCGAAGAGATCGCCAACGCCGAGTTCGTGCATTTCCCGGACGAGCAATGGTTCAAGCCCGGCGCGAAAGACGAACTGCCGACGGAAATCCTCGACGAGTACACCCTCGGCATTTACAACCGCGACGGCGAGCTGCGCGGTTCGCACCTGTACGACACCAACTCCGGCAACACCCAGCGCGGCATCTGCTCGCTGCCGTTTGTGCGCCAGTCCGATGACGAAGTGGTGTACTTCCCGTCGAACCTGATCGAAAACCTCTACCTCAGCAACGGCATGAGCGCGGGCAACACGCTCGCCGAAGCGCAGGTGCAGTGCCTGTCGGAAATCTTCGAGCGCGCGGTGAAACGCGAAATCCTCGAAGGCGAAATGTCTTTGCCGGATGTGCCACAGGAAGTGCTGGAGAAATACCCGAGCATCCTCGCCGGCATCAAAGGCCTGGAAGAGCAGGGCTTCCCGGTGCTGGTCAAGGACGCGTCGCTGGGCGGTGAATTCCCGGTGATGTGCGTGACCCTGATGAACCCGCGCACCGGCGGCGTGTTCGCCTCGTTCGGCGCGCACCCGAGCCTGGAAGTAGCGCTGGAACGCAGCCTGACTGAATTGCTGCAGGGCCGCAGTTTTGAAGGCTTGAACGACTTGCCGCAGCCGACGTTCTCCGGGCAAGCGGTGACCGAGCCGAACAACTTTGTCGAGCATTTTATCGACTCGAGCGGTGTGGTGTCGTGGCGCTTCTTCAGTGCCAAGCCGGACTTCGAATTCGTCGAGTGGGACTTCTCCGGACAAGGCGAAAATTCCAACGCCGAAGAGGCCGCGACGCTGTTCGGCATCCTCGAAGACATGGGCAAAGAAGTCTACATGGCGGTCTACGAGCACATCGGCGCCAAGGCGTGCCGCATCCTCGTGCCGGACTACTCGGAGATCTACCCGATCGAAGACCTGATCTGGGACAACACCAACAAAGCCCTGCAATTCCGCGCTGACATCCTCAACCTGCACAGCCTGAGCAAAGTCGGCCTGCGCAACCTTGCCCAAGGCCTGGAAAACAGCGAGCAGGACGATTACACCGAAATCACCACGCTGATCGGCATCGAATTCGACGACAACACGCCGTGGGGCAAGTTGACGATTCTGGAACTGCGTTTGCTGATTTATCTGGCGTTGCAGAAGTTTGAACAGGCGAAGGATCTGGTTGAAGCGTTCCTGCAATACAACGACAACACGGTTGAGCGCGGTTTGTTCTATCAAGCGGTGAACGTGGTGTTGGAGATGGAACTGGATGAGGATTTGCTGCTGGAAGACTACGAAGCCAACTTCCGCCGGATGTTTGGTGACGAGCGGATGGATGCGGCGATTGGCTCGGTCAACGGTAACGTGCGGTTTTACGGTTTGACGCCGACGAGCATGAAACTGGAAGGGCTGGATCGGCATTTGCGCTTGATTGAGAGCTATAAGAAATTGCATTCGGCTCGGGCTGATTTTCAGTAGCGTGAATTGTTACCCTCACCCCAGCCCTCTCCCGGAGGGAGAGGGGGCCGACCGAGGTGTCTTGCGGGTTACATCGACCTGAACGACCGAGTCGATTATGGATTCGGTGAAGCGCTTTCAGAAGACCGAGTCGATTCTGGATTTAGCAAAGCACTTTCAGGTCGGCGTACCTCACCAGCATCCCCCAATCAGTCCCCTCTACCTCTGGGAGAGGGCTAGGGTGAGGGGCATAGGTGATCAACCCAAACATCGAATGCCGACCCCCATTGGATTCTGGATTCAGCAGAGCACTTTCAGGTCGGCGAACCTCATCAGCATCCCCCAATCAGTCCCCTCTATCTCTGGGAGAGGGTTAGGGTGAGGGGCTCCAGCATCTGCGCAATCCTCATCCGCAGTTCCCCATGCACATCCTCCGCATAAGGCACCGCCGTCTTCCAGTCATAAAACCACGCAGGCATTTTGCGTTTGTCGTCCGGTTCCGTGGCGTAACGGGGAAACAAATGGCAATGCAGCTCTGGCTCTGAATTACCCAGAATTTCATAATTCATGCGCAGCGCACCGGTGACCGCCAAAACCACATCCCCGAGGCGCGCCATGTCGAGCAGGTAAACCGCCCGGGCCTCCGCGTCCAGATCATTCAAACTCGGCACCACCGGGTCGGGCAGCAGCAGGCAATAACCCGGCAGAAACTGCACATCGCCCATGACTGCCCAGCCCGAAGCCATGCGGCAGATGACTTTATCGTTGCTGCCATTGCGGGCCATTTCGACGCGTTGCGAGATAAGCGACATTCACAATCCTTGATGAAAGTTTTGAGTTCAAATTACCTTAACGTCCGTGCGCAGCATCCGCCAATGATCCCGTATCAACGCGCACAAACACCGAATCACCCACCGCTGTCAGCACATCGCCGGCAAACACCTCGCAGATCACCCGCGACTTGCGCCCGACTTCGCCTTCAACCCTGGCCTTCAACGTCAGCGGCACACCCATCGGCGTCGGCTTGATGAATTTGATGCCCAGATTGCCCGTGACGCAATCGATACGCGGCAGGCTGCCCGGCTCGCGATTTTCGGCGCGGTAGTGGTAGGCCATCGCCGTCCAGTTGGAGTGGCAGTCGACCAGCATCGCGATCAAGCCGCCGTAGACCAGATCCGGCCAACCGCAGTATTTGGCGTCCGGCACGTGCTCGGCGAGGACGTGCACGCCGTCTTCATGCCAGTAGCTTTTGATGTGCAGACCGTGCGGATTGCTACCGCCGCAGCCGTAGCAAACGCCTTCTGGTGCGGCGCTGTCTTGCAAAGCAGTGTCGAGGCTGGTCATGGTGTTTTCATCCTGAAAGTGGGAGCCCGGTGAGGCGAATGCGGTTGCGGCCACCGCGTTTGGATTCGTAGAGCGCGGCGTCGCCTTGTTCGATCAGCGCCGCCAGACTGGCCGGCGGCGCCTCGAACAGAGTGGCGCCGAGGCTCAAGGTGACGGGTTCGGTGGTGGGGAATGTCTGCGCAGTGGTGCCGAGAAACTGCTCGCGCAGCACGTTGCCGAGTTCGACGATACGTTCGCTTGTGGCGCCGTTGAGCAGGATGACGAACTCGTCGCCACCCAATCGAGCTGTCAGCGCATTACGCGGCAGCAGCGAACGAATCATCTCGCTCAAGGCGATCAGCAAGCGGTCGCCAGCGATATGGCCGTACTGATCGTTGACCAGTTTGAAGTTGTCGATATCGATCAGCAGCAGGGCGCCGGGACGTTCAGCCGAGACATCGGCGAGCAAGCGCGGCGCACGTTTTTCCAGGGCGCGGCGGTTGTAGAGGGCGGTCAGCGGATCGCGTTCGGCGAGGCGGGCGATCTCTTTTTCGCGGCGATAGCGCTCGGTGCCGGTCATCGACAGCGCAATCAGCATGATCGCCATCGCGCCTTCGACCAGTGAAATCTGGATGATCTCACCACGGAATGCCGCCAGATCAATCAACGTGCCGGGGATGACCACGGTCAGCGCCTTGGCGATATAAAAAGCCCCGTGCACCAGTAAAACGTAGCGCAATTGCACGGCGCCGACGCTCAGGGATTTACCGTGCGGGCGCAGCAGAAAACTGCCTTTGAGCGTTGCCAGCGCCACCAGCAACGAGTTGGCCGCGAGCATGACTTTCGACCACAGCGGCCCGTCCGGCAGCAGCAACATCACCAGCCAGGTGACGAAAATCAGATACCAGGCGCTCGACAGGCGCGTCTGGGTGAAGCGCGCGACACCGAGCAGGAACAGAAAGTGTGCGGTCACCAGCAGACCGTTGGCGAACCAGATGCCGATCAGCAAAAAGCCGCTGCTGCGTAGCAAGGCGAGGGTGGAACCGACGGTGATCGTGGCGAAACCGGCGCTCCAGAACAGCAGGGAAGGCTCGCGAATGCTGCGCCACTCGATCGCCAGGTACAGCGCCGCGGCGGCTGCAAGCGCAATCGAGATGGTCAGCATTGTAATAGGGTCGAGCGGCATTTCTGAGCGAGCCTGTCTATTGGGCAGTGAGACCGGCGATTGTAAGCGTTTGGGCGGATTTTTCGCAGGGGGCGCGTTGCCGCGCAGACCACTGGTGTCGGCCCGGCCGCGGACGGTGTGAGCCGTCGCGCGTCGGGCGTTCGGTCATGGCTGCGGCGCGAGCCAGGTGTCCACCACCCGTCGATCCAGTTCTTCCCAATAGGCCATGCCTAACACCCGCGTGGTGTTCAGCCCACGCAGGTAGCCGCGCAGTTGATTGGCGGTGTCGAGAATGAGCTGTGGGTCGTGGATGTCTTTGTCGAGCAGGACGCTTTCGTACTGGACAAGGTATTCGGCCACCCGATCACGGAAGTCGGGCAGTACGGCGTCGCGGATCAGATCAAACGTTCTCAAGGAAAGATCCTCTGTGATTATTTTTCGTTGGAATTGAGTGTGTATCAATCTACACGGCGCGCAACTATCGCTGGAAGTAATAGTGATCATCACGAAACGGAAGTTCTGCTTTAGCGGCGTTAGGCGGAAAATTGCCTCCATCGAACACGCTGCTCAAGGAATTTGCGCGATGAACACATTGACCCGACTGGCTCTGGTCGCCCTGCTGATGGGCGGGGCGGTTGCCGCTGCACCGACCTACGCAGACGACGCCCGGTCGTGTCACTTGCAACCGATCACGGCCAGCAGTGCGGCGTTGAAACACACGCAAACGGTCGGTGTGTTGTACAGCGAAAACACTTTGGAAAACCTGCAATACCTGGCGCGTTACCACGACATGGCGGCGAACGGCGCAAAAGATGCGCTGGACTCGCGGATTCGTGAAGCGTTTGTCGCCAGTTCCGATCCGGAGTTGGCGGTCGACTGGTTAATCAGTTCGTTGCAGCAGCAGTTTTTGTCGGTAACCGTTTACGACAATCTCGATGCCTTGATTCAGGCGCATCCGGACGTGGTGGTCAAGCTCGACACGTTTAATCGCTTGCTGACTCAGCGTAATAGCCTGGTTGAAGCGCGTTTTACCGCGAAATTCTACGACGCCAATCTGCAATACATCGGCAAGGCCGAAGGCGCGGTGGAGAAAAACTTGCCATCGGTCTGGGTGCATAACCTTGCAGCGCCTGCCGTCGCTGCGCAGATCGACAAGCAGCGTGACCTGCAACTGAATGCGTTGAAGCAGTTCGACGCTTCGCTCAAGGCCCTGGTCGCCGCGAGCTGAACCCAACACATAAATGGCGATGGCGGCTCCGTGAGGCTGAACCATTGCCGGTTAAACCGAACCTTTTATTTTCAGGATTGAACCCGATGCGTCCTTTATTTGTGCCTGTTCTGGCGGTTGCTTCCTTGTTGCTCGGCGGCTGTGCTTCCGCCCCGAACACGCCGAGCCTGACCTTGCAGACCAGCAAGACCCCGGCGCAATACGCCGATTGCGTGGTGCCGAAGTTGCAGGGCGATGCGCTGAGCCCGACTGTTTCGCAAACCCAGCGCAGCTACCGGATCGTGGTGCCGAGCAAGATTTCCGCCGACAACGTGCTGGAGGCCTACAAGGCTGGCACCGGTGGCAAGGTGTTCATCTATGAACGCCATTTGCTTGCCTCGAACTTGCTGCCCTCCAGTTTTGAACGTGCTGCACAGGATTGCATCTGAAGACTGTGCGAACACGTATCTGAAAGAGCTCCTTTGGTTGGCCGCAACCAACCAATTTTTTGCCCCGCGCCTTTATTGGGTTGCGGGGCTTTTTTTTGCCTCTACGAAATCTCTCATGAGAAAAACCTCTGTGGCAAGTGAGGTCATTGTGGCGAGGGGATTTATCCCCGATGGGCTGCGAAGCAGCCCCTCTTTAGATTTAAAAGAAAGGGCCGCTGCGCGCCCCATCGGGGATAAATCCCCTCACCACAATGACCTCACTTGCCACAATTACTCTTTCATCACGGGGTTCTGTGTATGACGGTTTTCAGGGCTGCTGTAACATGCCGACACCCACCTGTCGCGAGCACTGAAAATGGATTCTCACTCGATTCTGACCTTCACCCTGGTCGGCGCCATCGCAATCGCCAGCCCCGGCCCGGCGACGTTGATGGCGATCAACAACAGCTTGGCTCACGGTCAGCGCAGCACGATCTGGTCTTCCCTGGGTAATGCCAGCGGCCTGTTCTGCCTGTCCGCCGCCGCGATGCTGGGCCTCGGCGCCTTGCTCGCCAGTTCTGAGATGCTCTTCAACGCAGTGAAGATTCTCGGCGCTGGCTATCTGTTCTACCTCGGGGTCAAGCAACTGCTGAAAAAGGGCCCAATGCTCGCAGTTGGCAGTGACAGCGATACCAGCAAAAACCGCCCGAGTCGCGGCAAGCTGTTCAAATCGGCATTCCTCACCGCAGTGACCAACCCGAAAGCGACGATGTTTTTCACCGCACTGTTCCCGCAGTTCATCGATCAGGACGCGGCGCTGCTGCCGCAGTTTTTCATCCTGACCTCGATCTTCATGGCGCTTTCGGTATCGTCGCTCAGCGTTTACGCGGCGTTGGCGTCACGCGCCAAAGGCGTACTGACCCGGCCCGCGCTGTCGCGGTGGGTCAGCCGGGTGGTGGGGACGACGTTCATCGGTTTTGGTGCAGCAATTCTGACGATGCGCCGGCAGACGGCGTAAGGGACGACGTCTCAAACCCACTTGAACTGAGCCGGGAACCGCGCCACAAAGTGTGTTCCCGACTCGGCGTCGGAAGTTACGCTCAACGTGCCGTTGTGCGCCGTGGCAATCTGCGCCGCGATATACAGCCCCAACCCCAAACCTTCTTTGCGATGGCCGGCTTCCGAACGGGAAAACGGTTCGAACAGCAGCGGCATCAATTGCGCCGAAATCGGAGTGCCCTGGTTAGTCAGCGAGATCACGATTTCATCGTTCTCCGCGTAGGCGTTCAAGACAATCGGCGCGTGAACCGAACCGTGAGTGGCCGCATTACCCAGAAGATTGGACAGTAACTGGCTGATGCGCAGCGCATCGCAATACACGCCGCTCGGCACGTTCAGCGTGTGCGTGAACGTCGCTCGCGGGTGTGACGCCTGCACTTCTTCAAGGGTCAACTGCAGCGTCTGTTGCAGGTCATCGACCAGTTTGCGCTGGATCGGAATCCCGCCACCCAATCGCCCACGGGCAAAGTCGAGGATGTTTTCAATCAGCACGCCCATGCGCAACGAGCTGTTGCGGATCGCCGAAATCAGATTCAGCGAACGTTTCTCTTCGGTCTTGGTTTCCAGCAGGTCGGCGCTCATGCGAATTGCGCTCAACGGCGTGCGCAGATCATGCCCAAGCACCGCGATGAACTGCTCGCGCAATCGGCCAAGTTCATTGGCATCGGCCAATTCAACCTTGGTGGCCGCCAGATGGCTTTGCGTGTCGAGGCTCATGGCGATCAACTGGGCGAACAGGGTCAGGGTTTTCGCGATGGCCGGTTCATCGAGATTGGCCGGCACCGAATCGATGGCGCACAGCGTGCCAAAAAAATCGCCATTGGCTTTGACGATCGGAATGGAAATGTAGCTTTCCAGGCCATAGGTTATCGGCGTGTGGTGCGTGGAAAAGATCGGGTGGGTGCTGGCGTGGCCGAAGATCACCGGTTGCTGGTGTTGGCGGATTTCGTGACAGATGGTTGATTCCAGCACCAACTCGCCACCGGGTTTCAGGCCGAAATCGATGGAGTCATCGACAGCGCAGGCCACCCAGTTGTGATCAGTGACACGAGCGACCGCCGCAAAGCGCATGCCGGTGAGGTGTTTGACCATGCTCAAAATCACCGGCACGGCGTCTATGCTGCTGATCGCGTCGATGTCAGCTGAGAATTGCGGGTCGGTCATGGCGGGCGCTTCGAAAAGATATCTGTCAAAGACTATCTCTTATTAGCCGACATGACTAATTGCTCCAGCGCAACAAATGCAACGGCGCCGAGAAAATCCCGCCGCCGTTGGTCGTTTTAGAACTTGTATTTGGCGGTCAGCATGTAGCTGCGCGGATCGCCGTAGTTGTCGTTGGAGCCCCACGTGGTGTTGGAGCCGATGGCGGAGTAGTAGACGCGGTCGAAGATGTTGTTGGCGTTAACTTGCAGATCGAGGTGCTGGTTGACTTCGTAACCGGCCATCAGGTCGGCGGTGGCATAGCTGCCCTGTTCGACGCGATAGGTGCCGTTGGCGACTGGCACGTCGTTGTACATGCGGCTCTGCCAGTAGACGCTGCCGCCGACGCGGAGTTTTTCCAGCGGGCCTTGCAGGCGATACATCGTCGAAACCTTGAACAGGTGCTCCGGCGTGTCGGTGTCGAACTGCTGATTATCGTTGGCCGGGTTTTCGTCTTTGATGTAGTGCGCGCGGGTGTAGGTGTAGCCGGCGCCCACTTGCCAGTTTTCGGTCAGCGCACCTTGCAGTTCCATGTCGACGCCCTGGCTGCGAACCTTGCCCGAGGCCTGATAACAGGTCATGACCGGGCAACCCAACTGCGTTTCGGCGGTGGTGGCGCGGTTGGTCTGGTCGATCTGGAACACCGCCAGGCTGGCGTTGAGCGCACCGTTGAAGTATTCGCCCTTGATGCCGACTTCGTAGTTTTCGCCAACGATTGGATCGAGCACTTTGCCGGACAGGTCTTTCGACGATTGCGGGCTGAAGATGTCGGTGTAGCTGGCGTACAGCGAGTGATGATCGTCGAGTTTGTAGATCAGGCCGGCGTAGCGCGTCAGGTTGCGGGTGACTTTAAAGTCGCCATCGCCGCTGCGATCGTCATAGTCATACCAGTCGAGGCGACTGCCGAGGATCAGTGTCAGCGGGTCGGCGAGGCTCAGGCGCGTGGTCAGGTAAACCGCGTCCTGCGTGGTGACGGTACGGGTTTTGCTGTCGCGCACGAAATCAGGTTTCGGCGCGCCGATCGGCCAGGCGGTGGTGTATGGGTCGTATTCTTTGGAGGTCGCATCGTAGACGCGATTGCTCGCACCGACGACCAGTTCGTGGGTGCGGCCGAAGGCTTCAAACGGGCCGCTGGCAAACGCATCGATCGATCTTTGTTTGTCGGTGTTGTGCGACTGGTAGGCGGTGGTTTCCAGCGGGCCGCTGTAGCGCGACAGATAGGTGCCGGAGAATTCGCCGTTCAGCGTCGAGGCGGAACCCGCCACGTGCAGGCGCCAATCGTTGTTGAAGCGGTGCTCGATATCGCCGAAAACGGTGTCGATTTGCAGCTTCTTGTTTTCCCAGTCGGTGCCGGGATAGGTCGAGCGGGGCAGGTCGAGGTGGTGTCCGTCGGTGCCCAGCGGCAAGCCGCCCCAGAAGTAGTTGGTCTGCTCGTTCTGACGCGAGAAGCCCAGGGATGCGGTGGTGCTGTCGCTCAGGTCGGCTTCACCGATGGCGTAGAACAAGCCGTGATCGTTTTGTTCTTTGTCGCGGAAACTGTCGGCGCCCTGATAGGAACCCACCACGCGGCCGCGCAATGTGCCGCTCTCGTTCAACGGGCTGGAGGCGTCGATCTCGCCGCGATAATCATCCCAACTGCCAGCGGCGCCGGTGAGGGTGACTTGCTGCTCGGCCGTCGGGCGTTTGCGCACCATGTTGATCGCGGCCGAAGGGTTGCCGGCGCCGGTGACGAGACCGGTGGCGCCGCGAATGATTTCCACGCGGTCGAACATCGCCAGATTCGGTTGCACGGCCATCGAGAACGGTTGGTACGAACTCGGCAGGCCGTCGTACATGATGTTGTCGATGTCAAAACCGCGCGAGCTGTAAGTCTGCCGGCCCGGGCCGCTGGACTGACTGAGGAACAACCCCGGCGTCGCTTTGACCACGTCGTTGACGCTGGTCATGGCCTGATCGTCCATGCGCTGGCGGGTGATGACGGTTACCGCTTGCGGTGTTTCGCGCATGGTCAGTGGCAATTTGGTCGCGGTCTGCATCGGGCCGGTGGTGTAGGAGCCCGAACCTTCGGTGGTGCTGCTCATTTGCGTGGCGCCGATTTCGGTGGCGCCGAGCTCCAGAACGGTGGCTGGGGCGTCATCTTTAGGCTTGGTTTCAGGCGTTTGATCCGCTGAAACGCTGGTGATGCTGGCCATGCAGATGGCGAGTGCCAACAGGTTAGGTGAACGGTTTGCACGACGGCTTTTGGTGTGAAACGACATCAATCTGCTTCCCCGAGTAATACAAAAACGAATCTGTTGCGACTGCGTGTAGGAATTATTCGCATTAGTCTGGCAGATCGAATCGCTCGAAGAAACCCGTACGAGTCAGTTAGTTAATGAAATTTTCACATTTGGCGCGTTTGAGAACACGGGGGGCTAAGCGGGGAGTCGCTGCCAATCGACGAACATTGTGATCGGCAGCGAGGGGGAGAGGGCGTCAGCTTAAATCTTCGGCTTGATGGCGCTCAGCCACCTGAGTTGCCTCATCGCCCCATGTGCGATTGACCCGCAGGCCACGAATCACCGCAGGACGATTGGCGATCTCTTCGGCCCAGCGCTGTACGTGGGTGTATTCCTGCGCCGCGAGAAACTCCGCCGCCGAATAGACGTTGTTGCGCACCAGTTGGCCGTACCACGGCCACACTGCGATGTCGGCGATGGTGTAACTGTCGCCGGCCAGATACGGACTTTCCGCCAGACGCCGATCGAGCACGTCGAGCTGACGCTTGGCTTCCATGGTGAAGCGGTTGATCGGGTATTCGAGCTTCTCCGGCGCATAGGCGTAGAAATGGCCGAAGCCGCCGCCGAGATAGGGCGCTGCGCCCATTTGCCAGAACAGCCAGTTGAGGGTTTCGGTGCGCCCAGCCGGGTCTTTGGGCAGAAAGGCGCCGAATTTCTCCGCGAGGTAGAGCAGGATTGAACCGGATTCGAACACGCGAGTCGGCGGCTCGGTGCTGTGATCGAGCAGGGCGGGGATTTTCGAGTTGGGGTTGATCTCGACGAAACCGCTGGAGAACTGGTCGCCCTCGTTGATGCGGATTAGCCAGGCGTCGTATTCGGCAGCGGTGTGCCCCAATGCCAGCAGCTCTTCGAGCAGGATAGTGACCTTGACGCCGTTGGGCGTGGCCAGGGAATACAACTGCAAAGGATGCTTGCCGACCGGCAGGGTTTTGTCGTGAGTCGGCCCGGCCGTCGGGCGATTGATACTGGCGAACTGACCGCCGGACGGTGCTTCGTGTTTCCAGACTTTGGGCGGAACGTAGGGCGACTTGCTCATGAAACAGACCTCGTCATCGATGAATGCACGAGAAGGAATATACCCAATCAAGGGTGATGCATGTAAAACCGGACTGCCTGCCACGCTGATGCTAACCGTGCCGCCGCCTTCGCGAGCAGGCTCGCTCCCACAGGGTTCTCGGCCGCACCCAAAATCTCGGTTACATCCCAAATCATGTAGGAGCCGAGCTTGCTCGCGAAAGCGGTGTGTCAGGCGATGGAGAGGTTGTCTGTGCCGACGCCTTCGCGAGCAAGCTTTGCTCCTACAGATTTCTGTCGGACACAAAGGCCCGTGTACGCCCCAAATCAAATGTGGGAGCGAGCCTGCTCGCGAAAGCGCTGTATCAGGCGATGAACATGTTGACCTTGCCGCCGCCTTCGCGGGCAAGCCCGGCTCCCACAGGTTTCTCGGCCGTACCCAAAATCCCGATCAAACCACCTATAACTGTAGGAGCCGAGCTTGCTCGCGAAAGCGGTGCATCAGGCGATGGAGATGTTGTCTGCGCCGTCGCCATCGCCATCGCGAGCGAGCTTTGCTCCTACAGATATTCTGTCGAACACAAAGCCCGTGTACACCCAACTCAAATGTGGGAGCAAGCTTTGCTCCTACAGATTTCTGTCGAACACAAAGCCCGGGCACACCCCAAATCAAATGTGGGAGCGAGCCTGCTCGCGAAAGCAATCTGTCAGACGCTGAGATCTGATTACTGGCGGATATCCCCGCAGAAAATATCGACATTCCCGTCCGTCGCGGCCGTGCGCACCACCACGTAATACTCACCGGCCAGCAACGTCGACAACGGCACCGGCGCGCTTCTTGAGAAGGCCCAACCACGCACCGGTTGGCGTTCGGTATTGACCTTGTCGTTCATCGCATACGCCACCGACCCAGGCTGTGCGCAGCTGCCTTTGTTGACGAAGGCGTACAGACGCAAGGGCAGGGAAGCCCCGTTGGGTGCGCCGCTGATGAAGAAGCTGAAACCGGTGTCCTTGCCCCAGTCGGCGAGCGTGACGTTGCCGATCTGCCCGCTGTTTTGGCGAGTGGCGGTGAGCGTCACGTTTGCGCCGGGTTTGGATGAAGAGGCGCAACCGAACAGGCTGGAGACTACCAACAGTGCGGTGAGTGAATGACTGAATTTCATGGCTGGCCTCCGTTAAGAAAGAACTGCAACCACTCAGTTAAGCAGATCGTCGGGCGTCTGAAACCGTCGCATCAACCCGACCACCGTTTACCCTCTTCACGCGCGGCTCTTCGGCCGTTGATCCGCCATCTCGTACCACGACGCTTTCGATGTCAGCTCGACGTGCTTCTGATTGTCCGAGGTGAAGTGCGTATCCAGCGTGCCCAGTGCCACCGAAACCCACTCGGCAAATTCACCCTGTGCCCGCGACCAGAACATCGACGAGCCGCAGTGCGAGCAGAACTGGCGCACCACCGATTCAGAAGATTGATAGGACTTGAGGTCTTCACCGCCCTGCAACAATTCCAGATTGCCGCGCATCACACTGCCGAAGCTGGCAAATGCTGCGCCGTGGCTTTTGCGGCATTGGCTGCAATGGCAGTGCGAAAGCGCTTTGGGCCGTGAGCGGATCTGGTATTTGACCGCGCCACACAGGCAACTGCCGCGGAAGGTTTGGGGTGAAGGTGTGAGCATTATTGTTTTGGTTCTCCATGAAGGATGTACAGCGATCACCGAGGCGCGACTGTGCCTGATTCCGCGCGTTTCGGCGAGTTCGACTTGTATCAAAAATCCATCGGCCAGCGCTGTTTCAGGTGCTCGGTCAAATACTCGATAAACGCTCTGACTTTGGCCGTCATCGCCGCGCGTTCCTGCACGCAGGCGAAAATCTCCATGGGCTCGACAACTGCATGAGTTGCGTCGTCGCGTTGTGCAAACAACGGCAGCAGCTGGCCGTTTTGCAGATACGGAGCCGCGACGAACTCCGCCAGTCGGGTGATGCCGGCGCCGTGGATTGCCATCTGCGTCAGCGCGTCGATGTCGTCGCTGATCGCGGTCGCGTTGATATCGGCGTCATAACGCTGACCATCGCGGATAAAACTCCAGCGCAGAAAGCGCCCGTCCAAGGGGTAACGAAACGCCAGGCACGCATGGTTTTGCAGATCGTCAGGCGATTGTGGCCAGCCGGCGCGCTGCAAATAAGCCGGCGCGGCGCACATGATGAAGGGCAGGGACACGATCTTGCGCGCGACAATGCCGTCCTCCAGTTGCGGCTTGATCCGCAAGCTCAGATCGATGCCGTCCTGGATGTGATTGATCTTGCCGTCGGTGGTCGACAGCTCGATCAGCAGGCGCGGATGTTGCGCGGCGAAACCGGCAATCAGCGGCGCCAGCACATGCCGGCCGAACGCCGAGGTCGAGGCGATGCTCAAGCGACCTTGCAGTTCGCTGTCTTCGCGATTGATCGAACTTTGCGCGGACTCCAGATCCGCCGCAATGCGCTTGACCTTTTCGTAGTACACCGCGCCGTTTTCGGTGAGTGCCATGCGCCGGGTAGTGCGTTGCAACAGGCGCACACCGAGGTGTGTTTCCAGGCGATTGATGGTCTGGCTGACCGCTGCGGCACTGACGCCCAACGCCTTGGCGGCGCCGACGATAGAGCCGGATTCGACCACTTTGATAAAACTGGCAATCGCCGCTAACAGATTCATCGATGTCCTGCCGGAAGGGATTGATTCGTAAGTTCTGCTTTATAAAGCACCTGCATTTGGCCGTCTAGTTGAGGGGTCAGGGCTTTGCTAACGTGCCCGCTCCCTGTCAATGGATGGAAAGCCCTATGAATCAAAGAAGCAATGCAGAAGCCGTTTATGTCAGTCGCCGCAAGCTTTCGGCGCGAGCGACGCCGTATGTGTTTGCGTTGTACATGGCGACCATCATGGCTTTTCTGATGTCGCTGGTGATTACCGCTGCCAATTCAGGCATTGATAACGACTACCTGAGTAATGCGCTGCACGCCTACAAGCTGGCGATGCCGGTGGCGTTTCTGTGCATCCTCGTGGTGCGGCCGATCGTGATCAAACTGGTCGCGATGACCGTGCATCCGCATCGTTGAGCTCGAATACTGTGCCGGTCGCGATGGCGTCTTGTAGGAGCTGCCGCAGGCTGCGATCTTTTGACCTTTTCAACGGCAGATCAAAAGATCGCAGCCTCGTTTCACTCGACAGCTCCTACAGGTTTATTTGGCCCACAACCTTTCTAACTGAATACATGCAAAACCCAATGTGGGAGCCTGCTGGCGATCGCGGTGTGTCAGTCAACAGATCAGTAATCTGATGCTCCCTCTTCGCGAGCAGGCTCGCTCCCACTTTGGAATGCTATTAAATGTGGGAGCGAGCCTGCTCGCGAAGGGCCTCACTGTTATCTTCAGTGACAGCGAAAGGCTGCATTCGCCTCAGAAAAACTCATCAAGCAACTGATAAAAGGCAATCCGCCGCTGATCCGGCTGCACGCCGTAAATCTCGAAAAACACCGGCACCCACGCCTCGCCGAGGTTGTGCGTGATGCTATGCGCAGCTAAAGCCAAATCCTGATAACGATCCGCGACCCCCAATCGGCCGCAGTCGACAAAACCGCTTAACCGAGCGTCGTCAGCGAGGAAATTGGGCAGGCATGCATCACCATGAGTCACCACCAGATCTTCATGGTCCGGGCGTTCCAGGAGCATCTGTTGGAAGACATCTTCAGCAGATCGACCGAGGCGCGAATCGTCGAAATCCTCTTCATCGATCAACCCGGCATTCAGGTGCTCACGAGCCAGTTTTATTTTCGGGTCGAGGCTGTGATCGAACGGGCAGCTTTTGATCGCGACCTCATGCAGCTCACGCAAAGCGTTGGCCACGAGTGTGACGATCTGCTGCGGCGCAAGGTGCGGGCTACTGGCCAGATCGCGCCCGGGCACGGCGGTCATCAATAGCCAGTTTTTCTCCATTTCGGTTGTGGTGTCGAGCACGCGTGGCGCGGGCAGATTCTGGCTTGCCATCCAGCGCAGCCGCGCGACCTCGCCGGGCAATTCGCCCCAGTGCATGACGTGCTCGGACTTCACAAACAGCGGTGCTGAATTCGCAGATGCTATGCGCCAAACATCGGCACGGGATTCGCCGATGGTTTGTTGTTCGACGGTGGCCTCGGCAAAGCGCCGCTGCCAGTTACGGGGTAAGTCCATTGCATTCATCCCTGATATCAAAAACGCAGACGCGCATTGTGCCGCCCCGGCGGTTTTGATCGCAAACACGAAACTGTTTCCCGTTAATCAATCGAAACTTCGCCATCCGCCCAACTGTCCAGACCCTTACACCGGCGAAAAGACGAGGATCGAGATGACAACGACAGTAGGCGATTTTCTGGTTGAGCGGCTCAGCCAATGGGGCGTCACGCGGATTTTTGGTTATCCGGGCGACGGCATCAACGGCGTGTTCGGCGCGCTCGATCGAGCTAAAGGCAAGATTGAATTTGTGCAGGCGCGGCATGAGGAAATGGCCGCGTTCATGGCATCGGCCCACGCGAAATTCACTGGCGAGCTGGGCGTGTGCATTGCCACGTCCGGCCCCGGGGCTTCGCATTTGATCACCGGGCTTTACGATGCGCGAATGGATCACATGCCGGTGCTGGCCATCGTTGGGCAGCAGGCGCGCACGGCGTTGGGCAGTCACTATCAGCAAGAGCTGGATCTGGTGTCGATGTTCAAGGACGTCGCCGGCGCGTTCGTGCAGCAGGCTTCGGCGCCTTCGCAGGTGCGGCATTTGCTCGACCGGGCGGTGCGTACGGCGGTTGGCGAACGTCGGGTGACCGCGCTGATCCTGCCCAATGATTTGCAGGATCTTGAATATCAGGCGCCGGCCCGCGCGCACGGCACCGCGCATTCCGGCGTCGGTTACACCAAGCCGAAAGTGCTGCCCTATGACGAAGATTTGCAGCGTGCAGCAGACGTTTTGAACGCAGGCGAAAAAGTCGCGATTCTGGTCGGCGCCGGCGCTTTGCAGGCAACGGATGAAGTGATCGCCATCGCCGAAAAACTTGGCGCCGGCGTGGCCAAGGCGCTGCTTGGCAAAGCGGTGCTTCCGGATGATTTGCCCTGGGTGACCGGCAGCATCGGCCTGCTCGGTACCGAACCGAGCTACAAATTGATGACCGAGTGCGACACCTTGCTGATGATCGGTTCGGGCTTCCCGTATTCGGAGTTTTTGCCTAAAGAAGGTCAGGCGCGCGGTGTGCAGATCGATCTGCAACCCGACATGCTCAGCCTGCGTTATCCGATGGAGGTCAATCTGGTCGGCGACGCAGCGGAAACCCTCGCGGCGTTGTTGCCGTTGCTCGAACAAAAAACCTCGGGCAAGTGGCGCAAGAAAGTCGAAGACTGGCGCGGCAGTTGGGAGAAAACCCTGGAAAAACGCGCGATGGCCAAGGCCAAACCGATCAATCCGCAGCGGGTGGTGTATGAATTGTCACCGCGAGTGCCGGATGAAGCGATCATCACCAGCGACTCCGGTTCGTGCGCCAATTGGTTCGCCCGTGACTTGAAAATTCGTCGCGGCATGATGTGTTCGTTGTCCGGCGGGCTGGCCTCGATGGGCGCCGCTGTGCCTTATGCGATTGCGGCTAAATTCGCCTATCCCGAACGCTCGGTGATTGCGCTGGTGGGCGACGGCGCGATGCAGATGAACAACATGGCCGAGCTGATCACCGTCGCCAAATACTGGCGGCAGTGGAAGAGCCCGAAATGGATCTGCGCGGTGTTCAACAACGAAGATCTCAATCAGGTGACGTGGGAACAGCGGGTGATGGAGGGCGATCCGAAGTTCGAGGCGTCGCAGAACATTCCCGATGTGCCGTATCACCTGTTCGCGATTTCCATCGGCCTGAAAGGGATTTTCGTTGACCGCGAAGAGGACGTGGCGGGCGCATGGGAACAGGCTTTGGCTTCCGATGTACCGGTGCTGATGGAGTTCAAAACCGACCCGAACGTGGCGCCGCTGCCGCCGCACATCAAACTCGAACAGGCGAAGAAATTCGCCACGACGTTGCTCAAGGGCGATCCGGACGAGGCGGGGATACTTGTGCAAACCGCCAAGCAGGTTCTGAGCTCAGTTCTCCCCAGCAAAAAATAACGTCCCCCCTGTAGGAGCTGCCGAAGGCTGCGATCTTTTGACGTTGTTTTTAAGATCAAAAGATCGCAGCCTGCGGCAGCTCCTACATGGGAGTGGAGTTTGGAGGTGGTGTTTGATTTTCATTGGGTGTGCCGGCTGGAGTCTCGGGCGTGAGCATTGGCCGGCATTTGCGGAGGAGGGCACGCATTTGCAACGCTATGCGGCACGTCTCAACTGTGTGGAGATCAACAGCTCGTTTTACCGCCCACATCGCCGCTCAACCTATGAGCGTTGGGCGGATTCGGTGCCGGAAGGGTTTCGCTTTTCGGTAAAAATGCCCAAGCAGATCAGCCATGAACGTCGATTGTTGGATTGCGACGAAGCGCTCGAGGAATTCCTGGCGCAGTGCAGCGGTTTGGCTGATCGCTTGGGCTGTTTGTTGCTGCAATTGCCGCCGTCACTGGCATTTGATGCGGTCAGTGCCGAAGCGTTTTTCAATGCGTTGCGCCAGCGCTTCGACGGCGACGTGGTGCTGGAGCCGCGTCATGAGTCGTGGGTGGCTGCCGAATCATTGTTGATCGCTTACCGGATCGCTCAGGCTGTGGTCGATCCGTCGCGCATCAGCAGTGATTCTTCCGCGTTTGGCTGGCAAGGAGTCCGGTATTGGCGCCTGCACGGTTCGCCGCGTATTTACCACAGTACTTACGCGGAGGCTTATCTGGAGAACCTCGCTAGCGTATTGCAGGCCGCCGATGCGCATGGCGCGACAACCTGGTGCATTTTCGACAATACCGCCAGCGGGGCCGCGCTAGGCAACGCGTTGGCACTGACGGCGCTGTCTAACGGCTAATCTCAGACCGCGAGATGCTCATACAAAATCGTCGCACCGACGATCATCAGCACCACACCGCCAACGATTTCAGCACGTTTGCCAACCATAGAGCCCAAAACCCGGCCGAGCATGACGCCGATGGTCACCATGGTCATGGTCGCCAGACCGATCGCCGCCGCAGCCACCCAGATATTCACGTCGACAAACGCCAGGCCAACGCCCACGGCAAGGGCGTCGATGCTGGTGGCAAACGCGGTGACGGCGAGAATCAGGAAGGAGTGCGAACCCGGTTTTTCTTCTTGCTCTTCTTCATGCTTCAGGCCGTTGTAGATCATGTGCAGGCCGAGCACCACGAGCAGAGTGAAGGCGATCCAGTGATCCCATTCGGCAACCCATTGGCTCGCGGCCTGGCCGATCAGCCAGCCGATAATGGGGGTGATGGCTTCGATCACGCCGAAGATCAGACCGGTACGCAGGGCTTCGGTGAGGCGCGGTTTATGCAGGCTGGAGCCTTTGCCGATGGCGGCTGCAAACGCATCCGTGGACATGGCCAGGGCAAGGAAAATGAGGGAAACAGGATTCACGGGAATACTTCCAGTCGGGCTATGAGTCAACGACACAACCACACGCCCGACTTTAGGCATGGATGCGTCGTCGGTCTCACCAACCAAAAGGTGTTCGCACCACGGCATGTTGCCGAGAATGTTGATACGAACGCTTCCGCAGTGCACGGAAACAGGCTACTCCCCAACGAGGTGCGGGATCATAGGCGGGGGAGTATGAAAATTTCGTTAAAACCGCCGCTCAAGCTGATATTTACCCTGTGGTGAGGGGATTTATCCCCGATGGAGCGCAGCGCTCCCGGCTTTTAAAATCGGGGCCGCTGCGCGCCCCATCGGGGATAAATCCCCTCGCCACAGTTAAGCCTTCACCAGCGTTTCGCTGTTACTTGTGTGGGGTGAAATTGGCGTGGGCAAAGTGTGACGTCTAAAGTTCTTTCTCTAAAATCTCGGGAGAGCCGTGATGAAGAAAGACAAGCCAGAAGAGGGCGCAGAGGCAGCGTCGGTGCTGATCAATCAGCGTATCCAGGAGCTGAACGATTGGCGCGGCGAAACCCTGGCGAAGGTTCGCGCGATCATGCACAAGGCTGATCCGGACGTGGTCGAAGCGTGGAAATGGCGCGGTGTGCCGACTTGGTATCACGACGGGATTATCTGTACGGGTGAAACGTATAAAGCGGCGGTGAAAATGACCTTCGCCAAAGGCGCTGCGCTGGAAGATCCGACGGGTTTGTTCAATGCCAGCCTGGAAGGCAATGTGCGGCGCGCGATTGATATTCACGAGGGTGATGAGCTTGATGAAAAAGGGTTGATGGCGTTGATTCGGGCGGCTGTGAAGCTGAATACGACGAAAAAGCCCTCACCCTAACCCTCTCCCGGAGGGAGAGGGGACTGACCGAGTTGCTGGATCAAGTTGCGCCGACATGAAATATCGAGCCGAACTCAGATGTTGAAATCATCGCAGGTCGGCTCCCTTTCCCCCTCTACCCCTTGGGGGAGAGGGCTGGGGTGAGGGGGTAAATCTCGCAGACAACCCACCTCAGTTGCCATCCGCCACTTTGCGTTCAATCTCATCGACCTTGCGCTGCAGCGTCTCGGCATCCTGCTCTTTCACCCGGGTAGACGAAGGCGTAATAACCTCATCCACACCTTTGGTGTCGTCATCGTGGTCTTCAAGATCACGCTCAACCACGTTCACCGGTTTGCCGGACGTGTCGGTGGGCGGGGCGTTCGGGGTTTTGTCGTCGTTGCTGTTCATGGTGGTGACCTCCAGTGGTGTAAACATTGGAGGCGGTGGTTTGGCAGGCGTTCAGAAACTTTGCGCTCATGCATTAGCCCAAGAGGGATCAATCGCTGTCTGGATGACCCAACCCATGCGCAATAAAACTCTACTTTCAACCGTGTTCGGCTTGTCTGCCCTGATCATCGGCCAGGCTGCTTACGCCGCCAGTTTCGACTGCGACCGGGCCAAAGCTGCCGATGAAAAAGCGGTGTGCGCCAACCGTGCGCTTAACGACATGGACGTGAGCATGGCGCTGCTCTACAAACTGGATCGCCGGTTTCTGCCGATGGGCGGCCGTGGTGCCTTGATTGACGAGCAACAGGCGTGGCTGAAAACCCGTGGCAAATGCGCCGCTGATGTGAAATGCCTCACCGACGTTTATCAGCAGCGAATTCAAGCATTGCAGCAGATCATCGACACCCGCGTGGTCACCCAAGGCCCGTTCTGACACCGCAACACTCCTGTAGGAGCTGCCGCAGGCTGCGATCTTTTGACCTTAAAAAACACAATCAAAAGATCGCAGCCTTTGGCAGCTCCTACAGAGGAGGGCGGGTCAGTCTTTGAGAATGTCGCGATCCTTGGTTTCCGGCAGGAAGAACGTACCCAGTATCGCCGTCATCACCGCAATCACGATCGGGTACCACAAGCCGTAGTAGATATCCCCGGTGGCCGCGACCATCGCGAACGCCACCGTTGGCAGGAACCCGCCGAACCAGCCGTTACCGATGTGATACGGCAGCGACATCGAGGTGTAGCGAATGCGCGTCGGGAACAGCTCCACCAGCCACGCCGCGATCGGCCCGTAAACCATGGTCACGTAGATCACCAAAATGGTCAGCAACAGCAGCACCATCGGGTAATTGGTTTTTGCCGGGTCGGCTTTCTCTGGATAACCGGCTTCTTTCAGCGCAGTGCCAAGGGTCGCGGTGAACGCATCATTGCGAGTTTTGAAGTCGGCGGCGGGCAGGGCGCTGCCGTCGAAACTCTCGACGACTTTGTCGCCAATACGCACCTGCGCCACGGTGCCGGGTTCGGCGGTGACGTTCTCATACGGAATCGCCCGTTTTGCCAACAGCGTCTTGGCCAGGTCACAGGAACTGGTGAATTTGGCCTTGCCCACCGGATCGAACTGGAACGAACACTGGTCGGGGTTGGCGATCACCTTGACCGGGTTTTTCTCCTGAGCGATGAACACATCAGGATTGCCGTACTGGGTCAGCGCATGAAAGATCGGGAAGTAGGTCAGCGCCGCCAGAATGCAGCCGACCATGATGATCGGTTTGCGCCCGATCCGGTCGGACAGGCTGCCGAAAATCACGAAGAATGGCGTACCGATCAACAGTGATCCGGCGATCAGCAAGTTGGCGGTTTGCGGGTCGATCTTCAGCGTTTGCAACAGGAAAAACAGCGCATAGAACTGCCCGGTGTACCAGACCACCGCTTGCCCGGCCGTGCCGCCGAGCAACGACATGATCACCACTTTGAGGTTGTCCCAACGGGCGAATGATTCAGTTAGCGGCGCTTTCGACGCTTTGCCTTCGTCCTTCATTTTCTGGAACACCGGCGACTCGCTCAGTTGCAGGCGGATGTACACCGAGACGATCAGCAGGAGGATCGACAGCAGAAACGGAATCCGCCAGCCCCACTCTTCAAACGCTTCAGTGCCCAGCGCGGTGCGGCAGGCGAGTATCACCAGCAGCGACAGAAACAGGCCGAGGGTCGCGGTGGTTTGAATCCACGAGGTAAAGAAGCCGCGTCTATTACGTGGCGCGTGTTCGGCCACGTAAGTCGCCGCGCCGCCGTATTCACCGCCCAGTGCCAGGCCTTGCAGCAGTCGAAGGGTAATCAGAATCACCGGTGCAGCGACGCCAATGGTCGCGTAACCGGGCAGCAAACCGACAATCGCGGTCGAGACGCCCATGATGACGATGGTGATCAGAAACGTATGTTTGCGCCCGATCATGTCGCCGAGCCGGCCGAACACAATCGCGCCGAACGGCCGCACCGCAAAGCCTGCCGCAAACGCCAGCAGGGCAAAGATGAACGCGGTGGTTTCGTTGACGCCGGCAAAGAAGTGCTTGGCGATGATCGCCGCCAGTGAACCGTAGAGGTAAAAATCGTACCACTCGAAAACCGTGCCCAGTGAGGAGGCAAAGATGACTTTGCGCTCCTCCTTGGTGATGCCGCCGCTGCGCGGTGGACTGCCGGTGGATGTTGTGTAAGTCGTGGCCATGGGTGTTCTCCGTCGTGCTTATTGTTGTAGGCCGGAGTCCCCCAATACCGCTTATCTCACCCTGGCCTTGTGGCAGATGCCTGAAGCGCTGATGCGTAAAGCGTGCACAGTTTGCCGTCGGGCAGGTGTGCACGCTTTCCTGAAGCATAATCAGCTTCTGGCAGATATCCACTCGCCAGCATCGCCGTTTACGCCTTGACCCAGCGCTGGCGACTCCAGGCACTCAACCAGTCCACCAGGAACACCAGTACCAGCATCGCCAGAATCACCGTGCTGGCCTGCGCTTCCTGAAACAGGCTGAGGCTCACGTAGAGCATCTGGCCGAGACCGCCAGCACCGACAAAACCCAGCACACTGGCCATGCGAATGTTGTTTTCCCAGCGATAGAGGATGTAGGCGAGCAGTTGCGGCGCCAGATTGGGCAGGGTGCCGTAGCAGAAGGCGAGGATCGGATTGCCGCCCTGCAAACGGATCGCCTCGGCGGGTTGCGGCGGCGTGTTTTCCAGCGCTTCGGCGAACAACCGGCCGAGTACTCCCGTGGTGTGTAAGGCGAGGGCGAGGGCGCCGGCATTCGGGCCAAGGCCGGCAGCGAGCACCATCAGCGCCGCCCAGACCAGTTCCGGAATCGCCCGCAAAGCGTTCAGCAGCAGGCGCGCAACACTTTGTAGCGGCCAGCCGAAACGTCCCGCCGCCGGCAGCGCCAGAACAATGCCAACAACTGCCGCCAATAGCGTGCCAACAGCGGACATGGCCAGCGTTTCCATGGAGCCGTGGAAGATTGCTTTCAGGTAGTCAGCGCTCAAATCCGGGCTGAGAAAACGCTGCACGTAAGCGCCCATTTGCTTCAGGCTGGTGGCGCTGCCCAGTTCACCGAGATCGAGACCCAGATAGGCGAAGGACGCAATCACTGCAACCCCGATAACGGCGATCAGCAGCAAATTGATCAGGCGATTCATGCCAGTCTCCAGCGCAGCAAGCGGCTGAGTTGATCGGCGGCCAGCACCAGCAGCAGGAACGTCAGCAACATGCTGGCGACTTCACCGCCGGCGAACATGCGGATCGACAGATCGATTTGCTGACCCAGGCCCCCCGCGCCGACGAACCCCATCACCACCGAAGCACGGATCGCGCATTCCCACCGATACACGGTGTACGAGAGCAGCTCCGCGCCGACATTGGGCAGAGTGCCGTAAGCGAATGCCGCCAGTCGGCCGCTGCCAGCCTGCAACAACGCATGCGCCGGGCGTTGGTCGGTGGATTCGAAAATCTCCGCGTAGACCTTGCCGAGCATGCCGCTGTAGGTAATGGCAATCGCCAGCACGCCCGCTGCCGGGCCAAGGCCGACCGCACGCACGAACAGCAGTGCCCAGACAATCTCCGGCACGCTGCGCAGGAAAATCAGCAGCCCGCGAACCGGCCAGCGCAGCAAACGTCCCAAACGACTCGGCACGCCACCGCGAGAGGCGGCGGACAGCGACAGAGCGCGACTGGCAATCAAACCGGCAGGTACCGCCAGCAGCAACGCCAGCGCCATGCCGGCAGTGGCAATGGCCAGGGTTTGCAGGGTGGCTTTAAGCAGGATTTGCAGAAAGGCTTCGTCGTGCGCTGGCGGCCAGAATTGCGCGACAAACTGGCCCATTTCATTCTGGCTGCCGGGCAACAGCACACTTAGATCCAGTTCACTCAGCTGAATCCCCGGCCACAGCAAAGCAATGGCCAGCAAGCTCAGTAGCAACCGTGGCCATGCAGCGGGATCGCGTGAATCGGCTTTCAGCATCGTGGAATCTGCACAGTCAAAGGCACCGCTACAGCGGTCGGCGATTGCAGCTTTTCGTTGGCGTACAGCGCGTCGAGCATGTCCGGGCTGACTTGATCGGACGGGCTGTCGAACAGAATCTGCCCTTCGCGCAAACCGATGATCCGTGGGAAGTGCGACAACGCCAGATCGACCGCATGCAGGCTCGCGATCAGTGTGACGTTGTGCTCACGGGCATGGCGCGAAAGGATCGACAGGGTATGCCCGGCCATCACCGGATCCATCGCCGACACCGGTTCATCGGCCAGCAAAATCTCTGGCGCTTGATACAGCACACGAGCAATGCCGACGCGCTGCAACTGACCGCCAGACAATTGTTGGCAATGGGCAAACAGCTTGTCGCCCAGATCCAGTCGCGCCAATGCCGCACGCGCACCGGCCACATCCAGTGGATGCAGCAGGTTCAAGAGACTTTTGCCCAGACTCCACTGGCCGAGTTTGCCGGCCAGTACCGCCGTGACCACGCGCTGACGCGGCGGCAGCGGCGGTGCCTGATGCACCAGGCCGATGCGTGCACGCAGGCGTTGACGTTGGCGGGCAGACAAGTGCCAGGCGCGCTCACCGAGCACTTCGATTTCACCGCTGCTGGGCCGCAGTGCGGTGGCCAGCAGATTAAGCAGACTCGACTTGCCAGCCCCGGACGGGCCGATGATCGCAACCTGTTCGCCAACGCCAATTTGCAAATCGATACCGAGCAGGGCATCGACGCCATTGGCGTGGCGCAGGCTGCTCTGTTTGAGGCTTAAGGTCATTTCAGCAGTTCGGCGGCGCGGGCGGCTTCCTCGATGCCCTTGTAGTTTTCAGGCTTGGTGTCGATGAAGCGGCTGGCGGCTTGCAGATCCAGAATTTTCTTCTGCTCAGGGTTGGCCGGGTCGAGATCAAGGAAAGCTTTTTTGATCTTCGCCGCGAGTGCTGGATCAAGGGTGCCGCGCACGGTCCAGTTGTAATCGAAGTAGGTCGGGGTGGTGGCGAAGACTTTTACCTTGTTGGTGTCGACCTTGCCGGCGTCTACCAGTTTTTGCCAGACGCTGGCGTTCAACACACCGGCGTCAACCTTGCCGGCCTGCACCCAGGCCACGGTGGCGTCGTGAGCGCCGGAGTAGGCAACGCGGCTGAAATACGCTTCCGGCTTGATGCCGTCGTTTTTCAGCATGAAGTAACGTGGCATCAGGCTGCCGGAGGTCGAAGACACCGAACCGAAGGCGAAGGTCTTGCCTTTCAGGTCGGCGAGGCTGTGCACGTTCGGGTCAGCGGTGATGAATTTACTGGTGAACTGCGCATCCTGTTCACGCTGCACCAACGGGATCACCGGCGTGGTGGCATCGGTCTTCAGACGTGCCTGAACGAAGGTGAAACCGCCCAGCCAGGCCATATCGAGGCGATCGGTAGCGAGTGCTTCAACCACAGCCGGGTAATCGGCCACCGGCACAAACTGCACTTTCATGCCAATTTGCTGCTCCAGATAAGCCCCCAGCGGTTCGAACTTGCGCAGTAGTTCGGTCGGCGCTTCATCGGGAATCGCGCTGACGCGCAAAACGTCAGCGGCTTGAGCCATCAACGTAGAAAGGGACAGGGCCAGGCCGGCGGTCAATGCCAGGGTTCGTTTGAGCATGGAAATCTCCGTTTCATGAGCGGCAAAAAGATGTGAAGAGCTGAAAGAGGGCGCTACGTGAGGGTAGACGAATCGGCGAGGTTATACGTACTCACGCACGCAAAGGCCAGTCCTATCGGGATGCGCTCAGAAACGTTCGTCGAGGATCGCCGGCAAGGTCAGTTCCCTGACGTAGCTGGCCGGAGACAAACTAAGGATCATGCGCACCACCTCGACGACATCGTGTACGGGAATCAAATGTCCCTCACCACGCTGCGTCGCGACGTTAATCGGTATGCTCAGTAGATCTTCGGTATTCAGATAGCCGAGATTCAGGCAGGTCACTGCCAGACGTTGCTCTCTATAGCCTTCGCGCAGGGTCTCGGCGATCCCGCGCAGGGCGAATTTGGATGCGCCGAAAGCGACTTCCGGACGCCCGCTCTGTGGCAGACCCGAGGTCGAACCGGTGAGGATGATTCTGGGATGGGGACTTTTTAGCAGAAGGGGCAGCAGACGTTTGATCAGCAAAATGGTTGAGGTGATGTTGCAGTTGACGATGGCCTGCACTTCGTCGTCTGCGCTTTCGACAAAGTCGTACGCGCTGTCGAAGGCAAACTCTTCCCAGATGCCGAGGTTGTAAATCAGCGTATCCAGCCCGTCGGCCTTTACCGCTTTTTCAATCTCCTGCGCAGCCTTGGCCGGGTTCATAAGATCGGCTTCTACCCAGCGTACAGATCGCTCGGCATCCGCTGGCAAACCGTCTGGGCGCGAGCGGGAAACGCCGATCAACGTGTCTCCCGCGTTGCCCAACCCCTCTATAAAAGCTCTGCCTAAACCTTTACTCGCACCCACCACCAAAATATTCATCGATCGTCTCCATGATCCAAGTGCTGATTCCGTACAGCATGCAAACAGACGACCTAGGAAATGGCAAACGAATGGGTGTGTCGGAATATTTATGGACGATAAACGCTACTCCCTGTGGTGAGGAGATAAATCCCCTCACCACAGGGTTGTTTATTACTCACCCCCGAGAAACTGTTACCGCACTATTCCGGGCTGTGACAAAGGCAAGGTCTCTGCCTATCCTCCATGACATTCCCAACGTGGCAGCGACGGTTTTCTGTTTCGCTCCCCTCAGCAAAAGTCTTGTTCATGGATCAACCGTTACCCGCACCGCTCATTGCCCCAAAGTCGATATGCACGCAGTGGGTGGCGGAATGAAGCTTTCCAGACCGCTGCCAATCGACCTGCGCGGGCTGATACTGCTGTTTGTCCTGCTGTCGGTCGTCGCGACGCTGTGCAACAGCCTCTATGTCGCCTATCGCGTACAGCGTGACGCATTGATTCACGCGACGCTGGAAGCCAATGGCGCCTACGCGGCGAAAGTAGCTTCGAGCATCGGCGAGTTTCTCGGCGCCGCGCACAATCATTTGAATTACAGCGCGACGGTGCTGGGCGATCACTGGGATGAGCCTGGGGCATTGCGCAAAGAAGCCATGCGCTTGCAGGCGCAGGACACCGATTTCAACTCGGTGACGATTCTCGATGCGAACGGGCAAGTGCTTCAGGCATATCCGGACAGCTTGCAGATCGTCGGTGCCACGCTGCAATCGCAGGGCATCCAGCAAGCCCTCAAAGAGCGCCGGCCCTTGGTCAGCGAGGTGTACGTTTCCTCGGCGGGCAATCTGGTGGTGTTTGTTTCGCAACCGGTTTTCAGCCCGTCCGGTGCATTTCTCGGTGTGGTGGGCGGGTCTGTTTACTTGCTTGAGCAAAGCGCGTTTCACACGGTGATCAGTCGTCATTTTCATCACGACGGCACCTTCGCTTTCGTCGCTGACGGTAATCGGCGGCTGTTGTATCACCCTGATTCGAAACGGATCGGCGAAGTGCTGGGCTGGAGTCTGACGGTGGATGCCGCATTGCGTGGTGAAAATGGCACCTTGCAAGGCGACAACTACCGAGGTGTGCCCATGCTGGCCGGCTATGCTCGTGTGCCGGAAGCCAATTGGGCCGTGGTGGTCCAGCAACCTCGCGAACGCAGCCTGGCGCCGTTGGCACAGCTGATGCGCGATATGGTTGTGGGGATGATACCGGCGGGTTTGCTCGGGCTGGCCCTAATCCTCGCTGGAACAGCGCTGATCGCCCGACCCTTGCGGCAATTGTCGGCGGCCGCCGACCAGTTGGCCGCGCCTGACACCACGGAGCGCTTGAACCGGGTGCATGCCTGGTACCGCGACGCCGCTGCAATCCGTCAGGCGATGCTGGCCGGGGTGCAATTGCTCCATCAGAAACTCGGTCAGCTCAGTCATGAAGCGCAAAGTGATCCCCTCACAGGCCTGGCCAATCGTCGCGCCATGGACGCTGCGCTGAACCTGCTGGACCAGGCCGGGCAGGGGTATTCCGTGCTGGCGCTGGATATCGATCATTTCAAACGCGTCAACGACACCTTTGGACATGACGCCGGCGACGTGGCCCTGCGAAGCGTTGCCGACATCCTCAAACAGAACTCGCGCTCGGGTGACTGGGCGTGCCGCTCCGGTGGTGAGGAGTTCGCACTGATTCTTCCGGATACCCCGCTGGAGACCGCGCGGATGATTGCCGAAAGAGTCCGCGCGCACCTCGAAGAAACCGAGGTGCCGCAGGTGGGCAAGTTGACGATGTCCATCGGTGTGGCGTGCCGCGATGCAGACACTGCGACATCGCCAAGCGTGTTGAAACTCGCAGATGAACGCCTTTACGCCGCCAAGCAGAGCGGACGCAACAAAGTTGTATGAAGGGCCGGAAGTCGCTTACGGCAGTTTGGCAATCACCTTGATCTCGAAATCAAAGCCATACAGCCACGTCACACCCACTGCGGTGACAGTCGGATGCGGCGCATCGCCCCAGAATTCGGTGAGCACAACATTCCAGATCGTCTCGAATTTGCTGTGCGGATCGACGATGAAGATCGTCACGTCGACCACATCTTCGAAGCTGCAACCGGCCTCGCTGAGGATCGCATTCAGGTTGCTGAATGCCTGTCGTACCTGGTTCTGCAGATCCGGCTCCGGCGTACCGTCTTCGGTGCTGCCGACTTGCCCCGAGACAAATAGAAAACCGTTGGAGCGAATCGCTGGCGAGTAGCGATTGCGCTCATAAAGGGTACGGCGTGCGGCCGGAAAAACGACATCGCGCTGAGTCATGGGGTGTCTCCATCGGTGAGTTGATGAAGCCACTGTAGGTATTTGCAGGCGGGCGATAAACGCGCAAGCTTGGCGTTCACTGTTTGTGAATCCCAAACAATCGAGGCGCGAACCTTGGATCGATTTGACGCAATGCAGGCGTTTGCCCGAGTGGTCGAGGCTGGGAGTTTCACCAAAGCCGCCGAAACCCTGCACATGAGCAAGACCACCGTGACGCAACTGGTGCAGCAACTGGAAGCACGATTGCGGGTGAAATTACTCAATCGCACCACGCGCAAGGTCAACGTCACCGCCGATGGCGCGGCGTATTACGAGCGCGTGATCAAGCTGCTCGCCGATATGGACGATGCCGAAACCAGTCTGCCGGGCGTGGCGGCATTGCCGAAGGGACGATTGCGAGTGGATGTGCCGAGCCCGCTGGCGCGGTTGATCCTGATTCCTGCGCTGCCAGAATTTCACGCGCGCTATCCGGATATTCAGATCGATATGGGCGTCAGTGACCGCATTGTCGACATCATTGATGAGAACGTCGATTGCGTGGTGCGTGGCGGCGAGTTGCTGGATCAGTCATTGATGGCGCGCAAGGTCGCCGATCTGCGATTGGGCGTGTTTGCCGCACCGGCTTATCTGGCTCGTTCAGGCACGCCACATCACCCGCGAGAACTGGAAGATTCCCATCACCGCGTGGTTGGTTTTCTCTGGGCGCGCACCGGCAAACCAGTGCCGTACGCCCTGCACAATGCCAGCGAAAATCTGCACATCAGAGGTCGCCACGTGTTGGCGGTCGACGACGGCAACGCCTACCTCGCGGCCGGGCTGGCCGGCATGGGCGTGCTGTGGCTGCCCACATACATGTCCAGCGAGCATGAAGCGCGGGGCGAACTGGTGCCGTTGTTCGAAAACTGGCAGCTCGAGCCGATGCCGCTTTACGTGGCGTACCCGCCAAACCGCCACGTCAGTCTAAAATTACGCGTTTTCATCGACTGGGTGGTTGAGGTCTTGGCGCAGCACGCACCGGTTATTCAGCGCTGAGGTTATGAATCAACCATTCGCTGAAGCTGCGTGCCATCGGATCCTGTTCACTGTCGCGGTGGGTCAGCAACGCCCAGTTCGGCCCCCGAATGCTGTCTTCGACCAACGGCTGCAACACGCCGTCAGCCCGCGCCTGACGGCTGAGCAATTGACTCACCAGCGCGATGCCCAGACCCGTACACGCGGCGTCCAGCAGTAATCCCGGATCGGAGAAGTTCAGCCCCTGATCCTGCTGGCCGACATCGATTCCGGCCTCGACCGCCCAATGGCTCCAATCCATTTCCCGCTCGCCATGCAACGTCGTGCGCTGTGGCGCCGGCAGCGCCAAAACGCTCGGATGACACGCCGGATAGAGGCGATCGGCGTGCAGCACTTTGAAGCTGCATTCAGCCTGTGAACTGATGTCGTCGCGCACCGCCAGATCGATGGTTTGCGTGGCCATGTCCGGCACTTCGTCGGTGCTGTAAATCCACAGATCAACCTCGGGATGCAGCGCGCGGAAATCCGCCAGGCGCGGCAACAACCAGTGCCGGGCAAACGCCGGCGTGGTGTTGAGCACCAGTTGATTGGGCTTTTGATACTGGCCCAAACGGCGAATCCCCACCGCCAATTGCTGCAGCATCGCCTGGGTGGTGCTGAGCAAATCGTGGCCGGCATCGGTCAGCGCCACGCTGCGTCCGCTGCGAAAAAACAGCGGCTGCTCCAGATACGCCTCAAGGCTGCGGATCTGCTGGCTGATCGCCGACTGCGTCAGGCTCAGCTCTTCAGCGGCCTTGTGAAAACTGCCCAGTCGAGCGGCCGCTTCAAAGCCGCGCAGGGAGCTGAGCGGCGGCCAGTGTTTAAGCATATCGATAAGCTCCGCTAATCAGTTTTCTGCTAAATCCATCGTTTGTTTGCCGATTTTACGGCCCGTAGCATAAGCGCATTGAACACAGTGGCTTAACTAAAGAGGCTTATCATGCAGCACGACGACAATAAAAACAGCGCCTGGATGATGCCGGCAGAGTGGGTGACCCATGCCGCGACGTGGATGGTCTGGCCGCACAATCAGACGATGTGGGAGTCGGGTTGGCGCGTGACGCTGGCGCAGGTGCAGGAAGATTTCGCTCGCGTCGCCAATGCCATCGCTCGGTTTGAGCCGGTGAAACTGGTGGTCGATCCATCGGCCATTGCCAGCGCCAAAGCCCTGTGCGGGCCGAACATCGAACTGATCCCGTTGAGGGTGAATGACAGTTGGTGCCGCGACTCCGGCCCGACTTTTGTCTGCCACCCGCAGCAAGGCCTGGCTGGCGTGAGCTGGCGCTTTAACGCCTGGGGTGGCAAGTCGGCGCACGATCTGGACGAAAGTCTGGCGCGCCGTGCGCTCAATCACCTTGGTCTGGAATGCTTCGGCACGCCGCTGAGCAACGAAGGCGGGGCGATTCATGTCGATGGCGAAGGCACGCTGATCACCACCGAATCGGTGCTGCTCAACCCCAATCGCAACCCGGGCATGAGCAAAGCCGAGATGGAAGAGATCTTCAGCCGCCTGCTCGGCGTGAAGAAAACCATCTGGCTGCCGGGCGATCCGGATTACGTCACCGGCGACATGACCGATGGCCACGTTGACGGCGTCTGCGCCTTTGCCCGTCCCGGTGTGTTGCTGGTCGATGCGACGCACGATCAATCGTCGGTGTACGCCGAAGTGGCGCGGGAAAATCGTCGAGCGCTGGAGCTGGCCACCGATGCGCAAGGACGCAAATTCGCGCTGATCGAACTGTTCGAAGCCACCGACGCGGTCGACACCGAAGCGGAAGTGTTTTGCGCCTCGTACACCAATTTCTACATCGCCAACGGCGCGATCATCATGCCGGCCTATGGCATCGAGGCGGACAACGTCGCAGCGAAAGTGCTGGAAAAAGCCTTCCCCGGTCGTGAAGTGGTGCCGGTGCAGATCAACCATCTGGCGCATGGCGGCGGCGGTGTGCATTGCATCACCCAGCAGCAGCCAGCCTGGCCGGTGAAGGGTTGAAACCATGACAACGCTGACCATTGCTACCACCCAGATGCCGTGCACCTGGGATTTACCGGGCAACTTTGATCGTGCCGAGCAACTCGTCCGTGATGCGGCGAAGCAGGGCGCGCAAGTGATCCTCTTGCAGGAACTGTTCGCCACGCCGTACTTCTGCATCGAACAAAGCCATAAACACATGGCGTTGGCCGAGGAGTATCGCGACAGCCGCGTGCTCGCGCGTTTCGCCGCAGTGGCCCGCGAGTTGGGCGTGGTGTTGCCGCTGAGCTGGTTCGAGAAGGCCGGCAACGCCTACTTCAATTCGTTGAGCGTGGCCGATGCCGACGGGCGTTTGTTGGGGGTGTATCGCAAGACGCACATTCCCAACGCCATCGGTTATCAGGAGAAGGAATATTTCAGCCCCGGCGACACCGGTTTCAAAGTCTGGGACACCGCGTTCGGCCGTCTCGGTGTTGGCATCTGCTGGGATCAGTGGTTCCCGGAAACCGCGCGCTGTCTGGCGTTGATGGGGGCTGAGGTGCTGCTGTATCCGACTGCCATTGGCTCGGAACCGGGCTGCGCAGCGCTGGATTCCCGCGACCATTGGCAGATGACCATGCGTGGTCACGCCGCTGCCAATCTGCTGCCGGTGGTGGCGTCGAACCGCGTCGGGCGCGAAACCGCGACCACCGATTCGAGCTTGCAAATGAGCTTCTACGGTTCCTCGTTTATCAGCGATCACAAGGGCCAGTTACTCGCCACAGCCGACCGTGACAGCACCGGTGTGCTAGTGCAAAGCGTCGATCTGGCGGCCATGCGTGAAGAACGTTTGAGCTGGGGCATCTACCGCGATCGTCGTCCGGAAATGTATGGGCCGCTGCTGAGTCAGGACGGTCGCCACCTTCATGCACGCTGGAACACTCAAGGGGTTTGACATGGTTACCCACCACAAACGATTGCTCGGCGCGATGGGCCTGGCCCTGATCTGCGTAATGCCGTCGCTGCACGCTGAAGACAAAACCCTGCGCCTCTACAACTGGGCCGATTATTTTGCCGAAGACACGCTGAGCCGCTTTACCGCCGAGACCGGGATCAAGGTGATTTACGACGTCATGGACGGCAGCGAAACCCTCGAAGCGAAGATGCTCTCCGGCGGCAGCGGGTACGACCTGATCTTCCCCGGCGACACCGTGGCCGAGCGCCTGATGCGCGCCGGCAGCCTGATGCCGCTGGATCAATCGAAGCTGACGGAACTGGCCGACATCGAAACCGGTTTGCAGAAACTGCGCAGCCATTACGAGCACTCCAGCAAAGCCACGGTGCCGTATACCTGGGGCACCATCGGCCTGACCTACAACGAGGAAGAGATCAAAAAGCGCATGGCCGATGCGCCGGTCAACAGCCTCGATATGTTGTTCAAACCGGAACTGGCGGCGGAGCTTGCCGACTGCGGAATCTCGATGATCGACTCGCCGGACGAAGCGCTGGCGGTGGTGCTGAATTACCTCGGTCGCGATCCGCGCAGCGGCAAAGCCGAGGATCTGGCAGCAGCCAGTGAATTGCTGATGAAGCTGCGGCCGTACATCCGCAAATTCCAGTCGCAACCGGTGACCGATCTGGTCAACGGCAACCTGTGCCTGTCGCTGGGTTACAGCGGTGACATGACTCAAGCCCAGCGCACCTCGGACAGCGCCGGCAAGCACACGAAGTTTCAGTACCGTGTGCCGCGCGAGGGCACCACGGTGTGGATGGACACCATGGCCATTCCGGTCGACGCCAGACACCCGGAATACGCCTACGCGTTTATCAACTTTGTCATGCGCCCGGCGAACATGGCGGCGATCAGCAATTTCACTGGTTACCCGACGTCCAACGCCAAGGCGCGGGCGAGTGTCGATGCAAGCATGCGCGACAACCCGGACATCTACCTCGACGAAGCGACCTATGCGCGTTTGATCCCGGGCAAAGACATCCCTCAGGCCGACATGCGCGCACGCATGCGTACCTGGACTAAATTCAAAACGGCCACTGGCCAATGATCCACGGCCGGCGTGTTCGCCGGCCCTGTTTTTACAGGAAGAAACAGCATGTCGACTCGTCGTGAGTTCATCAAACAAGTAACGGTTGCCGCCGGTGTGGGCGCTGCGTTCATGGGCCTCGGTCTGTCGCCGGGCAAGGTGCTTGCGGCCGCTCAGGGGCGCTGGTTCATGCCCGACGAAGGCGACAAGCACGAACGCGCCTACATCGCTTTCGGCGCGCAGGACGCGATCTGGGAAGACTTCACCGAAGACGTCCAGGAAGCCCTCGGTCGCATCGCCCGTGCCATCGCCAAATATGAGCCGGTCACGGTGTTCTGCCGCCAGAACGAGCGCAGCATTGCCGAAGAATTCTGTGGCACGAATAACATCACCTACGTCACCACGGCGCTGGACGACATCTGGATGCGCGACATCGGCGCCAACTTTGTCATCGACGACGAGGGCGGATTGGGCGCGGTGGATTTCAACTTCAACGGTTGGGGCGATAAACAGCAGCACAGCAAAGACGCGAAAATCGCCGCGCTCGTGTCCAACGGCGCACAAGCGACTTATATCCGCAGTGAGTTGACGGGCGAGGGCGGTGCTATCGAAGTCGATGGCCACGGCACCGGAATCATGACCGAGAGCAGCTGGATCAACCGCAATCGCAATCCGGACTGGAGCAAGGCCGACGTCGAAGCGGAACTGAAAGAGCGTCTGGGCCTGCGCAAAATCATCTGGCTGCCGGGGATCAAGGGCAAGGACATCACCGATGCTCACGTCGATTTCTACGCGCGCTTCATCAGGCCAGGCGTGGTGATCGCCAACCTCGACACCGACCCTGAATCCTACGATCACAAGGTGACGCTGGCGCACCTGGACATCCTCAAGAACGCCACCGATGCTGACGGGCGCAAATTGCAGATCCACACGATTTCGCCGCCACTCAATCTGCGCAAAAGCAAGTTCAGCAAAAACAACCCGGACTTCGCTGCCGGCTACATCAACTACTTCGTGATCAACGGCGCGATCATCGCCCCGGAGTTCGGTGACAAAGCCGCGGACAAGAAGGCCTTCGATCTGCTGTCCGCGCTGTACCCGGATCGCGACATCGTGCTGCTGAACATCGATGCCATCGCGGCCGGTGGCGGCGGGATTCACTGCGTAACCAGCCATCAACCACAGGCGTGATTGACTCTTTGGCGGATCAAGCCAACTATCGGCGCATAACAACATGACCGATGGAACAAAACTTGATCGAACGACGCCAATTCAGCGGAGGCATGAAGGGGAAAAACCTCCGCTATCTGAATGAGCAAAGCGCTGATAGCCCGCGCCTGACCCGTACCGGTTTTCTGCTGCTTGAACACTTTTCGTTGCCGGCATTTACCCAGGCGCTGGACACGGTTGTGACCACCAATCTGCTACGCCCGGGACTGTTTGCCTCGCGCACGTTCGGCTTGGGCGACGGCGAAGTGGTCAGTGATCTGGGGCTGGTAATTCGGCCCGATGCACGTCTTGATTTGGCAGCGCTTGAAGTGCTGGATCTGCTGGTGGTGTGCGGCGGTTATCGCACCGAACTGCGCGCGAGTGATGAGTTTATCGGCTTGCTCAAAGTGGCGGCGGAGCGGGGCGTCAGTCTCGCCGGTTTGTGGAATGGTTCGTGGTTTCTCGGTCGCGCGGGTTTGCTCGATGGCTATCGTTGCGCCATCCACCCGGAGCATCGCCCGGCACTGACCGAAATCGCCAAAGCCACCCACGTCAGCAGCGAACCGTATGTGATTGATCGCGATCGGCTCACGGCGTCTAGCCCGTCTGGGGCGTTTCACATGGCGCTGGACTGGATCAAAAGCCTGCACGGCAAAGCGCTGGTCGAAGGCATCGAAGACATTCTGGCGTTTGAGGAATCGCGCTACCGGCGGATCAAGCCTGACGAGAACATCTGCGTCAGTGCGCCGCTGCGTGAAGTGGTGAAGCTGATGGACGCCAATCTGGAAGAGCCGCTGGAGCTGGAACAACTGGCGGTGTACGCCGGGCGCTCGCGTCGGCAACTGGAGCGATTGTTCAAGGAACAACTGGGCACCACACCGCAGCGCTATTACCTGGAACTGCGGATTACCGAAGCGCGGCGTTTGTTGCAGCACACCGAGTTGTCGCAGGTTGAAGTGTTGGTGGCTTGCGGATTTGTCTCGCCGAGCCATTTTAGCAAGTGCTACAGCGCGTTCTTTGGTTACCGGCCTTCAAAGGAAAAGCGTCTGGTGAAATAGGCGCGTTTTGGAAGTCTCTGTTTTAAAACAAAAAATATTTCACTTCGTGCTTCCCAAACCTCACAAACCTTGGTAAATTGCGCCCCGTTCTCACAGCGAACCTAACGAAGTAGCTGGAAAGAGCAGTAGGGGCGTCGCCAAGCGGTAAGGCAGCAGGTTTTGATCCTGCCATGCGTTGGTTCGAATCCAGCCGCCCCTGCCATATTCGAAAAAACGCCAACTTCGCAAGAAGTTGGCGTTTTTTTTATGCCTGCGATTTGGCCAGGCTTGGTGATACAGGCGTTCGCGGCGCCGAAGCACCGCGTACGCCGTCCACTCAGTGCGGTGCGCGCGGAATGGTTTTCATCAGGTCTTCGGGGCTGATGTGGCCGACCACGCTGCCCGGTTGCGGCAGGTTGAGGATGTGGCCTTTCATCTTGCCGATGATGTGCATCTCGCACGGCTTGCAATCGAACTTCAGCGTCAGCACTTCATCGCCGTGGATCAACTGCATCGGCGCGACTTTGGTGCGCACGCCGGTCACGCCTTTCGCCTGTTTCGGGCACAGGTTGAAGGAGAAACGCAGGCAGTGCTTGGTGATCATCACCGGCACTTCGCCCGGCTCTTCGTGAGCTTCATACGCCGCGTCGATCAGCTTCACGCCGTGGCGGTGGTAGAAGTCGCGCGCCTTCTGGTTGTAGACGTTGGCAAGAAAGGTCAGTTGCGAATCCGGGTACACCGGCGGCGGAGTGGTTTCGGCTTTACGGCCGCCACGCGGGTGAGCGGCGACACGCGCGGCGGTCAGGGCTTCGATCACTTCACGGCGCAGGGCTTTAAGCTGCGAGTTGGGGATGAAGAAGGCCTGTGGCGCATCCAGCTTGATGTTGGTGGCGTGGTACTGCGTGGTGCCGAGCTGGCCGAGCAGATCGCGCAACTGTTCCAGCGCTTGCTCAGGCTTGTTGGCGACGCCGAACGGGCCGTTGAGGGTGACGCTGGCGCTGATGCCTTCTTCACTGGTGGCGGTGACTTCCAGCTGTTCTTCACGCAGACGTGCGACCCAGCTCAGGGCGACGCGACGCTCGGACGAGGTCTTCTGCAGCGCCTGTTGCCAGTTGTGGTCGAGGTTGCGATTGAGCGGGTGATTCGGACGCAGCTTGAACAGGCCTTCGGGCATTTCGTTCGGCTCGACGCGGTAGCGGTAGCGCTTCTCGCCGTCCTCTTCGAACTCGCCTTTGGCTTCAGCGATGTTGGCGCGGAAACCGACCACTTCGCGTTTCACCAGCACGTTCAAACCGTCACCGTTGGACAGCGGCTCGTGGGTGATGACCTGCATGTCGCGTTTGCCGACTTTCTCGACGGTGCCCACCGGCAGCCCGGTGAAGGTCGGCGAGTCGAAGGCGCCGATGTCGATCTTGCGATCGGTGACAAAATAGTCGGTGCTGCCACGGTGGAAAGTCTTTTCCGGGTCAGGCAGGAAGAAGTGCGCGGTGCGGCCGCTGGAAGCGCGGGCCAGATCCGGGCGGTCTTCGAGCACGTCGTCGAGGCGCTGGCGGTAGTAGGCGGTGATGTTTTTCACATAGCCCATGTCCTTGTAGCGACCTTCGATCTTGAACGAACGCACGCCGGCCTCGACCAGGGCGCGGATGTTGGCGCTCTGGTTGTTGTCTTTCATCGACAGCAGGTGTTTTTCGTAGGCGATCACGCCACCCTTTTCATCTTTCAGGGTGTACGGCAAACGGCAGGCTTGCGAGCAGTCGCCACGGTTGGCGCTGCGCCCGGTCTGCGCGTGGGAGATGTTGCACTGGCCGGAGAAGGCCACGCACAAGGCGCCATGAATAAAGAATTCGATGGCAGCGTCGGTTTGGTCGGCGATTGCGCGGATTTCTTGCAGGTTCAGCTCACGGGCCAATACCAGTTGCGAGAAGCCGGCCTGATCGAGGAACTTCGCTCGCTCAAGGGTGCGGATGTCGGTCTGGGTCGAGGCGTGCAGCTCGATCGGCGGAATGTCCAGCTCCATCACGCCCAGATCCTGAACGATCAGCGCGTCGACACCGGCGTCGTACAACTGATGGATCAGCTTGCGCGCCGGTTCCAGTTCGTTGTCGTGCAGGATGGTGTTGATGGTGGTGAAGATACGCGCGTGGTAACGGCGGGCGAATTCGACCAGCTCGGCGATTTCGCCGACTTCGTTGCAGGCGTTGTGGCGCGCACCGAAGCTCGGGCCGCCGATGTACACGGCATCGGCGCCGTGCAGGATCGCCTCACGGGCGATGGCGACATCGCGGGCAGGGCTGAGCAATTCCAGATGATGCTTGGGCAAGGACATAGTTTTTTTAGTCAGGCTGTCACGGTTAGGCGCGCATTCTACCCCCGAAACGCGCGCCCGGCACGCCCGTGCTGCCCGATGGCACCGGGCTCTTGCAGGAGCTACGGCACACTGCGATCTTTTGACCTTTTCAGATCAATATCAAAAGATCGCAGCGTGCCGCAGCTCCTACAGGATCCAGCGGTGGTCGCCAAATAGGTGGGTGACACACAAACCTGTAGGAGTGAGCCTGCTCGCGAAAGCGGTGGTGCATCCAATAAAGATGTCGCCTGACCAGACGCCTTCGCCAGCAGGCTGGCTCCCACAGGGTTGGGCGGTGGTCGCCAAATAGGTGGGCGACACACAAACCTGTAGGAGTGAGCCTGCTCGCGAAAGCGGTGGTGCATCCAACATAGCCGTCGCCTGACCAGACGCCTTCGCGAGCAAGCCCCCCCACAGGGATCCAGCGGTGGTCGCCAAATAAGTGGGCGAAACACAAACCTGTAGGAGTGAGCCTGCTCGCGAAAGCGGTGGTGCATCCAACATAGCCGTCGCCTGACCTGACGCCTTCGCGAGCAAGCTCGCTCCCACAGGGTCCAGCGGTGGTCGCCGAGTAGGTGGGCGACATAGAAACCTGTGGGAGCGGGCTTGCTCGCGAAGGCGTCAGTTGGTTCGGCGCAAGGCTGGGGTGAAAATCAAGCCTTGGCAGCCATCGCGGTGACTTCTACGCGCATGCCTTCGACGGCCAGGGACGCAACGCCAACCGCAGCACGTACTGGCCATGGCTTGGCGAAGTAGCGTTTGTAAACTTCGTTAAACGCGGCGCGATCGGCCATGTCGGTGAGGTAGATGGTCAGGTGCATCACGCGATCCATCGAGCTGCCCGCACGTTCCAGTGCAACCTTCAGCGCTTGCAGGGTGCATTCGCTTTGCAGGGTGATATCGCCGAGTTCCAGGCTGCCATCGGCACGGGTCGGAATCTGCGTGGACATCATGATCCCGTTGAACGTGGTCACGTCCGAGGAAATGGAGTCCGCGTCCGGATCGGGAGTGAAGATGATGTCTTGGTTGGCCATGGGTGATCCCTTGTGTGAGCGACTAAGAATCGCGCCAGTTTACAGATTCGTCACCGACATGGCCCGTTTCGGCATTCGGCACCATACTTTCGCGCGGTATTGGCAAACGATCTTCTCTTCTCAGACAGGAGCAGGGCCATGAGCAACAAACCGACGATTGTGCTGGTTCACGGATTCTGGGGCGGCGCCGCGCATTGGGGCAAAGTCATCCTCGAACTGGCTCGCAAGGGTTACACCGATCTTCACGCGGTGGAAATGCCACTGACATCCCTCGCCGACGACGCCGAACGCACGCGCAAAATGATCGCGCAACAAAGCGGCCCGGTTTTGCTGGTCGGCCACTCTTACGGCGGCGCGGTGATCACCGAGGCGGGCAATCAGCCGAACGTCGTCGGCCTGGTGTACATCGCCGCGTTCGCCCCGGATGCCGGCGAAAGCCCCGGCGGTCTGACCCAGCAACACCTGCCGGCCGCCGCACCGAATCTTGCGCCGGACAGCGACGGTTTCCTCTGGCTCAAAGCCGATAAATTCCACGAAAGTTTTTGCCAGGATCTCAGTGCCGATGAAGCACTGGTCATGGCCGTCGCACAGAAGGCCCCGTTGGCCAGCACCTTCGGCGACACGATCAGCAATCCGGCATGGAAGAACAAGCCGTCGTGGTATCAGATCTCCACGGAAGATCACATGATCCATCCCGACAATCAGCGGCAGATGTCGGCAAAACTCGGTGCGAAAAAGATCATCACACTGGATGCCAGCCATGCCTCGCTGGCCTCGCGTGCTGCCGAAGTCGCGGCGTTTATCGATGAGGCGGCAACGGCTGCGGTGAAACCTTAGGGATCAGACTGGCTGCGTCGCCGCCTCAGCCGCGAGGGCCGCAAGGACACTCGGTCGAGCGGCGATGCACTCCATGTAAGCAGCCAGCGTCGGCCAATCTTCAATGCTGATGTTGAACGTCGGCAGCCAGGTCAGAACGGTGAACAGATAGGCGTCGGCGACGCTAAACCAACCCAGCAGATAATCCTGCTCGGCAAGCGTCTGGCTCAAAAAATCCAGACGCTTGTATAGCTTCAACTTGAAAATATCCTTCACTGGTTCCGGGATCTCGCTGCTGAACAGCGGCGCACTGGCGCCATGAATTTCCGAACTGATGAAGTTCAACCACTCCTGCAAACGCACGCGCTCCCAAGTGCCATTGGCCGGCGCCAGCGCATGCCCCGGCATCTGATCGGCAAGAAACTGCAAAATCGCCGGCCCCTCGGTTAGCACTTTGCCGTCGTCCAGCATCAGCGCCGCCACATAACCTTTGGGATTGATCTCGCGAAAATCCCGCCCGTCAGCGGTGCGTTTGGTTTGATTGTTGACGCGAATCAGCTCGAACGGCAGCCCCAATTCCTGCAGCACAATGTGCGGAGAAAGAGAGCAGGTCATCGGCGCGAAATACAGTTTCATGGCAGTTCCTTGCAATGGGGAGGTGCCAGAATCGTTGGCCACCAAGGCTTTGGCAAAGGTCATTTCAAGTGCTAGCGTATGACAAAATCTCATGAGCACTGAACGAACGATGGCTAGCCGACTGCCTTCACTCAATGGATTGCGCGCCTTTGAAGCCGCCGCCCGCCACATGAGCTTTACCTTGGCGGGTGCAGAGCTGAATGTCACTCAGACCGCCATCAGTCATCAAATCCGCCGGCTCGAAGAGGAACTCGGTGTTCAGTTGTTTCTGAGACTGAAGGACGGACTCGCGCTCACCGACGACGGACAAGCTTATCTGCCCGGCATCCGCACGGCGTTTCAAGCACTGCGCCAGTCCACCCAACAGCTGCTCGAGTCGCGCCACAACAGCGTACTGACCATCAGCACGCTGGTTTCGGTGGCTTCAAAGTGGCTGCTGCCGCGCTTTCCAGCCTTTCAGCAAGCCTTTCCCGACATCGACGTGCGGGTCAGCGCTTCCACCGATCTGGTGGATTTTCGCAAGGGTGGCATTGATGCGGCGATTCGTTACGGCCGTGGCGACTGGCCAGGGTTACGCGCTGATTGGCTGATGTCCGATGAAATTTTCCCGGTGTGCAGCCCGGCGTTGTTGAACAGCAATCCGTTGAACGCCCCGGCAGACCTGGCCCATCACACCTTGCTGCAAGTCAGCGGCATGACCACTCAAGACTGGGCGGCATGGCTCGGCGCGGCAGGTCAGCCGCAGCAACTGGCCGAAGGATCACGGTTAACTTTCGATCTGGCATTGATGGCAGTGCAAGCGGCAATAGACGGGCAGGGCGTGTGCATCGGGCGCTCGACGTATGTCGAGGATGATTTGCGCGCGGGACGGCTGGTGGCGCCGTTTGCTCTGCGTTTGCAGGATGACTTGGGTTTCTATCTGGTTACGCCACATGAAACCGCGGGTTCGAAGAAGAACATGGCGTTGAGAAACTGGTTGTTAGCGCAATCAAACGCTTAAGAACTCAGTGCAGCGTAACCACCCGGCGACTCTCGCCGATGCGGATCCGGTCGAGTGCGCGGTTCAATGCATCAAGCGCATCGAGCAAAGCTTTGGCCTCAGCTTCGCGACCATCGCCCCAGAGCCGTTCAGCCATTTTGTTCAAGGCCTGAATCGATCGCTCGATTTCGGCGGCACTGGCGGCTTCTTTGCTTGGTGGCGTTTTCTTCGGCATTGATCAACCTGTTCACTGAGCCTGGCCGCTGAATAGTGCGGCTACGACAAACCTGTTTCCTCGTCCTGCCGGCCTATCCAACCATTGCGATGTCAGCAGGACAAGTTTTTCAGTCAGCTGCCAAGTAATTATGTGGCCGGAATCTTTGTGCCGGCTATCGAGTCAGTGTGCGCCTGAATAAGCCCAAAGCTCCGCTCTAAAAATCCCCCATAAGAAAAACCGATACCTGCTTAAGGATTTCCCAGAGGCGGTGCAGGCACTGGCGGCCTTAGAGTCACGGCACCGCTCGACAGCCGTTGTTTCACTGCTGGTTGCTTCAATACCTCCGCCTGTCGGGCACTTCACAACAATAAGAAGGTGCAAGCATGAGTAACGAAACAGTCGACATCAAGGGGTGGATAGACAACCGGCCAGTTGGTCGCTATCAGTGGCTGATCATGGCGCTGTGCTTTTTCATTGTGCTTTTCGATGGCTTCGACGTTGCAGTGATGGGGTTTATCGCGCCTTCCCTGATCCAGGAGTGGGGCCTGTCGAAAGCAGCGTTTGGCCCAGTGATGAGCGCCGGCATGGTTGGATTGGCGATCGGTGCGTTGACGGCCGGTCCTTACGCCGATCGACTTGGCCGAAAAAAGGTGCTGCTGACGGCGGTGACCGGTTTCAGTGTGTTGAGTCTGGCCTGCGCCTTCGCCCGTAATCCCTACGAGTTGGCGGCCTTGCGCTTGCTGACTGGCGTGGCACTGGGGGCGGCATTGCCCAACACCACCACGTTGCTTGCCGAGTATCTGCCGGAGCGTAATCGGTCGTTGTTCATCACGATTATGTTCACCGGGTTCAATATGGGCTCGGGATTGGGCGGGTTTCTCGCGGCGTGGTTGATTCCCCATCACGGCTGGCAGTCGGTGCTGCTCGCTGGCGGTGTTCTGCCGATGTTGCTGCTGCCGCTGATGTGGCTGCTGTTGCCCGAATCCGCACGCTTTCTGGCTGCGCGCAATGCGCCCGCCAGCCAGATCTCCAAGGTATTGAACAAGCTGGGCGGTACGTTCAGCGCGGCGACGAAGTTCGTCATCGCCGAACCTCAGACGCAGCAGAAAGCCCCGCTGCGGTTGTTGTTCACTGAGCAATATCGTTTTGGCACGCTTGCGCTGTGGGCGACGTACTTCATGGGTTTGTTGGTCATCTACCTGACCATGGGCTGGATGCCGACATTGTTGCGCGAAGGCGGACTGTCGATCGAGCGCGCTGCGACCATTACCGGCCTGTTCCAGATTGGCGGCACCGTCGGCGCCATTGTGGTCGGCTGGGCGATGGATCGACGCAATCCGAATGCGGTCATTGCTACGTCTTATGCGCTGGGCGGGGCTTTCATCCTGCTGCTGGGCGCGTTCAGTCTCGAATCCAGCCTGCTTGCATTCGGCGTGGTCGCAGCAGGCTTCTGCATGAGCGGGGCGCAAACCGGCCTGAACGCTTTTGCACCGGGTTACTACCCAACGGACTGTCGTGCCACCGGCGTCAGCTGGATGCTGGGTATCGGCCGCTTCGGGGCTATCTTTGGTTCACTCATCGGTGGTGCGGTGCTCAGTCTCGGGCTGGGCTTGCCGCTGCTGTTCGCGCTGTTGAGTGTGCCGGCCTTTATCGCCGCACTGGCGATCCTGGCCAACGGTCATGCACGGCGCCGAGTCAATCGGGCCTTGCTGGCGCATTAATCTTTTTCGACAAAGGAACTCGTTATGGCACGCATCATTGGTGGCCTCGCTGTATCCCACACCCCGACCATCGGCTTCGCGGTCGATCACGACAAACAGCATGAGGCCGCCTGGGCACCGATTTTTCGCGGCTTCGAGCCGATCAAAGTGTGGCTGAAGGAGCAGCAACCGGATGTGCTGTTTTACATCTTCAATGACCACGTCACGTCGTTTTTCTTTGATCACTACGGTGCGTTTTCTCTCGGGGTCGATGAGCGTTACGAAGTGGCAGACGAGGGCGGCAATCCGCGTGAACTGCCGGGCATTGGCGGCCACGCGGCGCTGTCACGACACATCGGCGAAAGCCTGGTGGCGGATGAATTCGACATGAGTTTCTTCCGTGACAAACCGCTCGACCATGGCTTTTTCTCGCCGATGTCGGCGCTGTTGCCGTGCGAGCCGGATTGGCCGGTGGACATCGTGCCGCTGCAGGTCGGCGTTTTGCAATTCCCGGTGCCGAGTGCGCGGCGTTGCTACAAGCTGGGCCAGGCATTGCGTCGGGCGATCGAAAGCTATCCCGAGGATCTGAAGGTGGCTATCGTCGCGACTGGCGGCGTGTCCCATCAAGTCCACGGCGAGCGCTGCGGTTTCAACAATCCGGAGTGGGACGAGCAGTTCATTGATCTGCTGGTCAATGATCCGCAACGCCTCACGGAAATGACCCACGCTGAATACGCCACGTTGGGAGGCATGGAAGGCTCGGAGGTGATCACCTGGCTGATCATGCGTGGCGCGCTGTCGGCCACGGTGAAAAACCTGCACCAGGATTACTACCTGCCGTCAATGACCGGCATTGCCACGCTGTTGCTGGAAAACCAGGATCGCCCGGTACCCGCCGACGTGACCGCGCGGCACCTGCAGCACATGCATCACCAGTTGGCCGGCATCGAAAAGCTTGAAGGCACGTACCCATTCACGCTGGAACGCAGCGCTAAAGGTTATCGATTGAATAAGTTCCTGCACCGCATGATCGACCCAGAGTGGCGTCAGCGTTTCCTTGATCAACCGCAGGCATTGTTCGATGAGGCCGGACTTACTGATGAAGAGCAGGAACTGTTGCGACGGCGTGACTGGCGCGGCTTGATCCACTACGGGGCGATTTTCTTTGTGCTGGAAAAACTCGCCGCCGTGCTCGGCGTGCCCAATCTGCAGATCTACGCGGCGATGCGTGGACAAAGCCTCGATGAGTTCATGAAAACCCGTAACCAGCAGGTGCTTTATTCGGTCGCCGGTAAAACGCCGCGCTAACACTTCAGCTTCACCAGCGGCTCGTTCCGGGCCGCTTTCGCAACACCCCTGAATGACTTCACTGCGCCTCTTTCCTGCGGGCGCAGCGGACTGTTTCAGCCAAAAAAACGGATAACAATAACAATGAAAATCACCGCCAATACCCGCGTAGTCTTCACGCTGTCCGCTGTTTGTGCGCTGCCTGTCGAGGCAAGTGCCGCAGGCTTTATGGATGACGCCAGTGCCAATCTCAATCTGCGTAACTTCTACATCAATCGCAATTTCACCAACCCCGCCTATGCACAGGGCAAAGCCGAAGAGTGGACGCAAAACTTCATTCTCGACGCCCGATCCGGCTTTACCCAGGGTACGGTGGGATTTGGAGTGGATGTGCTGGGTCTGTATTCGCTCAAACTCGATGGCGGCCAAGGCACTGGGGGCACCCAGTTGCTGCCACTGGACAGCGATGGACGACCAGCCAATGAGTTCGGCCGCCTGGCCGTTGCAGGGAAAATGAAAGTCGGCAAAACCGAAATCAAGGTTGGCGAATGGATGCCGGTGCTGCCGATCCTGCGTTCCGACGACGGACGCTCGTTGCCTCAAACCTTTCGTGGCGGCCAGCTGACGTCGCAAGACATCGATGGTTTGACGCTGTATGGCGGGCAGTTCCGGCAGAACAGCCCGCGCAACGATTCGAGCATGGAAGACATGTTCATGCAGGGCAAAACCGCGTTCACCTCTGATCGCTTCAATTTTGTCGGCGGCGAATACGCGTTCAACGAAAAACGCACGATGGTCGGTGCGTGGAATGCTCAGCTCAAGGACATCTACCAGCAGCAATATCTGCAATTAGTGCACAGTCAGCCACTTGGCGACTGGACGCTAGGCGCCAACCTTGGTTACTTCTGGGGGCGCGAAGATGGCAGTGCCCGAGCCGGGGATCTGGACAACCGTACCTTTTCGGCGCTGCTGTCGGCGCGCTACGGCGGCAACACCTTTTATGTCGGTCTGCAAAAACTCAGCGGCGACGCAGCGTGGATGCGGGTCAACGGCACCAGCGGCGGCACACTTGCCAACGATAGCTACAACAACAGCTACGACAATGCGCGAGAGAAATCCTGGCAACTGCGCCACGACTACAATTTCGTCGTCCTCGGCGTGCCCGGACTGACGCTGATGAACCGCTATATCAGCGGCGACAACGTGCACAGCGGTGCAATCACGGACGGCAAGGAGTGGGGGCGAGAGTCCGAGTTGGGCTACACGCTGCAAAGCGGCGCATTCAAGAATCTCAACCTGCGCTGGCGCAACTCAAGCATTCGTCGCGATTACAGTAGCAACGAGTTCGACGAGAATCGTTTGATCATCAGCTACCCATTGAGCCTGCTGTAATCGCGTCATCGGCTTGCGCCCGGATCACCCGGCGGATCTTCTCCATCAGCGCCTGTGCCACTGGTGAGTGCAGGCAGCCGTTGCGATAGGTCAGGCCGATGGCCCGGGCGGTCTGTTTCAATTCCAGCGGCAGGATGCACAATTCACCGGAAGCGATTTCCTGCTCCAGTTGATGCGCAGAGACAGCCGCGAGCATGTCCGAGCGCAACAGCAGCCCGCGAATGATCGCCATGTCAGCGCTTTCCACCACCGGTCGAGGCGCCGACATACTAAATCCGGCAAAGCAATCCTCGAGCATCTGCCGCGCCGGCGAGCCCGCGCGCGGCAATACCCAGCGTGCCTCGCCGAGATGATCCTGCAAATTGGCGGTGGCGCAGAGCGGATGATCACGCCGCGCGAGCACCACCATTTCTTCGCTCAGCAACGCCTCACCTACCAGGTCACTGGCGTAAGCCGATGAACGCAACGCACCAAAAATGAAATCGACATCGCCGGCGCGCAACTCACTCGCCAGCAAGTCAAACGGACTCTCGTTGGTGATCACTTGAATACCCGGATGTTCTTCGACCAGTTGCACGATGGCTTCAGGAAGGATGCGCGTGCGGCCAAGGGGCAGGGCGCCGACGTGGACGACACCGTGCAAGGCGCCGCGAATGGCAGTGATGTCGGTGTCGATATGCCGCAATTCGTTTAGCGCACGGCGGATCGCAAAAAGAATCTCATGACTGGCACGGGTCGGTTGCAAGCCACGCGGGGTACGTTCGAATAGCGAATGACCACAGCCGTTTTCCAGCACTTTGAGCGTTGAACTGACGGCCGGCTGACTCAACCCCAGCAGGCTGGCGACGGTCTGCATGTGCTGGGTTTCGCAGAGTTTGACGAACACTTGCAGGCGTCGCGCCTGCAACAGATAAAGCGGTTCGACCGCTGCCTTGTCACCATTGCCGAGCAATTTCGGCACGGCTTCAAGCTCTGCCAGAACCCGTCGCGCGCGGGGCAACAGACGCACGCCGAAATCGGTCAAACGCATACCATTGGCATGGCGTTCGAAAAGCGTTACCGCAAGGCGTTCTTCAAGTTCGGAGATAGACCGGGTGACCACCGATTGCGCTCGGTACAACGCCACCGACGCTTTGGAAACGCTGCCGTGATCCGCCACGCGAACGAAGGCGCGTACGTGCATCAGGCTGGGCAGTTCACGGGTTTCCATGGGGCAGACGCTCTGTGGATTGGCGGATCAGGCGACTATGCAACCGCGCTTATCGAGTGGCAATAAAAAAAACGCATACCTCGAACACTCGAACGCATTACTCCACCGGTAAGGCGCGGTGCGATGCTCGTGGCAACCGCAGGAGGAGTATCCGCAATGACCCAATCATCCAAAAACGCGCTGGTTGTCAGCGCCCATTCTGCCGATTTCGTCTGGCGTGCCGGTGGTGCCATCGCCCTGCATACGCAGCAGGGTTACAACGTTCATATCGTCTGCTTGTCGTTCGGCGAGCGCGGTGAGTCCGCCAAGCTGTGGCGCAAAGGCGAGATGAGCGAAGACACAGTCAAAACTGCGCGCCGCGAAGAGGCTCAGGCTGCCGCCGATATACTCGGCGCCAGTGTCGAGTTCTTCGACATCGGCGATTACCCGATGCGCGCCGACAAGGAAACCCTGTTCCGTCTGGCCGATGTGTTTCGCCGGGTGCAACCGGAATTCGTCCTCAGTCATTCCCTCAAGGATCCCTACAACTACGACCATCCGCTGGCGATGAACCTGACGCAGGAGGCGCGCATTATCGCTCAGGCAGAAGGCTATAAACCCGGTGAAAAAATCGTCGGTGCGCCGCCGGTCTACAGCTTCGAACCGCATCAGCCCGAGCAATGCGAGTGGCGCCCCGATGTACTGCTCGACATCACCGAGGTCTGGGACAAGAAGTACGCCGCCATCCAGTGCATGGCCGGTCAGGAACACCTGTGGGAGTACTACACCCGCGTCGCCCTGCAACGCGGTGTGCAGGCCAAACGAAATGTCGGAATCGCCTCGACCCGCAACATCGTCTATGGCGAGGGTTACCAAAGTATCTTCCCGCGCGTCACGGAGAACCTGGCATGAGCCAACACACAGGTAAAACCGGCGTCGTGGTGCGCAATATCCAGCGGGCCGATGCGGCGCTGATCGATGAACTCAAGCGCTTTGGAGTGGCGACGATTCATGAAGCGCAGGGTCGAAAAGGGCTGTTGGGTACGTCGATCAGGCCGATTCAGCAGGGCACCGTGATCAGCGGTTCGGCGGTCACAGTGCTGGTCGCTCCAGGTGACAACTGGATGTTCCATGTGGCCGTGGAGCAATGCCGGCCGGGCGATATTTTAGTAGTCGCGCCGAGTTCACCGTGCACTGACGGCTACTTTGGAGATCTGCTGGCCACCTCGCTCAAAGCCCACGGTGTGCGTGCGTTGGTGATTGACGCCGGCGTTCGCGATACCCACACCTTGCGCGAAATGGGTTTTCCGGTGTGGTCGCGCGCCATTAGTGCTCAAGGCACAATCAAAGAAACCCTGGGCTCGGTCAACCTGCCGCTGGTGTGCGGCGGCCAACTGATTCACCCGGGGGACGTGGTGGTGGCTGACGATGACGGCGTTGTGGTGGTGCGCCGCAATGAGCTGGCGAACGTCGTTGACGCCAGCCGTGCCCGCGCTGATCTGGAGGAGCAAAAAGCCCTGCGCCTGGCCCGTGGCGAATTGGGGCTGGACATCTACAACATGCGTGGGCGCTTGGCCGAAAAGGGGTTGCGCTACGTCGACAGCCTTGAAGAGCTGGGAGACTGAGCATGGCGCAGACTCGCATCCCCTGTCTGATGATGCGCGGCGGTACGTCGAAAGGCGCTTACTTTCTTGCTCGCGATCTACCGCAAGAGCCAGCGCTGCGTGACCGCGTCCTGCTGGCCGTGATGGGCTCGCCGGATTCGCGGCAGATCGACGGCATCGGCGGTGGTGATTCGCTGACCAGCAAAGTGGCGATCATCAGCTCGTCGAGCCGCGCAGATGCCGATGTCGATTACCTGTTCGCCCAAGTGCTGGTGGAAGAGCCTCGCGTCGACTACGGACAGAACTGCGGGAACATCCTCGCAGGCGTCGGCCCCTTTGCGATCGAGCGCGGTTTGGTCGCGGCGACAGCCGACGTCACATCGGTGCGCATTTATATGGAGAACACCGGACAGATCGCCATCGCCCATGTCCCGACACTTGATGGTGAGGTGCGCTATCACGGTGACGCTCGAATCGACGGCGTGCCGGGCCAGGCTGCGCCATTGATCGTGGAATTCAAGGACGTCGCCGGTGCCAGTTGCGGGGCCTTGTTGCCGACCGGCAACCCACGAGATGTGATCGACGGCGTTGAAGTGACGTGTGTCGATAACGGCATGCCGGTGGTGCTGATCCGCGCGCAAGACGTCGGTTGCAGCGGTTATGAAAGCCCGGAACAACTCGAAACCGACGCCTCTCTGAAACAACGTCTGGAATCCATCCGCCTGCAAGCCGGGCCGCGCATGAATCTTGGGGATGTGAGCCTGCGCAACGTGCCGAAAATGTGCCTGATTGCGCCGCCGCAGGCCGGTGGGGCGATCAGTACGCGCAGCTTCATTCCCCATCGTTGCCACACCAGCATCGGCGTGTTCGGTGCTGTCAGTGTCGCCGCGGCCGTGCTGAGCGAAGGCAGCGTGGCGGCGGACATTGCGGTTGTAGAAGAGGGCGATGTGAAACACCTGTCGATCGAACACCCGACGGGTGAGTTCACTGTGGCGTTACGGTTGCAGGACGGCCAACTGGCCGGTTGCGGTTTGATGCGCACAGCGAGGCTGTTATTTGATGGCGTCATCTGTATTCCGTCAGCGCTGTGGAGTGATAACGCCACATCAGGCACGAACCGCTAGGTGGCTGAAAAAGTGGCTAAGTGCTAGCATTCGCGACTTCGTTGGATTTTACACTCTCAAGGATTTTCGAATGACTTATCTGCGCCTGCTTTTAGCTTCTGCCCTGATCGCACTCTGCACGGGCTGTGCCACGTCCGCTCAAATTTCCGGCATGACGGTCGCGGCCGATCAAGACAAGGCAAGCACCTATGACGCACAGCTGAAAAATAACGTACGGGTTTCGGAAGTGAATGGCGGGGATAAAACCAATCCTCTGTGGACGTCGGAAATCGACAGCCCTGACTTTGGCGCTGCACTCAAGCAATCGCTCGCAAACGCTGATTTGCTGGGCAGCGAATCCGCTGCTTATGCCCTGCGGGCGAATTTGCTGCGCGTTGACCAGCCGCTGTTCGGGCTGAATTTCGAGGTCACCAGCGAGGTGGAATACACGTTGGTGGAGGCCGCGACCAACAAGGTTGTTCTGCGTGAAATCATCCGTACGCCTTTTACCGCGGGTTTCGGTGATTCCGTTATCGGCGTCAAACGTCTGCGCCTGGCGAATGAAGGCTCTGCTCGCGTCAACATCATCGCGATGCTCAAGCGCCTCAGTGATCTGAAAATCGAGGCCAAACAGGTTGCGTTGAAGAACTAAGCCTTTCCTGAAATGGATTCAGGCGTGACCCTCAAATGGGCGGTTCAAGTAGCCGCCCATTTGCTTTATCTCTCTCTCGCCAGCAACAACCCTCCACAAATTCCGAAGAGAAAAGCCGAATCCCGTTGCTGAAAAAGCAATAGTCATTTGCGATTTCGGCGGATTGTTGCCGTCAGGCTCAGAAGTTAGCATCGATCCATCGTTGCAACTCAGGGCCTTCGGCGCGAGTTCGAGACAGTTCGCATCGTCAAACTGTCGCTCCCGCTGATCGTCGCCACATTCGATCTACTTCGGAAACTCCAATGTCCAAACTCTTCAACGAATTCGCGCTGGGCGACACCACGCTGAAAAACCGTATTGTCATGGCGCCGCTGACCCGCTCACGCGCACCCCATGATGCTGCCGATGAACGCATCGCGTTGTATTACGCACAACGCGCTACCGCCGGTTTGATCGTCAGCGAAGGCACGCCGATTTCCCGTGAGGGGCAGGGCTATCTGTTCAACCCCGGCATCTTCACAGCCGAGCAGATCGCCGGTTGGCGCCTCACCACCGACTCGGTGCATGCGGTGGGCGGCAAGATGTTTGCGCAGCTCTGGCATGTCGGTCGCGTTTCGCACCCGTCGATCCAGGAAGGTGGAAAACTGCCAGTGAGCGCCACGTCGAAGCAAGCAGTCGGCGCGACTGCGTTTGGTTACGACGCTGACGGCAAGCCGGCGCTGGTACAGCCACCGGCGCCACGCCAACTGGAAACCGCCGAGGTGTCGCGGATCGTCGGTGAGTTCGCCCAGGCTGCGCACAACGCGATCGAGGCGGGTTTTGATGGCGTGGAAATTCACGGTGCCAATGGCTATCTGTTCGAGCAGTTCATGAACCCGCTGGTCAATGATCGAACCGATCAGTACTCGGCGGATCGCCTGGAAAACCGTCTGCGCTTCACTCTGGAAGTGATCGATGCCGTGGTCGCATGCATTGGCGCGGCTCGGGTGGGCATCCGTATTTCGCCGTATGGTCAGCTGTTCGACATGCCGTTGTATGAGCAGATCGACGAAACCTACACCGCGTTGGCAGCCGAGATTGGCGCGCGGCAATTGGCCTATGTTCATGTGATGGATCAGTCCGGGTTTCCGGCTCCGGGTACCGAGGGCGGTGGTGGCGGGCCGAAGGCAGCTTTCCTCGATTTGCTGTCGACCATTCAGTCGAAACTGCCTGACACCGCGTTGATTCTGGCGGGCGGCATGTCGCGCCAGCGTGCGGATGACCTGATCAATGACGGCATCATCGACCTCGCCGCGTTCGGCACCGCTTACATCAGCAACCCTGATCTGGTGGCGCGTCTGCAGAACGACTGGCCGCTGAGCGAAGCCAAACGCGAAACTTTTTATGGCGGTGGCGCCGAGGGTTATGTCGATTACCCGCCTTATAAAGGCTAAGTAGCCGCTGACGCATTGGCAGCCGCCACCGTTATTCGGGGCGGCTGCTTTTTCGTGTCCGGTGCAAACAGGCCTGAAAGGATCTCGCGGCGGGACAAGCAGACGAAGTTCTGCTGTAGTGCCCATCAACTGTTCTTGATGATCGGACTTTTTATGCACCTCAAAGCGCACCGGTACTTTGCCATGGTCGCCGTGACTGGAAGTTTCTCGGCGACGGCTCGGCACTTTCGCGTACCGGCGTCCTCCGTTTCTCGCTTCATCGCGGCGTTGGAACGAGAGGTCGGTCAGCAACTTCTGTATCGAAACACCCGTGCGGTGAAACTGACGGACGCGGGCGAGCGCTACTACCAGCAAATCCGCGAAGTGCTCGAACTGCTCGATGCCGCTGATGAGGAAATCACCGGCAAGGGTGGCGAGGTTCGTGGACTGGTACGGATTAACGCACCGGTCGCGTTCGGCAGCCTGCACATCGTCAAACTGTTGAACGGTTTGTATGACCAGTATCCCGAATTGACGGTCGAGCTGACCGTCACCGATGCCTTTATCGACCCGGTGCAGGAGGGCGTCGACATCATCTTCCGGGTCGGACACCTGGGCGACTCCGGGTTGATTGGCCGCAAAATCTGCGATCAGCAATACGTCCTTTGCGCCAGTGCGCAGTACATCGCGAAGCACGGCAAACCCGCGTCGCCAGAGGATCTGCGGCATCACGCCTGTCTGGTTTACAAGGGCACGGGCGGGGCGCAGCGCTGGTATTTCACAAAGCCTGGCAGCGACAAGGCCGACATCATCGACGTGCAGGGGCCGCTTCGAAGTAACAATGGTCAGGTCTTGGTGGAAGCGGCGCTGGCGGGCAGGGGGATCGTGTTCTTTCCGTCCTGGCTGTTTAGCCGCGAGAGTTTCGTGAGCCAGCAGCTCATTCGGCTGTTACCGGATTGGCAAGGATCGGTGGAGCCAACGCCTAGCCCGATCCATTTGCTGTCCCCGGAGAATCGCATGCGCTCCCAGAAGGTTCGCGTGGTGTGGGAGTACTTCATCAAAGCGATCGGCACTCCGCCTTATTGGGATGATCTGGGGGATTGATGCTTAGGCGCGGGCCGCCAGCGTCCGCACTGGCGTGGGACTCAGCGCGTTTCGCACGGCGGCGCCGGCTCGCCGCTCAATGCATCGACCATGGGCGGATGCTCTTGCACCGCTTGGCGCAAATCTTCGGTCACGCGCAATTCCGCGCCTGTCGGCGAGAAAGTCGCTGCGGCTGCGAAAGGCGCGGGGTTGGCCGGAACCGGGCGTTTGCCGCGCCGCCAGAAAAAGAACGTGACCATGCACAGATTGACCAGGGCGAAGACCCAGAACAGACCGTTTGCGCCGAACGAGTTCATCACCGGCGAGATCATCATCGGACTGATCGCCGAGCCCAAAGAGTTGATCAGCAGCAAACCCTGAATCATCGGCACCAACGCTTCCGCCGGGGCGCGGTCGGCAGCATGACTGACGGCAACCGGATACAGCGCAAACACGCCGCCGCCGAGCAAAAACAGCATCACCGCGAGCATCGTCGACGACAACGGCAGCCACACGATCACCAGCGACAACACCGTGCACGCCACGGTCAGAAGGGTCAGCACCTGAAGGCGATCCTGACGGTCAGACCAGCGTCCGACCGGGTATTGCAGAAGCATGGCGCCAAGGATCGTCCAGGCCATCATGCTGCCGACTTCACCCACGTTCAGACCCATGCGTTGCAGGTACAGCGGCAGCAACGTGTAAATCGCCGCGATGCTCACGCCCGAGCCGAAACACCCGACCAGTCCGGTCGGCGTCACGCCCAGCAACTGCCGGGGCTTGAGCGGCTCGACCTGATCGAGCAGAGGCGACACGCGCGGCAGGATCACGATCGGCAGCACCGACAGCGACGCGAGCATGCCGGCAACCATGAACGGTGCGCTGTCGCTCAAACCCGTGATCTTGCCCAGCGTTGCCTGACCCAGCACACCGGCGCCGTACAAGACGATCATGTACAGCGCGAGCAAGCGTCCGCGAATCTTCGCGTCACCCGCCAGCAGCAGCCAACTCTCGATCACCAGAAACACGCCGACTGTGGCCCAGCCATTGATCAGGCGCAGGGCGAACCAGCCCCACGTGTCGTAAAACAAACCCTGCATGAGGATGGTCACGGCGATCAGCGAGGCAAAGCTGCCGTAGGCACGGATATGGCCGATGCGCAGAATCAGGCGGTCGTTGAACAAGGCGCCCAAGGTCAGACCGATGAAATAGGCCGATGACACGACACCGATCATCGTCGCCGACGCACCGGCGGCGTCCAGGCGAAGGGTGGTCAGGGACGACAGAAATCCGTTGCCCAAGGCAATAATGAACAGCCCGAGCAGGGGCGCCAGCGCCATGGCCAGCAAACGCGGAGACATAGAAACCTCAAGGGATCGGGCAGCGGAACGTGCGTCTCTGCGCAGGGCAATGCCAAACCGAAGTGTGTTGTGCAAGCGCCCGCCGAACGGGCAGGGCAGTTCAATCGGCCGCACTTGAGCAAGTGTGGCCAGCCATTCTGGTACGTGATTTTTAACAGCGATGCTTTCAGCCACCGACTCGGGTGACTGTTTGAGAGCGCGGGATTCTAAGGCTTGTGCAGGATTTGCCAATAGCTGTTTGCTGCGACGTTAGGACGCAGGTGAGTTACGGCAGATCCGCCGCCTGAGCATCGAACGATGGCCACTGCCTACATCCGGTGATGCTCCAGCAAAAAGTCGACGAACAAGCGCACTCGCGCCGGCATTGTCGAGCCACCGACGAATACCGCATGAATCGGTTCCTGATCGCCGGGATTCCAGGTTTCCAGTAGCGGTATGAGGTCGCCGCGCTGCAGATCCTCGCTGACGCTGAACTCGCCGATGCGCGCAATGCCGGCGCCGACCCGGGCGAGTTGTGCCAGTGCTTCACCACTGCTGCATTCGATGTTGCCGCTGACTTTCAGGGAAAACTCGCGGCCGTCGCGCATAAACGGCCAGTGGGGTTCGGCACGGCGAAAGTTGAAGCGCAGGCAGTTGTGACGGAGCAGGTCTTGCGGTTCTTGCGGGGTGCCGTGACGCTGCAGATACGCGGGCGATGCCACCACCACTTGGCCGGTCGTGCCGATCCTGCGCGCGGTCAGCGGGCTGTCGGGCAGATGGCCAAAGCGCACCGCCACGTCGGCCTGGCCAGCGAGGATGTCGACTACTTCGTCGCCGAGCGTGAGGTCGACGACGATATTCGGGTACTGCGCGCTGAACGCGGCCACTAAGGGCACGATAGCCAGCCGACCATGGCCAAGCGCCGCGCTGACGCGCAATCGGCCCTTGGGTACGCCTTGATCGGCGATGGCGTCTTCAACCTCGTCCATGTCCGCCAGAATACGTCGGGCGCCCCGCAAGAATGCTTCGCCCTCAGCGGTGAAGGTGATCGCTCGCGTGGTTCGCAACAGCAGGCGCGTGCCCAGACGCTGTTCGGCACGCGCGATGATCCGGCTGACGGCCGAGGGCGTAAGCCCCAATGCGCGCGCCGCCGCCGAAAGGCTGCCTTCCTGCGCCACCGTGACGAACACGCTCATTTCACCTGACCTGCCATTGACGTCCATTTGTGCCTCTTACGCAAAGGTGATTGCCGAAAACGCTATCTACCGCCTCAAACGCCTGGATCGTAGCATTGGCGGCATAGATAAGGAGCCTTTCCATGCGTATCAATCCACCTCTTGTTGCACTCGCCATTGGTGCCTTTGGCATCGGCGTTACCGAGTTCGCCCCGATGGGCATGCTGCCGGGCATTGCTGCGGATCTCGGCGTGTCCATTCCCGCTGCAGGCTTGCTGGTCAGTGCATACGCGTTGGGCGTACTGCTCGGCGCGCCGTTGATGATCCTCACCACCGGCAAAATTCCGCGCCGAACGTTGCTGATCGGTCTTATGGCGATTTTTACCTTGGGTAATCTGATGTCAGCGCTGGCGACCGACTATTACAGCCTCATGATCGCCCGGGTGGTGACCTCACTGAATCACGGGGCGTTCTTTGGCGTTGGCTCCGTCGTCGCTGCCAGCGTGGTCGCGCCGGAGAAACGCGCCGGGGCGGTCGCGGCAATGTTCATGGGCCTGACTCTCGCGACCATCGGCGGTGTGCCGCTGGCCGCTTGGTTTGGCGAGCTGTTCGGCTGGCGCACTGCATTTTGGGGGATTACCGGCCTTGGCGTGGTGACCATGGCGGCGTTGTGGTTTGCGCTGCCCAACCTGCGCGCACCGCAAAGCGTGGGCGTACTGGCCGAAATACGCGTGCTGGGCCGAGGCCCGGTGTTGGGCGCGTTGGCCCTGACCGTCGTCGGCTCAAGTGCGATGTTTACGGTCTTCACCTACATTGCACCGATCCTCAGCAGCGAGACCCACGCGTCCTCCGCGTACATCACCGCCATGCTGGTGCTGTTTGGTGTGGGCCTGACACTGGGCAACATGTGGGGCGGCAAGGCTGCAGATCGTTCGATCGATCGCACCCTGATCGTTTCGCTGAGCGTGCTGATTGTGATCTTGCTGGCGTTCACTGTCCTGATGCGCTGGCCTTTGCCGGCCGCGGTGGCCATTTTGATCTGGGGTATCGCCAGCTTCGCCCTGGTACCACCGCTGCAGATGCGCGTGATGGAAGCGGCCAAAGACGCGCCCAATCTGGCCTCGGCGGTAAACATCGGTGCGTTCAATTTTGGTAATGCGATTGGCGCGGCGCTGGGCGGCGCGGTGATCAATGCCGGGCTGGGTTATCCGGCGATCTCCCTGGCCGGTGCAGCGATGGCGAGTCTGGGCCTGCTGATGGTGCTGGCGTTTACCTGGCGCTCGAAAGCAAGTGCAGCGGCGCTGACCCAACCCTAACGAGAGGGCGATCAGGCGCCATCACGAGTGATTCGAGCTTTGCGCGAGACGGTGCTTCGTCAGCCCTTTTGAACCTATTTCAAAACAGCCTGCTCAACCGGGAAATGTTCGGGGGTGGATGTGATGAATGTTTTCAGAAATCAGCTGACGACTGAGCAAGAAGCAAGACTGCTTGCCTTGGATGCCTGGCATCGGATGTCGGAGAATCGAGCACTGCGCATGGACTGCCCCGATGCCTGGCACGACGAACTGTTGCGCCAGTCCGACGAGATGGATCGGTTGGGCATGTTAACGCTGACCGAATGGTGCGACCTGCGAAGGGATGCAGATGAAGCCTATCTGCGCGCGGTGGCGGGTGAGGATTATCATGCAGGTCATCAAGCTAGTGTGTATCGAGGTTGACGGTACCCGCCGTACAGCGGGTACCGCTTCCAATGTGCGAGAAGGCCTGCCTACCTGCTTACCACTTGTAACTCACTTTGGCGGTAATCTCGCGGCCCGGGTTGTAGAAGTTCGCGGTGCCGGAACCGACCACGTGCTGCTCATCCAGCAGGTTGCTGAGGTTCACCGCAAGGTCGGTGCCCTTGGCGATTTTGTAGTTGAACGCGGCGTCGAACAGCGTGGTGCCATCGCTTTTGCCTGAATTGGCGGCGTCGAAGTAATACGAGCCGACGTAGCGCGCACCCAGGCCAACGCTGACATCCGTGGCGGGGACGTCGTAATAACTCCAGAGCGAAGCGGAATGCTTGGGTGCCGTGGCGAATTCATTGCCCTTCAGGGAGCTGCCGTCGTACAACGAACCGCGCTGTACCTCGGACTCCATATAGGAATAACCACCGATCAGGCTGAGGTTCTGCGTCACCTGCGCCTTGGCCTCCAGGTCGAGACCGCGCGCACGCGATTCGCCTACCGTCTGTTGCTCAATGATGCCGCTCGGCAGCACCACGGCGATGGTGACGTTTTCCTGGGTCAGGTCATAAACGGCTGCGGAGAACAGGGCGTCCATCCCCATCGGCGCATACTTCACGCCTATCTCGTACTGCCTGCCGGTCTGCGGTGTGACGCCAACCTGTGGCGGCGAGACGGATTCCACCATGCTCACATAGGTCGACACCTCATCGTTGACGATGTAGGTCAATGCACCTCGGTAAGAGGTTTCGGAGAAGGTGTCTTTCTCAGTCGATTCCAGGCCTTTGCTGGTCAGATCCATCGAGTCGTTGCGCACGCCCCCGGTGACGATGAAACGCTCGTAGAACGACAGGTTCTGCTGCAGGAATACGGCTTTGGTGGTCGCGTCTCGCTTGTTCACGGCATACGGCGCGATTGAGCGTGACACGCCGGTAAACACGGGGTTTGCAATGTCAATCGAGGTCGTCGGGGCGTAGACCGAGCTTTCCCTGGTGGTCGAATCGAGGTACTCCACGCCCACCAGGCTGCTGCTGTCGATGTTCTCGAAACGGGCATCGTATTGCAGCATCAGATTGCCGTTGAACTGATCGGCTTCGGTGTCCGTTCCAAACTGATAGCGGTCAACGGTAGTACCGACTCGCGCGGCGCTGTCGCTGAGGTAAACGTAGCCGAAATCATCGGTCAACTTGCTGTAACGCAGGTTGCTGCGCAGCACGAAGCCATTGTCGAAGTCATGGGTGATGTTACCGCTGAGGCTGGTGCGCTCGACATCGTGAAAGTTGTAGCTGGGCTCGCCATAGAACTTGCTGCGGTCGTATTCCTTGTCCAGCGGATAGCCACCACTGTTAGGCGAACTTTCGGTTTTCAGGTAGTCCAGAATCATCGTCGCCGACGTGTAATCCGTCGGTGCCCAGGTGAGGCCACCCATAAACAACTGGTTGTCGTCCTGCGAGTGATCGTACTCGCGGTCGCTGTTCTGGCCTTTGGCAGTAAAGCGGCCAGCCAGGGTCTTCTCGTCGTTCAGCGCATCGCCGACATCGATGCCTGTCTCGACATGGTCAAACGAACCGTAGGTCACATAGCCTTGGCCGAACTGCTCGAAGCGCGGCTGTTTGGTCACGAAGTTTACCGAGCCTCCGGGATCGGCCGGGCCGAACAGGGTGGAGTTGGCGCCACGCAGAATCTCGATGCGCTCATAAGCGAATGGATCTTCGCGCACGCCGCGCATCGAACTCAGGGTCAAGCCGTCACGGTAGGTGGTGGCCTGGAAACCGCGGATCTGGAAATAGTCGTTGCGGTCATCCGTGCCGTAGAAGTCAGTGATCACGCCCGGCGTGTATTGCAGCGCCTCTTCCGTGGTGCTGACGCTGCGCTGTTCCATTTCCTTGTTGGTAACCACTGATACCGATGCCGGTGTATTGAGAATGCTGGTGGCCACTTTGCCGCCAACCCAGAGTTCCTTGGCGACCACCGAGTTGGCGTCGTCGTCGGCACTGACCCTGACCTTGGCATTGATGATGAGGGGGGCGAGGCGGTAGTCCTCGATACCCGTTGCGTCGAGTTCAAGTGGGCCGGCAGGCGCTGGTTGAGGTGTCAGCAGGTAAGCGGACGGGCCTTGCTGTTCGATCTGCAATTCGCTTCCCTGCAACAACGTGGACAGTGCGGTCGACGTATCCAGCGTGCCGTTCACGCCTGCCGTTGTGCGATTCGCAACGCTCGAGGCATCGTAGGAAAGACTGATGCCAGCCTCGCGCGCAAAGCGGTCAAGCGCCGGCGCCAGTGGGCCGGCAGCAATATTCCACTGCTGAACCTGTTTGCGCTGTTCGGCGCTCGAAGATTGCGCCAGCGACGGCAGGACGTAGCTGCTGACCATCAAACCCAAAATCACACCGTGTACGGCGTGGCTCAGTGGATGGCGCTGTGTGACCGCGGACGAACTCATTTTCTCGCTCCAAGGAAGGGTATCGACAGATTGGCCTGTAAGTCGGCCTTCCTTACAAGTCGAACGAGAATGAGAAACTACCTCATTATTTTTGCTAAATAAGACAAAAGAAGCTTATTCAACTGGCAGCGGTCAACGTCACCCAATAACGCGTCCGATAATCAACGCGCAAATGCAGCGACTGCGCGATCAATGTCAGTACCTGATCGTTGTCGGCGAGCTGAAAAGTGCCGGAAACCCGAAGGTCGGCAACCTCTTCGGCGCAGCGCAATACGCCGGGGCGGTAGCGCGACAACTCCGCGATAAAATCCCCAAGGCGCATATTGCGTGCGCTGATCACCCCGTCATTCCAGCCCCAGACATCCAGGCCATTGTCCCTGAACTCACGGGCGCCACTTGATGTGAACAGTAGCTGATTGGCGGTCTGGGCACTGCGGCTACTGCTGGCGGCCAGGGTTTGACTGGCGCCAGGAAATACCGTGACGGTGCCTCCCTGAACCGCCAGTAAGGTGCCGTCGTCACGTTCCCGCGCCAGGAAGCGGGGACTCTGCGCGCGCATGATTCCGTCGCGTGTTTGTACCCAAAAGGGACGCGCGTGCGCCGCATGTTCATCCGCGCCGACATTCACGATGACCTCACCACGCCGCAGAATGAGCAGACGTCGCTGGGCGTCGAAATCACTGTCGACAGCGCTGTCGCTATTGAGCTGGACAAGGCTGCCGTCATCGAGCTGCACGCGGCGCTGCTCGCCGGTGCTGCTGCGTTGCTGCGCAAGCATGGCCGGTACGGGTGTGTAATCCCGGCCGAGCCAGGCGGCGGCGCCAACCGTGGCCAAAAGGCCTAACAGCTTCAGGCTTTCCCGTCGGCGCAGGCCATGGCGGGAACCATCAAGGGTTTGTCGGGCCAATTGCGGCGGCATGCTCGCGAACTCATCCCCAAGCGATTCCACACGCTGCCACGCCAATCGATGCTCCGGACGCTGCTGCAGCCAAAGCTCAAAAGTGCGCTGCGTTTGCTCATCTGCCTTGTTGAAGCGCAGACGCACCTGCCAGTGGATGGCCTGGTCTACAACGGCCGGATCCAGCGCTTGCGACTCATGCCTCGACATAACGCAACCGATAGCAGTGTTGCAGCGCGGTGGCCAGGTCGCGCTCCACCGTCGCCCGCGAAACGCCGAGTTTTTCGGCTATTTGCGCACAGGTCAAACCGTCGAGCCGGGCAAATAAAAACGCCTGGCGAACTCGCGGTTTGAGCATGTCGAGCATGCGGTCTATGCGCTCGAGCGAATCCAGAATGAGCAGTCGGCTCTCTTCCGAGGGCACCTCGTGTTGAGGCAGCAACGCGACGCTTTCCAGGTAGGCACGTTCGAGTTCGCGACGACGATACTGATCAATCATCAGCCCGCGGGCAATGCTGCTCAGATAAGCACGGGGTTCGCGCAAGGGGCTTGATTGCCGGGATTTGAGCAGACGCACAAAGGTGTCTTGCGCCAGGTCTGCGGCGTTATCGCGACAACCAATGCGTCGGCTCAGCCAGCCATGTAACCACGAGTGGTGGGTGCGATAGAGCAGCGCTAGATCTGCAGTGCCTAGTGTGTCGTCGCTGCTCATCGGCATCCCGGAAAGTACATGATTGATAATGACTCGCATTCTACTCAGGCGATAGCACCTCAGGCAAATGCGGGCGCAGGGTCTGCGCGGGGCGAGTTATACGAGTGCTGCATACGTTAATGGGAATTTGTGTCAATTGCGAATGTGTTTGTATAGCATGCGCGGGATTTTGGCGGTTTTACTCCCTGTATTGGCCTATTCGTAAAGGTTTCTCTCTTCATGCGTCGAACCCTGCTTTCCATTTGTGTGCTGCAAGCCTTGTCGCCTGCCTCTTGGGCTGAACAAGTGGAGGGGACGCCCTCAACGCTCGAACTCGACGCAACCGATGTGATCGGTACTGCCAATTACGAGAGGGCGGACGGCCCGATGCAGGGTTATCGGGCGACTCGATCGGCCAGTGCCACACGTACCGACACGTCGATCCACGAAACCCCACAATCAATCAGTGTGGTTTCGAAGGATGTGGTCGAGGATCTGGGCGCCACCCGTTTGCAGGACGCGCTGGACTACGCCGGTGGCGTCGGGCGGGCGAACAATTTTGGTGGCCAGGGCCTGACCACATTTACCGTGCGTGGCTTCACCACCGGCGAGTTTTATCGCAACGGTTTCCCGATCAACCGCGGCTATCCGAACATGCCGGATGCCAACACGATCGAACGCCTCGAAGTGCTGCGCGGCCCGGCCACCATGCTCTATGGTCGGGGTGATCCTGGCGGCACCTTCAACGTGGTGTCCAAACAGCCGTTGCCCGAGCGCACCGTCACTCTTGGCAGCCAACTCAATGATCAGGGCATGAAGCGCGGCACGCTGGATGCTTCCGGCCCGCTCGACGAGGAAGGGCGTCTGGCCTACCGACTTAACGTAGTGGGCGAGGGCGGCGACACCTTTCGAGATCACGTTGAAACCGAGCGCTACGGCATCGCGCCCGTGCTCACCTAGCAGGCAACCGACGCGACCAAGCTGATTTTCGAAGGCGATTTCATGCGCAACAACGCGCCTCTGGATCGAGGCGTTACTCGCTATGCGAAGCAGATAGGGACTGCCTCGCGCGACAGTTTTTTTGGCGAAAAAGACGTTGGTAAACTGCATAACGACAACAACATGGCGCAACTGCGTTTCGAGCACATGCTCAACGACGACTGGACGTTGGGCGGCGGCTTCCAGTGGCTCGACGGATCGCTCAAGGGCAACGCCATCGAGGCCAACGGTATTGCCGCTGACGGCCGCACTCTGGGGCGCAATTTCAACTACCGCAAGCTGGAGTGGGCCGACAAGGATACCCAGGTCAATCTGACCGGCCATTTCGAAACCGCGGGTTTGCAGCACACGTTGCTCACCGGTATCGAGTATGAGGATTACGACTACAAGTCGATCATTCAACGCTCCAGCGGAGCCGTCGGTGCGTACCCGATCGACATCTTCGATCCGGTGTACGGCCAACCACGTCCGGCACTCACCCGCACGCCCACTGATGACAAGGAAAACCTCAAGACGTATGCCGCGTTCGTGCAGGATCAGGTGGCGTTGACTGACAGACTGAAAGTACTGGCCGGGGCGCGTTTCGAGCGCTTTGAACATGACTACGAAACCTATGTGCCCGGCGCCAAGAGCTGGCAGGCGAGTGACAACGCGGTGACGCCGCGCATCGGCGTCACCTACGACTTGACCGACACATTAGCGATCTATGCCAACACCGCGCGCTCGTTCAAACCGAACACCGGCGCCAGTCGTCAGGGCGGCGGGTTCGAGCCGGAGAAAGGCAAGTCGTACGAAATGGGCATCAAGTGGGAAGCGCTGGATCAGCAGTTGAGTGTCGACGCGGCGATCTATCAGATCGAAAAGCGTAACGTGCTGACCACCGATCCTGTTGATTCGACCTTCAGCGTCGCGGCGGGTGAGGTGCGCAGCCGTGGTTTCGACGTCAACGTGGCCGGCAACCTGACGCCCGAATGGCGCGTGATTGGTGGGTACGCCTATGTCGATGCCTAAGTGACCAAAGACAACGTATTACGCTCCGGCACGCGACTGCTGAACATCCCGAAAAACAGCTTCAGCCTGCTGAATATGTATGAGTTCCAGGATGGCACCTTTAAGGGGGTGGGCTTGGGCACCGGGCTCAAGTACGTCGACGAGCGCGCGGGACAAACCGCCAACACCGCGTTTTCGATGCACAGCTACACCGTGGTCGACCTGCTCAGCTTCTATAAGGTCAATGACAAGGTGCGGCTCAATCTTGACGTGAAGAACCTGTTTGACCGTGATTATGAAGAGGGTGCATTCGGTAACGTCTATGCCTATCCGGGAGCGCCGCGAACAGTACAAGTCGGTATTGCCTACACCTTGTAACGTGCAGTGCCGGTGCAGGCCTCACCTGCCGCGATCACGCGGGAGGTGAGGCAATGTGCGCCATTCCCGAATGGCAGAAACGGCGACTATGGATTTGCACTGGAAGAGTAAAACAGCTGCATTTATGACGTGGCCTGTATTGTCCGCGTTCGGCCATTTCCTGCCTGTCGTGACCGGCTGAAAACGGCCAACGGCTGCCGTTACTCAAGGTCAGAACATTGTTTTAGATTCAACTCGTCAATGCGGTTTTGGTTCCACCCGTTGCTTGCCCATGACACACCGGAAGGAGCCATGGGCAGGATCGATATACGATCAGCACCCGAATGATTACCACTATGATCGCCGCTAAGTTGAAGTGACTTCATGAATGGGGCAGGTTTTTTCCTGAAAGAACACCTGTCCCTTTTCTCTTCATTCCTTCCCCGCCGTCGCTCCCTTCATTTTTTGCATTGTTATCGACGTTCGCCCCAGTGCATCACGGAGCCATGTACCGGCTTTACCCGAGCGCAAACTTGAAGACCAGACCAGGTCGACGCCCACTTTCCAGTCAGTAAACGGGTAAGCCTCCAGCTGCAGTTCCACAAACTCCCCATTGCGCCGCAGAGCCTGCATCAATTGCTTGGGCACGGTAGCCCAGCCCATGCCAGCGCGCAGCATGTCCATCAAGGTCAAATAGCTTTCGACGCGCCAATGGTTGGGCGAGTTGAGATATTCACTGGTGGGCAAGCGATCCTGGAAGGGTAGGTAAATCAACTGACGGTAATTGCTCAACTGGTTGAAGCTGACTGTAGGCATCCCGGCCAGCGGATGGTCGCGGCAGGCGACGTTGCTGAATGTGATGCTGCCAAGGCGTATGAACTGCAGGTTCCTCGGGTAACGGGTTCGCGTGCACATCACCCCGAATAAAACCTTTTTCTCCTCAATCATCGCGAGTGCGTCCTGCCCGGAAGGGTGCAGCACAGTCAGATCAACATGAGTGAAGCGCCGAGAAAATTCATCCAGCACAGGCGCGAAGAATTCATAGGGAATTGCCTCATCGATGCTGATCACCAACTCGGTCTCTAAATCCTCGGCCAGGCTGCTGGCACGATTTTCCATGTTGAAGCACTGGCCCAGGATGGCCTCGGCATCACGTAGCAGTGCCCGACCTTCATTAGTCAATTGTGGATAGCGCTGACTGCGGTCGAACAGGGTGATCCCCAAATCGATTTCCAGATTGCCCACGGAAATGCTCACCGCAGATTGCGACTTGCCCAGTTTTCGGGCCGCCGCCGAAAATGAACGCTCGCTGACAACCGCTGAAAATGCCGCCAATTGTTCGAGGGACAACCTCATCGCTGCTCCATTAAAAAAATCAATAGGACCCATTTTTACAACGAGTACGGCCAGGCGCATGTTGGCTGCGCGCTACCCATAACCACAATAACTATTTAACTCATCACTGCCTCGACACTACTTTTCAGGAGAGGACACATGACCCATAGCGTGCACCCAGTTGATCAGCGCCTGCCGCTGATACAAACGGCAGTACTCGGTTTCCAGCATGTGCTCGTGATGTATTCGGCGTGCATCATCGTGCCACTGATTCTCGGCGCAGCACTCAGACTTCCCAAGGATCAACTGACCCTCATCATCAATGCCGATCTGTTCGCCGCGGGCCTGGCCACGCTGTTGCAGTGTGCGGGCAACCGTTTTTTCGGCATCCAGCTACCGATCATGATGGGCGTGACCTTCGCCTCCGTCACGCCGATGATCGCCATCGCCCTCACTCCCGGCATCGGCCTGCCGGGCGTGTATGGCGCGATCATCGCGTCAGGGCTGTTCGGCCTGCTGTTCGCGCCGATCATGGGCCGGCTCATGCGCTATTTTCCGCCGGTGGTGACCGGAACGGTGCTGTTGGTGATCGGCATCAGCTTGATGCGCGTCGGCATCGACTGGTCCGCAGGTGGCCAACCAACTCTGGCTACCGGCGAGCCCAACCCGGATTATGGCAATCCGGTCTACCTGGCCATCTCCTTGGCCCAATTGCTGTTGATCTTGGGGCTCAACCGTTTCGCCAAAGGCTTTATAGCCAATATCGCGGTTTTACTGGGTGTCCTGGTTGGCTTCGTCATTGCCTTCGTTCGTGGCGATATCGTCCTTGATGGTATTGCTCAAACCCCTTGGTTCTCCACCATCACTCCCTTTGCCTTTGGCCTGCCAACTTTCGATGCCGTGGCAGTGGTTTCCATGTGCATGGTGATGCTGGTGACCATGGTTGAGTCGACCGGGATGTTCCTGGCGCTTGGCAACATGGTCGGTCGTCCGACTACTCGGGAGCGCCTGGTGCGTGGCCTGCGGGCCGATGGCATGGGCGCTATCGTCGGCGGCGTGTTCAACGCATTTCCCTACACCTCGTTCTCCCAAAACATCGGCCTGATCTCCATGACCGGGGTCAAAAGTCGCTACGTGTGCATGGCCGGTGCGCTGATCCTCATCGGCCTCGGTCTCTTCCCCAAGCTTGCCTACATCGTCGCCTCAACACCGCAATATGTGCTAGGCGCTGCCGGTATGGTGATGTTCGGCATGGTGACGCTGATGGGTGTGCGCATCCTCGCTACCGTCGACTTCGAGCAATCGCGCTACAACCTGCTGATCGCAGCCACCAGCGTCGGCATCGGCATGATCCCGATGGTCTCGCCGCAGTACTTTCACCACCTGCCCCAATGGAGCAGGGTGTTCACAGAAAGCGGAATCATCCTCACCGTCGTCACGGCGCTGATCCTCAACCTCGTGTTCAATGGCCCCACCCAGCCTGAAGAAGCCGAGGCCGGTGCCGCCCGTTCCGCGGTACTGGGCGAAAGCTAATACCTATGTTTCAAAAAACACTCAATAAAAGGACTGGCATGATGATCAGCGAACTCCTGCGGGCAGACGTAATGCTTACCATGGACGCCCATAACACCGTCATCGAAGATGGCGCAGTATTGATTACCGACGGCGTGATTGCCGATGTCGGACCGGCGAGCGAACTGCTCGCACGATACCCCTTGGCCAAGATTCGGCGTTTCACCGACCGGCTACTGATGCCCGGCCTGGTCAACACCCATTGCCACTCCGGCATCCTTCGCGGCACGGCGGAAGGGCTACCGGTGTGGGACTGGCTGCAGCAATATATCGACCCCATGCACCGCGTTCTGCTCCCTGCCGAAGCACGCCTTGCGTCCATGCTCTGCTACAGCGAAGCACTGCTTTCCGGCACCACGACTATCGTCGACATGTGGCGCTACATGCACGGCAGTGCCGAAGCGGCTAATGAACTGGGAATACGCGCCGTGCTGGTGCCCTACGTTGCCGAACACCCGGATCACGACTATTTCGAGACTCTCGACAGCAACGAAGCCTTGATCGAAAGCTGGCACGGCGAAGCCAATGGCCGAATCAATGTGTGGGTCGGACTGGAGCACCTTTTTTATGCCGTGCCCAAGGCTTGGAAGCGCATCTCCGATATCTGCAAGGCCAATCAGATTGGCTTCCACACCCACAGCAATGAAAGCCGCTTCGACGTTGAAGAAACCCTGCGCCGACACGGCATCAGACCGATACAGGCACTGGAGAAGTTTGGCTTACTCGATGCCAAAAAGGTGTTGCTGGCACACTGCGTCTGGGTCGACGACAGCGAAATTGCATTGATGGCCGAGCGCAACGTGGGCGTGGCACACAACCCGGTCAGTAACATGAAACTGGCGTCCGGTGCCGCACCGGTGGAAAAGCTGCTGGCGGCCGGCGTAGCCGTGGGCCTGGGCACCGACGGCGAAAAGGAAAACAACAATTTGGACATGTTCGAGGAGATGAAAGTCTCATCCCTGCTGGCCAAATTCGCCAGCCTCAATGCCGCAGCCCTCGACGCCTGGTCGATATGCCGCATGGCAACCATAGACGGCGCCCGCGCTTTGGGAATGGATAAGCAGATTGGCTCCTTGGAAAAAGGCAAGGCAGCGGACATCATCGCGGTGCGCATGGACACACCAAGAATGACCCCGCTGATAACTAACGGGCCACTGGCCAACCTTCATCACAACCTAGTCCATGCCGTTCAGGGTGGCGATGTCGACATGACCATGGTGGCGGGGCGGGTGCTGGTTGAAAACGGCCAACTGAAAAACGCCGAACTGGACATGTTGATAACAGAAGTTAACGTCATTGCTCCCGCATTGTTCGCCCGACGTAAAATCTGGCTGGATCAAACCGGCGTATCAGTTAACGAGCTTGGTCGAGTGGCTGTTTCATAAGGCGGATCTCTGCAATGCAGGGAATGGGCACGTCTAAGCAAACTCTGCCTGATTCCTGCCATGGGAAGCCCACCTTCATTCAAGATCCGGCGGAATCTCATAAGCGATGGGGGGGAAGTCGCTTAAGCAGATTTGGACACGGTAACAAGCCGGACAAATGAGCCACGGCCTAGGATTCGCCTTGGAAAGCACGCTGCTGGGGCAGGATTATGTAGCTCGTGGAACACTGGTGTAGGTCGCGCCGCAATTGAGTGCGCCCATCACCCCATACCACCTGGTGTTCCCAAGGGCGTATGCAAACTTTCGGCGAGTCCGATGATTTCTGAAGTGTAAGCACGAGTAGGGACATGACTTCGATTACTGATTTCGATGTCATGAAGCGCAGCACCTCATCAGAGTGGCTGATGAGTGTCCGCAATTGGCCGGAAGCTGCCTGTTGAAGATAGCCAAACTCACCTGAGTGTCGAGGTCGGATCATCGATGTCGAAGGGATAGAGTTGCGGAAATGACCGAAAAGTTGCGGAAACGATCCAGAAAGGGATGATCAGGAAAATCGAATTGCAGAAACGACAAAGCCCTGAATAATCAGGGCTTTGTCGGTACATAAGATGGCGGAGGCGATGGGATTCGAACTCATGGACCTGTTACAGTCGACGGTTTTCAAGACCGTTGCCTTAAACCACTCGGCCACACCTCCGTTGCGTTGCGGGCGCCATAATACCTGAATGAAACACACTGTCAAACTCTCTGCATGGCTTGTTACAGAGCGTCTGTTATGATCTTTGCGACTGAACGTTTCAAACCAACAGGAGTGTCGCCATGCGCGAACAGGATTACGCAGTTAATAACGGCGTGCAGGCTGAGCAGCTAGAGGTTAGCCGCGTCCTGCGCAACACTTACGGCCTACTGGCTCTGACCCTCGCATTCAGCGGCGTGATGGCTTTCGTTGCGCAGCAGATGCGCGTTGGCTACCCGAACATTTTCGTGGTGCTGATCGGCTTTTACGGGCTGTTCTTCCTCACTAACAAACTCCGCGACTCCGCTTGGGGCCTGGTGTCGGCTTTTGCCTTGACCGGTTTCATGGGTTTCCTGCTCGGCCCGATCCTCAACCGTTACCTGGGCATGCAGGGCGGCGCTGAAGTGGTCAGCTCGGCATTCGCCATGACTGCACTGGTCTTCGGAGGTCTGTCGGCTTATGTGCTGATCACCCGTAAAGACATGAGCTTCCTCGGTGGCTTCATCACCGCTGGTTTCTTCGTCCTGCTGGGCGCAACGCTGGCTAGCTTCTTCTTCCAGATCAGCGGCCTGCAACTGGCGATCAGCGCAGGTTTCGTGCTGTTCTCGTCGGTCTGCATTCTGTTCCAGACCAGCGCCATCATCCATGGCGGCGAGCGTAACTACATCATGGCGACCATCAGCCTGTATGTATCGATCTACAACCTGTTCATCAGCTTGTTGCAGATCTTCGGCATCATGAGCCGCGACGACTGATCGCTCTCGTTAGAAAACGAAAAACCCGCCTCGGCGGGTTTTTTGTTGTCTGCAGGAAAGCTTACGGGATTAATTAATAATGATGCTGCCGTCTGTGTGCTGTTTATAGATGGTGTAAGGCAGCAACAGCGTATCGAGGACGCCGGATGCTGCTGCATCGATCAGCACGCCGGGGTTGGCATTGTTGTAGTCGAAGGTGTCGACACCGTCTTTCACTTCCGCATGCATCAGGCAGAAGTCGTAGGTCACGCCGCTGTAGATTCGGGGCACGGCGCCGCAGTAGGTTTTTTCGTCCTTGAGGCTCTTGGCCGCGGCTTGATCGCTGCGCACGACCGTTTGCACCGTCCCGCAACCACTGAGCATCACCGCTGCAATCAACATGACCTGAGTTTTCATTACCGCCAATCCTTCGCCGGGAAAAACTCAATCTACGCCGAACGTGCTGAAAAAGCACTCACGCCATCGGCGGTAGACGGCGCTTGACCGGGGTCTTCTTGACGATCGCGGTGTTGGTTTCTGCCAGCGTATTGAGGCGGTCGAGGAGGGTGTCCAGTTGTTCCATCGAGCGCACATGCAGGCGGGCGATAAAGCAGTCTTCGCCCGTCACCTTGTCGCATTCGGTGAATTCGGGGATCGACATGATCTGCCGCTCGACTTCCTGCAACTGCCCCGGCAACGGCCGCACGCGGACGATGGCTTGCAGTTGATAGCCGAAGCATTTCGGATCGATCTCGACGGTGTAGCCCTTGAGTACGCCGCGTTCTTCCAGACGCTTCAAGCGCTCGGCCACGCTGGGTGACGACAATCCGCTGATCTGTGCCAATGCCTTGAGTGAGCGGCGCGAGTCTTCCATCAATGCGCTAATCAGAATCTGGTCGATATCGTCTGTCATGTATCTACTCCCGGATTAGGCGATTTCAGATAATCACCCGCGATAAAAAAGGCAGATCCGCAGTTTAGCCTGTCTTTTGCTCTGGAGAGAGCCCCTGTCCGCTAGGCATACTTTTGTCACAAAGACAGGAGATAAATGATGGACACAACAACCCGCCGCGGCTCATTTGAAATGACCGCCGCCATGCTGATATCAGGAACCATCGGCTGGTTCGTGTTGGTCTCCGGGCAACCGGTGCTGGACGTGGTGTTCTGGCGCTGCGTGTTCGGCGCTGGCACCTTGTTGCTGATTTGCGCTGCGTTCGGCTTTCTGCGCCCGGGCATCCTCACTCGCACCACATTCTTGCTGGCGGTGCTCAGCGGTGTGGCGATTGTTGGCAACTGGCTGCTGTTGTTCGCCTCGTATTCGAAAGCCTCAATTGCCATCGGCACGGCGGTGTACAACGTGCAGCCATTCATGTTGGTGGGGTTGGCGGCGCTGTTTCTCGGCGAAAAAATCACCCTGCAGAAACTGTTCTGGCTGGCGATTTCATTTATGGGGATGCTGGCGATTGTCAGCGCCCACGGTACGCAGGGCGAGAGCGGAAACGATTACCTGATGGGCATTGCCCTGGCGCTGGGCGCGGCGTTTCTCTATGCGATCGCCGCACTGATCATCAAGCGTTTGACCGGCACACCGCCGCATCTGATCGCGCTGATCCAGGTCTGCACCGGCGTACTCTTGCTCGCACCGTTCGCGCATTTCTCCGCGCTGCCGCAAGCGCCGAGTGCGTGGGCCAGTCTGATCACGCTGGGCATCGTCCACACCGGTCTGATGTACGTGCTGCTCTACGGCGCGATCCAGAAACTGCCGACCGCACTGACCGGTGCGCTGTCCTTCATCTATCCGATTGCGGCGATTTTCGTCGACTGGTTTGCCTTCGGTCATCGACTGCAACCGCTGCAATGGCTGGGCGTGGCGGCGATTCTGCTGGCGGCAGCGGGCATGCAACAGGGCTGGGGTTTCAAGTCCAGAGTCGGTGTCGCTGCACGGCCTTAAATGGCTTTGACTAAATCTTTGAACGCGCCTTTCAACAGCTGATTGCCGGCATCGATCAGATGATTGTCATCAAAGTACAGCGGCTCGCCATTCAGCGAGCCCATGCAATTGCCATCGGGACACAGCAATGGCGTCGGGTCGATCACTGTTGCGTTGCACTGTTTGGCAGCGGCTTCGATGGTGAAATTGGCGATCCTGTTGCGTTTTTGATAGTCGACCAAAGGCACTGAGATATCGGCGGTCTGCTGGAAAATCCGCTGATTGAGGTTCAGGCCTTTATAAACGCTGAAGGGCATTTCCGGGATCGGCCGGACGATATACATCGGATGGTTTTGCGCGATCTCACACACGGTTTTGCTGTACTCGGCCACGTATTCGTCGATGAAGGCCGATTCACCTTTGGGGCTGTCAGGGAAGTGAATGCGATAGCTGTTGCCCCGGCCGGGATCGGAGTACAGCGCGGCCCGACTGAACAGCACCACCGGAACGCCCTTGTATGAATCCTTCAAGATCTGCAGCTTTTCATGGTTGAAGGCTTGGCACTTGGCTTGAAGATCCTTGTCGTGCATTTCGAAGTTCTGCAGTTGAGGACAGCCACCGCGTGACCACGATAGCGCGGCGTGCGGATTGTTTATCTGCACCGCAGCGGCGGTCGATTCGGCATGACTGTCGCCGAACAAAATCACTGAAACGTCCCCGGTGCCCAGCTTGCAGTCCGCGGCGTCGTAGGCGTTGGGGTAGCACGCTTTTGGGTAGAGTTTGCTGGCGTATTGCGGTTGTCCGAGGTCGACGAATGCAAACCGCGCGGCGGGATACTTCTTCACTAGCGACGAGGTCACCGACGCCACGGCAATGACCGCCACCGTCAGCGCGGCAAACTTGAACAGCGTGCGCGGCGGCGTGGTGATCTTGCGGGTTTTCGATTCCACGTATTGGAAGGACAGCGCACCGAGAACGAACGACAGAACAATGCCGCCCAGCACATGCGGCCGACTGCTGAGCAAACCGCACAGATACAGCAGCACCACCAACGGCCAGTGCCAGAGGTAAACGGAGTAGGAAATGCTCCCGGTAAATTGCAGCGCCTTGTTGCGGCTGAACAGCGAATGCGTGTTGCCGTAAATCACCAGCATCGTCCCCAGCACCGGCAGCAGCGCCAGATAACCTGGCCAGAGATCGTTTTCGGAAAAGCCCAGAACGCTGATCAAAATGGCGATCAAGCCAAACGCTTCGCTGAGCAAGCCATTACGCTGGCTGAGCCGCAGCGGAAACAGAAAGACCAGTCCGCCGGCAATCATTTCCCACGCGCGGGTGGGCAGCATATAGAAGGCAAAGGTCGGATTTTTCTCGGTCACCACTACCGATGCGGCGAATGAAATCACCGCCAGTGCGAGCAGCGCATAGCGGGTCTTTTGCGAACCGAAGAATTGGTACAGCCCCATGACCAGCACGGGGTAGAGCATGTAGAACTGCCATTCGACTGAGAGCGACCACGTGTGCAGCAGCCAGTTCTCGTGCAGCGGTGCGTCGAAGTAGTTGCCGTCCTTGGCGAACAGGAAATTCGAGCTGAACAGCAGGCTGCTTTTGATCGTGCGGATCGATTCGCGGAAGTCATCTAGCGGCAAATACACGTAACCGAAAATCAATAGCGCCACGCACAGCGTCGCCAGCGCCGGAATAATCCGCCGGGCTCTGGAGGCGTAGAAGCCGAGCAGGGAAAACTTTTGTTGTTGCAGGCCGCTGAAGATGATTCCGGTCATGAGGAAACCGGAGATCACGAAAAACACGTCGACCCCGGCAAAGCCGCCATCGAAACCGAGGACGTTGAAGTGAAAGAGCACCACCGACAAAACGGCGAGTGCCCTCAAAGCATTGATGTTTTCCCTGAACTGCATGTGCGCATCCATTCACGTACTTTGCGATGGCGCATTGTAGTGATCATGTCTGCGTTGTTACACGGGAAAATTCGCCGCGCGTCAGATGTTCCAGCGCGGCGCGGTTTTCGCCAGCCGCTGACGCATGTCGCCGATGTTCGCGGCGAGCTGTCGGGTCAATAAGCGATAACCGTCCAGCGCGCTGTAAACCGGTTCGTCCAGGCCGGCGTCCGGCAACTCCACAGGTCGATCGAGACGTTGGCTTGCGCCGGTTTTCAACGCCCGCGCCATGCCGATCAATTGCACCCGAATCTGCCGGTGTTCAGCCTTCAGCGCTGATTGCAGATGCGCCATGGCCTCGGGGTCGTTAGCGTCCGGGCGGGTGTTGCCGAGGATTTCCAGGGTGCTGATGCACATGCGCAGGTTGCGCTGGATCGCATCCAGCTCAGTCATGGATATCTTCACTTCCTTGGACACCGACGGCATCAGCGAGCGCAGTTGCACCATCACCGTGCCCAAACGGCCCATCAGTTTCAGATGCTCATCGGCGCTGACCGGTTGGCCGCTGATGATCCGTCCATACACCGTGGCGCAATCGCGCAACGCATCAGCGAGGTTGTAGCGCCACGAGTACACGGCGTACAGCGGCAGCGCGAAGGAAAAGGCCAGGGCGAGGGCGATGCCGATCAGAATATCGACGCCGCGCCACAAGCCGTCGGTGATCGGGTTGTCACCATGCCCGGCGACGATAAACACCGTGATCGCTGAGAGCAGAGCGGTGTAACCCCCCTTGCCGATGGCGTGATACGAGAAGAATCCGCAGACCACCGCCATCGCAAAATACGTCAGCCACGGCATGCCGAGCCACGCCTGTTGCGCCACGAGAACCAAGCCTACGGCGGCGCCGATCAACGTGCCGGTGGCGCGTTCGGCGGCTTTTTTGCCGATGTTGCCGTGGTGCTGCAAGCCGCCAATTACCACCAGCATGGTCACCGAAGCCCACTCGCCGTGGGGCAGATTGATGCCGGTGGTCAGCAGAATCGTCGCCAGCAACCCGAGGGCAACACGCACGGCGTGGATCAGTCGGGCGTGGCGGTAGCGCCGGTATGGATCGAGCAACGGTCGCAGGATTCGGCGCAATAGCGGTGGCAGTCGATGGGTGCTGTGAGTACTCAGTGCGAACCTCTCGTCAGTGTTTTTCAGATCAATGGAAAGGGAAAATGTAATTCATCCAGGCCGCCATGCGCAGGAGAATTTTGCGCATCGCGCCGATGTGATGAAAGTGCTGACTGTACAGCGCGGCCTGACCGTAAGCGCCGCCGGGCATCTGTTTGGCGTACTGGGCGTAGTCCGGATCGGTGATCTCAATGATCACCGGCACTCGCCCGGCCGGCGGTGAACCGGTGTAGCCGATCAACGTGCCGGACGGTTGAATCTGCCCCTCGGCAATCACGCCGATGACGCTTTTCACCCGACCTTCGAAGACCTTGCCGGGAATGCCGTCGAAGGCGACTTCTGCCTCGTCGCCGACGGTCAGACGCAGCAGGCTGTTCTGACGCATCCACGCAGCAAAATACTGGCCTTCTTCGGGGATAAATACCATGGACGGGCGCAGCGGCAACTTGCTCGCCATCATCCCCGGGCGTAATGAAACGTGGGTGACGAAACCTTTGCTCGGCGCGCGAACGGTGGTGTTGTCCAGCTCGAACTGGGCGTTGTCGAGTTGCGCCTGCAGGTCATCGGTGCGTGAGATGGCGGCATCCAGTTCGCGCTGAGTGCCGAAGTTACGGCGGATCAATTCGGTGATGCGATAGCGATCACCCTTGGCAGCGACCAGTTGCGCCTTCAGCGATTTCACCCGGTTTTCAAACGGCGTCGGATCGATGCGAAACAGCACATCGCCTTTTTCCAGCGGCTCGTTGCCGTGCACCGGTACTTCGATCACCTGGCCGCTGACGATGGGAATCACTGGCACAGAAACGAAGTAGGAACGCGCCACCTCGGAGTAGGGGTGGTTGTAGTTCATGGTGAAAATCAGCGCACCGATGATCAGAATTCCGCCCAACACGGCGGTGGGCACCGTCCATTTATTCAGCGGGATGCGGAAGATCTTGAACAGCGCGACACAGAATGCGGCGTACGTGAGGATGAGCAGCAGATCCATGCTCAGTTCCCCTCTTTATCAGAGCGCGGTGACTGCGCTTCAAGCCGCTCAATGCGACCTTGCAGCTCTATGACTTGCTGTTCCAGCCGCAGCACATGGTTCTGCACCGGTTTGCCGTCGCCGAAACCCCAACCGCGATCCTCGCGATACGCCATCGCCCAGATCCACAGAAACGGCCACAGCGCATGCAGGGTGAACAGGCTGACCCAGCCGGTGGCATGAATCGCATCCTGATGCGGGTGATTGCGGTGAACGGCAATTTCGTACGGAATGTCATGCAGCACGATGATCCCGTAGAACAGCACGAGACCGACAAACACCAACAGACCCAACGCGACGTAATCAAGCATGTCCAGCTCCCGGCATCCAGTGCAGCGCTGGAATCAGTGTAGACACTGAAATGCCGGGGGCTTTGTGGATTTAGACGAGAAGCTGATGACTTCCCAATCCGCTTAGAAGATGTAGTCCGTGGTCAGGAAACTCGAATCGCGGCCACGAATGATTTCGCTGATCAGATCCTTGTTGCTGTCCTGGAACTTGGTCGCCACCAGTGTGCGGATCGAGAACACCCGCAGTGCGTCGTGCACCGACAACGTCCCTTCAGCGGAGTTTTTGCGCCCGTTGAACGGATAAGTGTCCGGGCCACGCTGACATTGCGCGTTGAGGTTGATCCGCCCGACCTGATTGGCAAAGGTGTCGACCAGTCGGCCGACCGCCACCGGGTTGGTGCCGAAGATGCTCAACTGCTGGCCGAAATCCGACTCCAGCACGTAATCGATCACCGTATCGAGGTGACGGTACGGCACGATCGGCACCACCGGGCCGAACTGCTCTTCCTGATAAACGCGCATCTGCGGGTTCACCGGGTACAGCACCGCCGGGTAGAAGAACGACTCGCGGGATTCGCCGCCATTGGGGTTGACCACTTGCGCGCCTTTGCTCTGCGCGTCGGCCACCAGACCGTGCAGATAATCGACCTTGCCTGCCTCCGGCAACGGCGTCAGCGACACACCGCTGTCCCACGGCATGCCCGGTTTCAGCGTGGCCAGTTTGGCGTTGAATTTTTCGATAAAGCTGTCGACCACGTCTTCATGGACGAAGAGGATTTTCAGTGCGGTGCAGCGCTGGCCGTTGAACGACAGCGAGCCGGTGACGGCTTCGCTGACCGCATTGTCCAGATCGACCTCCGGCAAGACGATGCCCGGGTTCTTCGCGTCCAGACCCAGGGCGGCGCGCAAACGGTGTGGTTTCGGGTGCAGTTTTTTCAGGTCGCTGGCGGCTTTGTTGGTGCCGATGAAGGCGAAAATATCGATCTTGCCGCTGGCCATCAGCGCGCTGACAGTTTCGCGGCCACTGCCGTAGATCACGTTGATCACGCCGGTCGGGAAGCTGTCGCGGAAGGCTTCAAGCAGAGGGCGGATCAGCAGAACGCCGAGCTTGGCCGGTTTGAACACCACGGTGTTGCCCATGATCAGCGCCGGGATCAGCGTGGTGAAGGTCTCGTTCAGCGGATAGTTGTAAGGGCCCATGCACAGCGCGACGCCGAGTGGTACGCGGCGGATCTGGCCGAGGGTGTCCTGTTCCAGCTCGAAACGGCTGGAGCGGCGGTCGAGTTCCTTGAGCGCGTTGATGGTGTCGACGATGTAATCCCAGGTGCGGTCGAACTCTTTTTCCGAATCCTTGAGGTTCTTGCCGATTTCCCACATCAGCAGTTTCACCACGGCGTCGCGCTGTTGGCGCATGCGCCCGAGGAAGGCTTCGACATGCTGAATGCGTTCGGCGACGCGCATGGTCGGCCACAGGCCCTGGCCACGATCGTAGGCACGCACGGCGGCGTCGAGGGCGGTGAGGGCGGTGTCGGCATCAAGCAACGGCGTGCTGCCGAGGATGACTTGCTCGTCGCCATTGTCACCGTGCAGATACACCGGGCTGCGCACCGTGGCGAGCGGGCCGTCCCAGCGGCGCAACTGGCCGTCGACCAGATATTCGCGTTGCTCGACCTGACCGTCGAGGCGATATTTTTCCGGGATGTCGCTGACAGAAGGGAACAGATTGCCAAGGATGTTTGCTGTGCTCATGTCGCTACCCCGCGTACGAATTTGAAAGTCTGTAACGGTTATACGCCTGAATGCCGCGAAATTTAAACCCGCAAATGTCACCCGAATGTCACCCAAACCCCCAGAACAGAAGGGGTGGCCCCATAGCCCCCCTGTAGGAGCTGCCGAAGGCTGCGATCTTTTGATCTGATTGTTCCCGTGCTCTGCATGGGAATGCCTCAAGGGACGCTTTGCGTTCCAATCGGACGCAGAGCGTCCGGGGCTGCATTCCCACGCAGAGCGTAGAAACGATCATCAACAGGGGAATATGTCGGATTCGGCTGGCCCCGTTTGCCCCCCTCACTGTCCCGCAATGCCCTCAACCCGCTGGCTCGCCTGCCTTAAGGTGTGATCACAACAATAAGCGATGCCACCCTTGAGGATCGTCATGCGGGCAATTCCCATCACATTACTGCTGACTTTATCCGTGGCGCTGTTTGGCTGCGGCGAAGACCCCAAACCTCCGGCAGCCACCGCCAGCAACGCCATGCCCAAAGACCCGGCACTGGCGCAGATCTACGCCAACAGTTGCCAGCTCTGCCACGCCAATCCCGCCGCCAACGCGCCACTCACCGGCGACCGCAAAGCCTGGGAACCGCGCATCCAGCAAGGCGCAGACACGCTGCTCGACCACGCCATCAACGGCTACAACGGTATGCCGCCGATGGGGCAGTGCGTCGAGTGCAGCGAAGAACAATTTCTGCAATTGATCGGCTTCATGGCCGACCAGCCACTCCCACAATAAGGTGCCCGGCATGACGATGGATCTGACACGGCGCCAGTTATTGCAACGGGCAAGCATCATCGGCGCGTTCAGCGCGTTGGCGAGCAATCCGGCTCTGGGCCAATTGATGCGCGCGCCACGGCTGATTCCGTGGCGCAACTGGTCGGGCGGGCAGAGTTGCCTGCCGGCGGCGCGCCTTGCGCCGAAGAATCTCGACGAACTGACAAGTGTGATCAAACAGGCCCAAGGCAAGATCCGCCCGGTCGGTTCGGCGCATTCCTTCAGCGCTCTGGTGCCCACCGACGGCACGCTGCTGTCGCTGAGCTACTTCAACGGCCTGCTTGATCACGACGCGAAAACCCTGCAAGCCGAATTCGCCGCCGGCACACCAATGTCGCGCATGGGCGTACCGTTGAAAGACATCGGCCAGGCCCTGCAAAACATGGCCGACATCGATTACCAGACCCTCGCCGGCGCGATCTCTACCTCGACCCACGGCACCGGCAAAAACTTTCAGTCCTACTCGGCCCACGTTTGCGGCATGCAACTGGTGACCGCCAGTGGCGAGGTGCTCGACTGCGACAGTCAGCACAATTCTGAGGTATTCAATGCTGCGCGGGTCTCCCTCGGCGCCCTCGGCGTGGCGACCAAAATTCGTCTGCAAAACCGCCCGGCTTATCGCCTGCGCGAACGCCAATGGATCGCCAAGACCGAAGAGCTGCTGGAAGACATCGACAAGAACACCAGCGAAAACCAACACTGGGAAATGCTCGTCGTCACCCACTCCGACTACGCCTTGTCCATCGCCCTCAACGAAACCGACGAGCCGGCCACGCCGCCCATCCCGCCGGAAGAAGAGGGCGGCAACGAGTTCGTCACTCTGATCGAAAAGATCGACAAATATGGCAGCGACTTCCCCGACCTGCGCCGCACCATGCTCAACAGCCTGCGCCATTTGGCGAGTTTCGATGATCGCATCGGCGACTCGTTCGACATCTACGCCAACGTGCGCACCGTGCGCTTCAACGAGATGGAATATTCGGTGCCCGCCGAACACGGCCCGGCCTGTCTGCGCGAGATTCTCAAGCTGATTCAGGACAAGGATCTGCGCACCTGGTTTCCCATCGAGTACCGCTACGTCAAAGCCGACGACATTCCGTTGAGCATGTTCGAGGTTCGCGACAGCTGTTCGATCTCGGTGCACCAGCATTACCAGATGGATCATCACAATTTCTTTGCGGCGGTCGAACCGATTTTCTGGAAGTACAACGGCCGCCCGCACTGGGGCAAATTGCACACGCTCAACGCGAAAAACCTGCAACCGCTGTACCCGCGCTGGCGCGAGTTTGTCGACGTGCGCCAGGCGCTGGATCCTAGCGGGCGATTCTTGAACGCGCATTTGTCATCGATTCTGGGGGTGAGCTGATGGCGGTTAATCGACGTAACTTCCTGCTCGGTACATTGGGCGTCGGCGCCTTGCTGGTCGGGGTTGGCGCGTGGTTGCGGCCGGGCGATCGCGGCGGGCCGTACAGTGATTATTTTCGTGCGCTCAATCGCGAGTTGAAAGATAAAGGCCCGATGCGGCCGGTGCTGCTGATCGATCTGGATCGACTCGATCACAACATCGATGTGGTCATGCAGTCGGTGAAGCGCGGCGGCAAACATTTGCGGCTGGTCGAGAAATCACTGCCGTCGCCGGAGCTGCTGAGCTACATCGCGCAACGCGCAGCGACACAGCGTTTAATGTCGTTTCATCAGCCGTTTCTCAATCACGATGCGGTGACGTTTCCGCAGTCGGATATTTTGCTCGGCAAGCCGTTGCCGGTACGTTCAGCCGAGTTGTTTTACCAAACCCACAAAGGCCCGTTTGATCCGTCGAAGCAGTTGCAATGGCTGCTCGACGGCCCCGAACGATTGCAGCAATACCTGCAACTCGCGCAGGGCTTGGGCACGCGGATGCGCATCAACATCGAGCTGGATGTTGGCTTGCATCGTGGTGGGGTCAGCGATGTGAATGTGCTGGGGCAGATGCTCACCCTGATCAGCGCCAACCCGCAGCATCTGCAGTTTGCCGGGTTTATGGGCTACGACCCGTTCGTGGGCATGGGCGTGCCGGGGATACTCGGTTCGCCCGAGGAATTGTTCGCCAAGGTCATGGTGATTTATCAGCGTTGCGTTGACTTTACCCGTCAGCAGTTTCCCGGTTTGTGGCACGACGGACTGTGCCTGAACACCGCCGGCAGCCCGAGTTATCGCATGCATGAAAACGAGAAGCTGAGCACTGAAGTGTCGGTGGGCACGGCGATGCTCAAGCCGACGCATTACGATTTGCCGTCGCTGACCGAGCATGTACCCGCGACCTATATCGCCACGCCGGTGTTGAAAAGCACCGGCGCGGTGAACATCCCGGCGCTGGACGACAAGTCGCGGCTGTTTTCTTGGTGGGACGCCAACCAGCGCGAGACCTTTTTCATCTACGGCGGCAACTGGATGGCCGAATTCGAATCGCCGCAGGGTTTGCAGAGCAACACGGTGTACGGGCGCAGCTCGAATCAGGAAATGGTCAACGGCTCCAGCGCTGTCGGCCTGAATATCGAAGATCAAGTCTTCCTGCGCCCGACCCAGACTGAAGCCGTGCTGCTGCAATTTGGCGACCTGCTGGCGGTACGCGGCGGCAAAATCGTCGACACCTGGCCGGTCTATTCCTGAAGCAAAAGATCGCAGCCTTCGGCAGCTCCTACATTGGGCGGTATTCCCCTGTAGGAGCTGCCGAAGGCTGCGATCTTTTGATTTTGATTCTCCATGCCAACCCGGCAGAACGGTCTACGCTTGAAAACGCCATGACCGAATCAGCCCAAGCATGGCGTCTCAATCTGAAGAACAAGGAAGATCCAATGACTCAATTGATCACCCAGGTGTCCCCGCAATCCTTGACCGACGTGCTGCAAGCCGCCGGTTATCGCGTCAACCAGTCCGAACAGAACGGCATCGTCCAGCTACTCAGCGCCAGCCAGGGCATTGGCTACGCCGTGCGTTTCGGCAATCCGGCAGCGGAGCAGGGCAGCTACGTCGACTTCACCTTCAGTTGCGCATTGCGCGTGCAAGGTGAGCTGCCGGCCGGCGTCGCGGAACGCTGGAACGCCACTCGGCGTTTTGCGCGGTTGTCGTTGCAGGGCGAATTTCTGGTGATGGAAATGGACGTGGTGGTCGGCGCCGGGGTCAGCAACGATCACCTGCGCGGCAACCTCGAATTGTGGGATCGCCTGTTGCAGGAGTTCATCGTCTATCTGCGCGATTTCAGCCAGACCGCGCAAGCCACCCCGGCAACCGTCGCCGAAGAAGAAGTCGCCCTGACCTAACACAATCCCCCTGTAGGAGCTGCCGAAGGCTGCGATCTTTTGATCCTGGTTTTTAAGATCAAGATCAAGAGATCGCAGCCTTCGGCAGCTCCTACACGGGTTTGTCTGTGGCGGATGAGGGCGTTGTCGGTTTAGAGTGGACGGCCACATAGAGATCACGGACGGATCTGCCATGCCTGACGACATCCATATCGTACGCTCCAGCGAATCCCACATTGAGGGCATCACTGCGCTCTACAACGACCCGGCCGTGGCGCGGCAGGTGTTGCAGATGCCGTTTCAATCCACCGAAGTCTGGCGGCAGCGGTTGCAGGCGGAAAATGATCGGGCGGTGAAGCTGGTGGCGCTGCATGAGGGCGTGGTGATCGGCAATCTCGGGCTGGAAGCGTTTTCGCGGATTCGCCGGGCGCATGCCGGCAGTTTCGGCATGGCCGTTGCGGTGGCGTGGCAGGGCAAAGGTGTTGGGTCGAAACTATTGACGGCGGCACTGGACGTCGCCGATAACTGGATGAACCTGCACCGCGTCGAGCTTTCGGTGTATGCCGATAACGAAGCGGCGATCAGCCTCTACCGCAAGTTCGGGTTCGAGGATGAAGGGCTGTTCCGCGATTACGCGGTGCGTGACGGGCAATGGGTCGACACCCTGAGCATGGCCCGTCTGCGACGCAGCACTAAAACCTGACTCAGTCGCCCAGTGCGAACGCCACCGCCGACTGTGCATGCAGTTCGGTGGTGTCCAGCAGGGGCAGGGCGCTGTGTTCGGGTTTGATCAACATGCCGATTTCGGTGCAGCCGAGGATGATTGCCTGAGCGCCGCGTGCGGTCAGGGATTCAATGACTTTTTGGTAGGTCTGCCGCGAGGCTTCGCTGATCACGCCGACACACAGTTCGTCGTAGATGATCCGGTGCACGTCCTTGCGTTCGGCTTCGTCCGGCACCAGAACCTTCAAACCCTGAGCGATCAGGCGCTGCTTGAGGAAATCCTGTTCCATGGTGAACGCTGTGCCGAGCAGGCCAACGGTGCGTGCGTCGATTGCGATCGCAGCCTGGGCTGCCGGTTCGGCGATGTGCAAAAACGGAATGGTGATAGCTGCCTGAATCTGCTCGGCGACCTTGTGCATGGTGTTGGTACACAGCACCACGCATTGCGCGCCGCCCGCTTCGAGCCTGCGCGCTGCGTCCACCAGAATCGCCGCCGCATCGTCCCAGCTCCCGGCGTGCTGGGCTTGTTCGACCGGGCCGAAGTCGACGCTGTACATCAGTATTTGCGCCGAACGCAGTGGCCCGAGCCGGTCGCGAACCTGTTGGTTGATGAGTCGATAATATTCGGCGCTGGACTCCCAGCTCATACCGCCGATCAAGCCGATGGTGCGCATTGAAATTCCTCGATCAATGATCTGTGTTTTCCCCGAGTGTCCTTTTCTTCAAGGCCTGATGCCAGCAGCAATTGACTGTACCGCTGATCTTTCACGCAAGTGTCACGGTGTGTTGCAAAACCGCAGGCGATTTACCGTACACCGGGGCTTCGATCTGCCACTATCGAACATCGCAGGGTCCTTTCCGAGGCAAACAGCAATGAGCGACGTACAGCAACTGGGCGAGATGCTTCGTCATTACGCCGAAAGCGAAGCGCACAAAAAGCAACTGTTCGAAACGCAGTCGCAGGTCTGGGCGAGCCGCATCGAAGGGCTGTTCGGCGATATTCAGCGATGGCTGGAGCCGGTGCAGGCGCCGAATCTGCTGGAAGTGAGCCGCGAGGCGTACGTTGCGTTCGGCCCGAGTACGCCGGTCGAGACCTCGACGTTCAAGACCGAGAAGCTGAGCATCGTGATTGCCGGCAAACCGGTGGAGTTCGTGCCGGATGTGATGGGCAGCGCCGGGCAGATTTCGCTGGCGGTGATGGGGCTGACGGCGGCGCGTTACGGCAGTATTTCGTTGGTGGGGCTGCCGGGCGGCGAGTGGCAGTGGCGCAAGACCAATGGTTTGAAGGATCCGGATACGTTTGTGTTTGATGCGAATTTTTTGGCGTTGCAGTTGCAGAGCCTTATCCCCCGCGAACGCGGCTGATCGCACGCGCTTTTGTAGGAGCTGCCGAAGGCTGCGATCTGTTGATCTTGCTTCTAAAAATCCAAAGTCAAAAGATCGCAGCCTTCGGCAGCTCCTACAGGGGCCGGGATTTACATATCGAGGTTGATCCAACCCGATTTCACCACCTCCGGCGCCACCGCTTTCACGCTTTTCCCGGTAGCCAGCTCAACCCGCCGCGCCACCTCCGGATCATCAGCAAACGGCACCATACTCGCCTCATCCAGACTCTCCGCCGTCTCCCGCCGCAAGCAGTACTCCACCGCCAGCCACAAAAACACCACGCCCAGCCCATCAAAAAACACCTCGATCATGACGGCCTCCCAGCCTCAGGCAATCTGCGCTTCACGCTGAGCCAGTGCCACATCAGCCACACGCACCGTACGCCAGACGTTGTAAGCCATCAGCAACATCCCGCTAAGAAAAAACACCCCGCCGGCAAAACGCACGATGAACCCAGGGTGACTGGCCTGCAGCGCTTCGACAAACGAGTACGTCAGCGTGCCGTCCTCGTTGATCGCCCGCCACATCAGTCCCTGGGTAATGCCGTTGACCCACATCGAGGCGATGTACAACACCGTGCCAATCGTCGCCAGCCAGAAGTGCAGGTTGATCAACGGCGTGCTGTACATCTGCTCGCGGCCGAAGACTTTCGGCACCATGTGGTAGGTCGCGCCGAAGGTGATCATCGCCACCCAGCCCAACGCCCCGGCGTGAACGTGGCCGATGGTCCAGTCGGTGTAGTGGGAGAGGGCGTTGACGGTTTTGATCGCCATCATCGGCCCTTCAAACGTCGACATGCCATAGAACGCCAGCGACAGCACGAGAAAGCGCAGAATCGGGTCGGTGCGCAATTTATGCCAGGCGCCGGAGAGCGTCATCATGCCGTTGATCATCCCGCCCCAGCTCGGCGCGAGCAGGATCAGCGACATGGCCATGCCCAATGACTGCGCCCAGTCCGGCAGCGCGGTGTAGTGCAAGTGGTGCGGGCCGGCCCAGATGTAGAGGGTGATCAATGCCCAGAAATGCACGATCGACAGCCGATACGAATACACCGGTCGATTGACCTGTTTCGGCACGAAGTAATACATCATCCCGAGGAAACCGGTGGTGAGGAAAAAACCCACCGCGTTGTGCCCGTACCACCACTGCACCATCGCGTCGGTGGCCCCGGAATACACCGGATACGACTTGAACCAGTCGACCGGAATCGACAGGTGATTGACCACGTGCAGCATCGCAATCACCAAAATGAACGCGCCGAAGAACCAGTTGCCGACGTAGATGTGTTTGGTCTTGCGCTGCACCACGGTGGTGAAGAACACCACGGCGTAGGCGACCCAGACCACGGCCATCCACACCGCGCCGGAAAATTCTATTTCGGCGTATTCCTTGGTGGTGGTGTAGCCCAGCGGCAGGGTGATCAGCATGATCATGATCACCGATTGCCAGCCCCAGAAAGTGAACGCTGCGAGGGTGTCCGAATACAGCCTCACCTGGCAGGTGCGCTGTACCGCGTAGTAACTGGCGGCGAATTGCGCGCTGCCGGCGAAGCCGAAAATCACCAGGCTGGTGTGCAACGGTCGCAAGCGGCCGAAGGTGGTCCACGGCAAGTCCAGATTCATGTCCGGCCATACCAATTGAGAGGCGATCCATACCCCCATCGCCATCCCCACGACTCCCCAGAAAATAGTCGCAATGACGAATTGGCGGACGACCTTGTAGTTATAAGCCTGTCCGATTATTGCTGTGCTCATGGTCAGTTCATCCACGGTTGCAAAGTCTTGCCAGGCCACCCGGTCTGACATGGGCTGCACTGTAGGAACACCGTGGAAAACAAAACAGGCTCAGGAATTGTTGATTTGTGCGGATCAGATTTTGGCTTTTCCTGCGGCTATCTGACGCGGTCTGATATGGTTTTTTGTACCTTCGCCGAGCCTGTTTCCCGCTGCACCGACACTGTCAGGAGAACTCCGTTGTGGCGAGGGGATTTATCCCCGCTCGGCTGCGCAGCAGTCGCAAGCCCGTTGCATGCGGTATGTCTGATGTACCGGGTCGGCAGGTTTTGGGGCTGCTTCGCAACCCATCGTGGATAAATCCCCTCGCCACAATGGGCCAGTGTGGCAGCAGAAGTATTGCGGCCATTGGATGTGGGGGAAACCCTTACGGGCCTCTGCCATCGGGGATATTTCCTTGGGTCGATGATGGCATTTTGTTAAAGTCCCGCCCGCCAGCGGGATTCGGCTGGACGATGGAATCGATGAAGGGAGTCGGGTTTGTGAGTGTGGGCAAAAAGATTTTGGGTCTCACAGCGGTGCTGTTGATGCTGACGCTGTGGGCCAGTTACTTCTATGTGTTCAAGGAAAACCGCAACGGCCAGCTCGGCGGTGTCGGCGAAAGTACCGCGTGGTGCGGCACGCCACCGTCCACGCAAGCAGCGTTGCTGGGCAAGGATCAACTGACCTTGCGCGTCACCAATAATCTGCGCGGCGAGTTCATGGTCGGCGGCTCATTGGTGGTGTCCGAGCGCACGTTCAATCGCTATGACCTCGGTCGCAATGAACTTCGCCTGCGACTGGAACCGCTGCAGTGGACCTTCGGCGCCACGCCGATTTTCCTTGAGCAAGTCAAGGTTCAGCCGCTCAGTCGCAACCTCGCCTCCTCCAACAAAAGCGCTTACGCCGAACTGGAACCTCGTCCGATCGGCGTTCAGGGCCAGGTCGCCGCGTTCCCGTTCGACACCTATCGCTACGGCTACAAACCGGTGCTCTATTACCTCAAGGGCAGCGAGCGCATCGACCTGCGTTTCAGGAACATCACCACGCTGATGGAAATGTCCAACACCTTCACGCCAATTCAGAAGTACAACCGCGTCGACTACATCAACGAGAAAAACTCGCTGATCCGCGACGAGGATTACAAGGCTTACGGGGCGCACGAATGTGCCTTTAGCGTTGAGCGTAAAGACTCGTTCAAAGTCGTGGTGTTGTTGATGTTGCTGGTGCTGTGCCTGCCGCTGATGCTGGTGTTTTATCGCGACGAACCGGGGATCGACTTTCTTGCCACGCTGGTAGGGATTGCCGTGGTGCGGGTGGTGCTGGTCGGGCCGGTGCAGGACTTTCAGTTGTACAACATCGACTTTATGTTTGGTGCGGCGATATTGCTGGTGGGCACGGTGTCGCTGATCAAGGCGATGCGGGCGAGTAGTCGGCGGGAGATGGCGTTGAGGAGTGGTGAGAGCTCATCCTGGTAACCCCCTTTTTTTGATGCCCCCCTGTAGGAGCTGCCGAAGGCTGCGATCTTTTGATCTTAAAAACCAAGATCAAAAGATCGCAGCCTTCGGCAGCTCCTACAAGGAGAATCACAAGCCAGTTATTTCAACGCCGGATCCCCCATATTCATCTTCTTCCACCCCTGCAACAACACCTGCGCCTTGGGCTCCTGGCCGCTGTCGAGGTAGTACTGGATCAGCGACAGCCGCGCATTACGGTTCGCCGGTTGCACTTTGAGCAGGCCTTCAAGAATCGCGCAAGCCTCATCAACCTTGCCGCCCTCGTGCAACGCCACCGCCAGCACATAACCGTACTGGGCATTCTGCGGCTCCAGTTGCGCAGCTTTGTGCAGCGCAACCATCGCTTCAGTCGTCTTGCCGGCGCGGATCAATGACAAGCCCCGAGTGTGCTGCAACAGCGCGGCGTCCGGGTGTTCCTTGATGCTGTCGTCGAGCAGTGTCTGCGCTTCCTGACTGCGGCCGCTGGCCTCCAGCCATTGCACCAGTGTCACCAGCGCCGGGTAGAAGTCCGGATCACGTTTGAGCGCATCTCGCAGCAACGCTTCAACTTCCGAACTGCGCCCACTGGCCTGATAGAGCATGGCCAGATTGAGGTTCGCTTCGGCGCGTTCCAGCAGACTCTTCTGCACCGCCTCGTACTCGCCAATCGCGGCTTCCCAGTTGGCTTGCGCCGCACCGAGACCGCTGCTGCGGGCGACGCTGAGCAAATCCCGCGCGACCACAATGCGTACCGCTTTCACAGGATCGCTTAATAGCGGCGACAACAACGGTGCACGTTCAGGCGGAGGCAGAAACGCACTGATTGCCCGCGCTGCGCTTTCACGCACCTGCGGCTCTGGATTTTTCAGATCCTGCGTGGCCAGTTTCAACGCCTGTTCGCTTGGATACAGCGGCAGTTCCGCCAGCAGGGTGGCGCGCTGGATTGCCGGCAGATTGCTGCGTTGCAGTTGCGTAAACAGCGCGTCGGCGGCGCCCGGTTGACCATTGCGGATCAGCCACAGGCTTTCGTCATAACGCGGTGCTTGCGGCGCGGTGGAAGCGCTCCACAGCTTGAACTGCGCGGTGACTTTATCGCCAGCCTTGCCTTGATGGCAGGTCAGACACGCGTCCGGCGTGCCGAGCTTCTGCGCGCGTTCCGGGTTGGGAATGCTGAAGCTGTGGTCGTGGCGGAAGTCGTTGCCCATGTAGAACTTGCCGGGCATGTGGCAATCCACGCACTGCGAACCCGGTTGGCCCATGGTGTGGCGCGTGTGTTCGATGGAGTCGTAATTCTTCGCTTGCAGGCCTTTGCCGTCGACCCCTTCAACCGAGGTTTTGCCGGCGGTGTTGTGGCATTGCAGGCACACCGCGTTGCCCGGCGCTTTCAGTTCGTTGCTGTGCGGGTTGTGGCAATTGCTGCAACGCACACCTTTGTCGAACATTTTGCTTTGCAGGAACGAGCCGTGTTCGAACACCTCGTCCTTGATCTTGCCGTCCAGCGCATACAGCTCGCGGGTGAGGGTGCTCGGCAGGTAATCGTCCATCAGGCGTTTGCCGACGGTATAGCCATCGCCCAGCGGCGCACGACGCGCATGGCAGCGGGCGCAGGTTTCGATCTCGACCGTGGCGCTCTTGTCCTTGAGGTCGACGTCGAAACCTTGATGGATCAGGTCGCCCTTTTTCTGCGTCCATTCCAGGTGATTGGAGGCCGGGCCATGGCAGGCCTGACAACCGACGCCGAGGCTGTTCCACTGACTGTTAAAGGTATTGCTGGCGGCATCGAAGTTGCGCTTGAAACCGGTGGTGTGGCACTCGACGCACATGAAGTTGGCGTTCTGGCTCGGCTTGCTCCAATGCAGCGGATTCTTGAAGTTCACGCCTTGGCCGGGATAGAGATGAAACCAGCGGTTTTTCTGGGTATCCCAGGCCACGCCAATCGCCTGCAATCGGCCTTCACCAACCTCGATCAGGTACTGCTGCAGCGGCGCGATGCCGAAGGTGTAGGCCACTTTGAAATCGGCGTTCTTGCCGTCGATGCCCGGCGTATTGACCCAGAACTCGTCGCCCTTGCGGGTGAACTTCGTGGTCTCTTTTTCAGCCTTGAACGTGACGTTATTGAAGTCACCGAGCATGGTCTCGGCGTTCGCCGGTTGCATCGCCAATTGGTGGTGCGAGCCTTGCCAGTCTTTGACTTGCTCGGTGTGGCAGCCTTGGCATTGTTGCTCGTCGACCATGCTCGCCGGTTTCAGTGCGACCGCTTGCGGCTTGGGCGCGGCAGGCGCGGGCGTCGGCGCACTGATCGGGGGCACCGTGAGCGGTGCGGTAACGGGCGCAGGGCTGAACAGAAACCAGCCGATCCCCGCCACGGCCGCCAGCAGCACGCCGATGGAGACAGGGAACAGGTAACGAGAAAGTGAAGATTGAGACGAATCAGGGTCAGGTTGTACCGCTTTATTTTTATGCTTGGGCATTACGACTTCCGTGGTCCAGGTGCATTTACCGTCTGGTGTGCATTCAAGCTCGGTGCAGCTTTGCCGGATGGCCGGCGTCTGTCAAATGACCATTGTGATCGGGCGCGCAGCCTTGTGTGAATTTTCTGCTTTTACATCGCAAAAGTTGAGGTTTTAGCTATACCTGTAACTCCCCTTATGCAAATCTTTCGGCTTTCTGACAGGAGTTACAGCATGAAGCTAGCAGTAATGATGGGCACGCTGTGCATCGCCACCCTTGGCGTGGTGGGTTGCTCGAGCAAAACCGTCGCTCCAGATGAGTACTCCGGGTTTCTCAAGGATTACAGTCAGCTCAAGGAAGCCAAGTCACCGTCGGGTGCCGAGGTGATGCGCTGGATGGATCCGAAACTCGACATCAATAAATTCACCAGCGTTTATGTCGAGCCAAGCCAGCTCTATCCGAAGCCGCAACCGACCGCAAAAATCTCTCAGCAAACCCTCAATGGCATCACCAGCTATTACGATCAGGCGCTCAAGCGTGAACTGGGCAAGTCGCTGCCACTGGCCACCGGGCCTGGGCCGGGTGTGATCGTACTGCGTCCGGCCATCACCGCCGTCAGCAGCAAAACCGAAGGGCTGCACGCGTATGAAGTGATCCCGATTGCTTTGGTAGCCGCGGCGGTCAGCACGGCCACCGGCATCCGTGATCAGGAAACCACCCTGGCCACTGAAGCGGTGTTCATGGACGGCGCCAGCAATAAGGTCGTGGCGCAAGTTGTGCGCAAAGGCACTGGCAAACCGCTGGAGAATGATTCCCAGGCGCTGAAGGCCGAAGACGTTAAAGCCGTGATCGATGGCTGGGCGTCTGATATGCACCAGACCTATCTGAAACTGAAATCCGAATCCAAGTAACCGCAAAACCTTGTAGGAGCTGCCGAAGGCTGCGATCTTTTGATCTTATAAACAGCAAGATCAAAAGATCGCAGCCTTCGGCAGCTCCTACATTCGGCAGCATTACTGCCCGGTAAACCAGCGGTAATACGGATTCGCGCCATCCCACTGCATCACCTCGCGCATGTCCCGCCCCCACGCATCCCGATCGCCGTCATACGCATGCAGGCTCGCACGATAAAACTGCATCAGCCGTTGACGATGGGTTTCCATGCGCTCAGTGAAAGCGGCATCAGCATTCACCAGTGGCGGTGGCTGATACAGATCCAGCAGCGCCGGCAACACGCGAGTGATTTCCTTGCTGCGCACCCATGGCGCGTATTCAATGCGCGGCTGATCATCGGTTACGGCCGGTGCATCGGCGGCAAAGCGCTCAAGGCCGGTGCGATCGGTCACCCACGTCGCAAGCAACGCCGCCGCTGAACCAATGCCGACATCCTGCAAGGTGCTGCGCACGCTGTCCTGCTGGAAACGTTCGGTGATTTTCGCGGCGTCCAGTTCCATCGGCTCCATCGAGCCCACCAGCAACATCTCGTGGAATTCGCTGGTCCATAGCGAGGCATACGGGAACACATCGAGGAAACTGCGCACCAGTGAGCGCGAATCATCGATGTTTTGCGTCGGCAGTGGCAGCCATTGCGCGACGATGCCGTTTTTCTGCAGACGACTCGCGGCCAATTGGTAGAAGTCGCGCGAATACAGATTGACCACGCCGGCCGCGGAGGGCGGTGGCGGCTCCAGTGTGACCAGGTCGTAGGTCTGCGCACTGCGCAGCAATTCCTGACGACCATCACGCAGACGCACTTCCACACCCGGATCACTGGCAGCATTGAAGTTGCCCTTGAACAACGGCGCCGCTTTCACCACCGACGGCAGCAACTCGGCGACAACGCGATGCTCCAGCCCCGGATAGCGCAGCATGGCGCCCGCAGTAATGCCGGTGCCGAAACCGATCACCAGGGTCGAGCGCGGTTCGCCGTTGTGGATCAACAGCGGTAGCAGCGCCTGAATGCGCATGTAGCGCAGCGACGGCATGGCATCGCCGGTGTTCGAGACGCCCTGAATGTACAGACGATGGAAATTGTTCTCGCCGCGACCTTGGGCGACCACCGCGACCGTGCCGCCACGACCTTCTTCGTAAAACGCCAACGTACCGTTGCGTGCACCGGGCAGTAGGCTGGCAATTTTGTCGACCGGCGTCAGCACCGCCAATGCGACCGAGACCAGACTCAGTGCGACCACCGCCTGACGCCGGCCTTTCTTCACACCATGCCCCTTACGCACGGCGAAGTAGCCGATGCCCGCCGCGATGATCGCCAGCAGGCCCAGCGTGCGCACCAGACCCAGCAGCGGAATGAGCAGGAAGCCGCAGAGCATCACCCCGACAATCCCGCCCAAGGTGTTGAACGCCACCACCGCGCCGACATCGCGACCGACGCGCTCATGGCCGACACTCAAACGCAGCGCCAAGGGAAACGCCGCCCCCAGCAGCAATGTCGGCACAAACACAATGCTCAACGCCGCGACGACAAAGCGAGCACTCATGCCGACCAGCTCACTGGCGCCCAGACTCAGCAACCACATCTCGGTCTGGGTCTGGGCGTAAATCAGCCAACGACCGAGCAGGGCGATTTCCAGCAGCGCGATCAGGCCGGCGCCGGCAATCAACAAACCGAACACGCCCCACGGATCACGAATGCGATCAACGCGACGCGCGAGCAGGGCACTGCCGATAAACAGGCCGGTCAGATACGTCGCCAACACCACGGCAAACGCGTAAGTGCGGGTGCTCATGAACTGCACGATCGATTGCGACCAGACCACTTCATAACCCAGCGCCACACCGCCGGCGATGGAGTACAGCCACAGCGCCGTGCGATCCGCAGCTTTCTCCGGATGGTGATGGATCGGCGTGACAATCGGTGCCGGATGCTGACGGGCGAACCACAAGGCGCCAGCCGCCGCCAACAGATTGAGCATCGCTGCGGCCAGCGAGCTGCCTCGTACACCGAGGGTGGCGATCAAAAAGAACGCGGCGAGCAACGTGCCGACAATCGCGCCCAAGGTGTTCGCTGCGTACAACTGACCGCCAGCCTTGCCCGGATCAGCCGCGAGCGAACGCACCAGCACCGGCAGCGTGCCGCCCATCAACACCGCCGGAATGCCCACGAGGGCGAGCGGCAGCAACCACGCGAACACACCGACGTGATCCTGCAGCCAGGCGAACGGACTGGCCGCCATGCTCATGGCCACGGTCGCGCCAACGCCCAATATCGCCACCAGTACTTCCAGCCCGGCATACAGCAGCACCGGTTGCTGCAAGCGATCCGCCCAGCGTCCGAACAGCCAGCCACCGATGGCCAGACCGGCGAAGAATGCGCTGATGCCCGTGGTGATCGCATACACCTCGACGCCGACCACCAGCGACAGTTGCTTGATCCACAGCACCTGATAGACCAGTGCTGCGGCGCCGGAGATGCACAGCAGCAGGGCGGGGATCAGCAGTAAAGGGGAGGCGGTGTGCGAGGCGGGTATGGCCGACGGCTTGCTGGCGATACGTGAGGACATGCGGATTGCCTTATTTCAATTCGATAAAAACGGCGACTGTGCTGATCGTTCCCACGCTCTGCGTGGGAATGCCTCACTGGACGCTCCGCGTCCGCTTTGGCATGGGACGCAGAGCATCCCGGGATGCGCTACCACGCAGAGCGTGGGAACGATCAGTACAAATGATCGGGCCTGCTCCCTGTAGGAGCTGCCGAAGGCTGCGATCTTTTGATCTTTATGTTTATCAATGGAGATCAAAAGATCGCAGCCTTCGGCAGCTCCTACAAGGGGGATATCCGACTAAAAATAAGTCCGCCCGCCGGTGAAGGCGGGCGGCAGTCTTGCGGTCTTACTGTGCCGCTTTCATTTTTTCAGCGATTTTCGCATCTACCGCAGCACGGATCTGGTCAACACTGAAGCTGGCCGGTTTCTGGCTTGGTGGATACTCGATGAAGGTCTGCAGGAATGCAGCGGACTTCATCACCGCCATTTCGGTCAGATAAACGTTTTTGGTCGTCCAGTCGTAGTACTGGTCGGAAACGATATCGGCACGTTCATACGGATCCATGCGCAGGTTGAAGATTTTCGGTACGCGCAGGCACACGAACGGTTCGCTCCAGACTTTGAAACCACCCGGTGCACGCTGTTCGCAGAACACGGCTTTCCAGTTGCCGAAACGCATCGACACCAGCACGCCATCGTCGTTGAAGTAGTAGAACTCCTTACGCTCGCTCTTCGGGGTCTGGCCGGTCAGGTACGGCAGTTGGTTGAAACCGTCCAGGTGCACTTTGAAGCTGGTGCCGCCGGAAGTCGGCGCCCAGCCTTTGAGCAGCTTATTGGCGACATCGGTATCACCTGCGGCGGCGAGCAGTGTCGGGAACCAGTCAAGACCCGAGAACAGCTCGTTGGAAACTTCACCCGGTTTGATCTTGCCCGGCCAGCGGATCATCGCAGGCACGCGGTACGCGCCTTCCCAGTTGGAGTTCTTTTCGTTGCGGAACGGCGTGGTCGCCGCGTCCGGCCAGGAGAACTGGTTAGGGCCGTTGTCGGTGGTGTAGACGACGATGGTGTTGTCAGTGATTTTCAGGTCATCGAGGGTTTTCAGCAGTTTGCCGACATCGCCGTCGTGCTCGATCATGCCGTCCGCATATTCGTTGCCGGGCATGCCGCTCTGGCCCTTCATCGAATCACGCACGTGTGTGAACAAGTGCATGCGCGTAGTGTTCATCCAGACGAAGAACGGTTTGTCCGCTTTGGCCTGCTTCTCGATGAACGCTTGCGCCGCCGCGGTGGTTTCGTCGTCGATGGTTTCCATGCGCTTGGTGGTCAGCGCGCCGGTGTCTTCGATCTTGCCGTCGGCGAAGCTGTGGATCACACCACGAGGGGAAACAGCCTTGACGAAATCGGCATCTTCTTTTGGCCAGTACGGACGTTCGGGTTCTTCTTCAGCATTGAGGTGATACAGGTTGCCGAAGAACTCGTCGAAACCGTGGTTGGTCGGCAGGTATTCATCCTTGTCGCCCAAGTGGTTCTTGCCGAATTGACCGGTCGCATAACCCTGAGATTTGAGTGCCTGAGCAATGGTGATGTCACGCTTTTGCAGGCCTACCGGAGCGCCGGGGATGCCGACTTTCGACAGACCGGTACGCAGTGGCGTCTGACCGGTGATGAACGAGGATCGACCCGCAGTGCAGCTGTTCTCCGCGTAGTAATCGGTGAACATCATGCCTTCTTTGGCAATCCGGTCGATGTTCGGCGTTTTGTAACCGACAACACCCATTGAATAGGCACTGATGTTGGTCTGGCCGATGTCGTCGCCGAAGATCACCAGGATGTTGGGTTTTTCAGCCGCTGTGGCGGTTGCCGACAGCGCCATCACCGAGGTCGCAACCAAGGCGAATTTCGGTAGCCACTTGCGTATGCGAGTCATCTGACTTGCTCCTTTTCGCGGGGGGTCATTTATTGCTGATAACGTTTATTGCAGTCCTGCAGCACGCTTTTTTTATTGCACCTGCTCGTTTACCGGCGGATCGAACGGGTAGATCCGGCGCCATTCGGTCGCCATGTCCACCACGGTCCAGCCGCGGGAATTTGCTTCATCGAGAGCTTTGTCGAGCTTGCCGATGTCTGATTTGCGGTCGTAGGCCCACTCGCGCTTGGCGTCGGTGTGGTGCACCAAACCCATGAAACGTTTGCCGGTACCGGCGGCCGTCCACTGCAGCATTTGCAGGTCGCCGTCGGAGTTGCCGAAGGCGAGAATCGGCCGCTTGCCGATCACCGCATCAATGCTTTCCGGTTTGCCCGGGCCGTCGTCGTTGTGCGCCAGTTTTGGCGTGCGCACGATCGAGGCCTTGCCATCCTTGTATTCGAAAGAAGTGACAAATGTGGTGCCGATCACCTGTTCCGGCGGAATGCCGTAAACCTTCTCGGCGAAGGCGCGCATGAAACCGGTGTCGCCGCCGGAGACGATGTAGGTCTTGAAGTCCTGGCTGCGCAGGTAGTCGAGCATTTCCAGCATCGGCTGGAAGATCATCTCGGTGTACGGCTTGCCGGTTTTCGGATGACGGGCCTGGCTCAGCCAGGTTTTCGCGTAATCATCAAACGCTTCGGTGGTCATGCCGCTGTGGGTGGCGCCGACGATTTTCAGCAGGCCTTCCATGCCTGACGCCGCGAGGGCCTTGTGGTCGTTTTCGATCACCGCTTTGAATGGCTGCGTGGTTTTCCATTCCGGGTGCTGATCGGCGGTGCGCTTGACCTCGTCGAAAGCGAACAGCAATTCGAAGTACGCCGGTTGCTCGCTCCACAGCGTGCCATCGTTATCGAACACGGCGATGCGGTCGGCGGGTTTGACGAAGTCCTTGCTCGTCTGATCGGTCACGGTCTGCACGAATTCGATGATGCTTTTCTTCGCCGGGCCGTCGTTCCACGAAGGTAGCGGCTCATTGGCCTGGGCCAGCAGCGGCAGGGCCAGACCGAACAGCAGAGCCAGGCCAAAACGTTGGCGGTGCAGCAACGGGTGCGTCATGGGAAATCCTTCTCGTGTAAAGGGTTGAGCGGGCGCAGCGCCGAGGCCGGTTTCGCCTGCTGCTGTTCGGCCTGACTGTGAAGCGTAGTCAAGGATTGGCGCAGTTGTACAAGTGTCTGCTTGGTGGCCGGTTCGCGACCGTAAAGCCCACGCAACAGGCCTTGCAGACGCGGGCCGGCATCGACGAGTTTCAGACCCATTCGACTGCGGCGCAGCCACAGATACAGCGCACTGAGTTGCGCTGGTTTGGCTTCAAGTTGCGGATTGATTTGTTGCCAGGCGTAATCGGCCGACTGCAACCACGCTGCGTGCCGCGCTTGTTTGCGCGCTTGCAGGGTGCGGTAGCCGCGAGTCAGGGCCGGACGGCTCAGGTAGCCGAGGCCGATAATCGCGATGAGCGCCACGAGCCAGATCAGCCATTGTGTGGAGAACCGCAGGCGATTCTGGCCGAGTTGCTTGAGGTCTTCGGCGATGGAGAACACAGGTTTGTAGGCGCTGTTGGCGGCGGCAGCGAACGTCACTGCCGGCACTTGCGCGGTGCGCGTTTGATTGCTGCTCGCGTCCCACCATTTCACTTCGATGGCCGGCAGTGTGTGCGAACCGGCGCGGTCGATGCGATAGGTGACGCTGTCGATGCGCTGGCCGCCGAGAATGTCGCCACGGCCGTCATCGAGGCTGGTGACTTGCGGGGTTTTCGCATAGCGGCTGAGGCCGTCGATATCGCCCAGTGCCGGGATCGGCAGGGACATGGCCAGTGCGCCGTCGGCCTTCAAGGTGAGTTGCCGGGTAATGCTGTCGCCGACTTTCAGTGGTGTGGCCGAGTTGATCACGTTCTGGCTGAAGGTCAGTCCGGTGGCAACCAGTGGCGTTTCCCCAGGGTTGAAACCGGGCGGCCGGGCGGCGCTGAATTGCAGCGGTTCGCTGTGGGCGCTGATTTCGCTTTCAGCCTGGCCGGGAGTGGCGCTGACGGTGAGGGCCGGGATATCGAACGATCGCGCGACGTTGGGTGTGATCAGGTAGGTGTAGCGCAAACCGTTGAAGGATTGGCCGTCGATGGTCTGGTTCAGATGCTGGGCCTGACCGTCCGGGGGCATGACCAGAGCGCCGTCGAGTTTGAGATCGGGCAGGGTGGCGGCGCTGGTGAACCAGGTGTCGGTGAGGACGTCGACTTGCAGCTCGATCAGGCCACCGACCATGGCGCCTTCGGCGGGTTGCAGATGGGCCTGGACTTTGAGTTGTGGGGCGGCTGCGAGGGCATTGAGGCTCAGCAGGCCTGTCAGGAACAAAATGCTGAGTTTTGAAGTGATTGCTCTGGCCCCATCGCGAGCAGGCTCACTCCTACAGGGGATCTTTGCCGTACACAAAATCAATGTAGGAGTGAGCCTGCTCGCGATGGCCGCAACTCGGTTCCGGAGATTCATGGCTTAACCCCCGCCTGATCCTGCAAGCTGAATTTCTGCTTGAGAAACTTCGCCGGCGATGTCGTCAGGTTCTGCAACCACAGCGCATCCGAAGCCGCCTGCTCCGACTCGACCTTCTTGCTCTGCCCCTTGCCCTTCGCCTTGTCGAATTTCACTTCATCCGGTTTGGTCTCAGGCGCGTTTTTCTCGGCACTTTCGGTGTCTTTGAGCAACGCGTGCGCCAACGCCAGATTGGCCGTGGCCTCCGGGAATTGCGGCTGCAGTTTCAAGGCTTGGGTGTACGCGGCGATCGCCTCATCAAACTTGAAACGGCGCACGTAAATATTGCCCAGATAGAAGTACGCCTGTGGCGTGTCCAGGCGCGCGAAAGTCGCCAGCGCCAAGTCATAGTCAGACGCGTGATACGCCGCGACACCTTTCCAGTACGGATCGACAAACAGCGCCGCTGCCTGAGGCAGGTGCCCGTGCTCAAAGGCCCAGCGACCTTGCTGATCGCGAGTGAAGAAGGCGTCGGTCAGTGCATTCGCTTGCGCCGGAGCCGGTATCCCACCCAGCCCCACGGCCAGCAGCAACGCCGCCATCCAATTCACGCTCCAGCCTTTGCGCACGCCGAAAAATGCCAGCAACAGCAACGGCCAGCACAGCCAATAACCGGCGTCTTTCCAGTGCAATTCACGCTGTTCGGCGCTGGCGCTTTGGAAGTGCTGTTGCGCGTGCAGTTCGATCCAGTCCAGATCATCGTCATTCAGGGTCAGGCTGCCGAGGGGCGCGTCGACAGCAGAAGCCAATTGTTTGATTGCCGCTTGATCAAAGCTGCCCAGTTCCGGGCGCCCGTTGGCATCGGTGCGCGGCTGCCCGCTGGCGTCGTGGATCATGCCGCCGTCCTCGCTGCCCACCGCCAGCACTAACACTTGCAACTGACTGCCGCTCAGCTGCTTGTCGAGGCCATCAAGTTGCGCGGTATCGGCGCCATCGGTGATCAGCAGCAGGCTGCCCGGCGTCTTTTCTGCGCTGAGCAAGCGTTTCGCCTGCTCAATCACCGCGGCGACGTTTTTCCCCGGTTTGTCGATCAACCCGGTGCCCAACGCCTGAATAAATGAGTCGAGCAGGGCGGGGTCGTCGGTCGGCGGCAACACCAGGTGCGCGCTGCCGGCGTAGGCGATCAGTGCCGTACGGGCACCGGCGCGACGCTGAATCAGGTCATGCAGTTTGTGCTTGGCCGCTTCCAGTCGCGTCGGTTGCACATCGCTGGCGTCCATCGACGGTGACAGATCGACAGCGACGATCAGCGGTGCACGGTTTTCGAGAAAGTCCGGACGATCTTGTTCCCAGGTCGGCCCGGCCGCCGCGATGGCGCCGAGAATCAACAGCGCACAGAGCAGATGCACCGGGCGCAGGCGTTGGTTGTCTTGTGGCGTGATCAACAGGTGCGGCAGCAAATGCTCGGCGATGTTGCCGCGCAGCTGTCGTTGCAGATCTCGGCTGCGGCGCCAGATCAGCGGCAACAACGCACCGAACAGCGCGAGCAGGAGCCAGAACGGGCGCAGGAAATGGAAGTCGCTGAGGTTGATGTCCATCTCAGACCTCCTGCCGCTGACGGGCGAATGACAGCCGAGGCCACAGCAGCGCGCCGAGGTGATACAGGCCCAGCAACAACATCGCCGCCCCCAGCGGCCAATAGAACAACTCGCGTTGCGGCTGATGACTGAGGGTTTTCACCTGATGCGGCGTGAGGCGGTCGAGGGTGCTGTAAACCTGATCGAGCGCGGAGCGGTCTTCAGCGCGGAAGAACTGGCCGCCGGTGGTTTTCGCGATCTGCTCCAGACCCGGCAGATTGACCTTGGCCTCGCCCGACGCACTCGGGTCGCCGATGCCGATGGTGTGGATGATCACGCCTTTGTTGGCGGCCATTTCGGCGGCGTGATCGGGGGTGATCGCGCTGCTGGTGTCGTTGCCATCGGTGAGCAGAATCAGCACTTTTTCCTGCTCATGGGCTTTATCCAACAGCTTCAGGCTGAGGCCGATGGCATCGCCGATCGCGGTGTTCGGCCCGGCCATGCCGATGCCGGTGTCGGCCAGTAACAGCGACAGACTCGCATGATCGAGGGTCAGCGGTGCCTGCGGATAAGCGCCGCTGCCGAAGACGATCAGGCCGAGGCGGTCGTCCTTGCGCTTGTCGATAAAGCCTTGCACCACGTCTTTGACGGCGGCGAGGCGATTGATTTTTTCGCCGTTGGCGTTGGTGAAATCTTCGGTTTCCATCGACTGCGAAATATCGATGGCGAGCATCAGGTCGCGCACCGGTTGCTGACGTTCGATGGGTTTTTCAACGAACACCGGACGTGCCACGGCGAGCAAAATCAGCGCCCAGACCAACAGATTCAAGAGTAATTGCCAGACGTTGCGCCGAGTGCTGGCATGGGTGGGCGCTTCGCCGACAGCGCGGCTCATCGCCGCAAAAAACGGTACGCGCACGGCGCTGCGCGCTTCGTTGTAGGCCGGCAGGTAGCGGTAAGCCAGCCACGGTAGCGGCAGCAGAAGCAACAACCATGGGTAATCAAGCTGCCACATGATGATGCTCCAGCCAGTCCTGACATGTGTCGAACAACGCCTGACGCTGCGGCGTGGGGAGGGCGCGCAGGGTGTCGTCGGGGGCGTAGGCGAGTTGCGCGAGTTGTGCGCTGAAATCGGCCGGGAGCGGATTCTTACTGTGCGCTTGCAAGAAGCGCTGCCAATCCTCCCTCCCCAACGCCGCAACCCCCTGTAGGAGTGAGCCTGCTCGCGATGGCGTCGCATCAGTCGATGAAACTGTTGAATGTACTGGCCCCTTCGCGAGCAGGCTCACTCCTACAGGAATCGCAGTGCGTTTGAGAGATTGGCCAGGCATTGAAAGTGCCACTCGCTTGAGCAGCTCGGGCAATTCGCGCAACGCATTGAGGTCGTCACTGCGGCTACGCAGTTGCGCCAGTCGCGCCAACCCTTCACGGCGGTATTCATCGCGGCGCCATTGCAGGTAACGGCGCACGCCAATCACGATTGCCAATACGATCAGCAGCGCAAGCAACACCCACCAGCCCCACGTTTGCGGCGCATAACTGACCGGCGCGGGCGGGGCCAACTCTTTGAGTTGATCGATGCTCGGGATATTCGGATTCATCGCCGTGCCCCGGCGCTTTTGCCCAGTTCGGCACGCAGTTGCGCGTGGGCTCCTTCGGCGGTGCTGAACATCATCAGCGGCACCTGACTGCGGCGCAGCAGGGTGGCGACGTCCTTCAAGCGACCACCGAGAAAATCCCCCAGCGGTTGATGCACATTGCGTTTTTCGATGGCCAGTTCGACCTGCAACTGGCCTTGGGTAATCAGCAAGCGGCCATTATTCGGCAGCTTCAATGCCAGCGGATCGTAGACTTGCAGGGCGATCACGTCGTTGTGCGCCGACAGTTGACGCATCAGTTGCAACGTACGTTCGCCGGCCCCGGCGAAGTCGCTGACGATGCAGATCAAATGGTCGTGACCGGCCAGCGCCAGGCAACGCTGCAAGACTTTGTCGAGCTGGTCTTCACCTTCGGCATCCGGGTTAGCCGCGTCGAGCGCCTGATTCTGTTCGGCGATGCGGCTGAGCAGCGCTTCAACGCGTTTACGGCTGCGCAACGGCGCGATGCTGTCGATACGTTGATCGTTGAACACCAGCCCACCAACCCGGTCGCCGGCGTTGAACACCATCCATGCGGCCAATGCGCCGAGTTCGGCGGCGAGGGCGGATTTGAAGCTGCGTTGCGAACCGAAAAACATCGACATGCGCTGATCAACCACGATCAACGCCGGACGATCACGCTCTTCAGTAAAAGTGCGCACCACCGGTTTGCCGGTGCGCAGCGAAGCACGCCAGTCGAGGTGACGCAGATCGTCGCCCGGCTGGTACCGGCGTAGTTCATCGAAATTCAAACCACGACCACGCAGCCGCGAGGCATGGTTGCCAGCAAGGATGCTGCCTTGCGGCTGACGAGCGAGAAAACTCAGGTCACGGGCCTTGAACTCCAGCGCCATCAACTGCGCGAGAGAGACATAGACCAGGCCGTCGCTGCTCTTCGTATTTGACATCAGGCCGGAATCGCTACTTTATCGAGAATCCGATCGAGCACTTGATCGGCATTGACGCCGTCCGCCACCGCGTCATAACTCAATTGCAAACGATGACGCAGCACCGGGTGCACCACCGCGCGCACATTGTCCGGCGAAACAAAATCCTGCCCCTGCAGCCACGCATCGGCGCGGGCGCAACGATCCAGACCAATGCCGCCACGCGGGCTGGCACCAATCGAAATCCAGCGCGCGAGGTCTTCGTCGTAATCGGCGGGGTGGCGCGTGGCGTTGATGATGTCGATCAGATAACTGTCGATGGCCGGTGACACATGCACCGCGCTGACTTCCTTGCGTGCCGCGAAAATTACCTCCTGCGACAGGCTGAAACCCTTGCTCGGCGCGGTGTTGGCGCCTTGTGCGAACTCTTCGGCGCGCAGCAGGCGCAGCACCTGGCTTTCGTTATCGGCGCTCGGATAATCGAGCAGCACTTTCATCAGAAAACGATCCATCTGCGCTTCCGGCAGCGGATACGTGCCTTCCTGTTCAATCGGGTTTTGTGTGGCGACCACAATGAACAAATCCGGCAACGGATGGCTGGTGCCGGCCACGGTGATCTGGCGTTCTTCCATCGCTTCCAGCAGCGCCGCCTGAACCTTGGCCGGAGCGCGGTTGATCTCGTCAGCGAGAATCAGGTTGCCGAACAGCGGGCCGGGCTGGAAACGGATCTCGTTTTTGCCTTCAACCTGATGCAGCACTTCGGCACCGGTGATGTCCGACGGCAGCAAATCCGGGGTGAACTGGATGCGGCTCATTTTCGCGTCGAGGTGTTTGGCCAGCGCCTTGACCGTACGCGTCTTGGCCAGCCCCGGCAGACTTTCCAACAGTAAATGGCCGTTGGCCAACAGGCCCAGCAGGATCTGCCGAATCACTTGATCCTGACCGAGCACCGATTCGGCGATGCTGGTTTGCAGGGCATTGAGGTCGGTAAGTGCAGTCATGGGGCAGTCCTTTGTGTCCGGGTCTAGAAAAATGCCAGAGTCATGTTGACGCTGAAGCCGTTGCCTTCAGGACGATTTTTGGTGTCGAACTCCGGTACCCAACGGGCGCTGATATTGGCTTGGGCGTCGGCGAATTTACCCGACCAGCCCACCACCGGGCCGGCGCCAACGGAACGACCGCGATAACCGTTGAACGTATCGGCAGTCTGGCCTTTGTCGTCGGTCAGTTGCTGGATATAACCCGCCGCAACGCCGGCGCTCCAGCCATTGCCGAAACCGTGGGTCCACAGGGCGTCGAGGGTGAAAATATTGCCGTTGCGATAATCGGTGGCGTCGTTCTCGGTGTAGAACTCCAGGCCGCTGGACAGCGTCAGCTCGCCACCCTTGCCGTCGAGGTGGGTGAACGCCACGGTCGGCATGAACGTGTAATTGTTCTGCCCCGGGTTGGCCAGTCGATCATCGTTATAAGCACCGGTTGGCACGTAGATCGGCAGGGACAGCGAGATGTGGTTCAACTCGTCGAAGTGGTAACCGGCGGCGATGGGCGTGATCAGGGCGTCGGCGAATTGGGTGCCGGAGTCGCTGTCACCCAGCGTGCGCCCGCGCGGGCCGGTGATGCTGGCTTTGATGTCGGTGTACTGCACGGGAATGCCAACGGCCGAGGCGTAGTTCCAGCGACCTTTGCCGGTGTCCCAGACGTGGGTGAAGTTGGCCATGGTGTACGACACTTTCATGTCGATCCCGCCACTGACCGCGCCGGAAATCGGCGCCCCTGTGCTGCCCTTGAGCGAGCCGTCATACCAGATGCTGGTCAACGACATGACCCAGCCTGGCTCAGGCGGCACGATACCGGCGTTGGAAAACACCTGTTGACCAGTAATTGGCCGGCCAACACCGCCCTCGGCGGCGTACAGCAGCGGACTGCCGATCATGCACAGCGCCAGTAACGGGCGCACAACGTAAGGCTTGACCATCAACGACTCCGCTTAAAGTTCTGGCTGTATAAATATTCGAATAGTGGCGCCGCCGGGCGCTCGGTCGCTGCATAGATAGCGCTCCGATCTGTTTGCGGGCTGGCGATGGATTCCTGGGCGCCGACGCCGCAGCTGACAAACATCGTCATCAAGCTATAGCCGGCGGCCTTGAGGGTAACCTGCATAGCGTCTTCCTTACTTGCCGAAGGTCAAGTTAATGCCGGTATAAACAACGAATTGCGGCAGGCCGTCGCCTTTGCGGTCGACGGTCCACTGCGGTTCGATGAAGGCGTTGACGATGTTGCTGCCGGACTTCCAGGCTTTGCCCACACCCAGGCCGAGCGGGATGTAGTGGGTGTCGTTTTTCAGGTCGAACGTCCAGGTGCCGGTGGAGCGCAGGTACCAGCCTTTTTCCAGGTTATGGATGATGAACGGCTGCATGGTCGCGCTTTCAACGTGGGCGCGGTCGCTGTCACCAGCGAAAGAACTTTGATACTGCACCAGTGCGCCGAGCAATCCGCGCGGGGAGGCGTCGATCGCGACAGCCGCGAGGCCCCCTTGCCATTTGCCGGTGCCGAGCTCGTCCTGCTCGGCGGTCGGCGCGGTGATCAGCGGGCCAATGCCCAACTGCACGCCTTCGGTTTTCAGAATAAAGATGTCGAACAGGTTCAGATCGCCCATGCCGGTGCTGTAACCGTTATGCGGATCGGGGCGGGTGCTGATGGGCAGCGTCGCGCGTACCAGTTGTGGCACACCGATAAAGTCGTTCGGGGCGATCGGCAACGTGCCGCGCAGCAGGACGTCATTGGTATGAGCGTTGCTGTCGTAGAGTTTGGGGGTGTAGTAGTCCTGCAGGTTCGCGCCCGGCGCCACGTTCAGCGGGTTGTTACTTTTATTGGAGTCTTCGGCGTTGTCTGCTTGCGCGAACGGCATAGCCGCCAGCGAACTTGCCAGAAAAAGAGTCTTCCCCACTCGATTGAACTTCATCCCCGATTCCCTGGTGGCTCAATGGACAACTCGGCACTTGTCGGCCGTACGGCGTAATCCCTTTCTTTTCAAGCCTCTAGGACACGTCTTGTTTACGCTAGCAGCTTATCCAAAGTCTGCCAGTCGAATGTATTAATTCTTTGGTTTTGTGTACTTGTTCACTATTCGGTTGTGTACTAAAAAGTTAACTCGCCTGTAGAAGCTGCCGAAGGCTGCGATCTTTTGATCTTGCCCGTAAAAAACAAAATCAAAAGATCGCAGCCTTCGGCAGCTCCTACAGGGGGCGTGAGGGGTTTAGCTGTTTTTCTTTGCTTGGTCGCGGATGCGCTCTTCTTGGGCGCGAGCCTCAGGAGTGAACTCTGCGCCAAAGTCTTCAGCGGAAAATATCTGGCGAATCTCGATGTCGGAATCGGTGCCCGGCATAGGATTCGGGCAGCGCTTGACCCACTCAATGGCTTCTTCCTTGGATTTAACGTCCCAGATCCAATACCCGGCGACCAATTCCTTGGTTTCGATGAAAGGGCCATCAGTCACCGTACGTTTGTCGCCGGAGAAGCGCACACGGGCGCCTTTGCTACTCGGGTGTAAACCGTCCGCTTCTACAAGGATGCCGGCCTTGGCCAGTTCCTCGTTGAAATTGCCCATCGCGGTGAGCAGTTCTTCACTGGGCATGACGCCGGCTTCCGAATCGGCGCTGGCTTTTACGAGGATCATGAATCGCATGGCGGTTACTCCGAAAAGTGTGGGGTTCACTGCTTAATCGAACGGGCCGGACATGAATCGACAGCATGGTTGAAAAAAATCAGGATCGCCCGCATCCCCGTGTAGGAGCTGCCGCACGCTGCGATCTTTTGATTTTGTTTCGAGGATCAAAAGATCGCAGCCTTCGGCAGCTCCTACCGGGATCTCGGGTTGTATACAATTTCGTGCGCCGGCACCTGACAATTTCATTTTGGGCATAGGTCGTCGGACAATTTCGTGGTTAACTTCCGCTTCTTGCATGCTCTCCAACCACAACGTTAGAAGGACTCAAGTCATGGCTCAAGTCACCCTTAAAGGCAATCCGGTTCAAGTCAACGGCCAGTTGCCACAAGCCGGTTCCAAGGCGCCAGCCTTTTCCCTGGTTGCCGGCAATCTGTCCGACGTCACCCTGAAAGACTTCGCCGGCAAGCGCAAAGTCCTCAACATCTTCCCAAGCGTTGACACCCCGACCTGCGCCACTTCCGTGCGCAAGTTCAACGCTCAAGCCAACGAAGTCGCCAACACTGTCGTGCTGTGCATCTCCGCTGACCTGCCGTTCGCTCAAGCACGCTTCTGCGGCGCCGAAGGTCTGGAAAACGTTCAGAACCTGTCGACCCTGCGCGGTGCCGAGTTCATCGAAAACTATGGCGTGGCCATTGCTGACGGCCCGCTGAAAGGTCTGACTGCCCGTGCCGTTGTGGTGCTGGACGAGAACGACAACGTGCTGCACAGCGAACTGGTCAAGGAAATCGCTGAAGAGCCGAACTACGACGCCGCGCTGGCCGTCCTGAAGTAAGCCCTGCCACAGCGCTTTACAATTGTTAACGGCCTGGCCCTGTCCAGGCCGTTTTCATTTGTGTATCAGTGTTTTGCCTCACACCTTGAAACGTAAGATGAAGGTAAATTGCCGGTAAAGCTGCTTTGCTTAATCGTCACCAGTGCTTATCGTTCAGCCTCCCGTAAAAGAAGCCCACGCGCCCAATGGTTAATCACTCCATGCAATCGTCCCCCCGCAACACCCGTCGCTGGCTGATCAGCCTGCTTGTCTTGTTGGTTATCGCTGTTCTGTGCTGGAAATTCTGGCCGGCCGGTTCAGCCCACAAGGAGGGCGGTGATAAGGCGGCGGCCGGTCATGCCGGGCGTTCGGGGATGATGAGGCCAGGCTTCGGCGGCGGCACCGGGCCGATTCCGGTGCGCGTGGCGCCGGCGGTCACCGGTGACTTCCCGCTGTATTACAAAGCGCTGGGCACGGTAACGGCGCTCAACACCATCAATGTGCGCAGCCGGGTGGGCGGCGAATTGGTGAAGATCAATTTCGAAGAAGGGCAGATGGTCAAGGCGGGCGACCTGCTGGCAGAGATCGATCCGCGTCCTTACCAGAACGCCTTGCTGCAAGCCGAAGGCACCTTGCTGCAGAATCAGGCGCAATTGAAGAACGCTCAGGTCGACGTCGAGCGTTATCGCGGTCTGTTCAAGGAAGACAGTATTGCCAAGCAGACACTGGACACCGCTGAAGCGCTGGTCGGCCAGTATCTGGGCACGGTAAAAACCAATCAGGCGGCGGTCAACGACGCCAAGCTCAATCTTGAATTCACCAAGATCCGTGCACCGATTGCCGGTCGCGTCGGTCTGCGTCAGGTCGACGTCGGCAACCTCGTGGCGGCCAACGACACTACGTTCCTCGCGGTGATCACCCAGACCCAACCGATCAGCGTCGCCTTCACGCTGCCGGAAAACAGCCTCGAAACCGTGCTCGCCCGCTACCGCAGCGGCGCCAAACTGCCGGCCGAAGCGTGGGATCGTGGCGACACCAAACTGCAAGCCACTGGCGTATTGCAAAGCCTCGACAACCAGATCGACGTCGCCACCGGCACCCTGAAATTCAAGGCCCGTTACGACAACCGCGATCAAGCGCTGTTTCCAAATCAGTTCGTCAACGTGCACTTGCTGGCCGACACCCTCAAAGGCGTGGTACTGGCCCCGTCTGCTGCGATCCAGTTCGGCACCAACGGCACCTTTGTTTATGCGCTCGACGGTGACAAGAAAGTCACCATCCGCCAACTGAAAATCGGTGCCAGCGATGGTAATAACACCGTGATCACCGAAGGCCTGGCCGCCGGCGACCGTGTGGTGCTGGAAGGCACCGACCGCCTGAAAGAGGGCAGTGAGGTGGAAGTGGTCAACGACAGCAATGCCGTGCCGACCACCCCAACCGAGCACTTGCAGGGCAAATCCGCTGCCGCCGCGCCAGACGCTGCCGTGACTGACAAGGCCAAGAAGGGCGCATGAACATTTCGCGGCTGTTCATCCTCCGTCCGGTAGCCACCACCCTGAGCATGCTGGCCATTGTTCTGGCCGGCCTGATCGCTTATCGCCTGCTGCCGGTCTCGGCGTTGCCGCAGGTCGATTACCCGACCATCCGCGTCATGACCCTGTATCCCGGCGCCAGCCCGGACGTAATGACCAGCGCCGTGACCGCGCCACTTGAACGTCAGTTCGGGCAGATGCCGGGTCTGACGCAAATGGCCTCGACCAGCTCCGGCGGCGCGTCGGTGCTGACCCTGCGTTTCAGCCTCGACATCAACATGGATGTTGCCGAACAACAGGTGCAGGCCGCGATCAACGCTGCGACCAATCTGCTGCCGACCGACTTGCCGGCACCGCCGGTGTACAACAAGGTCAACCCGGCAGACACCCCGGTGCTGACCCTGGCCATCACCTCGAAAACCATGTTGTTGCCCAAACTCAATGATCTGGTTGATACGCGCATGGCGCAGAAAATCGCCCAGATCAGCGGCGTCGGCATGGTCAGCATTGCTGGCGGTCAGCGTCAGGCGGTACGGATCAAGGTCAACCCCGAAGCCTTGGCGGCCAACAGTCTCAATCTGTCTGACGTGCGCACCTTGATCGGTGCCTCCAACGTCAACCAGCCGAAAGGTAACTTCGACGGCCCGACCCGGGTGTCGATGCTCGACGCCAACGACCAGCTGACGTCGCCCAAGGACTACGCCAACCTGATCCTCGCCTATAAAAACGGCGCGCCGTTGCGGCTCAAGGACGTTGCGGAAATCGTCGATGGCGCTGAGAACGAACGTCTCGCCGCGTGGGCCAACCAGAATCAGGCAGTATTGCTGAACATTCAGCGTCAGCCGGGCGCCAACGTCATTGAAGTGGTCGACCGGATCAAGGCGCTGCTGCCAAGCATCACCGACAACCTGCCGGCCGGCCTCGATGTCACGGTATTGACCGACCGTACGCAAACCATTCGCGCCTCGGTAACCGATGTTCAGCACGAACTGCTGATCGCCATCGCGCTGGTGGTCATGGTCACGTTCCTGTTCTTGCGTCGTGCCAGCGCCACGATCATTCCGTCGGTGGCGGTGCCGCTGTCGCTGATCGGCACCTTCGGTGTGATGTACCTCGCGGGATTCTCGGTCAACAACCTGACGCTGATGGCCTTAACCATCGCCACCGGTTTTGTGGTCGACGATGCCATCGTCATGCTGGAAAACATCTCCCGATTTATCGAGGAGGGCGACAGCCCCATGCAGGCAGCGCTCAAGGGCGCCAAGCAGATTGGCTTCACCTTGATTTCCCTGACCCTTTCGTTGATCGCGGTACTGATTCCGCTGCTGTTCATGGCGGATGTGGTCGGGCGCTTGTTCCGTGAATTTGCCATCACCCTCGCGGTAGCGATACTGATTTCGTTGGTGGTCTCGCTGACCCTGACGCCGATGATGTGCGCGCGGTTGCTCAAGCGTGAACCGGAAGAACATGAGCAGGGCCGCTTCTACCGCGCCAGTGGCGCGGTGATCGACTGGATGATCGCCGAGTACGGGCGGATGCTGCGTTGGGTGCTCAAGCACCAACCGCTGACCTTGCTGGTCGCTATCGGCACTTTGGCGTTGACCGTGTTCCTTTACATGATCGTGCCGAAGGGCTTCTTTCCGGTGCAGGACACCGGGGTGATTCAGGGCATTTCCGAGGCGCCGCAGTCGATTTCCTTCGCCGCCATGGGCGAGCGCCAGCAAGAACTGGCGAAGATCATTCTTGAAGACCCGGCGGTACAAAGCCTGTCGTCGTACATCGGTGTCGATGGCGACAACTCGACGCTCAACAGCGGCCGCTTGCTGATCAACCTCAAGCCGCACAATCAACGGGATCTCACCGCCACAGAAGTGATTGCCCGCCTGCAGCCGAACCTGGACAAACTGGTCGGCATCCGTCTGTTTATGCAGCCGGTGCAGGATCTGACTATCGAAGACCGCGTCAGCCGCACGCAATACCAGTTCAGCATGTCGTCGCCGGACTCGGAGTTGCTCAGTGAATGGAGCGGGCGTCTGGTCGAGGCACTGGCGCAACGTCCGGAACTGACCGACGTTGCTAGTGATTTGCAGGACAAAGGCTTGCAGGTGTACCTGGTGATTGACCGCGATGCGGCCTCGCGCCTGGGTGTGTCGGTGGCGAATATCACCGATGCACTGTACGACGCGTTCGGTCAGCGGCAGATTTCGACCATCTACACCCAGGCCAGCCAATACCGCGTGGTGCTGCAAGCGCAGTCCGGCGAGAAAATCGGCCCGCAGGCACTGGACCAGATCCACGTGAAAACCACGGATGGCGCGCAGGTGCGCCTGTCGAGTCTGGCCCACGTCGAGGAGCGTCAGGCACAACTGGCGATCACCCACATCGGCCAGTTCCCGGCGGTGATGATGTCGTTCAACCTCGCCCCGGGCGTGGCGCTGGGGCATGCGGTGGACATCATCGATCAGGTGCAGAAAGACATCGGCATGCCGGTCGGCGTGCAGACACAGTTCCAGGGCGCGGCCGAAGCATTCCAGGCGTCGCTGTCGAGCACCTTGCTGCTGATTCTGGCGGCGGTGGTGACCATGTACATCGTGCTCGGCGTGCTCTACGAGAGCTACATCCACCCGATCACCATTCTCTCGACCTTGCCGTCGGCGGCAGTCGGTGCCTTGCTGGCGCTGCTGCTCAGCGGCAATGATCTGGGGATGATCGCGATCATCGGTATCATCTTGCTGATCGGTATCGTGAAGAAAAACGCGATCATGATGATCGACTTCGCCCTTGATGCCGAACGCAATCAGGGCATGGCGCCCGAGCAGGCGATCTATCAAGCCGCGCTGTTGCGTTTCCGGCCGATTCTGATGACCACGCTCGCGGCGCTGTTCGGCGCGGTGCCGCTGATGCTCGCCACCGGCTCTGGCGCGGAGTTGCGTCAGCCGCTGGGTCTGGTGATGGTTGGCGGGTTGCTGGTGAGCCAGGTACTGACGTTGTTCACCACGCCCGTGATCTACCTGTACTTCGACCGCCTCGGTCGCCGGTTTGGCAAAACCAATGCCGACACTGAAGAGGTGCCGGTATGACTGTCTGCACGCATTCCCCATGTAGGAGTGAGCCTGCTCGCGATGAGGCCGGCACATCCAACATTTATGTGAGCAGACAAATTGCTATCGCGAGCAGGCTCACTCCTACAGGGGTGTGCGGTGATGCTGGAGATTGCGGTCAATGAATCTGTCCGGTCCTTTCATCAAGCGCCCGGTCGCGACCATGCTGCTGAGCCTGGCGATCATGCTGCTGGGCGGTGTCAGCTTCGGCCTGCTGCCGGTGGCGCCGCTGCCGCAAATGGATTTCCCGGTGATTGTCGTGCAGGCCAGCCTGCCCGGTGCCAGTCCGGAGGTCATGGCATCCACCGTGGCCACGCCGCTGGAGCGCTCATTTGGCGCCATCGCCGGCGTCAACACCATGAGCAGCCGCTCCAGCCAGGGTTCGACGCGGGTCATTCTGCAATTTGACCTCGACCGCGACATCAACGGTGCGGCGCGGGAAGTGCAGGCGGCGATAAACGCCTCGCGCAATCTGTTGCCGAGCGGGATGCGCAGCATGCCGACCTATAAAAAGGTCAACCCGTCACAGGCGCCGATCATGGTGCTGTCGCTGACCTCGGATGTGCTGGAAAAAGGTCAGCTTTACGATTTGGCCTCGACGATTTTGTCGCAGAGCCTATCGCAGGTGCAGGGCGTCGGCGAAGTGCAGATCGGCGGCAGTTCGTTGCCGGCAGTGCGCATCGAACTTGAACCGCAGGCGCTGAACCAGTACGGCGTGGCGCTGGATGACGTGCGTAAAACCATTGCTGACGCCAACGTACGCCGGCCCAAAGGTTCGGTCGAGGACGGCCAGCGGTTGTGGCAGATTCAGGCCAACGATCAACTGGAGAAAGCCAAGGACTACGAGTCGCTGATCATCCACTACGCCGATGGCGCCGCATTGCGCCTCAAAGACGTGGCCAAAGTCAGCGACGGTGTGGAAGACCGCTACAACAGCGGTTTCTTCAACGATGACGCCGCGGTGTTGCTGGTGATCAACCGTCAGGCAGGCGCCAACATCATCGAGACGGTCAACGAAATCAAGGCGCAACTGCCGGCACTGCAAGCGGTATTGCCAGCCAGCGTGAAGCTTAATCTGGCGATGGATCGCTCGCCGGTGATCAAGGCGACGTTGCACGAAGCGGAAATGACCCTGCTGATCGCCGTGGCGCTGGTGATTCTGGTGGTGTTCCTGTTCCTCGGTAACTTCCGCGCCTCGCTGATCCCGACGTTGGCGGTACCGGTGTCGCTGGTCGGCACCTTTGCGGTGATGTACCTCTATGGATTCTCGCTGAACAACCTGTCGCTGATGGCGCTGATTCTGGCCACCGGTCTGGTGGTCGACGACGCCATCGTGGTGCTGGAGAACATTTCCCGGCACATCGACGAAGGCGTCAAACCGATGGAGGCTGCTTACCTCGGGGCCAAGGAAGTCGGTTTTACCTTGCTGTCGATGAACGTCTCGCTGGTGGCGGTGTTCCTGTCGATCCTGTTTATGGGCGGGATCATCGAGAGCCTGTTCCGCGAATTCTCCATCACCCTGGCGGCGTCGATTGTGGTATCGCTGGTGGTGTCCCTGACGCTGACGCCGATGCTCTGCGCGCGCTGGCTCAAGCCGCACACGCCGGGGCAGGAAAACCGTCTGCAACGCTTCAGTCGCCGCACCAACGACTGGATGGTTGGCAAATACGCTACCAGCCTCGATTGGGTGCTGCGTCATCGCCGCCTGACCTTGCTCAGTCTGTTGATCACGGTCGGCGTCAACGTTGCCTTGTATGTGGTCGTGCCGAAAACCTTCATGCCGCAGCAGGACACCGGCCAGTTGATCGGTTTCGTGCGCGGTGACGATGGTCTGTCGTTCAGCGTTATGCAGCCGAAAATGGAGACCTTCCGTCGTGCTGTGCTCAAGGACGAAGCGGTGGAAAGTGTTGCCGGGTTTATCGGCGGCACCAACGGCACCAACAACGCCTTCATGCTCGTGCGTTTGAAACCGATCAAGGATCGTCAAATCTCGGCGCAGAAAGTCATTGAGCGGCTACGCAAGGAAATGCCCAAGGTGGCTGGCGCGCAATTGATGCTGATGGCGGATCAGGATCTGCAGTTCGGCGGTGGCCGTGAACAGACCACCTCGCAGTACAGTTACATCCTGCAAAGCGCAGACCTCGGTTCGCTGCGCGAGTGGTACCCGAAAGTGGTGACCGCGTTGCGTGCGCTGCCAGAGTTGACCGCAATTGATGCCCGCGAAGGCCGAGGCGCGCAGCAGGTGACACTGATTGTCGACCGTGATCAGGCCAAGCGTCTGGGCATCGACATGGACATGGTCACTTCGGTGCTGAATAACGCCTACAGCCAGCGGCAGATTTCGACGATCTACGACAGCCTCAACCAGTATCAGGTGGTGATGGAGGTCAATCCGAAATATGCGCAGGATCCGGTGACGCTCAAGCAAGTACAGGTGATTACCGCCGACGGTGCGCGCGTGCCGTTGTCGACCTTTGCTCACTATGAAAGCAGTCTGGAAGACGACCGCGTCAGCCACGAAGGGCAGTTCGCCTCCGAGGACATTTCCTTCGATATGGCCGAAGGCGTGACGGTGGAGCAGGGCAGTGCCGCCATTGAACGGGCGATTGCCAAACTTGGCTTGCCAGAAGACGTCATCGCAAAAATGGCCGGTACCGCCGACGCCTTCGCCGCGACCCAGAAGAGTCAGCCGTTCATGATTCTCGGCGCGTTGCTCGCGGTGTATCTGGTGTTGGGTGTGCTGTACGAAAGCTACATTCACCCGCTGACTATTTTGTCTACGTTGCCGTCGGCCGGGGTCGGTGCGTTGCTGTCGATCTATGCGCTGGGTGGCGAGTTCAGCCTGATCTCGCTGCTCGGCCTGTTCCTGTTGATTGGCGTGGTGAAGAAAAACGCGATTCTGATGATCGACCTGGCGCTGCAACTCGAACGCCACCAAGGCATGACTCCTCTGGAGTCGATCCGCAGTGCTTGCCTGCAACGTCTGCGGCCGATTCTGATGACCACGCTGGCAGCGATTCTCGGCGCCTTGCCGTTGCTGCTCAGCCGCGCGGAAGGTGCAGAGATGCGCCAGCCATTGGGCCTGACCATCATCGGCGGGCTGGTTTTCAGCCAGGTGCTGACGCTTTACACCACACCTGTGGTTTACCTCTATCTCGACAAGCTGCGCCATCGTTTCAACAAATGGCGTGGCGTGCGTACTGACGCCGCTCTGGAAACTCCGCTATGACTGATCGTTCGCTTATCCATATGGCCACTGTGCGCGGATCGCGTCTGTTAAGCCTATCGCTGTGCGTGGCGATGCTCAGTGCCTGTGCTGTCGGCCCCGATTATCAGCGCCCGCAAACCGCTGAAATCGCTCAGTACAAGGAAGCCGAGGGCTGGCGTCAGGCCAATCCGAGCGACTCGCTGGCCCGTGGCGCCTGGTGGGAGCTGTACGGCGATCGGCAGCTCAACGGCCTGATCGAAAAGCTCAACAGCTCCAACCAGACCGTCGCGCAATCGGAAGCGCAGTTCCGTCAGGCGCAGGCCCTGGTACGCAGTGCGCGCGGCGCGTTCTATCCGAGCGTTGACCTGAGCGTGGGCAAAACCCGCTCCAGTCAGGGCACCGGCAGCAGCAGTTCGAGTTTGAGCAGTTCTTCCAGCGGTATTCGCGACACCTATAACGCGCAGTTGGGCGTCAGTTGGGAAGCCGATATCTGGGGCAAACTGCGCCGTGGTCTTGAGGCCGATCAGGCCAGTGCTCAAGCGAGTTATGCCGATCTGGCGGCGATGCGCCTGAGCCAGCAGTCGGAACTGGTGCAGAACTACCTGCAATTACGCGTGATCGATCAGCAGAAACGTTTGCTCGAAGCCACGGTGGCGGCGTACGAGCGTTCGCTGAAAATGACTCAGAACCAGTATCGCGCCGGTGTGTCCGGACGTGACGCGGTGGCGCAGGCGCAAACCCAGCTGAAAAGCACTCAGGCCGATCTGGTCGATCTGATCTGGCAACGCGCGCAATTCGAAAACGCTATTGCCGTGCTGACCGGGCAGGCGCCGGCCGATTTCAATATTGCCGAAACCCAGAACATCCCGAACCTGCCGCAAGTGCCGTTGAGCTTGCCGTCGCAACTGCTGGAACGCCGCCCGGACATCGCCTCGGCCGAACGCTCGGTGATTGCGGCCAACGCGAATATTGGCGTGGCGAAAGCGGCGTATTACCCGGATCTGTCGCTGAGTCTGAGCGGTGGTTACAGCAGCAGTACCTCGCAAGACCTGGTCAGCTTGCCGAACCGCTTCTGGTCGGTCGGGCCGAAACTGGATCTGCCACTGTTTGACGGCGGCATCCGTTCCGCCGAAGTCGATCGCACTGAAGCAGTTTACGATCAGACCGTGGCCAAATACCGCCAGACCGTGCTCGATGGTTTCCGCGAAGTGGAAAACTATCTGGTGCAGCTCAAGGTGTATCAGGACGAAGCCGCCGTACGCCAGGAAGCGCTGGATGCAGCGCGTGACTCTCTGCGCCTGACGGAAAACCAGTACAAGGCCGGGCTGATCGCCTATATCGATGTGGTGGTGGTGCAAGCCACGGCGCTGAGCAACGAGCGCAGCGTGCTGAACATTCTGCAGAGCCGCCTGATCGCCAGCGTGCAACTAATCGCCGCGCTGGGCGGTGGCTGGGATGGCCAACTGGATGTAACCGACAGCAAATAAGCCCGCTCCCCCCTGTAGGAGCTGCCGCAGGCTGCGATCTTTTGATCTTGAAAACCAAATCAAAAGATCGCAGCCTGCGGCAGCTCCTACAGGGGGAAAGGTGCTTTCCAGAGCCTTGTAGGACGATCAAACAAGCGTTTCATCGGCTTGATGGCAATTTGCTTACTTTGTCAGTGCGTTCTTCCGCGCAATCAGTACAATCGCCGCATTTGCCCAGCCGAGAATGGACGCAGTACGGTTTGGGTGGTCACGAGAACTTTCATGCTCACTGGTAGCTATTCCTCCACCCTCGTACTCATCTCGTTGTGCGTGGCGATTCTCGCCTCGTACACCGCGCTCGATCTCAGCGGGCGCATTGCCACCGCCAGGGGCCGCGCCGTGCATTTCTGGACGGCGGGTGGCGCATTGGCCATGGGGGTCGGCGTCTGGTCGATGCACTTCATTGGCATGCTCGCCTTCAAACTGCCGATTGATCTGGGTTACGACATTGGCATCACCGCGCTGTCGCTGCTGATCGCCGTGCTGTCGTGCGGCTTTGCGCTATGGCTGGTGAGCCAGCCAAAGCTGCCGATCTGGCAACTGGCCTTCGGTGCGCTGATCATGGGCGCCGGTATCAGCACCATGCATTACACCGGCATGGCCGCGATGCGCATGACCCCAGGCATCGATTACGACCCGACACTGTTCAGCGCGTCGTTGCTGATCGCGGTCGGCGCCTCGGCCGCCGCGCTGTGGATTGCCTTTCGCCTGCGCCAGCATTCGCCTTATGTACGGCTGATTCGCGGCGGCGCGGCGGTGATCATGGGCATCGCCATTGTCGGCATGCACTACACCGGCATGGCCGCTGCGAAGTTTCCTGACGGCAGCTTCTGTGGCGCGACCATCGATGGCCTGAAGGGCAATGGCCTCGACAGTCTGGTGCTGATTACCACGTTGGCGGTGCTGTCGATCGCCTTGCTCACCTCGATTCTTGATGCCCGCCTCGAAGCGCGCACCGCAGATCTGGCGCACTCGCTGACCGCCGCCAACCGTGAACTGACGCAACTGGCCCTGCACGACACGCTGACCGGTTTGCCGAACCGCATGTTGCTCGATGACCGCATCAATCAGGCGATGAAAAAGGTGCATGAACAGGGCGGCTGTTTCGCCTTGATGTTCATCGATCTGGATGGCTTCAAACCGGTCAACGATGCGTTCGGCCATCACATGGGCGACCAGTTGCTGCGCGAAGTGGCGCAACGCCTGCGCGAAGATCTGCGCAGCCAGGACACCCTCGCGCGTATCGGCGGCGACGAATTCGTTTTGCTGGTGCGCCTCGCCGAAACGAACGATGCATTGAGCCTGGCGGCTCGTCAGGTTGGCCTGATCGCCCGTTCGTTCCGCGTGGCTGAACACGATTTGCAGATCTCTGCCAGCGTCGGCATCGCCCTGTATCCGGGCAATGGCCAGACCACGCAAGAACTGCTGATGAATGCCGACGCGGCGATGTACCACGCCAAGGGTGGCGGTAAAAACGGTTACAGCTTCTTCGACGCGTCGATGAACAGCAATGCGCGCAAGCAACTGCAACTGCTGCAGGATTTGCGTGCGGCGCTGGAACACAGCCAGTTCAGCCTGCATTACCAACCTAAATTCGACGCAGCCAACGGTCGCCCGGTCGGTGCCGAGGCGCTGCTGCGCTGGGAGCATCCGCTGCACGGCATGCTGATGCCGGACAAGTTTATTGATCTGGCGGAGAAAACCGGGTTGATCATTCCGATCGGCGAGTGGGTGCTCAATGAAGCCTGCCGCCAGATGCGCGAGTGGTACGTGCTCGGTTACACCGACTGGCGCATCGCAGTAAACCTGTCGGCGTTGCAGTTCTGTCATGCCGGTTTGGTGCAGAGCGTGGCCAAAGCTTTGGCAACTCATCATCTGCCCGCTAACAGCCTGACCCTGGAAATCACCGAAACCACGGCGATGAGTGATGCTGATGCGAGCATGACGGTGTTGCAGGAGTTGTCGGACATGGGTGTCGATTTGTCGATCGACGACTTTGGTACCGGTTATTCGAGCCTGATGTACCTCAAGCGTCTGCCGGCCAACGAATTGAAGATTGATCGTGGGTTTGTGCGTGATCTGGAGCATGACAGCGATGATGCGGCGATTGTTTCGGCGATTGTCGCGCTGGGCCAGGCGCTGGGTTTGCGCATTGTTGCTGAAGGCGTGGAGACCGGTGTGCAGCAGGATTTTCTGACGCAGTTGGGTTGTGATTCGTTACAGGGGTATTTGCTGGGGCACCCGATGCCGGCGGAGCGGTTTATGCAGGACATCGTGCGCGGCGAACAACTGATTCCTGCCTGAGACAACATCCTGTGGCGAGGGGATTTATCCCCGTTGGGTTGCGCAGCAGCCCCTTTAACTTGCACCCCGATTCCTGCTGACACACCGCACTGGCTGATTTTGGGGCTGCTTCGCAACCCAACGGGGATAAATCCCCTCACCACAAGGGATGTGTGTATTCAGGATGACTGTGTTCACTGTTAATTGTGTTCACAGGGGTGAAGGGTCTGCCCCCAACACAACCCATGCAAAACCCGGCAATGGCGGTTATTCTTTCCCCCGACTGTTATGGGTGCATTCGGGGGAAGGGCCAGCATGGATAAAGTCATTGTGATCACCGGTGGCGGGCGCGGGATTGGCGCTGCTACGGCGTTGTTGGCGGCCGAACAAGGCTATCGGATCTGCATCAACTACCAGTCGGATGAACAGGCCGCGCATAGCGTGCTGGAGCAAGTCCGGGCGCTGGGCGCACAAGCCATCGCGGTTCGCGCTGACGTCAGCATCGAGGACGAAGTGGTCGCGCTGTTTCAGCGCGTCGACACCGAACTGGGCCGGGTCACCGCCCTGGTGAACAACGCCGGCACCGTCGGGCACAAATCGCGGGTCGACGAAATGTCCGAATTCCGCATCCTCAAAATCATGAAAACCAATGTTTTGGCACCGATCCTTTGTGCCAAGCACGCGATCCTGCGCATGTCGCCCAAGCATGGCGGGCAGGGCGGCAGCATCGTCAACGTCTCGTCGGTGGCGGCGCGTCTGGGCTCGCCGAATGAGTACGTCGATTACGCCGCCTCCAAAGGCGCGCTCGATACGTTCACCATCGGCCTGTCCAAGGAAGTCGCGGGCGAGGGGATTCGTGTCAACGCGGTGCGCCCGGGTTACATCTACACCGATTTCCACGCGCTGAGCGGCGATCCTGATCGGGTCAGCAAGCTTGAGTCAGCGATTCCGATGGCCCGTGGGGGGCGGCCGGATGAGGTGGCGGAGGCGATTGTCTGGTTGTTGTCGGACAAGGCGTCGTATGCGACGGGGACGTTTGTTGATTTGGGTGGTGGGCGTTAAACCAGAAAATTGAGTTGTCTGGTTGGGCCTCATCGCTAGCAGGCTAGCTCCCACAGGGTTTGTGGTTGTTCACACAAATGTGTTTCAACGCAATCCACTGTGGGAGCTAGCCTGCTGGCGATAGCAAAAATCGCGGCAACATCAAGCTGTCAGAACGACCGCACAATCCGCCCCAGCGTCTCCATCGCTTTCTCCGAATCCTCCGTCCACGGGCTGCCATAGTTCAGGCGAATGCAATTCCTGAAGCGCTGCGTCGGCGAAAAAATCGGCCCTGGGGCGATGCTGATGCCTTGTGCCAGCGCCATCTGAAACAACTTCAATGAATCCATCTGCTCAGGCAGTTCCAGCCACAAAAAGTAGCCACCGGCCGGTTGGCTGACGCGTGTCTGGGCCGGGAAGTAACGGGCGATGGCGGCGAGCATGGCGCTTTGCTGCTCTTCCAGGGCATAGCGCAATTTGCGCAGGTGGCGGTCGTAGCCGCCGTGTTGCAGGTAGTCGGCAATCGCTGCTTGCGCGGGCATCGAGGCGCACAGCGAGGTCATCAGCTTCAGCCGTTCGATTTTCTGCGCGTAGCGCCCGGCAGCGACCCAGCCGATGCGGTAGCCGGGGGCCAGACTCTTGGCGAACGAGCCGCAATGCATAACCAGACCTTCGGTGTCGAAGGCTTTCGCCGGTTTCGGCGCTTGCTGGCCGTAATAGAGTTCGGCGTAGACGTCGTCTTCGATCAGCGGCACTTGGTGACGGCGCAGCAGTTCGACCAGTTCCTGTTTCTTTTCCTCGGGCATGGTTGCGCCCATCGGGTTCTGGAAACTGGTCATGCACCAGCAGGCTTTGATCGGGTGACGTTCGAGCGTCTGCGCGAGCACGTTGAGGTCGATGCCGTCGCGCGGGTGCACGGGGATTTCCACGGCTTTGAGTTTCAGGCGTTCAAGTACTTGCAGGCTCGCATAGAACGCTGGCGCTTCGATGGCCACCAGATCGCCGGGCTCGGTCACCGCTTGCAGGCACAGGTTCAGCGCTTCGAGGGCGCCGTTGGTGATAAGCAGTTCTTCCATCGGCAGCATCAGGCCGCCGACCATGTAACGCAGGGCGATCTGGCGGCGCAGTTGCGGGTTGCCGGGCGACATGTCGGTGACGACCATGCGCGGATCCATCTCTCGCGCGGCGCTGGCCAGCGACCGGGACAGGCGTTGCAGGGGGAACAGGGTCGGGCTGGGGAAGGCTGAGCCGAAGGGCACGGTGTTTGGATCTTTGATCGAGTCGAGTACCGAGAACACCAGTTCACTGACGTCGACTTCGGTGGATTCGTTGACCTGATGGCTGATCACCGGCTCCGAGAACGGGCTCGGCGCGTGGGCGTTGACGAAGTAGCCGGAACGGGGGCGGGCGCGGATCAGGCCTCGGCGCTCGAGCAGGTAGTAGGCCTGGAACACGGTGGAGGGGCTGACGCCGTAGGTCTGGCTGGCGTAGCGCACCGAAGGCACGCGCTGGCCGGGACCGAGGACGCCGGAGCGGATCAGTTCAGCGATGTCGTCGGCGAATTTTTCGTAGCGTTTCATCGAGGAGCCTTGGTGCTTGTTGATTGATGGGTGTCAGGGGAAAAGCCCCTCACCCTAGCCCTCTCCCGGAGGGAGAGGGGACTGACCGAGTTGATTGTTCAATTTGCATCGACCTGAGAAATTACAGTTGAACTCAGGATTTGAATTACATGGAGAGCTGCTCCCTTTCCCCCTCGCCCCTCGGGGGAGAGGGCTGGGGTGAGGGGGGAGCGGCTGACGGATCAGCGATTCATCGGCGCCACGAATCGGCTCTTCGCCACGCTGTAAACCTCCGGCTCATCGCTATCACTCACTTTGAAATTCAACGTTTGCGAACTACTCGCGGGCCGTTCCGTCGTCATTGCCACCGACACCGGCACATCGACAATCTCCCCGGGCGCCAGGCTCAATTCGGTCTTACCCTGCAACTGAAAGCCGTCGCCATCCAAAAGGCTCAGATTGTAAACCTGACGCTGCTGGGTTTTGTTGATGACTTTGAGACTGTAGATGTTTTCGATCTGGCCTTGAGCGTTCTCCCGGAACAGCCCGCGATCCTTGGTGACGTCCAGCGAAACCATGGGCCGTTCGACCAACGCCAGGGCGAGTGCGCCGATCATCAGCAGCAACACCACCGTGTAACCGATCAGCCGAGGCCGCAGCAGGTGGGTTTTACCGCCCTGCAGTTCACGTTCCGAGCTGTAGCGAATCAGCCCGCGCGGGTAATTCATTTTGTCCATGATCGAATCGCAAGCGTCGATACACGCCGCGCAACCGATGCATTCCATCTGCAAGCCGTCGCGGATGTCGATGCCGGTCGGACATACCTGCACACACAGTTGGCAGTCGATGCAGTCGCCCAAACCGGCCTCGGCGGGTTTCACATCGCGTTTGCGCGGGCCACGGTTTTCGCCGCGCGCCACGTCGTAGGCAATCGTGAGGGTGTCTTTGTCGAACATCACGCTCTGGAATCGCGCATACGGGCACATGTGCATACACACCGCTTCGCGCAGCCAACCGGCGTTAATGTAAGTGGCGGCGGCGAAGAACAGCACCCAGAACAGACTGACCCCGCCGATTTGCAACGTCAGCAACTCTTCAGCGAGCGGACGAATCGGCGTGAAGTAGCCGACAAAAGTCAGCCCGGTCAGCACGCTGATCGCCAGCCACAAAGTGTGTTTGGCGGCACGGCGCGCCAGTTTGTTCAGGCTCCACGGCGCGGCTTTTAGCTTGATCCGCTGGTTGCGTTCGCCTTCAGTGAGCTTCTCGCACCACATGAAAATCCACGTCCACGAGCTCTGCGGGCAGGTGTAACCGCACCAGACCCGGCCGGCAAACACGGTGATAGCAAACAGGCCGAACGCGGCGATGATCAGCAGTGCCGACAGCAAGATGAAATCCTGTGGCCAGAAGGTCGCGCCGAAGATGTGGAATTTGCTTTCCGACAGATCCCAGAGCACGGCCTGACGCCCGCCCCAGTTCAGCCACACCGTGCCGAAAAACAACAAAAACAGAAACCCCGCGCCGCTCATACGCAAGGTGCGGAACAGGCCGGTGAAGCTGCGGGTGTGGATTTGATTGTCGCTGGATTTTGCCGTCGCCTTCATTGGGCGTGCGGGAATGCTTTTTATAGTTGGAGATGCTTCTACGGTTCGGACGGGGATTTGTTCGCTCATGGTCGTTCGCTCATCAGCCTCCATCAGGCCAGCGAACTATGGGCGTCGATCTGTTTGCATAACAGACTCAGGTATTTCAATAAAAAGCGTATCAGATGTTCTTTTTGACATGTCCTGCGACAACTTGAAGCAGCCCGCAGGCAAAGGCGCAAACGCCTATCGCAGGCGTCTGCGCCGGGTGTTGACCAAGGTCAGTCAAATCACCGAATCACTCTCGTCAGCCTTGAGATGCTTACGACCGTCCTTGGCACCTGCTACGGTCAAGGCGTCGGCTTCTGCTTCGGTGATGTACACGCGCTTGCCTTCTATCTCAACGAAAGACATGGCTTTTTCACTGTCCGTTTTGACTTCCAGGGTGTCGCAGATGCGAATTTCCTCGCCATGTTCGACGGTAAAAAAACACACTTTTTGCTCGGGATTGGATTCATCGACGCGCAGGGGCATGGGGCTGTCCTTTTTCCGGGGGTGTCTGAAACGTTAGGGCGCATGCTTTGCCGATCGTTCGGCGCAACCGATTAATGGTCGCCGCTGTCCATCATCTATTGACTCATAAAAAGGACGGCACGATGAACGCCTGGTGGCATGAAGTGTGGGTGACGCTGCAAGCGGAATTTGCCGACATTGGTGACGCGTCGCAGCTGACGCGAATCACCGTACGGCTGGTGATGGCGGCGGTATTGGGCGGGATTCTCGGTTTCGAACGCGAGCATAAAGGCAAGGCGGCCGGGGTGCGCACGCACATGTTGGTGGCGCTCGGCGCGGCGCTGTTTGTCCTGGTGCCGCAGACGTCAGGGGCGGAGTCCGATGCGATGAGCCGGGTGCTGCAGGGGGTTATCGCCGGGATCGGCTTCCTTGGTGCGGGCACGATTTTGAAGAACAAGGAAGGCGATGAAGGTCACGTCAAAGGCCTGACCACGGCAGCGGGGCTGTGGATGACGGCGGCGATTGGGGTGGCGGCGGGGTTGGGCAAGGAGGCGACGGCGCTGCTGAGTACTTTGCTGGCGCTGGGGATTTTCAGCGTGATGCCCCGAATCGTCCGTTTGTTTGAAAAGGATGAGCAGAAAAACGATCTCCTCTAATTCATCGCTTCCCGCGTGCAATGGAACGCGGAGCGTCCCCGGCGGCATTCCCACGCAGAGCGTGGGAACGATCGGTGGCCGGGTCAGACGATCACGGGCGGCATCGTCGTTGGTGGTTCTTCTTTCGGTGGAGGCGTGGTGCCTGGCGGCTCTTGCTCTGGAATCGGTTGCGGTTCGGTTTCCGGAAGAGTGGGTTTGTCGATGTTCGGATCGGGTGTTTCGGCCGGGATCGGGATGTTCATCTGTAGACCTCCGTGTGGCACATGGCGTGAGAAGTGCTTAAGTGGATTGACCACCTCGTGGCGAATTCGATCCGCTTTTCTGTAACGGCAATTTCATCTGAACTTTTCCCGGCACCGGTCGCTCGGAACCTAAGTGAGTTCATTCCGGACGGGCGCTCGATTGCGAACGCTGAACCGGCACAAGAGCGTCCTTTGGGCGTTAAGGAGAGATGCTCAATGACTGCTGAAAACCCCTCAGAACTAAGCTACAACCCGCACATTCCGCTGTCGCAGGCTTTGTTGCTGCCACGCATCGCCATTGAAGACACCATGCCGACCCTCGATGGCGGGCAGTTCGCCGTGAAGTCGATTGCCGGCCGTGAAGTGGTGGTCACCAGCAAAGTCTTCGCCGACGGTCACGACAAGTTGGCGGTGCGCATTCGCTGGCGCGAGGAAGGCGAGGAGACCTGGCAAAGCGAGGTCATGTCCGACCAGGGCAACAATGGCTGGAAGGGTCAGTTCCGCCCCGAGCATCAGGGCCGTTTCCTCTATTGCATCGAAGCGTGGATCGATCATTTCGCCAGTTTCCAGTACGAACTGGAAAAGAAACACACCGCCGCCGTGCCGGTCTCGCTGGAGTTGCAGGAAGGCCGGACGATGGTGCAACAAGCTGCCGAACGCAGCGAAGGTCAGCTCAGCGAACAGCTCGCTGCGCTGCAACATGAACTGTCCGGGCTGCTCGAAACCGAGCAGGTCGCGCTGTTTCTGCACTCGCGCAGTGCGCAATTGATGGCCGAGGCCGATCACCGCGCCTACCTGAGCGTCAGCGCTGAATTCCCGATGGACGTCGAACGCGAACTGGCCGAGTTCGCCAGTTGGTACGAGCTGTTTCCGCGCTCGATCACCGACGACCCCAAACGTCACGGCACCTTTAATGACGTGCACTCGCGCTTGCCGATGATTCAGGACATGGGTTTCGACGTGTTGTACTTCACGCCGATCCACCCGATCGGCCGCGCGCATCGCAAGGGCCGCAATAACTCGCTGACGGCGGGGCCGGATGATCCGGGCAGTCCGTACGCGATTGGCAGCGAGGAGGGCGGTCACGAGGCGATTCACTCGCAGCTCGGCACCCGCGAGGACTTCCGTCGACTGGTTGCAGCCGCCGCTGATCATGGTTTGGAAATCGCCCTCGATTTCGCCATTCAGTGCTCGCAGGATCACCCGTGGCTCAAGCAGCATCCGGGTTGGTTCAACTGGCGCCCGGACGGCACGATCAAATACGCGGAAAACCCGCCGAAGAAATATCAGGACATCGTCAACGTCGATTTCTACGCGCCGGACGCGATTCCGAGCCTGTGGGTCGAGCTGCGTGACATTGTCGTCGGTTGGGTTAATGAAGGCGTGAAGATTTTCCGCGTCGACAACCCGCACACCAAACCGCTGCCGTTTTGGCAGTGGCTGATTGCCGATGTGCGGGCGCTGCACCCGGAAGTGATCTTCCTCGCCGAGGCGTTCACCACGCCGGCGATGATGGCGCGGCTGGGCAAGGTCGGGTACACGCAGAGTTACACCTATTTCACCTGGCGCAATACCAAGGCTGAATTGGCCACGTACCTCACCGAACTGAATGAATCGCCGTGGCGCGAATGCTACCGGCCGAATTTCTTCGTCAATACACCCGACATCAATCCGGCGTTTTTGCATGAATCGGGACGCCCGGGTTTTCTGATTCGCGCAGCGCTGGCCACCATGGGCTCGGGCCTGTGGGGCATGTATTCGGGCTATGAACTGTGCGAAGCGGCGCCGGTGCCGGGTAAAGAGGAGTACCTCGATTCGGAGAAGTACGAGATCCGCGTCCGCGACTTCACCGCGCCCGGCAACATCATTGCCGAGATCGCCCAGCTCAACCGCATCCGCCGGCAGAACCCGGCGCTGCACACGCATTTGGGGCTGAAGGTCTACAACGCCTGGAACGACAACATTCTCTATTTCGGCAAGCGCAGCGCCGATGGCAGCAACTTCATTCTGGTCGCGGTCAGCCTCGATCCGCATAACGTGCAGGAAGCGAATTTCGAACTGCCGTTGTGGGAAATGGGCCTGCCGGACGACGCGACGACCCATGGTGAAGATTTGATGAACGGGCATCGCTGGGACTGGCATGGCAAATACCAGTTCATGCGGATTGACCCGGCATATCAGCCGTTCGGGATTTGGCGGATTACCACTTCCTAAAGATCGACACCAAACCCTGTGGTGAGGGGATTTATCCCCGACCGGCTGCGCAGCAGTCGCATGGAAAACCACTCGGTACAACTGAAGAAAAAGCGGGGGCCGCTTCGCAGCCCATCGGGGATAAATCCCCTCACCACAAAAGCCCACTCATCACAGGGCTTGTGTGGTGCCAGAGAATTCAGCAGGAGTTTCACATGGCGAAGAAACCCAATGCAGCCACCTTCATCAAAGACCCGCTCTGGTACAAGGATGCGGTGATTTACCAGGTTCACGTCAAATCGTTTTTCGACTCCAACAACGACGGGATTGGCGACTTTCCCGGCCTGATCGCCAAACTCGATTACATTGCCGAACTCGGCGTCAACACTATCTGGCTGCTGCCGTTCTACCCGTCGCCACGTCGCGATGATGGCTACGACATCGCTGAATACCGTGGCGTGCACAGCGATTACGGCACCATGGCCGACGCCAAGCGCTTTATCGCCGAGGCGCACAAACGCGGCTTGCGGGTGATCACTGAGCTGGTCATCAACCACACCTCCGACCAACACCCGTGGTTCCAGCGTGCCCGCAAAGCCAAACCCGGCTCGGCGGCGCGCGACTTTTACGTATGGTCGGATGACGATCAGAAATACGACGGCACGCGGATCATTTTCCTCGACACGGAAAAGTCCAACTGGACGTGGGATCCGGTCGCCGGCCAGTACTTCTGGCACCGCTTCTATTCGCACCAGCCCGACCTGAATTTTGATAACCCGCAAGTGATGAAAGCCGTGCTCTCGGTGATGCGTTACTGGCTGGACATGGGTATCGACGGTCTGCGCCTCGACGCCATTCCGTACCTGATCGAGCGCGACGGCACCAACAACGAAAACCTCCCTGAGACCCACGACGTTCTCAAGCAGATTCGCGCAGAGATCGACGCCAATTACCCCGACCGAATGCTGCTCGCCGAAGCCAATCAGTGGCCGGAAGACACCCAGCTGTATTTCGGCGATACCGACGCCAAAGGCCTGAATGGCGACGAATGCCACATGGCCTTTCACTTCCCGCTGATGCCGCGCATGTACATGGCGCTGGCCCAGGAAGACCGTTTCCCGATCACCGATATTTTGCGTCAGACCCCGGAAATTCCGGCCAACTGCCAATGGGCGATTTTCCTGCGCAACCACGATGAACTGACGCTGGAAATGGTCACCGATAAAGAACGTGACTACCTGTGGAATTACTACGCCGCTGACCGCCGCGCGCGGATCAACCTTGGCATTCGTCGACGTCTGGCGCCGTTGATGGAGCGCGACCGTCGCCGCGTCGAACTGCTCAACAGCCTGCTGCTGTCGATGCCAGGCACGCCGACTCTGTATTACGGCGATGAAATCGGCATGGGCGACAACATCTATCTGGGCGACCGCGACGGTGTGCGTACGCCGATGCAATGGTCGATCGACCGCAACGGCGGTTTCTCCCGCGCCGACCCGGCCAGTCTGGTGCTGCCGCCAATCATGGATCCGCAGTACGGCTATCTGTCGGTCAACGTCGAAACCCAGGCTGGCGATCCGCATTCGTTGCTCAATTGGACGCGGCGCATGCTTGCCGTGCGCAAACAGTCGAAAGCCTTTGGTCGCGGCACGCTGAAGATGCTCTCGCCGAGCAACCGCCGCATTCTCGCTTACACCCGCGAATTCACCGACGCCGACGGCAAACACGAGATCATTCTTTGCGTGGCGAACGTGTCGCGCAGTGCGCAAGCGGCGGAGCTGGATTTGTCGGCCTACGTCGGCATGGTGCCGGTAGAAATGTTGGGCGGTAATGCCTTCCCACCGATTGGCCAACTGAATTTCCTCCTGACCCTCGCGCCATACGGCTTCTACTGGTTTGCCTTGGCCTCGGAAAACCAGATGCCGAGCTGGCACGTCGAGCCCGCGCAGAGCTTGCCGGACTTCACCACGCTGGTGCTGAAAAAACGCATGGAAGAGCTTCTCGAGGCGCCGTCCCGCGCGACGCTGGAGCAAAACATCCTGCCGAACTGGCTGCAAAACCGTCGCTGGTTCGCCGGTAAAGGCGCGGCCATCGACAACGTGCAAATGGCTTACGGCGTGCGCTTCGGCGATGCCCAGCATCCGGTGTTGCTCAGCGAAATCGAGATCACCAGCGCTGGCCACACCAGCCGTTATCAACTGCCGTTCGGTTTTATTGCTGAAGATCAGGTCGGCCCGGCACTGCCGCAGCAACTGGCGTTGGCGCGCGTTCGTCGCGTGCGTCAGGTCGGCTTGATCACCGATGCGTTCAGCCTCGAAGCGTTTATTCGTGCCGTGCTGCAAGGCATGCAGAACAACACCGTGCTCGAATCGAGCGAGGGTGAAATTCGCTTCGCACCAACGGCGCAACTGGAAAAACTCGGCCTCGGTGCCGAGTCGGAAGTGCGCTACCTGTCGGCGGAGCAATCGAACAGTTCGGTGGTGATCGGCAACAGCCTGGTGCTCAAACTGATCCGCAAAGTCGCCTCGGGCGTGCACCCGGAACTGGAGATGAGCGCGTACCTGACCGAGGCCGGTTTCGAAAATATCTCGCCGCTGCTTGGTTCGGTGATTCGCCGCGACGCCAAGGGTCAAGATAATCTGTTGATGATCGCCCAAGGCTATCTGAGCAATCAGGGCGATGCCTGGGAATGGACGCAGAACAACCTCGAACGGGCGCTGCGCGACGAACTCGCCGATGCCATGTCCGAGCAGGAACAGCATTACAACGCACTCGGCGAGTTGAAGGACTTCGCCGGCATGCTCGGTCAGCGTTTGGGCGAGATGCACAAAGTGCTCGCCGCGCCGACTGACAACGTCGATTTTGCGCCGCAGGTGTCGACGGCCAAGGATGCGCAGGCCACGGGCAAAGATATCGCCGCGCAAGTCGAGCACGCGCTGAAACTGCTCAAGCAGCATCAGGGCGAACTCAGCGCGGCGGATCAGCAACTGGTCAAACGCTTGCTCGACGAGAAGAAAACCATTCTGGCCCACGTCCAGGATCTGGCGAAAAAAGCTGTCGGCGGTTTGCAGATTCGCGTGCACGGCGACCTGCATTTGGGCCAGGTGCTGGTGATCAAGGGCGATGCCTATCTGATCGACTTTGAAGGCGAACCGGCGCGGCCATTGAGCGAACGCCGTGGCAAACACAGTCCGTACAAAGATGTCAGCGGCGTGCTGCGTTCGTTCGATTACGCCGCGGCGATGACCATCAATGTGCAGAACGTTGATCACAGCGCGGAGTCTGAAGACGCACGTCGTCGTGTCGCACAACGTTATTTGAATGAAGCGCGAGCGGCATTTGTTCAGGCATATCGCCGAGCGGCAGCTAGTCTTGATCATGCTTGGCAAGATCCTGAAGGGGCCGACGCTGCGCTGGCATTGTTCGGTCTGGAGAAGGCGGCCTATGAAGTGGCCTATGAAGCCGAAAATCGCCCGACGTGGCTGCCCGTGCCGTTGCACGGTTTGTATGGGTTATTGACAGGGCTTAAACCCTTTTCCGATCTTGGTGGAGAGTAGTCATGAGTTTCTCGAACAAGGAACAGGGTCAAAAAGAAGCATTGTTGCCGGCGGCGAAGGACATCGACGCGCTGGTACGTGCTGAACATCACGATCCGTTTTCGATTCTGGGGCCCCACGGCGATGGCGCCGGCGGGCAGTTTATCCGTGCGTATTTACCCGGTGCGCTGAGCGTTGTCGTGCTGGACAAGGACTCCGGCGAAGAACGCGGGCCGCTGGAACAGACCGAAACACCGGGGCTGTTTGTCGGCCATTTTGATCAGGCGCGACCGTATCAGTTGCGCACGCGTTGGGCCGGTGGCGAGCAAGTGGCGGAAGATCCGTACAGCTTCGGCCAGTTACTCGGTGAAATGGATTTGTATCTGTTTGCCGAGGGCAATCACCGCGACCTCAGTAGCTGCCTCGGCGCGCAACTGACAAGCGTTGATGGTGTCGACGGCGTGCGCTTTGCCGTGTGGGCGCCGAATGCACGACGCGTTTCGGTGGTCGGTGACTTCAACGTCTGGGATGGCCGTCGGCATCCGATGCGATTGCGCCATCCGTCCGGGGTCTGGGAGTTGTTCATCCCGCGCCTGCAAGCGGGGGAATTGTACAAATACGAAATTTTGGGTGCGCACGGAATTCTGCCGCTCAAGGCTGACCCGATGGCGCTGGCCACCAGCCTGCCGCCGGACACCGCGTCGAAAGTCGCCGCGCCGCTGCAAGTCAATTGGCAGGATCAGGACTGGATGAACAGCCGTCATGATCGGCAAAAACATTCAGCGCCACTGTCGATTTACGAGCTGCACGCCGGTTCATGGCAATGTGAGCTGGATGATCTTGGCGAAGTCGCGCGCCAGTACACCTGGCCGGAACTGGCTGAACGGCTGATTCCGTACGTGAAAGAACTTGGCTTCACCCACATCGAATTGATGCCGATCATGGAGCACCCGTTCGGTGGTTCCTGGGGCTATCAGTTGCTCTCGCAATTCGCCCCGAGTGCGCGCTACGGCACGCCGGAACAGTTCGGCGACTTCGTCAACGCCTGCCACCAGGCGGATATCGGCGTGATCCTCGACTGGGTGCCGGCGCATTTCCCTACCGATACCCACGGTCTGGCGCAGTTCGACGGCACCGCGCTGTACGAATACGGCAATCCGCTGGAAGGTTTCCATCAGGATTGGGACACGCTGATTTACAACCTCGGGCGCACTGAAGTGCATGGCTACATGCTCGCTTCGGCGTTGCATTGGCTGAAGCATTTCCACATTGACGGTCTGCGCGTCGATGCCGTGGCTTCGATGCTGTATCGCGACTATTCGCGCAAGGCTGGCGAATGGGTGCCGAACCGCCATGGCGGTAGGGAGAATCTGGAAGCCATCGACTTCCTCCGGCATTTGAACGACGTGGTTGAGCTGGAAGCACCGGGCGCGCTGGTGATCGCCGAAGAATCGACAGCGTGGCCGGGCGTCAGCCAGAGCACGCAGCAGGGCGGTTTGGGCTTTGCCTACAAATGGAACATGGGCTGGATGCACGATTCGCTGCATTACATTCAGCAGGATCCGGTGTACCGCGCGCATCATCACAATGAGCTGAGTTTCGGTCTGGTGTACGCTTGGTCCGAACGTTTTATCCTGCCGATCTCCCACGATGAAGTGGTGCACGGCAAACATTCGCTGATCGACAAGATGCCCGGCGATCGCTGGCAGAAATTTGCGAATCTGCGTGCTTATCTGAGTTTCATGTGGACGCACCCGGGCAAGAAGCTGCTGTTCATGGGCTGCGAATTTGGTCAGTGGCGCGAGTGGAATCACGATCAGCAGCTGGATTGGTATTTGCTGCAGTATTCCGAGCACAAAGGTGTGCAGAAACTGGTTGGCGACCTTAATCGGCTGTACCGCGAAGAACCGGCACTGCACGATCAGGACGATGCGCCGCAGGGTTTCCAGTGGTTGATTGGTGATGATGCGATCAACAGTGTTTATGCCTGGCTGCGCTGGAGCAAGGACGGTAAAGCGGTGCTGGTCGTGGCTAACTTCACCCCGGTGCCGCGTCAGGCGTATCGGGTCGGCGTGCCGTTCGCCGGGCGCTGGACGGAGTTGCTCAATAGTGATGCTGACACGTATGCGGGTTCCAACTATGGCAATGGTGGCGGGGCGTTTACCGAAGAAGTGCCGAGCCATGGGCAGTCGATGTCGCTGGAACTGAATCTGCCGCCGTTGGCGGTGTTGATCCTTAAACCGGAGGGTTGATCCGGAACCGCGTCGCGGCCTTTGCGAGCAGGCTCGCTCCCACATTTGGAACGCGTTCCCCTGTAGGAGTGAGCCTGCTCGCGAAGACGTCGGCGCAAACACCATCACTCTCAACCCGAACACTCACCCACGCGTCTGATCCTGCCGCCGTTGGCGGTGTTGATCCTTAAACCTGAGGGTTGATCCGGAGCCGCGTCGCGGCCTTCGCGAGCAGGCTCGCTCCCACATTTGGAATGCATACCTCCTGTGGGAGCGAGCCTGCTCGCGAAGGCGTCGGCGCAAACAACATCAATACTCGCTGTCTACCACCGCATCCGCACCCCCAAGCTACCAATAATCCCGTTCAGATCATTGTCATCCACATCACTGCTGTAATCCGCGCTCACATACAAACTCACCGACGGCGTCACCCGCGCCACCAGGCCCAAGCCCAATTCGACAAACGAGGAATTGCGGCTGCTGCTGATCTTGTCGACCTGATCCAGCGTCACCGTGTTGCCGGTGTACACCGTGTGCCACAGGTTCGTGCGCACATACGGCTCGACTGGCAGACCGCTCAAATCGTAACTGCCTTTCAACCGTGCGCCGACCCGGCCGCTCCACGAAGTGATGTCGCTGGACGAGGCGTTGCCATTGCCGGCATACGGCGTGTCGAGGGTGATGCGCTGATTGATCAGTTGTGCCTGCGGTTCGACCACCCAGTTTTCGCTCAGACCAATCGGGTAGCCACCCTCAACGGAAAAGGTCATCGCGCTGCCCTCGGTCAACTGCCGCGCGCCTTGTTCGTTACGGCTAAAGCCGTTGACCCGGCCACCGCTGGCCGTCAGATCAACGTGCCAGCCTTGCGGCCCGGTCAGGCTGTAATAGGCGCCGAGGCTCTGGCCTTGCAGGTTGAGGGTGTCAGTAGCCGGGTCGGCGAGGGCGCGGCTGGTGATTAAACCATTGCCGTTGCCTTGAATCTGGTTGACCCCGCCGAGCAGTCCGATGGTTTGCGTATGCCCGCTGCCGCTTTGCAGGGTCAGCACCGCCGGGCCTTTCAGATCGCCGCTGCCGGGCATCGCGAAACCTGCCGATTGCACATTGATTTGCGCCTGTCGGGCGCTTTTGCCGTAGAGCTGATCCCAGGCAGAAGGGGAAATGTCTTCGGTGATCAGCTTGGCGCCCTGCACATCCGGGCGTGGACTGAAACGTTGTCGATCCGGGGTGATCACCGTTGCGGGCAAGGTCATCACCGGAACATCCTGGCGATACCACGCCGCCGTCTCATCCGCCGCAGGTCCGGCCTGCGCCTCCATGGATGAACACAGCAAGATAGAACTCGACACTGTGCAAAAAGTAACTTTGATCTCTGCTAAGGTGAATGAAGTTTTCATGGAGGTCTACCTTGCTATCGCATGCGCTGTCTCTGTGTGGCGTCTCTCCTACCCCGAACGAGGGGCGACCGAATGGAGCGGGGCGAACCGTGGCCGCTCGATTTCGCGAGTGTCCGAAGGCTCGCCCCGGACAGTGTTTCCGGGGGTAGTAAGGTTGAGCTAAGAAGACTGAGGGGCTTGCGTCAAGAAACCGTGCGATGAGTGGTAGGAGAGATATCAGACGACGCAACTGTCTGTTTTTCTGAACATATCTAAGGTGTTGTTTATTGGGAAGAACGCCGCAAAACCTGCGGCGTAGACGTTTTAGCCCTCAGGCATAGGATTACAGATGCACTTCAACGGCCAGCGGCAAGTGATCGGACAGATGTGTCCACGGCTTGTTGCCGAGGATTCGCGGGTCATGGCTGCTGGCATTGCGCAGATAGATCCGGTCGAGGCGCAGCAACGGGAATCGCGCCGGATAGGTTTTGGCCGGCCGCCCGTGATGACGTTCGAAGGCCTCGTGCAGGTAATCGCGGCGGGCGAGGGCGGCGTTGCCCTGGAGCTGCCAGTCATTGAAATCGCCGGCGATAATCACCGGTGCATCTTCGGGCAACGATTCGAGCAACTGACAGAGGAGTTGCAGCTGTAATTGGCGATGGCTTTCGAGCAGGCTCAAATGCACGCAGATCGCGTGTACTTCCGCATGGCCCGGGACATCGAGCACGCAGTGCAACAGCCCTCGGCGTTCGGGGCCGGTGATTGAAACATCGAGATTGCGGTATTCGCGGATCGGGTATTTCGACAGCAACGCATTGCCGTGATGGCCATCGGGATAGACCGCATTGCGCCCGTAGGCAAAGTCGCTCCACATGCTGTCGGCGAGAAATTCATACTGCGAGGTCTGCGGCCATTCGTTGTAGCGACTGGAATGGCGCTCGTGTTCGCCGACCACTTCCTGCAAAAACACCAGATCTGCCGAGGTGCTGCGCACCGCTTCACGCAGTTCCGGCAGAATGAAGCGCCGATTCAGCGCGGTAAAACCCTTGTGCGTATTCACCGTCAGCACGCGCAAGCGATGAATGACTGGCGCGTCGACCACATGACGCTTGAGATCGCTGGACACGTTCACTCCTCTGAATCCTGACTGCCTATTCATGCGACTGATGCGTGGGGGCGGCAGTTCCTTTGAACACCCATCAATATCTGCGTTGCCTGACCCAGCGCCTTCGCGAGCAAGCCCGCTCCCACAGGGGAGGTGTGTTGGATACAGGATTTGTGTCGGGTGGAGATCAAAATGTGGGAGCGGGCTTGCTCGCGAAGGCGTCAGTTCATTCAATATCTTTGTTGGCTGACATACCGCTTTCGCGAGTGAGCCTGCTCCCACAGGGAAGGTGTGTTGGATGCAGGATTTGTGGCGGGTGGAGCTCAAAATGTGGGAGTGAGCTTGCTCGCGAAGGCGTCGGCCCGTTCAGCATGGTCGTGGCAGGCACACCGCGTGCGCGTCAGACAAACACGATTTCATACGGCAGGCGCATCCGCTCAAGGATCACTGGCGGCAGCATTGGCGCGATGCCGATTGCCGGTTCGCCCTTGAGTTGGCTGGCATAGGCGTGGGTGGCGTGGCTTTTTCGCGCGACTGTCCAGGTGTCGAGCCTTAACTTGCGCGCGCGCTCCCAGGGAATCAGTTTGTGCGCGCGCTCCGGCCAGTGCCAAGCCCAGACCGGCACATCGTGAAAGGTCGCCCCGGCCTGTTCTGCCGCTTCAGCGGCGGCGCGGCCAACCGCTTCATGATCGTCAATGCCATCGCCGCGCCAGGTGCTGAACACCACATCGCCAGGGCGCAGGTAGCGGCTGATGAACTCCGTCAGTTGGCGTTCCTGGTCGAGCAGGGCGTTGTGGGTAAACCCGCCGCGCACCCACTTCAGGCTGTGCATCGGCAGGCCGAGGCGGCGCAGGGCTTCAACGCTTTCTTGCGGACGAAACACGCTCAAGCGCTTTTCCGACCACTGTCGCGAGCCAGGGTGACTGGCGCTGCCGTCGGTAATCGAAAGCAATTGCAATGGATGACCCAGGCCGGAAAACAATTGCAGCAGGCCGCCGCACATCACCACTTCATCCCCGGGGTGCGGGGCGATGATCACAGCGCGCGCACCAGCGGGCACCAGGCTTCGGGTATTAATGACGGGAATATTGTCGAGTTGCGGGGCGCTGTTCCAGATCTGTGCGGTCGAACTGCTTTCACTGAGGGATAACGGTTTCATGTTGCGACGTCCTTGTTGGTTTCGCCCTCAGTCGTGCGCCTGGCAACGTTGCTCAACGTGTCCTACGCTTGAAGGCTGGTTGATTGCTACACGACGCTCCGAACCCTGGATTGCCGCGCAACAGAGTATTGCTCATGAACAACGATTCGTCTCGAAACCTCGCAAACTGATACGCTTTTTTTTAGCCTATCTGTACCAAATTCCGCAAATAGTCACCAAACCCGCCGTGTGCTCGGCTGTCGAGCCGCGTGCTGGTGTGCACCAACGGCCGATGACTCCACGCAATATTGGCGCCGGTCAGCTCCAGTTGCCGCACCAGTTGTACATCTTCATCACAGGCCAGCGGTTCGAAACCACCGGCCAAACGGTATGCGTCAGCACTGATGCCGAGGTTGGCGCCATGGATATGCCGATGGCCATCACCCGCCCGATAGTGGCTGTGATAACGAATCTGCGCCGCTTTATCGAACGACTCGTGCCAGCGCTCAACCGTCACCGTGCCGCACACAGCATCGGCGCCTAATCCCAGTTGCGCCACCAACCAGTCGTCGGCGACCCGACTGTCGGCATCGGAGCAGGATATCCACCGCGCCCCTCGCTCCAGCAACATCCGCGCACCGGTCGCTCGCGCCTGACCTACATTGCGCGCTTTTATATTCAAGCTCAAAACTGGATATTTGCTGACAATCTGTTCCGAGCGGTCGGTGCAACTGTCGAGAACCACCAATATTTCGACCCGTTCTCCGGCGAGCAGTCCGTGTTTACTGGCGCGTAATGCGGCGCTCAGGCACTCGTCGAGCAAGTCTTCCTCGTTGTGCGCCGGAATCAGGATGCCAATCATCGCAAGCCCTCCAGCGTTGCCACCGAGCGCGGTTCGCGGCTCCACACTTCCAGAATGAAGTCCGCTTCCTGATGCAAAACCAGGCGTGGCAGGTGCAAATGTTCGTGGAGCAAATCGTGAACCTGCCGCGCATTCAACGGGCAGTCGTCAATCGGCGGGCGCCAGTGACAGGCGAGCACTTGCCCGTCTGCAGCCAAGGACTGGCCCATGCGTTGGGCAACGGCTGTCAGATCATCGCGGTCGAGGTAGTAGCCGATTTCGCTAAATACAATCAGGTCGAATTTTTCCTCCGGCCAGTCCCCCGGCAGACGACTTTGGCGAACTTCGGCGTGGTCGAACAGACTTAATCGGGTTCGCGCCAGACGCACCGCTGCGTCGGCGGTGTCGCAGCACAACAGACGATCACAACGACTGGCCAACTCGGCGCTCAGCTCACCGTTGGCGCAGCCCGGTTCGAAGATCGCCCGGTAGTGCGGACGCGGCAGGGCGGCGAGGGTGATCGCGCGTTTGCGCTGCTCGTACCAGCGCTCGCGAAAGGCCCACGGGTCGTCGCTGCCGGCGAACAGGCCGTCGAAATAGCGATCATCGACACTCATAAAAACACCACTTCAAAAGGCTGCAGCAGGCGATCGATCACGTATGGCGCCAACACCGGTGCAAGCCCGGCTTGTGCGTCGCCTTCCAATTGACTGGCAAAAGCGTGCACCGCGTGACGTTTGCGCGCGACTTGCGCCGGCGTCAGCAGAATCTTGCGCGCACGTTGCCACGGCACGAAGGCGTCTTCGGGGGTTGCCCAGTGCCACGTCCACACCGGCAGCTCATGGCAGGTCGCGCCGACCTGACGCGCGGCCTCGGCACTGGCACGGCCGACGGCTTCGTGATCGCAATGGCCGTCTTCGCGCCACGTGGTAAACACCACATCGTTGGGGCGCAGATGGCTTTCGATGAACGCGCGCAATTGCTGTTCCTGAGCAGCCACTTGAGTATCGGTGAACCCACCGCGCAACCATTTCAACCGATGCATTGGCAGGCCGAGGCGGCGCAGCGCTTCAGCGGATTCTTGCGGACGGATCACGCTTAAGCGCTCTACTGGCCAGCGTTCGGAACCAGGATGACTGGCGCTGCCGTCGGTGACCGAAATCAGTTGCAACGGGCGCCCGGCAGCGGCGAGCAGTTGCAGCAAACCGCCGCAACCCAGCACTTCATCGTCCGGGTGCGGTGCAATAATCACCGCGCGCGATCCGGGTGGTACCAGGCTCAGCACGTCGATGCTTTGCAGCTCCGCCAAATGCCGCGAGCCTTGCCATTGATGCAGGGTCGTTCCCTGGCCGATGATCGGATTGGCTCTCATAGCGACCAGACCTCATCGGGTTGTTGGGCAATCAATTGGCCGAGGGCGGCGAGGTCGCGCTCGGCATGGCTTTGCCGGAGGAACACCGGCAGGTCAGCGATCAGTCGGGCGAAGTGGCGATCCTTGCAGTAAGGCCCGGCGCCCAATGCCCGGCCGACTTCACGGATCACCTGTTCGGCAGACTGCTCGGCCACTGCGCGGGCGCGACGGGCGAGCAGTTCGGCGTTGTCTTCAGGGTTTGCATCAATATGCAAAGCGCTGAAGCGCAAAACATCCGCAGCCGCTTGCAAGGCACTGTCGACGGCGCCGAGATGGGCGAGGGCATGTGGTTCTTCACGCTGACCACACTGCTTGCGCAACCGCTCGGCAATCTGCTGCGCCGCGCCGTACCAACAGGCGGCAATACCAATGCCGCCCTGCCAGAAACCCGGCCGTTGCAAGTAGTCGCCGGGATTGCCGATGGCCTGACCTTCAGCGCCATCGAACAACACTTCGACGCTGCCAGTCGCGCCCATGCCCACGGCGCGCCAGCCTTCATCAGTGACCGTCACACCCGGTTGATCAAGCGCCACCGCGACCAATTGCTGTTGATCATCGGCGTCCCACGCCGTCAGTAGCGCATGACTGAGTACCGCCGCGCCGGAACACCAGGCTTTGCGTCCATTCAACGCGACCATATGCCCGGCCGGACTGACCTTCACCCGGGCTTGCGGCGGTTCCGCTGCCCACATGCCCCACGTGCTGCCGGGCGTTGGCGTACCACCGAGTTGTTCGATGATCGCCAGTGCATCGGTGTGCCCCTCATAGAGTTTGCACAAACCCAGATCATGCCCGCCGACAGCGGCTAAATGCTGAAAGCGCTCCAGCGTCAGACCGCTGCCGGGTAACGGCAAGCGGTCAAGCCCGGCCTCGACCATCGCTCGCAGGCACTGGCCGAGGGCGTGGGTGTCGGCATAATCCGGCGGTTTACGGGCGAGATAACAGTGCAGATCCATATCAATCTTCTTCTTCGTGTTGCAGTTCAAACAGCAGCAACGAACGGCCGGTCACTGAATATTCATGGCCGAAATCGAAGCGCTCCTGGCCACGAATCGAAGGCTGATTGGTGTCGATCATGCACGTCCAGAAACCGCCGTCCGGCACTTCCGGCAAGGTGAAATTGACGATGTCGTGGTGCGCGTTGACCACCAGCAGCAAGGTCGCATCGGCACCTTTGCGACGGATCCCGGTTTCTTGCGCGCGGCCATCAAGCAACATGCCGAGGCAACGATTGTGTGCATCGTGCCAGTGCTCGGTGGTCATCTCTGTGGCGTCTGGCGCGAGCCAAGTGACGTCTTTGACGCCGATGTCCTCGTTGTACTCGCCGACCAGGAAACGTCCGCGGCGCAGAATCGGATAAGCCAGGCGCAGCTTGATCAGGCGTTTGACGAATTTCAGCAAGCCTTTGCCGTCTTCGCTCAGATCCCAGTTGACCCAACCGATCTCGCTGTCCTGGCAATAAGCGTTGTTGTTGCCATCTTGCGTGCGGGCGAATTCATCGCCGGCGACGATCATCGGCGTGCCTTGCGACAGCAACAGCGTGGCGAAGAAATTGCGCATCTGCCGATGGCGCAGTTCATTGATTTCCGGGTCGTCAGTCGGGCCTTCGACGCCGTGGTTCCACGACAGGTTGTTGTTGCTGCCGTCCTGATTGTTCTCGTCGTTGGCTTCGTTGTGCTTGTCGTTGTACGAGACCAGATCGTTGAGGGTGAAGCCGTCGTGCGCGGTAATGAAGTTGACCGACGAATACGGCCGCCGTCCGCGCTGGTTGAACATCTCGCCGGACGCGGTCATGCGACTGGCGAAATCGGCAACCTGGCCGTCATCACCTTTCCAGAAGGCCCGCACGGTGTCGCGGAACTTGTCGTTCCACTCGACCCAGCCCGGCGGGAAGTTGCCGACCTGATAGCCACCGGGGCCGCAGTCCCACGGTTCGGCGATCATTTTCACCTGACGCAGCACCGGATCCTGACGGCAGGCCACGAGGAAGCTGTGACGTTCGTCGAAACCATCGTGATAACGGCCGAGAATGGTCGCCAGGTCGAAGCGGAAACCGTCGACATGCATTTCCGTGGCCCAGTAACGCAGCGAGTCGGTGACCATTTGCAGCACACACGGATGGCTCAGATCCAGCGTGTTGCCGGTGCCGGAATCGTTGATGTAGTAGCGTTTGTCGTCCGGCATCAAGCGGTAGTACGAGGCGTTGTCGATCCCGCGCATGGACAGCGTCGGGCCCTGTTCGTTGCCTTCAGCGGTGTGGTTGTAGACCACGTCGAGAATCACTTCGAGATTGGCCTCGTGCAGGTGCGCCACCATCTCTTTGAATTCGGCGATCTTGCCGCTGGCCAGATAACGCGGATCCGGGGCGAAAAACGCGATGCTGTTGTAGCCCCAATAATTGGTCATGCCCTTGTGCAGCAAGTGCTGGTCGTTGACGAAGGCGTGGATCGGCAACAGCTCGACCGACGAAACACCGACGCTGCGAATGTGCTTGAGCACATCGTCATTCATCAGACCGGCGAAGGTGCCTCGCACGTTTTCCGGCACCGAGGGGTGACGCATGCTGATGCCGCGCACATGGGTTTCGTAAATGATGGTTTTGTCCCACGGCACACTGACACGCTGGTCGTTGCCCCAGGTGTGTGCCGGGTCGATGACTTTGCACTTGGGCACGAACGGCGCGCTGTCGCGTTCGTCAAAACTGAGGTCGGCGTCGGGGTGGCCAATGGTGTAGCCGAACAGCGCTTCCGACCATTTCAGCTCGCCGACCAGTTGCTTGGCGTACGGGTCGATAAGCAATTTGTTGTGGTTGAAGCGGTGGCCGTTGGCCGGATCGTAAGGGCCGTACACGCGGTAGCCGTAGATCAGCCCCGGGTGCGCATCGGGCAAGTAGCCGTGGTAAATCTCGTCGGTGTATTCCGGCAGTTCGATACGTTCGAGTTCGACTTCGCCGGCATCGTCGAAGATGCACAGTTCGACCTTGGTGGCGTTGGCGGAGAACAGCGCAAAGTTCACCCCCAGACCATCCCAGGTCGCACCGAGCGGGAAGGGCAGGCCTTCACGAATTCTCGAAGGCTCAGCGTGCGCGGCGGGCTCGGATTTTTTTGGACGGGTCATGATTGCTCCTGCAAAAAACGGGGACAGTTCAGTTGAAACCGGTTCCCGGTAGGAGCGAGATTTTGTGGTGAGGGGATTTATCCCCGTTCGGCTGCGCAGCAGTCGCAAAACCATTGCACGCGGTATGTCTGACACTCCGCAAGTGCAGCATTTGGGGCTGCTTCGCAACCCAACGGGGATAAATCCCCTCGCCACAAAAATCCATTCACCACAGAAGCCGGTTTAAACAAGGGATTTTGTGTATTTCTTGAGGACGAACGCGTCCTCGGTGGCGAGCAAGCCCGCCACACGGTCATTCAGTTCAATTCAATCGTCGGTAAAGCGTTAGATCGCCGAAGGCTTGCGCGGCGCTCGTGGCTTTTTCTCGGCGGGTTTTTCGCCGGGTGGAATCACCTTGGCGGCGCTGCTTGGCTTGGCCTTGGCCGCTGCCTTCGGTTTGGCAGCAGGTGCTTTCACTTCAGCGTCCTTGCCAGCGGTTTTGCTGCCCGCCGCTTTCGGGGCTTTCTTCGGTGCCAAGGCTTCAGCTTCAGCCAGTTTGCGCGCCATCTCCCAGTGGCGCTCCTCATGACCTTCAGGTTTCCCTTCCGATTCCCAGATTTGATAGGCGAATTCGCGAATGCGTTTATCGTCGGTACTCATCGCAATGCTCCTGAACTGAACTCATGCTTACGTTAAGTGTTGGATAAAGAGATTGACCGGGACATCCCCCAGCGCGTCGCTGATTTTCAGCTCCCTGTTTTTTGTGACTGCGCTGCTTTGAAAAAGTCCCTTCAGGTTTGTGTCAGAGGCGTCGAACGGTAAAACCACCCGGGTATCGCCCCAGCGCAGCGCATCGACCTGAGGTACAGCACTGTTTTCCAGCAGCGTCGCGCAACGGATCGGCACGATCACGATGGCGTGTTTCCCCTCGTGTTCGCGGGCAAACGCGAGCACGTTGTGCGCCTGCTCGCCCAGCACCTCCAGGGCCTGGTACGAGCCATGCCGAAACAGCCCGGCATGCTCGGCGCGCAAGTTCAGCACCTGCGCAATCAAGGCTTGCTTGATGCGCCCGTCACGCCAGTGTGTCAGCAGTTCCACAGGTGGCAGATGCTCCTGCAGGGCCTGCTCGCGAGCGGCGTAATCCACCGGCCGGCGATTGTCCGGATCGACCAGGCTGAAGTCCCAGAACTCGTTGCCTTGATACAGATCCGGCACCCCCGGCACGGTCATGCGCAGCAAGGTTTGCGCCAAACCATTGAGCGCGCCGGCAGCAGCGATACTACCGACCGTCTTGGCCAGCGCCGCACGCAGCAACTCGCCGTCTTCACCGGTCAGGAGTTTTTCGGTGAAGGCCTGGGTCGCATTTTCATAGGCTTCGTTCGGCGCGCTCCAACTGCTTTGCAACTTGGCTTCGCGCAGGGCTTTCTGTTGCCACTGCCAGATGCGCTTGGCGTAGTCGGCGAGCCCGGCGTGATCGTCGTCGCGCAAATCCAGTGGCCAACTACCGAGCAAGGCTTGATAGAGGATCAGCTCATCACCGGCCGACGGCACTTGGTCGTCAACACGAACCGGGCGGGCGAGGGCGCGCCACAATTCGATCTGCTCGGCGTACCAGTGACTGCGCTCGCTGAGCACGGCCAGACGCGCGCGGGTGTCTTCGCCGCGTTTGTGATCGTGGGTCGCGGTGGCGAGCAGGTTGTCGGGGAATTCGGCGAGACGCCGCTGATTAACCACGTGGAAATCACTGACCGGCGCGCTGAATTGTTCGGTGTTGTAGCCGACGTCATTGCGCGACAGCAGCACCGCCGAGCGATACAGCGCGGTGTCTTCCACGGCTTTCGCCGCTGCCGGCGAAGTCAGTTGTTGAAAGCGTACGCAGGCGTGCTTGAGGATTTTCCGCGAACGGCCAAGCGGTTTGCGCCGCCACGGTGTGCCACCAAGCCACGCCGCCACGCAATCGAGCACCGGCCAATCAGCCTCGCTGAGCGTTGGTCGCGCGCCGTCCATGGCTTGCTGGAAAAACACATCGTCCTGCGCCGAGCGGCCCGTCGCGCTGATGTAAGTGCGGTACACCGGGAAATGTATGATCAGCGCCTGCAATACGCGGCGGATGGCGCCGAGGGTCAGGTCACGGGTCATCAGGTCGTCGCGGGCGACCTGCAGCAAGGCCTGCGCAACGCTTTCGCAATCGCTGGCCAGCGAACCGTTGAGGATCTGCTGACGCGCCAGTTGTGCCTCTTCAATAAACGCGGCGGGGCGTTCCGTACGGCGTTGCCACAGCTCACCGAGCACATGTTCGCCGTCCGGATCGTGTTGCAGCAGCGACAGTTGATTCATGAATTCGTAGCCGGTGGTGCCGTCCACTGCCCAGTCGCGGTGCAGGGTTTCGCCGGCGCCGAGGATCTTCTCGACGTAGATCGGCAAGTGTCGATCCGGCGCGATCAGGTCAAGGCGCCGGCGCAATTTACGGCAGTAACCCCGCGGATCGGCGAGGCCGTCGATGTGGTCGATGCGCAAGCCATCGACCAGACCTTCAGCGACCAACTGGAAGATTTTGCCGTGAGTCGCTTCAAACACCGCCGGACGTTCGACGCGCAAACCACCGAGTTCATTGATGTCGAAGAAGCGCCGCCAATTGATGTCATCCGCGGCGGTGCGCCAACTGGCCAGGCGATAGCTCTGCCGCTCGAGCAATTGATGCAGCGCGTCGAAGCCTTCCTCGGTGGTCGAGTCGTAATGCTTGAGGTTGTTTTCAATCGCTTGCAGCACCTGCGCATCGCTCGCCAGTTGCCGCAGTTCTTCCTTCAAAGGAATCGCCAACGAGTGCGCATCGGTCTGGTAGCTGAGGGCACTGAACCGATCAGCGAGGGGCTTCAGCGTTTCTTCGTGCTTGAGAATCTCGCCGTAATCATTCGGGCAGATCGGGAAGTGATGGTCGTAATGCTCGACGAAAAAGCTGCCAGTCTGCGCGTTGAAATGCAGCTTCAACGTGCCGTCCTGCAAGGCCACGCCGTAGTCACTGCCGAGGAACGGCAGCAACAACTGGCCTTCCATCAGCGGATCGGGCGAATGCCATTGGATATCGAAAAACTCGCCATACGGGCTCAGTCGTCCCCATTCCAGCAAGTCCAGCCACCACGGGTTGTCGTTACCGCCGACAGCCATGTGGTTGGACACGATGTCGAGGATCAGCCCCATGTTGTGTTCGCGCAGGGTGCTGACCAGACGCCGCAATGCCGGTTCGCCACCGAGTTCCGGGTTGACCTGCGTCGGGTCGACCACGTCGTAGCCGTGCATCGAACCGGCGCGGGCGGCGAGCAACGGCGAGGCGTAAATGTGGCTGATGCCCAATTGAGCGAAGTACGGCACCAGTGGCACCGCTTGTTCGAGGGTAAAACCTTTATGGAATTGCAGGCGCAATGTCGCGCGCAGTGGCTGGATAAGCGTTTGGTTCATTGGTCACGCTCGGCAGCCTGAAGACGCGCGCAAGCCAGCAGTTCCAGACGTCGTGCGGCATCGACGCCGTCGAGCAACGCTTCGCTGGGGCCGGGCAAACGACGCGACCAGTTAGGGTGGGTATCGATGGTGCCGGGCAGGTTCGCCTGTTCGTTGATGCCCAGCGCATCTTCCAGTGGCAGCAATACCAGCGGCGCACGGGTGTGGCCGAGGAAGCGTACGGCGGCATCAACGACTTGATCGGCCTCGTGGGACTCTTCGCGGAAGTTCTGCGGATCCTGGCTCAGTGCACTGCGCAAGCCTTCGCGCTCACGCTGACGATGCTGGCGCCATTCGATTTCGCCGTTGGCATCGACAAATCCAAGGCGTGCATTCCAGTCGATGTCGCGGCCGTGCCACCAGCCATTCAGGGTGGGCAGATCGTGGGTGCTGGTGGTCGCCAGCGCGTTATCCGGCCAGTCGAGAATCGGTTTGAAATGCGTGTTGTCCTGTTCGAACAGCAGCACACGCATGCCGAGCATCGAGCGGGCGATGAGTTTTTCGCGCAGACCGTCGGGCACGGTGCCGAGGTCTTCGCCAAGGACGATGGCTTGATGACGATGGGACTCCAGCGTCAGCAAACGCAGCAGGTCATCCACCGGGTAATACAGGTAAGCGCCATCCGCCGGTGCCGAGCCGTTAGGGATCACCCATAAGCGTTGCAGACCCATGACGTGGTCGATGCGCAAACCGCCGGCATGGGCGAAGTTGGCGCGGAGCATGTCGATAAAGGCGCGGAAGCCGTTGCGAATCAGACCTTCCGGCGAAAACGCGGAAATCCCCCAGCCTTGCCCGGAGCGATTGAGAATGTCCGGCGGTGCGCCGACGGTGAGCGAAGCGAGCAACTCATCCTGAAAACTCCAGGCCTGACTGCCGGCGCCATCGGCACCCACCGCCAGATCAGCAATCAGACCAATGCCCATGCCGGCGCTGCGAGCGGCGGTTTGCGCACGCTCGAGGCAGCGATGGATCAGCCATTGGCAGAAGGCGAAGTAGCCGATGCGATCGGCATATTCTTCGGCGAACGCTTCAAGCGCGGCGCCGCGTGGGTCGTGCCAGTGCTCCGGCCATTGCCGCCAGTCGAGGTTCTCGCCACGGGCGGCGCGCATTTCCTGAATCGCTTCGAAGCGGCAGTGGTTTTCCAGTGCCTCGCCACCGGCGTGACGGAAACTGGCGAAGTCCGGGTGCAGCGGGTGATCGCCAGCGACGAAGCCTTCGTACAACGCTTGCAGCAGTTTCTGCTTGGCGTCAGCAGCAGCGGGCCAGTCGACCAGTTTCAAGTCTTCCAGTTGCGCGAATTGCTCGGCCAGACCGGTAGCGTCGATGGCATCACGCAGGGCGCGTTCGCCGAGAATCGCGCCCGGTGCCGCGTACAGCGAATTAAGGAACAAGCGACTGGACGGCGAATAAGGGCTATAGCGGCCGGTGTCGGCGCTGAACATCGCGTGCAACGGGCTGATCGCCAAGGCTTCGGCACCGCGTTCGCCAGCGACTCGGGCGAGTTCTTCGAGCGCTTGAGTATCACCAAAACCGCCATCGCCGGAGCGCCGCAACGAATATAGCTGCACGCTCAGGCCCCAGGCGCGGGGGATCGGATTATCCACCGCATCACCGACGCTGAAGCAGCGTTCCGGCGCGACCGCGAGGGTGAAAAATTGATCGGCGATGTGCACCTGCTGATAACCGACCGGCACCAGACCGGGCAGCACTGCCTCGGAGTCCAGTTTCAGGTTCAGTCGCGAGCCGTCTTCAAGAACGATTTCACACGGGGTCTCCGGCGCGAAGTAACGCGCCAGATCGACGCCGACGCCGACATCGCTGGTCAGCAGCGGCGGCAAATGACGGTCTTGTTGCACGGCTTGCAATTCCAGCAGGCTGGCGTCGATTTCCTGTGCGGTGCTGGCCGGATGGCCCAACCCGATCAGGACATTACGCAGTACCGCCGGGGCGACTTTCTGCGGGCGGCCGTTGGCGTCGATCCAGTCGACAGCAAGGCCGGCTCGGCTGGCGAGAATTTCCAGTTGCGCATCGCTCATAGGCGCTCTCCATCCAGAGGTTGCAAAGGGGTTGCGGCCGTGAGGCTGACAAGCGCGCAATACGCGGGCAGTTGGCCCGATTCCGATAGATCGACGGTGGGTGGCTGTTGAAACAACCACACGGCCTCGGTCTGTGGAGGGTTGACCACTGGCGTGTCGCTGAGGTTCAGGTCAATTCGCAGCTCACTGCCATTGCCCAATCGCCAGCGTGCACTGACCGCCGCGTGACCGAGCATGTGCGCGCCGAGTGCCTGGGTGCCGGACAGATGCGGAATGATGTATTGATGGCGAAATTGCAGCAGCTTTTGGTACAGCGCGAGGGTTTCCTGCTGTTTGAGGCTGCCATTGCCGATCAACCTTGGCTGTGAATCGTGGAAGGTTTTTTCGGCATTTGGGTCGGGGATTTGCTCGCGTTTGTGCGGATCGGCGAAGGCGCTGAACGCGGCGAATTCATTGCGTCGGCCTTCGCGCACCAGTTCGGCCAGTTCGCCATGGTGGCTGGTGAAAAACTGGAAGGGCTGTTCGGCGGCAAATTCATCGCCCATGAACATCAGCGGAATCATCGGTGACAGCAGCAACAGCACGGTCGCTGCCTGCACGGCGCGCGGGTCGGCCAGATGATGCAGGCGTTCGCCGAATGCGCGGTTACCGATCTGATCGTGGTTTTGCAGGAACAGCACGAACGCGGTCGACGGCAGGTGTTCGCTGGGTTCGCCGCGCGGCTCGCCATGGCGGGTGATGTGGCCCTGGAAGACGAAACCCTGACTCAGGCACCGCACCAATTGCTCGGTGGGTTGCGCGGCGTAGTCGGCGTAATAGGCGTCGGTTTCACCGGTGAGCAAAACATGCAGGGCGTTGTGGCCGTCGTCATTCCACTGCGCGTCGTAGTCGTATTCGAGCAGGCTGGATTGGTTGAGTTCGTTTTCAACGGTCAGCCAGACATGGCGGGTCGGGTCGATCTGCGCGCGGATGCGCTGGGCCATTTCCGTGAGGAAATCCGGGTCTTCGATGGCATGCACTGCATCGAGGCGTAAACCGTCGAAGCGGTATTCGAGCAACCACATCAGGGCGTTTTCGATAAAGAACTCGCGCACTTCGCTGCGGCGGAAATCGATCGCTGCGCCCCAAGGCGTGTGTTTGTCTTCGCGGAAAAAGCCTTTGGCGTAGCGGTGCAGGTAATTGCCGTCGGGGCCGAAGTGGTTGTAGACCACGTCGAGAATCACCGCCAGCCCATGACCGTGGGCGCTGTCGATCAAATGTTTGAGTTGTTCCGGGGTGCCGTAGGAGGCTTGCGGGGCGTAGGGCAGAACCCCGTCGTAACCCCAATTGCGCTCGCCGGGGAACTGCGCGAGCGGCATCAATTCAATGGCGGTGATGCCCAAACCTGCGAGGCGCGCCAGATGTTGTTCGACTTCAGCGAAACCACCGAGCGCACCGACGTGCAACTCGTAGATCACTGCTTCACTCCACGGGCGACCGTGCCAGGCACTGTGTCGCCATTGATAGGCCAGCGGATCGACCACCACGCTGTGGCGGTCGAGGCCACCGTCCTGCGCGCGGGAGGCCGGGTCGGGCACCTCCAGTTCGCCGTCGATGTTGTAGCGGTAGCGGGTACCCGCCGCACAGCGTGCCTTGATCACAAACCAGCCGTCTGCCTGAGGCAGCATTGGCAGGGACTGGCCGTCTTCGAGTTCGACACTGACGTAAAAAGCATCCGGCGCCCACAGCGCAAATTGCGTGTGCTCGGCATCCAGCATGATCGCGCCGTGGGGCCAGGTTTCAATAGACCGGAACGGCATCGTTTACAACCTCCTTGTTCCTTGTGGATCGGTTACTTGTGGATTGCTTTACCCAAGGCCTTGGCCACCAGTTGTTCGTAGAGTTCGGCGTACGGTTCAACCGCTTTGCACCAGTTGAACGGTGCCGCCATTGCCCGGCAACGCATGGCATTGAGCAAATCAGGATAGGCGAAGACTTTGAACGCACGGCTCAAGGCTTCTTGATAGCTTTCAACAGTGGATTCGTCGAAGAGGAAACCGGTAATGCCATTTTCAATGGTGTCGGCCAGCCCGCCGGTGTTGCGCGCAACCGGCAATGAGCCGAAGCGCTGGGCGTACATCTGGCTCAGACCGCAGGGTTCATAACGCGAAGGCATCAACAGGAAGTCGCTGCCGGCGAACATGCGGCGGGCGTCGGTTTCGTTGAAGCCGATGCGCACACCGATCTGACCCGGGAAGCGCAAGGCCAGTTCGCGCATGGCTTGCTCTTCTTCCGGCTCGCCACGACCGATGATTGCGATCTGGCCGCCGTTCTGCACGATGTACTCGGACACCGCTTCAGTCAGATCCAGACCTTTCTGATACACCAGACGCGACACCACGGCGAACAGCGGGCCTTCAGAGTCATTCAGTTCAAACAGCTCGCGAACGTGGGCGGCATTGACGGCTTTGCCTTCCCAGTCACCAATGGCGAACGGCGCGAACAGGTGCGGATCCGTGGCGGCGTCCCAGCTCTCATCGATACCGTTAGGGATACCGCTGAGCAAACCTTGCTGGGTCTTGGCGGCAAGAAAACCGTCGAGGCCGCAGCCGAAATCCGGGGTGGTGATTTCCTGCGCGTAGGTGGCGCTGACCGTGGTGATGTGGCTCGAGTAGGCCATGCCGGCCTTGAGAAACGACATCTTGCCGTAGAACTCCATGCCTTCCTGTTGCAGGGCATGGTTGGGAATGCCCAGTTCAGGGCAGGAGCCGAGGCTGGTCACGCCTTGATACGCGAGGTTGTGAATGGTGAACAGGGTCGGCGTGCGCTGCCCGCGCCAGTGCATATAAGCAGGGGCCAGACCGGCCGGCCAGTCGTGGGCATGCACCAGATCCGGGCACCAGTGAATTTGTGCGAGGTTGGCGGCGATGTCGGCAGCGGCCAGACCGAGACGGGCGAAGCGGATATGGTTGTCCGGCCAGTCGCGACCGTTGTTGGCGCCATACGGCGAGCCTTCGCGCTCGTACAGTTCCGGGCAGATCAACACGTAGATCACCAGACCGTCAGGCATGTCCATGCGCCCGATCTTGCATGGAGGCAGCGCAGCATGACCGCCGAGTTCGCCGATGATGTGGATCGGGTTCTCGCTGTGCATCACTTGCGGGTAACCGGGGATCAACACGCGCACATCGTGCAAATGGGCCATGGCACGGGGCAGGGCGGCAGACACGTCACCCAGACCGCCGGTTTTCACCAGGTCGGCGATTTCCGAGGTCACGAACAACACTTTCTTCTTGTTGGGATTCTGACTTGCTACTGGCGTCAGCGTTTTGGTGCCGGGGACGTTGATCTGTCGGCTGCCGGGAACGCTGATGGTGCTCGATTCACCCATCGATTGGTGAGCACGCTCTCCCTGAATATCCAATGCCGCACTGATCATATGAATCTCCCGTGTTGTTGATCTGATTCTTGTGTTCTCTCTGTAGGAGCTGCCGAAGGCTGCGATCATTGGCTTTTAAAGGATCAAAAGATCGCAGCCTTCGGCAGCTCCTACGTACGGCAAGCGCAAACGCGCCACGCATCGGTGAGCAAACGCTACCCAACACGCGCAAGCAGAATGGGTGTTTGGGCTATTGCAAGGATTGCACCAGCCGCTTCGGCCCTACCTTTGTGATGACCCGCCGCGTCGTGCAAAAGTTTCGACTTTTTTTCCGGAATGTGACCAACCGGTTTCGTGCCCCGAAAACCAGTCTAGGCCAGATCCTAGAGCGGGCGACGGCAAATGGGTAAATTGTTCGACAATCGGTTTGCTTTAATCGGTAACCGGAGTTTTCAGGGGTAAACGCACCGACGAAGTGCAGGTTTTTTTGAGGCGCGGGGCTAAAACGGTGACTGAACAGTCACAATTTTGTGCTGGGGAAGGAGGGGGTTGCACTGTTGTGGTGCGGACAGTTTGTTGATGGGCTGCACATAAACCAAGTGTAGGAGCTGCCGAAGGCTGCGATCTTTTGATGTTGTCGTTTGAGATCAAGATCGAAAGATCGCAGCCTTCGGCAGCTCCTACATGGGGAGGTTAATTCAGCGGGCGGATGGGATTGCCCGCAGCCCAGCCCTGAATATCCTCGATCATCTGCGAAAAGAACTGCTCATAATTCTGCCGACTCACGTACCCGACATGCGGCGTCGCCAGCACATTGTCCAACGTGCGAAACGGGTGCATGTCCGGCAACGGCTCCTGTTCGTACACATCCAGCGCCGCCCCGGCGATCTGCTGTTTCTGCAACGCCTTGATCAGCGCCGCTTCATCAACAATCGGCCCGCGCGCGGTGTTCACCAGCAGCGCCGTCGGTTTCATCCAGTCCAGCGCCTGCGCATCGACCAAGCCGCGACTGCGCTCGCTGAGCACCAGATGCACCGACAACACATCCGCCTGCTCGAACAGCGCCTGCTTGCTGACGTACGTCACGCCGACCTGTTCAGCTCGCTCAGCCGTGAGATTCTCGCTCCAAGCGATAACGCGCATGCCAAACACCTGACCAAACTGCGCAACACGCTGGCCAATGCTGCCGAGGCCGAGAATGCCCAGCGTCTTGCCATGCAGGTCGCCACCCAGACCCTGCTGCCACTGCCCGGCGCGCAGCGAATTGGCTTCGTTCACCAGATTGCGTGTGGCCGCCATGATCAGCGCCCAGGTCAATTCCGGCGCTGCATGTTTGTAGCTATCAGTGCCGCAGACCTTGATCCCGAGTTTGGCTGCCGCTGGCATGTCCAGCGCCGCATTGCGCATGCCGCCGGTGACCAGCAGCTTCAGATTGGGCAGACGCTTGAGCAAATCCTCATCGAAACGCGTGCGCTCGCGCATCACGCAAATCACCTGATAGCGGCCCAGACGTTGCGCCAAAGTGGCGTTGTCCGCCGGGTAATCATGTTCAAACGTGACTTCGCCGATGCCGTCCAGCACAGACCAGTCGACCACGTCGCGGGCCACGTCTTGCCAGTCATCGATTACTGCAATCTGCACCGCCATCAGCCTTACCTCATCAATGAACGGGATTGGTTTTGCTCAGCCAGCCCAGCAGCGCTTTGTGGAACTGCTCGGGTTCTTCCATTTGTGGCGCGTGGCCCATGCCGGGGAATTCCACCAGCGTCGACTGCGGGATCAGTTTCGCCACTTGTTTGCCGAGCACGTCGTAGTGACCGATCTTCGCCTTCACTTCCGGTGGCGCAATGTCCTTGCCGATGGCCGTGGTGTCGGAGGTACCGATCAACAACAGCGTCGGCATTTTCAGGTTCTTGAACTCGTAGTACACCGGCTGGGTGAAAATCATGTCGTAGATCAGCGCCGAGTTCCAGGCGACTTGGGTCTTGCCCGGGCCTTTGCTGAGGCCGGCGAGCATGTCGACCCAGCGATCAAATTCAGGCTTCCAGCGGCCATCGTAATAAGTCGTGCGTTCGTAGTCGCGAATGCCTTGGGCAGTGACTTTCAGTTCGCGCTCATACCACTGATCGACGCTGCGGTAGGGCACGCCAAGGGCTTTCCAGTCTTCCAGACCGATCGGGTTGACCAGCGCCAGTTGATCGACCTGCTCCGGGAACAGCAGCGCATAACGCGTGGCCAGCATGCCGCCGGTGGAGTGGCCGAGCAGCGTAGCTTTCTGGATACCCAGCGCTTTCAGCAGTTGCTGGGTGTTGGTCGCCAGTTGCTGAAAGCTGTACTGATAGTTGTCGGGTTTGCTGGAGGAGCAGAAACCAATCTGATCCGGCGCGATCACCCGATAACCGGCCTCGCTCAGGGCTTTGATCGAACTGTCCCAGGTCGCGCCGCAAAAATTCTTGCCGTGCATCAACACCACGGTGCGGCCATTGGCCTTGCCGTGAGCGGCGACGTCCATGTAACCCATTTGCAGGGATTTGCCTTGGGACTGGAAAGCGAAGTGTTTAAGCGTGTAAGGGTATTCGAAGCCCTGCAGTTCCGGGCCATACGCCGGGCCTTCGGCGGGCGCGGTTTCAGTGGCGGCATGGGCAAACAGGGGCAGGGCGGCGCTGAGGAACAGGCCGGGCAACCAGCGGTTTAACGAGTTGGACATAGGGACAAACTCCATGGAAATCGGCCGATGCTGGAATGGCCGCATTACGGCGACGTTAAACACACAGGCAATGTCGGCGGCTGATGGTTCAACCGAGCCAGCCGAGGGTTAACAGGGCCAGCACGCCATAGCGCGCGCCTTTGGCGAGTGTGACGATCAGCAGAAAGCGTCCGAGGGGTTCGCGCATGACGCCGGCGATCAGGGTCAGTGGGTCACCGATAATCGGCAGCCAACTCAGCAGCAACGACCAATGGCCGTAACGCTCATAGTGCTTGCGCGCAGTGGCCATGTGTTTGGCGCTGACCGGAAACCAGCGGCGCTCCTGAAAGCGCTCGATCCCGCGCCCCAGCCACCAATTGACCAGCGAGCCGAGCACATTGCCCAGCGTCGCTACCGCCAACAACCCCCACAGCCAGTAGCGCTCGCTGACGATCAACCCGACCAGTAACGCCTCGGACTGTAACGGCAATAACGTTGCCGCACCGAACGCGGCAAAGAACAGCCCGACGTATGCTGCACCCATCAATGAGCCGGGTAGTCCGCCACCACGACGTCAGTACCGTTCTTCTTCAAACCGATCACTTGATAAGCATCGCTCATGCCATCCATTTCCATGCCCGGCGAGCCCATCGGCATGCCCGGCGCGGCGACACCGAGCAGATCATCGCGCTTGCTCAGGGCCAGTACTTGATCGGCCGGCACATGGCCTTCGACGAATTTGCCATTGATGATCGCGGTGTGGCACGACGCCAGACGCGGTGGCACGCCGTGTTGCTGTTTGAAGCTGCTCATGTCGCTTTCGACATGGTCTTCAACTTTAAAGCCGTTGGCTTCGAGGTGGCTGATCCACTTCTTGCAGCAGCCGCAATTGGCGTCGCGGTGAACTTCGATCGGGATCAGATCGGCGGCTTGCGCCAGGGAAGAAATGAACAGAGCGCTCAGGGTGAGCAGACGCAGAGAGGTTCGCATGACAGGTTCTCGAGTCGAGTGGCGGTCGAAAAAGAACGTATTTTGACCGGTTTTTCCTGCCCGGCTTCAACGGAGTGTTTCCAGTTGCTACAAGACCGGAACGCCGTAGTCCCTGTAGGAGCTGCCGAAGGCTGCGATCTTTTGATTCGCTTTTAAGGGGCAAGATCAAAAGATCGCAGCCTTCGGCAGCTCCTACAGGGGGTGTCACTTTGGTGGTTCAGCTGACTTTGAAGCGCCCCATAATCGCACTCACCCGGCTATTAGCCTCCAGCAATTGCTGCGTATTCAACTCGCTGGCCTGGCCGCTGTGTACCAGTTCCTCAACCATGTGGCGGATTTGCACCATGCTGCGGTTGATCTCTTCGGTCACGGCGCTTTGCTGTTCGGCGGCGGTGGCGATTTGTGTGCTCAGGCTGTTGATGTGGCTGACCGAACCGGCCATTTCATCCAGACCGGTGTTGACCCGCGCCGTGGCGTCGGCCGCCGACTGGCAACTGGCCTGGGTGTTTTCCATCGCCGCAACCGACGAGCTCACGCCTTGTGTAAGGCGGGTCAACATCTCGTTTATTTCCGAGGTGCTGGCCTGAGTGCGCGCGGCGAGGGCGCGAACCTCGTCAGCCACTACGGCAAAACCGCGACCCTGTTCACCGGCACGGGCGGCTTCAATTGCAGCATTAAGCGCCAACAGGTTGGTCTGGCCGGCGATCGCGCCAATCACCCCGAGAATCTCGGTGATGCGTTGAGCGTCCTGCTGCATGTTTTCGACTTTGTGCGTGGCGCTGGCCACTTCGTCGATCAGCGCGACAACGCTGTCGGTCGCTTCACCGACCACCACCCGCGAGCGGTCGGCGTTTTCGTTGGCTTTTTGGGTGAACGCGGCGGTTTCAGCGGCATTTTGCGCGACGCTTTCGGCGGTCGAACTCATCTCGGTGATCGCGGTAACCGTCTGATCGGTTTCCGAGGCGTGCCGCAACAGAATCTGACTGGTGTGCGCCGAGGTGCGTTGCAGGTTGTCGAGGCTCGAGGCCATGGCACCAGTGGCGTGAGTCACTTCGCCGATCATGTTTTGCAGATACGCGATAAACGCGTTGATCGAATGGCCGATCGCGCCGAGTTCATCTTCGGCACGAATGGTGATGCGCTTGGTCAGGTCGGCATCGCCGCTGGAGAGCAAATCAATGTTGGCCTTCAACGCCTTCATTCGCGCGATCAACTGACGAATCGCGTAGACCTGCAGCAGCACCAACAGAATCACCAACGGAATCTGCAACAGGCTCAAGGTGCTGAGCACGTCATCACGCTGGGCGGTAAGCATTTTGGTCGGCAGGGCGGTGGCGAGGAACCACGGCGTGCCTTCGATCGGACGCATAAAGAAGGTGCTGTCCTGACCGTTGTTGTCGAACTCGACGCGTTGCGATTGCTCGCGGTTTTGCAGGCCAGCGTTGATCTGCTTGGCGAACGGCAGGTTGCCCGCCAGCTCGCTGATGTTCTTCAGCACGATCGGGCCGCTGATCCGCGAGCTGTTGCTGATGATCTTGCCGTCGGCTTCGACGATGAGCATTTCGGCGTTGAGGTCTTTTTCCTTGCGCGCCACCAGATCATTGAAAAAGCCGAGGGTCACGTCGATGGTCGACACGCCCCACGCTACGCCGTTTTTCTGGATGGCCATGGCGCAGTTGGTGCGCGGTTCGGCACTGGCGTCGTCTTTATAGGCAGCGGCCCAGGCGCACCGGCCGCGCGGGGTTTGCATGCCGCCCTTGTACCAGCTCTGGTCGTAGTAATTGGGCGCGGCGTCGCTGTTCCAGAAGGTGTTTACCGCCAGTTTTCCCGAGGCGTCGCGGTGCCAGAAAGTGCTGAACTTGTTGCGTCCGGCTTCACGTTGGCCGGGCAGCGGCCAGATACCGCCGCCAAAGACTTTCAATTCGCCGTACTGGTCAACCAGTCCAGGCAACACGGTGTCGATTGCCGCGCTGTCGAGCAGGGGAATGGTCTGGGTGATGCTGCGTTGCTGTGCCTGAACCTTGTTCAATTCGCCCTGAATCTGTTCAGCAACTTCGGCGATGCGGTTGAGCACGACTTGCTCTTCGGTGTGGCGCAATTTGGGCGCAACCAATTGGCTGATACCGACCACGGTCAGCACTGACAACAGCAGAATGAACAGAACCAGAAACAGCGTGTAGCGAGCCTGAATGGTGCGGAATGCGGGCATGGAAACCGGTCCTTGAGCTGCGATTGTAGTTATGGCGCGGGGATTCGAAACAGTGCGGGTATCCCTACGTATCGTCGCGGCAAAGGGAAGCTTTAGGTACTTTCGTACTGGATCTCGAATTGTCGATCAGTGGCACGTATCGGCATTGATACATTCAAACTAACCAGCCTGTTCATTAGTGCTATAAATCTATTCTCGGCGCTCTAACAATATCGCTGTAAGCCTTTATTTAGGCCGCTTTGCAGATTTGTATCTGAAATGTACGAAATGTGTAAAAAGACCATAAATAAGTTGGAGTCACTGGTGTGCCGGCCGATACTCTCGGGCATACAAGTCGCTCAACAAGGACATTTCATGGCCGTTTTTCAAGGAGTTTTCGCATGACTATCGGCATTACCGGTACCTGGCAGAGCAAGGCCGGCGTTCTGGTTCGCGACACGGGTGCGAAGAAACAGGTGGCTCAGAGCGTCAAGGTGCAGCAAATGCTCACCAAGGTCGGCACCAACCCTAATGCCTTGAACGTTGCCGAGATGGACAAGCAAGGACTGCGCAAGCAGATCAAAGGGTTTGACCCGACCAACGTGTCGGTGAAACAACTGGGTAATCTGAGCGAATTTCTGCGCGGTAGAGGGCTGATTTCAGAGATCACCTCCATCACTCTGCTCAATGCCGGCGACAAATTCGACCGTTTCGGCGTACAGAAAGACCCTGAAGCACGCTTCAACGCGCTGGAGTATTTCGCCACCCAACTGGACACCATCCAGAGCAATAGCCTCAACGGCAATTTCTACGGCAAGAGCCTGATCCCGGAATTCAAGAAAGCCATTTATGTGCTGCAGAATCTGAAGACCTACGGTGAAGGCAACGCGCCTGCGCCGCCTTCGGACAAGGGTGTTAAAGCCAAGGCCTAAATGCCGCAATCCTGTGGTCTGCTGAGTTTTCATCAGACCACAGGCCATCGCTCCCGCTAACGATCAATCTGTGTGGCTGCCTGCGTTTGCGTCAGTTCGTGCAAGCGTTGCATGTGCGGACAGTGGAGATGCAGCGTCCGCTGGCACATTCCCCGATGAAACAACGCCAACCATCCCTCGTATTTGCCGTGCCCCGGCGCCAGTCCCGTAAAGACAAAACCGATATCGGCGAGCCGGCTCAGATCCACGGCAAAGTGCCTGGACAGTCTGAGCTTTATCGACACCAGCCAATGCGCTGGCAACTCTCGCAACTGCCTGATCAAGCCCGGACCGATCTTTTTCACAAGCATGTCGTATCGGTTCGCCTGCTTTTCCAGTTGAACCGGTACGCCGCTCCAGCGAGGCGTTTGATCATCGACACCGAACACGTTGCTGAGGTGGAGCATGAATGCCGCGCAACGGGTCGGCCAGCGTTGGCTCGGCAACGGTTGTTGATAGCCTGGAATGCCCCGGCAACCAATGACAATCGATTCCGGCGTGCTGGCGCCGAACGGCGAGGGTACGTAGTCCGGCAGCAGCCCGGTGTTATGAAAGCCGAGGCTGGCGGCCATCCGCTGCGTGTAGGGGTGATGGGTGACTTGCTTGATTGTGACATTGCGACACCCCAACGCCTGCGCATGAGTCAGTAACTGCTCGCCCAGACGCGTGGCGATTTGTTGGCCACGGGTTTGCGGGTGGACGACGCTCAGCGCCAGTTCGGCACTGTGCGAGGCGGTTTCGCGAAACAGTGTGGCGTGGCCGAGGATCTGTTCATCGACTTCGGCAACCAGCGAATGCCATCGATGATCCGCGTGGTTCTGGCTAATCATGTGCGGCAGGTACACATGCGGTTGCACATAGTGATCACCGTAGACCTGCCTGAACAGTTGGCTGACCGCCGTTGCGTCGGAATTGCGGTAGTTGCGTAAAATCAGTGTTTCCATCACGTAAGCCCCGCAGCAGGGGGCGAGTACACGCGCCGATCGAGTACGCGCAAGCATTTTCCGGAGCGCGGATGACGCTGCAGGTCTTCGGATGTGCAACGCTGAATGCGCAGTTCCAGCAATTGGTCAGCCTGCAGTTTTTTGATCAGCGGATAGCACTCGACCAAGCGCGATTCAAGTTGCCGGCAAGCGTTCTCGTCGGACGGCGGCGGGGTGGTCGGTTGCCACTTCAGGCTCAATACATCCTTGTGCGCTGTCTGTTCGATCATCAGTTGCCAGTCGTCACTGCCAACGGTGTGCTGGACGATGGCGCCGATTTCGCTCGGAATCAGCGAAAGCAGGCCCACGCGCACCCGTTGGCTGCTGGCGCTGCGTCCTTTTAGGGCAAATTTACGCCGGGCGGTGCCGGCGGGCTCACGCCAGCAGGCGCGATCGCCGACCGGGTAGCGAACCAGCGGCATCAAGGTTCGATTCAGGTTTGTGAGCACTAACAGTCCCGGCTGATCACAGTCATCAATCACCGCTCCGGACACCTCGTCAATGATCTCGATAATGGCGTGCTCGTCCTGCATTCGATGCTCGCCGTCATCACAGTCCAGTGTACTGGCGCCGATAAAACCGGCATCGACGCTGGCGTAGCCAATGGAGGTGATGCGGGCGTTGGGGAAAACTTGGCCGAGTACCTGCCGCTGCGAAGCAAACAAGCTTTCGCCGCCGTAAAGGATTGTCTCGACGCCCCTCAGAATCTGCCCATGACGGCTCAGCCAGGCGGCAAATGCCAACAAGTGCGCAGGCACTCCTGCCAGAACATTGATCCGATGCTGAACGATCGCTTCGGCCAATACACTGGAATCGACGTCGCCGGTGAAAGGGAATTCGGTAATCGACGTATCGACATGCGCGAGCGCGTCATGAATAAACAGAAAGCTGGCGTACAAGTCGCCGGCGAAAAACAGATTGGCCACGCGATCGTCGGGCTTGAACTGCATTGTCAGACTATGACCGAAGTCTCTGACGAGCGTGTGCCATTCACTGCGGCTGTAAACGGACAACTTGCCCGCGCTGGTCGAACCGCCTGTTTTGAACACCAGCGCCTGACTCGGTGAACCTGTCAGCACAGGCCAACGATCAAGGTCATGACTTTGATTCCAGTAGTCGACTGGATCGGTCAGTGGTAGTTGGGCCAAAGCCGTGATCGGTTGATTAATAGGCCCCAGCGTTTCTGTGTAAAAACCCGAGTGTTGACGAGCGTAGGTGATCAGCTCGTTGAGTTGATGAATAGTTTTCACGGTGTTTTCTCTTGTAATAAGTCGGCTGTTAACGCCGTGAGTCGATGAATATCGGCGTCTTGCCGCTGTGTTTGTGGCGAGTGAAGTGTTCGACGGAACAGGCTTCAACTTCGAGCACCAACAATCCGCTCTGCACGACGGTCGCGAGCGTCAAATAGCTGGCCAGGCGGGTCAGGGCCTCCTCTGATGAGAGTTCCGAGCGCAGGCGCATGCGTTCGACGCCGTCGGGTGCGTGGTCAAGCAACAGTTGGAAAGGGCTTTGCAGGCGCTCGGCCAATTCGCTCAGGGAAATGAAATCGGTGCCGATACGAATCAGTTTTCCGTGGCGTTGCATCAGTTCGAAACGCGGCGAGAGCAGCCCGCAAGCACAATGCCCGGGCACCCAGCGACCACTGTCGCCGATGTCATAACGCTCGACGAACTGGCCCTCCCGGGCGGTTGAGGTAAAGATCAGTCGGCCGACGCCATCACCGCTCAACGCGACGTCGTCATCGAACCCGATAATTTCCAGTTGCTGGATATCGCTTAGCAGATGGAACACGCCATCGTCGGTCGCCTGGCATGCGTGGCCCAGCGGGCCTGCGTCAACGCTGCCGTAAATGGCCGAACGGATGAGGGAAACGCCGCAACTTTGCAGCAGATCGCGACTTTGCTCACTGACGTGCTCACCTCCGAGAAAGACTTTTTCGATGTTGCCGTACGCTTGCAGTCGCTCTTTCTGTTTAAGGAACAAGCGGTGCAGGGTGCTCGGCATGCCAATCAGCACGTTGACGCGTTGATCGACGATCAGTTGCGCGATTTCAGCGTATTCATCATCGGCGGGGGCACCCATCGGCAGGTGGCTAACGTCGAGCAGCTCAAGCACTTTGGCGAAGCTGAAGAACCCCCCGTACAACCCGCCACTGAAGAACAGATTCATGACCCGGTCACGGCGCGGATCCAGACCAGCCGCAAATAGTCCATCGGCCGTTGCACGCATCTGCCGCTCGAAGTCGCGGTAGCTGAAACCCGCCAACGCCGGCAGGCCGCTGCTGCCGCCGGAGCGAAAATACAGTTGCGCTGCCGGATTGATGGGCTGCGAGACGAAGGCGTCTTTACTCATGATCGGCTGACCGTTGTGGACGGGCGCCAGTGGCAGTGGGTCAAGGGTTGCGTGGGTCGGCAGTGTGGTTGCGGACAGGCTGACCGACACTCGACGGCTAAGCCGTTGCAGCGCATAGACGCCGTCGTGGGGTTCGCCGTCATAGCCGTCGTGAATGGCATTGACCGGCGCCAGACGGGTGACGCCGGCGCTGATCAGCGTTTGCGTCAGCTCACTGATTTGGCTGTCCTCGCACACCAGCGCGCAGCTTTGCAGGACGTTTCGCCAATTCAGCAAGGTTTCACTGATTCGCGCGCGAGGCACCGGGAAGAGCAGCAAACTGCGAAACAGCGGTGAGGGGCTCAATTGGCGGGTATGCGCCCAAATCACACGCCAGCCCGATCCGCTCCAGACGTGCCCCATCTGCCCGGCAAAACTCTGCGCCAAGCGGGTCATCTGCGTTTGGGTGGTGATTTGCGAGGCTTCTTGCAGCGTGGGTTGCAACGCTGGCCATTGCCCGGCGCGACGTTCAAAGGCCTCGGCCACTTTGTCAGCGATGTCGCGCAGTGCCGAAGGGTCATCGCTGTCCACCAGCAGCCATTGCGGGCTGGAGCACGCCTGCTGATCCAGACGACAGACCTCATCGACCACGGCATCCAGCGCCTGCGCTGATGCCGCCTCCGGTGTCATGTAAACGAAGCTGATGCGATGTCCCCAATCGATCCAGCGACAACCGGGCGGCAGCTGTTGGCGGATGGCCCGCAACGCGGACTCTCCACCCCAGGCGGCGACGCCGTTGGCCTTTTTGCACAGCTGACCGATGTGCGCAGTGGCCACCGGTAATACGGCGATGTAGCCGGCGAGTTGTCCGCTGGCATCGCATTGCACCAGCGCTTGAAGCAGACGCGCGGTCAATCCTTGATCGCTGCTGCTGGGGCGCAGCCAATTGACGTTGCCGGCCAGCAAACCTTCAAGCACCGCGCAGAATGCCAGCAACGGCGCGTTGCCCGGCGTGATGTGCACGACCAGACCCAATGCGCGCCAGCTTTCGAAACGTGGCTGACGGTAATCAATACGCCGCAGTGAGGTTGGTTGATCGCCGAGTTCGCGCGCAAGTTTGTTGCGTAAAGCATCGGCCTGGCAGAAGTTGATCAACGCTTGGCATTGCTCGGCGTCGAGCGCGAGTGTGCTGCCGTCGCGCAATTGTTCGGCGAACCGGATTGCTGCGCTGATCACCGTTTCTGCGCGCAAGGGCATGCTCAAGCACTGTGGCAGATCCGCATAAAGAGTGTGCAGTGCGTCATCGAGGCTACGTTGGGGATTCAGCTGTCCATTAATCAAAAACATGTCAGTGATCCCCCAGCAGTTCGGCGGCGGCCATGGCGCAACTGCGCCCGGCACTCGTGCCGGCGCGGCCATGCAGTTCAAACCAGTCACTTTCCAGGCCGCAGTTGCAGCTTTCGCCGGGGTGTAACGTGGCCAGGTCACTCATCACTACCGCATGCGCAGGACTCGACGAGATGTAGGGCGAGACGAATCCCAACAAGCCTTGCCGGCCATAGGGCAACACGCGAAAGTCACCGGGGTCGCGTATGTAGACGCGTGAATACACCGGCACATGAAAGTGATGCTCAGCGCATTCTACGTAAGGCACTGCGTGCTCGACGGCTCCATAACCATCGCGACAATTCGACGGCTCAATCCCCAGTTGCCGGTGGATTTGCGCATATAACTGCGCTTTTGGGATTTCCTGCGCGGCCTGGGTTTTCCAGCCACCCCCGAAAAACACCAGCGAATTCGGCGGTAACTGTAAATCCGCTACACCGGTCGCCTGCATTCGCTGCAGGGCCTGCCAGAGAAATGCGGGAAAGCCGAATATCCTCACCGGCAGGCCTTCTTCAGCGAAGGATTGCAGAGCAGCGATCACACCAAATACATCGAACTGATGACCGTTGCCGGTATTGCGAAGGGCGTAGATCACGCGATTTTTTGGCGCAAAACGGCAGAGAAACTGATCGGTGTAAGCGGTCCCCAAGGTAATGCGATCTTTTGGCTCGTAGCTCAGAAGCAAGTAGTTGCATGGGGTTTCGGGAGTGTTCCAGCCGTAATGATCGAATATTCGTTCGACCATGAACTGGGCGCCAGCCATGCTACGTGTGTCATAGCGCATACGGCTTTGTTCGCCGCTGGTGCCCGAGGACGTCAGTTCCAGTGCGTGCTCACCGGTGCTGCTGAGCAGCAGGTGACGCTTGAAAAAACTGGCGAAGATCGGCGGCAATGTTGACCAGTCGTCCAGGCTGTCGAGGTCATGCACATTTATTCCATGACTGTTCAGCCAGTGCTCGTAACCGGGGGTGTGCCGGCAATGAAAACGACTGGTCTCGGCCATGGCTTGATCGAACAGTCCTGCGGGGGCCGAGTCCCGACAATAGGGCTGCGGCAACGCGCACAGCGCGTCGCTATAGGGAAGATGAGTCATCAATAATCCTTTATTGAGGTGGAGGTGGCGCGGTTTTCGCGCCTTGTAAAAAACCGTAGAGAAAAGGCAAACACAGCAGGCCGCCGAAGGCTGACCAGAGTGCGAAGAATTCAATGTGTGAGCCACCGCCGCCAGCAGCAATCAGCGAGCCGCCGATGCCCATCACGGTGATCGAAATCATGCCGATCATGGCGGACACCAGCCCCTTGCTGTCATCAATGGCAAACAGTGCCATTCGATACAAAGCGGCATTGCTCATGCCCAGCCCGATGGCGTACAGCGCCAGGCTGGCAATCACCGGGGTGATGGTTGTGCCAATCACTGCGCACACGCCCAGAGCCAGCAATCCAAGACTAAAAGGCCAGAGTGCCAGGCCTATCAGTTCGGGTATCGAGTGCGTCAGTAATAAACGATCAAGCATCAGGTTGCCGACGATAACTGCTGAGAAAATCGGGATTTGCCAAAGGCCATATTCAACCGAAGTCAGGCCCAGCAGCTGGATCAGTAACAAGGGGGCAAGGCCAATCCAGGCAATCAACGGCAGGCTCATCAGGCCTAGCGCCAGACTTGCAGCGAGGAACCTGCGATTGGCCAGCAGGGCCAGATAACGCTGACGCGTCTGTCGCCAAGAGAAGGCCACCGGGCGTAGCGCCTGTCCGTCACGGCGCACAATGCCCACGGTTTCGGGCATGCAGATAAATAGCCCGACCCAGACCACGCCAGCCGCCACTGCGAGTCCCAGAAACAGCTCACGCCAGCTCACCCATTCCAGCAGCAGGCTGCCCAGCAGCGGCCCGAGCAAGGGCGACAACAGCGCCACATTGCCGAGTAATGCCATCAGGCGCACGGCGTCCGCCTCGCAGAAAACTTCCTGAAGGGCCGGATAACTGACGGCCACCACAAACCCCAAACCCATGCCCTGCAGCAAGCGCAGCAGATTGAACATTTCGATGCTGTCGGTTATGAAGACAACCGCGCAGGAAATACCAAACAGAGCGCAACCCAGCAGCAGCATCGGCCGCCGCCCGCATTGATCCGACAATGGCCCGATCAGCCATTGCAGGCAGACACCGCCAATCAGGTACAGATTGAAAGCGTTTGGCACGTGACGCACATCCGCATCCAGCTCCGTCACTACCGTCAGCATGGCCGGCATGATCATGTCGCTGGCCATGTAGGTCAGCAATTCAAACGCCATTATGGCCAGACAAAATCCGATGGCCTGTCGACGGTGGATCCTGATAAGTGTCCTCTGCATAAACATCCTTGTTTGCGAGTCGAAAAAGATTCTCAAATCCTAGGCGCGCGCCATCCGGTGGCCTAACGGTTTGCTGCGACATTAGATTTCAAATGCTTGCGGCTTGTTTAAGCGCTGGACTGGCGGATCGGCGCACACAAAAATGCCCGCTTGAATGCGGGCATTGTGTGCAGTGGATCGGCTGGGTGATTTCCCTGTCGCGTTCATTCAGAGTAGAGCGGGCAGGGCGAACAATCCTGTTCTAGCGATGTTGATAATAACCAGGGCCACCCTGGTAGTAACGATGGTGATCGTCGTGCCAGCCGCCGTGGGGGAAGATGATGCAGCCACTCAGGGTCAGCAGGGCAAGAACGGGAATCAGCCAGGTGATTCGACGCAGCATTTCAAAAATCCTCATGGTTACGCCGTCATGAAGCCAAAACTCTTCATCGGCTGTAACATGAGACCCCGATTGCAGCGGCGCATCCCCGTGAAACGGTAAGCGCATGGCATGCAAACAGATACAAACCGGATACATTTCAAAGTTTCAGGAAACCGCAATGACCCATAAGCAACGTTTGATTTATTCGATTCTGATTGCCGTGTCGGTACTGGCGATCATGCTCGGCCTGTCCTGGGCGCAAAACGCCGGGATGATCACTGAAAAGATGTTTCAGTACATTGCAATCGCCGTGGCGGTGATCGTGGTGATTATCAACGCCGTGATGCGCCGCAAGGTCAAATCCTGACGGCGATCGCTGTACGGATTACTCGTTGAGGACGGCCGCAGCTTGTGGATGCAGGCTGTAACTCTTGTCGGCGTTGAAGGTGATGACACCTTCGGCGCACAAGCGTTTAAGGACTTCGCGGACGCTGAGAAATGACAGCGGAATGTCCAGATCCAGCAATTGGCTGTGGACGCCGCGAACGCCCAGACGACGTTCGCTTTGTGCCGCGACCAGCAGGGCGTCGATGACTTTCAGGCGGATCAGACTGGTGCGCAGACCAAAACTTTTCAGTAGCAGGCGGATCCGTTCGTTGCCGTGACGGTCGGCACGCTGCCCGAAATCGCTCGCCAGGGAGCTCATGGAAGCCCCTTGTGGCGCCTGGCTACCGTCCGATGGTAGTTGCGAGTTGTACATGCGATTACTCCTTTGCAGGGCCAGATCGGGAAAGGTTTTTGTGCTCTCTCTAAACAAGACGAATCAGCACGAGAAATCATGAAAGAAAAAATGTAGAAATTTTGTCGGAAATTCGTCTTTTCTCCGTAATTACGGCTTCAGATCGCTGTTCGGCGGCCTAAATTTTTTTTCTCGGCTTCGTTACTTGCAAAGGCTCATTGCGCGTGGACGCGTGGGTGTTTTCAGAGCGGAGCCGATGCCCGTCCTTTCAGGCCAGGCACGCCTGCGCTCTTCGGCATTTCGATCAGGAGCGAGCGTGATTATTTCCAGGCAGTTAATTGGACTGGCCCTTGCCGGTATGGCATTTGGGCTAAGTTTTTCCGCCCATGCACTCAGTCCCGCCACTGAGGCCAGCGCCGATATTCGGCGTACCGCTTTTGGCGTGCCGCACATTCGCGCTGACAACGAACGCGGTTTGGGTTTTGGCATCGGCTACGCCTACGCGCAAGACAATCTCTGTCTGCTGGCCAACGAGATCGTCACGGTCAACGGTCAGCGCTCACGCTATTTCGGCCCTGATCAGTTCACCGTGGAAGAGCGCGAGAATCGCGTCAGCGATGTGTTTTTCAATTGGCTGAACACGCCTGAAGCGGTCAATGGTTTTTGGCAGGCACAGACTTCCCAAGTGCAGGATCTGGTCGAAGGTTATGCCGCCGGCTACAACAAATATCTTGCCGAACGTCGCCAGCAAGGCCTGCCGCAGCAATGCCAAGGCGAATGGGTGCGCGACATTGCCACTGAAGATTTGGTCAAGTTGACGCGGCGTCTGCTGGTCGAAGGTGGCGTTGGTCAATTCGCCGAAGCACTGGCGGGTGCGACACCGCCACAGGCCACTGCCCGGATCGAGCACGATCATCACGCTTATCAAATGGCCGACCTGCGCCAGCAACGTTTCGCCTTGGATCGCGGCAGTAACGCGGTGGCCGTTGGCAGCGAACGTTCATTTAATGGTCGCGGCATGTTGCTGGCCAATCCGCATTTTCCTTGGGTCGGCGGCATGCGTTTCTATCAGATGCACCTGACCATCCCCGGCAAGCTCGACGTTATGGGGGCTGCGCTGCCGGGCCTGCCAATGATCAACATCGGTTTCAACCAGCACTTGGCGTGGACGCACACGGTCGACTCGTCGAAACACTTCACGCTCTACCGCCTGCAACTCGATCCAAAAGATCCGACGCACTACATGCTTGATGGCAAATCACTGCCAATGAGCAAGCAGACCGTAACGGTGCAGGTCAAGCAGGCGGACGGCCAGGTCGTGCCGGTATCGCGAGACATTTACAGCTCGCAGTTCGGCCCGGTGGTGCAGTGGCCGGGCAAGCTCGATTGGGATAATCAATACGCGTACAGTTTGCGCGACGCCAACCTTGAGAACGATCGCGTACTTAAACAGTGGTACGCAATGAATCAGGCTGCCAGCCTCAAGGATTTGCAGGATTCGGTGCACAAGATTCAAGGCATTCCCTGGGTCAACACCTTGGCCGTGGATGACAAGGGACAGACGCTATACATGAACCTGTCGGTGGTGCCCAACGTCAGTGCCGATAAACTGGCCAAATGCAGCGATCCGCGCATCGGTTTGCAGATGATCATTCTGGACGGCTCGAACAGCGCTTGCGCCTGGGACATCGATCCGGCAGCCGCGCAGAAAGGTATTTTTGCCTCCAGCCAGTTGCCGCAATTACTGCGCAAGGATTTCGTACAGCATTCCAATGATTCCGCCTGGCTGGCGAATCCGGCGCAACCCTTGACCGGGTTCTCGCCGCTGATCAGTCAGGAGGGGCAACCGTTGGGGCTGCGCTCGCGCTTCGCCCTGGATCGTCTCGCCAGCCTGAGCAAAAACGCTACCCTGGCGGTGAAGGATCTCCAGCACATGGTGATGGACGACCAGGTGTATCTGGCGGGTCAGGTTGTGCCGGATCTGCTGAAATTCTGCGCCAATGAAACAGGTACTGACGCTGCTGCGCTGAAACCGCTGTGTGCCAGCCTGAGAGCGTGGGACGGCCGGGCCAATCTGGATTCGGGTCTGGGCCTGGTGCACTTCCAGAACATCATGCAAGCCTTGCAAGAATCTCCGGATATCTGGCGGGTGGCGTTCGATCCAAAGGATGCGCAAAACACGCCACGTGGTCTGGCTATTGAGCAGCCAGCGGTGGCCAAAGCGCTTCGCGAGGCCATGTTGGCGTCGGTCGCATTGAGCGCAAAAATGGGCCTCAAGTCTGACGCTCGCTGGGGTGATATTCAGGTGGTCAGCAGTGGCGGGCAACAGACGCCGATTCATGGCGGGCCGGGTACTTTGGGGATCTATAACGCGATTCAGAGCGTACCGCGTGAGGACGGCAAACTGGAAGTGGTCAGCGGCACCAGCTACCTGCAAGTGGTCACGTTCGATGAAAAGGGCCCGCACGCGCAAGGACTGTTGGCGTTCTCGTTGTCCAGTGATCCGGCGTCGAAGTATTCGCGGGATCAGACTGAAGCGTTCTCGAAGAAACAATGGAGCGTCCTGCCGTTTACCGAACAGCAGATTCAGGCGGATCCGCAGTATCAGGTACAGACAATCCGCGAAGCACTGGATAAGACTGGAAAAGTGGCAGCGCAGTAAAAACGGCTATTTGCCCACGTTAAAAATGGAGGCCGCATCCCGCAAGGGGCGCGGCCTTCAGCTTTTTGGCGGTTGTTGTGGCAGCGCGTTGATCACCGGGTCGCCATCCTTGTTGCGCGACAGATAGACCGGCAGCACTTTAGGCAGGGTGCTTGGCAGATTGTGCATCTCTTTGATGTTGTAAATGCCCCCCACGCGAATCGCACCGGTCGCGTTATCGTTGAGCATCAACGGTTTGTCCAGATAGCGATTAATCAGCGGCAGTGCGTCGTTGAGCGACAGATTGTCGAGTACCAGTTTGCCGCTGCGCCAGGCCAAAGCGCTGTCGTTGGGGTAGGTCTGGTTGATCTGCGGCATGTAATCACCATGCTTGTAGCGAGCCTGCATCGACGGCCCGAGACGCAAACCATCACCCGACAGTGCGGTGTTGCTGGTCACCAGCACTGAACCTTCAATCAGGTTGACCCGCACCTGATCTTCATACATCCAGACGTTGAAACGTGTGCCCGTTACACGAATCCTGCCTTCCCCTGCGCGCACGACAAACGGGTGGCTCATGTCATGGCTGACGGTGAAGAACGCTTCACCTTTTTCCAGGGTGACGCGGCGCTCGTCCTTGTAATTACTGAAGGTCAGCTCGGTGTTCAGATTCAGTTCGAGCTGGCTGCCATCACCCAGCGTGACCTGACGTACGTTGTCGGTGGCGGCGAAATGCTGATAGCTGTTGGGCAACCAGCCAAGGTTCCAGCCAGCGACTGCAGCCAGTGGTAATGCGACGGCGCAAACACCAGCGGCTACAGCGTAGTGTTGCCACGAGCGTGACGGCGCGCGGCTGATCGGCACGACAACGTCAACTTCGGGGCGCGGCAGATGTTCGGCAACGTCCCAGATTTCCAGCATCGCTTCATATTCGAACGCATGCAGCGGGTGAGCATCGAGCCATTGTTCGAACGCGCATCGCTCTTCGTCCGTGCAATCAGCCGCGTGCACACGCATGCACCAATGCGCGGCGGCATCGGTGATCGCATCGTATTCGGCTTCCGAGAGGGTGTCTTGGGTCATTGACTCGTCCTGATTTCGCACATTCTAACCTTGACGATCAGTTGCCGAGAACATCCGTCATGGCAATTACCCATCAAAGTGGAACTTATTTTTCCCTGGGGCGCCCAAAAAAACAGGACACCCTCGCGCACTATCCACAAATGGAGTGAAAAAATGATCAAAAGAACTTTTGCCGCCCTGATTGCCACCGCCAGTTTGCTCAGCGCTGGCGCCGCGCTGGCAGACAAGCCCGGTGCAGGCTGGATCACCATTGAGAAAGCCATCGAAATCGTCAAAACCAAAGCCGGTTACGTAGAGGTTTACGAAATCGCAGCCGACAACAACGGTTACTGGAAAGGCGAAGGGCGTAAAGCCGACGGCGTTGTGTACGAGTTCCGCATCGACGGTGCTTCGGGCAATGTCTTGCGGGATCAGAAAGACTGACGTCACAGTTTTCTGTCTCAATCATGCGCAGGCCTGGCCTGCGCATTTTTTTGCCTGATTACGGCGAAATTGCTGGCACCGGATCCAGTTGCCGGCCCATCTCGCCGATCAAAAAAGCAATCGAGTCGGCATTGCGCAAAATAGTCTCAATGCGCGGATGTGGCGTTTGTTGATCGAGGAAGGCATTGCGTGCGTCGTTCAGCGTGGGGCTCAGCGTGGCGTCGAGTATCTGTCGGCTGACGTGGGTCATGTCAGGCAGTTGATCGAAGCCAATCCAGGCTTGTTGCTTATCGCTCCAGCGCGAAAACAGCTCTTGTCGCGGGGTGGCCAACGACAGCGCTTCACGCTGGAACGTCTGCTGAGTGTTTTTCATCGCGATGCCTTGGCCGGTAAGGGTCTCGATCAAATCGCTGAAGGGCCGGCGGGCTTCCAGCGAGGCAATGTCTACGGCGTTGCAGATTTGATGGGCAAATTCATGAATCAGCACGGACGCCTGGGCATGCCCGTCGACATTAAAGGGTTCGGTCAGAGAAGATTTGTACCAGTCCAGTTGCTGGGAGAAGAATTTTTCGGTGAAGTGCACCTTGCGTTGCTCATCCTCATCCAGGACGAAGGCAATCAGGTTGGCGCCGGGGTATTTGTTCGAACCAATGACGAAGCGGTCGGTGTTCATCAAGTCCTCACTCGGATTTACCAGCGCCGTGCACACCGGGACGATCGCCTGTTTTATTTTGTTGATCAGCGTGTCGTCGATCTGACTCACATCAAAGAACTGCTTGAGGAAGCGATCGAGTCGGGTGCCGACCGGTGCACTGCGCAGTTGTGCCAGATTATGCAAGCTGTTGAATGCGTAATAGCGGGCCATATCGATGGCCTGCACCAGCATCCGCGCTTTGTCCGGGTGTTTGCGGCGGATGGCCTCCATGCCGAGTGCCTCGATGTTCAGTACCAGCCGGCGTTCGCGGTCGGCGGCGAAGCGGTTGTACATCTTGGACATCGCCTTGCCGTAATGGACGGTGTGAAGATCCGGATCGATAACCAGCTGTGTGCCTCCCTTGCGTAATGTCGGACCGTAGGACTGTGCATTCGCCATGCGCCAAACGGCGCCGGGTTTGTCGACGCGATAAACCTTGCCGGCGATGGCGGCATAGCGAAGCCTGTCGGCGTTATTGATGTAAGTCCCGCTGTGCGGCTCAAGGGACAGGTCTTTGAGTGCGACTGTCGTGGTTTCGAAGTGTTGCAGGGCGGTGCGTGACGGTGCAGTCACTTGGATCTGCTGTAGCCGAGGGGCCGCTAACGGCGGCTCTTCGGAGGCGGCCTTTAAAGGGGTCACTGACTCAGCGGAGGACTCCATCGACAAACGGCCCATGCTGACCATTTGTATCGCACCGGCAATGAATGCTTTCAGTGCGGGTTTCCAGTGATGATCCTGCAGTGCCTCGGCCGAATCCTTGAAGTCTTTGTAGCTTTGCCAAAGAAATGACAGGTAACCCAGCTTGCCCGGCAGAAGCCCTGAAAGCAGTTTGATGCCATCGCTGAAGAGATTTTTCGCAGCCTCCCAATCTGCCTGCGCTGCAGTTTTCAACTGGCTGCCGAGCAGCTGCGGAAGGAGCGCAATATTGTCGTCGTACAGTCGGTGAAAGATATTACCCGTGACAGGGTTCACGGCGAGCGTCATCTCGCTGACCTCGCCCACGCTTGAAATCAACAAACTTCGCAGCGAAGCCTGCTGGTGCTCGGGGGCGCGGCGTATGAGCAGATCCTGCAAGCTCCCCGGTGTGTTCAGTGCTGCGATCAGATCCATTTCGCTCGCAAACTCGCGAAACACCTCGTCGGCATAAGGTGCATAGAGCACCAGCGGATTGCGCAGACGATGGTCGGAATCGATCACGTACATGGCGAGCGCTTCAACGGGCGCCGCTCTCGGCGTCTTGATCAGCGACAGTGGATAGATATTTGCGTGAGCCCCCTCGACGGTGGCGCGCGCCTTGCCATCTGGCATGTCCAGCACTTGGGCGATCAGGTCGAAAGCTTTGTCGGACAGACGCTGTTGCAGTTTCAAGGCGTGCGCATGCTGTAACAGTTGCCACGGTAACTGGCGGAAAAAGCGCTGTTTACGTGCATCGGCTTGAGGGGAGGGTGCAGACAGGGCATCAGTGACCCTTTTTGCGTAATCAGTGGATATTGCCAGCGACGCCAGCATTTGTCTGACGGCCTGTTGATCAAGACCCGGCGGTAACGGTTGGGCAGTCTTCGACGCTACGCTGAAGCCAGTGCCTTGCGCGACGTTGACGTGATTCAAGGCAAACTCGGACAGGCTGCGCGCGGGTCCCGCGAGGGCCAGATTGGGGATGATCTCAATATTTTGCGGCTCAAGATTGCTCCCGGGGAATCGCACATCGAGTAACGACTTCAGCGTTTCTCGTACATAGCGCTCCAATGAAGGAATGCCGTGCAGATAGTCTTCGTCATCGGTCACGCTGTTGTGCCACTGCTCCAACAATTCCAGATGTAATTGCTGCTCTTCGATCGATGCCATACCCAGCCAGATCGGGAGTGATTGCTGCTGCCTGATGGCTTGCGCAACGTCAGATGCACGCTGCAAGTTGGTTTCGACCAGGGTTTTACTGAGCAGCGTCAACGAATCATTGAGGCGGGCGGGATCCGTCAAGCGTGCGCGCAGTTCCTCGCAACGGGCCAGGTAGTGATCGATCGCCGATTGCATGCACGCCTCCATCACATTGCCTCCGATCAGTTGCAGCGGCCCCAACTGGTAATTCCGGCGGAGCAATTGTTGTGGAGGACGAAGGTTTTCCAGCAAAGAAAGGCGCTGAACACTGTCGAGCAAGCGCTGATTCAATGTGTGGCGGACGCTGACAATTCCGTCAAACGCCTCCAGCCCCAAACTCGGAGTCCACAGAATGACGCGCCCGGAGTGCTCGACATCCAGACCGCCGCGCTCCGTGAGCAAAACGCATTGATCCAGGGGGAATGCATGTTTCTCACCTGAGCCTTTCACCGTAAGTGCCCAGGCATCGGGACGAAACCCATTGAGCGTTCGGCGATCATTACGCGTGGGCTGGTCGGCGTTGAAAACGGTATCGACGATCGCCCGTAGCGGTTTTTGCAGCGTGCCGTAAATCATCCGCAGTTCCGCTTCGCCACGCACGCCTACGTAAAAACCATGGGCCAGCCGGATCTTCATATGCTCCAGGTAACTGCGCTGGGAAGCTGCAGTCGTGTGGGGTTGTGCGGCGAAATCACGGGCGAGGGGGGCTTTGACGTCGGCGAATGACTTTATCGCCAGCGTCGTCTTGTCGGCCAGCACCCACGAAGGTTGCGCCCGACCGAACAGTACTGGACGTGTGCTCCAGCGCTCACCGGCATCGAGGGTCAGCAATTGCTCATTCAGCATCGTGCGGATGTCCAGCGCCTTGTCGACCAAGGCATGCACATCGATGGCGCCATCGCTGTGGCGAAACACCTGCAAGGCGTAGTCGAGGTTCTGCCGTTGTTTGGTGATGATCAGTTCGAACAGCACTTTGAAAATGGCGCCGGAAATCACCTCTCCCGTTACCTGCGGACGGTCGTAACCAATAAAACGATTGCGTTCTTCGAGGCTGAGCAACCCGTAGAGCTGGTCTTCATGCCCGGCTCGCTTGAATTTTCTGAGTAAGATCTCTTTGAGGTTCGCGTAGTCCTTGAGTACTTGCAGACCCTGAGTGGGGGTATAGAGGTAGGCGTTGTCGTGGCTGATCATCAAGGATCCGGCCAATTCGACGAAGTTGGCCTGGTACTCCCACATCCTTACGGTTTCGATGGTTGGCAGGCGAGAAACGGTGGGAAGCGGTTCGATCATTTGATGCAGGGTGATGAATTGCGCAGCGTCAATGATGCTGGCTTCCCGTTTGAGCAGCAGATCCGCACGGGCCTGGTCTTCCACCGCTTGAGCGAAAAAATCGCGACGGGATGATCCGTCAGCGCAAGGTGCCTGCCAGTAGGCTTCGAGTTGATCAAACAACCGCACCGCTAACTTTCCCGAGGCGCTTTTCACGGCACTCTCCCAGCGGGCTTGATCATCAGGTTGTGTAGCAATGGTCGGGTTTGAGAACTCGTGCTGTTGGCCTGCCGGCCAGCATTGGTTGCGGTAATACATCAGCACGGCGTCGCTCAGACTCATGGAGTCCAGCCAGTGGCGAGTCGCGCCGTTGTCGGGGCTGAGGTAAAAACTGACGCGGGTTGCACGTGGCGATCCGGCTTGCACGTCGCTGCGTAGTAAATCATCCATGACCTGTTCAACAAGCGTATGCAGCAAAGGCAGTTGCTTCAGCTCGATCAGCATGGCCTCGGCATTCTCACGTTGAGCCTGCGTAATCAGCGCCTGCTGATCTTCGAAAATATCCCCCGCAATCGGTATAAGCGAGACCCGGATGCCGCGTGAATCCAGCAGTTGCTTGCGTCGGGATATCGGTAAAAAGGCCAGCAGTCGTTCAGCGTCACCTGGCGTGTTCAGCCGTGTCTCCAGTCGTTCCAATAGATCAGCGCGGCTGTGGTGTTTTTTGATGCCTTCATACGGGGAGTAGAGGATCTCGCCACCGTCATCCGGAGTGGCACCCAGGACAAAACAGCCCGCCAGCGGCACGGCGGCAGCGCCAGGAATGCTGAGCAGAATGCGCTGGGCCAGCATTGGTGGGGATTGTTGGCTGCGTAATGCCTGCGTGGCGAGTTCGGTCAGGGCCAGCCAATCGAAGTCCTTACGTGACAAACCATGGATTGGGCCCAGTTCGCCCCAAAGGCCGGGTGACTTCAAGGTTTCTGGAAACAACAGCGGAGAATGAGTGGCTGGCATCAACGAGTCTCGACAAGGCGCAAGAGTCGCGCCGATAGATTGAGGCTCTAGGGTATGGATCGAAGAGGGTGGGCAGGTGGTACATAGTTACCGCACACACAGCTTGATAATGTGCCAGTCTGTGACGCCGTTGCCCTCGGCAAGGGTTGACACGCTGCCTTGCAGGCGTGATTAATCGATTCGCGAATTCGTACGCTGTTGTTCCCTCCAATAATTAATCTGGAGCTTCAGATGTCTGCGCCATCCGATCATGTGTCTGCTGCTGTTTTATCCACGCTGTCGCTCGAAGAACTGACGCAACTGCTTGAAACGATTTTTTTGCGCCACGGCACCTCTGCGCAGGTCGCTCGATCACTGGCCGCTAACTGTGCCGGCGCCGAACGTGACGGGGCGCACAGTCACGGCGTGTTCCGTATCCCCGGTTATGTGTCGACCCTGCAAAGTGGCTGGGTCAACGGGCAGGCTGTGCCGCTGGTGGAGGATGTCGCTGCCGGATTTGTGCGGGTTGATGCCGGTAACGGGTTTGCCCAGCCAGCGTTGGCGGCGGCCCGTCCGTTACTGATTGAGAAAGCACGCAGCGCCGGGATCGCGGCGCTGGCGATCCGCAATTCCCATCACTTCGCGGCACTGTGGCCGGACGTTGAGCCGTTCGCCGAGGAGGGCCTGGTCGCCCTGAGCGTGGTTAACAGCATGACGTGCGTGGTGCCGCACGGCGCCGATCGACCATTGTTCGGTACCAATCCGATTGCGTTCGCTGCGCCGCAGGCCGGGGCCGCGCCGATCGTCTTCGATCTGGCCACCAGTGCCATTGCGCACGGCGACGTGCAGATTGCCGCGCGCAACGGCGAGCGCCTGCCGCCGGGAATGGGCGTCGATAGCCTTGGTCAGCCGACGCAAGATCCCAAAGCCATTCTGGAAGGTGGCGCGCTGTTGCCGTTTGGCGGGCACAAGGGCTCGGCGCTGTCGATGATGGTCGAGTTGCTCGCGGCGGCACTCACCGGTGGAAACTTCTCGTTCGAGTTCGACTGGAAGAATCATCCCGGCGCGAAAACGCCATGGACCGGTCAGTTGCTGATCGTGATCGATCCCTCCAAGGCGTCGGGCCAGAGTTTTGCCGAGCGCAGCCATGAACTGGTGCGGCAAATGCACGGCGTCGGGCTCAAGCGTCTGCCGGGTGATCGTCGGCATTTGCAACGTGAGAAGTCGCTCAAGTACGGCATTGCCCTGGAGACACACACTTTGGAACAGCTGCAGCGGCTGGCCGGACACTAGGTTTATCAGTGGACTCCATCGGCTGCCGGAGAGGCTTCGGCAGCCCATCAAAGCTGTGCTTTACAGATTTTGAAATAATTTGCGACTGGGGAAAGGCCCGCTTCTGCCTGTACGCTTCAAGGCCTTTTTCCTTTCAGGATTTGCATGAACACCCTCTCGGAGCCTCCCAGTTATCCGTTTTCCATGCGCCACGGCGCGGTCTTGACGCACTCGCAGCATCCGGTTTTCCGACACCCGACTATCGTAGACAACGCAGCTTCAGAGCTATCGCGTTGCACTTCGCCGTGTCCGGCAGCCTGAATTTACTGAAGAGAGATCGAGATATTTTATGGAATGGTTAGCGGATCCCACGGCCTGGTTAGGCTTGTTGACTTTGATCGTGCTGGAACTGGTGCTCGGCATCGACAACCTGGTGTTCATCGCGATTCTGGCGGACAAATTGCCGCCGCATCAGCGTGACCGCGCGCGAATTATCGGCCTGTCGCTGGCGCTCATCATGCGCCTGGGCCTGTTGGCGAGTATTTCCTGGCTGGTGACCCTGACGCAGCCGCTGTTCGAGGTATTCGACAAGAGTTTCTCCGGTCGCGACCTGATCATGTTGTTTGGTGGTGTGTTCCTGTTGTTCAAGGCAACCATGGAGTTGCACGAACGGCTGGAAGGTCATGTCGGCGAACGCACCTCTAACACCGCGTATGCGCTGTTCTGGCCGATCGTCGCGCAGATCGTGGTGCTCGACGCCGTGTTCTCGCTGGACGCGGTGATTACCGCTGTCGGCATGGTCGATGAACTGGCGGTGATGATGATCGCGGTGATCATCTCCATCGGTCTGATGATTGTTGCGAGCAAGCCGCTGACACGCTTCGTCAATGCGCACCCGACGGTGATCATGTTGTGTCTGGGCTTCTTGATGATGATCGGTTTCGCCCTGACCGCCGAAGGCCTGGGTTTCCACATCCCGAAAGGCTATCTGTACGCAGCCATCGGCTTCTCGATTCTGATTGAAGTGTTCAACCAGATTGCCCGTGCCCGTCGCAAACGCTCGATGCAGGGTTTGCGTCCGATGCGTGAGCGCACGGCCCACGCGGTCATGCGTCTGCTGGGCGGACGCAAACTGGCAGTGGAGGAAGTGGGCGAGGAGATTTCCGACCTGCTCGACAACGGCGAAGCGCCGAGTACGGAACTGTTCGACCGCCGCGAGCGCGTGATGATCAGCGGCGTTCTGCAATTGGCTGAACGTCCGATTCGTGCCCTGATGACTGTGCGCGCCGATGTCGACTACATCGACCTGGCCGACGACGCCGAAGCGATTCGCATACGATTGATGCATTCGTCCTACTCACGATTGCCGTTGATTCGCGATGGCGCGGTGGATGAACCACTGGGCTTCGTGCACAAGAAAGAATTGCTCAAAGAGTATCTGGCCGGTGAGGAGCCGAATCTGGAGCACTTGGCGCGCAAGTCGATCAATCTGCTCGAGAGCTATTCGATTCTCAACGCATTGGAGCAAATGCGTGCCGCGTCGACCCACATCGCGTTTGTGGTCAATGAATTCGGTGATTTTGTCGGTATCTTGACCATGACCGACATCCTTGAATCGATTGCCGGTGAATTACCCGACGCCAGTGAAGTTGAAGGCCCTGACGTGTTTGAAGAGCAGGGCGGGTTTATGGTCAGCGGTGCGCTGAACCTGACACGGGTGCGGCAGCGCACCGGGTTTGGCGCTGAGCCCACCGAGGATTATCAAACGCTGGCCGGTCTGGTAATGAGTTTGCTGGATCGCTTGCCGATGGTGGGCGATCGTCTGGAATACGAAGGCTGGCAGATGACGGTGGTGGCGGTTGAAGAGCGGCGGGTGACGCGGGTGTTGCTGGTAAAAATGACTGATTGATTTGCTGACGGTCCTGGCCCCTTCGTGCTCCCACATTTGAAATGCACTCAAGTGTGGGAGCGGGCTTGCTCGCGAAGTCGGTCTTAGAGATAACGCACTTATCAGCGATGAAATGTGTAGCGATCCTTCCCCGAATGCTTTGATTCGTACAACGCATCATCCGCCTTGATCAACGCCTGAGTCAGGGTGTCGTGTTCTTCGACCCGGGTTACGCCGATGCTGATGGTCACCGGATACGTCGTCGGTTGTTCGCGCACGAGTCTGCACAATTCCCCGGCCAGTGCTTCGGCATCCTCGCGGCTAACATCGGTCAGATAAATCGCAAACTCCTCGCCACCCAATCGAGCAAAGTCATACGCGTTCATCACCATTTTGATGTCGGCGGCAACGCGCTTGAGCACTTCATCGCCGATGTCGTGCCCATAGGTGTCATTCACTTTCTTGAAGTTATCGATGTCGATCATCAATAAGTAATGATCGTGTTCGCGCGAAACCGTTTGCAGGTGTTTTTCCGCGAGGGTCATGAAGGAACGGCGGTTGGGGATTTCAGTGAGGGTATCGTTGTAGGCCTGATCCAGCAGCAACTGCGACATGATGTAGTTGTAGAGCTTGGCCTCGCGCAGTTTGAGAAAGGTGTAGATGGTCAGTGCACACAGAAACACGCTGTAGCAAGCCGTCATGACCCCTCGCAATTCGAAGAGGCTGATGCTGGTATTGATAAACGGGTTGAGCAACGACCAGATGATCAGTTGCACGACGAAAAACGCCACGCGACTTAAGGGCAGTACCGAGATGCTGTAGAGCATGCTGGCGGCGGCAAGCACCAGCCAGGAACTCTGCACAATGTCCGGTACACCGTAGACAATGAGCCGGACGCCAACAGTGAGACCGAGCACGAAGAGCACGGTCAGCACATCAAAATGACGCGCCTTGCGGGTGAACCCCAGCACGACGGTCAGAATCGAAAACAGCAATAGAAAAACCATTGAACGCCAGGTGAAGCCCTGGCCGCCGAGGAAGCTGACGATCAAATCAAACACCAGCCACATGAACGTGCTGGTGAGGAAGATCAACACGCTGAACCGGTGGAGGCGCTCGAATTCGTGCTGGACGAATTCGGCGCGCACTGCCGCTGGCGCGGTTTTTTTCAGCACTTCGTCTTCAATGATTTTGTACATCGATACCCTGATGTTTGCGCTGGTTGTCGAGGATCACCTGGCCCCATGGGCGGTAACGCAGGGAAAATACGGCGTTTGGATGACAACCGGTAGATGTCACGTCAGGTGCGCTGGGCTCGGCACGAAATGGCTGGCCATCGCGGCTGACCTGCCGGAACGCCTCACGCACGATACCTACCGAGCAGGGTAGTTCGCCGGCATAACCGGTGCGTACCAACGGGGCCAGGCGACCGGTACCCGCACCGTCCTGCCACCAGACCTGAATTCCGGCAGCCGCCAGATCGCCCAACCACTTTCCATTGACCGACGGCGCGAGTTTGCCGGCACTGAATGCGCTGATGTGCAGCGGAGCATCCAGTTTGCCCGCCAGATCCGTCAGTTGGCGTTGCAACGTCGCCCGGCGTTCTGCGGCGAGAAAATGCAAGTCGTCGAGCTCCAGTGGCAGGTACCAACCCGTTACCGGCAACTTCCAGTCCTTGCGCAGCTTTTGCTGCTGCGCCAGTGTCTGGCCCAGTTGCGCCTGCCAATAAGTGGCGAGGCCGGCGCTGTCGAGTTCATCGATGCGCTGGTAGTAGGCCGGATCCATTTTCAATCCGAGTACCAGCTGCAAGCCTTGTCGCTGCGCCAGTTTCAAACTGTTGGCGAGCCAGCCATTGGCACCACCGAAGTCCGAGTCACCATACGCAGTCCATTGCACGATCAGCGTCCGCGTGCCTTGCTTTGCGCTGTCTTGCCAGATTTTTTGCCATTGCGTCTGGCTGAGACTGGCATCGACATTAAGCGGTTGATAGAACACACGCTCATCAGCACGCACAGCGACGGCGCTAAGCAACAAGCAGAAAAACATTATCCAGCGAGCCATCAGAAATTCCACTCCACGCCCAGCAGCACACCGTTGCCGCCTTCATACAAATTGCCGCCCAGCGACTGTTGATATTCGGTACGCACCGTCAGTTTCGAGCGGTAGGCGTTGTAGCGGTCATCGTCGTACCACCATTGCCAGCGCAAACCGACACCGGTGCGCAAATCCTGACGCCAGTCGTTGCTCGGATCCTGGCTGGCGAATTCAAGAAATCCGTACGGCATGATCGTTTGTGCGCCATTGAACGGCAGTTTCCGCGTATGACCTTGCTGGAAACGCGATAACCATTGGTGATCGCCGGCCTTGGTCCACCAGGCGGCGTCGAGGTAGAGGAAGCGTTCATCCCATTCACTTTCGTCGACGCGCCAATCGTTGCGGTACTTGCCCTGATCAAGGAACGAGGCGGTGGCGCGTAGCAGGTAGTCGGTGCTGGTGTGGCCATCTTTGCGATGGTCGTCGAGCTGATCCGAGAGCTTGTCTGGATTGATCAACTGGCCGAGGCTCAGGCCGTGATTATCCTTGTCGTCGAACTGGCTCTGTTTATAGATTTCGCCGTAGAAGTTGATGTTCTGCGTGCCCCACGGTTTGTAGCGTAAGCCAACACCTGCGGCGACGGACTCAGCGTAGCTGGAGCGACTTTGTCCGCCCATCAGCACGCGGCCATAGACCGACAGCGAACTGCCGGCTCGGCTCGGTTCTTCACCGAGGGCGTGATCCCACATGGCCACTTGTACGTTCTGCGAGTTGGGGCTGCGGCGTGAGCCTTTGCTGTCGTCGTCACGCAGAAAGTCGTTGGTTGAAACCCCAGCCGGCGACCAGGTACTGGCAATCGTGAAGTTATCCCGCCGGGACAAGGCCTCATGAGCACGGCGTTGACGATAGCGACGAGCCTCCATACTGCCGTCTTCATCGTCCGCCGCAACCGGGTTCTGTTCGAGGTCTATCACGCGACGCAGTTCTTTACGCGCGGAGGCGCTGTCCTCGACTTCGTCGTAGCGCCAGGCCAGGGTTTCGCCCAGACGATAATCCTCTGGGAAGTCGCGGGTCGCCTGTTGCAGATAGGGGATTGCCCTGGCGCGCTCTTCGCGGGTTTGTGCGCCCGACAAACGCATGCCGTAATCGGCGCGGTAGCGTGGGTTTTCCGGATCGCGGCGCACGGCTTCGGCCAGCCATGCGGTACTTTGTGACAAATCACCAGCCTTTTGTGCGGTGACCGAGGCGGCATAAAAGTGCCCGGCATCCGGTGCTTTCAATAAGGCCTGGCGTTGGCGTTCCAGCGCCTGTACATGCGCGCCGCGAGCATCGGCAATCGCCGCGCCTAGCGACCATTCGTTAGCCCCGCGAGTGTTGCTCTGTTGCCAGAAACGCTCGGCGGTTTGCGCATCGCCGGCATTCAGAGCACTGCGGCTGGCGGTCAGACGTGCGTTGTCTGTGAGCTCCGCAGCGGGGATGCTGCGCCAGATCGCCAAGGCACCCGCGGAATCGCCGGCAGCTTCGAGCGCATAGGCCAAAGGCAAACGACTGCTGCGGTCTCCAAGTTTCTCGGCTTGCTGGTAATAAACGACGGCTTCGCCGGGTCGATCGGGCATCGCACAACGGCCGAGGGCGCGGAAGTCGCCAATTGCTTGGGGGTGACGGCCGATGGCCTGCTGCACGACATCGCACTGACCTTTTTCTGCCAGTTGTGCGAGCAATTGCCCGCGAGTGGCGCCGTCGACACGACCGATCAACGAAGCCATGCGTTGCTGTTGGGCCGGCGTGATCTCTGTCAAAGAGGCGTAGATCCCGGCGAGACGCTGCAGCGCGGTGGCTGGCAGACGTCCGCCATGACGGTCGTAAGCGTTTTCCAGCAATTGCTGTGCGTGCGCGCGATCGCCGCTATTGAACGCGAGAAAACTGGCCTGATTCAGCGAGGCCAGATCGCCGGTCTGGCGGTAATGGTATTCCCACAAGGTCTGTTCTTCAGTGCGGCGCCCCATGCGCTGCGCTAGCTCTGCGCGGCGTTTGACCACCGCAGGGGTTTGCGTCTGACCGGCGAGCCAGACCATGACCTTGCTGCTCTCACCCTGTTCCTGCCAGACATTGAGCAATTGCGCTTGCCGCTGGCTGTCCCAGGGCTGCGGCAGTTGTGTACTTTGCAACAGGTCGGTGGCTTGCAGACGTTGCGCCAGAACCAGCCAGTCCTGGGGATCATCTGTTGGCTGACAACCACGCAGTTGCACCCGTGCAGCTTCCGGATCGTGCCGCGACAGCCAGTCGACGGTTTCCAGGCAAGGGCGCTGCAAGTCGTTGCTGAGACGCTGGACAGTCGGCACATCATCAGTCTGCCGCGCCAGCTCCCACAGCCGCTGACGTTGTAACGGATCGGCCAGATCCGACGCCGGCAATGATTGCAGCCAGCGCTGAGCCTGCTGATCGTGGCCCATGGCGATGGCGCGATCGACCATCGCCAGTCGAACTTTGCGCGCCGCTTCAGGGCTTGGCGCCTGTTGCAGCAGTTGTTGCAGCGGTTGCTCATCAAGGCGTTGCACGTAGGCATTGGCCAGCCGTTGCCAGCCTTCGGTATCGAGTTGTTGACGCGCCGCCAGCGGCGCGAGTTCTTCGATGGTGCCGCTCCAGTCACGCAATTGCTCGGACCAGTTCGAGCGCGCCAGACGCAGAATATTGTCGTCACCCTTGGGCGCCAAGTGTGCCAGCCAGTCGTGGGCTTTGGCGGCACCGCCGAATTTCGCCAGACTCAAGCTGTAGGCCTGCCACAACCGCACACGGTCGTTGAGGCTGCTGGTGGCCATCCATTGTTCGACTTGAGTGCTGGTCGGTGGATCCTGTTCGATCCAGGTCAGGCGCAAATCGAGAACTGCCTCGCTGTTATCGTTCGGCAACGCTTGAACGGCGTCCTGATAGCGCCGCTGTTTGGCCAGCGACTCAACCAGCATGGCACGCGCCTCATCGTTTTTCGGCACCTTTTCCAGCAGGTGTCGCATCAGCCGTTCGACTTCTTTCCAGTTACCTTTTTTCGCCTCGCGGTAACTGCGATCCATATAGGGATAGCTGCGGAACTGTTCGAACTCGCTCAATGGTGCGGCTTGCAGTGGGTACGCGGTACTCAAACCAAGCAACAGGCTCGCCATCATCAGGGAATGACGGTAAACAGGCTTCATGCGACCTCCCGGACAATGCGGTAAGCCGCTTGCTGTTCACTCGTCTGATCCGCCAGCGCCTGTTCGAGTACTTCGCGGGTGATCATGCCGCGGTCGATCAGGTGCTCGCCGAGTGACATGTTTTCCGCATCGAAATCAATCAGCGCTTGATTGAACAGTGTGGGCGGCACCATGCCGCGAACCTGCAACAGGTTGCCCAGCAACACCTGATGGCGGCTGACGCGTTCCAGCAAGGCTTCATCGTCCTGATGACGTTCAAGCACTTGGAGCATATGACGCACTTCCTCATTCTGACGGGGGCTGGCGTACCAGTAACGAATCCCCAGAGTCACACGGCCTTGCGGTGCCAGACGGCTACGCACCGGACGCTTTAATTGTCGGCTGATGGCGCCGAGGGAGACCTGACTGACCGGGCCTTCGGAGGCAAGCACCAGTGTTTCGCCTTCCTCGGCCACGGGCAGAACGCCGTAGTGCGAGGCGATGCGGCGCGGCAAGGCATCAATCAGGCGCTTATCGAGTTTGAACGGGTTGAGTGGCGCCCATTCCAGATCAAGCTGCTCGGCCAGTGCCTGCACCAGTTGCGTGCTGTCGATGTACCCACGCAGTAACAATTCTCGACCGAGTCGGCGACGAACTGGGCTGGTAATGGCGGCTTCCAGTTGTTCTTCGGTAATCAAGCCTTTCTCGACCAGACGATGGCCCAGCGGTACGCGTTGTGCCTTGGTCAGCGCAGGGAATTCGTGGGTGGTCTTGTCCCAGGCCACGCGCCGCGAATCGCCCATTTCCATGACCTGGCGTAGCGCGCGGAGGTTGGCGAAGAAGTTGACGAAGTTGCTCCACATCATCCGTGGCGCCGACAGCAGGCCTTCAACCAGACCGTAATAGCGGGTCACGAACCAGCCGCGCTGGAACAGACGATTGAGCAGCATGAAACCGTTAAGCCAGAGCAGCACCGGCAGTAATGAACTGTCGGAAAGAATCGACGGGTAGCGCCAGGAGTCCGGAGAAATCACCGTGACCAACCACATGACCAGCAGCACTGCGAACAGCAGATTGACCAGAAAGCTGAGCATGTAGGCGATCAACCCGCGGCGATCGCGCCACAGGAAATAGTTGAGCAGGCCGGTGCTCCAGCCGAGGTTCTTCGTGCCTTGAAAGACGATGCCGACAATCCAGCGCGATTTCTGCCGGATCGCGTGCTGCAAGTCGCGCGGGAAATGCTCGCGCACGCAGATCACTTGGGAAAATTCGCGGTTCATGCCGAATGCCCACGGCTGTTCCAGCGCCAGTTTCGGATCGCTCACCGAGTAACGGGCGAAAATGCACTTCATGCCTTTTTGTTTGAGGCGGAAGCCGATGTCATAGTCCTCGGTGAGACTCTGAACATCGAAGGCAATGCCGTCGCCGTCTTCGAGCAGGGCGCTGATCGCTTTGCGGCTGAAGCACGTACCGACACCCGCGCTCGGCACCTGACCGGTCAGGGCTTCGCGAACGATAACGTCCTTGCCGTGGTTTTCGGCGAACTCGTCGACATAGTGGCCGGCGGTGAAGCCTTTCCATTCCGGTGCGTACGGATAAACCGGGATCTGGATCAGATCCTTGTTGGGCAGCAGATAGTTGTAGAGGCGCAACTCCATCGGTGAAATCACGTCTTCGGCGTCATGCAGGATGAACCCGGCGAACTGGATTTTCGCCTCGCTCTCGAAACGCAGAATGGCGTCGATGATGTTGTTCAGACAGTCGGCCTTGCTGGTCGGTCCGGGGCGGGCGCAGACCACTTTGTGTACGTTGGGATAGTGCTGGCAGACCGCGTCGACATCCGCTTGGGTCTCGGCGTCGTTGGGATAGGTGCCAACGAAAATCTGGTAGTTCTCGTAATCGATGGTCGAGGCCGCCAGGCGGGCCATTTCGCCGACCACACCGACTTCATTCCACGCCGGCACCATGATCGCCAGCGGTTTCTCGGCAATCGCATACAGCCGCTGCTCGTCGGCGCGTTCGAATTTATCGTAGATCCGCCAGCGCCGGATCAGCTTGCGACTCCAGTACACAAGGTCGATGAACAGGTCATCGAGACCGAGGAAGAACATCAGCAGGGCGAGGGCAATCGCCACATATTTGAGACCAAACAGCACATACGCAAAAAAATCGACCCAACCCAGACTCATACCCCGTCACCCGCCGTCGAGCGAGCGCTCAACCAGGCGTGAAGGCGGGTGGCGATCAATTCGCTGGCGTGACCATCGCCGTAGGGAAAGTGTACGCGGCTCATGCGGGTGTAGGTCTCTTCGTCATCAAGCAACCGCGAAGCTTCGTTGATGATGCGTGCCTTGTCGGTGCCGACCAACAGCATCGTGCCGCTTTCCAGTACGGAGGGGCGTTCGGTGACGTCGCGCAACACCAGCAAGGGTTTGCCAATGGCCGGGGCCTCTTCCTGCACACCGCCGGAGTCGGTAAGAATGAAATGCGCACGGCCCATCAGCCAGACGAAATGCGGATAGTCCTGCGGTGCGATCAGGTAGATGTTGGGCGTGTTGGCGAGCATGCCGTAGACGACTTGCTGCACCAGTGGATTGAGGTGCACCGGGTAAACGAATTGCACGTCCGGGTAACGCGCGGCCAGTTCCGCCAGCGCCTCGCAGATGTGAGTGAAGCCATCGCCCAGGTTTTCCCGACGATGGCTGGTGACCAGGATCATTCGACGCTGATCATCGAGCTCGGCCAGCGGGGAGTCGGCGGCCGGTTGCCATTGCCTGTTTATCTGCTGTTCGCGCGTCCACAGCAATGCATCGATCACGGTGTTGCCGGTGATTTCGATGTTGTCTTGCGGGATGCCCTCACGCAGTAGATTGGCGGCGGCTTTAGAGGTGGAGGGGAAGTGCAGGTCGGCGATGACACCGGTCAAGCGCCGATTGGCTTCTTCCGGCCAAGGTGCGCGCAGATTGCCGGTACGCAGGCCCGCTTCGACGTGGCCGATCGGCAGTTGTCGATTGAACGCGGCGAGGGCGGCGATAAAACTGGTGGTGGTATCGCCGTGTACCAGCACAATGTCGGGTTTGACCCGCTCGTAGGCTTGGTCGAGTTCTGCAAGCAGATGTTGCGACAGACCATTAAGGGTTTGGCCTTGGGTCATCACTTGCAGGTCTTCATCGACTGTCAGTTCAAAGGCGTCGAGCACCTGCGTGAGCATCTCGCGATGCTGTCCGGTGGAGCAGATGTTCAGTTGGATGTCCGGCCACTGACGCAGAACCCGGGCAAGCGGGGCCATTTTTATGGCCTCCGGGCGAGTACCGAAAACCATCATGACATTGAAAGACATTGACCCCTCCTGGGACGTGGCAACGCTGTGACCAGATGGCCTGCAGCGTGTTTCTCTTACTGAGAAATAAAGGAAAGCAGCCGGATGGGAGCTTGTCCAATCCGGTTCGACGCTTGATTGATACCGATCATGTAGAACGAAAGTGCCATCGGTTGATGGCTCTTAGGTGGCACTTTCAGGAAAAGTTCCCAAGGCGTGCACAGAATTGGTGCGGTGGATGTCAAGATTTGGCGCAACTTAGTCAGACCGCCATATACATTGGGAACCTGCTACCCGCGCCTCGTAGCCAACGGTAGCGCCGACATCAAATCGCTTTGATAACTTCACGCCCCACACTTCACACATCCCTTTGATTCAAAAAACATTTCAATCCATTGCAGATTCCTCGTAATTCCTGTGGCACACTTTCTGCTGTCTATTCCGTAGTAACAAATCGTGTTCCGGTATAGCGGAATAAACACAAATCTGGAGTGCTTGCCATGCATCGCCGTCCTTCCTTGTTTAAAGCGTGTGTTTTTGTTCTTGCAGCTTCATCCACCGTCATGGGGCTGGCCCAGGCGGCCGACAGCAAGCTCGACAGTGTTCTCGCCCGCGGCAAATTGATCGTGGGCACCGGCAGCACCAATGCGCCGTGGCACTTTCAGGGCGCGGACGGCAAGTTGCAGGGATTTGATATCGACATCGCCAGGATGGTGGCCAAAGGTCTTTTCAACGACCCGAGCAAAGTCGAGTTCGTGGTGCAGTCGTCCGATGCGCGGATTCCCAATCTGCTCACCGACAAGGTCGACATGAGCTGCCAGTTCATCACCGTGACTGCCAGCCGCGCGCAGCAAGTGGCGTTCACGCTGCCGTACTACCGCGAAGGCGTCGGCCTGTTGTTGCCGAACAACAGCAAGTACAAGGAAATTGAAGACCTGCAAGGCGCTGGCGACAGCGTGACCGTGGCCGTGCTGCAAAACGTCTACGCCGAAGAATTGGTGCACCAGGCACTGCCCAAAGCCAAGGTCGATCAGTACGACAGCGTCGATCTGATGTATCAGGCGGTGAACTCCGGCCGTGCCGATGCCGCCGCCACCGACCAGTCTTCGGTCAAATACCTGATGGTGCAGAACCCTGGCCGCTACCGCAGCCCGACCTATGCGTGGAGCCCGCAAACCTACGCCTGCGCGGTCAAACGTGGCGATCAGGACTGGCTGAACTTCGTCAACACCACGCTGCATGAGGCCATGACCGGTGTTGAATTCCCGACTTACGCCGCGTCGTTCAAGCAGTGGTTCGGTGTAGATCTGCCGTCCCCAGCGATCGGTTTCCCCGTCGAATTCAAATGAAAACTGCTGCGCTCGAAAATACTGCGTTGAAAACAGCCTCAAAATGCTCATTGACTGACGTCAACTCCGTTTTTTCGCCTGTTTTCGCCTTGTCTTTTCTTCGCTCGCGACGTTTCCAAATTGCTGAAGGAAGAGTGGGGCGATGCACGTCGCCCCGCTCAAGGTACTGCTGACCATGAACTATCAGTTGAACTTTGCCGCCGTGTGGCGCGATTTCGACACCTTGCTCGCGGGGCTCGGTCTGGGCCTCGAACTGGCGCTGGTGTCGATCGCCATCGGCTGCGTGATCGGCCTGCTGATGGCGTTTGCGTTGCTGTCAAAGCATCGCGCCTTGCGGGTGCTGGCTTCGGTGTACGTCACGGTGGTGCGTAACACGCCGATTCTGGTGTTGATTCTGTTGATCTACTTTGCACTGCCGAGCCTGGGGATTCGTCTGGACAAGATCCCGTCGTTCATCATCACTCTGTCGCTGTACGCCGGGGCCTATCTGACCGAGGTGTTCCGTGGTGGCTTGCTGAGCATTCCCAAGGGGCAGCGCGAAGCGGGGTTGGCGATTGGTCTCGGTGAGTGGCAGGTCAAGGCTTACGTCACCGTGCCGGTCATGCTGCGCAATGTCTTGCCGGCGCTGTCGAACAACTTCATTTCACTGTTCAAGGACACCTCGCTGGCCGCTGCGATTGCGGTGCCGGAGCTGACCTATTACGCGCGCAAGATCAACGTCGAAAGCTACCGGGTGATCGAAACCTGGCTGGTGACCACGGCGTTGTATGTCGCGGCCTGTTACCTCATTGCCATGCTGCTGCGTTACCTCGAGCAGCGTCTGGCGATCCGCCGATAGGAGGCTGCGATGTACGAATCTCCCAGTTGGTTAAACGAGTTGTGGATTGCCCGCGAGACGTTGCTGCAGGGCTTTCTGACCAGCGTGCAGGTGTCGGCGCTGGCGATTTTGTTCGGCACGATGCTCGGCGTTGTCACCGGTCTGGTGCTGACCTACGGCAAGTTCTGGATGCGCGCACCGTTCCGTTTCTACGTCGACCTGATTCGCGGCACGCCGGTGTTTGTGCTGGTGTTGGCCTGCTTCTATATGGCGCCGGCGCTGGGTTGGCAAATCAGTGCATTTCAGGCCGGTGCGTTGGGCCTGACTCTGTTTTGCGGCTCGCACGTTGCCGAAATCGTTCGCGGTGCACTGCAAGCGTTGCCCCGTGGGCAGATGGAAGCGAGCCAGGCGATTGGTCTGACGTTTTATCAGTCCCTTGCCTACGTATTGTTGCCTCAGGCGTTGCGGCAGATCCTGCCGACCTGGGTCAACTCGTCCACGGAAATCGTAAAGGCCTCGACCTTGCTCTCGGTGATCGGCGTCGCCGAATTGCTGCTCAGCACGCAACAGGTCATCGCCCGGACATTCATGACCCTGGAGTTTTACCTGTTCGCCGGTTTTCTGTTCTTCGTCATCAACTACGGCATCGAGTTACTCGGCCGGCACATTGAAAAGCGGGTGGCCTTGCCATGATTGAAGCTCCAGTTTCCAACCTTCAAAACGGCCAGCCGCTGCTGGATATTCGTGGCCTGCACAAACAATACGGCGCGGTCGAAGTGCTTAAGGGTGTCGACCTGAGCATGCAGCGCGGCAACGTGGTCACGTTGATCGGCTCCAGCGGCTCGGGCAAAACCACGCTGCTGCGTTGCGTGAACATGCTCGAAGAATTTCAGGGCGGGCAGATCCTGCTCGACGGTGAGTCGATCGGTTATGACGAAAGCAACGGCAAACGCGTGCGTCATGCGGAAAAAGTCATCGCTCGTCATCGTGCGATGACCGGCATGGCGTTCCAGCAATTCAACCTGTTTCCGCATTTGACTGCACTGCAGAACGTCACCCTTGGCCTGCTCAAGGTCAAGAAGATGCACAAGGACGAAGCAGTGGGACTCGCCGAGAAATGGCTTGAGCGCGTTGGCTTGCTGGATCGGCGCAATCACTTTCCCGGCCAGTTGTCCGGCGGTCAGCAACAACGTGTGGCGATCGCCCGGGCCATTGCGATGAACCCGAGCCTTATGCTGTTTGACGAAGTCACCTCAGCCCTCGACCCGGAACTGGTCGGCGAAGTGCTCAACGTGATCAAGGGCCTGGCCGAGGACGGCATGACCATGTTGCTGGTGACCCACGAAATGCGTTTTGCCTTCGAGGTCTCGGACAAAATCGTATTCATGAATCAGGGGCGAATCGAAGAGCAGGGGCCTCCCAAGGAGCTGTTCGAACGCCCGCAATCGCCGCGTCTGGCTGAGTTTCTGAAAAGCACGCGGTTTTAAATATTCACTTTTGTAACCAGGAGAAACACCCATGAGCATTACTCGATACGGCACCGGCAGCACCGCCGCTGGTGGCCAGCCACGCCCATTCGCCCGCGCCGTTGAAGCCGATGGCTGGCTGCACGTGTCCGGCCAGGTGCCGGCGGTGGATGGCGAGATTATTGTTGGCGGCATCGTCGAGCAGACTCACCAGACCATGAAGAACCTGATCGCGATTCTCGAAGAGGCCGGTTATGGCCTGGAAGATGTCGTGCGCGCCGGCGTGTGGCTGGACGATCCACGGGATTTCAGCAGTTTCAACAAGGTCTTTGGTGAGTACTTCAAGCCTGAGCACGCCCCGGCGCGGGCCTGTGTGCAGGCGAGCATGATGGTTGATTGCAAGGTCGAGATCGACTGCATTGCGTACAAGAAGAAGGCCTGATCAACGCCATGATCGTTCCCACGCTCTGCGTGGGAATGCCTCACGGAACGCTCCGCGTTCCAAGGGACGCAGAGCGTCCGGGGCTTCATTCCCACGCGGAGCATGGGAACGATCATTAGCGGTAAACTCCCGGCGACTTTGAATGGGAACCCACTGAAATGACCGAAGACACCATCAAACGCCGGGCCCGCGGTCTGGATCGGGCGTTCGATATCCTCGATTTCCTCAAGGAAATCGGCCAGCCGCTGCGCCCGAATGATATCGCCAACGGCATCGGCAGCCCGAAATCCACGGTCTACGAACTGGTTGCCTCGTTACTCGAGCGACGGATTCTGGAACCGGTGGGCAAGGACGGTCACGTCTATCTCGGCCGGCAACTTTACTTCCTCGGCCAGGCGCATTTGCGTCATTTCGACCTCAGTCGCGAGGCCGATCACGCCTTGCAGGAGATCGTCAGCCAGACCCATGAAACCGCGCAGATGTGCCTGCTCAACGGGCGCAAATACACCGTGGCATTGATGAAGGAGGGCGAGCGACATTTCCGCATTTCTTCCGACATCGGCGAAAACGCGCCCATCCCGTGGACGGCTTCCGGCCGTCTGCTGCTCGCGCATTTAAGCGATCAGCAGATCATCGACTTGATCGACGAAGACGATTACATCCTGCCCGACGGCGAGCGTTTGCCGATCGAGCTGTTTCTGGCGCAGATCCGTCAGGCCGGCATCGACGGATTCTTCTCTTTCGACAGCGTTGCCGACACCTTCACCCATTGCTTCGCCGCGCCCGTCAAAGACCCGCAAGGCGTGGCGATTTGTACGCTGTGCATCGTCGCCCCTCGGGCCGATGCGAAAAACAATTACAACGACTATCGCCGGGTGCTGATCGAGAGCGCTAACAGCCTCGCCCGACGAATCAACGAATAAACGCGGCCGCCTGCGGCCGCGAATGTGAGGAGTTCGACCATGACGACTGTCATCAATTCTGCTGTAGATAAAGGTGATGCGGCCCTCGGTGCCCATCTGGCGCGTGACGTCAGCCTGCCCGCGCTGGTGCTGCACCGCGAAGCGCTGGAACACAACATTCGCTGGATGCAGAAATTCGTTAGCGACAGCGGCGCCGAACTTGCGCCCCACGGTAAAACCAGCATGACTCCGGCGCTGTTCAAGCGTCAGCTCGACGCCGGCGCATGGGGCATTACCCTCGCCAGCGCGACCCAGACCCGCGCCGCTTACACCCACGGCGTGCGCCGGGTGCTGATGGCCAACCAGTTGGTCGGCACACCGAACATGGCGCTGATTGCTGATCTGCTGGCCGATCCGTCGTTCGATTTCTACTGCATGGTCGATCACCCGGACAACGTCGCCGATCTCGGCGCCTACTTCGCCTCGCGCGGCGTGAAGCTCAACGTGATGATTGAGTACGGCGTGGTCGGTGGCCGTTGCGGCTGCCGCAGCGAGCAGGAAGTGATCGAGCTGGCCAAAGCGATCAATGCGCAACCGGCACTGGCCCTGACTGGCATCGAAGGTTACGAAGGGGTGATTCACGGTGATCACGCGGTCAGCGGCATTCGTGAGTTCGCCGCGTCGCTGGTGCGTTTGGCCGTACAGTTGCAGGACAGCGGCGCGTTCGCGATTCCGCAGCCGATCATCACTGCCTCTGGTTCGGCGTGGTACGACTTGATCGCTGAGTCGTTCGAAGCGCAGAACGCTGCCGGACGTTTCCTCAGCGTGTTGCGCCCGGGCAGTTACGTTGCGCATGACCACGGCATCTATAAAGAAGCGCAGTGCTGCGTGCTGGATCGTCGCAGTGATTTGCACGAAGGCTTGCGCCCGGCGCTGGAAGTCTGGGCGCATGTGCAATCGCTGCCGGAGCCGGGTTTTGCGGTGATCGCGCTGGGCAAGCGTGATGTGGCTTATGACGCCGGTTTGCCGGTGCCGTTGTTGCGTTACAAGGCTGGAGTTGTACCGGCAGTGGGCGATGATGTCGGTGCGTGCAAGGTGACGGCGGTGATGGATCAGCACGCGTTCATGACCGTAGCGTCGGGCGTTGAACTGCGCGTTGGCGACATCATTTCTTTCGGCACCTCGCACCCGTGCCTGACGTTCGACAAGTGGCGCACCGGGTTGCTGGTGGATGAGCAGTTGACGGTGATCGAGAGCATGGAGACCTGTTTCTAAGGCTCAAGACCGCGTCGCGGCCATTCGCGAGCAGGCTCGCTCCCACTTTTTGGAATGCATTCTAACTGTGGGAGCGAGCCTGCTCGCGAAGAGGCCCGCCCAAACACCATCGAACGACCAGAGACACCGCCAACATGAACACCCTAAGCCCCCTGGGCCCCAACACCCCACGCATCGCCCTCATCGGCGAATGCATGATCGAGCTCCAGCAGCGCGCCGACGGCAGCCTCCAGCAAAGCTTCGGCGGCGACACCTTGAACACCGCCGTATACCTGTCCCGAGCCATGGGCGACAAAGCGCAAGTCGATTACGTCACCGCGCTAGGCGATGACAGCTTCAGCGACGCCATGTGCCAGATCTGGAAAGACGAAGGCATTGGACTGGCCATGGTGCAACGTCTGCCCGGTCGTTTGCCGGGCCTGTATTGCATCCAGACCGACGCCAATGGCGAACGACGTTTCCTCTACTGGCGCAACGAAGCGGCCGTCCGCGATTGCTTCACCACGCCGGCCGCCGAGCCGATTCTGGCCGCGCTGCCGGATTACGACGTGTTGTATTTCAGCGGCATCACCCTGGCCGTGCTCGGTGCGCAAGGTCGCGAGAAACTCATACAGACCCTGATCGAAGCCCGCCAACGTGATGCGCGGATCGTTTTCGACAACAACTACCGGCCACGTTTGTGGGCGTCGGTGGACGCTGCACGCGCTGCGTATCGCAGTGTCCTGCCGTATGTTGATCTGGCCTTGCTGACGGTGGATGACGAACAGGCACTGTTTGGTTTCGCTGATTGCGATGAGGTGTTCGCGACGTACGCGCAAATCGGTACGCCGGAAGTGGTGCTCAAACGGGGCGCTGAGGCGTGTCTGATTCGCTGCGAGGGCGAGGTGTCTGAAGTGCCGGCGCAGAAAGTTGAGAAAGTCGTGGATACGACGGCGGCGGGGGATTCGTTCAGTGCGGCGTATCTCGCGGCGCGGTTGATGGGCGGCAGTCCTGAAGAGGCCGCGCGGGCCGGGCATCAACTAGCCAGCCGCGTCATTCAAGTTCCAGGTGCACTGATTCCCAAAGACTGAAACACATCCCCCGTAGGAGCTGCCGAAGGCTGCGATCTTTTGATTTTGACTGGCAAGCAAGATCAACAGATCGCAGCCTTCGGCAGCTCCTACGAGAGTTGATCAATCGCGGTAAAAAACCTGCACCAGGTGATACCCGAACTTGCTCTTGATCGGCCCATGCACCGTGCGCAGCGGCTTCTTGAAGATCACTGCATCAATCGCGCCGACCATCTGCCCCGGCCGCACTTCCCCCAGATCCCCGCCGCGCTTGCCGGACGGACAGGTCGAGAATTTTTTCGCCAGCACATCAAACGCTTCACCCTTGGCGATGCGTTGTTTGAGCTGTTCGGCCTCTTCGGCGGTTTTCACCAGAATGTGGCGGGCTTGGGCTTTCATCGTGCGGTACCTGATAACGGGGTGACGGCGGGGCGCGGATTATGCCTCAAGTCACGGAGTTTGGCTGAGCATCGTGCGGATCTTGCTGGCCAGCAGTTCCAACGCAAACGGTTTGGCGACCATGTCCATACCGTCCTCAAGAAAGCCCTGACGTTCAGCGGCTTTTTGCGCGTAACCGGTCATGAACAACACCTTCAGCCCGGGTCGATGCTGTCGGGCAATCTCCGCCAGTTGTCGACCGTTCATGCCCGGCAGGCCGACATCGGTCACCAGCAAATCAATGCGCGAGTCGGATTCCAGCAAGGGCAGGGCGGACGTCGCGTCTTGCGCTTCATACCCGCGATAACCCAACTCTTTCAACAGATCGAGCACCAGCATGCGCACCGCCGGGTCATCCTCGACCACCATCACGGTCTCGCCGCTGGCCGTGGGGGGCGTAACGCTCACCGGTTCAACCTCGGCGGCTTGCAGTTCGGGCGTTTTCAGTCGCGGCAGATACAAACGCACGCACGTGCCTTGACCGGGCACGCTGTCGAGGCTGACATGGCCACCCGATTGCTGGGCAAACCCGTAAATCATCGACAGCCCCAACCCCGTGCCCTGACCAATCGGTTTGGTGGTGAAAAACGGATCGAACGCTTTCGAGCGCACAGATGGCGTCATGCCGGTGCCGTTGTCGCTGACCGCGAGCATCAAATAATCGCCAGCCTTGACCGGTTCCAGCGTGGTGATGTCGCTGCCATCAAGGTAAACGTTGGCCGTCTCGATCAGCAGTTTGCCGCCCTCGGGCATCGCATCGCGAGCGTTGATCACCAGATTGAGCAGGGCGTTTTCCAATTGGCTGACATCGGTGCTGACCGGCCAGGCATTGTCGGTCAGACGCAGTTCGAGCTCGATCGGATCGCCTTTGGTGCGGCGAATCAGGTCTTCAAGCGAATGCACCAGTTCGTTGACATCCAGTTTCTTGCGATCCAGCGACTGACGCCGGGAGAACGCCAGCAACCGATGGGTCAGCGCCGCTGCCCGGTTGGCCGACGACACCGCCGCTTCGGTGAAACGACCGATCTCGTCGGCGCGACCGTTGGCGATATAACGCTGCATCAGGTCGAGACTGCCGATGATCCCGGTCAACATGTTGTTGAAGTCGTGGGCGATGCCGCCGGTGAGCTGGCCGACCGCTTCCATTTTCTGCGCGTGACGCAATGCATCTTCGGCACGCTCACGCTCGAACATCTCGTTTTGCAAACGCTGATTGGCCTGCGCCAATTGCTCGGTGCGGGCGCTGACCCGTTCCTCGAGTGTCTCGTTGAGATTGCGCAGCGCTTCTTCGGTCTTTTTCCGCTCGGTTTCATCAATCACAAAAATATAGAAACCGTTGACCGCGCCATCCGGCCCGTGGCGCGGCACGTAATTCATCAGCGCGTGGCGCGTGCTGCCGTCGCGATGGGAGGTGTACAGGCTGAACGAGCACGACCGGCCCGCCAGTGCTTCAGCAATGTACGGCGCCCGCAGGAAATACGCTTCTTCACCGATAACATCACGAATGGTGCGCCCGAACAGCTCCTGCGGGGTTAACCCGTACCAGTCCAGATAAGCGGCGTTGTTCAGGCGAAAACGTTCTTCCTGATCGACATAGCTGATCAGGATCGGCATCGCGTTCATGATCAGTTGCAGTTCGGTCTGGCTCTGACGCAGCGCCTGTTCGGTGTGTTTGCGTTCGGTCAGATCCAGCGCGGCCCCGAGAAAACGCATGGGCCGGCCATGGTGATCCTTGTAGCAACGGCCTCGGGCAAACACCCAGCGCAACTCACCGTTGGGTTGCAACAGGCGGTATTCCTCGGCGTATTCGGTGCCGTGGGTGATGCAATGTTTGATGCTGCGGGCAACCATCGCGCGGTCTTCGGGGTGCACGCCTTGCAGATATTCGCTGATCGGCAACTGACTGGCACGTACCGGGTCGACGCCATGCAACTGCGCGAAATGCGCGTCGGCAATAAAGCGGTCCTCGCCAATGTCCCAATCCCACGTGCCAACCGCATCGGTTGCAGCGAGGGCCAATTGCAGACGTTCTTCGGTTTCCTGCTGGGCCTTCAAACTTTGTTCGGAGCGTTGCTGCAGTTCCAGGGCAATGCGTCGACGTTCATTGGTTTCGATGGCCGTGACCAGAATCCCGGCGACCTGCGCATTTTCATCGCGGATAGGGCTGTACGTCAGATCAAGCCAGAAGTCGGATTCCTGCCCGTCGCGTTGCAAGGTGAAACGCCTTTCACTGTAGGTGCGCACCTGGCCTTGTAGGACGGCGCTGTAAATCGGGTCAGTGAATTCTCTAAGTTCCGGCCATATCTGGTGTGCAGGCTGTCCGAAAGCGTGCGGATGCTTGTGGCCGGCGAGCAACGCGAAGCCGTTGTTGTAGATCTGCGTCAGTTGCGAGCCCCACAGCAGCAACATCGGCATGGGCGAGTGAATCACGATGTCCACCGCAGTACGCAGGCTCTGCGGCCAAGTGCCAGCGGCGCCCAACGGGCTGCGACTCCAGTCGGTGCGGGCAATCAGAGCCTGGGCGTCATCAGTGTTCGGTACAGCGTTCATCGTTGGATCCTGAGGTTCGGTCGGTGAGGCGGCGTCTACTATGCTTGCAGAACGGTAGACGCTATGGGGCCGGGCGCGTCACGCGGCGGCTCATTTCGATCATTCAATGCTTCGCGGGTGTTTTTTGCCATGGAAATCGATGCACTGTTAACTCAACTGGCCAGCAAACACGGCTCGGATCTGTTTCTGTCGACGGGCGCGCCACCCAGCGCACGTTTCGACGGCGTACTGACCGCGTTGAGCGATCAGCCGTTCAAACCCGGTGAAGTGGCTGCCATCGCCACCTCTTTGATGGACGCCGAGCAGCGCCGCGAGTTCGAACGGGATCTGGAAATGAACCTGGCGATTTCGCGTACCGGCGTCGGACGCTTCCGGGTGAACATCTTTAAACAGCGTAACGACGTATCGCTGGTTATCCGAAACGTGAAGCTGGACATTCCACGCTTTGAAGATCTGAAGTTACCGGCGGTGTTACTCGAGACGGTGATGCTCAAGCAAGGCCTGATATTGATTGTCGGGGCGACCGACTCTGGAAAATCCACCACGCTTGCGGCGCTGATCGATCACCGAAACCGTCACAGCACCGGGCATATCGTCACCATTGAAGACCCGATCGAGTACATCCACCGCCACCAGCGCTCGATCATCAACCAGCGGGAAGTCGGGGTCGATACTCGCAGTTTCCATGCAGCACTGAAAAACACCCTGCGCCAAGCGCCGGACGTGGTCATGATCGGCGAAATCCGCGACCGGGAAACAATGGAACACGCGTTGGCGTTCGCCGAGACCGGGCATCTGGTGTTGTCGACTTTGCATGCGCATAACGCCAGTCAGGCGCTGGAGCGGATAATCAATATGTTTCCCGAGGAACACCGCCCGCAGTTGTTGCATGCGTTGGCCAATAACTTCAAGGCATCTGTTTCACAGCGACTGGTCAAGACGCTAAATGGGCAAAGGCGCGCAGTGGTTGAAGTCATGCTCGGTACTCCGACCATTGCCGATTTGATTCGCCGTGATGAACTGGGGGAACTCAAAAGTGTTATGGAGAAATCCACCGAGTCAGGGATGCAAACGTTTGATATTGCGTTGTATCGATTAGTGGTGGCGGGCGCTATTAGTGATATGACGGCGTTGGAATATGCCGACTCAAATAATAATCTGAGATTGAAGCTCAAACTCCATACCGAATCGGTCGGTGCAAATAAACAACCTCCCGAGGCCTGGGATCTTCTTTGAATTGGTTTTTACGCACGTTCGACCTCATCTGAAATTTCATTTAATTGAATAATGGTTGAGGCTTGTTTTGTTCTGAGTAGGATTGGCTTCGATGATATAAATACTCGTAGTCAAGGGGCTCAAATGAAAGTTAGGTACAGTGCGAACCGCTATGCAATGGATTTTCTTTTATGTGCAGAGGCGGATGGCAAAGAGCGCAATTTAATTGCCCCAATGTTGAAAAAGTATACGGAAGGTCGCGAAGATGATGAGGCATTTTCCATGGTTGGCTCAACACTGCCTTTGGTAGTTGGCTCATCGTTGGAGTATGTGCATACACCTGTCAGAAAGATGCTGCTTGAGCTTGCGAATACAGAAATACTTAATAATCAATTTTCTTCACCCCATGAGTTTTATCGTGTGGAGATCGCCGCGAATGGTCATCTTGAAGCTATCGGGCCGATCGACAGGGTCGACATAACGGCGGCTTTGGCCAATAACCCGGACTTGTCCGAGCGCCTAAGCAGTCTGGCTGAGTTGATAAGGGAGGTAGGGCCGGAGATCTGCCTCGCTCCGGTCGTCAGGTACCAGCATTGGTTGAACTTTCACGGTCTTGTTATGCCGCAAACTATTGCTCAACTGAAAAATCTGCTGTTTTTCCTTGAGTGGTCGTGGCCTGCTTCTGACGACTTGGGGAACTATTGGGAACAAATAGCGGGTGGTGATGAAAGTACACCGGCTTTGACCGTTCCTCAATACGAGGAAATTCGAGCAGTTACCGCGCAACTATTGCCAGATGGGCAAAGCCTGTTGGACACCCTTTACCAAAATCGTGAAGCTGACCTTGTCGTAGACAAAGACGGTGCAAACGTTAATGAGGTGTTAGCAGGATTGCTGGCTGGAGACTATTCTCAAACACTCGCCACACATTACATTAATAAGTTGGACTGGTGCGGTGCGGGTGAGACTGAAACTGTTCATGAGGACGACCTCGCACAACTGCTTGCCACTGCACTCATACTGGATATTGACCCATCGTTGGGCAGCCAAGGGGAGCGCAATCACGTAGGCAATTATGATATCTATGCCCCCGTCATGGCTGCTGATCAAACCATTGAGACCGTTCGTTTCGGTTTGGAACAATGCCTCGTCGACGGTGGGCGAGTGTCCATTGAAACATCCTGTCTGGCTTCGCATTTGTTGTTGGCCTTCATGGCGCCCGCGCTATTGGTCAAAGATCTGCCGCAGAGTCTGTTGGTGGGGTCAATACATTGGTTGACGCTGACACAGGCAGTCGCACTGATCGAGATGAATGTCAAAGGCGCTTCACGCTTCATGACTTACGAGCAAGTCATGAAGTTTACGGATATGCAGTCGATTTGCCCGACCTTCGGGCAACTGCAGGGCATCGCCGCTATTGATCCAGTGATTGACTGGGCATTAATCAATGAAGTAATCAATCATGAGGCATTGGCGGATCCTTCCCAAAAAGCACAGGATCAAGCTTTGTCCGCATACGAAAACTACATGGTTGAACTGGAAGTTGCGGGAAGGGCATTTTCCACACCGTTGCCAAGCCGGAAGAAAATTGCACTGGCCGCGCTATTGAAAGTGGCACCCGGTTGCGATTTTCTGGAAAAGAGAGTGCTTCGTCCTTATCAGGACCGATCGTTGTTATTTCTGACGTCGCCACTTGATTTATACATTGAAGGCCGTTTGACCAATGACTGGAGTTTTCCAGATGATCTTCGTATTTTTGATCGGTATCCACAATTTAAAGCGCTGCCTTTAAATCAAAATATCTTTACCGCCAAGGTGCGGGAGTATCATAGCGATATCAATCAGGCTGTCTTCAATAGTATAAAACTTGGGTTGTCGGCGATGCCGTACGCTCATCGCAGAATATTTGAAACAAATGAATTGAGTTTTTTCACTGTTCGCTCGTTTGTGGGTGAGGAGAAATTTTTCGGCGACCCTGGTTTTACCGGCGGTAACGCAAGTCCCCCCGTATGGATGGAAACGCAGCGTAAGAGGGACCAAGCCACCGGGCGCTATGGCATTATTTTGTATGTTGCCATCGGTGAGGATGAGTATCTTTGCTATGAGATATTTTATTTGTCGGGAAGGTTTCAGCTTAACCAAAAGTTGGGGAGCATCATTTGGCGAGCGAAAGCGGATCAGGCGCCCGCCAGGTTGGAGTTTGGCGGGAAACTGGATGATTATTTACCCGCTACGCGCTGGTACGATTATCCACTTGATTTCAACGCCTATACAAAAAATGCAGAATCGAGCACTGGAGCGCTGGTGGATTCTATAGTCGACAAATTAGGCAGCCTTGCTGCGCCAGAGTTACTTTCCAATACCAAGATCAGCGGGTATCAATATTTTATCGATTCACATGCCAAAAAAATTGCTCAATTTATTGTCGATCATCACTCGGTCGCGACAATAGAAGAACTGACGATGGCGGCCACTGAATTGACTGCGAGCGAGGCGTCAGAAGAAAACAGAGAAAAAGTGCTTGGATATATCATCGATCTGGCTATTCCCTTTAAAAAATGTATTGAAGACATTTCTACCGGAGAACGGGACAAAATCGAGGAGGGGGCTTGGGGGTGTGCACTCGATGCGCTCGGCCTGATTGCCGCGGTATTGGGTGTTCCGGCGAAATTACTGAGTATTGCTTCGAAGTCTACTTCTCTGGTGACCAAAGCCGCCAAGCTGGCCAGGTACGGATTGACATTCGCGGTGGCCAATCTCAATCCATTGGACGGATTGCCAAGCGCGGCGTATCGAGGCTCGAAGTTCATTTTCAAAAGCGGTCTGCAACTCAGTGGTGAAGGGCTGAAACTGGTCGAAAAGGCCAGCTATAAACTGCGCCGGCTAAGTGGCAAAGCCAAATCCTACGACCTGCTTCAATGCACTCGCAGAACACCACTGGAGCTAGGCTCGTGGCGCCCGCGCAGCAATAGTGTCGAGGCCCTGGAGGTGTGTGTAATACGTCAAAACAAAAACGTTTTTGCCGTTAATCGTCAAGGTAGGGCGTGGGGTAAACGCTTGGCAAACTTCACCTTTGTACGGGCTCGGACACTTCCAGGCAGGCTGAGCAGAGCACTTCCGGTAAGTTTTGCTCGCCAGATCATTCAACGGAGCCTGCCTGCCGTGGTCAATAAAGTCGATCATGCACTGTCGGTGTTGGCAGCGACTCAGTTCAATCGGGAAACGGAAATGATCCTTAACCTGTTTTTAGGTTCGGGAAAGACCCGTGAAAAATTCGAGTCCTTTTTACAGGTGGTCAAACTGGATGTGGGTAACATCGCAGTCAGGAATTTCGTTCTGAGCTCTGTTCCCCTGAGTGCTGATCTCCTCAATTTGAGTCCGGACAACTACAACTCATGGAAGCAGTTAGGTGGAATAAACGATCAACCATTCATAGACGTTGCCAGTCAGCATCTGGTTGAACGATTCGCCTCGGCAAACTCCAATTACGGCGAAATTGCCGATGATCTGATACACGAATTTTTTCAAGCCAGAGTGAATAAAATCGATGCTGCGACGGCGCTCACAGGTATTTCAGGCCATTCCGGCGTGAACGTTGCACCCTTGTTGGACTTGGCCAGAGGTCGCCTGCTTAAAGACGACAGTCGCTACTTTGATAGTCGCCGGGCGACGCTTAATGCGGATTCCTATGCCATGGCGGTTGCACTGCTCAGCCAACTGGTTACGCATGAGGCGTTGGCGAAGGACAATTTGTACACCATTATCTCGGCGCTCGATAATTTCGCACAAACACCGATAGACATTGAGGTTCTGGTAGACCTGAACCCCAATGTTTTCGAAACGCCGATTATCAGCGCCTGACTGCGCATCACGTCATCTAGCTAGTCACGTAGCTCTGGACAATCGCGAAACAGCGCAAGCGCTTCAGGATTGGCCAGAGCATCCGTGTTTTTCACCGGTTGGCCGTGCACCACGTTTCTAACGGCCAACTCGACGATCTTGCCGCTAATGGTGCGCGGTATGTCGGTGACGGCGATAATTTTTGTCGGTACATGGCGAGGCGTTGTATTGGCGCGAATCACTTCACGGATCTGCCGTTGCAGCGCTTCATCTAGTGTGGCTTCGTCTTTTAAACGGACAAACAGTACGACTCGCACATCGTCCTGCCATTGTTGGCCGATGACCACGCTATCCAGTACTTCAGAGACTTTTTCCACTTGGCGATAGATTTCTGCAGTGCCTATCCGCACGCCGCCGGGATTAAGCACCGCGTCCGATCGACCGTGAATCAACATCGCTCCGTGGGGCAACTCTTCAGCGTAATCACCCTGCGCCCAAACACCGTGAAACAGATTGAAATAGGACTGCCGCAGTTTTTCGCCATCCGCATCATTCCAAAGGCCAATGGGCATCGCGGGGAAGTGGCGTGTACACACCATCTCACCTTTTTCGCCGATCACCGCTTGGCCATCGTCGTTCCACACTTCGACTGCCATTCCCAGACTCTTGCCCATCATTTCGCCGCGCCGCACGGGCGACATCGGGTTGCCATTGACGAAGCACGAAACAATGTCGGTACCCCCGGACATGGAGCTCAGGCACACGTCGGGTTTGACGTCGCGGTAGACGAAGTCGTAACTGCGTGGTGCCAGTGCCGAGCCAGTGCAAAGCAACGTTTTCAGGCTGCTCAAATCGTGGCTCTCGCGGGGTTTTACACCGTTGCTTTCGAGCGCGGCGAGGAATTTCGGACTGGTGCCGAAGACGCTGATGCGTTCATCGTCAATCAAATCCAGCAAGCGTTCGTTGTTGGGCTGAAACGGTGAGCCGTCGTACAAGACCACCGCGCTGCCGACCGCCAGCGCGGACACCAGCCAGTTCCACATCATCCAGCCGCAGGTCGTGTAGTAGAACAAACGGTCGCCGGAACCTAGATCGACATGCAGGCCATGTTCTTTAACGTGTTGCAGCAAAACGCCGCCGGTACCGTGGATGATGCATTTCGGCACACCGGTGGTGCCGCTGGAATACAACACGTAGAGCGGATGGGCGAAAGGCACCGGTATAAAAAACGGCTCGCCGCCAGTCACGTAAAAGTCATCCCATAGCGTGACGTTTGCCAGCGTGTGGTAAGCCTCGGCGCGGGCATGTGGCCGCGCGTACGGTACGACAATCAACTGTTGCAACGTCGGCAACTGTTCGAGGATTTCATTGAGCTTGGAGGTCTGGTCGATTTCGTTACCGGCATATCGGTAGCCCGCGCAGCTGATCAATACTTTCGGTTCAATCTGCCCAAAACGATCAATCACGCCATGGGTACCGAAATCGGGCGACGAGCACGACCAGATGGCACCGAGACTGGTGGTGGCCAACATCGCCACCAGCGTCTGCCAGGTGTTGGGCATACACGCGGCAACACGATCGCCGCTGACGACCCCGGCGGCTTGCAGGCTGGCTTGAAATCCGGCGACCTGTTGCGCCAGTTCGGCCCAGGTCAGTTGTTCACGCTGGCCATTTTCAGCCACCGCAACAACGGCGACGGCATCGTCGCGACGGCGCAGCAGGTGCTCGGCGAAATTCAAAGTGGCGCCCGGAAACCATTCCGCGCCGGGCATTTTTGCGCCTTCACGCAGCACCGCATCAGGTTGCGTATGGAAGCGGATATCGAAGAAATCAACGATGGCTTGCCAGAATTCTGCGCGCTGCTCGACGCTCCATTGGTGCAGGTCGGCGTAGCTGTCGAGGTGCAAGCCATGACGCTGATTGATCGAGCGGCGGAAGGTGTCCATCCGCGATTGGGCAATACGGGTGGCATCGGGTTGCCAGAGGATGTCGGACATGGATTGCCTCTTGTTGTATTCATCTACAAATTCACACACATCCCTTGTGGGAGCGGGCTTGCTCGCGAAAGCGGTGAACCAGTCAATGATGATGGTGACTGACACACCGCATTCGCGAGCAAGCCCGCTCCCACAAGAGCGGGTCACTGCGCTAGCCAGCCACCATCAATATTCCATGCCGCCCCACGCACCTGGCTGCCTGCCTCACTGCACAAAAACAGCACCAGCTCACCCAGATGCTGTGGCGTCACAAACTCCAGTGACGGCTGTTTCTCAGCCAGCAAATCGTGCTGTGCTTGCTGCGGTTCAACACCCTTGGCCGCGCGATCATCGATCTGCTTCTGCACCAGCGGCGTCAACACCCAGCCCGGGCAGATCGCGTTGCAGGTGACGTTACTGGTCGCGGTTTCCAGGCCGACCACTTTGGTCAAACCAATCACGCCATGCTTGGCCGCAACATACGCCGCTTTGCCCGTCGAGCCGACCTGGCCGTGCACGGATGCGATGTTGATGATCCGGCCCCAACCCTTGGTGCGCATGCCCGGCAAACTCAGGCGAGTGCTGTGAAATACCGACGACAGATTGATCGCAATAATCGAATCCCAGCGCTCCACCGGAAACTCTTCTACCGGCGCGACATGCTGGATGCCGGCATTGTTGACCAGAATGTCCACGCCACCGAACTCGCGCTCGGCGTAGGCGATCATGTCGGCGATCTGCGCCGGGTCGCTGACATCGGCGGGGTGATGGCCGACCTTGCCGCCGAACTGGCCGACTTCGGCAATCACGGCGGAGGCATCACCGAAACCGTTGAGAATCAGATTGGCGCCGGCCTTGGCCAGGCTCAGCGCGATGCCCAGACCGATGCCGCTGGTGGAACCTGTAACCAGTGCGGTCTTGCCCGTAAGAGTGGTCATGAATACCTCACACAATGCCAGTGGCGTAGAAAGTGCCGATCACTACGAAAACCGCGAGGGTCTTGATCAGCGTAATACAGAAAATGTCTTTATAGGCTTCACGGTGGGTCAGGCCGGTGACCGCGAGCAGCGTGATTACCGCGCCGTTGTGCGGCAGGGTGTCCATGCCGCCACTCGCCATCGCGGCCACGCGGTGCAGCACTTCCAGCGGAATATTCGCCGCATGCGCCGCTGCGATAAATTGCTCGGACATCGCCGCCAACGCAATGCTCATGCCGCCGGAAGCAGAGCCGGTGATACCGGCCAGCAGGGTCACGGTAATCGCTTCATTGACCAGCGGATTGGGAATGCCTTTGAGCCAGTCTGCCAGCACCAGAAAACCAGGCAGGGACGCGATCACCGCACCAAAGCCGTATTCCGAAGCAGTGTTCATCGCCGCCAGTAACGCACCGCTGACCGCACTTTTGCTGCCTTCGGCAAGTTTGCTGCGAATCGCTTTAAAGCCGAAGGCGAGCACCATCAGAATGCCAACCAGCAATGCGGCCTGAACCGCCCAGATCGCCGTCAATTTGGCGATTTCGGTGGTGACCGGCGTGGCCATTCCCGGCAACGCGAGGCTGTGAGTCTTGCCGTACCACTGCGGAATCCACTGGGTGAACAGCAGGTTCATGATGCCCACCGCGAGCAGCGGCGACAGCGCGATCCACGGATTAGGCAGCTTCAGATCCTCAGCAGTCTCCGGTTCGTTACGCAGTTCGGTGCCGTAACCTTCGCCAGCCCGTTGCGCCTTGTTGCGCTGACGCTGCAGAAACAGCATGCCGGCGCAGAACACGAAAATCGTACCGATCAGACCCAGCCAAGGCGCGGCCCACGCGGTGGTGTTGAAGAAGGTGCTGGGGATGATGTTCTGGATTTGCGGGGTGCCGGGCAGGGCGTCCATGGTGAAGGAAAACGCGCCGAGGGCGATGGTCGCCGGAATCAGCCGTTTGGGAATATTGCTCTGGCGGAACATCTCCGCCGCAAACGGGTAAACGGCAAACACCACCACGAACAGCGAAACGCCGCCGTAAGTGAGCAGGGCGCAGACCAGTACGATGACCAGCATCGCCTGTTTGGTGCCGAGGAGTTTGATCGCGGCGGCGACGATCGAACGTGAGAAACCGGACAGTTCGATCAGCTTGCCGAACACAGCGCCGAGCAGAAATACAGGAAAGTAGAGTTTGATGAACCCGACCATTTTCTCCATGAACACCCCTGTGAACGCAGGGGCGACGGCGGACGGGTCGGTGAGCAGGACGGCGCCGAGCGCGGCGATCGGGGCAAAAAGGATAACGCTGTAGCCACGGTAAGCGGCGAGCATCAGCAGCGCGAGGGCTGCCAAGGCAATGATCACACTCATGGTGTGTCTCTCCGGAGTTGTTATTTTTGTGGGTGGTGCGGTGTGGGAGAGGGTATAGCCAGATTTGTGCCAGGTGTTTAAGTCATTGAAATATATGTGTTTGTCGTAATAATTGGCGCCAACTTATGAAGTATTGTCTCTTTTTTGAGATGGTCGCTGTCTGTGAGGGCCTCTTCGTGAGCAAGCCCACTCCCACCTTTGAAATGCATTCCCCTGTGGGAGTGGGCTTGCTCACGAAGCTTTTGATCTTGTCTTATTAGGGAGATAAATATCTCTTAAATGAGACTATGCAACGCCCAGCGCCACCATTTTCTTATATAACGTCGAGCGCCCAAGCCCGAGCCGAGCCGCCGCCTCCGGCACTTTCCCCGCACATTGCGCAAGTGCGGCCTCAATCAATTGCCGATCAAACCGCTCCCGCGCTTGAGCAAATGTCTCCTCACTTGGCGCTTCAAGTGTGGGCGCCGACGTACGCTCAACCGGGCTCAGCGGCCCGATTGCTGCACGAATGTCACTCTCCGTCAGCATCAAGTCATCACTGAGCAACGCCGCGCGCTCGAGCACGTTGCGCAACTCGCGAATATTCCCCGGCCAGGCATGCTGCCCAAGCAGATCCAGCGCATCGCGGTGCAGCTCATGCTGACTGCGCAACTCCTCCAGAATCGCCTCACTGAGCGCCGGCAAATCATCAAGACGCTCACGCAACGGCGGCACTTGAATCGGCAGCACATTGAGGCGGTAATACAAATCGGCGCGGAACTCACCGCGTTTGATCGCCGCTTGTAAATCGGTCGAAGTAGCAGCGATCACCCGCACATCACTCTGAATCACCTCGTTCGAGCCTACCGGTTCAAATTCCTTTTCCTGCAAAACCCGCAGCAGTTTGCTTTGCAGCGGCAGCGGCATGTCGCCGATCTCGTCAAGAAACAACGTGCCGCCTTGGGCGATTAGCAATTTGCCGGTGCGGCCCTTGCGGTCGGCGCCGGTGAACGCGCCCGGCGCTGTGCCGAAGAATTCCGCTTCCAGCAGCGCTTCAGGAATTGCCGCGCTGTTGATGCTGACGAACGCCTTGTGCGCACGCGGCGAAGCACTGTGAATCGCCTGCGCCAACAACTCTTTGCCGGTGCCGGTTTCACCGAGCAGCAACACCGGCGACTCGGCACTCGCGCTGCGACGTGCGCGGCGTTTGACTTCAAGGCTGGCGGCGCTGGTACCGATGAAGTGGGCGAAGTTGTATTTGGTCTGTCGTGCGCGCAGCAGTGAACGGGTCGAGGCCAATTCTTCCTGCATGCTCAGGTAGCGCTTGAGCATCGGCGATAGCGTGCGCAACTCGTCGAACAGGGCGAAACCGATGGCGCCAATGACGGTGCCGGCGTCGTCATGGATCGGCAGGCGCATCACCACCAACGGTTCTTTTGGCGTGTCTTGCATGTCGAGCAGGATCGGCCTCCCGGTGCGCACCACTTCACGCAGCAGGCTGCCGGGGATCACGCTTTCGCAGGGCTTGCCGATGGCGCCTTCAGCGGAGTCGAGGCCAAATCGGCGCGCGTAACGCTCATTCATCCAGACGATATTGGCATCACGATCGACGATCACCGTGCCTTCGCTGGACTGCTCGATGATCTCGAACAACGAGCGGATCGCCAGCGTGCGCACGCGTTGGTAGTCCTTGAGGCTTTCGGTGGTGTTCATGGGGTGGATCCTGGATGTTCTGGTTTTCTGTGCTGGCCTCTTCGCGGGCAAGCCTTGCTCCTACAGAATTCGCGTTATCTGTAGGAGCAAAGCTTGCTCGCGATGGCCGCGGCGCGGTTTTTTAAGCTAAAGCGCCTACCCCGGATGTGCCGCCGCCAACAGCTCTTTGGTATACGGATGCTGCGGCGAATCAAACACATCATGACTGGCGCCGCGCTCGACCACTTTGCCGTCCTTGATCACGATCATGTCGTGCGCCAAGGCGCGCACCACCGCCAGATCATGGCTAATGAACAGATAGGTCAAGCCGTGCTTTTCCTGTAAATCGCGAAGGAGGGCGACCACTTGTTTCTGCACGGTTCGATCCAGCGCAGAGGTGGGCTCATCCAGCAAAATCAGCGCCGGTTTCAGCACCAGCGCCCGCGCGATGGCAATACGCTGACGCTGACCACCGGAAAACTCATGAGGGTAACGATGACGGCTTTCCGGGTCGAGACCGACTTCCTTGAGCACACGGATCACTTGCGCATCGCATTCATCGGCGGTGGATTCGCAATGCACCTCCAGACCTTCACTGATGATTTGCGCCACGGACATGCGCGGGCTGAGGCTGCCAAACGGATCCTGGAACACCACCTGCATCTGCCGACGCCATGGCCGCAGTTGTTTCTGGTTGAGCCCGTCGAGCGCTTCGCCCTGAAAACGGATGCTGCCTTCGGAGTCGAGCAAGCGCAGAATCGCCTGACCCAGCGTTGATTTGCCCGAACCGGACTCGCCGACGATGCCCAGGGTTTTGCCGCGCTGAATGGTCAGGCTGATACCGTCCACTGCGCGCAAATACTGCTTGCGCTGAAACAGACCGCCGCCCAAGGCAAAATCGACCCGCAGATCCTCGACTTCCAGCACGTTCTCGCGCTCATCGCGGGGCAGCGCTTCGCCCTCGGGCTCGGCGTTGAGCAAGACGCAGCTGTACGGATGCTTCGGTTCGGTAAACAAAATCTCGCACGGCGCCTGCTCGACAATTTCCCCGGCCTTCATCACGCAAACCCGCTGAGCGATGCTGCGCACCAGATTCAGATCGTGGCTGATCAGCAGCAGCGACATGCCGAGGCGTTGTTGCAGGGATTTGAGCAGCAGCAGGATCTTGCGCTGCACCGTCACGTCCAGCGCGGTCGTCGGCTCGTCGGCGATCAGCAGTTCCGGTTCGCACGCCAGTGCCATGGCGATCATCACCCGCTGGCGTTGCCCGCCAGACAATTGATGCGGATAAGCCTTAAGGCGTTCTTCAGGCTTTTTGATGCCAACCAGTTGCAGCAATTCCAGAATGCGCGACTGCGCCTGTTTGCCGTCGAGGCCACGGTGAAGCAGCAGGGTTTCGCCGATCTGCTTTTCGATGGTGTGCAGTGGATTGAGCGAAGTCATCGGCTCTTGGAAAATCATCGCAATCCGATTGCCGCGCAGTTCACGCAAGACTTTGGAGTCAGCGCCGACCAACTCCTGGCCGCGATAACGAATGCTGCCGGTAGTGCGGGCATCACACTCGGGCAGCAATTGCAGGATCGAATGCGCGGTCACCGATTTGCCTGAGCCCGACTCACCGACCAACGCCAGACACTCGCCGGGGCGGATGTCCAGACACAGGTTGCGCACCACGGTCTGGTCATTGAAGGCGACGTTGAGGTCGCGGATTTCGATCAGGTTGTCAGTCATCGTCAATCTCTGCTTCAAGAGCGTGGGTCGAAGGCGTCTCGCAACGCTTCGCCGATAAACACCAGCAACGACAGAATCAGTGCCAAGGTGAAAAACGCCGTCAAACCTAGCCATGGCGCCTGCAGATTCTGTTTGCCCTGACCGATCAGTTCACCCAGTGAGGCGCTGCCGGCGGGCATGCCAAAACCGAGAAAATCCAGCGCGGTGAGGGTAGAAATTGCACCGGTCAGAATAAACGGCAGATAACTCAACGTGGCGTTCATCGCGTTGGGCAGGATGTGCCGGACAATCACTTTGCGATCAGTCAGCCCCAAGGCCCGCGCGGCTTTGACGTATTCCAGATTGCGCCCACGCAGGAACTCGGCGCGCACCACATCGACCAGCGCCAGCCACGAAAACAGCGCCATGATCCCCAGTAGCCACCAGAAATTCGGCTCAACGAAACCGGAAAGGATGATCAGCAGATACAACACCGGTAATCCCGACCAGACTTCCAGCAGGCGTTGCCCGATCAAGTCGACCCAGCCGCCGTAATAGCCTTGCAGCGCACCGGCCGCAATGCCGATCAGCGCACTGACAAACGTCAGCATCAACGCAAACAGAATCGACACGCGGGCGCCGAAAATCACTCGGGCCAGTACGTCCCGCGCCTGATCGTCGGTGCCCAGCCAGTTCACCGTTGTCGGTGGGCTCGGCGCCGGTTTGTTGAGGTCGTAATTGGGCGTGTCATCGCTGAACGGAATAGGCGGGAACAGCAGCCAGCCACCGTCCTTGCGGATCAGATTCTGCACGTACTCGCTACGATAATCGGCCTGAAACGGTAGTTGCCCGCCGAACTCCTGCTCGGTGTGACGCTTGAACACCGGGAAGTACCATTCACCCTGATAGCTGACCATCAGCGGTTTGTCGTTGGCGATCAACTCGCCGCCCAACGTCAGCGCAAACAGACCGATAAACAACCACAACGACCACCAGCCGCGACGGTTTTTTTTGAAGCGCTCGAAGCGGCGACGGCCCAACGGCGAAAACTTGAACATCAAGCGTTCCTCGCGGCGAAGTCGATGCGCGGATCCACCAGCGTGTAGCAGAGGTCGCCTATCAGTTTTATCAGGAGGCCAAACAGGGTGAAGATGAACAGCGAACCGAATACCACCGGATAGTCACGAGAGACTGCCGCTTCGTAGCTCATGCGCCCCAGCCCGTCGAGGGAAAAGATCACTTCGATCAACAACGAACCGGCGAAGAACACGCTGATGAACGCTTGAGGAATGCCTGACACCACCAGCAGCATCGCGTTACGAAATACATGCCCATAGAGCACGCGTCGCTCGCTCAAGCCTTTGGCCCGGGCAGTCACCACGTACTGGCGAGTGATTTCGTTGAGGAACGAGTTTTTGGTCAGAATCGTCAGCGTGGCGAATCCGCCGATCACCAGCGCCGTCACTGGCAGCACAAGATGCCAGAAGTAGTCAGTGATCTTGCCGAGTGTCGACAGCGATTCGAAGTTGTCCGAGACCAGACCGCGCACCGGGAACCAGTTCAGCGAAGTGCCGCCGGCAAACACCACGATCAGGAACATCGCAAAGAGGAACGCCGGCATCGCGTAACCAATGATGATTGCAGTGCTGCTCCAGATATCGAAATGACTGCCGTGGTGCACGGCTTTGCGGATGCCCAGCGGAATCGATACCAGATAGGTGATCAGCGTTGCCCAAAGCCCTAGGGAAATGGTCACCGGCATTTTTTCGAGGATGAGGTCGGTCACCGTGGCGCCGCGAAAGAAGCTCTTGCCGAAGTCCAGTTGCGCGTAATTCTTCAACATCAGCCACAGCCGTTCATGCGCGGGTTTGTCGAAGCCGTACTGTTTTTCGATGTCCTTGATCAGTTGCGGGTCGAGGCCGCGACTGGCGCGCGATGTACTGCTAATGGCTTCACTGGCACCACCACCGACATTGCCGCCGCCGATGCCTTGCAAGTGAGCGATGGCCTGTTCAACCGGGCCACCGGGCGCCGCCTGAATGATCACGAAATTGACCAGCAGAATGATCACCAACGTCGGAATGATCAGCAGCAAGCGCCGCAGTATGTAACCCCACATCAGTGCGGCCCTCCGGGTTTGCCACGACCGATTTTCTCGGCCGTCATCTGTTGGTTGGTCAGCGGTGTGCTGCTGATTTCCCACCAACTCTCGATCGCTTCGTCATTGCTCGCTTGCACCGCCGGCATGCCGAAGCGATTCCACCAAACGGTTGAAGTGCCAGGCGGGTAATAGTTGGGAATCCAGTAGTAATTCCATTGCAGCACCCGATCCAGTGCGTGGGCGTAATGCAGCATGTCTGATTGCGTCGAGGCGCGGATCAGGCCGTTGATCAGCGTATCGACGGCCGGGTTTTTCAACACCATGTAATTGTTGGCACCGGGATCGTTGGCCGAGGCCGAGCCGAAATAGTTGAGCAGCTCGCCGCCGGGGGAGGTGCTGACCGGGTAGCCGGTGACGATCATGTCGTAGTCGCGGCTCATCAGGCGATTGACGTATTGCGAGGAATCGATGCGGCGGATATTGAGGTCGATGCCGATTTGTTTCAGCGTGCGTTTATAAGGCAGCAGCAAGCGATCCATGCCGTTCTGGCTGACCAGAAACGTGAAGCTCAGTGGCTCGCCTTCGGAATTGACCAACTGATCGCCATCCGGTTTCCAGCCAGCCTGTTCCAGCAGCTGCAAGGCTTGCAGCTGTTTATCGCGGATCATCCCGCTGCCGTCGGTTTTTGGCGCTTCGAACACTTGGCTGAAGACTTCATCAGGCACCTGGCCACGCAGCGGCTCAAGGATCTGCAGTTCCTGCGCATCGGGCAGTTTTGACGCCGCGAGCTCAGTGTTGGAAAAGTAGCTTTGCTGGCGGATGTACAGGTTGCGCATCATCTGCCGGTTGCTCCACTCGAAATCCCAGAGCATGGCCAATGCCTGACGCACGCGACGATCCTGGAACATCGGCTTTTGCAGGTTGAAGACGAAACCTTGCGCCGATTGTGGCGCCTCAGTGGCCAAATGAGCCTTTTGCAGGCGCCCGTCACTCAATGCCGGGCTGTCGTAACCGATCGAGTAACCGGTGGCCGAGAACTCGCGGTTATAGTCATAAGCGCCACCGCGCAGCACCTGGCGGGCGACGTCGGTGTCGCCGAAATACTCGATGCTGAAGTGATCGAAGTTGTACAAGCCGCGGCTGACCGGCAGATCCTTGCCCCACCAGTTGGCATTGCGTTCAAAAGTGATACTGCGTCCGGAGTCGACCTTGCCGACGCGATAGGGGCCGCTGCCCAATGGCGCTTCATAGCCGCCACCGCCAGCGAAGTCACGGGTCTTCCACCAATGCTCGGGAAACACCGGCAGGGTGGCGATATCCAGTGGCAGAGTGCGGTTTTCATTGCTCTTGAAATCGAATCGTACCGTCAGCGGCGCTTCGATTTCGACGCCTTTGACGTCGGCGAATTGCGTGCGATAGCGCAGGCTGCCTTGGGTCATCAACAAATCGTAGGTGTAGCGCACGTCCTCGGCGGTGATCGGCGTACCGTCGGCGAAACGCGCTTTCGGATTGATGAAAAAGCGCAAGGACAACCCATCGTCAGCGCGCTCGATTTTTTGCGCGACGAGGCCGTAGACGGTGTAAGGCTCATCCATCGAGCGCTGCGCCAGCGGCGAATAGAGCATGCCGTCGATCTGGGTGACGCCGATGCCTTTGTCTATATAAGGAAGGACATGGTCGAAGTGGCCGATCTCGATCGCCGAGCGGCGCATCGTTCCGCCCTTGGGCGCCTGCGGATTGGCGTAGTCGAAGTGGCTGAACCCGGCGGGGTATTTCGCCGGTTCGCCATAAACAGTCAATGCATGTTGCGGTGCCGCGCTCACACCTACGGCGCTCGACAGCAGCGTCACGGCAGTGAACATCAATGTGGGGAAAGCCAGTCGCATTGTCAGCCTTAGAGCCGGGTGATCGATAAGCGTAATTTGTACGCGAGCGGCGCGCGGCTCGCCAGCCGTATCGTGTAACTGAAACACAACGGCCCACCAAAAGGCGGGCCGTTATGTTTCATTCAATGCGAAGGATCAGTCCTGACGGCTGGTCACTTCCAGCAGGTGATAACCGAACTGGGTTTTCACCGGGCCTTGCACGGTGTTGACCGGTGCGCTGAATACTACGGTGTCGAATTCCTTGACCATCTGGCCAGGACCGAACGAACCGAGGTCGCCGCCCTGACGGCTGGAAGGGCAGGTGGAGTTGGCCTTGGCCACTTCGGCGAAATCAGCACCGGCTTCGATCTGGGCTTTGAGTTCGTTGCACTTGTCTTCGCTGGCAACAAGGATGTGACGGGCAGTGGCTTTAGCCATGGGGAAAATCTCCAATCAATATCAGTAAAGTGCGGAGCCTACCGGATTCAGTGGGCGATTTCTCGGCAAAGTTCCGTTTGCGTGACGCGGCAACTTCACAGGTTAGCTGCCTGCAGGCGGCGGGCATGCGCCACGTAGAGTTCGATCGGATCCGGTGATACTGCGCGCAAGGCGCTTGCGCTACGCAGAATGGACAGATGGTCAAACGGGTAGTCCGAACGGATCACTTTCCCCAGGTGAGAACTGAAGCGGCCGACAAATCCGTCGTTTTGCCCAGCGTCTTTTTTGAAGTATCTGGCCAGGTTTCGGCAGATGTGCTCCACCGGATCGAACGTTGGCTGACTGTGATCCGGCAACGTGCCGCTCCAGGAATAGTAACGAACATCATTGACCAATTCTTGCCCTTGGCCGCCCCAACTGTCGGGCAGGCCCTGAGGATATTTTTCGTTGAAGCGGCCAACGCCTTGCGTCGTCAAGGCGCCAAGCGCCGCGATCGCATTCTGCGGCATGGCTATGCGGCCACTGAGCACCGACAAAAAATCGGCAAACAAGGTGACGACGATCTGCGCGATTTTTTCTGGCAGTTGTCCAGGAATGAGTGCTTCACGCAACACATCGGCCAATTCCGATCCCTGGTTGGGGCCACTCACCGACGTCACGGAAGCGACGGCGTGTGGGGCAAGCGCCGCAGCGTATCGGGCGGCGAGTGCGCCCTGACTGTGCCCGATCAGATTGACTTTGCTCGAATCGGTACCCCTGAGCACCGTGTCGATTTGCTGCAACAATTGTTCACCGCGCATTTCGTTGTCATGGGTGGCTGAAAGATGCGGTACAAACACTCGGCAGCCAACAGCCTGAAGTGCTTTCTTGACGTCGTGGAAGAGTTCGAAGGAGCCAATACGCTCGAATCCGAACAGGCCATGTACCAGCAGGATCGGGTACTGAGTTGTAGCATTCCGTTGCATGTTGACTACCTTTTCGCAGAGGTTCTGGGTGAAATCTGCGTGCCACTCTAAAACAGTCATTCCGTTAGCGAAGTACGAATAAGCCTCGGTTGTCGTTGGAATCTGGACTAGAAGCTGTACGAAACTTCGGAAAGTGCTGAAATCCAGCTCCTATTCTTTGGACGTCTATCGGACGGCGTGTTGGTTTTTTTTGCGGCTTGCCTACTTTGCGTGATGCCTTTGCCTCCGTGCTTAAAGGCAATCGGCTGATATCCATTGAATGATTGACCGCGTTAAATAGGGGCAGTCAACGCAGTCATTGACGACAGCGTTTAATCCAAGGAATGGAGGCACCCATGACTACGCATGAAGCACATCTGTCAGTCGCGTCATCGCAGAACCCCGGCACTTTTCAGCCGCGCTGGGTTGCACTGGATAAACAGGGCGCGCTGAGTTTCAAAGCGGATGAAACGTCGCTGGAGTTCTGCTTTCGAGCGGGCAATACCCTGGATGCCGAGGCAGTGCTTGCATTGCCCGCACCGAATCTTGATTCGATGACACAAGCCGTACTTGACCCGTCCCTGAAGAGGGCCATCGTCCGGATCCCGCCTTACCCGAACATGGCGTGCGGCGATAAAGTGCTGTTGCGCTGGGAAGGGCTCGATATCGATGGGTTCACCTATCAGCATGAATGTGCTCGTTTCGTCAGCGAAGCACAGGTCGGCAAGGAAATCGTATTCGTCATCAAAGGCGTGCATGTCGCGGCGCTGGATGGTGGCTCGCTGGAAATCTACTGGACGCTTTACAGTGCCAAACAAGCGCAACCGGTCACGTCGGCAAGGTTGCAACTGGACGTCGGCGATGTTCGCCCGAGATTGCTTGCGCCCTATGTCGAAGAAGCGGTTGGCGCAATCCTTGATCCTGAGCGACTCAGCGAAGGCACCTGCATCAGCCTTCGACCGTATTCACGTATGGCCGAAGGCGACAGAGTGTTGTTGACCTGGCAAGGTGCTGTTCTGATGGAGGTGTTTAACGATGCATTGACCCTGCAGTCGTTGGCGGTAGGCAATACGCTGTCTTTCTGGATTGGTGCTGATCTTATTGCGGGACATCTTGGCGGCGAAGTGACAGCGCGTTATCGGGTTGAACCGAAAACTGGCGAGCCGCGAGATTCCGACATCGCAACCTTTGTCATCGCACCTTTGATTCGTGGTTTGCTCGAGGCACCGGATGTCCTCGAAGCTCAGGACGACGTGCTTGATGTGGTGGACTCTACGGATGGCATCACCGTTGTGATCGGCAATGCCCAAGCTCATGAGGGTGAGTTGGTCTATCTCAAGTGTGATGGTGATTATTTCAATCATCGTGACGAGCGTGAGATTACCCGCGAGTCAGCGGGGCAGCCGTTGGTGTTTATCGTGCCCCACCGGTTCTGGCGTGAGCATCAGGGCTCGACTGTGCGCATCGCCTATTCAGTGGAGCGTTCGGATGATGACAGCCAGGCCTCTGCGATAACGCTGCTACGGGTTGAGTAACACGATTGCCCTCCGGTGCGAAAAGTCCCGGAGGGCGTTGTCATCAGGTGCGCGGCTGAGCACTCAAGCGCTTTGCAGCATCCAGAAGCAGGTGCTCCGTCGCGTTGAAACCCAGGCAACCATCGGTGATGGAAACGCCGTAGCGCATCGTAGGGCTCAGCGGCTGGCAACCTTCGAAAAGATGCGACTCGATCATCATGCCGATCAGTGAGCGGTCACCTTGCAGACGCTGTTCTAGCACGTCATTGAAAACAGCGGGCTGACGCGAAGGATCCTTGCCGCTGTTCGCGTGACTGCAATCGACCATGATCCGGCCGGGGATTTTCAGTCGGGTCAGTTCGGCATTGATGGCGGTTACGCTGTTGCGGTCGTAGTTCGGCCCCTTGTGGCCGCCGCGCAGTACCAAGTGGGTATCTGCATTGCCCGGCGTTTGAATGATTGCCGGATGCCCTTGGCTGTCGACACCGAAATGTCGATGCGGGTGTGCGGCTGAGCGCATGGCGTCAACGGCCACTGCGGCGCCACCGTCGGTGCCGTTTTTGAAGCCGACCGGCATGCCCAGACCGCTGGCCATTTCGCGATGGATCTGCGATTCGGTGGTGCGCGCGCCAATGGCGACCCAGCTCAGCAGGTCATCGAAGTAACCGGCGGCCATGGGTTGCAGCAGTTCGGTAGCGACTGGCAAACCGAGGCGAATCATTTCCAGCATCAGTTCGCGCGACAGGGTCAGGCCTGCCGCCATGTCATCGCTGCCATCGAGGTGCGGGTCATAAGCGAGACCTTTCCAGCCCACCGTAGTACGGGGCTTTTCCACGTAAGCGCGCATCACCAGGAGCATTTCGTTGCTGACTTGATCGGCAAGACGGGCGAGTTTGCCGGCGTATTCGAGGGCAGACTGAGGATCATGAATTGAGCAAGGGCCGACGATGACCAGTAAACGTTGGTCTTCACCGTTGAGAATGGCGCGTACCGCCTGGCGGTGGGCGGCGACTTGCTGGCTCAAGGCAGTGCTCAGGGGCAATTGCTGCTTGAGTTGCAACGAGCTGGGCAGACGCAGGGTCAGCGCTTCGTTGGCAGAGTTGAGGCTGGACAGTGGCAGAGCAGAAACGGACGAGTTCATATTCACAATTCCTGGGCTGGCGGCGGGTGCTTCCCGCTCGCTCGGCCCTACTGGGGTGTTCGACAATTGGCCGTATTGGCTACGTGTGTGCGTTTGCCACCGGTGGGTGACCGATCGGAGGCGGCAGGCTGTCCCGAGCGGAGGCTGGTAAATCGCCAGGCGGTAAAAGTGTCGTAACGGTAATAAGTGGCGTAGTTCATGGGTAAATCCTCAAAAGTGTCTGGTGTGTTGCTGAAAAAGCAGGGGCCAGAAAAAACAAAACCCCCGGTCGGGAGGCCGACCGGGGGTTGAGAAATCTCTGGTAGGCGACCCGTTTTACATGGGCGCCGTTTGGGTATCAGGCGCGCTAGTGGCTAAACCAATACCCAAAATAAAAGCTGACCGGAGCACAAACGTCTTTCGCCCACGCAGCCGCCATCGAGCGCAGGGCGCTGACGATACGAAGCTGTGGAAGGGCGTTGAACATGGTCTGTCTCCAATGAATGCGCCGAGCTTACTAGAGGCCGATGCGCCTCAGCAATCAGAAAATGCTATGGCGTGAAGAACATTTTGCCTATCGCTTGAGCGTAGCAACAGTTGTGACAAACTCAGCGTTTTGCCTGAACCCAAGGATGAACCATGTCGACGCTGACCATTGCTGCCGCCCAATCCATCTCCATTGCGGGGGATCTTGCGGCGAATATCCAACGCCATTTGTGCTTTATCGAAGTGGCGGCGGAGCATGGCGTCGAGTTGCTGGTCTTTCCGGAGTTGTCGCTGACCGGTTATGAAGGTGAGGCGGCAGCAGCGTTGGCCATTGATCCGCACGATGCGGTCATTCAACCGTGACGCGATCTGGCGCGAACGCTGGGCATCACCGCTGTCGTCGGGATGCCGATCCGGGCGGATAAACCAACTGCGGTATGGATTGGCGCGTTGGTCTTGGGGGCTGATGGATCCCTCGGTGTTTATAGCAAACAACATTTGCACACGGGCGAGGAGCGGATTTTCGCTCCAGGCATTGGCGGTGCAACACTGCGAATCGGTGACGATAAGGTTGCGCTGGCGGTTTGCGCTGATTTCAATCACGCCAGCCACGCGGCCGCTGCCGCTGACCAGAGTGCCAATCTGTACGCGGCGGGTGTATTGATCAGCGCGAAAGGCTACGAGCCAGATTCTGCGTTGCTGCAGGGCTATGCTCGTCACCATTCAATGGCCGTATTGATGGCCAATCACGGAGGTCTCACCGGCGGCTGGCAGTCTGCGGGGCGCAGTGCGATCTGGTCTGAAACTGGCGATCTTGTGGCTTCGGCAGCTGGAGCGGGCGATTGTCTGGTAGTCGCACTGCGTCATGATGGCGAATGGAGCGGGCGGGTCGTTGCAGTGGATCTGCCACGATGACGTTCCGGTTACGTCGTGCAACGCCTGAGGACTTGGCGTTCGCCCGCGATCTCACCTGCAGGAACATGTTGCCGTACTACATTCAACATGAGCTGCTTTGGCAGGATGAGGCCTTTGACGTCGCCTGGACGGGCCGGGAAAACTGGCTGGTCACCCGCAATGATATAGCGCTGGGGTTTCTCAGCCTGAGCCGCGATGCGCGGGCACTGTATATACGTGAATTGCAGCTGGCTGAAGCGTTTCAGGGGCAGGGCGCGGGATCCTGGGCAATTGATCAGGTTATCGAGATGGCTCGCCATGAGAAGCGTACGGCTTTGCGGCTGACGGTATTCGAAAACAATCCGGCAAAAAATTTGTATCAGCGAAAAGGACTACAGCTTCATGGAAAGGACGAGTGTTTCCTGCGCATGCAGCTCGATTTGAGCACGCCTGTGCTCTGAAAGCCACGGCTGGCAAGACCTCAAAGATGAATTGAAACTTTTTAAATGCGGCTTTCCGCTAGGTCTGTCTGGCTCTTTTTGCTAAGGTGTCGGGCATCCCAATAAGACCATATCGCGAGGTGTCTGCTTGATTAGGGTGCTAGTGGTCGATGACCATGATCTCGTTCGTACAGGCATTACACGGATGCTGGCCGATATCGATGGCCTGCAAGTGGTCGGCCAGGCCGAGTCCGGGGAAGAGTCCCTGATCAAGGCGCGTGAGTTGAAGCCCGACGTGGTGCTGATGGACGTCAAGATGCCCGGCATCGGCGGCCTTGAAGCCACCCGCAAGCTGTTGCGCAGTCATCCGGACATCAAGGTGGTTGCCGTCACTGTGTGCGAAGAAGATCCCTTTCCGACACGGTTGCTGCAAGCAGGTGCCGCCGGTTACCTGACCAAGGGCGCGGGATTGCCGGAGATGGTTCAGGCCATTCGCCTGGTCTTTGCCGGTCAGCGCTACATCAGCCCGCAGATCGCTCAACAGTTGGCGATCAAGTCTTTCCAGCCGACCAACGATTCGCCGTTCGATGCCTTGTCCGAGCGCGAAATCCAGATTGCGTTGATGATTGTTGGTTGTCAGAAAGTGCAGATCATTTCCGACAAGTTGTGCCTGTCGCCAAAAACCGTGAACACCTACCGTTACCGTATTTTCGAGAAGCTCTCGATCAGCAGCGATGTTGAGTTGACCCTTCTGGCAGTCCGACACGGCATGGTCGATGCCAGCGCCTGACCATGACTGAAGTATTCGATTCCGGCGCCTTTCTCTCCACCGTCAGTGGGCGCCCCGGCGTTTATCGCATGTTCGACAGCGATGCGCGCCTGCTCTATGTCGGCAAGGCCAAGAACCTCAAGAAGCGTTTGGCCAGTTATTTCCGCAAGACCGGGCTGGCGCCGAAAACCGCTGCGCTGGTCGGGCGTATTGCTCAGGTCGAAACGACCATCACCGCCAACGAAACCGAGGCGCTGCTACTCGAGCAGACGCTGATCAAGGAATGGCGGCCGCCGTACAACATTCTGTTGCGCGACGATAAATCCTATCCCTACGTGTTTTTGTCGGACGGCCAGTTCCCGCGTCTGAGCATTCATCGCGGCGCGAAAAAGGCCAAAGGCAAATATTTCGGGCCATATCCGAGCGCCGGGGCGATTCGCGAAAGTCTCAGCCTGTTGCAAAAGACCTTTTTCGTCCGTCAGTGCGAAGACAGCTATTACAAGAACCGCACCCGTCCGTGCCTGCAATATCAGATCAAACGCTGCAAAGCGCCGTGCGTCGGCCTGGTCGAGCCTGAGGTCTACGCCGAAGACGTGCGTCACTCGGTGATGTTCCTTGAAGGGCGTAGCCACGCGCTGACCAATGAACTGTCGACGGCGATGGAGGAGGCAGCGATCAACCTCGAATTCGAGCGCGCCGCCGAATTGCGCGATCAGATCGCCTTGCTGCGCCGGGTTCAGGATCAGCAGAGCATGGAAGGCGGTACGGGCGATATCGACGTCATTGCTGCGTTCGTCAACCCGGGCGGTGCCTGCGTGCATCTGATCAGTGTCCGTGGCGGGCGCGTGCTCGGCAGCAAGAATTTCTTCCCGCAAGTCGGGATTGAAGAAGACGTCTCTGAGGTTATGGCGGCGTTTCTCGGACAGTACTTCATCAGCAGCCCGGAACGCGATCTACCGAGCGAGTTGATCGTCAACGTCGTCCACGAAGATTTCCCGACGCTGATCGAAGCCATTCACAAATTGCGCGGGCGTGAATTAGCCATCAGTCACCGGGTACGTGGCACGCGAGCGCGCTGGCAACAGTTGGCGGTCACCAACGCCGAACAGGCACTGAGTGCGCGTCTGGCCAACCGCCAACACACCGCTGCGCGTTTCGAAGCATTGGCCGAAGTGCTGAATCTGGACGAGCCGCCGCAGCGTCTGGAGTGTTACGACATCAGTCACTCCAGTGGTGAAGCGACCGTCGCATCATGTGTAGTGTTCGGCCCGGAAGGCGCAATCAAATCCGATTACCGTCGCTACAACATCGAAGGTGTGACAGCGGGCGACGATTACGCCGCCATGCACCAGGCCTTGACCCGACGCTTCAGCAAACTGAAGGAAGGCGAGGGCAAGCTGCCGGACATTCTGCTCGTAGACGGTGGCAAAGGTCAGTTGTCGATGGCGCGTGACGTGCTCAACGAATTGGCGGTGCCGGATCTGATCTTGCTTGGCGTTGCAAAAGGCGCAACGCGCAAGGCTGGTTTCGAAACTCTGTATCTGAATGATGCAGCGCACGAGTTCACGCTGCGCGGCGACTCGCCGGCGCTGCATCTGATCCAGCAGATCCGCGACGAAGCGCACCGTTTTGCAATTACCGGGCACCGCGCACGTCGCGGCAAAACCCGGCGTACCTCAACGCTGGAAGGCGTTGCCGGTGTCGGGCCTACCCGCCGTCGAGATTTGCTCAAACATTTTGGTGGATTGCAGGAGCTGACTCGTGCCAGCATCGAAGAGATCGCCAAAGCCCCGGGGATCAGTAAAAAGCTCGCAGAGTCGATTTATGCGAACCTGCATAGCGAGTAGAATGCCCCCTCACCTCGTAGCCAGTTGTGCCGATGAATATCCCTAATCTGATTACCGTTCTACGCGTCCTGCTTATCCCGATCTTCATTTTGCTGTTCTATTTGCCGTACCAGTGGAGCTACATGGCGTCCGCTTCGGTGTTTGCCTTTGCCGCTGCAACGGACTGGCTGGATGGTTATCTGGCCCGTCGCCTGGAGCAAAGCACGCCATTCGGCGCCTTCCTCGACCCGGTTGCCGACAAGCTGATGGTCGCCGTCGCATTGGTGTTGTTGGTGCAAGAACACGGCAACCTGTGGTTGACTCTGCCAGCCGCCGTTATCATCGGTCGCGAGATTGTCGTGTCGGCACTGCGTGAGTGGATGGCCGAGCTGGGTGCCCGCGCGCATGTCGCCGTGTCCAATCTCGGCAAATGGAAAACCGCCGCACAAATGCTCGCGCTGGTGATCCTGTTGGCCAATCCGAAGGACTTTACCTTTTGGGTCATTCTGGGTTATTCGCTGTTGATGATCTCCGCAGGCCTGACGTTGTGGTCGATGGTTCAATACCTTCGCGCTGCCTGGCCGCATCTGAAGACCGATGTTGAAAAGAAATAAAACTTTTTTGAATCAAGGGGTTGACGGAGCTTCTTAATTCTATAGAATGCGCATCACCAAGCGGGAATAGCTCAGTTGGTAGAGCACGACCTTGCCAAGGTCGGGGTCGCGAGTTCGAGTCTCGTTTCCCGCTCCAAGTTTAAAACGCGTTTGTTGTTGTGCTACTGATAGCAAACGTTTTGAGGCCGAGTAGCAAAATGGTTATGCAGTGGATTGCAAATCCACCTACGCCGGTTCGATTCCGACCTCGGCCTCCACTATAAACAAGCTCCGTAGATCCATGATTTACGGAGCTTTTTTATTTGCACTGCGCTGTAAGATTTAGTCTATAAAACAGCCAATGCGAACTTGCTTCACCGGGGAGTGATGTATATATTTCCCGCTCGGCTGTTCAAGCCTGCATCCTGTCAGGATCGCGACTGAGCAGTCGGAGACAGCAACACCGCGCTACCGCCCGAATGGCGAAACTGGTAGACGCATGGGACTTAAAATCCCCCGCTCGTAAGGGCGTGCCGGTTCGATTCCGGCTTCGGGCACCATGAATATCAAGGGCTTGCATGACATATCTCATGCAAGCCCTTTTTTGTGCCCAGAAAAACCAGCCGAGTATTCAGATCAACAATTCCAGCGTATCGAACAACTCAACATCCTCTTTACGCGCCGAACGCGCGCGACGGCGGATAACCTGTGTCAGGCACTCAACAAAACACTGAGCCGCCACGCCCAACTGCACATTGCGGGTGGTGACGATGCCTATCGTGTCAGTCGCAAACGCTTCCTTCAGCGGCAGTCGCGCGACACGCTCGCCATACATCGGCACGGTTAACATCGGCTCGGGGAAGTAACTGAGCATGTCAGTTTGCTCAATCATCGATAACGTCAGCTGAGGCGAGTGCGCGCGGTGGATGTGTTGCATATCGATCTGCGCACCGTGTTGCCAGAACAGTTCGGTCATCAGGCCTTCGTGACTGGCATCCGGGTAGTTCACCACCCAATCCATATCGAGCAATTCATGAATGGATTGGCTGTGCCGCCGTGGATGCTCGCGGCGGGCAACGACCGCCATTTGATAGGTGAACAATGGATCGCTGACAAACTCGGGCCGTGGCAGCAGCGAAGAGACCAGGCCAACCGCGAATTCCATCGTGCCATCGCGCAATCTTGGCAGTGCCACGGCCATCAACCCCTCGAAAATCTCCAGACGCACTTTCGGCATGCGTTGACGAAACAGCATCACCACTTCCGGCAATAACGTCATGCCCATCCAAGGCGAGATCCCCAACCTTAACTGGCCTTGCGCCTCGTGGCTCAAATGCGCGAGTTCCAGTTGCGCGCGCTCCAGCTGACTGAGCATCTGCCGCGCATGTTGCAGCAGCGACTGTCCGTATTGGGTCAGCACTACGCCGTTGGCATTGCGCACCAGCAGTGGCAAATGCAGGTGTTCTTCAAGCTCACGCAACGCTTTGGCGACTGAGGTCTGCGAGACACCCAGTTGCCGCGCGGCAGCACGAATGCTCCCGCAGTCGGCGGTCATCACCAGCGCGCGCAATTGATGCAGCTTCATCACTTCTCCCAGTCAAAGGTGTAAACCAGCGGGTTTCAGCCCCCGCTTTTTGCGACTGCCACGGCCATCGCCAACTGATTAGCATCGCAGCCTATCAGCGGAACACCCGAAAACAAGACTTTAAAAAATGAGGAGTACGTGATGATCGACTTGCCTGCGCTGCCCGGTATCCGCGCGATCGAGGAAGAAATGATTGCGCTGCGGCAACACATTCATGCCCATCCAGAATTGAGCTTTGAGGAGTTCGCCACTGCCGACCTCGTTGCCGGAAAACTTGAAGAATGGGGCTATCAGGTGCATCGCGGCATGGCGGGCACCGGCGTCGTTGGACTGTTGCGCAACGGCAGCGGTAGTAAAATGATCGGCCTGCGTGCCGACATGGACGCCTTGCCGATTGTTGAGCAAACGGGCCTGGCGTATTCCAGCCGAAACGATGGCGTGATGCATGCCTGCGGGCACGACGGTCATACTGCGATGCTGCTCGCTGCTGCCAGACATCTGGCCGACAGTCGCGAATTCGATGGCGCGCTGGTAGTGATTTTCCAGCCCGCAGAAGAGGGCGATGGCGGCGCGCAACGCATGTTGGATGACGGCTTGTTCGAACTGTTTCCCTGCGATGCAGTGTTTGCGATGCACAACATGCCGGGCCTGCCGGTCGGCAAGCTCGGTTTTTTACCGGGGCCGTTCATGGCCTCCACCGATACCGTGACCATTCGAGTCGACGGTATTGGCGGACATGGCGCGATGCCGCACAAAGCCATTGATCCGTTGTTTGTCGGCGCTGCGATTGTCATGGCGCTGCAAAGCATCGTCTCGCGCAACGTTAATCCGCTCGACACTGCCGTAGTCACCGTCGGCTCCTTCCACGCCGGCATCGCCCCGAACGTCATTGCCGATCACGCCGAACTGCAACTGAGCGTGCGCGCACTGAAACCTGAAGTTCGCGACGAATTGATCTTACGAATCACCGACCTGGCCGAAGCGCAGGCAACAAGCTTCGGCGCGAGTGCCACTGTCGTCGTCGATCAGGCCCAGCGTTTTCCGCCGTTGATCAACCATGCCGAAAGCACCGAATTTGCCCGACAAGTTGCCGTTGACTGGCTGGGTGAGGAGGGCCTGGTTCGCGATCTGCAACCGCTGACCGGCAGCGAAGATTTCGCGGTCATGTTGCAGCGCTGCCCCGGCTGCTACCTGCTGATTGGCAACGGGGACGGCGAGGGTGGCTGCATGGTGCACAACCCGGGTTACGACTTCAACGATCAATGCCTCGCGACAGGGGCCAGCTATTGGGTGCGCCTGGTTGAAACCTTTCTGCGCTGATTCGTGATCGATCTTTGAGGAGTTCACCCGATGTCTGCATCTGTTTCCAGCGCAATACCTGCGACTTCTTCAGTTCGAAAACCGCTTGGCGCGCGTGCCATTGCCGCGATCACCATCGGCTCCGGGCTGGAGTTCTACGATTTTTCTGTTTACAGCTTCTTTGCCACGCTCATTGGTCGGCAGTTTTTCCCGGTCGAAAGCACGTTAGGGCAGTTGCTGCTGTCACTGGCAACCTTTGGTGTCGGCTTCGGCATGCGCCCGATTGGTGGTCTGGTGCTGGGCGCCTACGCCGACCGCGTTGGGCGTAAACCGGCAATGATGGTGACGTTATGGCTGATGGCGCTGGGTTCGTTGATGTTTGCGATTGCGCCGACGTACGCGCAGATCGGCATCGCGGCGCCGGTGATCATCGTGCTGGCGCGGCTGGTTCAGGGCTTTGCGATCGGTGGCGAAGTGGGCGCCTCCACAGCGATGTTGATGGAATACGCTGACGATCGCAGCCGTGGCTTTTATGGCAGTTGGCAGCTGTTCAGTCAGGGGTTGAGCTTCATGCTCGGCGCGCTGGTGGCACTGGCGCTCAGTTCTTCCTTGAGCGCCGAGGCACTGGAAAGCTGGGGCTGGCGTCTGCCGTTTGTGTTGGGGATGTTGGTGATCCCGGTCGGCATCTACATCCGCCGTCACTTGAAGGAAACCGCCGCTGAAACGCCAGAGGGCAGTGAGGCGACGTCCAGTCTGCGAGTCATTTTTCGGGACTATCGGCGCACGGTCGTCAGCGGTGTGTTGCTGGTGATCGGCAGCACGGCATCCAGCTATATCGTGCTCGACTACATGACCAACTACACCGTGACTGTCCTGCATCTGCCGATGACCATGGGCACGACGGCTGCCTGTCTTGGCGCGCTGGTGCAGATCAGCCTGTCGATCTGGGCGGGGCGGTTGAGTGATCGCATCGGTCGGCGGCGCACGATTGCGCTGGGCTGCATTCCGATGCTGCTGCTGATTTATCCGGCCTTTATGTTGATGAATCTGTATCCGACGCTGATAACACTGCTGGCCGTTTCATTGGTCACCACGTTTCTGTTGGTGCTGATTACCGTGCCCACACTGGTGCTGGTGACCGAGCTGTTTCCACGGGCGATTCGTGCGACCGGGTTGTCGATCATTTATTGCCTGGGCGTCTCTGTTTTTGGCGGCTTTGCGCAGTTTTTTGCCACCGGGCTTATCGGGCTGACGGGCAATAACAACGCGCCAGCCCTGTACATGATGTTCTGCGTCGGTCTGACCTTGATCGGTTTGATGAGGGTCAAGGAGACCGCCGGCAAGCCGCTGGATTAGTGTTCGGCTGTTTGTTTCAGCGTTTCGTATGCCTTGGCCGTCGCTCTTTCAATTCAGCATCTATAGTCAAATTCCCAAGTCCAAACAGGTGGAATTCGTCATGAAACGATTAGGTCTGTTCTTCGCGTCTTTGGTTGTTGCAACACCGCTGTTTGCCGCTGATGACTTGTGCGCCATTAACTTGCAGAAACTGCACGACCTCAAACAGACGGCAGTGATGGGACAGCCTGCTTTGGGCAATATCCAGCAAGACCGTAAAGACGCCGAGGCCGCGCAAAAGGCAGGCGACAAACAGAAGTGTATTGATTTAACGAACCGGGCTTTGAAGACCGTGAAGGATGTTCAGGGCAACAACTAGTAAGCAATGGGCCGGCACTCGCCGGCCCATTTTATATTGCGGACTAAACGAAGGCTTGTCCGGCAAAGCCGCGAGGCAGGCGTTGACGCCCCGGCATCGCAGCCAAACGCTCTACCCATGAGGAGCGCCAGTTGACGGCGTGGTGTGTGGTTTTGGCCTGGCGTGTTGCGCGTCGAGCCGCGTTACGCTGATCTTTTCTGGCTTGCTTGTACGCATCGGTATTACGGCAGCTGCGGCACTTCACGCGATTGAGTTCGCGGCTGGCAGTGAGATGTTTGCCTTTATGCCCGCAGGCTAAATGACCGTCGACGTTGAAATGGATAACCATGAATCGTCTCCTTTGTGACGTGTACTAAATTGTGACCACTGATAGCCGCAGGTGTTCGCCGAGCCAAATTTCAGGCAAAAAAACACCCGCATGCGGGCGGGCGTTAAGTGTGATCTCCAAAGGAGTGACTTCACAGTAAGCGCGCAGATGTGATGATTTTGTGAAAATAAACAAATCAACGAGGAAAATATAAACGCCGGACAGATAATCCCTCGGTAGCACAGCCGTCGCCGCTCTAGAGCCCCGATCGAAAGTCGCAGCGGGGCGTTCGTGCTATTCGCGTTTGTTATCTAAACCGTGGCAGAGGCCGGTCAATGGGTCTGAGCGCCGACAGCGTGTTGCGAATCAACGGCGCGTCTTTCTCGATGTCATTCAGACGATCGCGAATACGCAGGGCGGTGGGGTGACCGCCTTGATGATCAACCCAGTCGGCGATCTCTTTGCAAGCGGCCGCGAGGCGCGCCTGCCGGGCGTCGAGCAAGGTGAGGAGGGTGGTGATGGACTCTTTTTCGGACATGGAACACCTCCGTTCGGTGAAACCGCTGAGCGGCAGCAAAAAGCCCGCGAACTGCGAGCTTTATGCCGTTGGGGCGCTGCTCCTTCAGCTGGTTTCAGTATAGACCCGCAAATGATCAGCATCAGGCTGACGATTCGCGAGCCGGTAATATCGAACTCGCTGCGTTGAGACGCAGGCATTCGCGCCGTGCGTCTTCCTCCCGGTCGTAGCCATCGCCGATGAAACCGCCTGTGCGTGTATCGCAAATGCGAAACCAGCCGATAGCTTCGGCGGGTTCGTGCTGGCTGTCCTCGGCGCGACGACCATGAATGATGATCTTGTTGCAACGCTTCACAACGAAAATGTCTTCCATGGCGTCACCGCAGCTGATTCGTGTCAGATCAACTATAGAAGCCTGTGGCAATCGTGCAAAAAATAGTCAGCTCAACTCGTCGGTTGCAGCAGCCAACCGCTTGGCTGCCACGTTAGCCGATGGCTTGGATTCAACGCTTGTAGAAACGTCTGGTCGTGGGAAACCGCGACAATGGCGCCGGGAAAACTCTGTAATGACTGTTCGAAAGCTTCCACCGAGGCCAGATCCAGATGATTGGTCGGTTCATCTAGCAAGAGCAATTGCGCCGGAATCTGGCGCCACAACGCCAATGCCAGTGCAGCCTTCAGGCGTTCGCCGCCGCTGAGCAAAGCGCAGGGCTGCGTCGCACGCTGGGCATTTAGTTGAAGGTGCGCCAGATAACTGCGCAGGTTGCCTTCGCTCAACGGTGTTTGCTGAGCCAGCAACTGGTCAACAATGGATTTTCCGTCATCAAGCAGACGCAGTTGTTGATCGAGAAATGCCATCGGTACATGAGACGTGCAGGTACCGCTGGCCGGTTCCAGTTCATCGGCGAGCATGTTCAGAAGGGTCGATTTACCGCAGCCGTTAGGGCCACTGACGGCGATGCGCATCGGCCCCTGGATCGTGAGACTCAGTCGGTTCGCCGGCGATAACCACGGCAGGCACGCATCCACGAGCGTGCAGACCTGGCGGCTGTTCGGCACCACGCTGCCCGGAAGATTGATCAGCACGCTGTCTTCGGGCAGCACCTTTGTAAACGCCTCACTCACGCGGTTATCGAGATCGGATTTACGCGCCTGATGGCCAACGCGCACATGTCCCATGATGTCCCGCGCCGCGCCTTTCATGCCGGCGCGTTCGATGCTGGAGACGTTCGCGGTTTGCGCATTGCGACGGCTGTTGGCGGCATGGCGCAGGATCGTGTCGTGCTCGCGTTGCAGGCGGGAACGCTCGCGCTGGCGTTCGGTTCTGGCTTGATCGAGTTGTGCCTGAGCGGCTGCGTGTTGCAGGCTTCGTTGTTCGGTAAAGGCTGAGTAGGAGCCGCTGAAAACATTCACGCCCAACGGCGTCAGTTCGACGATCCGCTGCATCCGCTCCAGCAACTGTCGATCATGACTGATGACGATCAGACCGCCGCGCCAGTGTTGTAGTGATCTCAGCAGCCATTGGCGACCGGCGCTGTCCAGATGATTGGTTGGCTCATCCAGCACCAGCAATTGCGCCTGGCTCAACAGCGCTTTGATCAGGGCGATTCTGACTTGTTGGCCGCCGCTGAGGTTTTCGGTGAGGTCGGTATCAGCGATATCGGTGAGTCCGCACTCATCAAGCATCTGCCGTAAACGTTCCGGCAAATCCCAGCGATCGCCGATGATGTCGAAATCGTCGGCGCTGGCATTGCCCTGGTCGAGGCGCTGCAGTGCTTCAAGTACTTGGGCTGTACCCGTCGCGTCCGCCACCTTTTGGCCAGGGGCGCCGACAAATGTTTGGGGTACGTACATCACAGGCACTGCGCTTGAAACGCTCCCGGAGGTGGGCTGTAGCTGCCCGGCAATCAGGCGCGCGAGCACGCTTTTACCGACACCGTTGCGACCGACAATCGCGGTCGGGACATGATCGAAATGCAGATTCAGTGCGTTGAAAATCGTCTCGCCATTGGCGAATTGGAAACTCAGCTGATTGAGCGAGACGAGGGCAGGCGTACGCGAGACGTGAGTCATCGGCACCTCCAAAAATGTCGTGAAGACTGACAAACGCCAAGCGGCGACTGTCGCGATTACATTTTTAGAAGGCCTGATTGTTCACTTCTGCGGTCATCCTGAAGAGGGGAAGGTGGCTAGCCTAGACGACGATGCGCGGACGATCAAGGTGCGACGGCCATCTCGCTCATCCGTTCGAGAAACATCGCCAAGGCCACTTCTTCACTGCGCAGCCCCTTGCGCACGCGTGGGCGCGGCAGTTCGGCGAGGGCGCCGAGCATGAATTTTTCCACCACCGCTGGGTGGATGTAGCACTTGCGGCACACCGCTGGCGTGTTGCCCAACTGTTTGGCGACGCCTTTGACCATGTCGACCACATGCCGTTTGGCCTCGGTTTCCGACTCCCATTGCAGTTCACGCAACACCGCCAAGGCCAAGGCGCTGCCGGCCCAGGTGCGGTAATCCTTGGCGGTGAAATCGGCGCCGGTCAGGGTTTGCAGGTAGCTGTTGACGTCGGAAGAACTGACGGTGTGGCGCTCGCCGTGTTCGTCCAGGTACTGAAACAGATTCTGTCCGGGGAGCTCCAGACAGCGTTTGATAATCCGCGCGAGGCGTCGATCCTTGACGGTGATCTGGTGTTCGATGCCGCTCTTGCCGCGAAATTGAAAGAGGATCGCGCTGCCATTCACTTCGACATGGCGGCTGCGCAGGGTGGTCAGCCCGTAAGAGCGATTATCGCGGGCGTATTGCGTGTTGCCGACGCGAATCAGCGTGGCGTCGAGCAGAGTGATCACCGTGGCCATAACCTTGTCGCGGCTAAAGCCGGGCGCGGCCAGTAGTGTTTCCAGTTGTTTGCGCAGTTTTGGCAGCGCCAGACCGAACTCGCGCAGACGCGAATATTTGTCGGCATCGCGCACTTCGCGCCAGCGAGCGTGATAGCGATATTGCTTGCGACCCCGGGCATCGCGGCCTGTAGCTTGCAGATGACCGCGCGGGTCGGCGCAGATCCACACATCGACATAGGCCGGCGGAACCGCGAGGGCGTTGATGCGTTTTATTTCGTCCGGGTCGGTAATGCGCTGACCGGACGGCTCGAAATAGGCGAACTTGCCGCGCAGTTTTTTGCGGGTGATGCCGGGCTGCGTGTCATCGACGTAGTGCAGGTCGGATGGCAGTGCATCGGTCAGCTCGGTTTCGGACATGGCGACTTCCTTAAGTGGCGCGGCGGTCTGTAAAACGATTGACCGCGCGCTCTCGCCGTGGTGCCGAATGATTTATGCGAGCACTGCAACTGCCTTGATTTGCGCCCAGAGTTGCTGGCCCGGATGGATCGCCAAGTGATCGCGCGAGTAGCGGGTGATGCGCGCGAGCAGCGGAGTGCCCCCGGCATCGAGACGAATCAGCACATGGGCGGCATTGTCCGCCGCTTGTTCGCTGACCACCGTGACCGGCAAGCGATTGAGAATGCTGCTGGACGCGTCATCGTGCAGCGCCAGACTGATGTCCCGCGCGTACACCTTGCAGCGCAGGGCCTGGCCGACGGTCATCGGTTCGTGAGTGACACGAATATTCATTTCGGTGGCCGGCAGTTGCAGGCTCAGCAGTTGGTACTGCGCATCGTAAGCGCTGACCTGACCTTCGATGATTACCCCGGCGTCATCACCCATTGCCATCGGCAGATCCAGACGCGCGAGGGTTTCGCCAATCGGGCCGCTGGCCAGCGCTTTGCCGTCGCTGAGCAACACCAGATGGTCGGCCAGTCGCGCGACTTCGTCCTGCGCGTGGCTGACGTACAGCACCGGAATATCCAGTTCGTCATGCAACCGTTGCAGATAAGGCAGGATTTCGCTTTTGCGCTGGCTGTCGAGGGCGGCGAGGGGTTCGTCCATCAGCAACAGTTTCGGGCTGGTCAGCAGTGCACGGGCGATGCCGACACGCTGGCGTTCACCGCCGGACAAATGCTGCGGATGGCGTTCGAGCAAGTGGCCGATGCCGAGCAGTTCGGTGGCTTGTGCCAGATCAACCCGGCGCTGCGACTTGGCGATACGTTTGAGGCCGAATTGCAGGTTGGCCAGCACCGACAGATGCGGAAACAGACTGGCTTCCTGAAACACATAACCCAACGCCCGTTTATGCGGCGGGACGAAAATGCCGTTGTCGCTGTCCTGCCAGATTTCGTCGTTGATTTGCACGAAGCCTTGCTCGGCGCGCTCCAGGCCGGCAATGCAGCGCAGGCAGGTGGTTTTGCCCGAGCCGGAATGTCCGTATAACGCGGAAACACCGCGCCCCGGCAAGTGCAGATCGACATCCAGGCTGAAGCCCGAATAAGCGATTTTCAGACGTGCTTCGATCATCGATCAGCTCCAGCCTGCGCGGGTTTTTCGGCTGGAATAGAGCGCCAGCAACACCAGGAACGAGAACACCAACATGGCGCCGGCCAGCCAATGGGCCTGCGCGTATTCCATGGCTTCGACGTGGTCGTAGATTTGCACCGAGACCACGCGGGTCTTGTCAGGAATGTTGCCGCCGATCATCAACACGACGCCAAACTCACCGACGGTGTGCGCGAAACCGAGGATTGCCGCCGTGATAAAACCCGGGCGGGCCAGCGGCAGAATCACGCTGAAAAATGTGTCCCACGGATTGGCGCGCAAGGTCGCCGCCACTTCCAATGGGCGGGTGCCGATCGCCGAGAACGCGTTTTGCAACGGTTGCACCACGAACGGCATGGAATAGATCACCGAGCCAATCACCAGTCCGGTGAAGCTGAACGTCAACGTGCCAAGCCCGAGCCATTGGGTGAACTGGCCGAGGAAACCGTGCGGCCCCATCATCAGCAACAAATAGAAACCGATAACGGTCGGCGGCAGCACGAGGGGCAGGGCGACGATCGCCCCGATCGGGCCGCGCAACCACGATTGGGTGCGCGACAACCACAGGGCAATCGGAGTGCCGACAACCAGCAGGATCGCGGTGGTCAGGGACGCCAGTTTCAGGGTCAGCCAGATCGCCGCGAAATCGGCACTCGTCAGCGACATTTAGAGCTGGTAGCCGTAAGACTTGATCACCGCAGCGGCTTTCGGGCCTTTGAGGTATTCAACCAGCGCTTTGGCGGCGGCGTTGTCTTTGCCTTTGTTGAGGATTACGGCGTCCTGTTTGATCGGGTCGTGCATGCTGGCTGGAACGATCCACGCCGAACCGCTGCTGACTTTGCCGTCCTTGTAGATCTGCGACAGCGCTACAAAGCCCAGCTCAGCGTTGCCGGTGGAAACGAACTGGTAGGCCTGAGTGATGTTCTGGCCTTCAACGATTTTGGCTTTGGTGGCTTCGGTCAGTTTCAGTTTTTCCAGCACTTGGGTGGCGGCCAGGCCGTAAGGCGCGGCTTTTGGGTTGGCGATAGAGAGATGTTGGTATTCGTTCTTCTTCAGCACGTCGCCTTTGGCATCGACATAGCCTTCTTTTGCCGACCACAGCGCCAGGGTGCCGATGGCGTAGGTGAAGCGCGAGCCTTTAACGGTATCGCCTTCTTTCTCGAGTTTTTCCGGGGTAGTGTCGTCGGCCGAGAGGAACACTTCGAATGGCGCGCCGTTCTTGATCTGGGTGTAGAACTGGCCAGTGGCGCCGTAGGCTGCGATCAGTTTGTGCCCGGTGTCTTTTTCGAAATCTGCAGCGATGGCCTGAATCGGTGCGGTGAAGTTGGCGGCAACTGCCACTTGCACTTCATCAGCCTGAGCAGCGCCGATGGCGAAGGTCGCCAGCAAAGCGGCCAGGCAAGTTGGGGCAAAACGTGAGGCACGAGTGGTCATGTAACAGCTCCGTTGTTGGCAAGTGCAGAGGGCAGTTATTGTTGGAGGTGGACTGCGCCGATGCGAGGGGGTGAATTCGCTATATAGCGAAATATATAGCGAAACACTCCCCTGTGGCGAGGGGATTTATCCCCGTTGGCGCGCGCAGCAGGCCCTCTTTCCAATTGCTGCGAAATCCGTCCGCTACCTCACAAGTTTAGCCAACGCCCCCTCAGCCAACTGCCTCGTCAATTCCGCACTACTGACGTCCCGCCCCAGCGTAAACGCCTGACCCGCCCAAAGATTGGCAAACTGCGCATCATCCTTCGCTCGCAACGGCATCAGCGCGCCACCGGCTAACGGAAAGGCCGGCGCCTTCGCCGACATCGGCCCGAGTTCGCGCATCACACGGTTGAGAATCCCACGCGCCGGGCGGCCGGTAAAAATGTTGGTGACGGCCGTTTCACTTTCCTTGGCTGTACGCAAAGCCTTGTGATGCGAGGCACTGACTTTCGCTTCCGGGGTGAACAGATATGCCGTGCCGACCTGCACCGCTGACGCACCGAGCATGAACGCCGCCGCCACCCCGCGAGCATCGGCAATCGCACCGGCCGCAATCACCGGAACCCTCACCGCTTCAACCACCTGCGGTACCAAAGCAAAGGTGCCGACCTGACTGCTCAGGTCATCGCTGAGAAACATCCCGCGATGGCCACCGGCTTCATAGCCCATGGCAATGATCGCGTCGCAGCCGTTTTGCTCCAGCCACACGGCTTCATCGACGGTGGTGGCCGAGGAGATGATTTTCGCGCCTGTAGCCTTGACCCGATCCAGCAGAGATTTTTCCGGCAGACCGAAGTGGAAACTCACCACTTCAGGGCGAAACTCTTCCAGCACCTCGCAAGCGGCCGCATCAAACGGCGCCCGATTGGACACCGGCGTCGGTGCATCAAAGTCGACGCCCAGTTCGCGGTAATAAGGCTCCAGCAAATTCTTCCATTCACGCGCGCGCTGTTCATCGGCTGCCGGTGGCTGATGGCAGAAGAAATTCACGTTGAAAGGTTTGTCGGTGTGCTCGCGGATCGTTTTCAGTTCTTCACGTAACTGCTCAATGCTCAGCATCGCGGCGGGCATCGAACCCAAGCCACCAGCGTTGCACACGGCAATCACCATCGACGAGTTCGTGGCGCCGGCCATCGGGGCCTGGATGATCGGCAACTCAATGCCGAACAGGTCAAGAATGCGGGTGTCTGGCCATTGGCTCATGAAAGCGGTACTCCGAACGTTGAAACGGGCAGGGACGGCTGAGCCGGTTTTTTAACAGCAAAACCGGACTCAGGGCCAGTCCGAAATTCACAAGCCGTTAACGTCGATGGAATCCGCCGCCTCCACCACCACCGAAGGAGTGATTCATGAATTGCGAGGAGTTGTGGAAGTTGTTGGTGCGCTGGTTGCCGAAATTACGCGCAGCGGAATCGCGATTGAGATTTTGCAGCTGTGGGTTGTTGTTCAGCGGCGCCGCGCGTGTGCTGCCACCACCGCCTACCATCGACTGCCAGCCACTGTCGGTTTTTTTGTAGACGTTGCCGTCGCGCCCGGCATAAACGTTGTTGCCGACCTGCGCGGCGCCACCGTTGCGGCCGTGAATAGCGCCATATTGGGTGGTCTTGCCGGTATTAGGGTTGTACACCGCGCCGCGATTGGCAGTGACCTGCGTACCGGTGCGCGTATTACCCTCTGTCAGGCGCGCGCCGGCGATAGCGCCGCCATTCGGCCCGACGACTGCACCGCTGCGGCCGGCCGAGTAATTGCCGTTGTAGACGTTGTGTACCGCGCCGCGTTGACCTGCGGCCGCCACACCGGTGCGCGAGTTGTAAGAAGAGCCGACCTGACCTGCCCAGCGATTGCCGGTCCAGGCGTTGTAACCGGCTCCATAACGGCTGACCGTCGCGCGGTCACCCCACTGGTGATAGATATTGCCGGTGGTGCCGGCCCATCCGCCCGGGCCCCACGCCACTGCGCCGCCACGATAACCATAAGCAGCGCCGCCCCAAGCCAGTGGCGCTTGATACAAGCGCGGGCCCCAGGCGTAACCCCAACCGTAATTTCCCCACCACGGATAAGCGCCCCAGCCCCAGCCCATCGCCACGGTGCTGCCGCCCCAACTCCAGCCGAAACCGTATCCGAATGTCCATCCAGTCCACGGGGTGTAACGGATCGCGACGCCGAAACCGTAAGTCACCGGCGGCCCGTACCAGACGCTACCGACCCACGGCGTGTACGGATAACCGGTGCCGTAAACCACGACATTAGTCACCGGATCAATATTGGAGCCCTGATAACCCGGGGTATAACCGACCACCACGGTATCGCCGCTGGACTCATAGACTTTCACGTAAGTCAGGTAATGCATCGGCGAACTCGGCGGGATCGAATAGATCACTGCCGGCACCGAGCTGGCCACGACCCACGGGCCGTTCACCGAGGTGGCGGTAAACCAGATGCCGTTTTCCACGGCGTACCAACTGTTGTTGTCGACCCGGATGATCGGTGTGGCGCTGTTGACTACATATTGCAACGGCGTGGTGTTGATCGCTTTGAGCTGCGGCTCGCCATCGAACTGCGGTGCGGTCATTTTCACCGCGCTTTTCTTGATCGCCGAGGTCTGCGGAATGGTCGCGGCAATCGCCGCTTCTTTCGCCTGCGGAGTACCGGCGACCGAGGCTTTGACGTTCTCTTTCGGGCTGTCGTCGGGAATGTTGGCGAAGTCTGCCGGCAGTTTGTCCGCCGGGGTAAACGTCCATGGGCCCTTCATGTCGCTGGCACGGAACCAGCGTCCGGAGATCAACACGTAACTGTTCTGATCACCGATTTCCTTGAAGATATGCCCGGTGGTATTACTGACGTAGAGCAGGCCGGTGCCCTGAATCGGCAGCCATTGCGGCGCGCCATCAGTTACCAGTAACTCGGTAGGCGTGGTCGCAATGAAGATCTTTGGCTGCGGCGGTTTGGCCAGGCTGGGGATCTTGTCTTTCGGATCACTTTGCCCGGTCAGCAGATCGACCTGACGGCTTTTGATGGCGGCCTGTTTGGCTTTTTCCAGATCGGCTGGCGGTTTTGCCAGGCGTGTGTAATCACCGTTGATCTGGTCGGCGACCATCCAGCCATCAAACACGTGCAGATAGTGTTTGCCTTGTTCGTCCTTGAGCAGCAGCGGGCGAGTATTGATCACTCGTTGCAGCGACGTGCCTTCCACCGGCCGATACGCCGCATCACCGTCGATGTACACCAGCATCGCCGGGACGTCGGAACTGATGATGGTCGGCGGGTTGTTTTCCAGCGGAGCGCTGTCTGCCTTCTGTTCTGCCGACAATACGCCGACAGCGGCTTCGAGCTGATCAAGGGAAATGGTTTTCTTGCGCTTGTCGGCGTCTTTTTGCAGCGCCGCCGCCCAATTGTCTGCCTGAGTGGCATCGGCCGGGAAATCGGCTTTGATGATTTTGTATTGATCGAGCGCGACCCAACGCGTGGCCTTGTCGACCAAGGTGTGGGCGCTGAACTCGACGATGCCGTAAGTGGATTTGCCATCAGCGCCGGTAGCTTCGACAGCCGCGCGAGCGTTGAGCGTGTAACCGTCCCAACTGTCGAGTTGCGGTTGGTACACAGTCAATTTCGATTTGCCGCTGGTAATGACTTGTGGCCACGCCGGCTCACTCGGTGCTGCAGATGTTGCCGCATCAGCAGCCGGGGCAGGCGCCGCCCACGCATTGCCAAATGCCAGCAGACTGAGCATCAGCATCACTACAAGAGAACGCGGGTGAGACATCGTCAACTCCATCGACAAGGTGATTCTAGAGGGCTTGGCCAAGATCAGCAGGGTAGTCGAAAAAGCATAGACGCCGACAATGAAATTACCCGATGAAATTTAAGCCAGACACAAAGTCGAGTGTGGCAACGTGTTGCGATGTGGTATTTCAAGGCACGACATTTCAACATCCAGCCATGCGAGGGCAATCATGTTCAACGCCATTGTGATCAACAAAGACGACAGCGGTTACCGCGCCGACCTGCAGCAACTCAATGAAGATCAACTGCCCGACGGCGATGTCACGGTGCAGGTGGCCTACAGCACGCTGAACTTCAAGGACGGTCTGGCGATTACCGGCAGCAGCCCGGTGGTGCGCAAGTTTCCGATGGTGCCGGGGATTGATCTGGCGGGCACCGTCGAAGCCAGTTCGCATCCCGACTATAAAGTGGGCGACAAGGTGTTGCTCAACGGCTGGGGCGTCGGCGAATCCCATTGGGGTGGTCTGGCGCAGAAAGCGCGACTCAATGGCGATTGGCTGATTCCGTTGCCCGAAGCCTTCACCGCTGCACAAGCCATGGCCATTGGCACGGCGGGTTACACGGCGATGCTGTGCATTCTCGCGCTCGAGCATAACGGCGTGACCCCGGAGCAAGGCGAGGTGCTGGTGACTGGCGCCAATGGCGGCGTCGGCAGCTTTGCCATTGCGCTGCTGAACACCTTGGGTTATCGCGTGGTGGCGTCCACTGGCCGGGCTTCTGAGCACGAATATTTAAAGCAACTCGGCGCCAGCGAAATCATCGATCGTGCAACCCTGTCCGAGCCGGGTAAGCCATTGGCGAAGGAGCGCTGGGCGGCGGTGATTGATTCGGTCGGCAGCCATACATTGGCCAACGCCTGCGCCAGTACGCGTTCCGAAGGCACCGTCGCCGCGTGTGGATTGGCGCAGGGTATGGACTTCCCGGGCTCGGTTGCACCGTTCATTTTGCGCGGCGTGACCCTCGCGGGCGTCAACAGCGTGACGCAACCCAAGGCCCGTCGCGTGCAGGCTTGGGAGCGTCTGGCCAAGGATCTGGATTTCGCCTTGTTGCCCCTGATCAGCCATGAAATCGCTTTAAGCGAGGCGATTAATACTGCGCCTGAGTTGCTTGCCGGGCGCATTCGTGGCCGGGTTGTGGTCGACGTCAATCGCTGAGAATCAGCCGACGCTAGGCCTGCGTTTCGCGATCCAGTAACAGGCGCTTACGTTCGACGCCCCAACGGTAACCGGAGAGGTTGCCGTCGCTGCGCACCACACGGTGACAGGGGATCGCTACCGCCAACCGGTTCGCACCACAGGCCTGAGCCACCGCGCGCATCGAGGTTGGCGCGCCGATGCGCAGGGCAATTTCGGAATAACTGGCAGTGCTGCCCGCAGGAATTTCCCGCAGCGCTTGCCAGACTCGCTCCTGAAACGCCGTGCCTCTGACGTCCAGCGGCAAGTCGAGGCCAATGGCCGGCGCTTCAATAAACCCCACGACTTTTGCGATCAACTGCTCAAAATCGCTATCGGCACCAATCAGATTGGCGCGGCGAAACTGATCCTGTAAATCACACACCAATTGGTGCGGATCGTCCCCCAGCAGAATCGCGCAAACCCCACGATCACTTTGCGCCACCAGAATCGCCCCGAGCGAGCATTCGCCGACAGCGAAGCGGATATCGTTGTTCTGCCCGGCCGCGCGGTAATCACCGGGCTTCATGCCTAAAACCTGATCGGCTGATTCATAGAAACGACTATTGGAATTAAAGCCCGCGTCATACAGCGCATCGGTCACCGAACCGCCGTCCGCCAAGCGTTCACGCACCCTGCGCGAGCGATGCGCGGCGGCATAACCTTTCGGGGTGAGTCCGGTAGAAGCTTTGAACACGCGGTGGAAATGAAATGGACTCAAGCCTGCTGTTTCCGCGAGGTCATTCAGCGTCGGTAACGTTTCAGACGACTCAATCTGCCGACAGGCTTGCGCCACCGTCTTCGCGTGTTGAGCGTTGACCTCCGTCTGATCTTTACCGGCGCGCTTACTCGGCCGATAACCCGCCGCTTCAGCCTCGGCAGCGCTGTCGAAAAACTCCACATTCTGTGGTTTTGGAAGGCGCGCCAGGCTACTCGGGCGGCAATAGATGCCGGTGGTTTTCACCGCGTAGACAAACTGCCCGTCCGCCCGTGGGTCGCGGGCAACGACGGCAGCCCAGCGTGGATCGGTTTCGATGTCGAGGTGGGGCGAAAGCGTTTTCATGAAGGTTAATCCGTTGGCCTGTTTGATTCAGGTTATCCAGCGCCGGCGAGGACAACACTCCGGGCCTTGCGGTCAAACTCTTAAGCTTATCCGGCTACGCGGAAGGTCAGGTTGATCCGCTGCTCACCGAGTTGTGGATGTCGACCCTGTTTGATCGGTAACACGCCATGAAAGCGCAGCCGATCGACGCCGCCCCAAATCACCATGTCGCCGTGCAGCAACGGAACACGTTGGGTCTTGTCGCTGCGGGCAAAACCGCCGAAAAGGAACATCGCCGGTAAACCCAGTGACAGAGAAACGATCGGCGCGGCGTAGGCATTTTCGTCTTTGTCCTGATGCAAAGACATTTTGGCGCCGGGGATATAGCGATTGATCAGGCAGGAATCTGCCACAAAATCAGGAAAACCGGCTTGGGTGGCGGCTGAATGGGCCAATTCAGCAAAGGCCTCTGGCATTGCTGGCCATGGCGCTCCACTAAGCGGGTCGATGCTGGAGTAACGGTAGCCACTGCGGTCGGTGATCCAGCCCAAAGCGCCACAACTGCTGGTACCGACGGACATACTGAATCCGCCCGGCGTCATCATGCTGCGCAATGGCGCCGCTTCAAGTACGTTTTCCAGTGCCGGTAGAAGTTGATCGACAACAGGCAGCGCGAAACCCCTCAGCACCCACGATTGTTCACCGATCTGGTCTGCGCGAGGCTGTTGTTGCGGTTCGTTGTCAGCGAACAGGTCGAAGTTGCTCGGTTGCATGGTGTTCACAATGCGTCGTGAAAGATGATGCCTAGGGTATGCCGATTTCCACTGTGCAGGCGACTGACGCCGTGACGCATGGTCACCCGATAGTCGCCGCGTACGCCTTTGACCGGTCGTTGGTTCACCGCGAAGATCAAGGCGTCGCCTTTTTTCAGATCCATGACGTGAACGCGTGATTGCATGCGTGGGCGCTGTTCGGTCAAAACAAACTCGCCGCCGGTGAAATCTTCGCCAGGCTCTGACAGAAGAATCGCCACTTGCAGCGGAAATAACCGTTCGCCGTACACGTCCTGATGCAGACAATTGTAGTCCTGCGGGCCATAGCGCAGTAACAGCGGAGTAGGGCGCGTCTGTTCGGCGGCGTGACATTGCTGAATAAATTCAGCGTGCGTCGTCGGAAAACGCTCGGGCAAATTCATGCGCGTATGCCAGCGATTCGCTAGCGGCGCGAGATACGGATACAACGCTGTGCGCAGCCGCTCTACGGCTGTGGGCAATGGATAGCGGAAGTATTTATATTCGCCGCGACCGAAGCCGTGGCGGGCCATGATGACCTGCGAACGGAACGGTTCGGTCTGCGGGTACAAGTCACTCAAACGATCACACGTCTGGCCAAGCAGCAGGGAACGGATGATGACAAAACCATCCTGATCCAGTTGCTGCTCCAGCGCTGACCAGTCGAGCGAATTCAGTCGGGCAGGGGACATTGGCATGCTGATTCCTGGACGCAAAGTCGAGGTGATCAGGCTAGACACATCCCTGCGGCAGAACACTCCGCCGCTTGCGGTCGAATTCGCAGCGGCGCCTTACAACGCTTTGCTGACGCTGATTTCGCTGATCACATCTTCGTTGTCATGCAGGGCATCGAGTGCAGCCTTGGCTTCTTCGGCGGTACCGTTTTCCAACTGCGCGAACTCAAAGCGGCGTTCGCCATTGAGTTTGTACTTGATAACGTATTTGGTCGTTTGGGCCACGTTCATGCTTACCTGTGTGCGTTGGCGGGATCGGCTCAGCTCAGTTTGGTGCTGGAGCGGCGAATGATCTTGATCGAGTGCGTCAGGGTCGGCTTGCGGGTCACGCTGATCGGCCGACGGTTGACGGTGTCGATGGTGATGTTCCAGAAACCGGTGCTCGGTGCGGTGATGCGGGCCGGAAACGTGTCGAAAGCGCCGCCGTGGTAGGTGTGACGACCGCCGTTCTTGAAGCTGCGGAAGTTGGCGTCGTTCATCAGACGGATGTTGCAGGTTTGCGAGCACTGGATGACGACGATGTCGTCTTCGTTGAGGTGCTCGCGCTGGTGAATAAATTTCATGGGCGCCTCCAGAAGGGCTTTTTCTACAAAATCAAAACGATAGCTTGTCGATTGGGCGCAGTTTATCAGCCCGCACGGGTTATTATCTGGCCGTCGGGCGTTGGTTTGACAATTTTGAACAGATATTCGCGATTGGATGCAGGTTAAATGCAGAAGACCTCGGAGAAAAACGGCATTTGTGCTGTCGGACGGTCTTTAAAGGAGGATTTGTATGAAGTGGGGTGTGGTGTGTCTGCCGTTGGTTTTGGCTTTGGGTGGTTGCGCGAATGTTGCCGAAATCAATGAAACGTTGCCGACCATGGTCGTGATCTCTGGCAAGAAGCCCCATGAGTATGCGCAGTGCCTGGCAGAAAAACTGGCTGACAGCCGTGGTGCATTGCAGGTTCAACCGAAGAAGGACGGTGTCGAAGTGATCGTCCCCGGCAAACTTTCCACTGGCGCGGCGGCGGTGTTCGACATCGAAGACCGCTCCGGCGGCAGCAGCATCAAGCTGCACGAGCGCATGTCCAATGTGCCGGTACGCCCTCGCGATGTGCGTAACGCGGCCAACGCTTGCATCTCTGGCTGATAGACTAACCGTCATCAGCATCAATGCCGCCACAGTCATGCTGTGGCGGCATTTTCATTTCTGGAGTCGCGATGAAGCGAGAGCAAGTGCGGGAGCGCCATGCAGAGGGCCTTATCTCTGCCACCCATGTCATCCAGAACCCGGCGAACTCGGGCGAATGGATTGTCTTTTTCAAGAAAAGCGCCGGTCGCAGCTATTTTCTGGTCGACGATAACGACGAAGTCGAATCGTTCAGCAAACTCGATGACTTGATCGAAGTCGTGCGTGGCCTCGGGATCAAGTTCGCCGAAATTCACATGTAGCGATTATTTGCAGACCACCACGACGCTGCGGGTTTTGTAGTTGCCGACGTCAACGCCCAGCGTTTTGTCGCTCTCTTTTGGCTGAGGTGTGCCGTCGGTGCCAACGATGCGGTAGCCGGTGCCTGCGCAGGAGGCGTCAGCCTTTTCATAGCAAGTGGCCCAGGAATTGGCTTCGCCAGAGCAATCGATGGTCAAGCCCTGTTCACCGGTTTTCAGGTACGTCGGCTCAGAGGTGGCGCAGCCGGCCAATGCCAGTACTGCAATCAGTGGCAAAAAATTGTTTATGTTCATAGATGTCGTCTTCAGCGAGTAGGGGGACTAGACGCTCTGACAGCGCCGGCGTGAAAAGGTTATAGCGATTGGCCACTTGTTTGCACGTGGACACAAAAAAGCCCTGCGTATTGGCAGGGCTTATGGCGTAACGCGGTCAATCAGTCTTGATTTTTGCCGCGACGCTTAGGCGCAGGAGGGGTGTAGTCGAGCACCGAGGCGACCTCAATCGCCATTGCTTCGGTAGGTAGCGGCCCGGAAACATCCTCGCCATTGGTGGCAGTAATGTGCCATTGGCCATCTTTGCCCTTGCCGACGGTGTACCCGTTGATGATTTTTGGTTCGGCCATCTATCTGTCTCGTTCGCTGTTTCAAAGTCGCCATGATACCGGCAAATGCTGGCGCTGGGTGATGATGCGCGTATGGTGGTAGATTCTTTGAGCTACGCTGATTTCGCTGCTCGATGATGCCAGCGGAACTATCCGCCAGAATATTTCTCTATGATGGCATCGGTTAGCCAGCGCGGGGCATTGTAAGGTGCACGCCGTCTGATTAGACTGCGCCGAAACTCGTACACACAGCCTTTTCAAGGACTTATATGATCAAGAAATGCTTGTTCCCAGCAGCCGGTTACGGTACTCGCTTCCTGCCAGCGACTAAAGCCATGCCTAAAGAAATGCTGCCGGTGGTAAACAAGCCACTGATCCAGTACGGCGTTGAAGAAGCTCTGGACGCTGGTCTGACGGAAATCTCCATCGTCACCGGTCGTGGCAAACGCGCTCTGGAAGACCACTTCGACATTAGCTACGAGCTGGAAAACCAGATCAAAGGCACCGACAAAGAGAAATACCTGGTCGGTATCCGCAAGCTGCTCGACGAGTGCTCGTTCTCCTACACCCGTCAAACCGAAATGAAAGGTCTGGGCCACGCGATCCTGACTGGCCGTCCGCTGATCGGTGACGAACCGTTCGCCGTGGTACTGGCGGACGACCTGTGCGTCAACCTTGATGGCGACGGCGTCCTGACCCAGATGGTCAAACTGTACAAGCAGTTCCGCTGCTCGATCATCGCCATCCAGGAAGTCGATCCGCAGGAAACCAGCAAATACGGCGTAATCGCTGGCGAGATGATCCGCGATGACATTTACCGCGTTCACAGCATGGTCGAGAAGCCAAAGCCGGAAGACGCTCCGTCGAACCTGGCGATCATTGGTCGTTACATCCTGACCCCGGACATCTTCGACCTGATCGAACAAACCGAGCCAGGCAAAGGCGGCGAGATCCAGATCACCGACGCCCTGATGAAACAAGCCCAGAACGGCTGCGTCATGGCCTACAAGTTCAAAGGCAAGCGTTTCGACTGCGGTGGTGCTGAAGGCTACATCGAAGCGACCAACTTCTGCTTCGAGAACTTCTACAAGACTGGCAAGGCTTACTAAGAGCGCTTGATCCGTTTGTAGCACCTTCGCACGATGTCATTTGTGTGCAGGCCAAAAAACGCCCCGACCGGTTCGGGGCGTTTTTTTTGTGCCGAAAAAAGACACGGTCTCTGACCTTGTCCTTGGGATGCAAACCGAAACAAATGAGCGTTTGTCAGAAGGTGTATTCACTGCTGAACTGACGGGCTCTTGCCAAGAATGAGTGCAGGAGAAGCGTTTCACGGCATTGCCGTGGAACCATTTTTGGCAATAAGGAGAATTGCCCGTGGTGTTGATAGCAAAGCCTGCAAGTAAAACGCGCTGGATGAGTCTTGCCGTTCTGATGCTGCCAGTGTTGCTGGTGACCGTTGACAACACGGTGTTGGGATTCGCACTGCCAAAAATCGCAGAAGCGTTGCACCCAACCGCTAGTCAGCAACTGTGGATGATCGATGCCTACTCGTTGGTGCTGGCAGGTTTGCTGGTGTCGATGGGCAGCTTGGGTGACCGGATCGGGCATCGAAAATTACTGCTCGCGGGATCCTTTGGTTTTGCTGTCGTTTCTGTTTTGACTGCCTATTCCGAAACAGCCATGCAACTGATCATCGGGCGTGCCTGTATGGGTATTTTCGGCGCAATGCTGATGCCCTCGACTTTAGCGTTGATACGCTGGGTGTTTGAAGATTGCGACGAGCGCCGATTGGCCGTGGCGATCTGGGCGACAACGTTGACGGTGGGTTCGGCGTTAGGGCCTTTGGTCGGCGGGGTGCTGCTGGAGTTCTTTGATTGGGGCGCCATTTTTCTATTGGCGGTGCCTGTGCTGATACCGTTATTGGTTTTGGGGCCGCTGTTTCTGCCTGAGTCGGAGCGGGATGCGTCAGGGCCGCTGGATCCAGTGAGCATTGTGCAATCGATGGTCGCGTTGGGAGCTATTGTTTACAGCGTCAAGCGTGGCGCCAGTGACGGTATCGACGAGGTCGTGTTGATCACGTTTCTGATTGGACTGTTAGCAGGCTGGATGTTCGTGCGGCGTCAGTCGCGCCTTGCTGAGCCGTTGATGGACTTGAGCCTGTTTCGCAATGGCGCTTTCAGCAGCTCAATTCTGATCAATCTGATGAGCCTCGCCTTTCTTGTAGGTTTTGTTTTCTTCACCACTCAGTTCTTGCAGATCGTACTGCAGATGTCGCCGCTAAGTGCGAGTCTGGCGCTCGTGCCCGGGCAAATCATGGCGATCATCGTCGGGATGGCTGTCGTGCCGATTGCGAAACGTATGCCCGTGCATGTCCTGCTTCCGATTCTGACTGGATTCGTCGGCGCGGCGTTTCTGCTGGTGGCGAGCATGGGCGGCAGTCTGGCGGTATGGGTGGCAGCGTTCGCCTTGCTAAATATCGGGGTGGGCGCGATTACGACAGTGACCAACGATGTGATTTTGTCTGCCTCGCCGCCGGAGAAGGCGGGCGCAGCCTCTGCAATCAGTGAGACCGCGTATGAAGTGGGCGTGGTGCTGGGCACTACTCTGCTTGGTGGTCTGGTCACGGCCTACTATCGCGGCGCTCTGCAATTGCCGGCCTTCTTGAACGACATTCAGTTTATGTTGGCGAGCGAGACGCTCTCCGGCGCACTTTCTGTCGCCGCCGGGTTATCTGCTGAGCAAGCGCAGACGCTGATGTCGCAAGCGGCGTTGGCGTTTGAGGGTGGTGTGGGGCTGGTGTCATGGGCCGCTTTCGGCCTGGCGCTCGTTGCGATGCTGATCACCTGGCGCACCTTGCGGGTACCTGAAGCTAAGGCAGTGGAGGAGTCTTGGCGTTGCTAATGCACGGCAAATCCGTTGGAGACTTGCTCAATGAGCGTCGGCAGGTATGCTGGTCGCCTGCCGAGGAGATAGAAATGGCCTACGATTTTGACCTTTATGTGATTGGTGCCGGTTCCGGCGGTGTGCGCGCTGCGCGTTTTGCAGCCGGTTTCGGCGCGAAAGTAGCGGTGGCCGAGAGCCGTTATCTGGGCGGTACCTGCGTCAACGTCGGCTGTGTGCCGAAAAAGCTGTTGGTGTACGGCGCGCATTTCGCTGAAGACTTTGAGCAAGCATCCGGTTTTGGCTGGAGCCTTGGCGAAGCGAACTTCGATTGGGCGACGCTGATCGCCAACAAGGATCGCGAGATCAATCGCCTCAATGGCATTTATCGTAACTTGCTGGTCAACAGCGGTGTGACCTTGCATGAGGCGCACGCCAAGATCGTTGGGCCTCATGAAGTCGAGGTCAATGGTGAACGCTTTACCGCGAAAAACATTCTGATCGCCACCGGCGGCTGGCCGCAGATCCCGCAAATTCCGGGGCACGAACACGCGATTGGTTCCAACGAGGCGTTCTTTCTCAAAGAGCTGCCTAAGCGTGTACTAGTGGTGGGTGGTGGTTACATCGCAGTTGAGTTCGCCGGGATTTTCCACGGCCTCGGCGCGAACACCACGCTGCTGTATCGCGGTGATCTGTTCCTGCGCGGTTTCGATGGTTCGGTGCGCAAACATTTGCAGGAAGAACTGACCAAGCGCGGTCTGGATCTGCAATTCAATGCCGACATCGCGCGCATCGATAAACAGGCCGATGGCAGCCTCAAAGCCACTCTCAAGGATGGTCGCGAGCTGGAGGCGGATTGCATTTTCTACGCGACCGGTCGCCGTCCGATGCTCGACAATCTCGGACTGGAAAACACCGATGTGCAGCTCACCGACAAAGGCTTCATCAAGGTCGATGATCAGTACCAGACTACTGAGCTGTCCATTCTGGCGCTGGGCGACGTTATTGGTCGAGTGCAGCTGACGCCAGTGGCATTGGCGGAAGGCATGGCCGTAGCGCGTCGTTTGTTCAAGCCTGAGCAATATCGTCCGGTGGATTACAAGATGATCCCGACGGCGGTGTTCAGCCTGCCGAACATTGGCACGGTCGGGTTGACCGAAGAGGAAGCGCGCGAGGCTGGCCACGATGTTGTGGTGTTCGAGAGCCGCTTCCGCCCGATGAAGCTGACCTTGACTGAATGTCAGGAGAAAACGCTGATGAAGCTGGTGGTGGACGGCAAAACCGACAAAGTTCTCGGCTGCCACATGGTCGGCCCGGACGCTGGCGAAATCGTCCAAGGCCTGGCGATTGCGCTGAAGGCAGGCGCGACCAAGCGCGACTTCGACGACACGATCGGGGTACATCCGACGGCCGCCGAAGAGTTTGTCACCATGCGTACACCGGTCGGCGCTTAAGCGTCCTTCGGTTTGGCCGAGTCTGGCGCTGCCGCAACGGTAGCCGCCAGACGCTGGCTTTCTTCCAGGCTCGCCTGCGTTTTGCTTAATTGCTTTTCCAGTGACTGATTGAGGAGCGCCTGCTCTTCGACGTTCTGTTTGAGTGTCTGACTTTCCAGTGTGGCCACGCGTAAACGTTCCTGGAGGAGGGTGCGTTCGCTGTCCACCCGCGTCGCTTGCTCCAGCAATTGATCCTGACGCTGATTGCTTTGCTTGAGCTGATCCTGCGTCAGGCTCAATTCGCGCTGGGTGCCACGGTTTTCCGTGAGTAAGCGCTCGTTATCGCGATGCAGTTGCGTGATCTCGTCCTGACGCACCAGTGCGCTTTGCTGTGCCTGACGCAGTTCTGCCTGAATCTGCTGCACCTGGCTTTCATGGCGGCTCTGTTCCTGCTCGCGCTGCTCTTTGGTGGCGTTGCGGTAATGCTCAAGTGCGTCGCGAGCATGCAGGTGCTTTTCTTCCAGCGAGCGAATCTGCTCGTCCTTGTCCTGCAGGCGCAATTCAAAGTCGGCCAAGGCCTGATTCAAACCGGCATTACGGGTTTGTTCGGTCTGCAGCATCGAGCGCGTGTTGTTCAGCGCTTCGGATTCGCGCGCGAGCGCTGCGCCTTGGATATCGTGCTCATGCTCGATTTTTTCCAGCGCCTGACGAACCTGCTTCAGCTCCGACTCCAGTGCCTCACGCTGTTCCTCGAACTGCTCGCGAGCTTGTTCGATGGGTTCTTGCGCCTGTTCTTTCAGGCGCTGAGCGAGGCGGGAGACGAGGGCGGTCAGCTCATCGTCGATGGGTTCTGCTGATGCTTCAGTCGGCTGAGCGCCATCATCCAGCTCTTTCAAATAGCGATGGATCGTGGTTTTCGAGCCGGTGTTGCCCATTTCAATGCGTACTGCATCGATGCTCGGGTGTTCTCCGCGAGCCAGAATCGCTGTGCGCGCGATCTGCACCAGTGCTTTGGTAATGCCGCCACGGGCCATGTGAACTCCTACGGTTTCATACTGTGGTACATGCCACCTAAGTACGCAGTGTACCATGCTGAAAATAAAGTTAAATCATTGATATTAAAGACGCGGGATATACTGGTATTACCCAGTGTCAGGCGGCAAAATGAACATCTGCATCCTTGAATCAGTACGCCAGCGAGAAAACAGCCCATGAGCGATCTGGATCGCTATCTCCAAGCCGCCACCCGTGACAACACGCGCCGTAGCTATCGCGCGGCCATTGAACATTTCGAAGTGAAGTGGGGCGGGTTCCTGCCAGCTACGGCTGATAGCGTCGCGCGGTATCTGGTGGCGCATGCTGGGGAGTTATCGATCAATACGCTGAAGCTGCGTCTGTCAGCGTTGGCGCAGTGGCATAACAGTCAGGGCTTTGCTGATCCGACCAAAGCGCCGGTGGTGCGCAAGGTGTTCAAAGGCATTCGCGCCCTGCACCCCGCACAGGAGAAGCAGGCCGAGCCGTTGCAGTTGCAGGATTTGCAGCGCGTCATCGATTGGCTGGAGCACGAAGTGCAAACCGCTAAAGAACAGCAGGATCGCCCGGCGCTGCTCAAGGCTTACCGCGACCGCGCCCTGATTCTTCTGGGATTCTGGCGGGGCTTCCGCAGTGATGAGCTATGCCGCTTGCAGATTGAACATGTGCAAGCGCACGCCGGCAAAGGCATCACCTTGTATCTGCCGCGCAGTAAGGGCGATCGGGAAAACCTCGGGCAGACTTATCAAGCGCCGGCGCTGTTAAAGCTGTGCCCGGTTCAGGCCTACATCGACTGGATCACCGAAGCAGCGCTGGTGCGCGGCCCGGTTTTTCGCAGCATTGACCGCTGGGGCAATCTGAACGAGGAGGGCCTGCATGCCAACAGCATCATCCCTTTACTGCGCCAGGCCTTGCAGCGTGCCGGGATCGCTGCCGAAAACTACACCAGCCATTCCCTGCGGCGCGGCTTCGCCACCTGGGCGCATCAAAGTGGTTGGGATTTGAAATCGTTAATGAGCTACGTCGGTTGGAAGGACATGAAGTCTGCGATGCGTTATGTCGAGGTCAGCCCGTTTCAAGGAATGGCGCGGATTACCGACGTGCCCGCCTAGATATCCATTTCTTCTATTAATACAGTTGCCTAATAGCCAAAACATATCAGCAGCATCAGGTTTGCCAATGAGCCATCCGTCGAGCGAGTGGTTAGGATTCTCCCATCGAATTCACAACCCTGACGGAGAGTCATCAATGCCTATCATCAACAGCCAAGTAAAACCGTTCAAAGCTACCGCGTTCAAAAACGGCGACTTCGTTCAAGTCTCGGACGCTGACCTGAAAGGCAAGTGGTCGGTCGTGTTCTTCTACCCAGCCGACTTCACCTTCGTTTGCCCAACCGAGCTGGAAGACCTGGCGGACAACTACGCTGCCTTCCAGAAACTCGGCGTAGAAATCTACAGCGTTTCCACTGACACCCACTTTGCCCACGCTGCCTGGCACAACACTTCGCCAGCCATCGGCAAAATCGAATACACCATGATCGGCGACCCGACCCACGCCATCTCCCGCAACTTCGACGTGCTGATCGAAGAAGTTGGCCTGGCTGACCGTGGCACCTTCGTGATCAACCCTGAAGGCCAGATCAAAATCGTTGAACTGAACGATGGCGGCGTTGGCCGTGACGCTTCCGAGCTGCTGCGCAAAATCAAGGCTGCTCAGTACGTTGCTGCTCACCCAGGCGAAGTTTGCCCAGCCAAGTGGAAAGAAGGCGAGGCCACTCTGGCTCCGTCCCTGGACCTGGTCGGCAAGATCTAAGTCTGTGACACGCAACTCAGGGCGGTACGCCGCACCCTCTTAAGTACGCTGCACCGCCCCAAAAAATGCCCGGGCGAGATTCGCTCGGGCTTTTTTTCGCCTCAAATAAAGGAAATCGCCCGTATGTTGGACGCCAATCTTAAAGCCCAGTTGAAATCGTACCTGGAACGGGTCACCCAGCCGATCGAGATCGTTGCTTCCCTCGACGACGGTGCGAAATCCCGTGAAATGCTGGAACTGCTGAAAGACGTTGCCAGTCTTTCGAGCCAAATTACTTTGATCGACAGCGGTGACGATGCACGCAAGCCATCGTTCTCGATCAACCGCCCGGGCGCCGACATCAGTCTGCGTTTCGCCGGCATCCCGATGGGCCACGAGTTTACTTCGCTGGTGCTGGCCCTGCTGCAAGTCGGCGGCCATCCATCGAAGGCCAGCGTTGAAGTGATCGAGCAGATTCGCTCGCTTAAAGGCGAGTTCAGCTTCGAGACTTACTTCTCGCTGTCCTGCCAGAACTGCCCGGATGTTGTTCAGGCGTTGAACCTGATGGCCGTGCTCAACCCGAACATCCGCCACGTCGCCATTGACGGCGCGTTGTTCCAGGATGAAGTCAACGATCGCAAGATCATGGCCGTGCCGAGCATCTACTTGAACGGCGAAAACTTCGGCCAGGGCCGCATGGGTCTGGAGGAGATTCTCGCCAAACTCGACACCGGCGCCATTGAGCGTCAGGCCGAAAAAATCAGCGCTAAAGAAGCTTTTGATGTGTTGGTCGTCGGCGGTGGCCCGGCCGGTGCTTCGGCAGCGATTTATGCCGCTCGTAAAGGCATCCGCACCGGCGTCGCCGCTGAGCGCTTCGGCGGTCAGGTGCTCGACACCATGGCCATCGAGAACTTCATTTCCGTACAGGAAACCGAAGGGCCGAAACTGGCCACGGCGCTGGAAGAACACGTCAAACAATACGACGTCGACATCATGAACCTGCAGCGTGCCGACAAGCTGATCCCTGGCAAAAAGGGCGAGCTGCATGAAGTCCACTTCGCCAGCGGCGCGACCCTCAAAGCCAAGAGCGTGATTCTGGCGACCGGTGCGCGGTGGCGTGAAATGAACGTGCCCGGTGAGCAGGATTACCGCAACAAAGGCGTGGCGTACTGCCCGCACTGCGACGGCCCGCTGTTCAAAGGCAAGCGTGTCGCGGTGATTGGCGGCGGTAACTCCGGTGTTGAAGCGGCGATCGACCTGGCCGGTATCGTTGCTCACGTCACGCTGCTGGAGTTCGACGTCCAGTTGCGCGCCGATGCGGTATTGCAGCGCAAATTGCACAGCCTGAAGAACGTCACCGTGATCACCAGTGCGCAAACCACTGAAGTGACGGGCGACGGGCAGAAGGTCAATGGCCTGCGCTACAAGGATCGCAACAGTGATGAACTGCGCACGGTCGAGCTGGAAGGGATCTTTGTGCAGATCGGATTGTTGCCGAACACTGATTGGCTCAAAGGCACCATCGAGTTGTCGCCGCGTGGCGAGATCATTGTCGATAACCGTGGTGAGACTTCGATTCCGGGAATCTTTGCAGCGGGTGACGTGACGACTGTGCCGTACAAGCAGATCGTTATTGCGGTGGGCGAGGGCGCGAAGGCTTCGCTGAGCGCTTTTGATCACCTGATCCGGACTTCGGCGCCGGCGTAATCTTTCAGCGCTGATAATAAAAAACCCGTGAGCGATCACGGGTTTTTTGTGCCTGACACAAATTCAATTGTAGGAGTGAGCCTGCTCGCGATAGCGGTGGTGCATTCAGTATTCTATTGACTGATACATCGCTATCGCGAGCAGGCTCACTCCTACAGAGGTTTTGTGCTGTCAGTTACATCGGCGCAGGCTGAATGATCTCAACCCAGTAGCCATCCGGATCCTTGATAAACGCCAGGCTCTTCATGCGGCCATCGGTCAAACGTTTCTGGAAATCACAACCCAGCTCTTCAAACCGTGCACAAGCAGCGACGATATCCGGCACCGAAATGCAGATGTGGCCAAAGCCACGCGGATCGGTGTTGCCGTTGTGGTAAGCGAAGTCGGCATCGTTTTCAGTGCCATGGTTGTGCGTCAGCTCCAGAATGCCCGGAATCGACTTCATCCACTCGGTGCGAGCAGCTGCGTCGGCCGGGATCTGGGCTTTATCGACCAGTGCGAGGAAGTACAGGCTGAACTCGGCTTCCGGGAAATCGCGCTTTTCAACCAGCGAGAAACCCAGCACGCGGGTGTAAAAGTCCAAAGACTTGGTGATGTCTTTCACACGCAGCATGGTGTGGTTGAAAACGAAATTTTGGGTTGCGCTGTCTGGCGTGGCGGTGACGCCGGGGAAAGTGTTCAGTTCGTGCAGGCTCATGGGCCCTCCAATAACAATGGGCGAGTGAATGGGCGCAATGATACGCATGCCAAACGGCATCGCCAAACCCAAAGCGCGGGCTTGCCCTGTGTGCGGGCGGGCCTCAGACTTTGTGGTTCAACCTTTGAGTGCCTTTGGTAATGATCCGACCGTACAAATCCCTGTTGGTTTTCTTCGGCGTAGCCTTGATCAGCGCTGCAGCATTGGCCGATGCGCCGAGCATCACCTGGCCTGCGGGCTGGGAGGTGCAAACGCTGACGGACGCCGCGCCGCAGGTTTCACGTCAGCGCGCAGTCAAAAATGACGCCGACGGCAATCAGGTGATGGTGATGGAGCTGACCATGACGCCAGTCGAGACCGGTCATCAGGTCAACCTGCAAGGCGTGTTGCTGGAAATGCGCAAGTCGATACAGAAGGACTTTTTTCAGAGCGGCTATCAAAGTGTTTGCAACCGCGTGCATCCAGCGAATCTAGGCTCGTTGAGTGCACTTGAAACGACTTGTACGGTGACTGAAAACGGTCGTCATGTGCTGTCGCAAACTTTGGTCGCTGCGGTCGATGCGGACAAGGCTTATGTTCTTTCTTACGCGGGGCAGGCTGAGGTTTATAAGGCAAGCGCTGAGGAAATAGCGGCGGCTCGAAACAGCCTGAAACTTTAATTCGCCGTTCTGTGGTAGATACCCAAAGGCATTAAGCCGAAAGTTAATTTCGGCAGCGTTCGCAACATTCAGCCAAGAAACAATAGATGCAATTGACTCGTGCGCGTTACACGTCAATCGCAACTTGCTTGGCGACATTCGTTGCATTTGTTAGATATCGTCCAAAAAAAAGCCCTGCTTCTGCAGGGCTTTTGTGTTGGCGTGAGATTAACCGCGCAACCAGGAATCAACGGTGGCTGCACCGTATTGTTCTTTCCAGGCTTTCAGGCCGCGGTGGTTGCCGCCCTTGGTCTCGATCAGTTCGCCGGTGTGCGGGTTCTGATAAACCTTGACCACGCGTGCACGGCGGGTCTTAGGGGCTGCGGATGTTTGCAGGCCGGATTTTGACGGGTTCGGATCGAGAATGGAGATGATGTCCTTCAGGCCTTTGCCGTAGGTTTTCATCAGCCCCTGGAGCTTTTCTTCGAATTCGATTTCTTTCTTGAGCCCGGCATCGTTCTTCAGCGATTCCAGCTGCTTGAGCTGTTCCTGAAGGGCCTTTTCAGCTGCACGAAATTCAGCGAGTCTGGACAATATCTTTACTCCAATAATGTATTTGGCTGATACCAACCGCAAACAAAGCTATAAGCCAAGAGCCTTGTAGCGACTCGGTGATAATGGCTCACCTGCCAATTCTGCACAGGCAACAAAAATTGTAGTTGTTAATGCGTCAAGAGTAAATCCTGTTGTTGTCTTCATGTAACAACAGCGATCTTTTGTATCAATTTGGTGCGCGCGGTCGGCGCACCCGGCTTAAGCCCATTTAGTTAATGATGAGTTAATGCACTAATGAAGTCGGCAGCTGGCATGGGTTTGCCGTACAGATAACCCTGCTGGAAGTTAACGTTATGTGCGGTCAGGTAATCGGCCTGCGCTTGCGTTTCGACGCCTTCGGCAACAATACCCAGATCGAGCTTGGCAGAGAGTTCGATGATGAAATCGAGAATATGCCGCGACAGCGCATCAATACCGATCATGGCGACGAAGCTCTGATCGATCTTCAGGTAGTCGACATTGAATTTGCGCAGATAACCGAGGCTTGAGTGTCCGGTACCGAAGTCATCAATGGCGATCTTTACCCCCAAAGTGTGCAATTGCTCGAACAGCTGACGAGTGATATCGGTGGGCTCGATCAGTTCGCGCTCGGTCAACTCCAGCACGAGCGTGATGCTGCCCGCGCTGAATGCCGAAAGAAACTCGCGGCAATCCTCGACCAGTTCCAGATCCTGGCAATGATTGGCGGTGATGTTGATGCCAATGTGAAATGGCGCGACAAACGTCGACGACAAAGGGCCGAGGAGGGCGGCAGTCTGCTGCATTAGCGCGCGGGTCATCGGCACGATCAGTCCGGAATGCTCGGCGAACGGAATGAACAGATCAGGCCGCACCAGCCCCTCTTTGGGATGGTTCCAGCGCATGAGCACCTCAGTGCCGGTCCATTTTTTACTGTCGCCATACACCACCGGTTGAAAGTACGGAATGAACTCACCGGCCTCCAGCGCACGTAACATTTCGTGGCTCGGCGAGGTCGAGCGCTTCTGCACGATGTGGCCAATCGCGCCAGACACCACGCCGAAAAAGATCAGCAGACTGAACAACGGTGGATATTCATCGCTCATGTACCGCCAGGTTTCACCTTCGGGGAATCCGGCACTGACGCTGAACGCATAATGCGATGAGTCACGCATGCTTTGTGCGACCGGCAATTCCGGCAGTGCGCCCTGATGGGTTTTGCCGTCGGCGGACAGCCAGTTATCGCCGACTTGCAGCAACAACAACGTGTCCCGACCAATGAGGCGCAGCACATTGCTCAAGTGGTAACCATCGAGGGTGGTCAAAGCACCACCGCGCCCCTCACTGAGGCGATAAATCAGCAGGGCGGTGTTGGGCGTCACCGGGTTGCCATTCATCAACCACAATTTGCCCTGCGCATAATCGCCCGCGTTGACGGGTTCACTGAACTCACCGAACAGCGAACTGCAATAAAGATTGTCGTCCCACACCAGATTGGTTGAGCGCACGAAAGGCCGGCGGGTGACTTGCTCGCGCAACGCCAGCGTCACCGACTTGCACGGTTGCCCGGCCAATGGCAGCAGCTGCCGCGCCGCTTGCGCAGTGTTATCAAGCATCAGGTCAAACTGACGCAACGCTTCTTCGGCCGTGTGCGCCGTGCTCTGCTGCAACGTGCGTTCGGCCTGCATGTAAAGAATCACGCTGCCCAGAATCACGGGAAGCAAACCGCTGAGCAGCGTCACAATAAGGCGCGTGCTGCGTTTGCGGCGGGGTCTGACGGTTAACGGCATGGGCGCTTCCTGTCGCGTAAAAGTGGAGCTCTTGAATGTAGGCCGGGCAACCGTGCGCCGCCGAAAAAGAGATCAGGCAGAAGGGATGATAGATGGCGGATTGCGCTTGCGCCGCTCATCGGTGATGCATGAAGACCACGCCAGCGACGAGCAAACGCTTCGGTGAGCATCAAGGGGCAGCAATGATACGGCATCTGCGGCTCTTTTCCGTCGACCCGACACGGCGAATCAACAGGGCCGGCGCTGTTCGGCCCCGGTGCCGCGCAAGGGTTGAGCCTGATCAACCTGTGCAACAAACCCCTTGCGCCGGGCGCAAAAAAGCGGATTTTATAGGGAGGGCAGACAAGCCCATTTACGCTGTGTAGAATCGGGTTACGCATACAATAATAATCGTCTTCTGGCAGCAGAAGCCTCGCCCGCAAGAGCCTTGGGTCGACAATGAAGATATTCGGGTTTCAACTGATCTACGGTGACTTCCTCGCCCGCAGTGTGCGCGGCATCTCCTGTGCGCCACCCACCGACCTCGCATGACTGACAAATAACTCTGGTTAATTGATAAGAAATGATGAGGCGTCACCATGGCAGATTTATACGAAAACCCAATGGGCCTGATGGGCTTTGAATTCATCGAGCTCGCATCGCCGGTGCCGGGCACGCTGGAGCCGATCTTCGAGATCATGGGCTTCACCAAAGTCGCCACCCACCGTTCGAAAAACGTGCACCTGTATCGTCAGGGCGCGATCAACCTGATCCTCAACAACGAACCCAACAGCGTTGCTTCGTACTTCGCGGCCGAGCACGGCCCGTCCGTTTGCGGCATGGCGTTCCGCGTTAAAGACTCGCAAAAAGCCTACAACCGCGCACTGGAACTCGGCGCTCAGCCGATCCACATCGAAACCGGCCCGATGGAGCTGAACCTGCCGGCGATCAAAGGCATTGGCGGCGCGCCGCTGTACCTGATCGATCGTTTTGGCGAAGGCAGCTCGATCTATGACATCGACTTCGTGTTTATCGAAGGCGTTGATCGCAACCCGGTGGGCGCCGGCCTGAAGATCATCGACCACCTGACGCACAACGTGTATCGCGGTCGCATGGCTTACTGGGCGAATTTCTACGAGAAGCTGTTCAACTTCCGTGAGATCCGTTATTTCGACATCAAGGGCGAATACACCGGCCTGACCTCGAAAGCGATGACCGCGCCGGACGGCATGATCCGCATCCCGCTGAACGAAGAATCGTCCAAGGGCGCCGGCCAGATCGAAGAGTTCCTGATGCAGTTCAACGGCGAGGGCATTCAGCACGTGGCGTTCCTCAGCGATAACCTCGTGGAAACCTGGGATCGCCTGAAGAAAATCGGCATGCGTTTCATGACTGCGCCGCCGGAAACCTATTACGAAATGCTCGAAGGCCGCCTGCCGAACCACGGCGAGCCAGTCGATGAACTGCAATCGCGCGGCATCCTGCTGGACGGTTCGTCCGAGTCGGGCGACAAGCGTCTGCTGCTGCAGATCTTCTCGGAAACCCTGATGGGCCCGGTGTTCTTCGAATTCATTCAGCGTAAAGGCGATGATGGTTTCGGCGAAGGTAACTTCAAGGCGCTGTTCGAATCGATCGAGCGTGACCAGGTGCGTCGTGGCGTGCTTGCGACTGAGTAATCCGCTGACGAAATGAAAAATCCCGGCCTGCAGAGATGCAGGGCCGGGATTTTTTTCAGATCAAAAGATCGTCCGATCGCGTCCCGAGCCTTCGGCAGCTCCTACATTTGGAATGCATTTTCCCTGTAGGAGCTGCCGAAGGCTGCGATCTTTTGCTTTTAAGGACGGCGTTGACGCATCAGGTGTTTGAAGCCTTCGAACACCAGCACAATCACCGCCAACCAGATCGGAATGTACGTCAGCCATTCCCCCGACTTGATGCTCTCACCCAGCAACAACGCCACGCCGAGCAACAACACCGGCTCAACGTAACTCAACAATCCAAACAGACTGAACGGCAGCAAACGGCTGGCAATGATGTACACCACCAGCGCCGACGCACTGATCAAACCGAGCAGCGGAATCAGCCACATCAGCCCCGGGTATTGATCGAACACGCCGAAACCTTGCTCGCCACCCTGCACAAACCAGTAGGCAATTGGCAGCATGAGCGTCATGTCGACCCACAAACCACCGAGGTGATCGGTCTTCAGGTATTTGCGCAGCACGAAGTACAGCGGATAGCCGATCACGACCACCAGCGTCGCCCAGGAAAATCCGCCGACCTGATACAACTCGTTCAACACGCCGAGACTGGCGAAGAACACCGCAATCTTTTGCAGGTAAGACAGACTTTCGCCGTAGGCAATTCGCCCGGTCAGCACCATCGCCAGCGGCAGCAGGAAGTAGCCCAGCGAGACATCAAGGCTGTAGCCGTTGAGCGGCGCCCACATGAACAGCCACAGTTGCACGCCGAGCAGGGCGGCCGAGACGATCAGGCCGGCGATCAACTTTGGCTTCGCGGCCATCAGCCGAACCAGCTCCACCACCCGCCGCCATTCACCGGACACCAGCATGAACACGGTCATGCACGGCACAGTGAGCAGCATCCGCCAGCCAAAGATTTCCACGCCACTCAACGGGGTGAGCAGCGAGGTGTAGTAATACATGACGGCAAACAGCACCGAGGCCGAAACCGATAAAGCGATACCTTTAGACAAACTGTCCTCGCGGGTGGGTGATCAAACGGGGCGCGAAGGATACGTGGTTTTTGTGCTGAATATTGGCCGGATGGTCATTATTTTCAACACATAGAGATGAGTAATTGTAGGAGCTGCCGCAGGCTGCGATCTTTTGATTTTGCTTTTTAAAGATCAAAAGATCGCAGCCTGCGGCAGCTCCTACACGGGGACGTCAGGCTGTGTGGGGTTTACGGCCAGACACAAAATGGCTCACATCGTTGAAGCCCGGCGTCGACGCATGTCCCGGTGTCACCAGCGAATCGATAAATGCTTCATCCTCGGCCGTAATCTTCACCGCCTGCGCCTTGGTGTACGCATCCCATTGCTCTTCAGTCCGAGGCCCGACAATCGCCGAGGTCACTGCACTGTTGTTCAACACCCAGGCAATCGCAAACTCAACCATGCCGACACCACGCTGTTCTGTGTACTGCTGAATTTGTTGAGCAATACGCAACGACTCCACGCGCCATTCGGTTTCCAGAATGCGCTTGTCTTGACGTCCAGCGCGGCTGTTGGCGTCTGGCGTTACGTCCGGCGCGTACTTGCCGCTGAGCACGCCACGGGCGAGCGGGCTGTAAGGCACCACGCCGAGGCCGTAAGTTTGCGCGGCAGTGATCTGCTCGGTTTCGGCCTGGCGATTGACGATGTTGTACAGCGGTTGGCTGATCACCGGGCGATCGACGCCGAGTTGGTCAGCGATGCGGATCACCTCGGCAATCCGCCAGCCACGGTAGTTCGACAGGCCCCAGTAGCGAATCTTGCCCTGACGAATCAGATCGCCAATCGCTGACACGGTCACTTCCAGCGGCGTGTTGTGGTCTTCGCGGTGCAGGTAATAGATGTCGAGGTAGTCGGTGCCGAGCCGCGTCAGGCTCGCATCAATTCCATTGAAAATATGTTTGCGGCTCAAACCGCTGCGGTTCGGCACGCCGTCCACCGGGCCGAAACCGACCTTGGTCGCCAGCACCCAGTCATGGCGATGACGGGCAATCGCTTCACCGACGATTTCTTCGGAGCGGCCCTGGGTGTAAACGTCGGCGGTGTCGATGAAGTTGATGCCCTGATCCCAGGCCTTGTCGATGATGCGCAACGAATCTTCGGCGCTGGTTTGTTCGCCAAACATCATCGTGCCGAGGGTGAGGGTGGACACCTTTAACCCCGAGTGACCCAGTGTGCGATAGCTCATGCCGACATCCTTTTATCGGTGGGAAAGCGTTAATCAAATACCAGAAGCGTGGTGCGGGGCAAAGTGAATTGTTGTGCTCGTTAAACGCAAAAAGATCGCAGCCTGCGGCAGCTCCTATAGGAAACGTATTCCAAGGCAGGAGCTGCCGCAGGCTGCGATCTTTTGACCTTTGCTGCTATTTAAGCCCGCAACGTCCGCGTCATGCGCAGCGCCAACAAACTCCCGCCGACAATCACACCCGCCAGCAGATACAGCGCCGCATCGGTCGAACCGGTGCTGTCTTTAACCCAACCCACCAGGTACGGGCTGAGAAAACCAGCCATTTGCCCCATCGAGTTGATCAACGCCAGACCACCGGCAGCAGCACCTGCGCTCAGCATCGCTGTCGGCACCGGCCAGAACATCGGCAAACCGGTCAGCGCGCCCATGGTCGCAATGGTCAGACCAAGAATCGCAATCGCCGGGTTAGCCGCGAAATTCACCGCAATCACCAGACCGATCGCGCCCATCAGCATCGGCACCACCAAGTGCCAGCGACGTTCTTTGCGCAAGTCCGCCGAGCGGCCGATTACCAGCATAAATACCGCTGCCAGCAGATACGGGATCGCGCTCAACCAGCCGATCACTAGGTTATCGCTGAAGCCAAGGTTTTTGATGATCGACGGCAGCCAGAAGTTGATCGCGTATACGCCGCTCTGGATGCAGAAGTAGATCAGGCCAAACGCCCAGATCGCCGGATTCTTGAACACTGCGAGCAACGAGTCGGACGTGGTCTTCGGCTTGTTCGCCAAATCTTCAGCCTGATCCGCCTCAAGTACCGCGCGCTCATGTGGGGTCAGCCACTTGGCGTTGGCGAAGCTGTCGCTCAGCAGGAAATAGGCGAGGGCGCCGAGCACCACGGTTGGAATGCCTTGCAGCAGGAACATCCACTGCCAGCCGGCCAAACCACCTTGGCCGGCGGCGAAATGGTTGAGAATCCAGCCAGAAAACGGGCTGCCGAGCAAACCGGAAACCGGGATCGCCGACATGAACAGCGCCATGATCCGGCCGCGACGGAACGTCGGGAACCACTGCGAGAGATACAGCACGACGCCCGGGAAGAACCCGGCTTCGGCCGCACCGGTAAACAGGCGCAGGGTGTAGAACTCGGTGGGTGTGGTGACGAACAACAGGCAGGTCGAAAGCGTGCCCCAGGTGATCATCATCACCGCAATCCAGCGCCGCGGACCGAACTTGGTCAACGCCAGGTTGCTCGGCACGCCGCACAGCACGTAGCCGATGAAGAAAATACCGGCACCGAGGCCGTATACGGTTTCGCTGAATTTCAGTGCGTCGAGCATCTGCAGTTTGGCAAATCCAACGTTGACCCGGTCGAGGTAGTTGAACAAGTAGCAGATGAAGATGAAGGGGATTAAACGCAGGGTGATGCGTTTATAAACGGCATTTTTATCGTCGTCTTTGGTCTGGGTAGCTGCGGCGCTGTGCGACATAGCGGCTCTCTCTTTATTATGATTTTTTGCGATGCACAGGTTAACGTTGATCGCCCCGAGAGTCTCGGTCACCTGTGGCCGGATTGTCTTTGTGCCTGAGCACAGGGTTTGCCGCCAGACCCTGTGCGGCTGAACAACTGCCAGTGCCAGAAAATAAGGATTGCCGCCGTTATGTTCGAACTCGATCACGACCTTGCCCAGGACATCGTCGACCGGGCCATGGCCATTTTGCCCTACAACGTCAATGTCATGGACAGCCAGGGTCTGATTCTGGGCAGTGGCGAACCGGAGCGCATCAACACTCGTCACGAGGGCGCGCAACTGGTGTTGGCCAATGGTCGCGTGGTCGAAATCGATGCGCAGACGGCGGTGCATCTCAAGGGCGTGCAGCCGGGGATCAACCTGCCGCTGCTGCTCGATCAACGTTTGATCGGCGTGCTCGGCATCACCGGCGAGCCGGAATTGCTGCGCACTTACGCCGAGTTGGTGCGCATGACCGCGGAAATGCTCGTCGGCCAGCGCAATCAGCAGGCCGAGCAGCAATGGCGGCGTCAGCGCTGTGATGATCTGCTGGCGTTGCTGTTGAGTGAGGCGGGGGATTCGCCGCGCCTGGTCGATGAAGCGCAGCAACTGGGGCTCAAACCACAATTGACGCGGATACCGTATCTGTTCGAATTGGGTTTGGAGCATGGGCCGGGGCAGACGATCGAGGCGCTGAGCGCGTGGCTGACCTCGCGCTATCCGGACAGTTGGTGCGTGAGTTCGGCGAAGACTTCGTTGCTGTGGTGTCGGCCGGCGAGCCAGAACGTCGAGCACGATCGTTTGCTGGAGAAACTCGATGGCCTCGGCTGGAAGGTGTTGCGCATTGCGGTCGGCGGGCAGGCGGACGGCCTTGGCGGGTTGCGGCGTTGTTATCGTCGCGTGGCAGATTTGCTGGCTTATGGTCGCGAGGTGTTGCCGCACTCGCGTTTGCTGACGCTCAATCGTTATCGATTGCCCGTGATGCTGTGGCGGCACCGCAACGATGATGCGCTGGATGAGTTGCTCAAACCGCTGCGCAAGGTCATCGCCAAGGACGCTAACGGCCAGTTACTGACGACGCTGCGCAGTTGGTGCGAGCATGACGGGCAGAGTCAGGCGTGTGCAGATGCACTGGGGATTCATCGCAATAGTCTGCGATATCGAATGGAGCGGATTGCCGAGCTCAGTGGGGTTGATCCGCTGCGGCTGGATGGGATGTTGGCGCTTTATCTTGGGGTGCAGCTGCTTCCCCAAACTGACTCAAACCCTCTGTAGGAGCTGCCGCAGGCTGCGATCTTTTAAAAGCAAAATCAAAAGATCGCAGCCTGCGGCAGCTCCTACACGGGCGTATGCAACCTGCTTTTGTGAAAATGAACAATAAACGCCCGCGCCACTTGTGCAGCGGACAGGCGTCAATGCGCATGCCGACTGGCAGCATGAGGGGCATTGGAACTGGAGAATTCGCATGAAGATCGTCATCGCCCCCGATTCGTTCAAGGACAGCCTGAGTGCCCAAGGCGTTGCCGAAGCCATTGCCCTTGGCCTGGCGCAAGTCTGGCCGCAAGCTACTTTGGTCAAATGCCCGATGGCCGACGGTGGCGAAGGCACGGTCGAGTCGATTCTTGCGGCCTGCGAAGGCGAACTTCGCCGCACCCGCGTGCGTGGCCCGCTGGGCGCGCCGGTTGAGGCGGCGTGGGGCTGGTTGCCGCACAACCACACCGCGATTATCGAAATGGCCGAGGCCAGTGGTTTGCAATTGGTGCCGCCGGGGCAGCGCGATGCGTGCATCAGCAGCACGTTCGGCACCGGTGAATTGATTCGTGCCGCGCTGGATGCCGGCGCGCAACGGGTGATTCTGGCGATTGGCGGCAGTGCGACCAATGACGCGGGTGCTGGGGCGATGCAGGCGTTGGGCGTGAAATTGCTCAATTCGCAAGGACAAGCATTGGTGCCGGGCGGTTTGGCTTTGGCGCAACTGGCGCGACTGGATCTGAGTGACCTCGATCCGCGTCTGGCCGCTGTGCGTTTCGACATTGCCGCCGACGTGAACAATCCGCTGTGCGGCCCGCACGGTGCCTCGGCGATTTTCGGCCCGCAGAAAGGTGCTTCGCCGGCGCAGGTTCAGCAACTGGATCTGGCCCTCGGCCATTTCGCCGAATTGTGCTCGCAGGCATTGGGCAAAGACGTTCGTGATGAGCCGGGTAGCGGCGCAGCGGGTGGACTGGGTTTCGCCGCCAAGGCGTTTCTTGGTGCGCAGTTTCAGGCAGGCGTGGAGGTGGTGGCCGAACTGGTTGGTCTCGCCGAAGCAGTGAAAGGTGCTGATCTGGTGATCACCGGGGAAGGGCGTTTCGATGCGCAGACCTTGCGCGGCAAAACCCCGTTTGGCGTGGCGCGGATTGCCAAGCAGCACGACGTGCCGGTGATCGTCATCGCGGGAACCCTGGGCGAGGGCTATCAGGAACTCTACGGTCACGGCATCGATGCCGCATTTGCCGTGACCAGCGGCCCGATGACGCTGGAGCAAGCGTGCGCCGAAGCGCCGCGTTTGCTGCGTGAACGCGCGACCGATATCGCGCGCGTCTGGCAGATGGCTCACCGTAATTTCTAAACCGCAAAGAGAACCCCTGTGGCGAGGGGATTTATCCCCGTTCGGCTGCGCAGCAGTCGCAATACCTGTACGCGCGGTTTACCTGACAGATTGCTGGGGGCCGCTTCGCAGCCCAACGGGGATAAATCCCCTCGCCACAGGGGTTGCGTTGGTGTTTCATTGCTGTAACACCCTGAAAAATAATTGCGCTTTACACACAACCTTCCTAAAGCCTGGCCGATACAGCTATCAGGCGAGCACAAGCATTCTAAAACAGTGACGCCGGACTGAAGCCCACCCCACGGGCCAGTGATCAGGGCATGGACGCTCGTAGTTTCTATCATCCGAGAGTCCAACTATGTCCTTGCGCAACTTGAACATCGCCCCGCGTGCTTTCCTCGGTTTTGCTTTTATCGCTTTGTTGGTGATCGTGCTCGGCGTGTTCGCCGTCAATCGCATGACCACCATCCGCCAGGCCTCCATCGACATGGAAACCAACCAACTGCCCAGCGTCGGTTATCTCGGCGTCGTGACCGAGAACGTCCTGCGCCTGCGCATTCTGTCGTTTCGGGTGTTAGTCAATCGTGAGCCGGCGAGTTTGCAAGAAGCGCAAACGCGAATCGGCGTGCTCGTCGACAAGGTTCGCAGCGCTCAGGCCAGCTATGCCGCATTGCCGGCCGGCGGCGAAGAACTCGCGCAGTACAAGGCGTTCGCCGCGACGCTCGAGAATTACATGCAAGCGCAAAATCAGATGATGGAGCTTTCGCGTCAGGACAAGGTCGATGAGATGCGCACCCTGATCAACACGCGGATCAAGGACGGCACCGACCAGATGGGCGAACAGCTCAACAAGCTGATCGCGATCAACGCCGCCGACGCGAAAACCGCGTCCAGTCAGGCTGGTGAAAATTATGACAGCGCCATCACCGGCATCATTATCGTCGCGGTGGTTGCCTCCCTTGCCACAGTGTTGCTGGCGCTGTTGCTGACCCGCAGCATCGTCACTCCGCTGAATCGCGCCGTGCTTGCCGCGCAAACCATTGCCGACGGTAACCTGAGCAAAACCATCGAAGTCGATGGCAACGACGAACCGGCGCGTCTGCTTCAGGCCTTGGCGTCGATGCAAACCAACCTGCGCAAAACCATCGAACAGATCGCCGGTTCCGCCACGCAACTGGGCGCGGCCGCTGAAGAACTCAGCGCGGTCACCGAAGAAGCCTCCCGTGGCCTGCAGCAGCAAAACAACGAAATCGAACAAGCCGCCACCGCCGTCAACGAGATGACCGCCGCCGTCGAAGAAGTCGCGCGCAACGCCGTCTCGACCTCCGAAGCCTCGAACCAGTCGACGCAAGCCGCCCGCGAAGGTCGCGATCAAGTGGTGAAAACCGTCGACGCGATTCAGACCATGACCCACGACGTGCAGAACACCGCGCACATGATCGAAGGCCTGGCTACGCAAGGTCGCGACATCGGCAAAGTACTCGACGTGATCCGCGCCATCGCCGAACAGACCAACCTGCTCGCGCTCAACGCCGCCATCGAAGCCGCCCGTGCCGGTGAGGCCGGTCGTGGTTTTGCCGTGGTGGCCGATGAAGTCCGCGCTTTGGCCCATCGCACCGCGCAGTCGACCCAGGAAATTGAAAAAATGGTCGCTGGCATCCAGAACGGCACCGGTGAAGCGGTCTCGTCGATGCAGCAAAGCAACCAGCGTACCCAATCCACCCTGGAAATGGCCCGCGCCGCCGGTGTGGCGCTCGAGCAAATCACCCAGTCGATCCACCAGATCAACGAGCGCAATCTGGTCATCGCCAGCGCCTCGGAAGAACAGGCGCAAGTCTCTCGCGAAGTCGATCGCAACCTGGTCAACATCCGCGACCTCGCCACGCAATCGGCAGCCGGGGCCAACCAGACCAGCGCCGCGACGCATGAATTGTCGCGTCTGGCGGTGGATTTGAATGCGATGGTGGCGCGTTTTGTGATTTGAGATAGGGTGAAGGCTGGAATCCGCGCCATCAGGAGACGTACATGCGCTATTCAGCCTTGACCCAACGAATCGCCGGGGAAGGAGCCGCTGCCTGGCAGATTCACGACCGCGCGCTGGAGCTGCGCGCCGAGGGGGTCGATGTTTTGTTGTTGAGTGTGGGGGATCCGGATTTCGATACGCCGTTGCCGATCATTCACGGCGCCATCGACAGTTTGTTGGCCGGCGACACGCATTATTCCGAAGTACGTGGCCGTACGGAGTTGCGCAAGTTGATTGCCGAGCGGCATCGGCGGCGCAGTGGTCAGGCCGTCGATGCTGACAATGTGATCGTCATGCCCGGTGCGCAATGTGCGGTGTATTCGGTGGCGCAATGTCTGCTGGATCCCGGCGACGAGGTGATTATTGCTGAGCCGATGTACGTGACTTACGAAGGGGTGTTTGGTGCTTGCGGGGCGAAAGTCGTGCCGGTGCCGGTGCGGCCGGAGAACGGTTTTCGCGTGGATCCTGCCGATGTCGCTGCGCGCATCACGCCGAAAACCCGCGCTCTGTTGCTCAACAGTCCGAACAATCCCAGCGGCGCGAGCCTGTCATTGCTGATCTGGCAGGAACTGGCGGCGCTGTGTATTCGTCATGATCTGTGGCTGATCAGTGACGAGGTTTACAGCGATCTGCTCTATGAAGGCGAGCACGTCAGCCCGGCGAGCCTGCCGGGCATGGCCGAGCGCACGGCGACGATCAATAGTCTGTCGAAATCCCATGCGATGACCGGGTGGCGCATCGGTTGGACAATCGGGCCTAAGTCGTTGGCCGAGCATTTGGTCAATTTGTCGTTGAGCATGTTGTTCGGGCTGCCGGACTTTGTGCAGAAAGCCGCAGAAGTGGCGTTGGCGACGGATCTGCCGGAGGTGACGCAGATGCGCGAGGAATATCGTTTGCGCCGGGATCTGGTCTGCGATCGCTTGCGCGGATGCCCGGGTTTGCACCCGATCCGGCCGGATGGCGGGATGTTTGTGATGGTCGATGTGCGCCAGACCGGATTGGGTGCGCAGGCGTTTGCTTCGCAGTTGCTAGAAGGTTATGGGGTTTCGGTGTTGGCCGGTGAAGCGTTCGGGCCGAGTGCGGCGGGGCATATTCGCATTGGGTTGGTGGTCGATCGGGTGAAACTGGCGGATGCGTGCGCGCGGATTGCGCTGTGTGCGGCGCAGCTTTTACAGGTACGCAGTGCCTGATGGATTTGTGTTGCTTTCACCGGCCTCTTCGCGAGCAAGCTTTGCTCCTACAGGTGCAATGCTGATCTGCTTTTGTAGGAGCAGAGCTTGCTCGCGAAGGCGGCCTTGAAAACGCTACAAAACCTCAGCCCTGCCAGGCAGTTGGATTCACCAGATTCGCCGGTTTCTGCCCAGCCAATGCCGCGAGCAGATTCTCCACCGCACACCGCGCCATCGCTTCGCGCGTTTCATGCGTGGCCGAACCCATGTGCGGCGTCGCCACCACGTTGCTGAGCTGCAACAACGGCGAATCATGATTGAGCGGCTCTCGCTCAAACACATCCAGTCCCGCCGCACGAATACGGTTGTTACGCAGCGCATCAATCATCGCCGTCTCATCAACCACCTTGCCCCGCGAGATGTTGATGAAAATGCTCTCTGGCCGCATCAATGCAAATTGCTCAGCACCGATCAAACCTTCGGTCTGCGCCGTCAGCGGCAAGGTCAGGCAAATGAAATCGGCCTGCTGCAACAAGTCTTCAAGGCTTCGATACTGCGCAGCAAATCGCGCCTCAACCGCCGGTTTACGCGAATTGCTGTGATAGATCACCGGCATGCCAAAACCAAAATGCCCGCGCTGCGCCAACGCTTCACCGATGCGGCCCATGCCGATAATCCCCAGCGTCTTGCCGTGCACATCGGTGCCGAAATGCGCCGGGCCGATGTTGCGGCTCCATTGACCGCTGCGGACCATGTTCGCCAGTTCCACCACACGGCGAGCAGCGGCGAGGATCAGGGCGAAACCGGTGTCGGCGGTGGTTTCGGTGAGGACATCCGGGGTGTTGGTCAGCAGGATCTTTCGTTGGCTCAGGTAGTCGATGTCGTAGTTGTCGACGCCCACCGAAACACTGGCGATGGCCTCCAGTTGCGGCGCCAGATCAAGCAGCGCCGCATCCAGTTTCAGACTGGCGCCGAGCAAACCCTGGGCACGGGGCAGGGCGTCACGCAATTGCATGAGGCCGTCGGCATCGAGGCTGTCGATCAGCGTCACTTCGCACTGCTCATGCAGGCGCGCCATCAGCGCGGGCGACAGTTTTTTGTACAACACGACGTGTTTTTTCATGGCAGAAATCTCTTCAGGAGTGAGCCGGCACGGCGCGCGTGGCCACGGCTTTGGCGACGACGCGATCACTGGCGCCGGGCTTGAGGAAAATCGTCAGCACCACCGACAGCAGCAACGCGCCGCTCATCAACAAATACGAGGCGCCGGGCGAACCGGTGGAGCTGTTCAGGTAACCGACCAGGTACGAACCGCCGAACGAGCCGAGCGCGCCCATGCTGTTAATCAACGCCATCGCACCGCCCGCAACGTTGGCCGGCAGAATCTCCGGAACAATCGCAAAGAACGGCCCGTAAGGCGCGTACATGCAGGCGCCGGCGATCACCAGCAACGTGTACGACCACCAGAAATGTTCCGCGCCCAGCGCGTAGGAGCCGTAGAACGCAATGGAGGCAATCAGCAGCGGCGGCCAGACGAAGCGTTTGCGCTTTTGCAATTTGTCCGAGCCCCACGACACCACCAGCATGCCGATCACCGCGGCCAGATATGGCAGCGCCGACAGCCAGCCGGCCTCGATCATGTCCATTTCTGCGCCAGCCTTGAGGATCGACGGCAGCCACAACACAAAACCGTAGACGCCAATGCTCCAGCAGAAAAACTGCAGCGCGAGAATGATGACTTTTGGCGAACGGAACGCTTCGGCGTAGTTTTTCACCGCTTTGATGCCGACCTGTTCGGCGGCGAGGGCGCTTTCCAGATCGTGCTTTTCCTCGTCGCTGAGCCACTTGGCCTGGGACGGACGATCATCGGCCAGACGCCACCAGATAAACGCCCAAATTACCGCCGGCAGACCTTCAATGATGAACATCCAACGCCAGCTGAAATGCTGCACCAGATAGCCCGACACCACCGACATCCACAGCATGGTCACCGGGTTGCCGAGGATCAGAAAGGTGTTGGCGCGCGAGCGTTCGGCGCGGGTGAACCAGTGGCACAGGTAGACCAGCATCGCCGGCATGACGGCGGCTTCGACCACGCCGAGCATGAAGCGGATGACGATCAGCCAATAAGCGTTGGAGACCACACCGGTCAACGTGGCGAGGCCGCCCCAGAGGATCAGGCTGACGAAAATCAGCTTCTTCACGCTGTGTTTTTGCGCGTAGATCGCGCCCGGCACCTGGAAGAAAAAGTAGCCGAGGAAGAACAGTGCACCGAGCAGGGAGGACAGGCCCGGGGTGATCATCAAGTCAGCGGCCATGCCCGAAGCAGCGGCGAAACCGTAGTTGGCGCGATCGAGGTACGCCAGGCTGTAGGTGATGAACACGATGGGCATGATGTACCACCAGCGGCGGGCGGCGAGGGTTGCGGTTTTCATGGCGTTGCTCCTGAGCTTGTTGTTTTTGTCGCAGCAGGTAACGGATCAAAATGTGTGGTGAGTCAACCGACGCCTTCGCGAGCAAGCTCTGCTCCTACAAAGGCGAACGCACGCCTTACCCTTGTAGGAGCAAAGCTTGCTCGCGATTAGCGGTTTCAAATTCAACGGATAATTCAAGGCGAGTCGGCAAACCCTCCATATCCCCGCGACTCTGCACCGCTCGACTGCCAATCCAGTTCGCCCGCTGCACCGCCTCGGCAAAACTCTGATGCTCGAGCAAAGCGCTGATCATCCCGACCGCAAAACCGTCACCGGCGCCGACCGTATCGACCACCTGCGCCACCGGCACACCGTCGACAAAACCCTGAGTCTGCTGCGTGCGGTAATAGGCACCCTGCGGGCCGAGTTTGATCGCCACGGCTTCTGCACCCTGATCGAGATAGAACGCAGCAATGTCCGCCGGATCATCAAACCCGGTGAGCAAACGGCCTTCGCTCAACCCCGGCAGCACCCAGTGGGCGAGGGCGGCGAGGCGGTTGATCTCGCTGATCATCTCGCGCTCGCTGGCCCACAGGCTTGGGCGCAAATTGGGATCGAACGACACGCTGCGCCCGGCATTGCGCATGCGCGTCATCAGTTCGAAGGACATTTCCCGTGCCGTGGCGGACAGCGCTGGCGGAATGCCGGTGGCGTGCAGATGGCGGGCACTGAGCAGCGTTTCGTTGATCGAACGCGGCGATAAGTGACTGGCCGCCGAACCGCGACGGAAGTACTCGACCTGCGGATCGCTGCCATCGTCACTGCGCGACTTGAACTGAAACCCGGTCGGGTGGTGCGGATCGACCGCGACATGGCTGCAATCCAGACCCTCACTGGCCAGCGTCTGCACCACGAAGCGACCGAGCGAATCACTGCCGACACGGCTCAGCCACGCGACGTTGAAACCCAGCCGCGACAGGCCGATAGCGACGTTACTGTCGGCGCCGGCAATGCGCTTGTGAAACTGTTCGACGGTGGCCAGATCACCGCTCTGTTCAGCGACCAGCATCGCCATGGTTTCGCCGAACGAGAGAATATCGATCTCAGACATGAGCAGGCTCCAGACGGGATTGGCCGAGGCGGGCGAGGGCGGCGACGTGTTCAGTGGTCAGTTGCACCAGGTCTTCGCCTTGCAGCGGGTATTCAGCGGCGCGCATAACGCCTTGGGCCATGTGCCGCAGCAGTTGTTCCCACACGTGCAGGTCGGTGGCGGCGGGCGGCACGGCGACCAGCTTGCCGTCGGCGCGGCGGGCCACGGCTTTGCAATGCACGTAACCGACATGACGCCCGAGCAGCCGCGCGGCGCTGGCGGCGGACTGGTCTTGCCACTGCCAGTTGCCGATGTCGAAGGTCATCTTGATCGGCAGGTTGTGCTGTTCGACGGCGGTGAAAAAACGTTGAAACGGCTCGATGCGACCGCCGTGCAGGGTTTGATCGTTCTCGACCAGCAGTTGCACCGGACTCTGTTGCAGACGCTGGGCCAAGGCTTGCAGGTCGTTGGTGTCGGTGAAGTAGCCGAGGGAGACCTTCAGCCATTTCGAACCGAACGCTTCGGCGTGTTGCAGCGCGCTGATCAGCTCCGGGTTGGGCTGCGCGTGGCCGGCGAGCCACAGTTCGGTCGGCGAGGAATAGATGCTTTGCAGGCCTAGAACCTGAGTGGCTTCGGCGAGTTGCGCGGGGACTTCGCGGGTGAGCAATTCCTCGCGCCATTCGATGCGATCGGCACCGGCGGCGGCCAGAACGTCGATGAAAAAGTCTTGTCCGCGCTGGCGCACGAGTTCGGCACCGTAGCTGGACAGGCTGATGGAAACGGCGGGTTTATTCATTGTTATTGACCTCTGAAACCGGTTTCATTTTTGTTCAAAAAAAAATCAGGTGGTTTTGTGGTGTTTTATAGGGCCTCTTCGCGAGCAAGCTTTGTTCCTACGGGGGATACAGCCCGCTTTTGTAGGAGCCTAACTTGCTCGCGAAGGCGTCAGATCAAACAACACCGTTCCCACGGGTCGACCCACGCTCAACCAGCACCGGCGCAAAATCCAGCACCCGCGCCGCCGCATCATCCCCACGCAAGCGCTTGAGCAAACACTCAAACGCCCGCGCGCCAATCTCTTCAGTGGGCTGGGCCAGCGCAGTAATTCCGCTGCCCACCAATGGATACCAATCCAGATCATCCAGCGCGATCAGCCCGACATCCTCAAACAAGCGGCAGCCGATTTCCTTCAACGCGCGGGTGCTGGCCAACGCCGCCACGCCATTGGCGCAGAACAGCGCTTTAGGGCCGGCAGATGAAGTTTTCAAAAAGGTTTGCAGTTCGGCGGCAAGGTCATCGGAGGTTTCCAATACCGCGCCAGTCAGCTTCGAGCGCTGGGCAATCAGTTGCTGAAAACTGCTGACTCGTTCAATCCGCGAACTGGTGCCGTCGTAGGGCTCAGTCACCAGCAGCACCTCTTGATAGCCGCGTTGCTCAAGGTGGGTGAGGGCCATTTCCACGGCGTGCGGGTTGTTCAACCCGACCATGTCGCTGTCGAGCCCGTCGACTTTGCGATCCACCAGTACCATCGGCATTTCACGGTGCAGTTCGTGCAATTCGTCGCGATGATGACCCAGGGTGTTCACGATCAAGCCTTCGATGTTGTAAGAGCGCAGCAGCGCCAGGTGCTGGCGTTCCTGCTCGTCATCGCGGTCGGTGTTGCACACCACCAGGCTGTAGCCGTGGGCACGGCAGGCGGTTTCCACCCCGTGCATCACGGCAATTGAATAAGGGTTGCGGATATCGGCGACGAGCATGCCGATCAGGCGCGTGCGTCCACGTTTCAGGCCGCGTGCCATTTGATTCGGGCGATAGCCGAGTTCGGCGATTGCCTGTTCGATGCGCAGGGCAATGGCATCGGAGAGCAGGGCGCGATCTTCGCCAATGAAGCGCGAGACACTGGCCTTGGAAACGCCAGCGCGTTCGGCAACGTCAAGCATGGTCACGCGGCTGCGCTGGGCGGCGGAAAAGTCGTTCACGGTCTGAAACCTTGTTATTGGATTTATAGGTTCAGTCGCTGTGAGAGGCGCTGAAACCGGTTTCAGGAAACACCAGAATCAAATCGTCCGTCAAGTAAATGATCGCCGCGCGGTGTATGAGCACCGACGAGCGGCGCTTAAATCAACACGCTCAGCCATGCCGAGCAGAGCAGCAGAACCGCCATCAAACGGTTGAATCGTTGCAATGCGCGCGGTGAGCGCAACCATCGCGCAGAGCCAGCGCCGAGCAGCGCCCAGATGCCCAAACAAGGAAGTGAGATCAGGAAAAACACCAGTGACAGGATCACCACATGCGCCATTCGGGCTTCACCGTTGTCGGCAAAAACGCTGACCACGGCCAACGCCATCATCCAGGTCTTCGGATTGATCAATTGCAAACTGGCCGCTCCCGTCAGCCCTAATCGAGCCCCTGTTTTTTGTGTATTCAATTCGACGGCGGGCGCACGGAAAATCTGCCAGGCCAGGTAACTCAGCCAGGCCACGCCGATCCACTGCATGGCTTTCTGTACGCCGGGTAATTCAGTCAACGCCGAGCCGGCGCCACTGCCGACCACCAACACCAGCAACGCCGCCGCTGCACAGGCGCCGAAAATAATTGGCAATGCGGCAACGAGACCGTAACGGGCGCTGTTGCTCAGCACCAGAATATTGGTCGGGCCGGGGGTAATCGAGGCGACAAACGCGAACAGCAGAAACGGCAGTAACGTCGGGAAAGTAGAGAGCATCGCAGGCAAACTCCGTTGAAGATCGATAAGCCGATCTTCAGTGCTTGCCCGCTGCCATGTCTGGAAGATTTGAGCAGCGATTGCGATACATCGCCGGGGTCAGGCCGTAAGCGCGCACGAACCAGCGACCGAGATGGCTTTGATCAGAAAAACCCAGTTCCACCGCCACCGCAGCCGGTTGTTCGCCGCTGGCTAGCAGGCGCCGCGCCTTGGCCAGACGCAATTGCACCAGATAGGCGTGGGGCGCCAGTCCATACGCAGCCTTGAAGGCGCGGGTCAGGCGAAAGCGGTCAACGCCGGTCGCGGCGGCAACTTGCTCCAGGCCAATGTCCTGATGCGCGTGGGCATGCAGATAATCGCGAGCCTTTTGCGCCACCAGCGGCAAGCGCGGGTCAGCGCCGTAACGCGTGCGCCAGTGCAAATGGCGGGTGAGTTGGCCGAGCAGATTGTCCAGCGCAGTCTGGCGGACAATTTTCAGTTCGCCACCGTGCAGCGTCTGAAAGGCCATTTGCGTGGCCTGCATCAGCTGCGGATCGGTGATCAGGGTGTTGGCGAAACTCAGTTGGCTATTGAGCGGAGCATCTTCGAACAGGGCGCCAAGTTCGCGTTCGATCCACACCGGATCGAGATACAGCATGCGATAGGTGAAGCCGCCCTCGGTAGGCGCGTCGCCGTCATGGATATCGCCCGGCTCCAGCAGAAACACCTTGCCCGGCGTGCTCTGGTGCTTCGTGCGCCGACAGTTGAATTGCTGTACGCCTTGTTCGGTGATGCCGACCAGATAGCTGTCGTGCCAATGCGGATCGTAGGCATGGCCCTTGAAATGCGCGCGCAGGGTCTCGATGCCGGTGTCGGCATCCTGGGCCAGATCGATCCAGTTTTGAGAGTCCATGCCGCACCTGTCGGGCAAAGTTTCGGGCAATTTAGCCCTGCTGTTGGCGAGGCGCCTAGAAGATTTGTGCAGCGCTCAACCGAACAGGCCGGCAGCAATGTTGATCGAGAAACCCAGAATCGCTGTGTTGAACACGAAACCGAGTAACGATTGCAACAGCACGATCTTGCGCAGTTGCCGGGTCGCCACGCCCACGTCAGAGGTTTGCACTGCGACGCCGATGGTGAAGGAAAAGTACAAAAAATCCCAATAATTGGGCGTGGTCAGCCCTTCGGCGAAGCGCAGCGCCGGCTCCTTGTCTTTGCAGGTGTAATACAGGCGCGCGTAATGCACACAGAAAATCACCCCGATCAGCAGCCACGAACCGATCACCGTTAGCGCGGTGAAGGCGTAGTGAATCAATTTACGATTGGTTTCCAGATCCTTGCTGCCTGCCAGTTCGAAGGTGATGGTGGCAAGGCTGGCCATGGCGGCGATGCAGACAACGAACAACACCAGTGCGGCGTTCTCGTCTTCGACTTCGGCGATGCGCTGGACGTCAGGCGCTTTCGCACGGATTGTCAGCCAAAGCATCAGAACCAGATACGTCCAGACGCCGGCGTTCCAACCGATAAGGATTTTACTGACGATGGAATCGGCGGGGGCCAGAAGTCCGGTAGCGAGACCGACCAGTGCGGCGGCGGACAGGCGAGGGTGGGTGCGGGCAAGAAAGCGCATGAGGACTCACGTTAGCGAACTGTCCCAGCACCATAGCGCACGCCAGAGGGCTTTTGTAGGAGCTGCCGCAGGCTGCGAACTTTTGACTTTGGTTCTAAAGATCAAAATATCGCAGCCTGCGGCAGCTCCTGCATTAATCACGCGCCAATCGATACATCGCCTTTGTCGACGGTGGCTTTCTTACCTTCGGGATTAACACCCTCGAATTCGAAAACTGCTTTCAAAGTGCTCGCGGTTGGATCCTCCTTGATATCGATCTCGCCACTGACGGCTTTATAAGGGCCCAAGCTATTTTCAGACGACGTTGCGAAAGACATGTAAATGCCTGATTTGCCATTCAGCAGATACTTACCGGCTTTGGTCGTCTCGGGGAACGAAATATTGACCTGGACAAGATCGCTCGGATCCCAGAAGAAGTGAAAGGCCTGGTAGTAATACGTGCCTCCACTCTGATTGGTGGTGACATCTTGGGAGTTGAATGCGTATGACCGGCTTGAGGTCTTGATTTCAGCCTTAAGTTTCCCCGTCACTTTTTTATCGTTTTTCCCGTTGCTCATGGCAGCTTCCCTTTGCAGAACACTGAATGGTTGGTCGAATCCTCTTCAGATTCTCCCGCCAGAGCAGGCAAATCTACTGTCAGACTTGACAGTAGATTTGCCTTTGAATCGGTTATAACCTCGCGGGCGGAAACTTATTTTTTGCTGGCGTGAGGTCGTTTGACCAACTTCATTACCACAACAAAAAACACCGGCACGAAAATCACCGCCAACGTCGCGGTGATCATCCCGCCAATCACACCCGTACCAATCGCCTGCTGACTCGCCGAACTCGCGCCGGTCGCTATCGCCAACGGCACAACACCAAGAATGAACGCCAGTGAAGTCATTACAATCGGCCGCAGACGCAGTCGTGCCGCTTGCAACGTCGCGTCGATCAGGTCATGCCCCTCGTCATACAGGCTCTTGGCGAACTCGATGATCAGGATCGCGTTCTTCGCCGACAGACCAATAATGGTGATCAGCCCGACCTTGAAGAACACATCGTTGGGCATGCCCCGTAAGGTCACCGCCAGTACCGCGCCGAGTACACCAAGCGGCACGACGAGCAGCACCGAGGTCGGAATCGACCAGCTCTCGTAAAGCGCCGCCAGACACAGGAACACAATCAGCAGCGACAACCCGAGCAGTATCGGCGCCTGACTGCCAGACAAGCGTTCCTGCAACGACAGCCCCGTCCACTCCTGCCCCAAGCCTTTCGGGCCTTGCGCGACCAAGCGCTCAATCTCAGCCATGGCCTCACCGGTGCTGTGCCCCGGTGTCGGCTCACCGGAAATCGCAATCGCCGGATAACCGTTGTAACGCGTCAACTGCGCCGGGCCCTGAATCCATTTGGCCTGGACGAATGCCGACAACGGCACCATTTTTCCGGCGTTGTTGCGCACGTGCATTTTCAGCAAATCATCGACCTGACTGCGTTGATCACCTTCGGCCTGTACCACCACACGCTGCATACGACCCTGGTTGGGGAAATCGTTGATGTACGAGGAACCGACAGCCGTGGACAGCACGTTGCCGATATCCGCGAACGACACACCCAAGGCATTCGCCTGTTTACGGTCGACTTCAAGCTGTACTTGCGGCGCTTCAGCCAATGCGCTTTCGCGTACGTTCATCAACACCGGGCTTTTTTCCGCTGCGGCGAGCAACTCTGTGCGCGCCTGCATCAGTGTCGCGTGGCCGAGGCCGCCGCGATCCTGCAGGCGGAATTCGAAACCGCTGGAGGTGCCCAGGCCATCGATTGGCGGCGGCAACACGGCAAACGCCATCGCATCCTTGATCTGGCTAAGGGCGGCGTTGGCACGGTCGGCAATCGAACTGGCCGAGTCATCGCTGCCACGTTCAGACCAGTCCTTCAGCGTGCTGAACGCCAACGCGGCGTTCTGCCCGCTGCCGGAGAAGCTGAAACCGAGAATCACCACGCTGTCACTGATCCCGGGCTCGCCGGCGTTGTGCGCCTCGAACTGCTCGGCCACTTGCACCGTACGGTTCTTGGTAGCACCGGGCGGCAATTGGATGTCAGTAATGGTGTAACCCTGATCCTCAACCGGCAGGAACGAGGAGGGCAGGCGCATAAAGCACAGGCCCAGACCGACCAGCAGCACCACGTAAATCAGCAGATAACGCCCGGTACGCTTGAGCGCATAGCCGACCCAGCCCTGATAACGCTCGGTCAGTTGCTCGAAGCGGCGGTTGAACCAGCCGAAGAATCCGCTTTTCTCGTGATGCTCGCCCTTGGCAATCGGCTTGAGCAAGGTCGCGCACAGCGCCGGGGTCAGGGTCAGGGCAAGAAACGCCGAGAACAGAATCGAGGTCGCCATCGACAGCGAGAACTGCTGGTAAATCACCCCGACCGAGCCCTGCATAAAGGCCATCGGAATAAACACAGCGACCAGCACCAGCGTAATGCCGATGATCGCGCCGGTGATCTGCGTCATCGCTTTGCGTGTGGCTTCCTTGGGCGATAAACCCTCGGTGGCCATGATCCGCTCGACGTTCTCCACCACCACAATGGCGTCGTCGACCAGAATGCCGATGGCCAGCACCATGCCGAACATGGTCAGTACGTTGATCGAAAAGCCTAGCGCCAACATGGTCGCGAAGGTGCCCATCAGAGCGACCGGCACCACCAGCGTCGGGATCAGCGTGTAGCGGATGTTTTGCAGAAACAGGAACATCACCGCAAACACCAGCAGCATCGCCTCGCCCAAGGTGTAAACCACTTTGGTGATCGAGACTTTCACGAATGGCGACGTGTCGTACGGGATCTTGTATTCGACGCCGGCCGGGAAGTATCGCGACAGCTCATCCATTTTCGCCCGCACCAGTGTCGCAGTGGCGAGTGCATTGGCGCCCGGCGACAACTGCACGCCGACAGCGGTGGACGGTTTGCCATTGAGGCGCGTGCCGAACTGGTATTCCTGACTGCCGATCTCGACCCGCGCCACATCGCCGATACGCACGGTCGAACCGTCCGGATTAGCCTTGAGCACGATGTCGGCGAATTCTTCCGGGGTCGACAACTGGCCTTTGACCAGAATCGTCGCGGTGATTTCCTGGCTCGACGGGTTCGGCAAATCACCAATGCTGCCAGCGGAGACCTGAGCGTTTTGCGCGGTGATCGCGGCGTTGACGTCCGCCGGGGTCAGGTTGAAGCCGATCAGTTTCTGCGGATCGACCCAGATGCGCATCGCGCGTTCGGCGCCATACAACTGCGCCTTGCCGACGCCGTCGAGACGCTTGATCTCGTTCATCACGTTGCGCGCGAGGTAATCGCTGAGCGCTACGTCATCGAGCTTGCCGTCGCTGGACGTCAGGGTGATCAACAGCAGGAAGCCTGAGGAAACCTTCTCCACCTGCAAGCCTTGCTGATTCACCGCTTGCGGCAAGCGCGACTCAACCACTTTCAGACGGTTTTGCACATCAACCTGTGCCAGCTCGGGATTAGTCCCCGGCTGGAACGTGGCTTTGATCGTCGCGCTGCCGAGGCTGCTTTGCGATTCGAAGTACAACAGGTGATCGGCACCGTTGAGTTCTTCTTCGATCAGGCTGACCACGCTTTCATCGACGGTCTGCGCCGAGGCGCCGGGGTACACGGCATAGATTTCGATCTGTGGCGGTGCGACGTCGGGGTACTGCGCCACCGGTAATTGCGGGATGGCCAGCGCGCCGGCCAAGAGGATGAACAACGCGACCACCCAGGCAAACACCGGGCGGTCGATAAAGAACTGCGGCATATAAAAGCGTCCTGCTTACTGACCAGAGGTCTGGGCAAGTGGAAGAGGGGTGTCGTCGATCTGCACTTTCTCGCCGGGACGGGCGTGTTGCAGGCCTTCGATGACAATGCGGTCGCCGGGCTTGAGGCCGCCGGTGACGATCCAGCGATCGTTCTGCACTGCGCCCAGTTGTACCGGTTGCAGGGCGACGCGCATTTGCTCATCGACCGTCAGCACCTGAGCGATACCGGCGCTGTCACGTTGCACGGCGCGTTGCGGCACGGTCAGGCCATTGGCAATGGTTGCCTGCTCCAGACGCACGCGGACAAAACTGCCCGGCAGCAAATCGAGATCCGGGTTAGGGAATTCGCTGCGCAGGATGATCTGGCCAGTGCCCGGGTCGACGGTGATGTCGGCAAACAGCAATTTGCCCGGCAGCGGATAAAGACTGCCGTCGTCCTGAATCAGCGTGGCTTTGACCTGATCCTGACCGACCTGCTGCAATTGCCCGGAGCGAAACGCACGGCGCAGTTCATTGAGTTCACGGGTCGACTGAGTGACGTCGGCGTGAATCGGGTTGAGCTGCTGAATCAGCGCCAATGGCGTGGTTTCGTTCTGCCCGACCAGTGCGCCTTCCGTCACCAGCGCCCGGCCAATACGACCGGAGATCGGCGCAGTGACGGTGGCGTAACCCAGACTCAGCTTCGCTCGTTCCACGGCAGCCTTGTTGGCCGCGACGTCCGCGGCGGTTTGGCGAGCGGTGGCGCGGGCGTTGTCGTAATCCTGAGCACTGATGGCCTTGTCGCCGATCAGCTGCGCATAACGCTGTTCCTGCAACTTGGCCTGAAACGCATTGGCCTCGGCCTTGCGCAGCGCGGCTTCGGCGCTGTCGAGGTCAGCCTTGAACGGCGCCGGGTCGATGCGGAACAGCACCTGACCTTTTTTCACGTCGCTGCCTTCGCGGAAGGTGCGCTCCAGCACCACTCCAGCCACCCGTGCACGCACCTCGGCGATACGCGGCGCGGCGATGCGGCCACTGAGTTCGCTGCTCAGCGTCAACGGGCGGGCTTCAAGGGTTTCGATGCGCACCGTGGCCGGCGGCGCCTGTTCTTCGGCGTTCGAAGATGAATCACACGCGCTCAGCGTCAGCGCCAATGCGATCAGGCCGAGCCCGGCCAGCAGTTTGTTCGACATGTACTACCCCCAATATTGATGCCCGCATCCTACGGACAGTCGCCGAGAGTAGCGGTGAAGCTTTGTAGGCGCTGTGTGAAATTGTGTAAGGGTTTTACTCAGGGACGGGCGAGGGCGTATATCCTTTAGCCCTTGAAATTTATTGCGACAGATGAACCGCCATCGCGAGCAGGCTCACTCCTACACTGTTCTGTGTTGACCACAAATCACTTGTAGGAGTGAGCCTGCTCGCGATTGGGATTTATCAGTCGCCACAGCACTTTTCTGGAACACCCATGCCCAACATCCTCCTGGTCGAAGACGACACCGCCCTCGCCGAACTGATTTCCAGCTACCTCGAACGCAATGGCTATAGCGTCAGCGTCATTGGCCGTGGCGATCACGTGCGTGAACGGGCGCGGATCAATCCGCCGGATCTGGTGATTCTCGACCTGATGCTGCCGGGGCTTGATGGCTTACAGGTCTGTCGCCTGCTGCGCGCCGACTCGGCAACGCTGCCGATCCTGATGCTCACCGCGCGCGATGACAGTCACGATCAAGTGCTCGGCCTGGAAATGGGCGCCGACGATTACGTCACCAAACCCTGCGAGCCGCGCGTCTTGCTCGCCCGCGTCCGTACGTTGTTACGGCGCAGCAGCCTCGGCGAACCGGTGACCGCCAACGACCGTATCTTGATGGGCAATCTATGCATCGATCTGTCCGAGCGCACCGTGACCTGGCGCGATCAACCGGTGGAGCTGTCCAGCGGCGAATACAACCTGTTGGTGGTGTTGGCCCGGCATGCCGGCGAAGTGCTCAGCCGTGATCAGATCCTGCAACGCCTGCGCGGCATCGAATTCAACGGCACCGATCGCTCGGTGGACGTGGCGATTTCCAAGTTGCGTCGCAAGTTCGATGACCACGCCGGCGAGGCGCGCAAGATCAAAACCGTGTGGGGCAAGGGTTACCTGTTCAGCCGTTCGGAATGGGAATGTTGAGCTGATGTTTCGCATCCTGTTTCGCCTGTATCTGGTGACGATCATCTCGTACAGCGCGGCGATTTATCTGGTGCCGGATCTGGTGGTGATGGCGTTCCGAGAACGCTTTGTCACCTACAACCTCGATTATTCCCGTGGCCTGCAATCGCTGATCACCAAGCAGTTCCGCGCCGTACCGCAAGATCAGTGGCCGGCGCTGGCGCAGTCGATGGACAAAGACTTTCAGCCGCTGCACATCGTCCTCGCCCGTATTGATAGCGCCGACTTCACCGCCATCGAGCAGGAGCGCCTGCGCCGTGGCGAAAACGTCGTGCGCATCGGTGATTGGGGCTGGCGCACGCTGGCGGTGGCGCCGCTCAATGACGACGTTGCGGTGCAGATGGTGGTGCCGCCGGATCCGATGGACGTCAACTTGTTGTACTGGAGCATCAACGTGCTGATCGGTGCGTCGTTGCTCGCGTGTCTGTTGCTGTGGTTGCGCCCGCACTGGCGCGATCTCGAGCGCCTCAAAGGCACCGCCGAACGTTTCGGCAAGGGCCACTTGAGCGAGCGCACGAAGATCGCCCGCAGCTCGAACATCGGCAGTCTGGCCAATGTTTTCGACACCATGGCTGGCGACATAGAGAACCTGCTCAATCAGCAACGCGATCTGCTCAATGCGGTGTCCCACGAACTGCGCACACCGTTGACGCGTCTGGATTTCGGCCTTGCGTTGGCCTTGTCCGATGATCTGCCGGCCGCCAGCCGCGAACGTCTGCAAGGGCTGGTCGCGCACATTCGTGAACTCGATGAACTGGTGCTGGAGTTGCTCTCCTACAGCCGCTTGCAGAACCCGGCGCAGTTGCCGGAACAGGTCGAAGTCTCGCTGGATGAGTTTATCGACAGTATTTTGGGCAGTGTCGATGAGGAACTGGAATCGCCGGAAATCGTCATCGACGTGTTGTTGCACGGGCAGCTTGAGCGTTTTTCGCTGGATCCGCGCCTGACTGCCAGGGCGATCCAGAACCTGCTGCGCAACGCCATGCGTTATTGCGAGAAACGCATTCAGATTGGCGTACAGGTCAAGGATGAAGGTTGCGAAATCTGGGTCGACGATGACGGTATCGGGATTCCGGATGACGAGCGTGAGCGGATTTTCGAGCCGTTCTATCGCCTTGACCGCAGTCGTGATCGCGCTACGGGCGGATTTGGTCTCGGACTGGCAATCAGTCGCCGGGCACTGGAAGCGCAGGGCGGTTCTCTGACGGTAGAGGCTTCGCCGTTAGGTGGCGCTCGCTTTCGACTTTGGTTGCCGTCGCTGACGTGATTTTTTCCGGCGGTTGACCGCTGGGTTTTTAAACACCCCTGTCAGATCTGACAGTTGCGGCCTTTGGTGTTAGGGGATTTGATGAAAGGGACAGGTTACTGCCCTGATCAATCCCGTCTCCTCGCAAAGGACTGAAGCCGATGGCCGCGCCCACTCTCGACAAGCCTAGTGTTCCCGGTATGAAAGAACCGGTGACTGCACCGCAACCGGTCGATGGCGCGGTGCAACTGGCGCTGACTCAGCTCAATCCCGAAGGCGTGAAGGTATTCATTCAACCATCGTTGAGCACGGCGGCGGATGACTCGCTGCTGTTGCGCCTGAACGGCGCGGTGGCTGATAAAAAAATCATTACGGCAGGCGAGGAGAGTCAGCAGGCGACCCTGTTTGTGCCGGCAAAGCTCTGGAAGGACGGGGTCAATACGCTTGAATACGCCTTTGAGCGGGCCGGTGTGGAGCACGAAACTTCGCATCCATTGCTGCTTTGGTTTCACAGCAAGCGTCCAGGCGGTGTGGATTTCGATCCGGGTAACGAGGGGCACTCGGAGCTGACGCTGGAGATCGCGCAGTCCATCCGCGATGAAGGGGTGAACGCCGACCGAGCGCGCGATGGCGTCAACGTAAATGTTTTTTATCCGCTGATGAGGCCGTTCGATACGATCCTGCTCGATTGCAACGGGGTGGTTTTGAAACACGCAGTGAATCAGGCGGAGGCCGACAGCGGCCTGCCAGTGGCAATGACCATCGATGAAGCAACGTTCATTGCAGCGGGCGATCATCGGGATTTTCCGCTGAGTTACACCGTGTACGACTGTGCCGGGAACGGCCCGGACACCAACAATCCCGATTCAGCGGTGCAACATATCTATGTGAATCTCACGGGCAATTGGTACGACCCACCAATTGTCAGTGAAGATCCGAACGATGCCGAGGATGATCCGGACACAATTGATTTGAGCAAACTTGACGGCAATCCGGCCACTGCGCAGGTTTATGTGCCGCGCAGTTGGTTGAAGGACGATGCAATCCATCTGCGCTGCATCTTCCGTACCGCCGGTGGTGGCGAAGAAGCATTGACCCTGATCGAGACAATCAAAAACACGCCGTTCATGTATTCAATCCCGGTACCTCATGCGCATTTCGCCGCTGCTGCAGGCGGCAAAGCGATTTTTCACTACACACGGATGAGCGGCGGTGTCTCGCTGGACCGTTCAGAAGCGCTGACGGTCAGCATCACCGGCTCAGCGGCCTCCGACCTGAATCCGCCGACGCTGGTCGGCGCCGGCAGCGAAGTGGAACCGCTGGCATTCCCGAACGGGCTTACTGTGCGAGTGGACTACCCGGATGCACACGAAGGCGATCAGGCACGCTTGGTGGTCGAAGGTGTTTCCGGGCTGGGTTCGCCAGTGTTTGCGCCAATCAACTTCAACAAAGACAAGCAGGCAACCTTCTTGCTCAAGCCGGAGGGGATTGCTGCCAATCACGGTAAAACCATCAAGCTTTATTGGGAGTTGTTGCGTGCTGGAGGCCTTCAACCTTCAGGTGCCGTTGACGTCATCGTGCAGCCAATTGCACACGGCGACTGGCAGCTGCCAGTACCTCGTATCACCCAAGCGTTGGGTGACACGCTGGACATGGGGGCGTTTATCGGCCCGGCTGAGGCAACCTGTAAATCGTGGCCGGCGATGGCGGTCGGCCAATTGCGCTGGTTTCGCCTGATCGGGACGGATCACAGCGATAGGCCGCACGAGATTCTGATCGCCAACGGGGCCCCGGTGACGCCGGTTGAAGTGATTAGTGGTCTGGAGAATACGTTGCCCCGCGCTGAACTCGAAAAATTCAAACCGGGCAGTGCGGTCACGCTGGAGTTGAAGGTGTCTTTCGACGGAAGCAAGGACGAGAGTGCGGCCGTGACGTACAAGACGATCGACTACAAAGTCTTCGACTCTCCCGCCACGCTGCTGGAGGATTTCACCAGCGCCAGCCCGCAAGCGGTGAAAGAGGGAGGCGTCATGGAAACGTCCAACCTCAAATTCACTTTCCAGTCAGGCGACGGCGAATGCGCAATCATGCAGCGTTGCGACATCGGCGAATCATTCCTCGGCCAGATCGAAGGCCAAGTGCTGAGCATTGGTCGCGATGCGTTTGGTCCGAAACCGGTCGTCGTAGAACTGGAATTGAAAAAGGCCTGTTCAAAAATCGGCTTCTATCATGTGAGTGTCAACTTCGGTGACAGCTTTGCGGAATATTTCGCCGCTGACGGAGCGTTGCTCGGCAGCCAATTCCTCGGGGCTTCATACAGCACTCCGGTAGGGGTTGCGTTAGCCGCAGCGGGAATCAAGTTCATCAAGATTACCTGTCCGACCGGAGACTGGTTCAGCCTCGACAACATTAGAGTCGAGTATTGATCAGTGACTTGGCCATGCCCGCCAGTTCGGAGGACGGGTTGTAACCGATGAGCATCCAGGCGTGTTCGCGTTCGGTCCAATAAACGACGTTCATGTTGTGCCGGTGTTCCTGCGCGATTGGCCGACTGCCGCTGTTCGATCGCGTCACACACAGCGCCAGCGGCCCGTATTTGGCGTCAAGATAGACGATCTGCGCGATCGGCACGCCGTCGTATTCGAGCACTTGCGCACGCCTGAATTCGGCGCCGGGCAGCTTCAGTTTTGCCGTTGAAAGATTCAGCCCCAAGCGCTTGTCTACGGTCTGCAGTTGCGCCCGTTGCGCAGCGTCGTCGGTGGGCAGGTGCGCGAGCGTTTGCGGCACGTACAGCGCCATGTAGTCACTGACCAGTTCACGCCAGTTGTGCGATTGTTTCGCTTGCCAACCGAGCACCAGGCGGTCAGCCAGTACGCCTGCGCCGACAAGCGCTGCCGCCGCCGCGCCGATGAACCAGCGTCGACTTATTCCCGGACGTTCTGGCGACGCGATCGCATCAAGCCGCGCCTGCAAACGCTCCATCGGTGCTTGTTGTGCGAGTTCGTCGTAGGCGTTTTTGTACGGCAGGTTGCTGCGGGCGAGCCATTGCACGCGCAGATTTAGCAGCGAGTCTTCAGCAACGGCATCGTCGAGTTCACGCCGATAGTCCGCGTCGAGTTCATCGTCCAGATAGGCGACGAGTTGCTCATCCGAAGGCGTGTTCATGGGCGATCTCCTTCGGTGGCTTTCGGTACGGCTTGCAGCGGCGGATATTCGGCGAGTTTCAGCCGCGCGGTGGCGAGGCGGCTCATCACCGTGCCAATCGGCACTTGCAGGATCTCGGCGACTTCGCGGTAAGACAATCCTTCGACGTAGGCCAGATACACGGTTTCGCGCTGGGTTTCGGGCAACGCATCTACGCGGCGAATCACTTGCGCAGCCATCACATGCGTCTGCGCCGAGTACTCGCCATCAAACGCCAGTTGCCCGTCGGCATCGACCTGGCCGGCGCCGTTGCGCACCCGACGCGCGCGCACTTCATTGAGCCAGATCGAATGCAGAATGCTCAACAGCCAGCGATCCATGCGCGTGCCCGCCGCGTATTGAGCAGAACGCTCCAGTGCCCGCACACACGTCGCCTGCACCAGATCCTCGGCGACATGCCGATTGCGCGACAGCAGCAAACCGTAGCGCCACAATCGCGCCAGATGCTGTCCGAGTTCCGCTCTGAATGCCTGATCGCTGACGATGATGGCCTCCGCTGTGATAGGTCAGGTTTTTGATGAGTCGTTGATGGCTTGCGCCAGATCCTGATATTCCTCGCAGGACGTGCCGCAAATCGATTTGATCTGCTGCAACTGTTCTTGCGCCAGGTCGACGCGGCCTTTGATCACATAGGCTTCGCCGAGGTATTCGCGCACTTGCGCGTACTGCGGATCGAGTTTCACCGATTGCAGGTAATAGCCGATGCCTTCGTCGGTGCGCCCCAATTTGCGCGTGGCGTAACCGCGATAGTTGAGGGCTTTGGCGGTGTTCGGTTGTTGCAGTGTGTCGAGCAGTGCCAGCGCCTCTTCGTAGCGCCCGTCCTTGGCCAGTCGATAGGCGTAGTCGGTGCGATCGGCGTCCGGCAACAGGCTGCTGGTTTGCAGCACGCATTTTTGCGACTTGCTGTCCCAGACCTGGCCTTTCGGGCATTCGGGCTTCTTCACCGGCTCGTCTTCATCACCGTTGGCGAAGGCCAAATGGCTGGACATCGCGGCGACCAGCAGCAACGGGGCGGCGAACATAACGGAACGGATAGTCATGGGCAAGGCTCCACAGGAGGTTATGTTTCACTTTGAACACCACAGCGTGAAATTTTATTCATTGCTTTGTCAGTGACTGTTCAAGTGAGGCACAAATTCCGGCGCTATGCTCGTGAGCGTCTGCCGTTGATCCGAAGCTTTGCCATATAGGGGACTGCCATGAACGATCAGCTCCATCACGCCACTGGCGGCTACAAAACCGCTGCCGATACCTACGTCAAAGGACGCCCGGATTACCCGCCTCAAGTCAGCGACTGGCTGAGCGCAACGCTGGGGCTGGATAATCACCAAACCGTGATCGATCTGGGCGCCGGTACCGGCAAGTTCACTGGCCGGTTGCTAGCGACGGGCGCGCAGGTGATTGCCGTTGAACCGGTGGCGCAGATGCTGGAAAAACTCGCCGATGCCTGGCCGCAGGTGCTGGCTGTACACGGCACGGCGACGGACTTGCCCTTGCCGGATGCCTCGGTGGATGTGGTGGTCTGTGCGCAGGCGTTTCATTGGTTTGCCAGTGCAGAGGCGCTGACGGAAATCGCTCGGGTACTTAAGCCCGGCGGCAGGCTCGGGTTGATCTGGAACCTGCGTGATACGCGAGTCAGTTGGGTGCCGAAGCTGGACGCGATCGTCAATGCGCTGGAGGGCGATACGCCGCGTTACTACACCGGTGAATGGCGCAAGGCGTTTCCGCATCCGGCGTTTGGGCCGTTGCAGGTGCAACAGTTTCACAATGGGCATACCGGGTCGGCGGAGGATGTCTTGTTTAACCGCGTGCGTTCGACCAGTTTCATTGCCGCGTTGCCGCAGGCACAGCGTGCCAGGGTGGATGAGCAGATTCGCGCGTTGATCCAGTCTGAGCCGGAGCTGCGGGGCCGGGATGTGGTGACGGTTCCCTACGAAACCGCAGCCTTCGTGACGCGCAAGTCCCCGTAGGAGCTGCCGCAGGCTGCGATCTTTTGATTTTGTATTTTCATAAACAACAGCAAAAGATCGCAGCCTGCGGCAGCTCCTACGGGGTGGAGGGTTGCAGTACATCTCTTCAAGTCAGTCCCGCATTTGTCCGAACCGCCACCGTGATGCCTTGTTATAGTTCGGGCCTCATTTTCTGCCCGGTAAAGGATCACTGCCATGACTCAATACTCCGCCTTCAGCGTCGAACTGGCCGACAACATCGCCCATGTGCAGATCAATCGCCCGGAAAAGATCAATTCGATGAACGCGGCGTTCTGGAGCGAGATCGTCGAGATCTTCCAATGGATCGACGACACCGACGAAGTGCGCGTGGTGGTGCTCAGCGGCAACGGTAAACATTTCTCCTCGGGCATCGATTTGATGATGCTCGCCGGCGTCGCCAATGAACTGGGCAAGGACGTCGGCCGCAACGCGCGCCTGCTGCGCCGCAAAATCCTCACCCTGCAAGCCTCGTTCAACGCCGTCGACAACTGCCGAAAACCGGTGCTCGCGGCGATTCAGGGTTACTGCCTGGGTGGCGCGATCGACCTGATCGCTGCCTGCGACATGCGTTACGCCGCCGAAGACGCGCAATTCTCGATCAAGGAAATCGATATCGGCATGGCCGCCGATGTTGGCACTTTGCAACGGTTGCCACGGATCATCGGTGACGGCATGCTGCGTGAGCTGGCCTACACCGGTCGCACCTTCGGCGCTGACGAGGCGCGCAGCATTGGCCTGGTCAATCGCGTTTACAGCGATAAAGACGCGCTGCTCGAAGGCGTGCTCGACATCGCTCGCGAAATCGCCTCGAAGTCGCCGATTGCGGTCACCGGCACCAAGGAAATGATCAGCTACATGCGCGACCATCGCATCGACGACGGCCTCGAATACGTTGCCACCTGGAATGCCGCCATGCTGCAATCCACCGACTTGCGCGTGGCCATGGCCGCCCATATGAGCAAACAGAAACCCGAATTCCTGGACTGAGAAACCATGACAGCTCGCTGGACCACTGCAGTACTCGACACCGATCAACCGGGCGGCTGGGCCGTGGCGCGCAGCCCGGAAGGCTTTCTGTTCGATGACAACGGCGCGCTGTTCCCCCGGGAATGGCTCAAGCGTCAGGACTTGTCAGTCCTCACCGAGCACGGCATTGGCCATCTCGACGGCGAGCCGGTGTATCTGTTGGAGTTGCGCAGCGCCAGCGAGGTGCCGGGGTGCATCTGGAAAGGTCTGCGGGCGTTCATGCTTGAGGGCGATCACACGATCTACAAAGTGCTCGGTTACGCCGCGCAGATTGGCACTTGGGCGCGCGAGCATCGATTCTGCGGAAACTGCGGACAGGCGATGACGCAAGTGCCGCGCGAGCGGGCGATGTATTGCCAGCCATGCGATCTGCGCAGCTATCCGCGCATTTCGCCGAGCATGATCGTGCTGATCACTCGCGGCGACGAGATTCTGCTGGCGCGCTCACCGCGTTTCGTCACCGGGGTCTACAGCACGCTGGCCGGGTTTGCCGAGCCGGGCGAGTCGGCGGAAGAATGCCTGATTCGGGAAGTGCGCGAAGAAGTGCAGATCGAGGTGAAGAACATCGAGTATCTGGGCAGCCAGTGCTGGCCGTTCCCGCATTCGATGATGCTCGGCTTCCATGCCGAATACGCGGGGGGCGAGATTGTCTGTCAGGAAGACGAGATCGAGGACGCCCAATGGTTCAACGTGCACGACCTGCCGCCGTTGCCGGCGTCCAAGTCGATTGCCCGTTACCTGATCGACGTCTACGTGGCGCGGCGCTTAGGCCACGCTGAACCAGTGCTGCCAGGCTAGGCGCACGGTCAGACCCAGCACCACGGTGATGAACACCGGGCGAATGAATTTGGCGCCGCCGCTGATCGCGGTGCGCGCACCAAAGAACGCGCCGACCATCACCGACAGGCCCATGCTCAGGCCGATGATCCAGTCCACCTGCCCGGAAAACACGAACACCGACAGCGCCGCAATGTTGCTGACGAAGTTCATGCTGCGCGCCACGCCGCTGGCCTTGACCAGATCGATCGGGTACAGCAGCAGGCTGCTCACCGTCCAGAACGCGCCGGTACCGGGGCCGGCGACACCGTCGTAGAAACCGAGGCTGAAGCCTTGGGTCGATTGCCATTTCTTTTTGATCGGCGCGTCGCTGTCCAGCGGTGCTTTTGGCGTGCCGCCGAACAACAGGTACAGGCCGCAAGCGAAGACGATCACCGGGAGCATCTTGTTCAGCCATTCAGCCGGCAGGTAATGGGCGACGACGGCACCGGTCAATGCGCCGACCAGTGTGCCGACAATGGCGTGAACCCATTGCCGTGGATGGAACAACTTGCGGCGGTAGAAGGTGAAACTGGCGGTCGCCGAGCCGAATGTTGAACTGAGTTTGTTGGTGCCCAGCACCAAGTGTGGCGGCAGGCCAGCGGTCAGCAGCGCGGGTGTGGTCAACAGACCGCCACCGCCGGCGATGGCGTCGATGAAACCGGCAACGAAAGCGACAAGGGCGAGAATCGCCAGGGTGGTGAGGTCAACGCTGAGTTCGAAGGGCATGGAATCGGCTTATTCGGCAGGGCGCAGAACGGGAGCTGCGGGGAGGGCGGTTATGTTACCTGTATCCAACTGTTGCGGCGACCCATCGGACGCCTTCGCGAGCAGGCTCGCTCCCACAGTTTCTGGGTTGTTCGCAATATCGATATTCACTACAAATCCCCTGTGGGAGCGAGACTGCTCGCGAAGGCGGCTTTCCAGCCACTGCAAAATCTACTGTTGCCCACTCAACAGCCAGCCAACAAATTCCCCCTCTACAAAACATCTACTCCACGCTAAACATCAATAAAACCAGGCATTCCAACCCTGGCACACTTGCTGCTCTACCTCTCCCATCTCCCAAAACATCCCGAGGACACGCCAATGAGCCAGCAACCCGTCAAATTTGCCTACTGGGTGCCAAACGTCAGCGGTGGGCTGGTGGTCAGCAAGATCGAACAGCGCACCGATTGGGGCATCGACTACAACCGCAAACTGGCACAAATCGCCGAAGCCGCCGGGTTTGAATACGCGCTGACGCAAATCCGCTTCACCGCCGGTTACGGCGCCGAGTTCCAGCATGAGTCGGTTGCGTTCAGTCATGCACTGCTGGCCGCGACGACCAAGCTCAAAGTCATCGCCGCGCTCCTGCCCGGCCCGTGGCAACCGGCGCTCGCGGCGAAACAACTGGCGACCATCGATCAACTCACCAACGGCCGCATCGCGGTGAACATCGTCAGCGGCTGGTTCAAAGGCGAGTTTCAGGCGATTGGCGAGCACTGGCTGGAGCACGACGAACGTTATCGCCGTTCCGAAGAATTCATTCGCTGCCTGCGCGGTGTGTGGAGTCAGGACAACTTCACCTTTCGCGGCGACTTCTACCGTTTCGACCATTACAGCCTGAAACCGAAACCGCTGGGGCGGCCGGAAATCTTTCAGGGCGGCAGTTCCCGCGCCGCGCGAGACATGGCCGCGCGGGTGTCGGACTGGTATTTCACCAACGGCAACAGCGTCGAAGGAATCAAGGCGCAGGTTGACGATATTCGTGCCAAATCAGCGGCGAATAATCATTCGGTGAAGATTGGCGTCAATGCGTTCGTGATTGCCCGCGACACCGAAGAAGAAGCGCGAGCGGTGTTGGCGCAGATCATCGATCAGGCCGATCCGCAAGCGGTGAACGCGTTTGGCGATGCGGCGAAACAGGCGGGCAGAGCGTCGCCGGAGGGTGAAGGCAACTGGGCGAAATCAACGTTCGAGGATCTGGTGCAGTACAACGATGGCTTCAAGACCAATTTGATTGGTACGCCGTTACAGATCGCCGAGCGGATCGTAGCGTTGAAAGCGGTGGGTGTGGATCTGGTGCTGGCGGGGTTTCTGCACTTTCAGGAAGAAGTGGAATATTTCGGTGAGCGGGTGTTGCCGCTAGTGCGCGAACTCGAATCCGAAAAAACCGCCGCCGTTGCCTGAACACTGAAAAGCCAGTGTGGGAGCGAGCCTGCTCGCGAATACGGTGTGTCAGCAACAACTGTACTGACTGACTCGACGCCTTCGCGAGCAGGCTCGCTCCCACACTTTGATCTGCGTTCTGGCTTAGAGGCCCAGGTCGGACAGGCTTGGGTGATCATCCGGGCGGCGGCCCAGTGGCCAGCGGAATTTGCGTTCGCTCTCTTTAATCGGCAGGTCATTGATGCACGCATAGCGCTGGAACATCAGGCCTTGCTCATCAAACTCCCAGTTCTCGTTGCCGTAAGAACGGAACCAGTTGCCCGAATCGTCGTGCCATTCATAGGCGTAACGCACCGCGATGCGCGTGTCGGAGTAGGCCCAGAGTTCTTTGATCAAGCGGTAATCCAGCTCTTTCGCCCACTTGCGCGTCAGGAAGGCTTTGGCTGCTTCGCGGTTGTCGGCGAACTCGGCGCGGTTGCGCCATTTGGTGTCGAGGGTGTAGGCCAGCGAGACCTTTTCCGGATCGCGGGAATTCCAGCCATCTTCGGCCAGACGCACTTTCTCGATCGCCGACTCGCGGTTGAAGGGTGGCAATGGCGGACGTACTTGCGCTGCAGTAGACATATCAGACTCCCGATAGGGTTTGCGGTTTAACAACAAGTCCGGCTTATAAAGGCATTACAGATCCAACAACTTTCGCGCCATGTTTTGCGCGTTATCGGCGGCGCTGTGATCGCCCATCACCCGCGCTACGGTAATGGCGCCATCAATCAGGATCAGCAGCTGTCTCGCCAGTTGCTGCGGATCCGCGACACCCTGTTCGGTACATAGCTCAACCACGTAGTCGAGCAGCTTCTGTTTGTGTTCCTTGGCGATCAGACGCACCGGATTCTGTGGATCACCGGTTTCGCCGCTGGTGTTGATGAAGGCGCAACCACGGAAACCTTCCGAGGCGAACCACTCCTTGAGCACGGTAAACAGGTTGAGTAGGCGATCGGCCGGGGTTTCGGCTTGATCAACGGCGTTTCGGTACCAGTGCATCCAGCGAATGTCGCGGCGTTGCAGAGCGGCGGCGACCAGTTGGTCTTTGTCCGCAAAATAACGGTAGATGCTTTTTCTCGAGACGCCGGCGGTTTTCACCAGGAGATCCATGCTGGTGGCAGCGATGCCACTTTTGTAGATCAGTTTTTCGGTGACGTCGAGGATAATGTCGCGGGTTTCGGTATTGATTGGTTCGTTCATGTGGCTGACAGTAGAACGGGCGTTCTCCTTTTGCAATTGTTTTTTAAGTCAAAAGATCGCAGCCTTCGGCAGCTCCTACACGGGCCAATGTAGGAGCTGCCGAAGGCTGCGATCTTTTGATCTGTTTGAGGGCTCTAACAAGACCCGAAGGATGCGATGGTGTAAGCTCTCGGGTTCTTCGGATTCGACCCATTGCGAGCCCTATGCCGTTGCTTTTCAAACGTTCCTTGCTGCCCAAACTGCGCAGCTTTCCGCTGACCGCCGAGGCCGTGACCATTCTGTCCGGCGCCGCCGAGTTCCGTCGTTGCCTGCTGGAAAAAATCGCCACGGCGACCCAGCGCATCTACATCGTTGCGCTGTATCTGCAGCAAGACGAAGCCGGTCAGGAAATTCTCGATGCTCTCCACGCCGCCAAGCTCAAACGTCCTGAGCTGGAAATCGCCGTGGTCGTCGACTGGCTGCGCGCTCAGCGCGGGCTGATCGGTGCCGGCAAGCAGCCGGGCAACTCCGCGTGGTACCAGGAAATGACCCGCACGCACCAGAGCGAAGTGCCGGTGTACGGCGTGCCGGTGCAGACCCGCGAACTGTTCGGCGTCCTGCATTTGAAGGGCTTCGTGATCGACGATTGCGTGGTCTACAGCGGTGCGAGCCTGAACAACGTTTACCTGCACAAGTTCGACAAGTATCGTTTCGACCGTTACCACGTGCTGCAAAGCCATGAACTGGCTGACTCGATGCATCACTTGGTCAAACACGGTTTGATCGAATCAAAAGCTGTGCATCGCCTCGACCTGCCGAACCTGCCGACTACGCGCAGTTTGCGCAATGACATCGGAGATCTGCGCAGCCGCCTCAAATATGCAACGTACGACACGGCCACTGGCAGCACCGCCAGAGACGGTCTGTCGGTGACACCGTTGCTCGGCGTCGGCAAGAACAACCCGCTGAACCGGGCGATTCTCGAACTGATCGCCAGCGCGCAACAACAGCTGACCATCTGCACGCCATACTTCAACTTGCCGCTGGGCGTGATCCGCGAGATCAACCGCGCATTGGCGCGGGGCGTGAAGATCGACATCGTGGTCGGCGACAAGACCGCCAACGACTTCTACATCCCGCCGAGCGAGCCGTTCAAGGTGATTGCGGCGCTGCCGTATCTGTACGAGATCAGCCTGCGCCGCTTTGCCAAACGGCATCAGCGCAATATCGACAGCGGCCAATTGAACTTGCACTTGTGGCGTGATGGCGACAACACCTATCACCTCAAGGGTATGTGGGTTGATCAGCGTTATACGTTGTTGACCGGCAACAACCTTAATCCACGGGCGTTCCGTCTGGATCTGGAAAACGCGCTGCTGATTGAAGACCCGAAAGGCGAGTGGCTGGAACCACGGGCGAAGGAGCTGGAAGAGATTTTCCGCCATACCACGCGGATCGACAGCTTTCAGAATCTTGAGACGTTGCCGGAGTATCCGGGCGCGGTGGCGAAGTTTCTCAAGCGCGTGAGTCGGGTGCGGATTGAGCGGTTGCTGTACCGGATTTTGTAAGGTTTTACATTTGTCGTGGTCATGCAGCCGCTATCGCGAGCAGGCTCACTCCTACAGGGGAACGCATTCCAAATGTAGGAGTGAGCCTGCTCGCGATGGGGCCTTGCTAGCCGCTACAAAAAATCAATTCAGACCGAGCTTCCCACGCAACGTGGACAGGTCTTCAGCCAACGTATTCACCGGCCCGACCAGCGCTTTACGATCGTTATCCTTCACCTTGTCATACGTCTCGAACCCACCATCCTTGGTCTTGTACTTGGCCAGAATCTTGTCGACCGTGGCGAAGTTTTTGTCGACCTTCGCGATGAACGCCTTGTCCTGCTTCTCGATCTGCGGACGGAACAAATCGACGATTTTCTTCGCGCCGTCGATGTTGCCCTGGAAGTCATACAGATCAGTGTGGCTGTAGCGATCTTCCTCGCCGGAAATCTTGGTTGCAGCGACTTCTTCCAGCAACGCAGCAGCGCCACCCACGACTTTCTCAGGCGGGAAGGTCAGGCCGGCGACGCGGGTTTGCAGGTCTTTGACGTCGCTGTTGAGCTTGTCTGCCAGCTCGTTCAGGCCCTGGGTGCTTTTCTCCGAGAACAGCGTGTACTCGATGCGGTGAAAACCGGTGAAGTCATCAGCCTTCACGCCTTTCTCGTGGTCGTCGACGCGCGAATCGATGGACGCATCGAGGTCACTGAACAGCTCGGCAATCGGCTCGATCGACTCGTAGTAAACGCGGGTCGGGGCGTAGAGCTTTTGCGCGGTGGCCAGGTCGCCTTTCTTCACCGCATCGGTGAATTGTTGGGTGTGGCTGCCCAGCTCATCGAGTTGCTCGGTGACGTAAATCTTGTAGTCCGACACCGGCCCGACCAGATCCAGCGGCGCTGTCGCGGCGAACGCCGACAGCGGGGTGTTGAGCAAACCAAGGGTCAGCAATAACGCGAGTGGCGTCTTCTTCATGGGGGCGGCTCCAGTGTTGAATGTTGTTTTTAGGCAGCGGTTTTGGGTTGTGTGGCGTTGAGCAGCGAGCGACCGATGAAATCCTTGTCGCCCGTAACACCCGGGAGGGTGAAGAAGTAACCGCCGCCGACCGGTTTGAGGTATTCCTCAAGCGGTTCGCCGTTGAGGCGGGTCTGCACGGTGATGAAGCCTTTTTCCAGATCGGCCTGGTAACAGATGAACAGCAGGCCCATGTCAAGCTGGCCGTTCTTGTTGACGCCGTTGGAATAGTTGAACGGCCGACGCAGGATCAGGTTGGCCTGGCTCGCGGCGGTGCGCGGGTTGGCCAAGCGAATGTGCGCGTCGAGTTTGGTCAGCTTGCCTTCCGGGTCTTTGTGATAGTCCGGGACTTCAGTTTCGTGTTTGCCACCGATAGGCGCGCCGGAGGTTTTCACCCGGCCAAGGATGCTTTCCTGTTCCTGCAACGGCGTGCGATCCCAGCGCTCGACGAAGTTGCGGATGATCCGCACCGCTTGATAACTGCCATGCGCGGCCCAGGCCGGCTCATCTCTGCCCGGTTGCACCCAGACGATGTTGTCCATGGCTTTCGCATCGTTGGAATTCGGGTTGGCCGAGCCGTCGCGAAAACCAAGAAAGTTGCGCGCCGATTGCGCCGGCACACCCGGTTTCGACGGGGCTTGCGGCGGCACGCTGCCTTCCTGTTTCCAACGCACCAGCAGCAGATCGGGCAGGTTTTTGACGATGTCGCGCAGGGCGTGAATATTGGTGTCGGTGGTGTTCGAGCAGAACTGCAAACTCAGATCGCCGTGGCAGCAATCGGCCTCCAGCGCATCGTTGGGGAAACCGACCATGCGTTGCAGGCGCTTGGGCTTGGCATCGGCCAGACCGAAGCGCTCGTCGAACAGCGATTCGCCGACGGAAACGGTGATGGTCAGGTTGTCCGGCGTCACGTTCGGGCCGAGGATGCCGGAGTCCGGTGGCGGCAACTTCGGATCGATTTGCTCAACCGGGCCGCCCTTCATCAGGAAGGCGATGCGCTCGTTGAGGGTGCGGAACAGTCGCTCAAGGTCTTCGCGATCACTGGCCAACACGTCGAACGAAACGAGCATGCCCGACGCCGGGCGCGGGGTGACGATGCCGGTCTGGTGGACGCCGTGGAAATCGTGGCGGTCTTCGGTTTTGTCGCTGCTCGGCGCTTCGGTGACTTGCGCCGGCGCGGCGGCCATGGCCGGGCAGCTCAGGGCTGAGCCGGCGAGGGCGACACCGGCGGCGCCCATGCCCATCAGGACACGGCGACGTTGCAAGTTGAGGGGTTCCAAATCTTTCATCGCGAATTCGTCTTCTGCTTACAGGCCGGAGAGGCCGAGGGCGGGATCAATGCCATCAAGCGCGTCGGCCAGAGCCTGGGCCTTGTCGGCGATCTGCTTGCGTTGTTCGCCGCTGACGGAGTCGTAGCTGGCGTAGCCGTCCTTGATCTTGTAGCTGTTGAGTTGTGTGTCGAAGTCCGCCAGTGCCTTGTCGATTTTCGGCAGCAGGTCAGCGGCTGACTTGCTCAGCATTGGCCGCAGCAGATCGACGACTTTGTGCGCGGTTTCGGCATTCGCAGCAAAACCGTTGAGATCGCTGTGGCTGTAGCGTTCCTCTTCACCGCTGGCGGCGCGCACGTCGGCCAAGGTGTTGAGGTTGCGCACGACGATGTTCACCAGTTGCTCCGGTGGCAGCGATTGCGCGAGCAGTTGCTGTTTGAGCGCGGTGACGTCGCTGAGCAGGCGTTGGCCTATTGGCGCCAGTTCATCGAGTTTGCGCTGTTGGAACAGGCCGAATTCGAGGCGATGGAAGCCGACGAAGGCCGGATCCTGTTCGCGGTTTTCGAAATAATCGGCGCGGGCGTTGATGCTGTTGTCCAGCTCGGCCAGGCGTTGAGCGGCCGGGGCCAGACGCTGATAAGCCGCACGGGCCGGCAGGTACAACGCCTGAGCCTGATTCAAATCACCGCTTTCAATCGCTTGATTGAGCGCGGTCACGGCTTTGATCAGCACGCTGCTCTGGCTGGCCAGATAAACGCGGAATTCCGACAACGGCCCGACGAAAGCCACCATCGACGGCTTGGCTTTCGCGGCCGCATCAGAGGCGGCAGTCGGCGTGACGTGCAAGGTGCCGCGCGGGTTGCTCAGCAGGCCGCAGGTAATCGCGTAATCGCCCGGTTGCAGATTGGCGTTGATCACCTGGCTAAGGCCCGGCGCGATGTTCTCGCGCTCTTCGACAACCAGCACGCCGTCGAGAATTTCCCATTCCACCGCGCGGTCGGAGCGGTTGACGATACGGAAGCTGGCGCGGCCGGCCGGTACGGTCAGCGCATTCGGTTCGCAACTGCCCGGATGGATATTCACCACCACTTCATCGTGATTGTGCTGACGCTTGGCCGCAGCCATTTTCGAGGCGTACCAGAACAGGCCACCGGCGGCGATCATGATGACCACCGAACCGGCCACCGCCCAGCGCAAGGCGCGGGGAGGGGAGGCCTGAGGAGTATTAGGCTTTGACATGGATGCCCTTATTGGCTGGAAACGGAAGACGATTGCGCGGCGGGTTTGGGCGCGGGGAGAAAGAACATCACCAGCGCCACCAGCAGATAAAGCAGATAGGCACCGAGGGTGCTGACGGTCGGTGCATCCTGATAACCGAACATGCCGGCCAGCACCGAGCCCAACGGGCCATCCATCGGCAGCGTCGCGCTGAAGTCGAACAGCACGGTTTGCAGGTGATTCCACAGCCCGGCTTCATGCAGCGCCTGCACCGAGTTGGCGAGAATCCCGGCGGCAACCACCAGAATGAACAGGCCGGTCCACTTGAAAAACGCCGAAAGATTGAGGCGCATGCTGCCGCTGTAGATCAGGACGCCAACGATGATCGCCAGGATCAGGCCGAGCAGGGCACCGATCGGCGCGCCCGGGCCTTCGCTCTGCTGGAACACCGCGAGCAGGAAGAACACCGTTTCCAGACCTTCGCGGGCCACGGCAAAGAAGACCATGGCGATCAGCGCAATGACCTGATGCTTCGAAGAAGTCAGCGCGTGATCGAGTGAGGCTTGCAGCGAATGCTTGATCGAACGAGCAACTTTGCGCATCCAGAACACCATCGAACTGAGAATCCCCACGGCGACCAGCCCGACGATGCCTTCAAACAGTTCCTGCTGCTTTTGCGGGAATTCGGCGCTGACCAGTTCCAGACCACCACCAACCAGCAGGGCGAGGGCGGCGGCAAGGAAAACGCCGATCCACACGGCAGGCATCCACTGGCCACGGCCGGTTTGCTGGAGGTAACTGGCGATGATGCCAACGATCAGCGCGGCTTCAATGCCTTCGCGCAGCATGATCAGAAAAGGAACGAGCATTAGGTGTCCAACGAATCATTCTGAGGGGTTACAAGTTGTAACATAATGACAACCATTCTCACATGACAATCATTGACACAAACCTGAACAGAAGCTGAACAAAGTAAAGAACAACCATTCTCATGCGGGTGACACCGGAACTTTGTAGGAGCTGCCGAAGGCTGCGATCTTTTGATCTTGGTTTTGAAAATCAAAAGTCGCAGCCTTCGGCAGCTCCTACATAGGGTTTCGTGTGGCCTGAGGTAAGATGCGTGTCATCGAAAAAACAACAGGAATACGCGCGCTCCATGTCGGAAAAAGACACCATCGCCGTTCAACTGGTGCGTGAAGCGCTGCTGCAAAGTTGCGCCCCGGGCGTGGCCACGGAAGAGGTCTTGAACAAGGTCGGGATTGATCCGGCGCTGCTGCAAACCGACCACGGTCGGGTGCCGGCCTCGCAATACGCCAAACTCTGGCGCCTGCTGGCCCGGCGCGGTGACGACGAATTTTTTGGCATGGATCCGCGCCGGCTCAAGTCCGGCAGTCTGGAATTCCTTTGTCGCAGCGCCATGGCGCAACCCACGCTGGCAGCGGGTTTGAGTACGGGTTTGAGTTTTCTCTCGCTGATGCTGGAGCGCATGCCAGCGCAGTTGGTGCACCAGCAGAGCCTCGCGGAGATTGTGCTGCTTGAGAGTGACCCCGAACCGCGTCGCGCCTTCACCTATTTCACTTACTGGATGATCGTCCACGGCGTCGCCTGCTGGCTGGCGGGGCGGCGGATTCCGATTCTAGCGATCGAATTGCGTTGCGCTGAGCCAGATTTCACCGATGACTATCGGGTGATGTTTTCCGAGAACCTGCGTTTCGATCGACCGCGCACGCGGATGATCTTCTCGGCGGATTGCCTCGATCTGCCGATCAAGCGGTCTGCCGAAGAGCTGAAACGCTTTCTGGCCCATGCGCCGGCGAACATTCTGGTGAAGTACCGCGATCCCGAGAGCCTGGCGAGTCGGATCAAGCAGGATCTGCGAGAGTTGCCGGCCGAGCAGTGGCCGGAAACCGAGGCCCTGGCGCAGCAATTGTGCATGTCGGCCTCGACCTTGCGCCGAAGACTGGCCGAGGAAGGGCAGACGTATCAGGGGCTCAAGGACAGCGTGCGCAAGGAATTGGCGATTGTCTGGCTGGCGGAGCCTTCGATCAGTTTTGTTGAGATTGCGAGTCGGTTGGGGTTTGCCGATGCGAGTTCGTTTTATAAGGCGTTTCGGAAGTGGTCGGGGTCGAATCCGGGGCACTATCGGACGCTGATTTTGAATGAGATTGTCTGACCCGGCCCTATCGCGAGCAGGCTCACTCCCACAGGGGAATGCATTTCAAATTGTGGGAGCGAGCCTGCTCGCGAAAGCGCCAGTCCATGATGATCGTTCCCACGCTCCGCGTGGGAATGCCTCTAGGGACGCTCCGCGTTCCGGTTCTGAGGTGGACGCAGAGCGTCCGCGGCCGCATTCCCACGCAGAGCGTGGGAACGATCGGTGTAGCAAGGCATGGCCAAACCAGTCAGCCACTTTGATGGCTTTGACCATTGCCCCAACCCCCGCACAGCGCGACTATCCCTCTGTTGTTTACGGTTCCCAGCCTAATAAAAACACAGAGGGATTCTGGCAATGCGCGATTACTTGTCTGCCACCGCACAGTTCAACTATCAGCACACCGTGGAAGCCGCGCTCAGCGGTACGCTGGAGGCGCTCAACGCCTGCGTCGAATGCTGCGACCGCCACGCCTTGCCCGGGCGTATTGCGCTGTTCTGGGAAGGTCGCGACGGCGCCAGTGCGACATACACCTTCAGCGACCTGCAGGACAAAGCTGCGCGTTTCGCCAATTTCCTTCTCGCCCAAGGCGTGCAGAAGGGTGACAAAGTCGCCGGCCTGCTGCCGCGCAACATCGAATTGCTCATCACCGTGCTCGCCACCTGGCGCATCGGCGCGGTTTATCAACCGCTGTTCACCGCGTTCGGCCCGAAAGCCCTCGAACATCGCCTGAACAGCTCCGGCGCCAAAGTCGTAGTCACTGATGCTCTCAACCGGCCGAAACTCACTGAAGTCGCCGATTGCCCAACCCTTGTCACTGTCGGCGGCGCCAAAGGCCAGGGCATCGTCCGTGGCGATTTCAGTTTTTGGGCCGAACTCGCCAATTATTCCAACCTCTGCGAGCCAGTGCTGCTGACCGGTGAAGACCCGTTCCTGCTGATGTTCACTTCGGGCACCACCGGCCCATCGAAAGCACTCTCAGTACCACTCAAAGCCATCGTCGCGTTCCAGAGCTACACCCGCGATGCCGTCGATCTGCGCCCGGAAGATGCATTCTGGAACGTTGCCGATCCGGGCTGGGCCTACGGCATTTATTTCGGCGTCACCGGCCCGTTGTCGATGGGCCACCCGATCACTTTTTACGATGGCCCATTCACCCTCGAAAGTACCTGCCGGGTCATCAATAAATACGGCATCACCAACCTCACCGGTTCGCCGACGGCCTATCGTCTGCTGATTGCCGGCGGTGACGAGTTCGCCAAGTCGATCAAGGGCAAATTGCGCATCGTCAGCAGCGCCGGCGAGCCGCTGAACCCGGAGGTGATCCGCTGGTTCGCCGACAACCTCGGCGTGGTTATTCACGATCACTACGGCCAGACCGAATTGGGCATGGTGCTGTGCAACCACCACGGCCTCGACCACGCGGTACACATCGGCGCTGCCGGTTTCGCCTCGCCGGGCCATCGCATCGTCGTACTCGATGATCAGTACCACGAACTCGGTGTCGGCCAGCCCGGCATCCTCGCCATCGACCGTCCGCAATCACCGATGTGCTGGTTCGGTGGCTACGAAGGCGCGCCGACCAAGGCCTTCGTCGGCGATTACTACTTGAGTGGCGACACCGTGGAATGGAACACGGACGGCAGCATCAGTTTCGTCGGCCGCAGCGATGACGTGATCACCACCTCAGGCTATCGCGTTGGCCCGTTCGACGTCGAAAGCGCACTGATTGAGCACCCGGCGGTGGTCGAAGCGGCGGTGGTCGGCAAACCGGATCCGGAGCGCACCGAGCTGGTCAAAGCTTTTGTCGTGTTGAGTGCGCAATACCGCGCCGCGCCGGAGCTGGCCGAGGAACTACGGCAACATGTTCGCAAGCGTCTGGCGGCGCATTCGTACCCGCGTGAAATCGAATTTGTCAGCGAATTGCCCAAGACCCCGAGCGGCAAATTGCAGCGCTTTATCTTGCGCAACCAGGAAATCGCCAAGGCTCAAGAGGCCGCGGCGCATAACGTTTCAGCTTGAATCAGGAAAGACAGTCATGCAGATCGAGAACAAGGTTTTTATCGTCACCGGCGGTGCGTCTGGCCTAGGCGCGGCCACCGCTGAATTGCTGGTGAATGCCGGCGCCAAAGTGATGCTGGTGGACATGAACGCCGAGGCGGTTGCCGCTCAGGCTCAGCGTCTGGGCGCGCAAAGTGTGGTGGCTGACATCAGCAACGAAGCCGCCGCCGAAGCTGCTGTGCAAGCGACCGTCGCCGCGTTTGGCAGCCTCAATGGTCTGGTCAACTGCGCCGGCATCGTGCGTGGCGAGAAAATCCTCGGCAAGAACGGCCCGCATGCGTTGAGCAGCTTCGCGCAAGTGATCAACGTCAACCTGATCGGTAGCTTCAACATGCTGCGTCTGGCCGCTGCGGCGATTGCCGAATCCGAAGCCAATGCCGACGGCGAACGCGGCGTGATCATCAACACCGCCTCGGTCGCAGCGTTCGACGGCCAGATCGGTCAGGCAGCTTACGCCGCATCCAAAGGCGCAATCGCCAGTCTGACTCTGCCCGCCGCCCGTGAACTGGCGCGCTTCGGCATCCGCGTGATGACCATCGCCCCGGGCATTTTCGAAACCCCGATGATGGCCGGCATGACCCCGGAAGTCCGCGACTCGCTGGCCGCCGGCGTACCGTTCCCGCCGCGTCTGGGCAAGCCTGCCGAATACGCTGCACTGGTTCGGCATATCATCGAAAACAGCATGCTCAACGGCGAGGTGATCCGTCTCGACGGTGCCTTGCGCATGGCCGCCAAGTAAGGAGGATTTGTCATGACTATTTCCAACGATCCGATTGTTATCGTCAGCGCCGTGCGCACACCGATGGGCGGTTTTCAGGGCGAACTGAAAAGCCTCACCGCGCCGCAACTCGGTGCGGCGGCGATCAAGGCTGCGGTTGAACGCGCCGGTGTTGCCAGTGATGCGGTCGATGAAGTGCTGTTTGGTTGCGTGTTGCCGGCCGGCCTCGGTCAGGCGCCCGCGCGTCAGGCTGCGCTGGGCGCCGGGCTGGACAAGTCGACCCGTTGCACCACCGTCAACAAGATGTGCGGTTCGGGCATGGAGACCACCATTCTCGCTCACGACATGCTGGTCGCCGGCAGTGCCGATGTGGTGATCGCGGGTGGCATGGAGAGCATGTCCAACTCGCCGTATCTGCTGGATCGTGCTCGCGCCGGCTACCGCATGGGCCATGGTCGCGTGCTCGACTCGATGTTCCTTGATGGCCTCGAAGACGCTTACGACAAGGGCCGCTTGATGGGCACCTTCGCCGAGGATTGCGCCAAGACTAACCATTTCAGTCGCGAGGCGCAGGACGCTTTTGCCATTGCCTCGACCACTCGCGCACAGCAGGCGATTCAGGACGGCAGCTTCAAGGACGAAATCGTCCCGCTGACTGTGACCGTCGGCAAAGAGCAGGTGCTGATCAGCAACGACGAACAGCCACCGAAAGCCAAACTGGACAAGATTGCCTCGCTGAAACCGGCGTTCCGCGAAGGTGGCACGGTGACGGCGGCGAACTCCAGCTCGATTTCTGATGGCGCGGCGGCGTTGGTGCTGATGCGTCAATCGCAGGCGCAGAAGCTGGGGTTGAAACCGCTGGCGGTGATTCATGGTCATGCTGCATTCGCCGACACCCCCGGCTTGTTCCCGGTGGCGCCGATTGGGGCAATCAAGAAGTTGATCAAGAAGACCGGTTGGTCGTTGGGTGATGTCGATTTGTTCGAAGTGAACGAAGCGTTTGCCGTGGTTGGCATGGCGGCGATGACGCACCTGGAAATCCCGCATGACAAGTTGAATGTGCATGGCGGTGCGTGTGCGCTCGGCCATCCGATCGGTGCTTCCGGTGCGCGGATTCTGGTGACGTTGCTCTCGGCCCTGCGCCAGCGAAACCTCAAACGCGGCATCGCCGCGATCTGCATTGGCGGCGGTGAAGCCACGGCCATGGCCGTGGAATGCCTCTACTAAACACACCACCCCTGTAGGAGCTGCCGCAGGCTGCGATCTTTTGACTTTGATTTTTGGAAAACAAAAGCAAGATCAAAAGATCGTAGCCTGCGGCAGCTCCTACAAGGGATTGTGGAAACCCGGATTTAAGGATTCACCATGATTCCCAACGAAGACCAGACCCAGATCCGCGACATGGCCCGGCAGTTCGCCGAGGAACGCCTCAAGCCGTTCGCCGCCGAGTGGGATCGCGAGCACCGTTTCCCCAAGGAAGCCATCGGCGAAATGGCCGAGCTGGGCTTCTTCGGCATGCTCGTGCCGGAGCAGTGGGGCGGTTGCGACACCGGCTACCTGGCCTACGCCATGGCCCTGGAAGAAATCGCTGCCGGTGACGGTGCCTGCTCGACGATCATGAGCGTGCACAACTCGGTCGGCTGTGTGCCGATCCTCAAGTTCGGCAACGACGATCAGCGCGAACGCTTCCTCAAACCGCTGGCCAGCGGCGCCATGCTCGGTGCCTTCGCGCTGACCGAACCGCAGGCCGGTTCCGACGCCAGCAGCCTGAAAACCCGTGCGCGGCTGGAGGGCGATCACTACGTGCTGAACGGCTGCAAACAGTTCATCACGTCCGGGCAGAACGCTGGGATTGTCATCGTCTTCGCCGTCACCGATCCGAGCGCCGGCAAGCGCGGCATCAGCGCGTTTATCGTGCCGACCGATTCGCCGGGCTACAAAGTTGCGCGGGTCGAAGACAAGCTCGGCCAGCACGCCTCCGACACCTGCCAGATTCTTTTCGAAGACGTGAAGGTGCCGGTGGCCAACCGTTTGGGCGAGGAGGGCGAGGGCTACAAAATCGCTCTGGCCAATCTTGAGGGCGGTCGCGTCGGCATCGCTTCGCAATCGGTGGGCATGGCCCGTGCCGCATTTGAAGCCGCGCGTGATTACGCCCGCGAACGTGACACCTTCGGCAAGCCGATCATCGAACATCAAGCCGTCGCATTCCGCCTCGCCGACATGGCCACGCAAATTGCCGTCGCCCGGCAGATGGTGCATTACGCGGCGGCCCTGCGTGACAGCGGCCAGCCGGCACTGGTCGAGGCGTCGATGGCCAAACTGTTCGCTTCGGAAATGGCCGAGAAGGTCTGCTCGATGGCATTGCAAACCCTCGGCGGTTACGGTTATCTCAACGACTTCCCGCTGGAACGTATCTACCGCGACGTGCGCGTCTGCCAGATCTACGAAGGCACCAGCGACATTCAGCGCATGGTCATCTCCCGTAACCTATAAACCCCACCCCGTGTGTAGGAGCTGACGAGTGCAACGAGGCTGCGATCTTTTGATCTTGAAAACCAAAGTCAAAAGATCGCAGCCTGCGGCAGCTCCTACACGGGGAATGAATGAGGAGTTATGTAATGAGCTACGAAACGATTCTGCTGGAAAACCATGGCCGTGTTGGCCTGATTACCCTCAACCGTCCGCAGGCGCTGAACGCCCTGAACGCGCAACTTGTCAGCGAAGTGAACCAGGCGCTGGATACGCTGGAAGCGGACGCGAACATCGGTTGCATCGTTATCACCGGTTCGAAAAAGGCTTTCGCCGCCGGTGCCGACATCAAGGAAATGGCTGAGCTGACCTACCCGCAGATCTATATGGACGACCTGTTCAGCGACAGCGATCGCGTGGCCAACCGCCGCAAGCCGATCATTGCCGCCGTCAACGGTTTTGCCCTCGGCGGTGGCTGTGAACTGGCGCTGATGTGCGACTTCATTCTGGCCGGCGACAACGCCAAGTTCGGTCAACCGGAAATCAACCTCGGCGTGCTGCCGGGCATGGGCGGCACCCAGCGTTTGACCCGCGCAGTCGGCAAAGCCAAAGCCATGGAAATGTGCCTGAGCGGGCGCTTGATTGATGCGGTCGAGGCTGAGCGTTGCGGGATTGTCGCGCGGATTGTGCCGAGTGATGAACTGCTGGATGAAGCGCTGAAAGTCGCTGCGGTGATTGCGAGCAAGTCGTTGCCGATTGCGATGATGGTCAAGGAGAGTGTCAACCGTGCCTTTGAAGTGAACCTGACGGAAGGCGTGCGTTTTGAGCGTCGGGTGTTCCATGCGGCGTTTGCGACGCAGGATCAGAAAGAAGGGATGGCGGCGTTTGTGGCCAAGCGTGCGCCGGAGTTCAAGGGCAAATAGCGCAGATCAAAAGATCGCAGCCTTCGGCAGCTCCTACAGGAAACGCGTTCCAATGTAGGAGCTGCCGAAGGCTGCGATCTTTTGCCGTTAAAGTTGATAGTTCTTCAAATCCCGCGCAATCACCATCCGCTGAATCTCGCTCGACCCTTCATAAATCTGGGTAATCCGCGCATCGCGGTAGTATTTCTCGACCGGATAATCTTCCAGATACCCATACCCGCCATGAATCTGAATCGCCGACGAACAGACCTTCTCGGCCATTTCCGAAGCAAACAACTTGGCCTGCGAAGCCTCCGATAAACACGGTTTCCCCGCCGAACGAAGTCGTGCCGCGTGCAAGATCATCAGCCGTGCCGCGTTGATCTGCATGTGCATGTCCGCAAGCATATTGGCGATGCTCTGGTGTTCGATGATCGGCTTGTCGAACTGCACGCGATCCTTCGAATAGGCCAACGCCGCTTCAAACGCCGCACGGGCAATGCCCAATGCCTGAGCCGCGATGCCGATACGTCCACCCTCAAGGTTGGACAGGGCAATCGCCAGACCTTTGCCACGCTCACCGAGCAGATTGGCCTCGGGAATGCTGCAATTGTTCAGCGTCACCGCGCAGGTGTCCGACGCACGAATGCCCATCTTGTGTTCAGTGCGATCCACGATAAAACCAGCGGTATCGGTCGGCACCAGAAACGCCGAGATGCCTTTCTTGCCCAGCTCCGGATCCGTCACTGCAAACACAATCGCCAGTTTCGCCCGCTTGCCGTTGCTGACAAATTGCTTGGCGCCGTTGATCACCCACTGGCCGTCACGCAATTCAGCGCGGGTGCGCAGGTTGTGCGCTTCGGAGCCGGCCTGCGGTTCGGTCAGGCAGAAGCAGCCGATGGTTTTGCCACTGGCCAGATCCGCCAGCCAGGTTTGCTTTTGTGCTTCGCTGCCGTAGTTGAGCACCGGGCCGCAGCCAACCGAGTTGTGGATGCTCATGAACGCGCCGGTCGCGCCGTCGCCAGCGGAAATCTCTTCCACCGCCAAGGCATAAGCAACGTAGTCGACGTAGGTGCCGCCCCATTCTTCGGGAACGACCATGCCGAGCAAACCGAGCTCGCCCATCTTCGCCACGAGCGCATCGTCGATCCAGCCAGCCTTTTCCCACGCTTGTGCGTGCGGCGCGATTTCGCCACGGGCAAAGTCGCGGGCCATGTCGCGGATCATCACTTGTTCTTCAGTCAGTTCGAGATCGTGCATGGCTCAGCTCCCGCTCTCATCAAAACCGTGAAAGAAACTCGCGACGTGCGCAGCGTCCAGCGCGGCGAGGGTCGGCGGGTTCCAGCGTGGTGACTTGTCTTTGTCGATCAGCAGGGCGCGTACGCCTTCAATCAGGTCGCCACGGGCGAACCACTGACGATCGAGATGCAGCTCCAGGGCGAAGCAATTTTCCAGGCTGAGGTGGCGACCACGACGGAGCATTTCCAGGGTGACGGCCATGGCCAGCGGCGAGCGGGTTTCCAGCAGATCAGCCGTGATGGTTGCCCATTCATGGCTGTCGGCAACGGTCACCGCGCACAATTGCTCGACCATGCTTGGCACGTCGGGCAGGGAAAAGAAGTGATCGATCGCTGGGCGAAGTTTTTCGAGCGGTGCGTCGGGCAGGGTTTGCACGCCGTGTTTGGCCAGCAGGTTTTGCAGCGATTTGAGCGGCGTGTCCTGCCATTCCATCGCGTCTAGTTTTTCGTCGAGGAGTGCGAGTTTGCTGCTGTCCAGATACCAGTCAGCCAAGCCGCAATACAGCGCATCGGCGGCGCGAATCTGCACGCCGCTGACGCCCAGATAAATCCCCAGTTCACCGGGAATCCGAGGCAGGAAATAGCTGCCGCCCACGTCCGGGAAATAACCGATGGCCACTTCCGGCATCGCCAGACGGCTCTTCTCGGTGACCACGCGCAGATCCGCGCCTTGCACCAGGCCCATGCCGCCGCCGAGGACAAAACCGTCCATCAAGGCCAGCACCGGTTTGCGGTAGTGATGAATCGTCAGGTCGAGGGCGTATTCCTCGACGAAGAAATCTTCGTGCAACGTGTCGCCGCTTTTGAAACTGTCGTACAGGGAACGAATGTCGCCGCCGGCGCAGAAGGCTTTTTCGCCGGCACCGCGCAACACAACGGCGTGGACGTCGGCATCGGTCGCCCAGGCGTCGAGCTGCTGTTGCAGCAGGCGCACCATGTCGAGGGTGATGGCGTTGAGGCCGGCGGGGCGGTTGAGGGTCAGGTGCCCGATGTGGTTGCGAACCTCGGCCAGCACTTCGTTTTGCGTGGCATCCATGGACTGAGTCCGCGGGGATGAAGCCTGAGCTGTCATCAGTAACTCCCTGCTTTTATTGTCTTTATTCGAGAAGCTCGCGCGCGAGCGTTACCGGATCGTAACAGTGCAAATTTGCCATGTACAACGGGGATATGTGCAGGGGCTGTCTGCGTTTTTGCCTTAACACACGATCCCATTGTAGGAGCTGCCGAAGGCTGCGATCTTTTGATCTTGAAAAACAAAGTCAAAAGATCGCAGCCTTCGGCAGCTCCTACAAAGGTCAGGTGAAGGTTGCGGTGATGCTGCGGCGTTTGGCGTGCAGTTCGCTGGCGTGGATCAGTTGTTCGAGGTCTTCGGGGGTGATGTCGATGAAGGCTTCCATGTCGGCCAGCGCCAGCTTCAAGTCTTCGGCGGTGATTGCCTGGTTGTCCACCGGGGCCACCAATGGCGCCGGTTCCGCCGGGCGTTTCGGATAACGAATCCGCGTCAGATTGTTGTACGCCAACGCACTGAGCAGCATGCACGCGGCGCCGAGCATCACCGGCTCCATGGCTTTCCAGTCCATGGCGATCGTTGCGGGATCGGCCAGCACCAACGTCAATGCCAACGCACCCGCCGGTGGATGCAGGCAACGCAGCCAGCACATCAGAATCAGCGCCATGCCCGCTGCCAGACACGCACTGCCGAGGGTTCGCCCGAGTACATGAGCCACCAGCAAAGCGACGACGCCGGCACACAAGTAACCGCCGAGAATCGACCACGGCTGCGCGAGGGCGCCGGAAGAAACGGCAAACAGCAACACCGCCGAAGCACCCAGCGGCCCGATCAAGTGGTACGCGACTTCATGACCAAACACCTGCGCGCACAACCACACACTGAACAGCGTGCCGAGCGCCATGCCGATCGCGGCGCGGCTCCATTCGGTGGGGCGGGTATTTATGGCGGCGGGCAACCAGCGAGCGAGCATGTAAAACCGATCCTTCTACAAATTCCGGACAAAAAAAAGGACTCGTCCGGCAATCCGGAAAGCCCTCGAAGTGTTCCAACATTGGGGGAGGAACGCGCACAGTGTGCCGATCTATTTCGATGCTGACAAATTCATATAAATGCAGTTTCAGTGCATTACTTTTGAACTGAAGCGACACGACGTCCGCTGATTACACACAAATAACCACCCACCGCCGCCAATGCGCTCAACGCGTAGAACATGCTCGGCGCTGGCGTGTGCATCAGTAGAAACCCGCACATCACTGGACTCGCCGCGCCACCGAGTGCCGCCAGATTCTGCGCGCCGTAATAGCTGCCGCGCAGTTCTTCCGGGGCGAGGGTATCGACGAAGAGGAAATCTGCCGGGTAGATAATCATCTCGCCCAAAGTGAAGATAAACATCGCCATGCACCAGCCCACCAGGCTGTCGGCGAGGCTGAAACCGATCAACCCGACGATGAACAACGCCGTGCCGCCGGCTATCCAGTGACGCAGGTGTTCGCGCTTGAGGAATCGGCCGATCTGGTACTGCAACAGAATCACCGTGATCGCATTGCAGGCGAGCAGGGCGGCCATGGTGTCCAGCGTCTCTTGCTGGGTGTGCGTGACCAACAGGTATTGCGACAGGTACAAGGTGAAGCGCCCGTGCACCAATGTGCTGAGCAGGCAGCCAAGGGTGAAGAGGATCATCGTCCGGTCGTTTTTCAGGATCATCAGGGTGTTTAGAAAACTTTGCGGCGGGCTGCTCGAAGTCTCCGTGCTTGCCTCCTTCCTGGCGCCCAGCAGCAGAAAAATACTGCCTATGGCAATCGCCCCCGCCACGATGAACGGCGCCGACGGCTGAACGCCGGCAATCACCACGCCAATCATCGGGCCAACCGCGTAGCCGATATTGGTCAGCGTGTAGTTCAGCGAAAACGCCTTGACCCGTTGGCCCACCGGCAGGTTTTCACTGAGGATCGCCTTCGAGCAGATCAGGAACAGGGCTGACGCGGTTTCGCTGATGATCAGCACCAAAGTGACCAGATAAAGGTTCTGCGCGAAGGTCAAAAGCATCAGACCGATGCCGCTGGAGAGCATGGTCAGGATCAGCAACTGACGCTTGTCGAGGCGGTCGATGATGTAGCCGCCGTAGAGCGACAGGAGTGTGGCGCTGAAGACGGCGATACCCAGCAGAAGTCCGACATCCTGGGGGTTGAGGCCGAGTTTGTTGCTGAGAAAGAGTGTGAGTAAAGGGCTGATCAGGGCGCGGCTGATGACGACGGTCATTGAAGCGACCATTAGCCGGCGGATGAGGGGGGAGTAGGTGGCCACGGCGGGGGGAATGTCCTTATTTCGAGGTCTTTGCGGGCGTGGGGCAATCCTCTCTGGACGGGTGCGAGTGGTCAAGGCGAAGAACTGCTAATTCATTGCAGGGATAAACTTGGGTGGGCTAACGACCGTTTGTCGGGACTGTCAGATCTTACAGGTGTGTTCACTGGGCAGAGCAGATTACGTTAAGTCACACAGTACGCACACGAGTACCCATCTTTCTAGAGTGTGGCCAATATGACGGACGAAACCGATCAATCAATAAATGGCGGTAGTAGTGACGAGAACCCCGCTACGGAGACGTCGCAGGTTCAATCGGATTTGATAAATACAGCTGACCTGTCTACTCCCTATATTTTTCCGCCTACAAATGTAGGTGTTGGATTTTCCCCCAAAGTTTCGGGTTACGGTGATTCGGGGGCAACAGTGAGAGTGTACGTAAGTGGGGATGAAAGTACGGTCTATGGGACTGCCACAGTGGGGCCGTTCAATTTGTGGGAGGTTACGTTAGATAAGCAGTTACCTGCCAATATTAATAATTTGACCTGCCGACAAACTGTTGGAGGTAATCATTCTCAGTGGGCGAGCCCAGTCAAGTTTACATGCCTTGCGCCTCCTATAATTACACCTGATGATGACGTTATCGATTTTTATTCCAATATTTCCGGTACATCGATGGGACTGACGCCCACCAAAATCGACCTGTATGAGGATATGAGCGACGAAAGAATCGGTGGTAGTGATTCTACTTTTCTCTGGATGTGGGTGGCCAATTTCAATGAAAGCACCAAGCCAGGTGTAATCACCGTTACTGCGAAGCTGAATCGGCATGGAATTTTGTCCGAACGCAGCGGCCCTGTTACTTTCCTCCGACGCCCAAATTATCCCCTTATCACGAGAGTCGAGTATCGGGGCACAACCACCGTATTCTTCGGTACGGGCTATCCGAAAGCCACGATCGAGATTAACCACGAAAGCGGCAGCCCAATTGCAACGGCTCTGGTAGCTGCCGACGGTAAATACGAAACTACTCCAATCACTTTGCCGCCAGGTACTACAGGCATCGAATGGGGAGCAAGACAAAAAATCTTTGATCGAGACTGGATTTATTCGCTTTATCATCCCCAAAAACCCGTATTTGACGTACCCACTTGCGCCCCGACCATCAATGCGCCAACGTTGATCGAGCAAATTCCCACCGTTACTGGGCGGGGTAGTATCTGGGAGGGTTTGGCGGCTGCAAAAATCGAGGTGGTGCTCCAAGGCGCAACGAATGTTGCACTGGATCAGGCAACCGTTACAGCCACCGGCGACTGGACGGCGACAACCGCTACTGCGGTTGCACCGGGCAGCTATACCGTGTCGGTACGGCAGTTGATGAATGGCGTTTACTCACTACCGGTTACGGCGCCAGCGCCCTTGATCATCAAGCCACTGGCACCTACAGACATTCTTGTGGTTCCCGATGGTCTGTCCGCAACGTTTTCCGGTAGTTGCTGGCCAAGCGCTTCGCTCATGCTTTTGATCAACGACGGAAAACAAGAGATTCCGATTCCGGTAACAGGCGCTCCAGACGGCAAATGGACGTCATTGCCAATTACATTTGTGCCACGTAAATACACCTTCACGGTCACGCAAACATTTTCTGAACAAACATCTCCTCCTGCCGGCCCGGTTGAATTCAAAATTGCGACACCTACACCCGTGATCATCTTCCCGGGCAATCAACAGGAGACAGACTTCCGACCCGAAATCAAAGGGACAAACGGATACGATGGCGCCACCGTCGCAGTGTTCGACAACACGGTCCAAGGCCCAGCGCTGGGCCAGACTATCGTGCCCGCATCGGGTATATGGGCAGTAAAACTGGACAAAGAACTCGTCGTGGGCGAGCACGATATTTATGCCCAGCAGACCTCAGAAAAACAGGCCTCCGATCGCAGTGTTTCTGTACGGTTCGCGGTTAAGGTGCCAAAGCCTCTGCTCACACCTGTTCCAAACAATTATTACCCACGACGCAGCACATTTAGTGGAACAGGTTGGCCCGGTGCTGTTGTAAAACTGTCTTTCGATGGCGTCGATTACCCAGTGACCGGCGGCATTAAAGTCGATGCAAATGGCCAATGGGTAGCACCAGTATTTTTGGAGCCGGTGGGCGGCAAAAAATTGAAAATCACTCAATCTTACGGAGGCGGAGATGGGGTAAGCATGGACTACTCCTTTGTTACGGTGACCAACGCTCCAGATCTTGAAAGCCCTTCGGCAGGGGAGTGGGTTGATCCTTCGTCAATGGTCGTTTCGGGATACACCCACCCGGGCGATACGGTCGTTGTAAGACGTCTCGGTGCAGGAGCGGGCGACAATCTCGGTACATTCCTGGCAGACAGTGAAGGACGATGGTCGGGCACTGTCAAAAAAATCGAGGGTGATACGAACTATAGCTATTGGGCCTATAGCACCAAAGATTCAATTGGAGGAGATCCTAGCGATACCGCCGTCGTCAACCTTCAGGATCTGACGGCACCTCTGATCGTTCACCCTGCAGACGGTGACTTCCTCGTTCCAAGAGTACTATTCAGCGGCCAAGGGCTCCCCGGCGCGACGATTCAGGTGGCCGATCTATTCAACCCCGCAATCAATCATGCACCGACTACAACCGTCGATCAGTCTGGCTATTGGTCAGTTGAGGGCAACACGGATCTTAATCCCGGGCCCAACTGGGTCATCGTGCAGCAAACCTTGGGCGAGAAAAAGTCGCCATGGGTGCGTAGCGGGCGATTCATTATCGAGTATCCGCTCACCGGTTTCAGTGCACCGACTGTCGACCGGCCATTTCCAGGTGAAGAGGTCGGGCTCCAGCCGATGTTGGCGGGGACAGGCGTTGCGGGGGCCAAGATCCATGTCCGTCAAAACGGTAAAGACCTCGCTCAAGCTTGGGTGGACGTACAGGGACGTTGGGCTTTGCGCTTACCCGCTTTTGCCGAGGGTTCGCAGTCACTCACCGTCATTCAGGCCAGTGACGAGATTTGGTCTGCAGAGTTGAAGCCAAATCCGACGTTTGAAGTTGTTCAAGTCAGCGCCGGATTCCCCGCGCCCACTATCGAAAGCCCGACAGCAGGAGCTACCGTGGACACTCGGTTCTGGATGAGCGGAAAGGGGATGCCTGGGGCCGTTGTTCGAGCGCGCGATTTTTATAATGGTGCCATTCTTTACGGTGAAGGTTCCGTCGATGCTTATGGCCAGTGGCGTATGTGCCTGAGTCATGCCGCGGCGCTCAAGAATTTCACTATTACAGTCCAGCAAACGCTGGATGATAAGAATTCTTTATTCTCTCCAGGAGTCACCGTTAACGTGGAAAATGCTCTACCTGCACCCATTCTCGAGAGTCATTCAAATGGTGAGCAAATTGCGCCGGCGACGCTGTTGAAAGGGCGTGGTCATCCTCGCGCAACTGTCTTTTTATACAAATCCGGAGAGCCCAATAATCCGTTGGCAAGTGCAAATGTCACGGAGGACGGGTACTGGGAGTGTGTCACTAAACCTCTGCCACTCGGGAACATTCGAATGGGAGGAAGGCAAATGTTGCCGTCCATCGTCGGGCCGTGGATGAATGAATTCACCTTTCAGGTGGTGAATGCGGGCTAGGGCTTCATCGGGCGCGAAATTGTCAAAAACTTCGCGAGCAAGCCCGCTGCCACAGGGGCTTGCGCTGGTCTCAGGTGATTGCCAGGCGCATGGCGCAGCGGGCGAACGGCCGCGTCAGCGAATAGGGCACGACGCACAGCAAACGTTGGGACATGTAGGAGTTGCCACAGGCTGCGATCTTTTGATCTGGATTGTAAAAAAAGCCAAAAGATCGCAGCCTGCGGCAGCGCCTGCAAGGGTTTCATGTATTGCAGGATCTCATCGGGTTGGTGAAAGCTACCGCTGAAAACGGGATCGGCAATTTGCGCGATTCGCCACGGCCCATCGGGAAGTATTGGATGCCGTTGCGCTCCAGACGCTCGGCGTCGTACAGGTTGCGACCGTCGAAGATCACCGGATTGTTGAGACGCTGTTTGATCAGCTCAAAATCCGGCGCCTTGAACTGCTGCCATTCGGTGCAGATGATCAGTGCATCGGCGCCGGGCAATACCGATTCCGGGGTGCCCATCAGCATCAGTTTCGATTCGTCCGGATAAAGGTTCTGGGTTTCCTGCATGGCTTCCGGATCGAACGCGCGCACGCTGGCGCCGGCGGCCCACAACTCCTCCAGCAACACACGGCTCGGCGCATCGCGCATGTCGTCGGTGTTCGGTTTGAACGCCAGGCCCCACAGGGCGAAGGTCTTGCCGCGCAGTTCGCCTTGATAGAACGCATTGATGCGCTCGAACAGCTTGTGTTTTTGCCGCTGATTGATCGCCTCGACCGCTTGCAGCAAATCGCTGGAGCAATGCGCTTCTTCGGCGCTGTGGATCAGCGCGCGCATGTCTTTCGGGAAGCACGAACCGCCATAACCGCAACCCGGATAGATGAAGTGATAACCGATGCGCGTGTCGGCACCGATGCCTTGACGCACCGACTCAATGTCGGCGCCCAAGTGTTCGGCGAGTTCAGCGATCTGGTTGATAAAGCTGATCTTGGTCGCCAGCATGCAGTTGGCGGCGTATTTGGTCAGTTCAGCGCTGCGCAGATCCATGAACATGATGCGGTCATGGTTGCGGTTGAACGGTGAGTACAGATCGCGCATCACGTCGCGCACGTCATCACCTTCACAGCCGATGACGATGCGATCCGGGCGGCGGCAGTCAGCAACCGCCGAGCCTTCCTTCAAAAACTCAGGGTTGGAAACGATATCGAACTGCAGCAGTCGACCGACCTTGATCAGCGCTTTCTCGATGTGCGCGCGCAAGGTATCGCCGGTGCCCACCGGTACTGTGGATTTCTCCACCAGAATCAGCGGCTGCTCACGGTGCCGGGCAATCGCATCGCCCACCGAGAGCACGTAACGCAGATCCGCCGAACCGTCCTCGCGGGACGGCGTTCCCACCGCAATGAACGCCACTCGACCGTGCTGCACCGCGAGTTTTTCATCGGTGGTGAACAACAGGCGTTTGGAATCGAGGCCTTCGCGCACCAGGCTGGCCAGCCCCGGTTCGAAAATACTCACGTGGCCCTGACGCAACAGATCGACCTTCTTCTGGTCGACGTCCATGCACACGACATCATGGCCAACCTCGGCCAATACCGCCGCTTGCACCAGACCGACGTAACCGCTGCCAAATACTGTGATTTTCATGGAGCACTCCTGAGTGCAGGCGCACGAGCCGGACGCGTGTTGATGGTGATGACCCCGAGCATGACCAACGCCACGCCCAGCGATTTAGTGAAACTGAAGGATTCGTTGAACAGCGGCAGACTGGCCGCCAGCAGGTACACCAGCGCGTAGCTGATGCTCAGCAGCGAATAGGCGCGGCCCAGCGGCAAGTCGCGCAAGGCGAGCAGCCAGCACAACATTGATAAGGCGTAGGCAAAAATCGCTGCGACAACTACGGCCAGGGCACGCAGGTCGAGGCTGTCGAATGCCAGCCATTGTTCCGGTGCGGGCAGGCGCGTCATGCTCCAGCGCATTGCCAATTGCGCGGCGCTGACCAGCAAAACGCTGCCGAGGGCGAAGGTGATGCCACGACGTTGATTCATGACTGTTGCCCCAGCAGAGCCACGCCGCCGATCACCAGCGCGACACCAAGCCAATGCTGGCGGTCGATCGGTTCACGGAAGACGAAGCGCGCAATCAAAGTGATCAGCACGAAGTTGAGGCTGAGCATCGGATAAGCGATGCCGACTTCAATGCGCTGCAACACCAGCAGCCAGACCAACAGGCCCGAGCCGAGGGCGAGCAGGGCCAGCCATAACCACGGCGAGCGCAGTTTGGCGGTCAACGAAGCGTCGACGCCGCGCCAACTCTCCACGGCGTACTTTTGCGCGACCTGTCCCAGACAGGTCAGCAGGCACGCGGCCAACAGCAGCAACAGGCTCATGACGCCTCCCTGGGCAGAATCATGATCACCAGGTTGCCCTGCTCGTAGCGGACGCCGTCCTTTGGCAATCTGTCGATTTCGTCCAGTTCGTCCTGCCCCTTGACGCGCATCACCACGCCGACCGAACCACTGCGGCGCGCCTCGCGCATCCACTGTTGCACTTGATCGGGATCGACCCGTTGTTGAATGCCGTCAGGATAGGCAAGGCCATATTTCAATTCGCCTATCGTGTTGTACAACGCTACTTGCGGGGTTTTCAGACGCCAGGCCAGTGCAGCGGCGGCACCCAGATCATTGCTCAGCAGGTGATCGGTCTGCGCCAGTTCAGCAACGTGATGTTTGATGAATTGATCAGGCATCTTGTTGGCGACCACCGATTTCGGCAGCGCCGCCGGCAGTACCGCGATCAGCAACAGGCTGCCAAACGCCGACGCGGCCCAACATTGCAGCGGCAGAAAGGCTTGCAGCAGGTTGGCGATGATCCAGCCGATCAACCCGATAAACACCAGCACCAGACTGTGCAGTTCGTGGTCGTACAGCGGCCGGTTCAGTTGCAGGTAAACCAGCGCAATCAGCGTGACGATGCCCAATAGCAGATTGAGCAGGCCGTTCAAGCCCAGCGCTCGACCCTGTTCCAGCCGCAAACGGTCGGCCAACGCATTGCCCAACAACAGCGCCATCGGCAGCAGGCACGGCAAAATGTAGGTCGGCAACTTGCCGTTGCTCAGGCTGAAAAACAGCAGCGGCATCAGCAGCCACAGCAACAGAAACACCACGGGGGGCTGGGCGCGTGTCTGCCATGCCTGCTTGAACGCTGTCGGGATCAAACCCGCCCACGGCAGACTGAACGCCAACAGCAGCGGCAGGTAAAACCACCACGGCGCATCGTGCTGGGCGTCGTCACTGGCAAAGCGGCGGATGTGTTCATGCCAGAAGAAGAACCGCCAGTAATCGGGTTCTTGCGCATGCACCGAGAGCACCCACGGCAAACTGATGAGGATCGCGATGGCAATCGCTACCGGGCCGCATGTCAGCAGTTCCCTCCAGCGCTTTTGCCAGAGCATCCACGGCACAGCGATCAACACCGGCAACAACCACGCGAGAAATCCTTTGGTCATAAAACCCATGCCGCACGCCAGCCCCAGCACTGCCCAGGCCAGCATGCGTTTGCCACTGGTTTGACTGTCGACAGCAAACCACAGCGCCACCAGACTCAGGTTGACCCAAAACGTGAACTGCGGATCGAGGTTGGCGTATCCCGCCTGGCCGGCAACGATGGTGAAACTCATGTAGAGCAGGGCGCATGCGAAGCTTTTGCGTGGCTCATTCCACAAACGCCGGGCGATCAGATAACAGAGCAACACGCTCAACCCGGTGCTCAGCGCCGAAACGAAACGCACACCGAACAGGTTCTGTCCGAACACATTCTGCGCGAGCGCGATCATCCAGTAGCCGGCAATCGGCTTCTCGAAATAGCGCAGGCTCATAAAGTGCGGCGACACCCAGTTGCCACTCAGCAACATGTCCTGACTGATTTGCGCGTAGCGTGTCTCATCAGGAATCCACAAACCGTGCGAGCCCAATGGCAGCAGATACGCCAGCAAGCAGATTCCCAACAACAGCAGCGGCAAAGCCCAGCGTTTAATCATGCGCCTTGCACTCCCAGCCAGCCTTCACGGCCATCGAGAGCGCCGCGCTGTACGCAACCCACGGGCAAGGTGTTGAAGAACTCGGGCAGCAAGTCGCCCAGCGGTGTGAAGTCGATACCTCGCTGGCGCGCATCGGCCAGCAAGTGACGAAAATCCTCAGCCATCAGAATCCCTTCCACTTCGGCATGAATGGTGTAGACGTTGAGCTTTGCCGGGCGAAACCGCTCAAGGATGAACGCGTTGAAATCCTGCGCGGCAACGATGGGGCCGACCACCTCATCGAAGGTCGGCAGATCCACCGGTATCTGCGGCGTGCCGGGCGTGCCATCCGCCAACAACGGACGGAACAGCTGCGACCCCCGGCAATCGCTGTTGTAGCGAAAGCCGAAGGCTTGCTTGGCTTCGATCACGCGCTCGTCGGCGCGCCAACCGGCGGCGGCGGAGCAGGTGACTTTCTCGCCAAGAATGTCGCTCAAGGTGTCGACGCCCTGACGAATCTGCTCGATCAGTTGCGCGTCGCTCCAGCGCCCGGCATTCGCTTGCCAACCGTGGTGATCCCACGCATGCAGACCAACTTCATGCCCTGCGTCGCGGGCCTGACGCATCAGGTGCCCGAGTTCGCGGCCAATCGGTTTGCCCGGCCACGCGGTGCCGGCCAGCAGAATGTCCCAGCCATACAGGCCGGCGGCGTTGGAACGCAGCATCTTCCAGAGGAACTGCGGGCGGATCAGGCGCCACAGATGCCGGCCCATGTTGTCCGGGCCGACACTGAAGAAAAACGTCGCCTTGATCTGCGCCTCGTCGAGCATTTCCAGCAAACGCGGCACACCTTCACGGGTGCCGCGAAAGGTGTCGACGTCGATGCGTAGACCGGCCTGCATCAATGCTTGTCCGCGATTTCGAGCATGGCTTCACGCAAGAAGAAATCCAGCGTATTGCCGATGGTCTCGCGCATTTCCACGGTTGGCGTCCAGTCGAGCAGGCGCTTGGCGTTGGCGATGCTTGGCTTGCGGTGTTCCACGTCCTGATAACCGGCGCCGTAGAACGCCTTGCTTTCCACGTCGCGGAAACCGGCGAACGGCGGGAAGTTGGCACGCAGTGGATGCGCTTCAAACTGGCGCAACAACTCTTCACCCAACTGGCGAATACTCGCTTCGTTGTCCGGGTTGCCGATGTTGATGATCTGGCCGTTGCAGACGTCGTTGTCGTTATCGATGATCCGCGCCAGTGCTTCGACGCCGTCAGCGATGTCGGTGAAGCAGCGTTTCTGCTCGCCACCGTCGAACAGACGAATTGGCGTGCCTTCGACCAGGTTGAGGATCAATTGGGTGATGGCGCGGGAACTGCCGATACGCGCCGAGTCCAGACGATCAAGGCGCGGGCCCATCCAGTTGAAAGGGCGGAACAGGGTGAAATTCAAACCCTTGGCGCCGTACGCCCAGATCACGCGGTCGAGCAGTTGCTTGGACACGGAGTAGATCCAGCGCTGCTTGTTGATCGGGCCGACCACCAGGTTCGAGGTGTCTTCGTCGAAATGCTTGTCCTGGCACATGCCATAGACTTCCGAGGTCGACGGGAAGATCACGCGCTTGTTGTACTTGACGCAGTAGCGCACCAGTTTCAGGTTTTCTTCGAAGTCGAGCTCGAACACGCGCAGCGGGTTGCGGGTGTATTCGATCGGCGTGGCGATGGCCACCAGCGGCAAGACCACGTCGCACTTCTTGATGTGGTACTCGATCCACTCGGAGTGAATGCTGATGTCGCCTTCGACGTAATGGAAATGCGGGTGGTTGCGCAGACGGTCGATGGCGTCGGAACCGATGTCCAGGCCATAGACTTCGTAGCGATCATCACGCAGCAGACGCTCGGACAAGTGATTGCCGATAAAGCCGTTGACCCCAAGGATCAGCACGCGCGTGCGACGTGGCGCGCGACCGGATTCAGCGCCGCGCAGTAGCGAACCGTCGACCAGACCCAACTCACTGGCCAGTTGCGGGCCGCTGAGGAACAGACCGTTGTCGTTACGCTGACCGGAGAGAATCACCAGCGAATCTTCACCGCAAGCAATGCGCAGCGGATCGACACTGATCACCCGGCCTGGCGCCTGACCGTCGTTGCCTTTGACGACTTCGGCACTCCAGACGATCAGCTTGTGCTCGCCCACAGCGCAGAACGCGCCCGGATAAGGCTGGGTGACGGCGCGCACCAGATTGAACAATTGCTCAGCGGGTTTGGCCCAGACCAGTTTGCCGTCCGCCGACGTGCGACGACCGAATACCGTGGCTTGCGATTCGTCCTGCGCGGTTTCGCTGGTCTTGCCTTGCAACATCGCTGGCAGGGTGTCACGCAACAGATCGGTCGCGGCGATACGCAGTTTGCCGTGCAGGCTCAGCGCGGTGTCGCTGCGCTCGATGGCCACGCGTTGTTGCGCGACGATGGCGCCGGCATCGGCACGTTTGACCATGCGGTGCAGGGTCACACCGGTTTCGCTTTCACCGTTGACCAGCACCCAGTTCGCCGGGGCGCGGCCACGGTAGCTTGGCAGCAACGAACCGTGCAGGTTGAACGCACCTTTTTTCGCGGTGGCCAGCAGTTGCTCGCTCAGCAGGTTGCGGTAGTAGAAGGAGAAAATGTACTCAGGGCTGAGCTTCGCAATCCGCTCGATCCACAGCGGGTGGTTAACGTCTTCCGGCGCATGCACCGGGATGCCTTTGCTGGCGCACAGTTGCGCGACTGAGGCGTAGAAAGCGTTCTCTTTCGGGTCATCGGCGTGAGTGAACACGGCGGCAATGTCGTAGCCGCTGTCGAGCAGGGCTTGAATGCCGGCGCAGCCAATATCGTGGTAAGCGAAGACAACAGTTTTTGCGCTCATGAGAGAACCTGACCGGTAGTAGAAGTAGAAGAAAGACCATCAACCGTGATCGCAGGCGCCGGGTGGGAAGGGTGGCTGCGCAACACTTTTTCAATGAAGAAACGCGGGCGGGCGCGCACGTCGCTGTACATGCGCCCCAGGTATTCGCCGAGCAGGCCCATGCCGATGAACTGGCCACCGGTGAACACGAACAGCACCGCGAACAGCACGAACATGCCGTCCCCGGCCCATCCGGCTCCGAACACCAGACGCAACACGATCAATGCAGCGGCGAACGCCACGCCGAGACCGGCCATGGCGAAACCGACGATGCTCAACAGGCGCAGCGGCGTGGTGGTCATGCAGGTGATCAAGTCGAACATCAGATTGATTAAACGCATCGGGCTGTATTTCGAATCACCGTGTTCACGCTCGGCGTGGGCGACGACGATTTCGGTGGTGTGGCGGGCGAAGCTGTTGGCCAGAATCGGGATGAACGTGCTGCGTTCACGGCAGGCGAGCATCGCGTCGATGATCGTGCGGCGGTAAGCGCGGAGCATGCAGCCGTAGTCGCTCATGGCGACGCCGGTGGAGCGCTGCACGGCGAGGTTGATCAGCTTCGATGGGTAGCGGCGCAGTGCCGAATCCTGACGATTACCGCGGACGGTGCCGACCACGTCGTAACCTTTTTCCGCCTCGGCGACCAGACGCGGAATTTCTTCCGGCGGGTTCTGCAGGTCGGCGTCGAGGGTGATCACCACATCGCCTTTGCACTGTTCGAAGCCGGCCATGATTGCCGCGTGCTGACCGTAGTTGCGGTTGAGGATGACCGCCACGAACGGGCTGTCTTCGCGGGTGGCGGCTTCTTCAAGAATGTTGGCGGATTCGTCCCGGCTGCCGTCGTCGACGAGGACAATTTCATAGTCGTGGCGCAGCATCCGGCACGCCGCTTCGGTGCGGCGCAGCAGTTCCGGGAGGCTGTCCTGTTCGTTGTAGACCGGGATGACGATCGACACGCAGCGGATCGGATAGGGTTTCACAGGCGTTTATCCATGAGGGTGGCGATAGCCCCGACCACGCGATCAAGGTCTTGATCGCTCATGTCGGGGAACAGCGGAATCGAGCACAGCCGTGCCGAGTTCCACTCGGTGTTGGGCAGGTACAAATCAGGGTCACGCTGGCGATACCAGGTGTGCAGGTGGGTGGCGATAAAATGGATGCCGGTGCCGATGCCCTGATCCTGCAAGCCCCTCATAAAGGCTTCGCGATCCATGCCGCAGCGCTCGCTGTCGATGCGCAGGATGAACAGGTGCCAAGCGTGCTGTTGTGCGTAAGTGGGCAGGGCCAGTGGCTGCACCGGCAGGCCTTCGAGTTTTTGCTGGTAAGCGGCGGCGAGTTCAGTGCGGCGCGCATTGATTTTGTCCAGACGTTGCAGCTGTACGAGCGCGATGGCGGCGTTGATGTCGGCGAGGTTGTATTTGAAACCCGGCTCCATCACTTGCGCCTGCGGCTTGCGGCCACCGGTCAGGCGATCGTAGGCGTCAACGCCCAGACCGTGGAACTTGAGCATGCGCACGCGGCGGGCCAACGCTTCGTCGTCGGTGACGAACATCGCACCTTCGGCACAGGTCATGTTCTTGATCGCGTGAAAGGAAAAAATCGCTGTGCCGTGCGAGCCGACATGACGACCTTTGTAGCGAGTGCCCGCCGCGTGGGCGGCGTCTTCGATGATCGCGATGCCATGCTTTTCAGCCAGGGCGTACAGCGGATCGAGATCAAATGCCGCGCCGGCGTAATGCACCGGGATGATCGCTTTAGTGCGTGGGGTGATGGCGGCTTCGATACGCGCGGCGTCGGTCATCAGCGTGTCGCGGTCGATGTCGACAAACACCGGTTTGGCGCCAAGCAACGAGATCATGTTGGCGGTCGACACCCAGGTTTGCGAAGGCGTAATCACCTCATCACCGGGGCCGATGCCTAACGCGAGTAAAGCGATGTGCATACCACCTGTGGCCGAGGAAAGTGCAACGGCGTGACGGCAACCGACATAGTCTGCGAACTGTTCTTCCAAAGCCTGGTTTTTAGGCCCGGTGGTTATCCAGCCCGAACGTAATACTTGTTCGACGGCGGCTATTTCTTCTTCACCGATACTCGGACGCGAAAACGGCAGCAACGCTTGACTCATAAGAACCTCGAGGCGACAGCCATCCTTCAGCCAATTGTCTGAAAAACACGGGATTTCAATGGTTTGGAATACCGTCCGGGGAATGCCTGATTGACTTTTATGCCCATGGACGGCAGGTTGTAGGCCTTTCGGGGCAACCTGTTGTAATTAAGGTTATGCCGGTTTTTGTGAAAGGAACATCAAAAAGCGGTCGGCAAATCGTCTATCTTTGAGCCGTACAGCCGCCGTTCAGACTTCTTCCATTCATCGGCACTTTTAATAGAAAAGTCCTACGGAAGAGTCGTTCCTTATATAAGTTTCTTTGCACTTTTAAGTTGTTTTGTTGAACCGTTTTCTATTCAAGGCCGTTTCGTTTGATTGACTTGTCGAGTATTGAATCCACCCCGTCCAACATTAATCCGCTGACGTTGTATCTGGCACGACTGGCGCCTTCCAGCCAGTTGACCATGCGTTATGTTTTGCAAGATGCGGCTGACCGCCTCGGTTTCGAAGAAGTGAACATCGAGGAAATCCCTTGGCATGCACTGCAACCTGAGGATGTCATCGCGCTAGTCGCCGCATTGCGCGCCGACAACTACGCGCCGAATACGTCTTCGCTGTATGTAAACGCGGTGCGCGGCGTGATGAACGAAGCGTGGCGCATGAGCCTGATCACTCAGGATCATCTGTTGAAGATGCGTTCGGTCAAAGGCATCGCTGGCACGCGGTTATCGCAGGGCCGCAATCTCAAACGCACGTTGATTCACGAGTTGATGGAAGTCTGCGCTGCGGATCCACGTCCGCAGGGTCTGCGTGATGCTGCCGTGATTGCTTTGCTGTACGGCACCGGCATGCGCAAGTCGGAGTCCGTGGATCTGGATTTAAACCAGGTCGACTTCCGCGAGCGCAGCCTGACCGTTACCGGCAAGGGCAATAAACAGCTGATCAAGTACGCGCCGACCTGGGCGTTCGCCAAACTCAATGCCTGGCTGGAATTCCGTCGCGAGCAGCTCAAGGAGGGCGAGAGCGATGATGCGTTTCTGTTCAATCGCATCCGTCGTGGTAGCCACATCACCCGCGAGCGCATCACCAAACACGCGATCTATTACATCGCCCGTCAGCGCGGCACGCAGGTCGGGGTGAAGATCATGCCTCACGACTTCAGACGTTCATTCATTACGCGGGTGATCGAGGAGCATGATCTGTCGATCGCGCAGAAACTGGCGCATCACAGCAACATTCAAACCACCGCCAATTACGACGTGCGCGACGACAATGAACGTCGCCGCGCCGTGGATCGCTTCGACCTCTGATCAGGGCGAGTGGGGGTCAGGAGGAGGGTGGGCAGCCGCGTGAGCTGACGGCAGCCTGGGTGATTTGCGCCGCGAGGCGTTTGACGTTGTTTTGCTGCGCGGCCACCAGTTCGTCGATGCTCGGCCCGGACGGCGTTTGCAGGACTGAACGGCACGTCAGCAAGGCGCTGTCGGTCGCCCCCAGCGGACGCAAGCGCCATTTCACGTCGATCAAGCCGTACTGACCGGGAATCGAATCGAAGCGTTGCACTTCAATCCGCACTGATGATCGCTGTTGCCCGGCCGCGCTGCTCAGTTGATCGACCAGCGCGCTGCGCAATTCATCGGCGAGGCTGGCGCCCCACCATTCGGTTTCCAGAATTGCCAGACCACTGTTGCCTTCGCGAATGACGATTTGCGCTCGATCGACTTGCGGCGGTACGGAAATGCCTTCGATGGCAATGTCTGCGCCACTGCGGCCAGCACCGGGTTGCACCGGCGTCAGGGTGTGGAAGCTGATCGGGTCGCTGCGACAGGCGCCGAGCAACAAGCACGCAGCGAGCACGGTGATCTTCAACGGTAATGCCATGGTTTCAGCTCCTGTGCTCAATTGCGTGGCGGGCCTTTAAGGTCCAGTGGTGCGGCGTTATCAGGGCGACCGCGAATCAGCGATTCCGGATGACGGCCCAGGTAATCCGACAACTCACGCAGCGAGCGTGACATGCGTCCAAGTTCTTCGAGGGTTTCGCCGAGTTTTTCGCGTTGCGGCGAATCTTCGGCCAGCGTCGAATTGGCCGACTCCAGCGTTTTGCTGACATCGCCGAGGGTTTTTTGCACGCCCGGCAAAGTCTTCGCATTGAACTGCGTCAGGCCTTTGCGCAACTCGATCAGGTTGCCATCGAGATTGCCGGCAATGCGCTCCACTGGCAGTGCATTGATCTTGTTGAGCATCGCTTCGAGTTTTTCCTGCAACTGTTCGAGGCTGCCCGGAATGGTCGGGATGCTGACCGGACGTGCATTGACGTCGAACGGAACTTTCGGCGCTTTCGGGTAGAAATCCAGACCGATGTACAACTGCCCGGTGAGCAAGTTGCCGCTGCGTGCCTGCGCGCGCAAACCATTCTCGACGAAGGTGCCGATCAGGCGCACGCCGGCGGCTTCGTCGTCGGGGTTGTGGTTGAAGGCTTTCAGCACTTTGGCGTGAGCCTGGCCAAGACGCTGCGGGTAGATGACGATGCCGACATTGACCGGAAAGGTTTGTTTCTTCGCATCGAAGTCGAGATTGATCGCCACGACTTTCCCGATCTCAATGCCGGAAAACTCCACCGGCGCATCGACCTTGAGGCCGCGCATGGGCTGTTCGAAACGCAGACTCAGGTATTGCGCCTTGCCGTTGGGGGGGGCGAGGGCGGACTGTTGATCGTCGAACAGTTCGAAATTACGGTCATCAGCGGCGACCGTGTCGTTGGGACTGTATTCCGGGGCACGGAAGGCGATACCGCCGACCAACAGGGTCGACAGCGATTCGGTTTTCACCGCAAAACCGTTGGCGCCGACGTTGACGTCAATGCCGCTGGCGTTCCAGAAACGGGTGTTTTCGGTCACGTAAGCATCATTGGGGGCATGGATGAACACTTCGATGTTCACGCCTTTGCCATCCTTGTCCAGCTCATAGGCAACCACTTGGCCCACCGGGATCTTGCGGTAGTAAACCGGTGAACCGATGTCCAGCGAACCGAGGTCTTGAGTGTGCAGGCTGAAGCGCTTGCCCGGCTCGCCATAGGTGATTGGCGGCGGGTTCTCCAGGCCTTTGAAATTCTTTGCACGGGTATTGGACTGACCGATGTCGGCGCCGATGTAATCGCCCGACAACAGGGTGTCGATGCCGGACACGCCGCCCGCGCCGATACGCGGACGCACGACCCAGAATTGCGAGTCTTCGCGGGTAAAGGTTTCGGCCTGTTTGGCCAGTTTGATGGTGGCGTTGACGTTCTTCTGATCGTCACTCAATTCCACGTCCGAGACATGGCCGATGACCACATTGCGGTAGCGAACTTCAGTTTTGTTGGCGGTGAGACCGTCACCGGTCTTGAAGGTGACCGTAATGGTCGGACCTTCCTGCATGATGTTGTGCACGACCAGCGAAATACCCACCAATACAGCAACAATCGGCACAATCCAGACCAATGACACGCCAAAACGGCGGGTCTTGATCGGTGCCTGGCCTGGTGCTCGCGGCTCGTCGACGGCTGACGACTTCATCCATGTCCTCCTCGGTTTATTGGGCACTGAGCGTCAGTAACGCAAAAGCACCTCATTAATATAGAGGTGCTTCGCGATAGAGCAAATGTGAACAACCCATATGTCATTGAAAATGTAGGAGCTGCCCAAGGCTGCGATCTGTTGATTCTGTTTTTAAGATCAAAAGATCGCAGCCTTCGGCAGCTCCTACAGGGGAGGGATGTTAGCCGATGAGTTCGCGCAGGCGATACCAGAACATGCCCAGAGCCAATAACGGCGAGCGCAGCGCCGGACCGCCGGGGAAGGTCATGTGCGGCACACAGCTGAACACGTCCATGCCTTGGCTGTGGCCGGCGTGAATCGCTTCGCCGAGCAGTTTTGCGCACCAATGCGTGACGTTCAGGCCATGGCCGGAATAACCCTGCGCATAGAACACGTTCGGATGCTGTTTGAGGCGCCCGACCTGCGGGAAACGGTTGGCCGTGATGCCGATCTTGCCACCCCACTGATAATCGATTTTCACGTCGGCCAACTGCGGGAAGACTTTGAGCATTTTCGGCCGCATATAGGCGGCAATGTCGGCCGGATCGCGTCCGGAGTAGTGACAGGCCCCGCCAAACAGCAAGCGCCGATCCGCCGAGAGCCGGTAATAATCGAGGCCGACTTTCTGGTCGCACACCGCCAGATTCTGCGGAATCAATTGCGCGGCGCGTTCCTCGGACAACGGCTCGGTGGCGATGATGTAACTGCCGGCCGGCAGCACTTTGCCACTGAGTTGCTGTTCGAGTTCATCCAGATGCGCGTTGCAACCCAACACCAGACTGCCCGCACGCACACTGCCATTGGCGCAACGCACTTGAACGGTGGCGCCGTGGATGATCTCCAGTACCTGGCTTTGCTCGAAAATCCGCACGCCGAGCGAAGCCGCCAGCCGTGCTTCGCCTTGCACCAGATCCAACGGATGCAGGTGGCCTGAGCCCATGTCCACCAATCCGCCGGCATAGATGTCGGAGTTAACCACTTGCTGGCGAATCTGCTCCGGGCCGATCAGACGGGTTTCGTGGGCATAGCCCAGTTCGGCGAGGTCGAGCAGTTCGTCCTTGAAGGCATCGAACTGCGCGGTAGTGTTGGCCAGATCGCAAAAACCCCAGCGCAGGTCGCACTCGATGCCGTTGTCGCCGATGCGATTGCGCACCAGCTCCACCGAATCGATGCCGGCGCGCTGCAAATAACGCACGCCTTCCTGACCGACGTATTTGGCGAACCCGTCGACGTCATGGCCGATGCCACGGATCAACTGGCCGCCATTGCGCCCGCTGGCGCCCCAGCCGATTCGCCGGCCCTCGATCAGAATCACCGAGAGCCCGCGCTGCGCCAGTTCAATGGCGGTGTTCACCCCGGTGAACCCGCCGCCGATCACACAGACATCGGCGCTCAGATCACCTTCCAGTTGCGGATAAGGTGCAGTCGCCCGAGCCGAAGCGGCGTAATAGGATCGGGCGTGTTCTTCGGTGTACTGATTCATTTGTTCGACTTCACTTTGCTCCAGGAGCGGGTCATCAGACGCATGATCGCCTGGGGCGGGGTGGTAGAAATGTAGAGCTTGTCGAGCACTTCCTGTGGCGGATACACCTCAGGATTGTTGACCAGCTCCGGATCCATGAACTGCTTGGCGGCCGGGTTCGGGTTGGCGTAACCGACCGAAGCGCTGACCTTGGCGATCACTTGCGGATCCAGCAGGTAATTGATGAAGGCGTGGGCTTCTTTGGTGTTGCTCGCATCGGCCGGAATCGCCAGCAGGTCGAACCAGAGGTTGGCGCCTTCTTTCGGGATGGCGTAAGCGATGTTCACACCGTTTTTCGCTTCCTTGGCGCGGTTGGCGGCCTGGAACACGTCGCCGGAATAACCGAAGGCTACGCAGATGTCGCCGTTGGCCAGATCCGACACGTATTTCGAGGAATGGAAATAGGTGATGTACGGACGGATGCTCAGCAGTTTGGCTTCTGCCTTCTTATAGTCTTCCGGGTTTTCGCTGCGCGGGTCCATGCCCATGTAGTTGAGCACGGCGGGGAATACTTCGTCGGCGGAGTCCATCATCGACACGCCGCACTGGGTGAGTTTTTTCAGGTTTTCAGGCTCGAACAGCACGGCCCAGGAATCGATGTGATCGATGCCCAGCACTTGCTTGACCTTGTCGACGTTGTAACCGATGCCGTTGGTGCCCCACAGGTACGGCACCGAGTGCTCGTTGCCCGGGTCGTTTTTCTGCAGCAGTTCAAGCAGTTTCGGGTCGAGGTTCTTGAAGTTCGGCAGTTGCTCGCGATCCAGTTTGAGGAACGCGCCGGCCTTTACCTGTCGGGCGAGGAAATGGTTGGACGGCACGACCACGTCATAGCCGGTGCGGCCGGCGAGGAGTTTGCCTTCAAGTGTTTCGTTGGAGTCGAAAACGTCGTAGATCACCTTGATCCCGGTTTTGGCCTGGAAGTCGGCGAGGGTGGTTTCGCCGATGTAGTCGGTCCAGTTGTAAACGCTGACGGTGGGCTGGGCTTGTGCTGCGACGCTGCACATCAGGGCCAGCGCGGCGGGAACCATGGTTTTCAACAGACGCATATCGACACCTCTTAAATTTATTGGATTTTTCAGGTGGTTCTTTGGTGTTTGAGCTGCCGCCATCGCGAGCAGGCTCACTCCTACATTTTGGAATGCATTCCCCTGTAGGAGTGAGCATGCTCGCGATAGCGGTGGTACAGACAATGAAGGGGTTAAACGCTCAGCAGCAGGAACTCGCGCTCCCACGAGCTGATCACGCGCTTGAAGTTTTCATGCTCGGCGCGTTTCACCGCGACGTAGCCACGCACGAATTTGTCGCCGAGGTATTGCGCAACGGTTTCGCACTCTTCCATTTGCGTCAGCGCTTCTTCGATGGTGATCGGCAGGCGCAGGTTGCGGCGTTCGTAAGCGCGACCTTCCACGGCAGCGCTCGGCTGCACCTTGTCGACCATGCCGATATAACCGCAGAGCAAACTCGCGGCGATCGCCAGATACGGGTTGGCATCGGCGCCCGGCAAGCGGTTTTCCACACGCATCGCTTCAGGGCTGGAGGTCGGCACGCGCAGGCCGACGGTGCGGTTTTCTTCGCCCCATTCGACGTTGACCGGTGCCGAGGTGTCCGGCAGGAAACGGCGGAACGAGTTCACGTTGGGTGCGAACATCGGCAGCACTTTCGGGATGTACTTCTGCAAACCGCCGATGTAATTGAGGAACAGCTCGCTCATCTGCCCGTCTTCATTGGCGAAGATCGGTTTGCCGGTGGCGATTTCCACCACGCTCTGGTGAATGTGCATGGCGCTGCCGGGCTCATCACCAATCGGCTTGGCCATGAACGTCGCGGCGACGTTGTGCTTGAGCGCAGCCTCACGCATGGTGCGTTTGAATACGGTGATCTGGTCAGCCAGATCCAGTGCGTCGCCGTGACGGAAGTTGATTTCCATCTGCGCCGGGCCGTCTTCGTGTATCAGCGTGTCGAGATCCAGACCTTGTAGTTCGCACCAGTCGTAGACGTCTTCGAACAGCGGATCGAACTCGTTGGCGGCATCAATCGAGAATGACTGACGACCACTTTCAGCACGGCCCGAGCGACCCAATGGCGCCTTGAGCGGCAAGTCCGGGTCTTCGCAGCGTTGAGTCAGGTAGAACTCCATTTCCGGCGCAACAATCGGCTTCCAGCCTTTGTCGGTGTAGAGCTGCAAGACTTTCTTCAGGACGTTGCGCGGAGACAGTTCGATCGGGTTGCCGAACTTGTCGAAGGTGTCGTGGATGACGATGGCGGTCGGTTCGATCGCCCATGGAATCACGTAGACCGCGTCAGCCACTGGCTTGCAGACCATGTCGATATCGGCAGGATCGAGCAGGTCGTAGTAGATGTCGTCGTCGACAAAATCCCCGGTTACCGTTTGCAGCAGCACACTTTCCGGCAGGCGCATGCCTCGCTCATGCAGGAACTTGTTGGTCGGTGCGATCTTGCCGCGGGCAATGCCGGTCAGGTCACTGACCACACATTCAACTTCGGTAATCTTGTGATCTTTCAGCCACGTGAACAGCTGATCGAAAGGGGCATTCATAAAGACCTCGTTATTGGTTTTATAGACGCCGGGGAGGGCGGGTTTCATCTTCCGCCCCTTCCCCTGTGGCGCGTTGACGACTATCTTGGGCGAGCCTTGCAGTTCCATCTATCCACTTTAAGCAGCACCAAAGCGCACCAAAAGAGTGCGCAAGGTCACCCCATGACAACGTGCAATCCGCTCCAGGTACAAGCGTTCAACACCGCCGATGTGGCCGAGCAAGTCCGCGCCACACCGGGCTGGGTACAGCATTACCAACAGATGTCGCCGGGCCATTTCGCCGGGCAGATTCGCTATCTGGATCTGCAGGGTGTCGAGGTCTACGAAGAGCAGATGAACACCCGCGTCGAGCAGAATTTCAGCGCACCGTCGGGTGCTTTGGCGTTCTGTTTTGATCGCAGTGATAACGCGCTGTACCTGCTCAACGAAGACAGCCGCAACATCTGGATCACCCCGGAGAACTACCAGGAAATTGCCGTGGTGTTCGGCCCTGAGTTTGTCCGTCAGCACGGTCTGGACGTGGCGAAACTCGAAGGTTTGTTCATGACCCAGCTCAACTGCGGACAGAACGCCCTGTTCAGTCGCTGGTTAAGCTCAACTCTCACGAAGTTGACGCAACCGCTTGATATAGATGAAAAAGATGCGCTAACTAAACAGCTGCTTGAGGACTGTATGTTCCTCCTCGACAACGCACGCGTGTGTCTCGACGGCGGCGGATTGCAGCGCCGCGCCGAAGAGCGAAGCATCATGAAACGAGTAGGGGAGTGGGCCGCAGATTCGCCGGAAGACACGCTCAATCTGCTCGAGCTTTCCAACGTTGCCGGCGTGTCGTTGCGTCAGTTGCAACAGGCGTTCAAGGCCTACACCGGGATGACGCCCAGCCACTGGTTGCGTTTGCGCCGGTTGAACAGTGCCCACCGCGAATTGCTCAAGCGCAGACCCACGGAAACCACGGTGGCCGAGGTGGCGATGCAGTGGTCGTTCTGGCATTTGGGGCGGTTTTCCAGCAGTTATCGGGCGTTGTTTAACGAGTTGCCGAGCGAGACGCTCAAGCGTTAATGAATACTGCAGCGGCGAAAAAGACCTTTGTCTCCTGAGTGAAGTTAATTAGAATCAGTCTCATTTGAATTCTTACTTCGCGCAGGGCCTCTCGAGATGACTGAAGCAGCGACGCCATCGCAGCAGAGCCTGCACGAGCTGTACCGCGATCATCGTGGCTTTCTCGAAACCTGGTTGCGGCGGCGCATGGGCAATGCCTGGGATGCGGCGGATCTCAGTCAGGACACCTTCATGCGCGTGCTGTGCAGCGCGCAACCCATCGTCGACATGCGTGAACCGCGGGCCTATTTGCTTACGGTCGGCAAACGTCTGCTGAGCAATTTCTACACTCGCCGCAGTCTCGAAAAAGCCTACCTCGAAGCCCTCGCGCAATTGCCCGAAGAGTGCGTGCCGTCGCCCGAGCAGCGTTGGCTGCTGCTGGAAACCCTGCAAGCGCTGGACGAATTACTCGATGGCTTGCCGCGAGCGGTGCGTAAGGCGTTTTTATGGAGTCAGCTCGAAGGCCTGGGTTATCGCGAGATTGCCGAACGCTTGCAAGTCTCTGAGCGAACCATAAAACGTTATATGGCAACGGCTTACGAGCATTGTTTGATGCTAGATCTATGATGAGAATAGCGCCCGGTAATGAAGCGCGGGAAGTGGCGCGGGCTGCCGCGCAATGGCTGGCGTTGCTCGAGTCCGGTGAAGCCAATGAAGCCGATCACTCACGGCTTAAGACCTGGCGCGAGAGCGACAGCCGCCACGAAAACGCCTGGCAGAAGATTCAGTTATTGCGTCAGCGATTTTCCAGTCTGCCCACAGAATTGGCCATGGCCACCCTCGATCGACCGGATCTGGAACGACGTGCGGCCGTGAAACGGGCGCTGGCTCTGGCCGCACTTGTGCCGACGGCGTGGCTGATCAGTCGCCAATTACCGTTGGACGTCTGGCGCGCCGATTTGCACACCAGCACCGGCGAACACAAACAGACGCTTTTGGCCGATGGCAGCACCTTGCAGCTGAACACGGCGAGTGCGGTGAATGTCGATCTCACCAGCCGTGAACTGACCTTGGTACGCGGCGAAATGGCGCTCAACGTCCGTGGCGGCGCGGCGTTGACGATCAATGCGCCTTACGGCCGGATTATCGTCAGCCGCAGCGAAGTCTGCGTGCGTCTTAACGAGCGTGATTGCAACGTATCGGTGCTCAGCGGTTCCGTACAATTGCAGCCGTTACACGGGCCTTTGCTGCAACTGAATGCAGGGCAACAGATTAACCTGCAAGCCTCAGGCGCCGGTTTGATCACGCCTTACGACACGAAAATGCCAGGCTGGCGCGACGGTGTGTTGATGGCGCAAAACCAGCCATTAGGCGACTTCCTGCGTGAGTTGAGCCGCTATCGCCCGGGTTTGCTGCGCTGGGATCCGGCACTGGAAAACCTGCGCATCACCGGCAGTTTCCGCCTCGACAACACCGATAAAGTCCTCGCACTGCTGGCGGCGAGCCTGCCGCTGGAGGTGCATTCGCGCACGCGTTTCTGGGTCACGTTGATGCCGCGAAAAAATATCGTCTGAAGCCTGTCCCTTTTATTCGCCTCACCGGTCATTGCAGGTAAGTGAACAAAATCGAGAGCTTCTTCCAATGCCCGCAGTATTCCCAAGTCGTTTGCGTCCGTTGTTGCAGTTGAGCCTCCTGCTGAGCCTGAGTGCCAGCCCTGTGTTGATTCAATCCAGTTGGGCCGATGACGCGGCCCGCCGCAGTTATTCGGTGCCGGCCGGCAGTTTGAGTGCCGCGCTGACTCGCTTTGCCGGGTTGGCCGGGGTCAATCTGTCGGTGGATCCGGCGCTGGTCAGTGGCCGCAACAGCAACGGTTTGTCTGGCGAATATGGCGTGGAGGAGGGCTTCACCCGCTTGTTGCTGGGCTCCGGTCTGCAACTGCAACCGGTGGGCGATCACGCTTATACGCTGATTCCTGCGGCCGATGGCAGCAGCCTGCAACTGGCGCCGACCTCGATTCTCGGTGCCACTGGATCGAGCGATGCCGATGTGTTTGCTGGCGGCCAGGTTGCTCGGCGTGGCTCGCAGGGCTTGCTGGGGTCGAAAGACTTTATGGAAACGCCGTTCAGCATGACCACCTATACCAGCGAGGCGGTGAAGAATCAGCAGGCGCGCACCTTGGGCGATCTGATTTCCAGCGACCCCTCGGTGCGCGCGACCAACCCGGCCGGTGGCCGCTATGAGCAATTCACCATTCGTGGTTTCAGCTTGTTCAACAGCGACGTTTCGTACAACGGGCTCTACGGTGTGTTGCCGACGTACACCATCGACATGGAAATGGCCGATCGCGTCGACATCCTCAAAGGCCCGAGCCAACTGATCAACGGGATCTCGCCACGGGGCAGTGTCGGCGGCGGGATCAACATCGTGCCCAAGCATGCCACCGACCAACCGATCACTTCGCTGACCGCCAATTACGCCTCGAACAATCAGCTTGGCGGCGCGGTGGATGTCGGCCGGCGTTTCGGTGAGGACAATAAATTCGGTCTGCGCTTCAACGGCGTCAAACAGTCCGGCGACACTGAATGGGATCATCAGAGTGTCGACCGCGACATGGCGGTACTGGGGCTGGATTTTCGCGGTGAGCGCTTGCGGCTTTCCACCGATGTCGGCCACACCGAACGCGACACCGATGCGCCGCAGGAACGCGTGCAGGTCGCGGCCAATGCAAAGGTGCCGAGCGCCAACGACGTGCATCGCAACTACGCGCAACCGTGGAGCCAGGCGAAAACCGAGGACACCTTCGGTACGGTCAACGCTGAGTTCGACGTCAATGATTCGGTGATGCTGTACGGCGGCGTCGGCGCGCGCAAAAGCAATCATGACTTCCTGCGGCATGCGGTTTCCGTCACCAACGATGCCGGTGATTTCAGCGTTCTGCCGCGAGATTTCACCCGTGACGAAAACGTGCGTACGGCCACGGCGGGTGTGCGCAACTGGTTTCACACCGGGCCGGTGAGCCACGAGGTCAACCTCGCGGCCAGCTATTTCTATATGGATTTCGAGAACGGCGGCGCGCGTTATGCGGCAGGGCGCAGCAATCTGTATGACCCGGTGGAAACGGCGAAACCCGGCACGCCGACGCGCTACGACGCCAAGGTTTATACCGAAAACCGTTTCAGCGGCGTGGCGCTCTCGGACACCTTGGGTTTCTTCGAAGATCGTTTACTGCTGACCCTCGGTGCGCGCTGGCAGCGGGTCAAAGTCGATGACTGGAGCGATGACGTGAAGGGCGACACCGCGTATGACGAGGAAAAAGTTTCGCCGTCCGGCGGGATTTTGTTCAAGGCGACCGACAAGCTGTCGCTTTACGCCAACTATATGGAAGGCCTGAGCCAGGGCAAGATCGCGCCGTCGACGTCGGTGAACGAGGATGAGATTTTCCCGCCGTTCATTAGCCGTCAGGTCGAAGTCGGCGCCAAGTACGATGCCGGCGCCTATGCGCTGACCGCTGCGGTTTTCCGCATCAAGCAACCAGCGTATGAAACCAACGCCACCACGCGCGTGTTCGGGCCCAATGGCAAACGCGAGAACAATGGTGTTGAGCTCAGCGTGTTTGGCGAACCGCTGAAAGGCTTCCGCTTGCTCGGCGGTGTGATGTACATCGACAGCGAGTTGACTGAAACCACCAACGGCACGTTTGACGGCAATCGTGCGCCGGCGACGCCGAAGTACAACGTCAATCTGGGGGCAGAGTGGGACGTGCCAACTGTGCAGGGGCTGACGCTGACTGGACGCGGGATCTATTCGAGCTCGCAGTATCTGGATCAGTCAAACCAGAAGGAGATCGACTCCTGGGAGCGCTTCGATGTCGGCACGCGATACACGTTCAAGCTGGATGAAAAGACCGTCACCTTGCGCGGCAATATCGAGAACGTGCTGGATAAGCGTTATTGGAGTTCGGCAGGGGCGTCAGATGACAGTGAACCGGGGTTGACGCTGTCGACGCCACGGACGTATTTGCTCTCGGCCACTGTGGATTTCTGATATGAAAACGCCCGGTATAACCGGGCGCATGATTGTTCTGATCAGAATAGATTCAAAGTCCGCTGTGCTCTTCAACCGGGGCCAGCGGGTTCTGGCAGGCGAAGTTGCCTTTTGAGTTTCTCAACACCGTCAGCAGGCTGTGCTTGAGCAACACCACCGAGCCGGCCAGCAACACCGCATCCTTGATCAGAAAACTGGTCGCACCGCCCATCGCCGGAAAGCCGCCAGCCGACGCTTCCCAGGCGCCCGGTGTGGTGAAAATCAGGGTGAGGGTGGTCAGGTAAGTGACCGCCGAGCCTGCGGACGCCAACACGGAAATGCGTGGGAACCAGATACCCAGAATCAGACCCAAGCCGATGGTCCATTCCGCCACACCCAAGGCGTAGCTGGCACCTTGTATCCCGAACGCACTGTGCATCCAGCCGAGGATTGCGCTGTTACTGAGCAGTGGAACCAAACCCTCAGCTTCATAGGGAAACCATTTGGCATAGCCAAATATCGCGAAGATCAGTATCAGCGCCCAACGCATTAATTTGATTTCAAAGTCGTTGGAGAGCAGGCGAAGGAGGGCAGGTGAGTTCATGGTAAATCCTTGTCTTTAAGGTAGATGACAACCCATAGAGAAGGATCAACGTCGAAAATTACACATCACCTCAGTGAGGGTGGAGGTTTGAGAAATACAAACAGTTACGGAAATGGCCTACAGATTCGGGCATTGCGTACGCTTAGCGTGCGCAGCCAGTCTATTGGACGTTGACTTGTGGCTCTTCTCATTCTTCGCCTCCCGTTTGGGAGGTTTTTTTTGCCTGAATTTAGTTGGAGAGAGCGTCTGGGGATGGCGATATATAACTACACTAAATGACCGTTTAGTCGAGCTATCCAGAAGTTCGGCGCATATTCGAAGGAGAAGGCCGTGATTCAGCGCAGAAGCGGATCTGAAGGCGTGATCAGGGCACTGAATCTGGAGCCTCACGTCGAAGGTGGTTATTTTCGCAGAACCTATCAGGCAGACCATCGAGACATGCTCGAAACGGCCAATGGTTCACGATACCTGATGACGTCGATTTATTATCTGCTGGATGAACAATCGCCCGTGGGCCAGTTTCATTTCAATCAGTCGGACATCCTGCATTACTTTCATCTGGGCGACGCCATCGAGTACAGCCTGATTCACGCCGATGGTTCGTTGCAGACATTGGTAATGGGCAGCGACATGCTCGCAGGACAGCTTTTGCAATTACACGTACCGGGCGGATCTGGAAAGCTTCACGGTTACTGGATGGGCCGAACGGATTTGGATTGATCAGCGAAGCGGTTTCGCCAGGGTTTGATTTTGCGGACATGGAAATGGGTGATCGTCAGAAACTCGTGCAGCAGTTTCCACAGCATCGAACGCTGATTGAGAAGCTGACGCGTGATGAGGGTTGAGTGAGGTGAATTTCGACGGGTTGCTAAAGGCTTCGGGGAAAGAGGTTCTGAGAGCGATGCTGGAGATTGAAATGCTGTGCGGCAACCACCCCAACCTCGTAATACTTTGTTACGTGTAATGTATATTATGTTAAATCATGTATTACGGAATGGTGTTCACTAGCTCTCTGCATCACGGCTTCGATAAAGCTGCGCCAATCGCGGTTTAAGTGGAAAGCCCCTTGCTATCCCCCTCAAACCCATGATTCCCGGGGGGGTTAGCGCATTCAGCATGTCAATGCGACAGGTTTTTCTAACGAAATCAGTGGAAAAATCTGTTAGGTAAAAATTCGTAATCTACTGATTAACAACAATATTTATTAGTTAAGCTCAAATGTAATAGCTCCCTAGCCCAAGGAGAAATTAATGGACTGAGATCCGAAGGTACGAATCCATGGCTGCCCTGAAACCCACGAAAGACAGGGGTTCCAGCGATTTTTGAGGAAATGCGTGGACATTCCCACCCTCCGTTTCCTGAGACGAAACAAGTGGACATTCCATGCCAACAGAGCGCTGGCAAGGTCTTTCCGTAGCCTGCTGAAACTCAGCGTCCGCTTGCACACCAGCCCCTAAACCGAAGTCTCTCAAAGCCGCTGCAACTTCCTCAAAGCCCCGTAATACCGGGCCGGCGCCATATCCACCATCGTTCGTGTTGCAATCACGCACTGATGCATGCCTGCTCGCCGCCGCTCCTGAACGACATGATCAACAACACGTAGCTGGATCGTGGCCTCCCTCGATGGCGCCATTGTTTATTAAAACAATAAGTGGAAATGCCATGTGCTAATCGTACTTAAAACCCATGAAAGCCACGAAGACAGGGCTCTCTCAGGTATTCAACGAAATAAGTGGATGTTCCAGAGGGCGTTTCCATTTAAAGATTTAAATGGAAAAACCATTCGTGCTTTTCCACTCATTTATTGAGATCTGCCTGGTCTACGTTGCAGCGCATATCATTCGGTCAATGCAGAGCCTGAAGCATGAATTACACAACAATTGCCACTGACCGTATGCCGAAAAAAGCCGCTCCAACAAGCCTAACTCCGCCTTAAGCCCAAAACCCCCAAAGAAGCAAAAACAGAATTCGCACACTCTGACAATATTAGGTTAAATAATTTTTGGAATAATTCAGAAAGATCTCAATCCATTACGGTACGGAGACTTAAGCTGGATCTGACAATACATAGTTAAATAAAATAATCCCAAGCACGACATAAGGCGAAAAAAATTCACGTAAAGAAATTAGCGGAAAAACCAACAGAACCATCGCTCCTAGTTCATGCTTCAGGCTTTTGTCAAGTTGAAACTAAAAACTATATCCGCTGAGTAGGGGGAGTTGCAGCGGCGTGTTTCAGGGGCTACCATCGATCAATGTTCATCGGTTCGGAGTAGGGAAGATGAAAAATGCATCTGCCCTGCCCTAACTTCCAGTTACTTCCATTACTGGAAGTTTCTCATCGAAGCAAAACTATACGGTAAAGCACAACAATGGTTACGCAGCCAATGCCTCTATTCGAGTCCTACGAAATCTTTATAGAGATGGACTTTACTATGCGCAAACCTGTTATGGCTTGCGTCCGTGAATACATCGAACAATTTCCATCTCCCGTAGAGGCTATCAAGGGCTACCTAACAGCCCGTGATTTTCTGAGAGCGTTTTCAGATAACGATCTGACATTCACTTCTTATAGAACCCATGTTGAGCGCTTGCTGCTATGGACGCTCATCATCAAGCAAAAGCCTTTTTCTCAGCTCAAACGCCAAGACGCGGAGGACTATCTGGAGTTCTGCCGTAACCCTCCAGCTAACTGGATCGGCCCGATCGTGCGCGGCCGATTCGTGACAAGCGATCATACTGAATCAACTTGGGGTGATCCTGTCATGCCAAACGAGAAATGGAGGCCATTCAGATTGAAACAATCCAAGGACTCATCGAATGAGCTGAAGTCACCTTCAGACGCTACGTCCCGGGATGGGGAGCAAGGCATAGCCGTCGGCGTCACTCTTTACAAACCTTCCTCGAGCACCATCAACCAGATCTACACGATCTGCAGTCGTTTTTTTGAGTACATGGTCGAGGACGGTTCGGTTGCGGCGAACCCTTTCCGGATGATCAAGAAGCGGAGCGTTAGCGGTGGAGCGCCACAACAGGAAGCTGTGAACCGCGCCCTTACGCCCTTGCAGTGGGACTACGTACTGGAAACCGCTGAACGGATGGCCGTGAATGAGCCAGAGCGGCATGAGCGCACCTTGTTCATCGTGGCTACTCTGTTCGCAATGTATCTGCGGGTGTCCGACATTGTTGGGCGCCCGAATTGGCGCCCAGTCATGGGTGATTTCCGCCAAGATCCGGAGGGCAACTGGTGGTACCACGTGATCGGAAAAGGTAATAAAGCCGGCAAAGTCGCGGTGAGGGACGAGTACGTCTCCAAGTACTTGACGCGCTACCGCCGATTCGTTGGGCTGTCTCCATTGCCTGAGTGGAATGAGCAGACGCCGCTGCTCATGACGCTCCGAGGACGCTCAGGGCTTTCTGGTCGGCAGGTGCGCGCCCTCCTCCAATCGGTCTTCGATAACGCTCTAGCGCGAATGCGCGATGAGGAGCGCGCGGAGTATGAGATGAACAGCCTGCGGGCAGCTTCCGCACATTGGCTCAGGCATACCTCGGCGACGTTCGACGCGCCCCTGCGCAGTCCGAAGGATCTCCAAATGGACTTGCGTCATAGCAGTCTCAGCACAACCCAGAACGTCTACTACCATTCGCATGACCAGGAGCGCAGTCAATCCGTGCGTGGCGTAAGCATGCGCGACAGGGGTTAAAAGTCCTCGGCGACTTGCACCGAACCTAAATTCTAAACTTTGGCCGGTCGTGAATGCCTTGACCGACTAGGCTCAAATTGGCGAAAAGTACTTCCGTTGATGGCGATCAATGCGCCCAAACCGCTGCCGAATTTTTGCTTGAGGCCGCATACTCACACGTTATAGTCTCAAAATTCTCTGGGACAGCAACTGAACGAAGAAACGATACTTTTCTCCATTCGAACGTTATGAACTCGTCTAGAACAGGAGCAATTAAAGCCAAACGCTTGTCGGCGTCCAGAAACACCATGCTTTTAGTGGCGCTATCTATGTTTGCACAAGGAGAGTACGCATTGAAATCTACCGCGTGGGCAATTCTGTAGATCATTTGATCCCTCGAACTCTCCCTGTCGATCCTGAAGTGCGAAAACCCCGCCATGGTAATAAATGAAATTCCTGTAACGACCTGGCAGACTATTAGCATGAGCCCTTTGCCGTGATGGCTTCCTTGCAATACTGAACTGACCACTAATAAATTGCACACAAAACCTGAGATAATGAAAAACCAAAACAGAATACTGATCATATGTAACAAAGTGGTTGCTGCTAAGGTCATCGGAAAAGCACTGGCCTCCATGTGAAATATTCGGTTGATATCCACTGACGCTCTTGTTCTAGCGACGTAGCCTAGGCACGCCACGAAGAACGCCCACAATAATAAACTTGATTTCAGATTCATGAGGCGATGCATGAGGGTGACTTCAACCAAACCCATGAACACATAAATCGAGCCTAGCAGGACACCACACATAAAAAGGGCAAACTTTTCGGGTTCAGGGTCAGAGCCGTTAATACATGAGATCGCGATGCCAAACATTGCAATGACCCCCAGGGTTACGCCAAACAGAGCCTGGGTAGCGGACTCTTTAGCTTTATTTTCACTAGGCGGAATGCTGTAGGAATTACTCAACGCTCTATAACCTTATTTGATTCGTGAATGATGACAGCCGCAACGACAGGAGCGACCGCTTTCTGAAGAAACTAGCTATGCTTGCCCGGGTGTCGGGGATCATGATGGGGCAGCCTGGGCGATTACATTTAGAGACGTGAACTACGACTGCCCTCTGCCTCCAAAATACGACAAATAGCGGGCGCCCCCTGAGAACCTCTAGGTGTACGGCGATTGCCAGATCGGGGCTGCGATGGTTACTAAGCCAGGCCTCGAACGCTCAGGAAATGCCGGTAAGCATTCCCTGCGAACCAGTCGTGGGGTCGAGGCTAGCCACCCTTCCCCATCAGCTTAATGATCCACTCATACGCCGCAACTGCCTTGCCCACTACCTCGCCCGATGTGTTCACCAGTTCTAGGGCCGATTTGATTCGGGTCAGTTGATTTCGGTTGATACGGGTAGTGGCTATTTGTTTGCCCGGCAAAAGACCTTCAAGTTCTCCGAACAATTTGTCGCGGCTTTCCATCCAATGCTGAGCCTGCTCCGTGACCGATGGGATAAAGATGCCACCACGTTGTAGCTCAATCAGTGGTGCTCGACGGCTGTCCAGCTCATCCGCCAGCCTCAACAAGCGCGAGATTTGCTCGTCTCTGAGAAATTTCTCAGACTCTTTGAAGGAGAATCGCGACAGGACATCTTCGAGTATCTTTCGGCCCTGACAGCCTTGAGCCACATAAGACACCACCATCCGACGATCTTCATCACTGCCATCATACCGTCGAAGCATCTGATCCAAGATTTTAGAGATCTGACTCGTCTTTGCACCGATGCTGTTGACGAGATCTTGGATTCGCTCCAAGGACTTAGGCAGCAGGCCTGCCATACTCGAAATTTCTTTTTTGAAATTAGGCGTGCCATCCACAATCTTGCGGATTTTCTGCAGGAGCTCTTTGAGATGCTCTGTTGTCCACTCCTTGTCTAAAGAAAGGACAATGGACTCATCCACTCCATGCACGACCAAGCAGAGGCATGGGAGGTCGGCGGGTTCCACGTTGAAAATCTGCATGAAGTCCGGAACGAACCGGGCCATACCTCTTGCTGATGTCTTTGCTACATGATCACGATGGTGTTCCCACTCATCAGTGAGATCTCGAAAGCTCGTGGTGTCCCGTAAGGGGAAAGCCACTCCTGAAAACGCCCCTACCTCACCAAGACCCCGGTCAAGCCCTACCGCTGAACCTCCAGTGGAATCGAGCAGAATGAAGGCTACCTCGCCACCGAGCACCGCGTCTGCAGCTGAAAAGCCCAGGATCAAGTCCTTCAGCTTTTGCTGGTCTTCCAATTCCGGCGCCAGCATGACGCACATGATTCGCTGTTTTTCTTGCTTGGCATGGAACCAGTCAATGAGTTCCTGCGGAGTTGCGGATGTGATCAGCATTGGTCTTCCCTTCTAATGCACAGTCAGGTCTGTAGGTGTTTGGGATGTTCGTAATGCTACAAAGCGATTAGGAGCGGCCTTGTGGCCTAAAGTCGTGTTCTATTCCGATGAGCCCTATCTAGGTCGCGAGCTCCAACATCGACCACCCAGCCGCTTTCAGTGCAGTCCTTCGCTTTTCGCCAGCGGCGCCCTCCCCCAATGAACTCTGACGTACGGCCAAGCACAGCATATGCGACGGTCGGGTCATCACCGGCAAGGCAGCCATAAATTTCCCGAGGCCTCACATCACTTCGGGTGGATGGCACTACCTAGCATATTGGAACAGCGAGGTCGGTGAGGCGAAGGTGTCGCTTGCTGGTATCCACTACCCCGACACGAGATTTTGCTTTGGTGACACGGGTATCTTGAACGCTACCGATGAACTAGAACTGCGGGGGTGGAAGATCGATCGCCAGATCTATATGGCTGACCATTTCCGCGCGACGGGGGATATGGTTCTCAAATGGGTGTTCAGCCGTTCAGAGTTTTGCAATGTCGAGCTGTCCGAGTGGTTTCCGGACGATGATGATTTAGATGCCATGGTCGGAATGCTCGGAGGTGCCATCAACAAGCTGGAAAACGTTCAAGGTGATCGTCTCAGTCGATGGCTTGGTTCGCAGCTCCTGTAAGATGGTAGGAGCTTTGTCTATTTGTTTAGGGACAAGGCATCACCCTTCACTCCTCCGCCCGTTAGCTCGTCAGGTCGCCATGATCAATAAACAACTGCAGCAGATTCTTCCCCAGGTGATCGAAGTTGTGGAGCGGGCGGGTTTGTTATTGGCAGAGGAATGTGTACGTCCGGAAGGCCGTAGGGGTTACGGTGATAAAGCTGAAATCGACGTCGAAATTGAGGTGTTTCTCCGTGAGGAGTTGCTGAAAATTTTGCAATGCGATTGGTGGGGTGAAGAGACCGGCCACGTACTTTCCGGCAACTCCTTCTGTTGGGTCGTCGACCCTAACGATGGCACCAGCGATTTTTTGAGGGGTCTCGCAGGCTCTGCCATATCCGTCGGCTTGCTCCATGACGGCAAGCCTATCCTTGGAGTGGTGCACGCCCCTGTTACGCCTTCGGGAATTCCTGACTGCATTGCCTGGGCAAAGGGAATGGATCATCTGTTCAGAAATAACAATCGCATTGTTGTCGACCTCTCTGATCAAAAACTTACCGAGACTGCCACCGTGATGGTAAGCGCGGCAGCTACTGGCAAGTCCGAAATCAATAACCAACTGTGCGCGCCGGCAGATTTTTACGCGATGCCTTCCATTGCATATCGGCTCGCTAAAGTTGCTGCAGGAGACGGGGTTTGTGGTATCTCGCTATACCCTGTTAGCGCTCATGATGTAGTGGCTGGTCATGCGCTGTTGATTGGTGCCAAGGGGGTGCTGATTGGCGCGGATGGAACTCCAATTCAATACACGACTGAGGCCACCATGGCGAAGGTATCTGGACGTGTATTCGGTGGCGCACCAGATGCATGCAGCGAGCTCAATAAACGGGACTGGAATAGAGTGTTTGAGTAATGCTGACTGCATGCAAAAATTCAGTCAGACGGCTTATTCCTACAGACTGGCGTTTGGCACGCCCTTCGGGCCAGCTGTCGTGAATCAAGCCAGCCATTTTCAATGGCTATCTTGCCCCTCCGGGCTTCCATCTTCGTGCCTGCGCGCTCCGCTTGCCTGATGTGACAGTCTTCCAACGTATCAGTCCCAGCTGCCGTGCTTGGACAAACAAGTATATCTTCAAAAAAAACTCACTTCAGGCTCAAGGTTTTCCGAAAGAAACCGTTTGTCATAGGTAAGTACCCTTTTTGAGCGACAGCTTTGACCCTCTCTACACATTACTTCGCACAGCGCCTGAGCGGCGCCTTTTCTTTCCCCTTCACGATTCTCGGCAACCGACAACGGCGCACATGGGAGCGACTGATCGGCTACATCGAAACCTCAGCCTGCACATCCGAATTCAACAAAGCGGCAGCCTATGCCGAGGGCTATGCGCATGCATTGGCCGATAGCGGCCAGATCAACATCTCCAAAGATCGGGATCTGCTGATCATTGCAACGTTGGATGCATGGCGATGCGCCCGAACCTACCCGAATACTTCGACCAACCTGAGCTATCCAGGAAAACCATGACTTCCTTTTTTACCCGCACCGTTTGAGCCAGCGGTGAGATGAACTAGGCTCTGTGCATCATCCCAAGGAAGACCGCTATGCCAGATAATTCGAACTACAAGATCGCCACGGCGGACGCCCTGACATTGCTGCTGCATAACCAGCACGCACTAGGTGCAGCAATAGAAGAAATAACCAAGTGGCTTTCAGAAAATGGAGTGGGAAGCGTCGCCGCTCATGCGATGTCGGCCATGGAAGCGCTGGATGCAAATGCTCAAGCCATCACCGATTCCATTTTGAGGATTCGACAGTCTTAGGTGCTGTTACCCCGAGCCCTGCGCACCTATCGCGCACTACCACGATAAGGAAAAGAATGTTCCCACCAATGGCGAATCCCAACCTCGAAATTACCGCCACTGAATTCGAGTTCTTGGTCAGCGACTGGATCGTCAAGCAAGGAGGTGAACTGACATCGCTGGAGGTTAGCACTGATGGCTACATTAGGATTTCAATGACACCACGAATCCTTGGATGGTGGATTTTCAACAATATCGATTGATGTGCTCAGCTCGTATTGCATGCTCAAGTCGCCGACGCCCGTCGACTACGGATGTGGACGAGTGCGCGCGATCTCGGGCAATTAGTCCGGATTGGCTTAGAGCACCCTGAGGTTCGACACGAAGTTGTCTACGGCGTATCAGAGAGCCCCAACCCGCTGTTCCACAATCCTCGGGCAAGAGTGCTGGGTTACCGCCCTCAAGACAATGCAGAAGACAATCTTGCTCCCGGATATTTGGCTTATGAAAAAATGGATCCTGAATGTTCGGGCCGTGATCACGTTGGCGGCGCCTATGCCGGAAACAAACTGGTGAGCCTTCTGGGTGCGCAGTCATGAAGATCACGAGCCTGAAGACCTTTGTAGTCGAGATCCCTTTCCATGACGGCGGCAAGGAAAAGGTCATCACCCCCCTGACCTGGCATACGCTGGAGAACGTTCTAGTTCGCATTGAGGACGAGCTTGGAAACGTGGGATGGGGAGAGGCCTTTGGGTACTTCGTTTCAAGTTCAGTGCAGGCAATGATCGATCGCCTGATCTCCCCCCTCATCGTCGATCAAACGGTGAACGATATTCCAGCCTGGAACCTCAGCGCCCAGCTCCGGCTACACATTTTTGGTCGCTACGGCGTCACCATGTTCGGTTTATCGGGCGTCGACATGGCGCTGTGGGATTTGAAGGCTCGCCGTGAAGGACTTCCGCTACATCGATTGCTGGGTACAACCGCACGCGATTCGCTTCCAGCATACGCAAGCCTTGTCCGGTACAACGACAGCGTTATCGGGCCGGCCACGTGCGAGCGCGCACTGCGCGAGGGTTTCAACACCATCAAGCTGCATGAAAACTCACTCAAAGAAATCGCCGCTTGCCGTCATGCCATCGGTGACGATGTTCCGCTGGCCACCGACGTCAACTGCTCATGGACTGTCGACGACACTCGTGAGTTGCTTCCAGCGCTGGCTGAGATGAATCTCGCATGGTTGGAAGAGCCAATCTTCCCGCCTGAAGATTTCGCGACTCTCTCGAGCTTACGCGGCCAAGGCGTTGCCATCTCGGCAGGTGAAAACTGGTGCACCGCCGTTCAATTCGAAAACGCCTTGGCGCTGGGTGCGGTCGACTCAATTCAACCCTCGGTAACCAAGGTAGGAGGTATCAGTGAGTGTCTTCGGATCGCCGAACTCGCAAGCCGATATAACACCCTAGTCCTACCTCATAGCCCGTACTTCGGCCCGGGCTTGTTAGCCACGCTGCATCTCGCAGCCGTTCAACCAAAGGTGCCGTTAATCGAGTACCACTACGTTGAAACGGATGGCTGGCTCTACGACGTCAAAGGCCTACTGGATGGTGGATCGATACAAGTCCCAACCGGGCACGGTCTGGGCCTTGATCTGAACTTGGGCGTTTTTGAGCAATTCCTCAAGAGTTAGACACCTACTCCTTACGAACTAAACCACTTCCTCCGGCGTGCAAAGTGCGCCGGATGGGACGTTGCATGCCCGATTTCAGGAGCATCCATGAAACGTGTAGAACTCAAGAATAAAACTTGGTCTCTGGCACTCATTCCCGAATGGGGCGGTCGGGTCGCGCTACTGCAGGCAACCGGATTGGATATCGTGACCCCGATCACTTCGGAATCCTTTGATCCCGTCGCTTGGCCTAAAGGTGGGATCTATCCACTCATGCCTTATTCCAACCGCATTCGGGACTCCCGACTGGCGCATGGTGGAATCACCCACGCTCTTCCTCCCCATCCTGAAGTTCTTCCTCACACCCTGCATGGCGTTTCCCAAACCTTGCCGTGGCTGGTCGCCAACCACAGTGAACGCAATGCCACGCTTACCTGCGACTACGACGGCGAACATTGGCCTTGGCCTGTGCGTTTTGAACAGCAATTCACACTCAACGATGATCAGTTACACATCGAAATAGCTGTGACAAATCTGGGGAATTCTTCGATGCCCGCAGGACTGGGTCTGCACCCGTATTTTCATCGCCATGCAGGAATGCGCGTGGAATTGGGTCTGGTTCGCGTATGGGAAATCGATAATGCCTACCTGCCAACCGGAGTGGATCATTCAAAGCACCGTTCGATTGTGATCAGCGAAAAGATAAGCGAAGAGCTCGCCATCTACGGATCCGAATGGAACGGCGAGTTGAAGGTGAGTTATCCCGAAGGCCGACTGACCCTGCTGACAAAAGCACCACTGAACCACTTCGTCGCATTCGCACCAGTAAACGCCCCGTACGTTTGCCTTGAGCCGGTTTCGCACCTTGCAGATGCCTTTAACAGCCCCCCCAGCCAATGGCATGACCGGGGCACCCATGTTCTCGAGCCCGGCGAAAGCCTGGCCGCATCACTGAAGTTTCATTGGCAACCTAACTGAACTTGCCGGACTACCGGCAATGCAACGCCGCCCATCGAAGGAAAATAATAAGAATGAAAACTCTCCAGCTCCGCTCATCTTCCGTCCCATTTTTCACCCTGGTTGCATCTGGGCTCATCTCCACCTGTGCCCAAGCGGACTTCGTCCACGACAGTAAGGCTGCGCTGACGCTACGAAACTTCTACTACAACCATGACCTACGCGATTCGTCGGCTCCCGCACAATCGAAAATCGAGGAGTGGGCTCAAGGATTTATCTTCAAGGCTCAATCTGGTTACACCGATACGCCGATTGGATTTGGGGTGGACATGTACGCAGGATTGGGCATAAAGCTGGACTCTTCTCCGGATCGCAGCGGTAGCGCCCTCCTTCCGGGTGCCTACAATCGCGCGGGCGGGCCACGTAACGCAGACCCTCGATCGGTCGATGAGTACTCAGAAGCAACAGCGGCAGTAAAAATGAAGATATCCAAAACTGAACTGAAGGTGGGTGGACTCTTTCCGAAGATCCCATTGGTTTACGCCGGCGACTCCCGGCTGCTTCCTCAGTTTTTCGAAGGCGCAATGCTCGATAGCAGCGAGATTGATCATTTCACCTTTAGCCTCGGCCAGATGAGGCAGGTCAACTATCGCGAGTTCAGTGGTTCGCGCGCGATGCAGACGGGAAACTATTTGAACGTCACCAGCGACCGATTCAACTACATCGGAGGCACCTGGTCTCCCGAAAACAGCCTGTCGCTCGGCATCTGGGGCGGACGTTTGGAAGACGTGTATCAGCAAGTTCTCTACACCGGCACGAAGTTTGTGGATGTTGGTGGATGGAGGCTGTCGGGCACTCTCAACTATCTCGACAGTGATGAAAGCGGCGTGGCGCGTGCCGGAAACCTGGATAGCCGCATGACATCGGGGCTGGTGAGTGCGGCCTACGGTTTCCAGAAGGTCACGTTGGGTTACCAGCACAACGCTGGCGATAGCGCACTGCCTTTCCTTCACGACACCGATCTGCCAGGCGTTGCCAACGCAGTCCAGGTGCTGCGGTTTGATCGTGCTGGAGAACGATCCGTGCAGGCTCGCTACGACATCGATTTTGCAGGCCTAGGTGTGCCAGGCCTGACCGCATTCGCGCGCTACGTGCACGGTGAGGATTTCACAGTAAAAGGCATAGCAGGCAAAGAGTGGGAACGGAACATCGACGTGAGTTATGTGATTCAAAGCGGCCCACTGAAAAACTTGGCACTGCGCCTGCGCAACGTTGAAATCCAGGGGGATGCCACAGGGCGGCGCGATGAAAACCGCGCCATCATTTCATACACGTTCGCGCTGAAATAGGATCAGGCCGGCCCGCGCGTGATAGCCGCTGGGGTGCCACGGCTATCTGCTGGTGTACTCATGACAGTGCCCGACCAGGGCGCAGTTTTCAGAGCATCTCGGCTGACTGCCTGGCGCGCCGAGGTGATGAACAGAGAGGCACCATCAACGCCTCCAAAGCAGAGATCCGTGGGTGATGAGACAGGCACGCCAAGCATCCGCTCCAGATTTCCTTCTCGGTCGAATTTGACGATACTCCAACCGCCAGAGAGCGCTGTCCAGATGCTTCCTTCTTCATCCACAGCCAGACCGCTCAACAAACCAGAACCCTTTGGAAGCGTCGCGAATCTCCGAACTTGCCCTGAGCGCTCCAGTCGGAAGATCGTCCCGGAATCGGCAGCCAGAGCAAAAAGCTGGCCACTCTGGGAATCCCAGGCAAGTGCACTGACAGCCTCACTAAACTGCCACTGGCTATTGAGCGTTCCGTCGCGCTTCACTTCTCCAACCTTCCACGTGCCCCCGCTCATTCGAGTCGCTGCCCACAGCCGGCCATCACGGTCAGTGCAAATGCACGCGGGGGCACCGAAGCCGTACTGACCTCGGGATCTGATTGCTCCGTCAACTATGAAGAAGAACTCCTCGTCAGCAGCCACGAATAGACCGTTGGACGTCAGCTCCATGCCACTAATTGGCCGCTCGGACTGAAAGATCTTCTCGGTGCCTTTATCGTCATGTCGATAAATCGCGGGCCCTAACATATCTGCCCAATAGAGACACGACTCCCGCGCGCTCCACCTCGGCAGCCCTCCCAAGAAGGCCCACCGGTCACTTAGTGGTCGCAAGACATCCGGATTCGAGGGGTTATGCCGCACTGCCAACTGGCTTCCTACCCTCTGAGCCGAAGCAACAACCTCTGGGCCGATCAACTCAAGTCGATCACGATCCAGACGATAGGCCGGGCCTGCGATGCTCAAGGCGCCACGTACCTGACCCGAAGCGTCCACTACAGGGGCAGCTACACACCGAATGCCCATTGCGATCTCTTCATCGTCGATGGCATATCCACGCGCGCGCGTGACCTCAACTTCGATAACGAGTCGATGTTTGTCAGTGATAGTCAGGGGAGTCAGGGGTATCAACTGCATACGTTTGATTAGGTCACGGCGTTCGCCTTCACGCATAGCACTGAGGATGGCCTTGCCCTGGCCCGTGCAATACATCGGCTTGCTCTGTCCCATGGCTGCGGCGGAGCGGTGCGTATGAGCCCCATCACAACGCTCAAGAGAGAGAACTTGATCTCCCTCTCTGATAGCAAGATATGCAGTCTCGCCAGTAAGGTCTCGCAGCGACCTCAGTTCGAAGCTAGCAGCAGCTATCAAATCTGGCTCCAACCAAGCGCCCCTAACCATCTCCAAGTAACGGAAACCCAGACGGTACCGTTTGCTTATTGGATCACGCCGAACCATTCCGCGATCTACCAGAAGTCCTAGAAGTCGGTACAGCGTCGAGCGCGGAAGACTTACCTGAGCGGCAAGCATCTGGGTGTCGATTCCCTCAGGGGCTAACCCGATCGCTTCAAGTAGATCAAAGGCTTTTTCTAGCGATGCGGTACCTTTGCCTGCATCCATCGAAAACTCCAAGCTGTTTTTTAGGAGGAATATCACATCGCGGGATATTAGACCTCTCCAAGAAACGTTCCTATCTATACTGCTCCCATATAGTGGGAATTTTGAGAATGATGCGCGGATTCTATTATGGCCACCGCCATGACTCTTCAAAAATTGCCAAAAGCCGCGAAAATTACTCGCCTCGTATGCCTCTTCCTTATGAGCTCGCGGCAGATCCTCAATAGAATCATCAGAGCGCATTTGTTGATACTTAATGAGCGTAGTCATGCAAGCAGTGCATAGTCGGCGCGCCGACTTTCGCATCAGAATCAACCGATAACAACCTTTGGTGCAAGCCACGACTGGAGCTCATTCACAATAAAGTTGTGATATGAATATTTAAAGCCTGTTTTTTAGCATGGGTACCTTTCTTTAAAAATTAGGCACGCTGTTAGGGCGTAGACGTAGAACCGCTTCAATGTTCCTTGGACAGATCGACACCAGGCTATTCATGCTATGAGCATTCAAGCAAAACTTAATCACATTCAAGTCTTCCAAAATCTTCTCACAACATACCGCTACCCATATGATCAGAGAGGGACACCTGCGAAAAATCCCTGCTCTTTCTCTATCTACACCAGCAATAAAAACATTACGAATATCAAACTCAGCAACGCATCCTGACAAACCGACACATATAGCTGAGTAAAAAAACACCATCATAAATTAAGTACTAGGGTTACGCACATATCGAAAAATCACATAGCAACATGCAACCAACACCGGAACGATCGCTAACATACCCATGTAGGTCTGCCCTGTTAAATCATTAATAAATCCTACCATAGCCGGCGCGATCATCCCGCTCAACTGTCCGGTAGAGTTTACGGCTGCAACGGCGCTGGCAATCGCTATACCTGAAAAAGTCGATTGAGGCAAACACCAGAAAATCGGTATAGCTATGAATGATCCTGAAGTAGCGAGAATCAAAGCGGCCATTAAAACAATTGGGTTATCGGAGTACAAACAGGCCAGGATATAACCGATGGTGGACGCCAGCATGCATAACAATAGATAAAATTTCCGGTCTCCCGTACGGTCAGAGCGCCGCGTCAACCAGACCATGCCAACGCAAGCCACGGCGTATGGTAAAGCGGTTAGTAATCCCACATGGAGAATGTTCTCAACACCGGACTGCGCAATTAGATGCGGCATCCAAAAATTCAGACCGTAGCTAGCCATTTTGATGCCGAAATACACGAACGCGAAGACGGCCACCTCTCGCGTCACTAGCACTTTCCAGAACGATGAATGGCTTTCAGGTGCGTTTTCGCGTCCCACACCAACGTTTTTCTGCAGCAAATCTTTTTCTTCTTGGGATAGCCATTTTGCAGACTGGATGTCCCTATCCAGCTTCCAGAGGACGATGAGTCCCATTAAGCAACATGGCAAGCCAGAGAGTAAGAACAACCAGTGCCACCCTGCGAGACCGAGAAAACCATCCATACCTTCAAGTAATAGCCCTGCGAGTGGGGCACCGATAGCGCCAGAAAGCGGTATAGCGAGGAACCAGATTCCATTGATACTGGCCAGTTGTTTCTTAGGAAACCAACATGCCATGTAAAAAAGAATAGCGGGGCCAAATCCCGCCTCCATAACCCCAATCAGAAAGCGCAAAAAGTATAGTGTGTATTGTGAGTAAGCAAATACTAGGGCAGCCGTCGCCAACCCCCATGAAATCATGATTCGGCAGATCCATGCCGGTGCACCGTACTTTCTCAATCCCAAGCCGCTGGGGATTTCGAATAATACATAACCAACAAAAAACATACTTGCAGCCAAACCATAGGCTGTATCGCTCAGACCTAATTCGGACTGCATTTGTGCTTTGGCGAAGCTGATGTTGATTCTGTCGAAATAGGAAAACAGGAAACAGATAATAGCAAGAGGAACGATTCTCCACGCCACCCTTCGATAGAGCAGCAACTCCTTTAGATGTTCATCGCGCGAGACTTGATTTGCCGAAGCATTGGTAATAGTGATCATGTAATATTCTCCAGTTATTGTATTTGTTGGAGATGAGTGGTTTTTCCGATATTTATCCGAACCAATTAAACTCTAAAAGCTAACTTCATCGCCCTATATCACCTTTACGAATTCACATCTTAGTTTCTTAGAGCCCTTCTTTACTTTCCCATCCTGAAAATACCTTCTGCCTGAAGGCTAGCGATTTGAGCGTCGCCATAACCCAAGCTTTTCATAACCTCAAAAGTATGTTCGCCCACGCATGCGAGGGATTGGCGTGGCTGAAGTCGCTTTCCGCCGTAGCTCAAAGGCAACAGTGGTACTTGCGTCTGAGAACCGTCATCCAGTTGCAATGAAGCCAACCCACCGCTAGCTTGGAGGTGCGGGTCATCAAACAACTCCTCTGGCTTGCGGATAGCAGCGAATGGAATGCCATTAAGCTCTAGTTCAACTGCTAGCGTCTTCGCGTCTAACGTGGCGAATATTTCACCTAGTTGAGCGAGCAATCGTGGGCGATTCTCAACTCGCATTGCATTGGTCGCCAAGCTGGGGTCACTCAGAAGCGCGTCTTGGCCCAATATCCTGCATAAGGCATCCCACTGGCCATCTCCAGTGGCAGCGACGAACATCTGCTCTCCGCCTGAAAATTTAAAAACGTCATAGACCGACCATGCACTGATCCTGCTGGGCATGGGCGCAGGTGCTTGTCCAGTGACCGCGTACTGCTGCATATGCTGGCCACTGAGCAGGACGCAGTTTTCGAACAAGCCGCTGTGGATTTCCTTACCCTCGCCTGTACGATCCCGTTCGAGCAGAGCGGCTAGCACGCCAATCGCACCAAACATACCGCCCATGATGTCATTCACTGAACTTCCCGCACGTAGCGGCTGCCCTACGGGGCCTGTCATATAAGCGAGCCCGCCCATCATCTGAACGACCTCATCCAGCGCCAGGCGCTTTTCATATGGGCCATTCAAAAAGCCTTTGTGGGATACATATATGAGTCTGGGATTGCGCGTATGCAGTGAGTCGAAGCCAAGTCCAAGTTCGGTCATACGGCCGGGTCGGAAATTCTCGATAAACACATCGGCGGTATCTATAAGGGCTAAGACTGCTTCTTGGCCAGCCGCACTGTTCATGTCGACGGCAATGCTTTTCTTATTGCGGTTGAATATCCTAAAAAAACCCGCGCCAGCACCTGGAAGGTGTCGCGTACCATCCCCTTTTAACGGTTCCACTTTGATGACATCAGCGCCCAGGTCGGCTAACACCATGCCGCAAGCAGGGCCCATCACCATGTGGGACATCTCTACGACACGAACACCTTCAAGCGGTAACTTTGACATTGGATTTACTCCGTAACAGACAATCACGAATGCTGAAATCAAGCATGGGTCGGATAATGTTTAGGCAGGCCGGCAATGGCGAGATGGCCATACATCTGCTCATCGGGAAGCGCGGATTTGACAACTGCTCGGCATGCCAGCAAACGCTCAAAATCTATGCCGGTGTGAAGGCCCATACTCTCAAGCATGAACACTAAGTCTTCTGTAACTGCATTACCTGACACACCAGGGGCAAACGGGCACCCGCCAATCCCGCCAAGTGACGCATCGTGCTCGCGAATTCCGTGTTGCGTTGCGACTATGGTGTTGGCCAAGGCAAGGCCGCGAGTGTTATGAAAATGAACCGACTGCAGTTTGTCGCCGGCAACACGTCGCACCGCTGTTAAGGTTTGCTCGACCTGCCTTGGAGTGGCGTAACCGGTCGTGTCTGCCAGGGACACGATATCGCCCCCGGCCTCGATAACTAGAATGATCAGCCTGATCAGGTCTTCTAACGGAACATGTCCTTGGATGGTGCAGCCGAAAGCGGTAGACATTCCGGCTATCATTTTCACCGGTTGGCTAGCTTGTTTGCGCGACTCACACATTTCTGCAAAGGCTTCAACCATTCGCTCGGGAGTACAGCGAACGTTCGACAGACTGTGGGCCGAACTGACAGACACGGGTACGATAATTCGATGAGCGCCTGAGGCAAGCGCATCGTGGGCTCCACGTAGGTTCGGTGCAAGGACAGTGACCGTCAGCTCAGGAAGAGTCAGTGCATGCTTTACGACTTCAGCAGCATCGGCCATCTGAGGTAGCAGTTTAGGCGGAACGAACGAAGCGACTTCCATGTGCCGCACACCCGCCTCGTAGGCTGAGTCAATCCATTTCAGTTTCGCCGATGTAGGCATGATGCTGCGGATGCTCTGCAGACCATCGCGCATGCCTACTTCATTAACGATAACGTTGTTCATGCGGCACCTTAGGCTTAAGGGATTGATGCCAGCCTAAGCAGCTCGGATTAGACAGAAAAGACGTTTTTGGCGGTGCTAATCATCTCCGTTGGCGATGGATCTCTATTGGCTGGTGGGTGCTGCCAAGAGATGATTGAGCAACCGTCGTGCTGGGTGCGAAAGACTTACGCTATCGCGAACACACACCACGAACTCACCCCTAGCCCAATCATCCGTCAAAGAAATAACTCGAAGCCCGAATAATTCTACATATCGCGCCACAGCTTCCTCAGGGAAGATGGCGAGTACCATCCCCGCTTCTACCAGCCGAAGTGCCGCATCGAAGGAGGACACGCAAGTTCGGTATTGCAAATCCTTGCCGGCAACCTTCGCTAATCTCTGCATTTGATTACCAAGCGTGGAAAATGCGGAAATGTTGAGGTGATGGAACTCGAGTGTCTCTACGAAGCTGATGCATTCACGATTGGCAAGGGGGTGACGGGGATTCACTACAACCGAAAGATGATCTGTGCGGTACGGGTAAAATTCGAGATCACCCTCCGCCATAGATTTTCGGCAAATCCCGATATCGGCTTGCCCTTCTTCTATGCCTCTAACCACCTCGGAACTGAACCGCTCTTCGACATCTACTTGGATATGTTCATTTTCTGCTAGAAAGCGGGCGAGCTCTTCCGGTAAAAACTCCATCAGCGAAGACACGTTCGCCAGAACGCGAATATGGCCGCGTGCACCCTCAGCATATTCGCTTAGCTCGCCTTGCAGACGATTGATTCCATGCATGAACTCCCGTGCATGGCGAAGCAACGCTTGGCCCGCCGGTGTAGGGCTCACGCCTTTCTTACTTCGCTTCAATAGCGCAGTACCAAATGCTGCCTCAATTCCCGAGATTCGTTTGCTGACGGCAGAGGGCGCTATAAATTCCCGCGCTGCTGCCGCTGCTATGCTGCCTTCCTCGCAAGCTGCAATGAAGAGCCTCAATGAAACTGCATCAAACTGCCACATGCTCTTCCTGCCATCGATATCGGCCACATTAGTGTTCCGTATGACAGCCTTCCCTGAAGCTGTCAAAGCCATCTCTTCCGATCCAAACCTAATAGACACCGATATCTGAGTTCATCAATGTGAAGTTGATCGATAGGCTCAATAGGTACAAGCATCATGGCGGTCAGCGTCAATTATCAAGGCTTTCAGATCAAGGTACGCGACAGCGCGGGACACTTCCGCCAAAGAAGCAATAAAAAGAGAGGCGACCGTCATCCACACGGCGCCCCTTAAAAACGCCATACAACAGCGCACAGATCAGACTTTACTCCTCAAAAACTCACTTCGAGACCGGCATCGTGAACTCGGCTCCCTTCTCAATGCTTTCTGGCCAACGTTGCATAATGGATTTTTGCTTGGTGTAGAAGCGAACGCCTTCAGTCCCGTAGGCATGGGTATCACCGAAGAGGCTCTTCTTCCAGCCGCCAAACCCGTGCCAGGCCATCGGAACTGGGATAGGTACGTTGATACCTACCATCCCTACCTGTACCCTGCGCCCAAATTCCCGTGCAACGTTGCCGTCACGTGTGAAGCAACTTACGCCATTGCCGAACTCATGATCGTTGATCAGCTTTAGGGCCGTGGCTAAATCTGGAACACGTACACAGGCCAGCACCGGCCCAAAGATCTCTTCCCGGTAGATGCTCATTTCTGGAGAGACATGGTCGAACACCGTCGCGCCCATCCAGAAACCATCACGCAATTCCGCTTCACGCGGCGTAAACTCGCGCCCATCAAGGAGTAGTTCGGCACCGGCCTGGACACCTTGTTCGATGTACCCAGTGATACGTTGCAGAGCAGCTTGGCTTACGATCGGGCCCATTTCTGCCTTCAAATCACGGCCATCGGTGATCCGCAGTTCACGAGCACGCTCCACCAATGCTGGAACAATTTTGTCCGCGACATCACCGACCAAAATCGCCACGGAGATCGCCATACAGCGCTCCCCTGCGCTTCCGTAAGCAGCTCCAATCAACGCGTCTACCGTTCGGTCGATATCCGCATCAGGCATCACGACCATATGGTTCTTGGCGCCGCCTAGACCCTGTACACGCTTGCCGTTACGGGCACCGGCTTCGTAGATGTACTGAGCAATTGGCGTCGAGCCGACGAAGCTTAAAGCCTTGACATCTGGATGCTCAATGAGCGCATCAACGGACTCCTTGTCCCCCTGAACCACGTTAAATACCCCTTTGGGCAAACCTGCTTCACGAAGCAGATCGGCCATAAAAAGAGAAGCGCTTGGATCGGTAGGACTAGGTTTCAGGATGAAGGTGTTACCTGCAGCGATGGCAATCGGATACATCCACATCGGAACCATCACAGGAAAGTTGAATGGCGTCACTCCGGCGACTACCCCGAGTGGTTGACGCAACGTCCAGTTATCCATACCACGGGATACTTGATCCGTGTGATCACCTTTCAGCAGATTCGGGATCCCACATGCGAATTCCAGGATATCGATACCACGATCAATCTCTCCCTGAGCATCGGTAAACACCTTGCCATGCTCGGCAGTAATGATGTGCGCCAACTCATCCTTTCGCTCCTGCAACAGTTGCAGGTAGCGAAACAGTACGCGCGCTCGGCGAATAGGAGGAGTGTCGCTCCACCCGGCGAACGCTGCTTGAGCCGCAGCGACCGCTTCGTTCACTGTAGCAGCACTTGCCAGAGCAACCTTGCCTGTCAATATGCCGGTCGCCGGGTTGTACACATCCTGGTAGCGGTCATTTCGAGACACCCGCTCATCGTTGATGTAATGCTGAATGATGTTTTGCATCGCCTAACCCTCCGCTAGAAAGCTCTTCTACTGCCACCAGGGATCAAGCGGCCAGCAATGAAGCCACGATAACGGTTGATTTTGTTCAAAACGAGAGCAGAATTTAGAATTCATTGTCCTCTATGGCGAACAATAGGAATGGATAAATTTGAGATCGAAGCTCTCTGGTCGCATATTCACTTGCTATCAGTGCTCGAAGAACAAGGCACATATACCGCTGCTGCAGCGCGCTTAGGTGTCAGCAAATCAGCTGTAAGTCAGCGTATTGCTGATCTTGAAAAAGCCGCAGGAACACAGCTAGTTACTAGGACGACCAGGAGCGTCAGACTCACTGAGGCCGGTACAGCTCTGACGCGGGATGTAAGGAGCGCTTACAGTCAGATCGCAAACAGTTTCGCCTCCATGAAGGAATCGGTCGGATCTATCAGAGGGTTGATTCGCATCACGGCTCCAGTCGCATTTGCACGTCAACAACTGGTTCCTAATCTGTCCACGTTCGTGGAGCGCTATCCCGACGTCCGCATCCAGTTAGACGTGAGTGATGCAATAAGCTCCATTGCCTCAGAAGGCTACGATCTGGCTGTGAGGCATAGCTTCCAGGTTCCCGAAACACATGTTGCCTGGAAGCTCTGCGATACATTTTCAGTTCTGGTTGCATCCGAGAGATACCTGGCCCGCCACGGACAGCCTAGCCACCCTAGTGAATTATCGAAACACAACTGTCTGTACTATCCCCGTTCGGATCATCCTGCTTGGACATTTGAGCGCAAAACAAAAAGCAGCTCGGAAATAGAGCGTTTGACGGTGCCGATATTCGGGAATTTTGCGACCAATAACAGCGAATCATTAAGGGATGCGGCGCTGAACAATCTGGGAATCGCGCTATTGCCAGACTTCAGTGCTACATCCGCTATCAAACGAGGCGACCTCGTCCCGCTCCTGTCGGACTGGGCACTTAAAGGGGTGTTTGCTAATGAGATCCATCTAATCCGGCCCTATTCCCCTTTTGTACCACGCTCAATAACGGCGCTCGTGAAGCATCTAAGAAACGCGTTCTCGGGTGGGTTCAGCTAGTTTTCGCAAGTGGATAATTGCCGGCAAAGTCACAATCCATCCAATGTCCATCGAAGTGTTTCAGACCTTTAACATTCGAGTGGAACGCTAGACCAAAAATGGTCAAAATGACTCTAAATAGAGTCATTTTGACCATGTCATAATGACACCATCGAATACTTACCCCTCTAAATGCGCCAATTTAGAGCTTGGCATACCATTTGCTATTCCTAAAACGCCATGGGTCTTTACTTAAGGACTGACTGGAGCAGAGCTTATCGAAATGAGCCTCCCCGCCTGCCGTCTTGAGCCCTTGGCCGTCGTATTCAAGTCCTTGCATGAGAACGCTTATGAAACAGAAGCCGCTGCTTCATCTCCTCGGCGTGCGCCACCCCATCGTCCAAGCGCCCATGATAGGAGTCGCCACCCCCAATCTCGCAGCAGCAGTGACCAATGCAGGTGGCTTGGGCTCACTAGGATTGGGAGCTAGCACCCCAGAGCAAGCTAAAGAGCTCATTGATCAAACCAGAGCATTGACGGGCGGCCCCCTTAATACAAACCTCTTCTGTCATCAGTCGGCAAAATTTGATAGGGCGCGTAACGATGTATGGATAAAACAGCTGAGCCCCTTTTTTGAGGCTTATGGAGGCCAAGCGCCGACTGATCTCAAAGAAGTGTATCGAAGCTTCCTGACCAACGAAGAGATGCTAATAACGATCTTGCGCGAAAGGCCAGAAGTCGTCAGTTTCCACTTCGGGCTTCCTCCCGCAGAATGGTTACAAGCCTTGAAACAACGTGGGATTGCCACATTGGCATGCGCAACCAGTGTAGAAGAAGCGCATCTCGTGGAAGCTGCCGGCATCGACGCAATCATTTTGCAAGGAATCGAAGCCGGAGGCCATCGTGGAGTATTCGACCATGAGAGCGGTGGCGATACAGAGCTTGGCCTATTTACCCTCCTTCGCCTAGTCGCGAGCGAGGTTAAGTTACCCCTCATCGCAGCGGGCGGCATCATGGATGGTGCTGGTATTCGAGCCGCAATGGATCTCGGTGCTTCCGGGGTACAAATGGGTACAGCTTTCCTCGGCTGCCCAGAATCCTCCACCAGCTCCGCTCACAGAGATGCGCTGCAGACTAAACGAGCTTATGGTACGCGAATGACTCGCGGTATCTCAGGCCGGCCCGCTCGTGGCCTACCAAACAAGCTTTTCTATGAGTCTTTGGCAGAAAAATGGGCGGTCGCTGCTGAGTTCCCATTGGCTTACGATCTATCCAAACAACTGAACGTACTCGCTGCAAAATCAGGCTCTACGGATTTCGTAGCGCAATGGGCAGGTCAAGGCGCTCCTCTGATACGTGAGCTGCCTGCCTCCAAGCTGATCGAAACACTGGTCAGTGAGCTGAATAACTTTTAAGTTCCCCATCGAGATTAAACCATGCCAATGTTAAAAGTAGACATCATCAAAGGAAGATCCAACGAGGAAGTTCATCTACTACTCGATACGATACATGGCGCGATGGTGGAGGCCTTCCAGGTTCCGGATCGTGATCGTTATCAGATCCTGAATGAGCATGAGCCGTCGCACATGATCATCCAGGACACCGGATTGGGCTTTGAACGAAGCGCAGACGTCGTAGTTATCACTGCGGTGAGTCGCCCTCGATCCCAAGAGATGAAGACTCGCTTCTATGCTTTGCTGGCAGAACGGTTGAAAGACAATTGTGGTATCGAACCAAACGACCTGATGGTCTCGATCGTCATCAACGACGATGAAGACTGGAGCTTCGGCTTTGGACGCGCCCAGTTCATTACTGGGGAGCTATAAGACTCTGGCTCAGAGATACCCTCATCTGCTAGCCAGCTGATTACTCAGTAGTGGTTCAGCGACCTAAGTGCTTGCGCGCCAGTAATGATCGCTGACGATGCAAGCACATATCAAAAAATGTGTCCGTCCACACTTTTGCGTACCCTCCATTTTCTACCAAACACCTAATAACGGCTCGGCAGCAAACAAGTATCTTGGCATTACCCCCCATGTCATCAATAAAGTTCTTTAACCGTCGGCGCCATTGAGAGCACAGCAGCCGGCCGTTGACTAAACCCCTCGCGAATTTTCATAAACCGCATCCCGATCTGTGCATATTGGTCACCAATGAGCCATGGCAAAAAATTGGCCCCTGCCATCCGAAGCCTTGATCAATTGTGCGCCAATATCACTCTCTCACATTTACTTAACCCCAGAGCAACACTTCTAATAACACAAGCTCGAGACGGAGTGTACTTTTGAAGATTGATTGAACCCCCCATCTTGAGATGACATCGAATATTTTTTAATGGCAACCCATCACTTACCCACTCAATTAAGTTAAACATTAGTGCCATTTAACGATAGCCTACGGTATTGATGAGATAATCAGCTCGTTATTGACCGGCTACATTCATACTCAGCATCAATCGTTTTCGTACTCTTTGACATCTCCGAGAGTTGGGCTCGTGCTTGCGACGCCTGCACCTTTAAAGCTCTATTTTCAAAGACGAGGATTGCCTAATTCCGCATATGGGCGCTCGACTCTGGCCGCGCATCTATTGCAGGTCATGGCGCATACTTTTTTCTTAACCACTCAGCTCTTCCAGACAAACGCTGACACCAATCTTGTGCAAGGCCGGTTGTCATGCTTAACCTTATCAGATCATCCAGTTCAGGACGGTGCGACAACTGGATTTGCCAAAAACGGTCAATTGAGTACTCCTCGGTCTCTCGATTCAATAACCGCATCGTATCTCCGACATCAAACGAACCTTCACGCAGGACGCGGTAATACCAACCTGTCAAATGTCCCTGCACCACGAACATAGACATTTTTTCCTCCCCAAACCGGTGATTAATTTTCCAGCAAGGGCTCCTGGGTTGAGAGACTTGTATAAGACAGCTTCCCACCTGATAGGTATCGCCAATGAATACATTTTTCTCATTCATGCCCCGGGTAGAAATATTTTCACCTAAGCTACCCGCTACGAGACTCTCAACACTGCTGGGAAACTCAGCGGCAAGCAGACTGTAGTTTTCAGCAGCATAATGATGTATCGCTTTTTCTGGGCCACCATGTACTCGTCTATCCGCTTGCTGGTCTCCGACGACTCCATTTAAGTTAACAAAAGCTCCAGAAGATAGCTTTTTCTTATAAATACCAGTGCTCTGCCCTTCAGGCTTCAGCACTGTGATACCGCCCGCAAATATGTGATCGATTATGACATCGCCCATCAGTATCGCTCCAACTTATTTAAACATGTCTACTTTACGTAAATAGAAAGAATAACGTAAAATGATTTCAGAAGTTACCATCAATCATAATTAGAGATAGGTATCCGGCATGGAAATGCGTCAGCTTAAGATTTTCTGTGCGATATCCGACCTGGGCAGCTTCACAGCCGCTGCGGAACAGGTAAATACTGTCCAATCCAACGTCACCATGCGAATTAAAGAGCTCGAAACTGAACTAGGCCATGAGCTGTTTATCAGAAAAAAAACTGGGGTCACATTGACTCCTGCTGGCCAGACATTCCTTAGCTACGCTCAACGTATTTTGCGGTTGACGGATGAGAGTCGAAGCGCTCTTTTAGATTGCGGTACACCTGCCGGCCCGTTGCGCTTAGGGTCAATGGAGACGACAGCCGCTATCCGCCTCCCTCAGGTGCTGACGCGATATCGCGAGCTACATCCAACCGTCAAGTTATCGCTCATGACGGGTACCACGACCGAATTGATCAAGGCTATTGAGGCGCATAAAATCGATGGTGCCTTTGTCGGTGGTTTTCATCAGAACACGAAATTAATTCAAGAAGAAGTCTTCAGTGAAGAACTCGTGTTGGTCAGCAGTGCTCAGTTCGAAAATCTTGAGGAACTGCTGGCCGAGGTTCCTTCACAGACGGTTCTAGTATTCCGAACCGGATGTTTTTATCGATCAACTCTGGAGAATTGGTTTTATAAAGCGGGTTTGATTCCAAACCAAATCATGGAATTGGGCACCCTTGACGGTATTCTGACGTGTGTATCAGCAGGCTTAGGTGTGACCCTACTTCCAAAGTCGGTAGCTCAAAACTGCAGCGTGCGTCATACAATCCGCTGCCATACCCTGCCGCCTGAATTTGCCAACGTGTCCACCGTATTTATTAGGCTTTCCGAAAGTACTCAATCCTCAGCCATAAAGGCGTTCCTAGATATTGCACTAGAGCTCGGCTCTCGGGCGTTCAGCGCTGAACACCCTTAAGCCTCTGAGCTCTGAAACTAGGCCGCTGTCTCAATTCTCGAGAGACCGTCCGGTAGTCTTGCGTTTTTTTCAGGCAGCCCCTGAATCAGCTCGGCCATACGTTGGGCTGCAGGAACCACACTATCGATCTTACCTACCCCTTGGCCGGCGTACAGCGACAGTTTTTTTGCCAATCGGGGCTTGTCAATGGAACGTGCTCCCCCCCCCATCAGACGAAGCAGGTTCCAAGGATCGCGATTCGGAATCACTCGATGAGGCGTTCCGTAAGTCCAGCCAAACGAATAACCCGTGCGATACTCAGTATCCTCAACAGTCGCATCTACAATCTTCTGCTTGTAGAGCGGGTGCGCGTTTGACTCCTCAGTGGCAACGAAAGCGGTACCCACCAGGACACCCGATGCGCCCATCGACATCAGCGTCCTTACGTCATGCCTGTTAGTGATGCCACCTGCGGCCAGCACAGGCTTGCCAGCGGCTTCCTTCAGTAACGCTGGCAAAAGACTCAGTAGACTGATCGTCCCACGGTTCAAGTGCCCACCACTCTCGCTACCCTGGGCAACGATGATGTCCGCCCCCGCAGACAACGCTGTACGTGCCAGCGCTATGGTGCCAACCTGCACCATCACCAGCATTCCTGCTGCTTTGGCACGAGGAATCATATCTTCACAGTAGTCTTCTGCGTAAAACAGGGACAGTAGACGTGGTCTCTCCTCCAGGATCACTTGGAATTGCGCTTCGAACACATCAGGCCCGCCAAACTGAGGTACTAGGTTGACTCCAAAGGGCTTATCCGTCAGAGAACGAACCTCATGAATCCAGCGTCGCAACGTTTTGGGTGCAAGTCGTAACCCGCCCATCACACCCATACCGCCAGCGTTAGCAACAGCCGCCACCAGTTGAGGGCCTGATATCGCTGCCATTCCCGCTAAAAAAACGGGATAGTCCACGCCGCACATTTGCTCGATAGAGTTCACTGAAGATTCTGAAATATCCATGTTCACAACTCCACTTGCTTGCCCAGCATGCGCTTGAGCGTGTCATTTTTTAGGACGAAGTGATTCTTGCACGCACCAAACATATGCAACGCCAAGCCAAACAGGAAAGCACCTGATCCTATATTGAAGAGTATATCCACTACTTGCTTCAGTGTAGGATTTGGTGAAAATACCATCGGGAGCGTTAAACCGCCTGGCAAATAAACAGGAACGCCATCGGCAGCGCGCCCCCCCCAAATTGCGATAGGCAGTAATACCGTAGCTAACACCAAAGCAAATGCAACCGATCTACTAATAATAACTTCAATCGGATTTGGTGTACCCACGGGTAAGGGATGGTAGCTCTGCATTCGCGCGCGGAGTCGATATATCGCCATTAGAAAGATCAACAATCCGATAAGGTTCTGAAGTTCAACAAACCTCATTGAAGGCGCTCGAACATCATTGATCTCCACTTCCATCACCAATAGGGCCACCAAACCTATCAGCGTAAGCCAGTGCAATATAATGGTGATGGGCGAAAAACCAAGTCCAGTATCTCGAATTTGCATACCTTTCTCCTATATTTTCGGCAGGCCGGGGTCATGTTAGGCAATGATCAGAGTGCGTCAATGCGCTGAAGCTTTATCCGCTCCAATTCCAGTCCTAGCCCGGAATACTTGGTCTGCAAACCCCTGTTTTTCGAGCACCGCCGCAGCCGAGCGGTCGGTGACGGAGCCTAGCCATGTAAATAAGAAAGCAACGTTCATCGAAATAATTGCAGGGTAATCGTATGGGAAAATTGCCTCCGGGTTACCAAGCACTTTCACCCAAACGGCTGGAGATAAAATCACCAGTGTCACAGATGAAATCAGACCGGCGACGCCACCAATCAGCGCGCCACGAGTCGTGAGGCCTTTCCAATAAAGCGAAAGGGCTAAAATCGGGAAGTTTACAGAAGCCGCAACGCCGAAAGTCAACGCTACTAGGAACGCAATGTTCTGATCTTTGAACAAGATACCAAGCACTACAGCTACCACCCCGATGCCGATGGAGGCGAGCCGGGATACTTTCCGCTCAGACTGTGAGCTGACTTTCCCCTTCTTCAGGACTTTCACGTACAGGTCATGAGCAATGGCAGAGGTTCCCGCCATAGTCAGACCAGCAACCACAGCCAGAATCGTTGCAAAGGCCACTGCAGATATGAAACCAAGCAGCAAGTTGCCTCCAATCGCTTTGGCCAGATGCATGACAGGCATATTGCTCCCACCAATAAGCTTTCCACCTACGATGCCTGACTCATAGAACACTGGATTTTTCCCTACGATAACAATCGCAGCTAAACCCAATATGGCTACGATGATGTAGAAAAACCCGATGAAGCCCGTCGCTACAAATACGGACTTGCGAGCTTGTTTTGCATCCGGAACCGTAAAGAAGCGCATCAAGATATGTGGAAGACCTGCCGTACCGAATACCAAGCCGAGAGCGAGTGAAAGCATGGATAAAGGATCAGCCACAAGCTTACTGGGCATCAACATAGCTTCCCCCTGAGGGTGAGCTTCTAAGGCCTGCTTGAATAAATTTTCAAGCGAGAAGCCAAATTCCTTGAGAGCTAGAAATGCTAATAGCGTACCACCCAATAACAGCAATCCAGCCTTAATAATTTGCACCCAGGTGGTTGCAACCATTCCCCCAAATGTCACATAGATGGCCATGAGTAGACCTACAGCAATGACCGCATAGTTGTAAGGCAGCCCGAAGAGCAGCTGTATGAGCTGCCCCGCCCCTACCATTTGCACGACCAAATAGAAGCAAACGACTGTTAGTGAGCCAAACGCAGTTAAGGTTCTTATGCGCTGCTGATCCAAACGGAAAGAGGCAATATCTGATATCGTCGTCCTTCCTAGGTTGCGTATGCGCTCTGCGAAAAGGAAAAGTAAGAGTGGCCATGCCACAAAGAAGCTAACTGAGTACAAAACCCCATCAAAACCGTTGAAGTAGATCATACTTGTTACACCCAGCAGTGCGGCGGCTGACATGTAATCACCTGCTAGTGCAAGTCCATTCTGAAACCCCGTAATGCCACCGCCAGCATTATAGAAATCATCCATTGATTGGGTTTTACGTGCGGCCCAGTAAGTAATGAGCAACGTCGCCATGACGAAAATCAAGAACATGATGATCGCGGTTACATTCAGTGGTTGACGTTCAACGTTCTGAATGACATCAGCACCAAGTGCGCGACTTGCAGCTACAGCCATAAGAATTGAAACAATGGATTTAATGCTTGCCTTCTTCATGGCTTCGCCTCGTCACGGACTTTTTCGGCGAGCCTATCAAGCTCGGAATTGGCGTAGACAATGTAGATCCCAGTCAACACCCAAGAACCCACAACAAAAACTACACCCAAAGGCCATGCCACATTTATCACGCTATCGCTTGAGATCTTGATAGCAAGTAAGTGTGGGTAAAATGCCGCTACAACCACGAATGCGGAGTAGGGAACAAGAACGGCTGCGGTTAGGATACCCACCAGTCGCTGCTGCTTGGCGACAAGCTCTTGATAAGCGGACGGACGAGGTTCATCGAGCGACTCAAGGACATGATTCACGTTGACTCCGTGTAGCAGTGGTAATTTTATTTTTGTTCCACAGCTTCAGGTGCGAAAGCTTATCTGCCACTGGCTGTGCTTTCATGCTTCACAAGGAAACCCTAAACTCAGCCTAAAATCATGTAAAATGATTCATAATGATGTGAGTCATCTTTTTTCGTGAAATGTTCTGTGTGTGGCGTTCTAGAGGCACTCAGCTACAGCACCTTGATTAATTCATTGCCATAAGCTTGTAGCGGCTGCGACAAAAGGACTACAAGTCAGGTCAACTCAGGGCCCGTCATAGCCACCAACGCCATCTTCCCTTCCGATATCGCATACGCAATGCCTTCAAGATTTTTTGCGCACGACGCCATAATCCAGTTACCCAGCCGGTGCCTACTGCACCGTCACGCCTGTGACCAAGCGCGCCGGGACGCAAGGCGTCGCAGCTTGAATGCGGTGAAAACTTGGGGGAATAAGTTGGGAATGGAAACCTAATGGCCCTAGCTGAGCAATCGCCCCAGACCAATGAGTAGCGATGAACTCTAAGGCGCTCAGTGATTTTGGTGGTGGCAAGGCCTGCCTTGAACTGAGCGAGACTGAAATCCGCTGCATGGCTCATGCCCGACGCAAGTTTTTTGAATTGCATGCCACCCACAAAGCACTCTGGCTGAGTTGGGCCTGCGTTACATCCAGGCCTTGTACGAAATGGAGGGTGAGCTAGGATCTGAAACCGGACACACACCGCCGAATACGGCAAAAAAGGCGATACAGGTGGTGGATGTATTGCACGTCCGGATTGTTGCGCACCGCGATATCGTGCACACCGATTAAGCTGCCAGAGTCATCTCTCAGCTTCGCCCGGCCGCTGCCTCGGACAGCGTGGGTCTCAGACGAATATCCGGAGATTCATCTGCCCGGGTCGATTCAGTCCATAGGTCGCCTACCTCAGTAACACCCGCTCAAAAAAACCGTCACTGCATACCGGGCAGTCTTGCTCCGCGAGCACCTGCAGTCGTTTGCTTGCGCCATCCATTTATCGATCGGGCAAGCTTGCATTTTGAGCCCACAATGATAATCTCCAACGAAGAACGTAGCCAAAAAATCATTCCCAAACAGAGATAAATGGTGAAGCTATGAATGACGTTAATCTTGGAGCACGCTCTGCTGAGATTCTAAAGAAGTGCCTGTACGCAAATATTGCTACAGCCGCAGGGGACGAACCTTGGAATACCCCGGCCACAGCCATTCCCGACTCTGACCTAAATTTCTATTGGTCATCTTGGGTGGAAGCTGTGCATTCGAAAAATTTGATTGAGAACGGCGCAGCCTTTTTGACCTTTTACGATTCAACTAGGTTGAGAGGTACGAATAACATGATGTGCCTCTACTTGCAGTGTGACGCAATTGAGGTAGAAGATCCCGTTGAGGCTGCCAAAGCTTTCCGCCTTCTATATCCAGACGAAGAAGTTAATCTCGAAAACTTCCTGAAAAACGGTATTAAAAGATTCTACCGCGCCACACCAAAAAAAGCGTGGCTCAATTGTTTGTCTGAGAAAGAATTAGAACCCTCCACTCTAAAAATGCGTATCGAGGTTTCACTCGACGAGATTAAGACCGCTATGATTTAGTTGTATCAACGTCTACGGTCGCTATCTTTAATAAGTAGTGACCGTGAATGTAAGACTACCGCCCTCGTGCAGCAGTCTCCAAGCCGTCGACTATTTATATATGGAGTGCAACGGCACCTGAATTCCTTTCGAATCCATCTACGAATGAGATGAGAACGGATGCAAATAGTAAGCTGAGGCCACACATGGACACAGTTACCCTTGAGATATTCAAAACAGTTGCCACAGAACTAAGTATCACCCGAGCTGCAGTCCTATTAAAACGAGTACAATCCAACGTTACCACCCGAATTCAGAATTTAGAGTTAGAATTGGAAGTTGATCTATTCAACCGGGAAGAAAAAAAACTAAGGCTTACCGAACAAGGCATAGTGTTTCTCCAGTACACAAATCGGATGCTTGCCCTTGCGAATGAGGCACGCCAGGCGATGCACCCTCAGTCACCGCAAGGCATGTTGCGTGTTGGTTCTATGGAGAGCACCGCAGCCAGCCACTTGCCTTCTCCTTTGTGTAAGTTTCACCAAGCATTTCCGCTTGTAAACATGCATGTCACCACCGGCGCTACACAAAAGCTGGTTGAGCTATTGGAGCGGGGCGAGATTGATTGCGCCCTTTTGGCTCCTCCTGGCGAAGTAGACTGTGTACAAACAGAGTTCTTAGACACACTTGGTTTCGAGGGTGAAGCGGCCTATGAAGAAACACTGCGAATCGTAATGCCTAAGGGTTATACCGAGGAAGACTTGGTTTCTCGAGTCCCACCGCTCCCATTAGCGGCGTTCCAGAAGGGATGCAGTTATCGTTTTATCGGTAGCGAGTGGTTCGCATCTCATCAAGGCGCTGCCAGTTCACTAACTGTCAATGAGGTAGGTTCCTACCATGTCATGATGGCATGCGTAGCCGCAGGACAAAGTTTCAGCATTGTCCCGCAGAGCGTGTTGGATTTGTGTTCAGATCTGGGTAGCGTTCAGGTCTGCTCATCTATTCAGACCACAACATGGCTTGTCTGGCGCGCCGGATACTCAACAGCTGCTTTTAGGGCATTTAAGGGCATTCTTCAGGACAGCTATTCGGAGGAGATAAAATGCTGATTAGCGCCGATGAGCAGCAAATAAGACGCAAGCGAGCCTTGCTTTGGTCTGCGGCAGCGGCCGCAGTCGTCATGGCAATTGGGATGGGATTTGGACGGTTTGCCTTTACTGGCGTTTATCCCGTCATGGTGCATGAAGGTTTGCTGACAGTGCATGACGGCACTCTAGCGGCATCTGCCAATTACGCTGGGTATCTTGTAGGGGCTCTTCTGGCTGCACGTTTGGGCAGTCACCAATCCTTTTCGTGGGTGTTAGCGTCCGTCATCGCGAGTGTGATTTGTCTGATTGCATTAGCGCTCACTTCAACTCCTTGGTTAATCATCGCAATCCGTGGAGTCGCTGGGTTATTTAGCGCTCTCTCGATGATCTGTGCTTCATTGTGGCTTCTCCAGCACAAAGGCCACCACAAAGGTGCGCCAATCTTATTTGCTGGAGTTGGAGTCGGCATCTTTCTATCGGCTGAAATTTTGGCAATAGCTGAATGGTTGGGTGTGAATAGCGCCGGTCTCTGGTGGGTGCTCGGGTTAAGCAGCGCGCTATTGGGCCTCATTGCACTTTTCAAGCTAGATCGGACACCAGGGCAACTACCTAATCATGAGCCTACAGATTCGGATAATAAAAGACTTCCACTCGGAGCGTGGCCCCTTATTATTGCCTACGGACTGGCAGGCTTCGGATACATAATCACCGCGACTTATCTTCCTCTACTTGTGAAAAACAGCCTAGGTTCTATTAATCCTATTCACGTGTGGGCCGTATTTGGCCTCGGCGCGGCACCGTCCTGTTATTTCTGGCATAGGCTTAATATCCGCTATGGTACGCATGCCGCGCTACGTGCCAATTTGTTGATACAAGCTCTTGGAGTGATATTGCCAGTGCTGCTCCCGAATGCTCTCGGATATATTGCTAGCGCTCTCATTGTTGGTGGAACATTTATGGGTACAGTCACGATTGCGATGCCTGCAGCCAAGCTGGTATCACATACAATCAAATTCAATTTGATTGCAATCATGACGGCGGCCTATGGCATCGGTCAAATTTTAGGCCCCCTACTGGCCAGCTATCTCTATTCGAACAGCGGAAATTTCGCGTCCTCACTAATTGCAGCAGGATGTGCATTGTTACTATCACTGGTCTTTACACTGCGGATTTCTATTCTCAGCAGCAGGCATTGATGAAAGGTGCACTAAGTGCGACTTGCTTGCATCGATAAAAACTGCATAGGGCTTAAACTATCTGACGAAAGCTGTATGATAAATCGTGTTCTTTTTCATGATCAGCGAACTTTTAAAAATCGCTATTTTTTAAATAGCGCTAGGAGTGTGGGCTTTCCGGCAAAGGCACAGACTTACTTCATCGAAGTAAATCGCAGTTAGGTATTCTGCAGACCGAAGATTCCACATGATGGTGATCTAAGCTGATGTATAAGAGGCTTCGATACCATAGAGCTTCTTTCATGCTCCGGTGCGGATTGTGGGATTTCTGCGGGTAATTTTGCACCACCGAGACCGTTGATTAGCTCTCATTTGAGCCAAATGAAACCGCAGCCTAACTAGCTTATCGCTGATTCCATATCATTACATTTAGCTAAGTGCGCAGGGGTACTCAATTGATTTCGCCTACCATCAAGTGTTCCAGCATGCGAAAAATCGAGTCAGCCAAATTAAGCAAGGTCAACATGGAATTCATGCATTGAAAGATCACAATCGAAACCCTGGAATGGCCGCCGTCGCTGAATTAGCCTGTGTGAGCTTGAGTACAGTGGGACGAGTAATCAATGAGCGCGGATCGGTTTCAGATTCCAAACGACGAAAGGTGTTAGAGGCTGCCAGAACCCTAGGGCTGAAAAGGCTCCTCCCTTCACCCTTGCACGGCTTGCTTCGCTTCGATCTACTTATTGTTGACAGTCATACAGACCATTTCCAGAAACTGTCCAATGCTTTCTCTCGCCAAGCGCAGATACACCGGTCTCGGCTGGTGATTCAGCGACTGACCTGGTGTGAGAACAAGCCCGATCAGTTACTCGACTTCATCGCAAACCCTAAAACGCCACGGCAGGGACTCATCGTCGTGGCTCATGACACCCCGCTCATCCGATCTGCGCTTCAGGCTGAAATAGATAAGGGTGTAGCGATAGTGCTTTTGACTAGCAGCTTGTCAGGATTGGAGGGAGCTACATATGTGGGTATCAATAACCGTGTCGCGGGCCGTTGCGCGGGTAGATTGCTGAGCCGTTGGGCCGGACACCCCACCGGGCAGGTTCTTCTTTTGACGAACTCGCTGCTCTTCCATGCGCATCAAGAACGCGTTAATGGGTTTCTTGAAGTCTTACGAGACACTGCACCAGAGATGGTGGTCAGCGACCCTTTCCAATGTTTCGACGACAATGATCGAGCTGCGCTTGCAGTGAAAGAAGTCCTGGCGAGCGGAAAGAAAATCGCGGCCATCTACAACACCGGCGGTGGATCCACTGGCATTTATCAAGCGCTGCTTCAGTATGATCTTCGCCCGGTCTGGATCGGGCACGAGGCCAGTCTGGAACATGCACAGATAATGCGCAAAGGACTACTATCGGTGGTTGTAGATCAAGATGCCGATGGTCAAGCCGAGGCTGCGATTCAGCACCTGCTGTTTGTCAGCGGCGATATCGAAGAACCAGTAAACGTGAACCTTCAGCTGCGAATAGTGATAGACGAGAATCTTCCCGCCTGACCTCTTGACCGAATTCGGTCAAAACTCCAATAGCGTGGCGTTTTGCCGCGCCCTAGACTTGCCCACCAAGTCGACCTCACATACCACAAATACCAGTGATTTTGTGTCGACCTGATTAGCGCACTCATTACTGAATATTACGGCATCTTCGGCGCCCTTTGCGCCATGAAGACCGGAGTCTAGATAAGTGATATCGCGCGCGTTAATGCTCGCTGCGGGTACTCCGTAATTTCTTAACAGCACAAATCAATCTTGGGTTGGTAATACAGCTCAAATGCGTGTTGCTCGACTGCATCACGTAAAGCAGCCTCCATTGCTTGACGCGCGGATGCCTCCACATTCATTTGTGCCGTGTAGAAACGGTATGTGTCTCTGCCGATCTTTTTGGCGCGATGCATTGCAGTATTCGCGTGCTTGATCAATCCGTGAGCATCGTCTCCGTCATTCGGGTATAGAGCGATACCGATACTTGCGGTCATCGCTGTCAACTGCCCGGCAAGGTGAAAAGGCTCACGTAACTTTTCACGCACCCGCTCTACTGTTTGCAGAGGATCCGCTTGCCCCTCACGAATCATCAATATCAACGCAAATTCGTCACCGTCCATGCGCCCTACGGTGTCACTCACGTTCAGACAGTTAGTCAGTCGCTGACCTAGCTCAATCAGCATCTGATCGCCCACCAGATGCCCCCACGTCTCGTTAACGTTGTTGAAGTCGTCCAGGTCAACGGTCACTACGGCCAATTGCCAGTTACTGAGCAATGCTTGGGTCAGCCCCATTTGCAAAGCCGTAAAGAAGAGATTGCGATTGGGCAACCCAGTCAGACTGTCGTAATGCGCCATTTTTAGCAGACGCTGATCGGTCTCCTTGCGTCGGGAGATGTCTCGCGCAATGCCAACGATGATCCAATCGTCGCCAGTTTTATAAGCTTCACGGTGCATTTCTACCGGGATGTAGCTGCCATCTTTGCAGCGAATGCGCGTTTCTATCGGCTCGATTGGGCTTCGACCAGCTATGATCTGGTCATACATGATCTCCAACTGCTCGATAGTGTTATCGCTAAGGTCGGCAGGTGTTTTGCGCAAAAGCTCTTCGACGGAATAACCCATCACCTGGCAAGCGTGTCGGTTAAATTCAATCAGCCGCATGCTACTGCGATTGATCAGAAATATGGCATCGCCAGACGCATCCATAGCCGAGCGAAATCGCTCAAGGTCTATGGTGCGTTGTTGCAGTTGTTCTTCCAGCATCAGGTTGTGGCTTTTCAGATAATCTCCAAATGCCTTGAGCCTTAGCAGATTTCGAACTCTCAACCACAGCTCTGCACTTTCTACTGGCTTGTTGAGGAAGTCCTCGGCGCCAGCCTCCAAACCCAAAATTCGAGCACTGTGCTCACCCAGTGCAGACAACATGATGATCGGGATGTTGGCCATGCTCTTATCGGACTTCAATTTACGTGCTACTTCATAGCCGTCCATGCCGGGCATCATGATGTCTAGCAGGATTAAGTCAGGCGGTTGCTGCTCAACAATAGCAAGCGCCTCCTCACCCGAAGACGCCGTCAGCGTAAGGTACCCCTGATCTTCCAACAGCATTTTTAGTAGCTTGCGGACTAGGGGTTCGTCATCGACGATTAACAACGTTGCAGCGGTTATAGACATGAAGGGAGCTCACATAGAGGGCTGTTGAGGCAGATTGTTTTGCAGCAACGTGTCGATGACCCGGTAGAGCTCCTTGTAGCGCAGAGGTTTGATGATGTAGGCGTTACACCCTGCCAGACGTGTTTTTTCTTCATCCTCCTTCATGGCCATAGCGGTGAGCGCAATCACCGGAATGGCGGCAGTCAGCTCATCACTTTTTAGCAATGAGGTGGCCTTGAGACCGTCCATTCCCGGTAATTGGATGTCCATGAGAATCAGGGCCGGCTGAAGTTCGCGAGCAAGCTTCAGACCGGTTTCGGCATCAGCCGCGCATATGACGCTATGGCCGGCACTGGTCAGAAGTAACCTGGCCAAGCGCATATTCGCGGCGTTGTCTTCGACGATCAGGATCTCGGCCACGGCGCCTCCACATGGGTCGAACTTCGGATAGGTAACCACGCCACAAATCGAGCGCCCGCCCCTTCGAGGCTGGCCACCGCAACACTTCCGCCGTGGAGTTCAGTCAGCTGCTTAACCATTGCCAACCCTAAACCGGTGCCTTCAAATCTACGTGCCAGACTGCTGTCGATTTGACTGAAAGCCCTGAACAATTTGTCCATATTGCTCTCAGCGATACCGATGCCGGTGTCACTGACACTTAACTCCAAAAACAACTCAAAATCGCTTTCTGGAATCTGGAAAGCATGCACCGGCCAGTCCCCTCCCAGCACCCCCACTTCCTCACGCGAAACCTTTCGCACCGCCAATGTGACAACCCCGCCCGGCGCACTGAACTTCACGGCGTTGGCCAACAAGTTGTAGACGATCTGCTTGGTCTTACGCAGATCAAGTTCAATACTGCCGAGATCACCGTCAGTCTCGAGTTTCAGCTGAATGCTTTGCAGTGCGGCTTTCTCGCGCACGATCAACAAACTGTTGCTGAGCACGCTTTGAAGTTCGACGGGCTCCAGTTCCAGCTCCATCATCCCGGCTTCCACTTTGGACAAGTCGAGGATGTCATTGATCAAAGAAAGCAAATGTTGGCCGCTGTTGAAAATATCGTTGATGTACTCGCGCTGAGTCTCGGTCATGTCTCCGACCATTCCATCCTTAAGCGCTTCGGAGAAACCGATGACGGCGTTTAGCGGCGTGCGCAGTTCATGCGACATGGTGGCCAGGAACTCGGACTTCATATGGCTGGCGCGTTCCAGCTCGATATTTTTCTCTTCCAGGGTACGCTCGAAGCGTTTGCGCTCGGTAACATCCCGCGCAGCAGCAAACACGCCCTGCAGCTTGCGATCACGATCATGAAATGTTGCAGCGTTGTAAGAAACAACGGTTTCAGTGCCGTTGTAAGCACGAACGGTCAGCTCGTAGTCGCTGACTTTGTTTTCACTCAAAACTCGCTTGATTGCGGCTTCGGCACTAGCAGGATCTGTGAAAAAGTTTTTGCACGGAGCACCAATCAGTTCGTCCCTGGTACGGCCCGTGAGCGCCATCATTTGTTTGTTCACGTCAGAAATAATGCCTTGAGGATCAGTCATCATCAGGGCGTCGATGTTCGACTCGATCAACGAGCGCGTATAAAACTGCTGATCCCGCAAGCGCTGATCCAGCAAAGCCTGGGCGGCTTCCTCCTGCTTCCTTGCGGTGTTATCAGTCCCGATCAGCAGATAACCAATGATGGTTTCGCTGCTGTCACGCAAAGAGGTGACCGACACCATCGCCGACAGCCGGCTTCCATCCTTACGGATGTAGGTCAACTCGTAGATGTCCTCAATACCCCGAGAAGCCTTGAATATCAGGGCGTCAAAACCGGGGGTGATTGGCGTTTTAAGCTCTTGGCTTAGTGCTGCTGCTCGGGTAATCAACTCAGCAGGATCGGAAATGTCTGCCGGGGTGATTTTGTTGATCACATCTTCGGAAAGGTATCCGAGCATACGTTCGGCGCCGACATTGAAGATCTGGATGACGCCTTTTTCATCGGTCGCAATACTGGAAAAGTAGGCGCTGTTGAAGATCGCGTCTTGAAGCGCGCCAGCCTTGAGCACGGTTTGCTGCCGGCGAAACTCGACAAGCTTCTCAGCTCGAGTTTGGGGATGGATAGGTGGACTGTCTGAAGACGAGGTATCCATTGATTAGTTTTCCGTTAACTCGCGAACCTGACCGTTATGACGGTGCCGTAAAGCGTGCTTACGGAAATCGCCCGAATGAGCAATTAGAGGTGTTAACAAGATAGCAGAGGCTCGGCCTCTGAAGATAAACGAAGGAGCTTTCGCGAGTCTTTCAAGTAAGAGCATTTTGCGCGCAGGTTTAGATATCAGTCCTAATCCTCGGCGCAATACTCATGTCGCGGGTCGGTAACGTTGTTCACAGCGCCCTGCTCCCCGAAACTGAGCCCAGAGCTCAATAAAAACTCTTTCAGTACCCTAAATACTGAAGCCAAAGCTGAAGTGCTTGATTTTTTATTATACGGATAGACCGCAATATGTTTCCCGATACTGGCCGATTATCAGAAATCCTCGTCAGGCTACTCTGTGCCCAGAAGATTCACTGACGCTATACGAGGAGACGCAGATGTCCACATTGTTTACCCCAGGTTCCGTTGGCAAATTGAACACCCCTAACCGTGTGGTCATGGCGCCAATGACGCGTTCGCGCAGCACACAACCTGGCGATGTCCCTAACGCCATGAACGCGGTGTACTACGCACAGCGCGCATCGGCTGCGTTTATCGTTACCGAAGCCACGCAGATCTCCCCGCAGGGCAAGGGCTATTCCTATACCCCTGGTATTTACAGCGAGGAACAGGTCGCTGGCTGGCGTTTGGTGACCGATGCGGTACACGCTGCTGGTGGTCGTATCTTTCTGCAACTGTGGCACGTGGGGCGGATGTCGCATCCGGACTTCCATGATGGGGAGTCACCCGTTGCGCCGTCTGCCATCCCGTTTGACGGCAGCATTTGGAAAGTAGATCCATCAACGGGTGTGGGGAGCATGGTCAAATGCCCGACGCCGCGCGCACTGAGTCGCGACGAAATACACGACGTCGTCAACGACTTCCGCAAGGCGGCCCGCAACGCCATGGCGGCAGGTTTCGACGGTGTGGAGGTGCATGGCGCCAACGGTTACCTGATAGACCAATTCATGCGCACCACCTCAAACGTGCGCACGGATGAATACGGCGGCTCGCGGGAAAACCGCCTGCGTTTTCTCAAAGAGGTCATGGATGCCGTGATTGATGAGGTGGGTGCCGACCGCACGGCGATTCGTGTGGCGCCATTCCTGACTGCGCGCGGCATGGCTTGCCCGGACATTTTGCCGACAATTCTCGAAGCGGCTACTTACTTGCAGGAGAAAGGCATCGCCTATCTGCATCTGGTCGAGGCGGACTGGGATGATGCCCCCAAGTTTCCAGAGGAGTTTCGTCAGGCCGTGCGTGAACGCTTTCGCAACGCCATTGTAGTTGCCGGCAAATATGACCTGGAATTGGCAGACTGGGTGCTGAGTAAAGGCTATGCCGACTTCGTTGCGTTCGGTCGAAAATTCGTTGCCAACCCGGATCTGCCACTGAGGCTTGAGAAGGGCTACCCATTAGCCGGCCTGGAAGGTGCTGAGTTGTTCGGCGGTACCGAGCGAGGTTACTCCGACTTCCCTGCCTGGTCTAAGCAGGGCTGAAGCATCACGCTCGGCGAATCAGAATAAATCTCCTTGAAGCGGCTCAAGTCGGCAGCTTCGAGGAGATTTCGTCCATCAGCAGTTTGACGCGTCGCGGCAGCACATGGCCGGACGGGTAAACAATTTGCAAGTCCACACCTTGTAAAGAGTAAGCCTCCAGCACCTCGATCAGTCGACCCGTTTCCAAGTCATCGCGCACATCGATATACGACTTGATGCAAATACCATGACCTGCCAGACACCACTGGCGCACCTGATCGCCGTCATTGGCGATACGTCTACCCGAAACCAAAACCTTGAAAGAGCGACCGTCAGCGCGGAATTGCCATTCACGATGGATGTTGACGCCGAAGCGCATCAGGATGCATTGCTGCTGGGCCAGTTCAGATGGATGTTGCGGCGTTCCATGAACACTCAGATAGGCCGGTGATGCACACACAACACGCCGCCCCTCGCTGAGTTTTCGAACACGCAGCGTGCTGTCAGACAACGCACCATAGCGAATGGCGAAGTCGATACCTTGTCCAGCCAGATCCAGAAAACCGTCAGTCAAATTCAGATCCACGCTGACGTTAGGATTATCTTCGAGAAATTGATCCAGGATGGGCACGATGCGGTTTCGTCCCAGATCAACCGGTGCGCTCAGCCGTATGAGACCGGAAATACGCTCTGTCCCCAGTTTGATATTGCTCTCGATGTCTTCAGCGTCTGCAAGCATTCGACGCGCACCGTCCACCAACATTCGCCCCTCGTCAGTCAGGCTGATCGAGCGGGTGGTGCGGGTCAGCAATGTCGCCGCGTAATGCTTCTCCAGCGCTCCAAGCCGCTCCGAAACAGAGGTCGGAGAGAGACCTACCTCTCGGCCTGCCGCCGACAAGCCACCTTTCTCGACGATCAACAAAAACAGTGCCAGATTTTCGAGGAGCATTATCCGGATTTCCCTGAATATGATTGCGCTTTCAGCCGGATTCTACGCCAGATAGATCATCGATATCGTTGCTTCATTAACTTAATGAGGAGCCTGTCATGGTTATAGATCACGTAACTCTGCGCACCCAAGACCTCAGAGGAACTCGCGATTTCATGATGCGAATTTTTGACCTGGAGGAAGGTCGTCGTCCCGCCGAAATCAGCGGCATACCCGGCCATTGGTTGTACAGCGATGGCCTGCCTCTGGTTCACATCATTGAGGCTCGCGGCAAAGGACTGCTTCGAGCAGCCGAGTTCATTGATCATGTCGGCTTCAGGATGGGCGACTACGACACGTTCAAAACAAAACTTGAGCACCTTGGGATTACCTACAGAACGACTGAGATCCCAAGCCTTAACGAGCGGCGAATTTTTTTACGCACTCCAGGCGGGCAGTTGTTGGAGACCGTTTTTCCTGGCCCAGCGTTGAAACACAACTGACCGACAATAATCCCGCGATTCTGGAGACACCCCCGTGAACACCACAACCAAGATGCCTTTTCAGGTATGGATTCTCACACTAGCCGCTTTCGCAATAGGTACTGCCGAGTTCGTCATCGCCGGCATACTGCCTCAGGTAGCCGAAAGCCTGGGAATTACCGAAGGGCAAACAGGTTCTCTCATCACCGCGTATGCGCTGGCAATTGTCGTAGGTGGCCCACTGTTGACGCTGTGGCTGTCGCGTTTCGAAAAGCGCAACGTACTACTGGGTCTGATGGCCCTCTTTATTGTCGGTAATCTGATCACCGCCGTTAGCCAGGACTACAACGTCCTGCTTATCAGTCGTGTCATTGCAGGATTAACCCAAGGGCCCTTCTACGGAATCGGCGCTGTAGTCGCCACTCAGTTGGTCGCCAAACACATGGCTGGTCGTGCGGTAGGACAGATGTTTGCAGGTTTGACACTGGCCAATGTACTGGGGGTGCCGGCGGGAGCGTGGATTGGTAACGCTTTAGGGTGGCATGCGTCATTTTTCGTGGTCGCAGCACTGGGTGTCTTGGCCGCCATCGCTATCGCCAGCAAAATCGAGAAGCAAGGAGGTGAGAGATCTGTATCCGTCATGGGGCAGCTGGCTGCGCTGCACGACCGTAACTTGTTGGCAAGCCTGTTGATTACCGTGCTCAGCTGGGTCGGCTTCATGACATTTTATGGTTACGTGGCACCACTGGCCGAGCAGGTGGCCGGCATTGATCGCAGTAATGTCACCTGGGTGTTGGTGGTCGTTGGGATTGGCTTGGTCATTGGTAATAGCCTGGGTGGTAGAACTGCGGATGCCAACTTGCGTCTGTCGTTAATTGGCTGGCCTCTGGCGATGATTGTCTCGCTGGTCGTGGCTTACCTGGTGTCGAGCAATCCATACGCTTTCCTGGTAGCCGCTTTTGCATTCGGTGTTACCTCGTTTGCAAATGTGCCTTCGCTACAAATGCGGGTGATGAAATATGGTAATAAAGCACCGGAACTGGCTGCCACCGCGAACATCTCTGCCTTCAACATCGCCAACGCCCTGGGCGGTATTATTGGTGGCGCTGTGATCGACAGCCATTTCGGCGCACAGGCTATCCCTTTTGCAGCCGCAATTATTCCGATGTTCGGTGTGCTGTTCATCCTGACTCAGGAGCGCAAGGTATCTACCACAGCAGTTTCAACGGTGAATTAACCACACCAAACGCCCAAGCTAATCTTTCCGCCGATGCATAGCTGTGGCACGTCATACAAAGTGGCATTCGAGCACATTGCTAATTTCCTGAATTATTCGATACGCACCGCACGACTGCGGTAGAGGTGTTGTCTACTTACACCGGTAATCCGTTAATCATTTTTCAACGTAATCGAACAGCGAATTTAGGTGCATCAATGATTATCTTGCATAGCTTCTGGCTCTCACTCGCCACTTATCGAGTTCGCATCGCACTGAATCTCAAACGTGTGGCATACGAAGAACGAACGCACGACCTGACGCAGGGTCATCAAAACATAACGGCGTTTCGCGCAGTTAACCCCTCAGGCGCAGTACCTGCGCTTGAAGGTGCTACCCCTGAACCGTTGACTCAAAGCTTAGCGATCTTAGAATGGTTAGATGAGACCTATCCTAGCCCTGCCCTGCTGCCCGCCGACGCAGCAGGTCGCGCCAAGGTACGGGCTATGTTTCTGATTACTGCGGCAGACACGCATCCATTAATAGTCCCAAGGATTCAGGCCCAACTGAAGACGCGTTTCGGAGCCGACGTTGATGCTGGGGCAGAATGGGCTGCCTACTGGTTCCGAGAAGGCCTGAAAGCTTACGAAGCATTACTGCCCGAAGGCGCCACTCGCTGTCATGCGGAAACACTCAGCATTGCTGACCTGGCTCTAGCCAGCCATCTAATTGGCGCAGAACGTTTCAACGTGTCGCTAGAAGAATACCCACGCGTCTCAAAAGTAAGCGCATCGCTGATGCTGATCCCAGAAATTGCTGCAGCGCATCCTGATCTACAAATAGATGCACCTAAGAAATAACGGACTGACCTCCAAGCTGCTATGAGTTATCGTGCTTTGCGCGAATGGCTCTTTTCGTTGTAATTAATAAAAGGCCCTTGAGGGGCCTTTTTGTACTCAAACCAAAATTACTTGATCAGCCAAGATTCAATGGTCACTGAGCTGACTCCTATTCTTTCAAAGTTTTGTGATACGGCTTTGGGTTCTACTGCATCGAAAGGATGCGAACATTTGCACCTCCCCCTAGACGGCAGTCAACAGATCGTAGCGAGATGGAAATCCGAATAACTCTAGATAGAAAAATCCAGCGCTTGAAAGCTCAACCACCGTATTGAAACCAATGGCGTCCTAATTCACCGATCTAAATTGAGTCAGGTCTGCTACGTATTTTTCGCCGTTGCCTCCCTCACTACCTCCCGGATCTTGTCCATCAACGCAGTCGCCGCTGGCGACTGGAGCGCTCCCGTCCTTGAGATAAAACCAATTGGTCGCGTTGTATGACTCAAGGAGAGCGGTAGCTGAACAAGATCACCGCTTAGCATTTCGTATTCCAACTGGTGTGCTGAAACAGCGGCAAGCATGTCTGAACGCAGCAGCACTCCGCGCAAAATTGCAAGGTCGCCCGTTTCAATCACGGGGCTGGGGGCGGCGATACCAATATGGCCAAAAAACACGTCTAGCAATTGCCGCGCTGGAGAGCCCGCGCGAGGCAAAATCCAGCGGGCGGCACTCAAGTCTTCATAGACTGGTGCCCTTTTCAACCAAGGGTGGTCGTGGCGTACAAGGATCACCATTTCTTCCTGCAGCAATTCCTCGCTAGACAGGTCACTGGCGTAGGCCAACGGGCGAAGAGCGCCCAGCACAAAATCCACATCGCCTGCACGCAGTTCGCCGGCCAACAAGTCAAATGGACTTTCGTTGGTGAGGATTCGAACATAAGGGTGTTCCAGGGTCAGGCGCACTATGGCTTCAGGCAGTATCCCGGTGCGCCCAAGAGGCAGGGCCCCTACGTGCACGACGCCTTGAAGGGAACCACCCAGCGCAGCGATATCCGCATCGATGTGACGCAGCTCATTCAAGGCTCGACGTACCCGCACTAACATTGCCAGGCATAGATGGGTCGGCAGCAGGCCGTGGGGGGTGCGTTCAAACAGGCTGCAGCCGCTACCCTGCTCAAGTATTTTGATAGCGGCGCTGATCGCTGGCTGGGAAACCCCCAGGATGCTGGCGGTCGTTTGCATATGGTGGGTTTCGCAGAGCTTGGCAAACGCTTCCAGGCGCCGGGTCTGTAATAAGTAAAGCGGTTCGGCGGCCTGACCTAACGAGTGCCAGAATAAAGGCGGTACGGCGAGCAACTCAGCCATGGCCCGCCGAGCTCGGGGTATTGCGCGCTCTCCATAATCGGTCAGACGCATACCACTGACGTTACGCTCAAACAACGCCACGCCGAGGCGTTTCTCCAAGGACAGGATGGCGCGAGTCACGACGGGCTGAGCCCGAAAAAGTACGGCGGAGGCCTTGGATACACTGCCGTGTTCAGCGACACGAAGGAATGCTCGAACCTGCATCAGATTGGGCAATTCAGGACTGTGCATATTCACCTGTCGGCTTTTCAGGAACTGGCCGTACAGCATGCAGAACTCATCCCGATAAGTAAAACGCATACCTCTTGCCGCCGAACGCATTATTCATCACTCACCTCAAATGCGAATGTGGGCTCTATCAAACAGCCGCAAAAAGAGCCCTCCCATGATCAATACAACAAAAACTGCACTGGTCGTCAGCGCCCACTCTGCCGATTTCGTCTGGCGCGCAGGTGGTGCCATCGCCCTGCACGCCCAACAAGGTCACGCCGTTCACATCGTGTGCCTTTCCTACGGAGAAAGAGGTGAGTCGGCCAAGCTCTGGCGCAAAGGCGAGATGTCCGAAGACAAGGTCAAAACCGAGCGTCGCAGCGAGGCTGAAGCCGCAGCGGAGATTCTTGGCGCGAGCGTGGAGTTCTTCGACATCGGTGATTAAGGTCGCTCCTTGGGGAGTGCGTACGAACAATTCGACGCCCATCCAGTTCTCCAAAGAACGGACTCTACGACTGAAGGCGGGCTGAGTTACGTGGCGCGCTTCAGCCGCCCGAACAAAGCTTCCGTATTCCGCGAGCGCTGAAAAATCCTCTAGCCAAACGAGTTCCAAGGGCAATGCCTCCTGTGCATAGGGCGCGGCATTAATAGCATTGGGCGGGTGTCATCGCAACGCATAACGTGGGGTCACAAACAACAAGAGGAACCCGTCATGCGTATCGTAGACATCCGTGAAAAAACCGTTTCTATTGCCTCCCCGATTGCCAATGCCTACATCGATTTTTCGAAAATGACCTGCTCGGTCGTCGCTGTTATCACGGATGTGATTCGCGATGGCAAACCTGTCATCGGCTACGGTTTCAACTCCAACGGTCGTTATGGCCAAGGCGCTTTGATGCGTGATCGCTTCCTGGCGCGTATTCGGAAGATGACTTCCCCGGTCGCTTACGACAAAACAAACCAAGAAGCCAAGGCCTTGAAAATCTCTGCAAGCACCTGCGCGTATAGCAACACATGGTGTGGTAGATCACATCAATCCACCTGTTCAAGAGCTTCCACATTTATGCATCGCTATACTATCGGCGATTCAATATGCCCGAGAAGATGTGGCCTGCCCATCGGGCTAAGCCACTGTTAGAATTAAGGTGTTTCGCCTCCTGCACTTGAGTCGATTTCCCGACACTCACCTTCAGAAAACGAAACTATTTCCTGCTGATCTCATTCGCCTTAAATAGCCAATCAAACGCCTGATCCAATGTTGGTGTGCTTGTATCGAGGGCATTCGCATTGATTTGCTCGGCAGTGCGCTGAAATAGATCCCTAACACCTGGCAATACAGACACTGGCATATTGGCAGCCCGTAACTGCCGCTCTGCTTCTTCAACCTCTTTCAGGCGACGTGGCGCATGTACTACGTGCGTGCGGATCAAAGCCCCGAGAAAGTCGCGCAGGCTTGCCTGATCGATGTCGCTCAACGCGTCATGGAGCTTGTCTGTTACTCCCTGCTTTTCTGCAGCCATAAAGCATTCAATCGTCAGCGCTTCCAGCCCTTTGGTAAAGACGCTACGCAGGATTTTCAGCGCAGCCGCGTCGCCCGCAACGCCATCCTCTACTGGCTTGAGGGGAGCACCTATAGAAGAGTAGAGGCTCATAGCACGATCAATCCCCTCCCCTGCGCCAAGCAAGTTGGTTTTCTCGTGAGTAAGAGCGATGGCTCCCAGAATAGCGACATCTACATACTGGATATTAAGCTTCTCAGCCAATGTTGCAGCCGTCCTAATCTGGCCCGGATCCGCTGTTGTCATATCGACGTAAAGGGCACTCTCCTGCATGGCAGAAAGCGCTTGCTCAGCAACTACCAGCGAAACTGTTCCGAACACACAGGACACCACAGCATCGCAGTCAGGAACAACGTCTGAAATTGATGTGCAGATACTTAGCCCCAATTCGGCAGCGAATGCCTCCGCCCTGGAGGATGGTTTCAAATCACATAAGACGATTTCATGCCCAGCAGACGACCACGGCCGCGCGTACGTAAGCCCAACTTCACCAGCACCAATAATTCCAATTTTCATTTTTTTTGTTTTCCTGTTCAGTGGGCCGCATAGGCGCCTTTGTAGGTTCCCGCCGCGATCTGCTTCATGAGCTCTGCTTCTTTTTGCTCGGTCTCGTGGCATTTTTGCAGCAAGCTCTCTGCTTGCGACGCAGGGAAAGCAACGACACCATCATGATCTGCAACGACGAAGTCGCCCGGCGAAACGATCATGCCGCCGATGCAGACGGGAACGTTAATTTCACCTGGCCCGTTTTTGTAAGGGCCACGATGGATACCTGCACGGGCAAACACTGGGAACACACCTTTGCCAATAGTCGCCAGGTCACGGATGGCCCCATCCACGACCACTCCGACCGCTCCTTTTTTTTCTGCTATAGCAGCCATGATGTCTCCCATCAAAGCACGACTAACATCACCACCTCCATCGACAACCAAAACTTGACCAGGACTCAAAAGCTCTAGAGCTTGATGGATCGCACGATTGTCGCCGCAAGGCACTTTCACGGTAAGAGCGATCCCAGCCATAGTGCCTTCAATGCAATGAAATGGCTGAAGTGAAGCGCCAGGGAGACGATCGAGGCAATCGCTGATAATCGATGTCGAGGTGCGGGTATAAGCCGCCAGCAGCGAACTGAGCTCTGGAGTTGGGACAATAGCGTTCATGTGTGTTCCTCAGGGTGGCAAGTCTTTCTGAGGATAAAGGTGCTGTTAAATAGAAAAAGCGATATTATTCTATGTTCATACATGCCTATTAGGAATGTCAGTGATTACTTTACGACAACTCCTTGCGATTCATTGGATCGAGCGTCTTGGGACATTCGAGCGTGCAGCCGATCACCTTCATACAACGCAGTCAGCGATGTCCAAGCGCGTTCAGGAGCTTGAGCAGTCAACCGGCCTACGCCTTTTTGACCGATCTCAACGTGGTGCAAGGCTTACAGCAGCTGGTGAAGAGTTGCTGGTTATTGCTCGGGAAATGCTGAGTCTTGCCGACCGAATTACTTCGTTGAAGGACGGGACTCACTTGTCCACGCGACGTCTCAGGCTCGGAATCACAGAGCTTACCGCACTGACATGGCTGCCTAAGCTGATAGCAAGGTTGGTAGCAGACTTTCCAGGGCTGACAGTGGAGCCCGATGTAGATATGAGCCGCAACCTTCATGAAAAGCTCATGGATGATCTGGTGGATATCATCATCATTCCCGACACGTTTACCGCGCCTGAGGTGACCTCAGTTCCGCTTGTCAACGTTGAAAACGCTTGGATGGCTGCGCCTGGCCTTATAGGCCATTCAGGTGTTATCGGACTTGCCGAACTGGCCAAATACCCTGTGCTGGTTCAAGGGAAAAGATCGGGGTCTGGATTGTTTGTGAACAAGTGGCTAGGGGCACTTGGCATCGAACTACCCAAAACGCTGTCCTCAGACAGTCTAACGGCAATGCTCGGACTGGCTGCAGCCGGGATGGGAGTTACCTATTTGCCATTAGAGTGCTTTCGCCCTCTAGTTAATGAAGGGAAGTTGACGGTTATACGGACAGATCCCGGATTGCCACCTGTTCCTTACATGGCAATGTATCGAAATGATCGACCCTCTGCATTCGTACAGGAAGTGGCCGCTCGCGCGGTCGAACTCTGCGACTTCTCGCGCCAACTGCAAAGCTAAAAAGGAGCCGGAGAGGTTCCGAGCTCCTTATTTCGCTTATTAAATTACTGACGATAAATATGAATCACGGTGTAGCAACCTTCCTATAAATGTCTGAGAGGATTATCCGGCATTGTTCTCGGGCTCAATTATGTCTGCAGGCTCGGTAATCGAAAGCACAAACAAAAGGGCCGAAAGCGAACATACTCCAAGGAAAATGAATACAGCAGTCCAGCTATAGCTGTCCAGAAGCATGCCGGTAATGAGAGGAGCCATGGCACCACCCGCTTGTCCGGCGCTATTAACCAAAGAGGCGGCAACAGGATAGGTGGCTCGAGTGGTCAGGCCCATCGAGTACACGGAAAACGATGAATAGCCGATATTTAATAAGAATCCAGTTCCAAACAGAAGCAGGCTGACAGAGAGAAGATCATTCGGTGCATACACCAAAGCAATCATCATCAAGCAGGTTGCAACAGCACTGATCATCATCGTCGGTTTTCTGCGACGGTCTAAAATCGTGTCTGATAGCCAGCCGCCGGCGATGTTGCCTAGAACGCCCCCGGCGAAGGGTAACGATGCAACGAAGCCGATTTGCATCAACTCGAAATGCTTCACCTCTCCCAAATATTTCGGCAACCAGGCGAGGAGTACGTTGACTACACCGGTCATCAACAAATAGCCCAGACCGCATCCCCAAATATTCCACGATTTGAACACAGAACGTGACGTTGCCAAAGGGGATATCTGTTTGTAGCGTAGCGCCCTGTCGAATGCACCGAAGCTCCTGTGAGTGCGTGCAGATCCGGTGACATCTTTCGTCTGATCCTCGATATGAGACGCCTCCGCATCGTTGACCCGACGGCTTGAGCGCGGTTCATTAGGTACTAGCCACCACCACAGTAGCGCCATCAGCACTCCAGGTATGGCAAAGGCAAAAAACATTGTGCGCCAGCCATCGAGCATGATGAGTGCCGCACCGATTGGAGGGGCAATTACCGCTCCCATCTTTGCTGCGGAAAGAAAAGCGCCCGTAGCCAAACCCTTCTCTCGCGGCGGAAACCAGCGATTGATCGTACTTAGCATCGACAACGGCAGCGCTGCTTCTGCGACACCAAGTGCTGACCGGTATATCTTCAGCAATCCGAAGTTATGCGCGGTTCCGATGAGTAATGTCACAGCAGACGTCAAACCAATTGATATAGGCGCGACCAAACGAACGCCAACGCGGCTGAGCAAAAAACCCGCTGGGATTTGCCCCAACGAATAAAATAGGAAAAACGCGCTGACGAGCAAGCCGGCTTGAGCGTTCGTTGCACCAAACTCTTTTTGGATGTAAGGCAATGCGATACCAATATTGGCACGATCGGCAGCGGCTAGCATGTAAACAACGACGATAACGGACAGAACCACCCATCGATATTTTGACCTTGCCATCTTTACCGTGGTGTCAGTGGTGGCGAATGCAGTCATATGCCCCTCTTTTCTTATGCTTATTGGAGTGGACATGATCGGTATTCTGCAAGTATAGAAAAAGCGATAAATAAGAAACCAAACCCATTCCTTTTCAGAATCATTACCCTGTCACTGCAGCACGCCAATGCTGGGTGGCGTCCTCACGAAGAGAGTGCAGCCTGGCAACAACCTGATGATGCCTACGTGAACCCTGGACAGGGCGCGTAGGTGTGCCTCCCTGTCCTCCAATTTAGGACAGGCTATGATTTTACTCCGCTGTTTCCCTCCCACTTTTCATGCATCCCTCTTCCTGTCAAACCACACAGGTCTGATGAGGAGAGCTTGCTGTGTTTAAGTCATTAATCGTCATTGCCATTGGAGCCTCACTGGGAGCTTGGTTGCGCTGGCTTTTGGGCATGAAGCTGAACACTCTGTTCCCGACGATTCCTCCAGGTACTGTGGTCGCGAATATGGTTGGGGGTTACATCATTGGCCTGGCAATAGCCTTCTTGGCTGCTTCACCTACCCTCAGCCCTGAATGGCGTCTCTTGATCATCCCGGGTTTCTGTGGCGGCCTTACCACCTTCTCCACATTTTCAGCCGAAACGGTCGCCTTGATTCAGGAAGGCAGACTGCTATGGGCGCTCGGCTCAATTTCGTTGCACGTCTTCCCCCCTCGCTACAATGCCTTCACGATGTACACATCCATTAGATCTGTTTTTACCGTTTAGGTAGGAATCTTCTACGATCGGTTGAAGTCGCGGGAGATCAAGCTCGATAAAATTGTGATGGCAGTAATGATCTGATCATTCTCGAAGTCCCCCAACCCTAAAATCAAGCCTGGCAGGCTCTGGCCTTGGCGATACAGGGGCGACAAGGGACGAACAGAAACCCCGGATGTCAGAGCATCACGCGAAATCTGGAGGTCGTCTGCAGCCTTATGAAGCCAGAGAACTACGTGCATTCCTTGGTCGCTTGGCTGAAGCCAAGCCAACTCGGTTGGCATATGCTGCTCTATAAGTTTTACAAGCTGAAGTCGTCGTTCCGCGTACACACCTCTAATGCGCCGAATATGCCTGTCCAGATGTCCTTCGTTTATGAATGCGGCTAACACATGTTGATCCGCGCTCGGCGGATGTCGATCCATCAAAATGCGAGCGCCGCAAAACGCATTTTCCATGCCGCTTGGGACAATGGCATAGCCCATTCGTAGAGAGGGAAATAGTATTTTGCTAAATGTCCCAAGATAGATGACTCGATCAGGGTCTAAGCCCTGTAAAGCCGGAAATGGATGTCCTGCGTAACGAAGTTCGCTGTCGTAATCGTCCTCCACAATCCAAGCGCCTTGTTCACGAGCCCATTCGAGTAGTGCATTTCGACGGCTCATGCTCAAAGGCATTCCGAGCGGATATTGATGAGAGGGAGTTACGAAAGCAACTCTCGCATTTGGCGCTAATCCCACGCCAGCGGACACATCGAGACCTTCAGTGTCGATTGGCACATTAACCGTTCGAACGCCTGTGACTGAATAATCCAGGATCGCCGTGAGTCCACGGTACGCTGGAACCTCTACCCAGGCGCTGTCACCTTCCTGTAGCAAAATTTGGCAGCAGAGATACAAAGCCTGTTGAATACCACTGGTAATAACCACCTGGTCAGCGGTGCACCGAACGGAGCGTGAACGCCGCACATAATCCGCAATAGCTTCTCTGAGCACTAAAGCACCTTGCGGCTCGTCATAACCCGAAGGTGCTCCTGGGCCGCGAGCTCTCACTTTATTTCCTAATCTGCGCCAAATGTCGTCCGGAGCGGTCTGATTAACCGGAACAGAAATTGCGAAGGGGACATTTGGAAGTGGCATAAACTCACTAGCTACCCGCTCGTAGCGTTTAAGTGAGGCAGGCATCACCTTGGAGCCCGCAAGTGGGGTGGCTGATAATCTAGTCCCTTCTCCATGAAGCACTGCCAAAGCTCCCGATACACGTGTCCCTGACTTGGACATCGCCTCCAATATCCCTTCCGCAACTAACTGCTCAAAGGCTTCGCTAACGATACCTCTGGCCACTTGTAAGGACTTTGCAAGAGTGCGTGATGAAGGCAAAGGGTCGCCCGGCTTCAGATCACCTTTCCTAACGGACTCGCGCAAGGCTTCCGCCAGCTGGCGGCTAAGGCTGCCCCGTGATCGATCCAAGGCGCCGATAGCTGGAATATCTACTGCAACAGGACGTCTCGCCACAATTCTGGCTCACAAAAAATTATTGAAACTGGCCCTAAACAGAAAGCCAGATAACACAGACAATATCTCCATTCGCTGATTTTGTCAGGCGAACGCTTCAAGGAGACCGGAAGATGAGCACACGAACCGAACGAGACACCAACATTGCGTTGAATGATACTGAATTTAGGAGCTGGATATGTCTTGTGTGTGGTTTTAATTATCACGAAGCGCAAGGCTTACCAGAGGAAGGAATTCCCCCAGGCACTCGATGGGAGGATATTCCCGAAAGTTGGTGTTGCCCCGAATGCGGAATAGGAAAGTCAGACTTCGTAATGGTTGAACTCTAAGGTAAATCAATCAATAACTTTTAAAAAATCTCATTTACTGACACGACCTAAAGGACAACATCATGTACGTACCTCCGCACTTCAGTGAGCCAAATAAAGAAAAGCTATACGAGCTTATCCAGCGTTTCCCATTAGGAATCTTTTTCACAAACGGTAAAAATGGCTTGGACGCCAACCATCTTCCATTCGAACTGGAACGTTCGAAAAATAAGCCGGATATTCTTCATTGTCATGTAGCTAGAAACAACCCCGTATGGCAAGACATTGCTGACGGGGAAGAAGTCATGGTCGTATTTCGAGCCGCTGATGCGTACATTTCCCCTCAGTGGTATCCCAGCAAACATGAGTTTCACAAGCAAGTTCCGAGCTGGAACTATATGGTTGCCCACGCTTATGGGCGCGTAACTATTCGAGATGATGAGCGCTATGTTCGTGGGATCGTTGCGCGTCTCACGCGAAAACATGAGGAGTCTTTCGCGACCCCCTGGAAAATGACTGATTCACCGAAAGACTTTATCGATATGATGCTCAAAAATATCGTCGGCATTGAGATTGAAATCACGAAACTGATAGGTAAATCCAAGCTCAGCCAAAACAAGGAAAAACGCGATATTACCGGTGCAGGCCAAGCTTTAAATCAGCAAGGTAATTTGGTGCTCGGCGATGCAATGTTGGCTTGTGCTGCTGAAAAACAAGAATGATAAACAACGATACTCCTCGTAAAATTCTAGGAAGTGAACGTGACACAGCTGTCAATGGTAATCATCGGTGCAGGCCATAGTGGCTCCAAAGCCGCCGCAGCACTACGTAAAAATGGATGGACTGGCCCAATAACTTTGATAGGCGCTGAGAGCCATCTTCCATATAATCGACCTCCATTATCGAAAGTAGTTCTATTGGGAAAAAAAACAGCCAAGTCTTGTACGTTTTTTCAACGAAACTGGTACAAAGACCAGGATATCGATGTCGTTCTCGGAAATCCGGCTGAGGTTATCGATCGTACGCAAAAGATGGTTATTTTGGCTGATGGGACGACATTGAATTATCACCGTCTACTGTTCGCTACCGGTGCTGAACCCAATGTACCAGCCATATCTGGTATTGAATTGGAGAATGTTTGGCCTCTGCGTACGCCTGAACACGCGGACGCTATAGCCGGCGCGCTTAAACCGAAGACCCGTCTCGCCATCATCGGAGCCGGTGCTATTGGTTTAGAGGTTGCTGCAGCAGCTGTGGAGCGCGGTTGCAATGTTCACATTATTGAAGCTACATCACAAGTAATGGGCCGTTCGGTGCCGGCAACGTTTGCCAGTATAATTATGAATATGCATCTTTCACGACGTGTAATATTTCATCTCAATACTCGGGTTATTTCGCTAACTGGTGATTCGAGTGTGCAAAGCGTTTTGTTTGAATCAGGCGAGCGGCTTGATTGTGATGTTGTGGTATACGGCATCGGGGTTAGACCCTGCACCCACCTCGCAGAGTCATCAGGTTTATCAGTGAAGAACGGTATACAAACCAACGCTCGTTTGACTACCTCAGACGAGTCTATATTCGCTTGCGGGGATGTTTGCGCGTTTGAGAGTGCAAGATACGGTCGAGTAATTCGTTTAGAAAATTGGAAAAACGCAGAGGCGCAGGCTGAAATAGCGGCTCGTAGCATGCTTGGAGAGGACATATCATATGATCCTGTTCCTTGGTTTTGGAGTAATCAGTATGACTGGACGATACAGGTTACTGGCCTAGTTGAACAAAGCGGGATTATTGAAACGCTAAATACAGCTGATGCTTGTTATTTCATTAATTTGGACTGTGGAGGTCGCCTGCTTGCTGGGGGAGCGATAGGTTCAGTACGAAATGTGGGTTCGGTCATTCGAAAAATTAGCCAGCAAATTCAAGATGGTTTTTGTCTTGAGAATTTGACTTCAGGAAGTGTTCGTGCAGCTATTACAGCACTGGTGGATTGTAGCTCTGGATGAGTGTTAAAAGTTTACATACAGTGCTTATATGGATTTTAAATATATTGATCGAAGCGAATCTCATAACCTTAGGCAATGCACGTACTGTCTCGCCTTGTTGCAGCTCCAATATAATTCTTTGGTTCTAACTGAAGTTTAAGAGATCTACCACCCTACTAGAATATTTTCTAATAAATGTAAAGACAGCATACGACAACAATGGATCTTTCGTCGATCAAGTTACACCATAAACTCACCTCATATTTTATGAAATCAGCAGAAGCCATAAATTAAAATCAAAACGTCGAAAGCACTCAGCTACGGGAAGTTATTATGAGCTACAAGAGCTACTCAATTTGTATTGGCGCATCCGCTCTATTGGTTCTATCAGCACTACGCCTCCCCACTATCCAACCACCTAACAGGGAAGACTTTGCGAAGTATTCTACATTTCGACAAAAATGGTTCGCGACATGTGACTTACGCAGTGACCTAGCAAAGCTTAATGATGTAGGCTGCAAGAACTTACACGAATGGCAGGCTGCTAATAATTTACCTATTCTTGATAACTTGATGAATCAAAATCTGGGCAAATGACTAAAATTATATATTCACGGACTCAACCTCTTTTATGATTGGCTAGGTTATCACTCATGCGGCAGCAACTAATTACACTCGCTGCCCCCCATCTCGGCAAACGCGGGAAGGTAATATAGATGAAGAGTCTTGTGCTGTTGTGATTAACGTGAGTAGGCGAAAGCAACAGATCGAGTAGCGATGGCTTTTTACCTATATACCATTAGGCTCAGGTCAAACTGCAGATATTGTATCTGTGCGGGCGCGAGCGCATAATCACGCATTATCGCGAAGACGTTAAACGTTTAGAGAACACGCATCGTGCACACTCGCACACCCTCACTTCTACGTCTCGGAAATATACTGGCACTAGATTGTACTGGATGAGATTATGGCCCGCTGGGGATTTGCTGCGTTCAAGAAGACAGTATATTTATGTCTACGAGCGCCCGATCTAACTTAATGCGATTGCACTCGTAAAAAATCAGTTGCAAAAGCTCGAAATACCTTGGCCAACCATCAGCGATGGGCACTCAGAGATTGAAAAGGATGCCGAAGCTGGGTTCAACCTAGCTCTGCAGCAGCTTTGAAATTCAAAGACAAGGCACCCTATGATGTTGATCAGGACGCGGACGAGCAGTGATTCATGATATCTAGCGTATCGTCCGCTCAAGTCACTCAAGGGCAATTTAGCTTGTCGCATCCTAGTAAGCGGAGCGCGCAGGCCGCCCCGGCCGTAGACGTGAGGATGGAAGCCCGGCAGGGCCGAGACGCGGAGTGGCTCGGTTCACGACAGCCGTCCGCGAAAGCGGCACGCCACCCCAGTTGAATCAGTGGGATCCTACGGTTTTATTCGGTACTGCTACCGTCGTGGGTCAAACACAGCGTGCTAACCCACTGCTCTTCCATAAGCCTGCCAGGAGCCCCGCACTTTGGGCGACAGTCACCGGCGTGACGTCAGGATGCCGCGTTAGATGCGACTGCAAGGTATCGCAGAGAACCAAGAGAAGACCGCCTCAACCTGGATCACAGTAAATCTCATCGACTCTGGGATCCGAGAAAAGCTGCGGATAACGCGCTCTGAACTCTTCAATATTGATTTCGGGTAGAGCCTTTTCGTTTGGAGGAATATCGCTCATGTCGAACTCAGCAAGGTAGCTCTGGTTGCGGTTCTGCCGTTTTCAAATAACTGAGCAGACTCTCGCTCCCACCTTCCTGGCGAAATGTAACAAGCACGTACCTGCTGCCCGCCTCATCTGATAAGACCCAATAACCCCCTTCCTTCTGAGCCATCACCACAACACCGGTTTGGATAATCCGGCCGTCTTCGAACCTTCCGTGAGGGTCGTCCCCTTGATGTCCGAATACGACTCCAACACATGTCCGAGACTTGATGAACGCTTCAGTGAGGTATGCAGTAACCGGTTCAGCGAAGCCTTGGGAAATGGCTCCGGCTATGCACTGGAGATCAAAGTCAGAATGCTGTTTGCTGTGAAAATCTACATCGATGGAGCCGGGCATTAAGTGTCCTTACCAGATGGACTGACCACTGCTATACGCGATCAGAAAAAAGAGAAAATCGTTTTGAGACTCGCCGTTTGGCGTCGACCGGGGCCGACCAAAACGTACACCGTGTTCTTGGTCTCAGCGAGGATGCTACCGTCGAATGATATGCACATACTCGACCGCACCCAATCACCAGGTCGAAAGCGACCACGGCTATCTTCTATTACTCGATGGGCAAAGACCACCAATGGAAGATGCCCAGCCGCGTGAATCTTGGCCAGATCATCAGCGGATACGTCTGCCTGAAAAAGAGTCCACTGCTCGACCAAGCAATAAGCTTTCCTAGGAAAGTGCTCGGACACAAGTGCACGAGCCTCATCCAGGCTCAGCGATACACCTTCAGTAAAAGTATGGTCATCATTCAACAGCTCGTTACCATCCGCTCTAGTCATTCACGCCGCCCCTCTGACAAGTCAGTGCGCGCCTTGCCCAACATTGCGATCGTAAAGAGTGCGCACATTGGTCAGCGTTGTCACATCCAAGCTGGAACGATACGAGTCGTGGTAAATCGAGCCACCCTCAACCGTCACTACACAGACGGCGTCACCATCCGAATCGTGCCCCAGGGCCAAGCTCTCTACCTTCTCCATCCGCCAAGCGTCGCCACCATTCATGTTGGCTGGGGTGACAATCTGAATCTCTTTGACGAAGACCTCATCGTCTTGTGACTGGAGCACTTGCTGAAGCTTGGGCTCGTCATTGACCATTAGCTCAAACTCTTGCGCCCTGCCCTTCACGATCATTTTTACAGTGAGGTGGAACCAGTGCTTCCTGAGCATCCTGGAAACTGCATGCCAGTGTGCAAGGCCCTCCCCGAAAACTCCTGGGACGCCTGCCAAATCGTTGTCGTCTGTTCTGAACATCAGTGGTCTCGGTTGAACCCATCGCGAAGGCGATGCAGCAAGGGTTGGGAAAAATCGCCAGCTGCACCGCGGTGCAATATCGCAAGATGGATAACGCTAGTGTAGGCGGTGATTGGCGAATAATACACAATATTGACGTTTATTCGTACTGGTCAATTGTGGCTATATCCTGACTTTTGGGCAAGTCATGGAATTGAGAACCGCATTTGCAGGAGTGCTTCGTGCGCTCCGCGTAATACGACGTGCCAAGTACGCCGACGTCTCGGATGCCACCCACCGGCGAAAGGTAAGTGCTCTGGAGAATGCTGAAACGAGCATCACACTGGAGAAATTTGCAGAGCTGGCTGAGTCGCTTGGAATGAGTCCAGTGGCGATGCTTACCTTGTGCATTGCTCACAAAGATGGAAAGCAGCCTCTTGAAGTGATCCGTGGATCTGCAATAGAGGTTTCAAATTTCCATACCGCTGGAGGAATGGAAGCGCTCAGCGAGCAATTTGACAGGGATGGCTCCCTTGTAAAGCGAGGTCGGGGTAAGCCGTTGAATGCTGAGAATGAGAGAGCGGTGCTAGATCTCAAGGCGGTCGGCGCGACTCAGCAGCAGGCAGCGGCACAGTTGGGATTAGCATTGTCGTCTGTACGAGAGTACTGGAAGAAAAACAGAAAATGATTCAGCTTGCACTGGATCACAATCAAATGCGTCTACGCATAAATATGCCTAATTTCCTTTGCTTCGAGCGAGTTTTTTGTAAACGTTAGGTAAACCCAAACCAAGGCACTTATCTGAATCACGATCCTGTGCTCCCCATTCTATTTCCGAAGTCAGACCTGATTATGCGACTAGACGCCAGAGTCGAGAAAGGTGGGGCCCTGCCAACAGCATCGGCAAATCAAAAACCCGTCGACGGCCTCGCTTCACTGGTCGAATTCAATGGGTGCATGGCACCGCCACGCGTCAGATAGGTACACAGTGTCAACACTTCCAGACTACATTCCTGAGCGAGCTGTCCATTTTTCGCAAGGTGGATTACAGGGCTATTCCGATGCTACGAAATCAGCGCGCAGCGGATTTAATGCTCCAACGTCGGAGCAGTTCGCTGTACCTAAGCCGCGGCCTTGATTCAATGATGCCGGCGGCTTGCGCACGAAAACTCATATATGATTTAACGTCATACAAATTGAACGAAAACTTTTATTGTCGATGAGCAACAGATAAATTAGCCCTGGGTGGTGCAAAATCCATTAGCGTATTCAACCGAGCGGTTGATTCTTTGGAGCAGAAGATTGTTGGAAGTCCGTATGGGACTATACAGATGACCGAGTTGACTGGCGTTTAAATCGTAAAAACTTTTCATGAGGCGATTAGCTAAGAGGCTCAATTTGGCGGATGGGAATTTACGGATGACGCGTAGAGGGCCAAAACTATCGAAATCCCCCCTGGCGAGTCTTGGTGACGCCAAAACCGACGCCGTATGCCTATTCAAATCACATTGATCTGCTTGCCACAACCAGAAACCATGAGGATTCAATGTATTGATCAAGGATGGCTTAGATATATCATCACACCCTTCCTTGAATTGGAGAGCGTAAGTTAGGATCTCCAAAGTAATCAAGTCCACATGTAAGACAACAACAAAGTGATGATACGAAAAGGTACCAGGGCGATGCACTAGACATCCCGGCACCCAAGTGAGTGTACTGATCTTACGCATCGTAACGAATCCGAATCAATTTAGGGATCTCCATCGATCTTAAGTTTAGGTATGACGTTTCATAAAGCTTAAGTTCAGAAAAAAGCAAGCTCAGAAATCCTGATGTCTTGTCGAGTATTAACCATATCGCGTCAGTGCTCCAAGGCGAAAAATAACCTTCATGAAGAGTCTTCCGCGCTTGTTCACTGGTAATCCAGCCCAAAATAATAGCGCTAAAATAAAGAGCGTACAGCCGAGCCAAGGAAGTGCTTCGATAGATTTCCTGGTAGAAATCGCCGTGAACCCCCAGGCCCGCATACGGGTCGCTGCCACCCCAATGATGAAATGCGATTTTGGGATAGCCGTGATGGAGCGCAGGACTCATCATGGCCCTCATTAATGTCACCATGAACATCTGAACATTGAAACTCTGTCCAGATTTGGACGCGAGTCTAGTCAGTTTGTGCAAGCGCTGTTGTGCTTTTAGCGCCAGACTATTCCTCATCCTCCAGACGTCACAGATGGCATCGCAGTTTTCCTTAAACTTAGGGTCATCCCAGTAGGACACAAATGCCTGAATTGTGTAATCGTCATGATTTATAAAAAAAATCGAAGAGTCGTGCAGTGGAATATGATGTAAATCACAGAATGGCTTGGTTAGGTAGCACCACTGAACCTTACTGATCGGAGTGCCTACCTGTTCGAAGGACGCCATAAAGCATTGCGAACAAAACGCCCTTCTGAACTGGGTCGGTATGGTCGGTCGACTGAATTCAGGAAATCGCTTACTTAACCAACCCTGAGAGATATTGAATGTTTTTTTGAATAACTCAACATAAACGTTTTCATTCAATAGATCACGATCTTCAAACCGTTCAGCCCAGAGTTCCATTGAGTCGCGATTTTTGATCTCGCCTTCCGGCGAACTGAATCGCACATGGGAGATAATAGGTATTTGAGAGTTCACTCTCCACATCCATGAAGATAGCGTTTCGTCTGCTAGGGGTTCCGGCACTACGGGCTTTGTCGATTTCACTGGTGCTATTCCTTTGCTGGAAGGTAAATATTTGGCGACGCTGTCATTTGCATAGCGTAATTTGGCGAACTCTGTGCTCGAGGTATGTCAGCCGAACGCTTCATATTCAACGGCATGACGAAGGTCTGACAAATGATAAAGCGACCCAGAAGTGGTTGGTTTTTTTGTAAAATCAGACATCTTCTCGTTGAAACTGCTGGACGCCTTCAAAAGTTCTGAGCAATAAATGGTTTCACACGCATAAATAATGCGGTCGATAGGCATATCTTGCTCACGTTTGAAGAGTTGAGACATGCAGGGAAATTGAACGCAAGTATCGAATTGCCCATTGCACCAGTCGGAAAATCTTTGAACAACGTCTTTTACATCGGCTGCCGATATTATTCCAGACACTGGAACAACCATGCTTTTGACGCGCCTTACCCGGCAGTAATCACCGAGCAGCCTCTTGTTCCTCGTAGACATAATAATCTTGAATTCACTTGGACACCGTGCAAGCTGTTGGAGCTGGTCAAAGAGAACCTCATGCGTATCGTTTTGGTTAGAAATGATATCCAAATCGTCGAAAATAATAATTTTTCGCGCGGCCCGACGGAATTGCATCAAGCTGTTCGGTACGTATGTGTGGCTCCGGAAATTGCTATATGGAAAAAGAGCGTGAAGTACTTGGCCAATCATGTTTAGCCGTTTTGAATAAAGACGCGGCGTCACAAAAATAACCTGGCTACGGTATTTCGAAGCGAACTCTTCAAGTATTGAGCTGATTCCTACCCCTGCCGCCCCCCGCAACATCAGAAAAATGGCTTCATCGGAATTGGCTACTCTGTCCAAAGCCTCGATAACCTCTCTGCGTTCAGGCCAGAGATACTGGAAGCCGTGGAGGCCTTCCAGTACTGCGCGGGCGATCTGGCGTTTTTTTAAAAGTGACAGATCATGCTTCATCTTATGCAGACTGCTCATCTTCTTCCGGGGGCATCTCTGCGCCACGAAGTGCATAGTTAAAATTCGCCATGATCTCATCGATGTTATCAAGGTGAAGGTGGTTGATGTGTTCGGTACCATCAATGATGCTGGCCATCGCCGATGCCTGCAGAATTTTCACGACGTTGTCGGTGATACCCTGCCCTTTTTTCATGATTTTCAGGAAGAGCACTTGATCTTGGAAGTTGGTTTTTTTCTTCAGTGGCAAATGGTGGATATAGCTGGACACAAAGTTGCGAAACTCTGGGCCATTTTCCCACCCATTAAGGGCCACCACGGGATATCGACGTTCAAGCTGAGGATCCTGCCGAAGTACACGCGCTGCATCTGGAACCCCGAACGCAAACACTGAGAGGCCGTAGGTGGAGCCAGACAAATTCTTCAGAAGCGAAAGATTGATGCGCTGCTGAAGCTCGGTTAATGTTAGTGCATCATGAATTTCATCAATAACGATAGCGCGAATATTTTCAGTCCTGATGATGTATTGAAGTTCAGGAGTAATGTTATGGCCTTGCCGCGCCCTTCGCCCTACCCCCAAACCAAGTTCGCCCAGGATAAGATCCTTTAGTGAGTAGCCATTAGGGCTTTGGTGCATGGTCACGAAGATCATTTTGTTTTCGTTCGTCGCATTCCGGGCCTTCATTTCACCAATCAAGGCAGTTTTGCCTCCTCCTCCAGGAGATGTAACGAGCATACTGGGTGCGTTGATCTTGTTCCGCATCTTCATTGCCATTTCCATCCTTAGTATGATTTTCTGAGCGTTAGGATGGTGCACCCAGAAATCGTTGGAACAGGTGATAAGACGAACATCGTCTGGCTCATTGAAGTGAATTTGAGATGCAGGGTGTACGTGCGAGTAATCTGTCATGGGAGTTCACAAAAGTGTGAGCGCATGAATGCCTTCAGGCTGATGTCTAAATAAGAGACAACAAAGACAAGCCCATGCGCTCAGGTTAAGTACAATATAGGCGTTTAATTAGTTGCTATCGTAAAAAGTCGGAGGCTGGTTGTAGTCAACATCTTCGGTCTTTTTGAAGAAACCGCCAATATCAAAAATATTCGACTTCTTAGATGACTTACCGGTTTGATTTGCCTTGCCGGTAGTGCTGGGTGTGTTCGGAGCAACACGGCTCAGTGTGCTGTCAACTTCTGATTTTTTGCCGTGTAAACCTGATTGTTTTTTATAGTCAGTTTTTCCTTTTACCGTTTTCCTCCTGCGCTTTTCCTGAGTAGTTAATTTTACTTCCTTATTTTTTTGCTTGGTAATTTCTCCATAAGACTGCGCTCCTTCCTTCGTCATGGTGCCATCTCGATCTCCCTTTTGCTGGCGCTGCCAACGGTATGTCTCATAGTCCGAACTCCTACAGAAACTATTGCGCACACAAGGAATCCTCTCGAAAATCTCGCCAAGTTTTACGTAAATGAAACTCAAATCGTGTGGATCATACTTAACTGTCACCTCGTCGCGAACCCTGTCCTTAAGTAAGCGACCGTAATAAAATCTGCGAAAAATCTCAATACCTCCCGGCACGACTTTCTTATTAGAGACTTCTGGGTAAAACCGGTATTTGAAGTCTTCATACTGGGACGTTTCCAAAACCCGACTGTTCGGTTTTTTAGAAAAGTGACCCTCCCATGCTTGCGCGGGAGTCTTATTTAGCTCCGAGTGTTTCGTCTGATGGTAGGCGTGTAGGGCATAGGCCAGCATACGGCGCAGCCCAGTTAGCCCTATTGCAGACTTCTTGTTACTTTTCAGATGCTTACCCTGCTGAGCATTGGAGCCTGTGGTGCCTGGCAGCGGATGGATCGTGTGGATCATCAACTTTCCAATCAGACTTTCAATATGGCCACCTTGGTGTTTTTCGGGAATATCTCGATGCTCAACGTCAATGCCAAAGTCCTTGGCGTTTAGGACGAATACGTCAGATATGAACTCCTTTGCATTATCAGTGTGGATGACTTCCGCCAATCCGTAGTAGGGAAGCAAGTGTTCTGGGAGTCCTAGGCTTTTCAGAAACTCCGCTTTGGGCAAGGCGCAGTTTTCCATAAGCATTGCAACAGATACAGCGCTTGGCGGAAGTAATGAGACGTAAAAACCAAGTATCACACGTGTATGCAAATCAACCGCTATACTTATGTAAGGACGTCCCAAGACGACAGTTCTGTCTTCCTCATCCACTACCATAAGATCGACAACAGTGTGGTCGATCTGAACCCACTCCAACGGTCTCTTAGTAGCTTTATAACCGGGCTTTGCCCCATACCTTTGCTTGTTTTGGTCTCCTGTGTGAGTCATCTCGTAAAGAAGCGACTCTGTTTTGGCCTTGATCCAAGTCGAGACGGTATGGTAACTCGGCCTAAGCGTCCGCCGATTATCGGCTTGGGTTTGACAATGTCTCCATACCGCAGCGATGGTCTTGTGGCTAGGGTAATGTTCCTCGAACATCTCCTCTATTAACTTCAGTGTCTCAGGATCTGTCACTGTCAGGCCTGGCTTTCTCCCTGTCACATTCGATACCAGTGCCCTGTAACTTTTAGCTCCCGTCATGTATTTAAGTAGCTTGTAAAAGCGAGACTTCTTGATGCAAAGAATCTCCATAGCTACATCAGCACTAATTGTTCCTGTCAAATAGTCCTTGAGAATTTCGTATCGCCTAACTGCCTCCTCATGCCGTCTTATTTCGGCGATAGTACTGGTTGAATCTAGCTTCAGATTATAAGTTCCCAAAATATGTCCAGGAAGATCTTTCAATTACCATTCCTCTAATATGTGGTCAGATCTATGGTTTCTATTTTTTTACGAGATATTCGCCAAACCTTAGATCGACCACTTTCGATTTTTTAAAGAGCGGGTTGTAACCGTCCAACTATTGGATGGCGAGCAGTAAACCCAAATCCATTTTGAAGGTCAAGAGCGCCTCTTGGCACTGTCAATACATGTAAACTAAATTTTTTCCCAAGCTTCACTTGGCACACTAAATCGCTGGAAGTCCCAAGTACCGGGCGCTCTAGAATTTTCGAATATTTTTTATTCCTAAAAAACACCCATAACTTTATGGTTATATTGGCAGCCGATTAGGACTTCCAGTTAGTCATTTGAACTCAATGATGTTATTTAACGTCAAGACCTATCGAAAATTCAGATGCAAAAAACTTTGAAATGCTAAAAAAAGCTTACTGCTAAATATTTATAGATATATTGCCACTTTCCCCTTGTTTCTTTTGGAGAACGGGTACGGATAATATATGAGTATTGACAAAAATCTTGGCAACCAAGTGCTCTGAGTGGCGCATGCGGAGACACAGGAGAGGTGGAGGCAGGGGTTAGCTAGATTTTTTTGCAGGACGCTTAGAGTGGTTTGAATTAATGAGTGGCAACTCACGAATTGGGCCTAAATAAACAAGCGGAAAATCATGATTTATTTTGTTTCTTGAATGGAAAAACCGTGATGGATTCCACTCATTTCTTTAAGAGGAGGGTTTGGAGTAGGAATTGCTGCGTTTTAAGGGTTTTCCACTCAAATCACGATTGGCGCAGCTAAATCACCGGAAACGGCCTCTTTAACCTCTTAACCTATTGATTCAGCAAGATATACGTTTGCCACGATCCAGACGGCTCATCACTTTTTTAACGATATACTTTTGCTTGGTCTGGTCACTGGAGTGTGTCATGGCGTGAAGCAACCGCTCGCCTTTGGAATTAATCCAACGTTTGACCGTGTGATAGCTGGGTCGCAGCATCCTTCTGTTGTCTGCTTGTGCCTGGCACGCTTTCCAAACGACTGAGATCTTCTTCGAATCCGGATAGTGCTCAAGAAACATCTCTTCGATGAGCTTTAGCACCTCTGAATTCGTCACCATCAATCCGTCTTTGCGTCCTGGACTGCCGGTTACGACTGTCCGGTAGCTGGTAGCACCCTCCATGCGTTTAATCAGCTGGTAAAACACTGTTTTCTGTAAACCAAGTAAGCTCATCGCTTTCTTGGCGGTCAGATGACCATCTTTGTAGTCCTTTAAAATGGTGTACCGTGATGCGGCCAACTTGTGTCGCTCTACTTCGCTGGCGGTACTTCTTGAGCTCAATGTAGCCTTGGCTCGCGAAATGTGTTCCTCGGTCACTTTTTTCATTGGTGATTGTCCATAGAGAATGAAGTCCTTCTGACGCAGCATGTTTATTACGCACATCGGCGCTGCGATGATGGTCTTCGATCTATTGCATTAGTTTTTAAAGAGCGGTAGTTACACGCTTCGATTGCGTCGAAGCGAAATTAGTTAATCTCATCTGAACAAAGTCCGCAATAGGCCGGCCAAGAGCACAAAAAAACCGGGGAAACAAATAGAGAATTAAATTTTTACTTGGCTATTTTTTAAATTGAAACCCTTGTAGATCGGGGCTCCTAGAATTTCGAATGCATTTTATTTTCAGCGTTATTCGCATATCAATTTTTGACTTAATCGTTTGCAATTATAACTTCCGATTTGTTCAGTCGAATCATTACGTGCAGACTTGGCTGGAAACAATCGATATTTTCGACCAATAAACTTGAGATTTTATTTTCGAATCAGGTTTGTCGAGCAAAAGAGGCGAATAATAAATATATTGATGCTTGCGATGATGTAGGGATGTCGAATTAAAGTTATATTGACACGTATCAGGCGTTATTCGTCCTCGTCTCGGGCATCCTGTCTGGCTTGCCACCGAACTAAGATCATTTGCCTGTGAGAGTGTGATTGGAGGTCAAAGAGCAGGCGACAGCGTTGCTGCCGAAAAAACGATCCCTTTAGGGCTAGACCTGGACGTGCCTACACTGAAACAGATAAGCACGTTGATGCTCCGCGCTGACGTCCGATACGTTTCCGGCATCCGCCTCTCAATGCCTCGTAGGACAGTTACTGCGGTTACCACGGTCGAGCTGGATCGTCAGTTTCAAGCCCGACGTAATAGAAAGGAAATGGGATTTGGATCAAATTGCACTGAATTTCAGTCGCCCGCCCTTGGCCGCATTCGCACTCTTCAGAGACGGCTGCAACACCGCATGCTCGCGGTGATAACGCTCAAATGCCAGTGCGACGTCTTCATCCACCAACTGCAGAAATTCTCCGCTACCGGTGGTTTCCAACGCAGACAGATCAACTCCGTGCGTCTTACAGAAGTCTCTCAGTAAGCGCCAGAAAGGACGAGCATGATCGATATGTAAGTCTCGGCGGTGCTCAACAGGCAGGCCACTGAGCGCACACACGACAGGCAGTGTAATGGACTCTCTGTATTGCTTTAGTTGAGGCTGAACGACGAATCGTAAGGCTTCACGGACCTTCCCGTCCGCAGACTGTACGACACCCGAAATGCATCGCTTGTAAGAAAACGGCTCCTCGCTACCATCCGTTCGAACGATATGAATGCCCTGACCTGAGCCACGGACATTGCGGACAATTTTAAAATGGTCGATACCAAGACCCATTTTTCGCTCCGCATCTGGATGCATCGCAATGAGCAAGCGAAGCTTGTAATCCAGCACCTCATGGCTGACGCGTCCTTGGGGGGCGTCCTGTAGAAACGCCTTGAGCTTGTCCAGCAAATCCTGCTTTGTTTTGTACCCAAAATGACCGAGCCAGAACATCCTTTTCTCCTTTGCTATCCGTCGAGAGCTCTTACATTAAGCTGACTCTAATCAAACTCAGGTGGATGGTTCGGCTCGCCACCTGCCCCACTTTTGATGAATTTCTACATCCGTTTTTTGGCAATACGCGCCTGGTAGACCCCGGACGAAAAATCAAACACGTGATAAATTGATAGCAATGTGTCATCGCCAAACCGAGGCCGTCAAGGTTGACGTGGGCACGGATCAGGGCGCATTTGAAAGGCTTGCTACGTTAAATCGCAGAGCGAATTGATGAAAATTGCCTACCAATGAAATTGGATAGATCGCCATGTGCCTGCTCCCTAGCAGGCCAACGATGAGGCAGGCTTCACAACTTAGGTAAGCGCCTTTACAGGGTCAATCACGCCAAATGCCATCCAACATCCCAGGAGTTCTTTAAAACATATGAAGACTTCCAAGCGCGTCTTTCCACCCGGGCGAGAAGACTTCGCGAAAGATCCACTGGGTTACAGCTCATTGGCGCATATCAAATGGGCTGTCGCATGTGAGCGTGCCGGTTACTCGTTAGATCCAGCAGCGCCAGCTACCAGCGAACACCTCAAGAATCCAATCCTCTGGTTGTCGCAGGCCAACGCGATGTCGCAAGCAGCGTATGCGGTGCTCATGACCGAGCAGGGATTTGAGTCGATGCCATTTTCGATACGCGCATCTTCAGAAAGCCAATATTGCGCGATCGCTCTCATGTTGGTCGGGTACAGCCTGGAGATCTGCCTCAAAGGGATGATCATCATGAGAGAAGGTATTGAGGGTTATACGGTGATCGAGAAAAAAACTCGTCACCACCGACTCCATGACCTGGCGGCATTTGTGCCTGATCTGTCGAAAAAAGATAACGCCATATTGATTGGACTTACCCACTTCGTAACATGGGCAGGTCGGTACCCTGACCCAGGCTCTGGAAGGGAAGCTGACACTGAAAAAGTTTTCGATCTAGCAGAAAAGTACAAAATCACTGCGGGAGACGTTTTTAGTTTGTCAGCGCGAATCATGCGGCATGCCGCAACGATCACTGACCAGCTTTAAGCATGACAAAACTGTTTGAGGTATCCATCGGTTGCATGGAAGCTCAAACTTTTCATAGGAAACAGTGACGGGCGAATGGTCAAAAAACTCGGCGAAAACGGTGAAGACGTCGTTGCCGCTTTCATGAACATGATCGGCTGGAAAGCGCCTCTGCAGTAATGAATATATTGGTCTTTAGCGTGACTGATAACCCCCTGAATTAATCACCGGACATTCCCAAAAACAGAAAAATTAATGGGCGGACATTCCCGTAACATTTGCTTTTTTCAGCGGAAATTCCCGAAAAAAGTCCGGTGATAGATCATAACAAGTCGCTTTAATCAATAAAATCAGAAACTTGGGAATTTCCGGTTATTTCGCGATTGGAGCAATCGTTTCAGATGATCACGCTCTTTCAACGGGCCTTGTTGTTCAAAGTCATGGCGGCTGGTGATAGCATGCGCCCCCCCCCGGATTGGGGGCTTTATCACTTCCCGTAAGGAACACGTCCTGTGAAAGACTTCGTCATCAGCGTCAACAACCTCGTCCTCTACGTTTCTCTGGCCGTTATCTGGCTGGTCGCTATCGTGTCTCTGTTCACCGCCGGTTTCTTGCCAGCGCTGGGGATTTTCGTGGCCGGCACGTTGGTTTGGTGCATCGTTTCCGGTTTCTGGTTCGTCCAGTCGGCGACTTACGAAGAGCTGCGCAAGCTCAACGCTAATAAAGTCTGAAGTGTCTGTGCGGAGCCTTAGTGCTCCGCCTCTCTGGGCAACTAGCGCCTCTAAACCTGGATTCCCCACCCAGTAAATCGCAGTAGAACCCCTCCGAACCGCAACGGTCTGTTCCTTATTACTCTAAGGAATTGATCCGATGTCCGCGCACCGCAGTCTTGTGATACTCGCTCGAGGTGGATACGCCGCTCGAGGCGTGCTCTATTTGATCATCGGTATCTTCGCGTTACTCGCCGCCCATGACTCAACCAAACCCAAAGACAGTCACAAAAGTCTCGAAGCTTTGTTGGCCCAGCCATTCGGCTATTTTTTAGTAGGACTTGTAGTGGCAGGTCTGCTCGCGTTCGCAGCATGGCGTGTACTGCAAGCCACGCGTGATGTTGATCATCACGGCACACAACTCAAAGGTTTGGTAATTCGCGCGGGTCTTTTGGCGGGCGGTCTGGTCAATGGCGCGCTCGCGCTATTTGCCTTGAGCCTGCTTGTGAGCGGGATCAAAAGTTCGGGCAGTTCCGGAGGGCAAACCAAAGACTGGCTGGCGCATCTGTTGTCGTGGGAATACTCGAATTTATTGGTTTACCTGATCGCGCTTATTCCGTTGGGTGTTGGTATTGCTCACATCATCAAGGGCTGGAAAGCCTCGTTTGAAAAGTATTTCGAGGCCGACGAAGACGTCATGCGCTATGTCCGCCCGGTGTCTCGATTTGGTCTGATCGCCCGTGGCGTGGTGTTTATAGAGATCGCATTGCTGCTGGCCGTCAGCGGTTCCGCTTATCAGGCGATGGATCCTCCCGGAATGAAAGAGGCCTTGGACGCGCTGCAAAATCTGCCCGCAGGATGGCTGATATTGATGGTGATGGCCTTGGGGCTGATTGCCTTCTCGGTCTACAGTTTATCTGAAGCGTGCTGGCGCAAGATCAACATGGATGTGCCGGGCGTTTCCAGTCAGTAGATCCTCAGGAATTAACTACGAACCGCCCTCCTGTTCCCGATACTTCGTCAATCGTCCATGGAACACTCCGTGGACGATCGGAGATGAGCAATGCATCCAGTGACGCCTGACGGTCGCTACTTTGTTGTCAAAGGGCAGCTATGGCGATGCACCAATCCCTCGTTGCAAGAAGATCTGCGACAGCAACTTGTAAACGAACTCATGGCCGCCCGACGGGACGTAAAAGTTGCAAAAGTCGCCAGTGATCCGCAGCAATTGAAAGCAGTAAGAGCACGCGTTCATGCTGCAAAAATTGCACTCGGAGAACGAGGCCCGGTGTGGTGGGACGATGGCAGTCCTGACCTAAACAGGCATCAAGTTTCCAATACGCCTTACGCGCAATGGTATGAAACGCTCTGCAAAGGAACTGATTAGCCCCCGCCAATACGGTCACCCGTCGAATTGCCGAGCCCTGAGATTGACCAAAAGCCAAGCTAATCGTTAACTGTATGCATGTACAGTTAATCTGATAAGGCTTGCATCATGAGCATCACCCTCCTCGGCCCACTTGCGACCGGTGGCCAGAAGCTGCCTCTCTACTCATCACGGGTGCCAGCGGGCTTCCCCTCCCCGGCGGCTGATCACATCGAAAAGCACATTTCCCTCGATGAGCTGTTCGATATCCGCGCGCCGCACGTGTACCTGGTGAGAATTGACGGCGACAGCATGCAGGGCGCCGGCATCTATTCAGGGGATCTGGTGGTCGTTGATCGAAGCATCGATGCTGCAAGTGGCGATATCGTCATCGCTGCGCTGAACTCCGAACCCTTCTGCAAGCGTCTGCTGCTGCGCGAGAACGCCGTGATGCTTTTATCGGAGAACCCGAAATACCCGGCAAGACATGTCATGGAGGGCGACGAGCTGGTGATCTGGGGTGTGGTGAAATACAGCGTGCGCGATCATGACAACACCTGAACCGGTCTTCGCCCTGATTGACTGCAATTCGTTTTATGCGAGTTGCGAGCGAGTTTTCCGGCCCGACCTGGCGAAGACGCCCATCGTGGTGCTGTCCAACAACGACGGCTGTGTGATTGCGCGCAGCTACGACGCCAAACCGTTTGTGAAAATGGGCCAGCCGTACTTCCAGATCAAAGACCATTTGCGCCGTAACGGCATCGTCGCCTTCAGCAGTAATTACGCGTTATATGGCGACATGAGCGAGCGCGTCATGACCATCATCGAATCGCTGGTGCCTGCGCTTGAGGTCTACAGCATCGACGAGGCGTTTGCCGATCTGACGGGCATTGCCGGTGACTTGTCCGCGTTTGGTCGGCAGATGCGCTCTGCACTGCTCAAACGCACGGGCATCCCTGTCGGAGTGGGCATTGCCCGCACCAAAACCTTGGCCAAGCTCGCCAACCATACTGCGAAAAGGCTGCTGGACATCACCGGCGGCGTGGTCGATCTCTGCGATCCGTTCAAACGTGACTGGACGCTGCGCAACACCGATGTCGGCGAGGTCTGGGGCATTGGCAGGCGCATGAAAGCTCACCTGGAAGTCATGGGAATCAGCACTGCCATGGACTTGGCGAAAGCCGACCCGTGGATGCTTCGGCAGAAATTCAGCGTGGTGATCGAAAAGACTGCGCGCGAGCTCGCCGGCACGTCATGCCTCGAACTGGGAGAAGCTGACCCGTCGAAGCAGGAAATCTGCTGCAGCCGAATGTTCGGCACGCGACTCACGCAGATCGAGCCGATCAAGGAAGCCGTCGCGACCTACACCCAGCGTGCGGCCGAAAAACTCCGCGCGCAAAACTCGCTGTGCAAGAAGATCCGCGTGAGCATTCGCACCGGCATGTTCAATCCGGAAGAAGCGAAATATGCCAATGGTGCACTGGTGGAATTGCCCTACCCAACCAACGATGTGCGCCTGATGACGAAAGCAGCCACGGAAGCGGTCAATCGGCTGTTTCGCCCGGGCTTCAGATACAGCAAGGCCGAAGTGCTGCTGATGGATTTGCGGCAGCCGGGTGAATTCACGGATGACCTGTTCGCCCATTCGCAACCGGCGATGGCTGACAAGGTCATGAGCGTTCTGGATGAGATCAATGGCCGCTGGGGCAAGGGAGTCCTTCGAGTGGCCAGTGTGCCCGCCGCGCCTGACTGGGGGATGCGTCGAGACCTGATGAGCCAAAGCTACACGACCAAGGTCAATCAGCTGTGGACGGTCAAGGCCCGATAGCCGGCGGGTGTTGCCGAACGTCCGACAACACCCGCTAGCGGCAAAGCCCTAGATCATCGGCGAACTACTAACGACCCGCAGCGCCAGGCCTTCATAGGCATCGAGAACAATGGTGAATTCACCCTCGGGCGTAAGGTCACCTTCGACCCGCTCGTTGATGATGTCGACCACCGGCCCCGGGGCAATGTTGGGCAAGTGCAGGGTTTCAGTAATCGGTGTTGCGCCAAAATTCAGGGCGGTGATCTGCGTGCCTTTGCCCGCAGGCAGTTCGTGAACCATGATCAGCAACCCCGGGTGTTCAACGTCCGGAACCAGAATCTGTCGGCTGGCGGCAATATCGTAGGCTCGGCGCGCCGAGAGAATTCGCTGCAGTTGCGAGGCAAACGAATCCGGATCCTGCATTTGCGCAGGCAGGCTGCCGTACAAGGATTTCGAACGGGGCATGAGGCCCGCTGACAGCGACGCCTCCGGGTTCAGATCCACCAGATCGTAGGCACCACGATGAATCCAGCGGGTATCGCCATCGCCCATCAGATGCTCGACCTGCTCTGCCGGCAAAGGCAGTGCACCGACAAGATCCCATCCCGATAGCGCGAACACCCCGGGTTGCATCGCGTTGTACATCACCAGCAGCAAATGGATCTGTTTGATCTGCTGAATATCCGCAGGGGTGATGGCATCGAGGTCGCGAATGCCGAGGGCGGCGGTGATGATACTGGCGGTGGTGCAGGACACGCCGTTGGTCACGAACTTGAGATTGTAGGGTGCGTGTTCACCGGTCAGGCGCTCGTACATCTGCTCGCGGATGTGTTCGCGCAAGATGTTGCCGGGGAATGTCTGGCCCTGGAACAGATAAGTGTCGTGGGCGTGCAACGTCCAGAAATGCACCAGTTCCAGCGTCAGTTCGTCATGGTTCTGCAAGGCATGGATCAGCGAGCCCGGGTCGATGCCGAGCGTGTGCATCTGGCGCAGCATCAGGCGCAGGAATTCGGTATCGCCCATCAGCAACGCGTGCTGGTAGGCCGGCCGGGTGATGAAATCGTAGGAGAGATCGGCGCCGCCGTGGGACATGGCAGCGATGTCGTCAACCGTCAGGTTCAGCTCCTGAAAACTGAAGCCGCCGGCCTTGCGAATCGCCCCGCCCAGCAATTGGTTGCCGGTGATCGACAGCGGATGGCTTTCCGACCACGCAGTGCCGTCGAGCTTGCGCTCCACACCGAGAAAACCGTTGGCATCGAGACGGAGGATTTTCGCGCCCATGACGTCGATGGCGTGCAACGCATCGCCGATGATCATCTGCTGCGCGGCAAAGGTCGGATCCAGCCAGTTCAACGATGGCTGGCCTTCCTTGAAATAATGCAAATACACCCAGCGGCGCGGCTTGCCATCGACACCCATGACGATCGACGTCGCGCTCCAGTCGGTTTCCTTGACCCCCGGCTCGAAGAAGATCACCCGTTGCAACTGGCCGACGATGTAATGCTTGTCGCGCAGCGCATCAACCTGCTGCGGGCTGAGGTTTTGCGCGTCACGCCCCTCTGCGACATCAGGCAGCAGCGGCCAGTCCTCCTCGCGGATTTCGACCATGTGATAGAGGCCCGGATAATCTTCATAGGCCATCTCGGCCAGTCGAAAATCCGCGCCCTTGCCGGTGTGTGACGGGATCACATCATCGATGACTACGGCGTTGTGCGCAGCGGCCATGCGGGTCAGCGCCTGCAGCTGCGCCTCGGTGCCGAGTTGCGGGTCGATGTCGAAACTGATGCGGTCGAAATTGCCGTCGATGGTCGGCGTGTGTTCAGTGCCCCGCAAGCCCCCGGATTTTTTCAGCGGCCCGTTATGGATGCCCTGAATGCCGATTTTCGAGAGCAGGTGCCACAAACCTTCATCGCCCAAGGCCTCCAGCACGGTGCCGTTTTCACGGGTAACAATGGAAGCGGGATACGCGGTAAACCAGACCGAGGCCAAAGCCGAAGCGTCCCGAGGCCGGGTATGGGCGTAGGGCTGCTGCCACAAGCGGCCCTGTCCCGAATAGAGTTTGGCCCGCTGCCTTGCGGCATGCAGCATGGATTGTTCGACCAACCACGCCACTTGGTTCTGTTCAACCGTCGTCATGAAAACCATTGCCTCTCGTTGGAGTGAGCCTGCGATCGGTCCTTGCATCCAGCACAGCGACACCGCCCGATTCATTTATGTATGAGGCCCGGAGGTGGATTTCGTTGCATTGGTCTTGGCGAAGGCGTCTCGATCCAGACTGGACTATTCGTGTTTGTCGGCAACGTCCACCAGCGGGATCGGTTCAATTGCCCAGGCACGGATCTGACGACGCTCGGGACTCGGCACCGCACAAGCCTTACGCCCGGTGAACGTTCGCGCAAGGCGTTCTTCATCGATGCGCCAGCCACGCTGTTCCAGTGCCTGAACGTCTTTGCGGAAGGCGATTTGCAGCGCGTCGGATTTCAACGAGACCTCTTGCTGAAAGGAGTCCGGCACGCGCTCGGGCCGTACGTTTTTCAGCACCGCATGATCCTGTTCAAAGATACGAATATTGCTGGCAATGAACCGACGATCCAGCAGTCGCGAGCGCAGGAATGTTCTGCCCATCATCCACCAGGTTCGCGTGCGGTTGGCATCAATCGGCACGTGCGCCGAGACGATGTAGATCCGCCAGCCATTGGGTAATTCGAGCTCCAGCGTTGTGCACGGCCCGGACAAATGAAAACCCGGAACGGTGACCACACTGACAAACTCGGTGGAAGATTTGCGTCTCAACAGCCCTTTGCGCGCGGGCCTGCGCATGAGCATTTGTGCGCTGCCGCTCCACGCATCGCTTTCCACATCGAACGCTTCAATCTCGGGATGATCCGGATCGCCGAAGGTCGAGCCATGCACAAAGGGAGCGTGGGCGAAGTCGAGTCCGTTTTCGATAATCCGATCCCAACTGGCCTGCCAATCGAAATGACCACTGACCACCCGAATGGCCGGATCGTCGATCCAGTTGAGCGTTGGTAGAGGCGGACGTTCCGCTTCTGGAAGATCACCTAAAAACGCCCAGATCCAGCCATAGCGTTCCAGCGTTGGATAGGCGTCGACGCGAGCCTTCGCCGGAATCCGCTGGTCTGGCTGCGCGGGTATGTGCGTGCAGACGCCATCCGCACCAAACCGCCAGCCGTGATACGGACACTGCACGCTGTTGCCAACCTTGCTGCCGGCCGACAGCGAACCGCCGCGATGCACGCACACATCTGAAAGCAGATGCGCGACGCCCGCCTCATCACGGAACGCCACAAACGGTTGCCCGAGCAATTGCACCGGCATCAATCCTTCAGTCAATTGCGACGAGGGGAGAACGACATACCAGAGGTTCGTGAGCATGGGGCGCGGGTGATTCCGTCAATTCGGTTAGCTGAGATCATAAAACGAAAGCGGCTCCGAAGAGCCGCTATGTCTGCCTTTCGTGATTCAACGACGCAGAAAGCGGTTGACCAACAGCAGCACTGCCGCACCGATGACCAGTGCAGCCACTGGTTTTTCTTTAACAAACGTCGAGACGTTGTCCAACGTGTCGCCGTAGGTTTTGGTCAGTTGGCCCGAGGCCTGACGTGCAGCGCCTTCAGCGTCCAGCCGTGAATCACCGATCAATTTCCCGACTGCGCTCTGCGCCTTGCCTGCGAGTTTTTCTGCAACGCCTTCAACTTGTTCACTTTTCATAATTCATCAAACCTTCGTCTGTAAGTGGAGAGTTCAGAATCGACCTGAGCGTGTGCCGAGAGGCTATCTGCACTGCGTTAGGGGAACGGGCGTGGTGATTGGTTCCATCGAGATGAGCGTCAGCAGCCGAAAACCCGTGTTTGCTGACCTCCTGCTGGACTCGCAAATACCTATACAGAAGACTACCATTGTATAACTAATTGCCGGCCTGGCGATGACCTCGAATTTAACGGACTCCGATTGATGAATGCGACGCGGCGCTTGTGCCTGGTCTTGGGCGACCAATTATCTTTCGACCTCGCCTCCCTGCAAGGCCTCGATCAGGATCACGATGCCGTGCTGCTGGTCGAGGTGATGGAGGAAGCCAGCCATGTCCCCCACCATCCGCAAAAAATCGTCCTGATCTTCAGTGCCATGCGGCATTTCGCCGAGGCTTTGCGTCAGCGCGGGTTGCGCGTGCACTACGTCACCCTGACGGATCCGGACAACAGCGGATCGGTGCCGAACGAATTACAGCGCTGGCACGCACTGCTTAATCCCAGTGAGATTCACCTGACAGAGTGCGGTGACTGGCGGCTCGAGCAATCGATCAAGGATTGCGGCTTGCCCATCCAGTGGCATAGCGATGCTCGCTTTCTTTGCACACGGAGCGAATTTTCCGACTGGGCGCAGGGCAAAAAGCAGCTGCGCATGGAGTTCTTTTACCGTGAAATGCGCCGCAAAAGCAGGCTGTTACTCAACGGTGACGGCAGCCCGGTCGGAGGCGCCTGGAACTTCGACGCCGACAATCGCAAAGCCTTGCCCAAAGGCGTGCGGCCCCCGCCTCCCGTGCGCTTCAAACCCGACGCCGTTACCCAAGAGGTGCTTGCGTTGGTGGCCGAACACTTCGCCAGCCACTACGGCGCGCTCGACACGTTCGACTACCCGGTGACGCACGCCGACGCACAGGCATTGTGGGAGTACTTTCTCGATTGGGGACTGGCCGCGTTCGGCGATTATCAAGACGCCATGGCCAGCAACGAACCCTTTCTGTTCCATGCGCGGATCAGCGCGGCGCTCAATATTGGTCTGCTGGATCTTCGGCAGATTTGCAGCGATGTCGAATCAGCCTATTGGTCGGGCGGCATTCCGCTCAACGCGGCTGAAGGTTTTATTCGGCAACTGATCGGCTGGCGCGAGTACGTCCATGGCGTCTACTGGCTGAAGATGCCCGACTACGCGCAAGGCAATGTCTTCGGCAACACCCGCGTGCTTCCAGAGTTTTACTGGACAGGCAAAACGCAGATGAACTGCATGCGCCAGGCCATCGGTCAAAGCCTTGAACATGCTTATGCGCACCACATCCAAAGGCTGATGGTCACCGGCAACTTCGCCCTGCTCGCGGGTATCGCACCCAGCCAGATATGCGACTGGTATCTGGCGATCTACATGGACGCCTTCGACTGGGTGGAACTGCCCAATACACTGGGCATGGTCATGCACGCCGATGGCGGTTATCTGGGTTCAAAACCCTATTGCGCGAGTGGCCAGTACATCAAGCGCATGTCTGACTATTGTCGTGGCTGCGCCTACAAAGTCAGCGAAAGCACCACCGACGACGCCTGCCCTTTCAATTCTTTGTATTGGCACTTCCTCATGCGCCACGGCGACCTACTGCGCGGCAATCAACGCATGAGCATGCTCTATAAAAACCTCGACCGCATGCCTGAAGCCAAGCAGCAGGCGCTATGGCAACGCGGCGAGTTCTTGCTCGCCAAACTGGATCACGGTGAGTCGTTGTGAAAAAGAGCGAGCTGCCGGTCAAAACCTGCGTGACCTGCGGCCTTCCGTTCACTTGGAGAAAGAAATGGGCGCGCTGCTGGGAGCAAGTACGCTACTGCTCGGAGCGCTGCCGAAGAACCCGATAGATCTCGCCAACCACCTGCGCCACGGCCTCTTCAATCGTGCCTTCATTGCGGCACAACACCCAACCCTCATCCGCCACCGCTCGCGCGAACGCCTCGGTACACGCGACGTGTTCTTCGCGCTTGTGGATCACCGTGCTGCCCAACCCCCGGGAGCGTGCCGCCGCCCTTGCCCAGGAAATATCAGGATCGGTCACGACGCCGACATGCAGATCCGGCACGCGCACGTCTCGCGTCATGTTCAGTTGGAGAATCTCTGCAAACGGGACGGTTCGGCGAAACGCCGCGTCTGACGGGTACCAACGGTCGATCAGGACGATGCTGTCCAGCGGTTGCTTGGGCAGCACATGCTGTGAAATCCAGCTGCGGCTATCCGCCAGACGCTGACAAATAGCCCACTCAAGATCCGTGGACGGGTCTCTTGCGAATTGATTGACGAGGGCCATGGTGCCCGCCCTGTCGGGATCGTTTTTTCTCTCGCACAGGCGAATGACTTTCTTGTTGTCGGCCCTCAGGGCTGTCGTCACGGCTTCCAGCAATGTGGTTTTGCCGGTGCCTTTGGGGCCATCGAGAGAAATAAACAGCGCGGGATTCATCGTTCACACGTTGGTGGAGACATTGGTGAGCACTTTAACCGTATTGATGACATTCAATCAGCTCATAGCTGTCCTTTGCCTACACTTCTTTGCCTGACCCGAGGCTGCATTTCAATCTCTGCAATCTTGTCATTTGCCAATACTTGAGGCACGGTCGAACCCACTGACATCTCTGCCAAAGGAATTACGCCATGTCGAAGCTCTATCCCAGTATCGATCCCGAGGGGTTGGTCGAGTACTCCGTGGTCTACACCGACCGCTCGCTGAACCACATGTCGCAGTCCTTTCAAGCGGTGATGAAGAACATTTCCCAGACCCTCAAGCAGGTCTACAACGCCCAAGGCGTTGCGGTGGTACCGGGCAGCGGCACGTTCGGCATGGAAGCGGTGGCGCGGCAGTTTGCGACTGGCCAGCAATGCCTGGTGATACGCAATGGCTGGTTCAGTTATCGCTGGAGCCAGATCCTTGAGATGGGCAACATCCCGGCGGCCACCACGGTGCTGAAAGCTCGCCCCGTCGATGCCGGTCACCAGGCTGCGTACGCCCCGCCGCCGCTGGACGAAGTGCTGGCAGCGATCGCCGCGCAGAAGCCGAAGATAGTCTTTGCTCCCCACGTTGAAACGTCCTCCGGGATTATCCTGCCCGACGAGTACCTGCGGGCCGTCGGCGACGCCGTGCATGCGGTGGGTGGTCTGTTCGTGCTGGACTGCATCGCCTCGGGCACGCTTTGGGTTGATATGCACAAATGCGCGGTCGACCTGCTGATCAGCGCCCCACAGAAAGGCTGGAGCGCCTCTCCTTGCTGCGCACTGGTGATGTTCAGCCCTTTGGCCCTTGAGCGCATCGAACACACGCAAAGCAGCAGCTTCGCCTGCGACCTGAAAAAGTGGCTGCAAATCATGCAAGCCTACGAACAGGGCGGCCACGCCTACCACGCGACCATGCCCAGCGATTCCCTCGCACGGTTTAACGACGTGATGAAAGAAACCCAGGCCTACGGTTTCGCCAAGATTCGCGACGAGCAACAGGTGCTGGGTGATCGGGTGCGCGCGATGTTGACCGGCAAGGGCTTCAAAAGCGTCGCCGCTGAAGGCTTTCAGGCCCCAGGTGTGGTGGTGAGTTACACCGACGATGCCGACATCAAAAACGGCAAGAAATTTGCCAACCACGGTCTGCAGATCGCCGCTGGCGTGCCGTTGCAATGCGACGAGCCGGCCGACTTCCAGACCTTCCGCATCGGGTTGTTCGGGCTGGAGAAGCTGCACAATATCGAGCGTACGGTGAGCACGCTTGAGCAGGCGCTGGATGAGGTGATGGTTGATTGAGACTTCATCGGCCTCGCGAAGCCTGCCCACTGCAGACTTTCGATTACCCGGCCGAAGTGGTCATCAATGTTCCGCTGCCAACATTGATCTGAACTGAGAAACAATCTCTGAGGACAGTCCGGCGCTTTCGAACACTGCGCAGGTGAAGCTAATGGGTGCAGGGCCGGGAGCCGTTATGATTCGGTCTGCCACCACAGCTACCGGACTGTTTCTATAAAGGGTGCTCGCTTCATAATCCACGGCATTCTGTTGCAAAAAATCGGCACTGTTCGAGGTATGAGGAACGGTGTCGAGAAGGCCAGCCCTCGCTAGTGCCGACGTTCCCCCACAGATACCGGCAATTGTTGCGCCACTTGAGCGACTGGCACGAAGAAAGTCTCGAATGTCCGGAGCGTCTGATCGCTCCCAGGCCATGCCTCCAATGAAGACGACAACGTCGGGCGTCCAGTCTAGACAATGTTGCAAACTGCTCTCGACCGTTACAGCCAACCCTCCCTGCGACTTGAACTGTCCCGTAATCGTGGCAAAAAACCTGACGTCGATCCCGTAAAACGGGGACGCAGTTCCAGCAATAAAAGCGTATTCCCAGTCCGCAAAACCGGGCGTCAGTATCAATCCAATGCGTGCCATTAGTCAGACTCCTCCATGAATAGCCGTAAAAACGGTGACAACAAACATACATCAGGAGGGGAATTTTGCCGATTTCTATGATTTACGACAGTCTGCAATCGGCCAGAAGCAGACCGTCATCAACCACCGTTTTTGCCCCATGGCAGACCAATGCAATAGCTCCATGTGACTGTTTATTTGATTGGTTGCGGATCAGGAAAATTCCAAGTGTTTGCGAGTATCTCTTGCCTTGGCCGGTAGAGGCGAACCGTGTAGTTCCAGCCCTTCATAATTGGTAAGCAATTTGTTGGATTCGAGTCGCACCCGCCGAATTGAACGGTGATTGAGCCGTCATCCGATTTTTTACCGGTAAGATTATTCAGGGTGTAGGCGTTGGCAGCATTTTTTTCAAAATATCCCTGTGCGTTGTAAACGCTGACAGACCAGAAGCCATCAACAGGCACATCCCTTACGGTAAGGCGGTAGTTCGTTTTTCCGTCGTTGTTAGTAGGGGCGAAGCTCAGATAGGTTGCATCCTTGTCCGGATTGCCCCCCCAGCCCGCAGCGGTGCCCAGCAAATGGTGAACGGGGTCAACTTCCTCTCGTGTGCCGAAAGCTTTCTTGAAATCAGTGATCGTCGATGAGAGAACCAATAGCGCATCACGCACTTTCTTCTGACTGGTTGCCTCCCAGTGAGGAAGCTCCAGAGCACCGGGACTCTTTTGGCTGGCGCTAATCGCGTCCTGCAAAGCGTGGACTTGCTTGATGTCGTCTGGGTTGTTGGGATCTACCAGCGTACGGATAGCGGTGAACACATAACGTGTACCGACATTTTCGCGGGTTAGTGTGTGGGATCCCGCGCCGTAAAAGACATTGGGGGTGTAGTGATCTTGATTGACGACCTGCAACGACATGAAGCGTTTGCCTGGGTCAGGTAGCGTGATGTTCACCGGCCCCGCATCGAGATCGAAGACCCCTGAGGTATAAAGCGTGTCGCGATTGAGGCGAATAACGGTCTGTTTATCAATAGATGCTGGTTCGCGGCGATGATAGAGCTTGCCCAGTCCCCCTTCCTTTGCCATGGATTCAATGTACGTGTCCGACTCAGCCCTCACGAAGTTATCGACTGTGACTGGCGTAACTGCTGTGTCTGTCGCCTTCTCTAAGGCATAAACCGGATCAGTCATGGCGGCGGCACCACTGATGAAGAGGGCCAGCATTGCTATCTGCTTCATACGATTCCTTTCAGTTCGCGAGTAAACACGTTCTATTTAGCAGTTACCTGCACCTCTCGACAACACATAGTCGCGATCTGTCGAATGTCCGCTTATGGCCGTTAACGGACACCCGCGAGCCGCGTCTATCGGTAACAAACGATCAACTGCAGTTAAAACCCACTAACCCAACTCATATTTACTGAAGCAGCTTCAAGGCGCGATCAAAGTCGAACAATTCCACCTGCGCCGCGGCGAGTGTCAGACGTTCTGCCATGGCGCGATCAAGTGGCATATTGCGCAGTGCCGCCAGTACGTCCAAAGCCGTCGTATCCCCCTCCTCCAATAGTCTGATCAGCCTATTCAGTTGCTCGCCGATTGCCGAGTCGTCCGGCAGGTAACCCTCCGTGGAGGCCAGTGAGTCCGCCCTAAGGTCGGTCAGAGCCGCCAAGGTCGGGAGCAAGCAATGCTCGACCTGCATCGCCAGCGTCTTCAGCACCGTAGCGGGCTCGCCATCCTGGCAGGCCTGCTCGAGTAAAGCGCTGGCATGCGCCACGTCCTTGGCGCCGATGTTGCCGGCGGTGCCGCGCAAACTGTGCGCCAGTCGTGCGGCGGCGGCAGGATCCGGATCGGTTTGTGCGGCCTGGAATTGCTCGGCAAAGTCTGTCTGGGTATCGCGAAACTTGCAGAGCAGACGTAAGTAGAGATCCCGCCGCCCCATGCAGGTGGCGAGCCCCGCAGCCAAGTCAATGCCCTCAAGACGATCTGGGAATCCATCGGCGAAACCTGCGTTCAACGATGGTTTAGCCGCTCTAGGTTTGATCCACTTTGCCATTGTGGCGAACATGCTTTCGACATTGAGCGGCTTGGAGATATGGTCGTTCATCCCGCATTCGAGCGCGCGCTCGCGGTCGCCGTCCATTGCGTTGGCGGTCATGGCGATCACTGGCAGCGTGCTGAAGCGCGGTTGCTGGCGAATTTTCCGCGTGGCCGTGTAGCCATCCATCACCGGCATCTGGCAATCCATCAGCACGCCATCGAAGTCGCCATCCTCGGCGAGGATATCCAGGGCCTCCTGGCCGTGCGTAGCGAGTCGCAAGCGGATGCCGACACTTTCCAGCAGCTCGCTGGCTAGTTCTTGATTCAGCTCATTGTCTTCGACCAAAAGCAGCCGGGCTCCGTTGAGACTGGCAACGGTACTGGCATTCTGTTGTGAACGTTCGCCAGCCCGCGTATCGCTGTGGGTGTCTCTGCCCAGCACGACACCGATGGCTTCGAGTAATGAAGACGGCGTGACCGGTTTGGTCAGTACCACCGGTAACTGGATGCCCTGGCGTTCGGCTTCTTCGCGGGCTTCTTCGCGGCCGAAAGCGGTAATCATGATCACCGATGGTGTGCGCATCAGACTGGCGGAATGCATTCTGCTCACGGCTTCCATGCCATCCATGCCCGGCATCCGCCAGTCCATCAAAACCAGATCGTAAGGCAGCGCCTTATGCTCTGCGTCGGCCAACATGCGCAGCGCCATGCTACCGCTCTGCGCGACATCCACTTCCAGGCCAAAGCTGCGCGCCATGCCCGAGAGAATTTCACGGGCACTCGCGTTGTCATCCACGACCAGAACCCGCATGCCGAGCAGTTCGCCGGCCTTGAACATACGACGCGGTTGCAGGCCTTGCTGCACGCCGAGTTGCACCTGGAAATGGAACGTGGAGCCGACTCCCGGTTGGCTTTCAACCCAGATTCGGCCGGCCATCAGTTCCACCAGCTTCTTCGAGATGGACAATCCCAGGCCGGTGCCCCCGTACTTGCGCGTGATCGAACTGTCAGCCTGACTGAACGACTGGAACAAGCGTGAACACTGCTCGACGGTCATGCCGATGCCCGTGTCGCGCACCCAGAAGTGCAGCTGCACGTGTTCGTTATGAGAAGCCATTTCTTCAACGCCGACCACGATGTCACCGTGTTCGGTGAACTTGGCCGCGTTGTTGCCCAGATTGATCAGCACCTGCCCCAGTCGCAGGGGATCGCCAAGCAGAGCCGTGGGCAGGTCAGGCGGGATCTGAAACAACAATTCCAGACCCTTGTCCTCGGTCTTCAGGCCGATCATGGCAGCGAAGCTGTCGAGTACATCTTCCAGACGGAACGGAATCTGTTCGAGACTCATCCTGCCGGCTTCGATCTTTGAGAAGTCGAGAATGTCGTTGATGATGCCCAGCAGGTTCTCCGCCGAGCGATGGACTTTTTCAATGTAATTGCGCTGGCGATTATCCAGCGAAGTACGCAGCGCCAGATGGCTCATCCCGATGATGGCGTTCATCGGCGTGCGGATCTCATGACTCATGTTGGCAAGGAACTCACTCTTCGCTTGAGTGGCCTCTTCGGCCACTGCTCGAGCCTCCGCCAGAGCCGTCACGTCGATGTTGATCCCGGTTGCGCGCAATGGCTTGCCGTCCGGCGTGCGTGAAAAACGGTTGAGCGAGCGGAACGTGCGCACCCGACCATCATTTTTGCGCACGATGCGAAAGTCGAATTCGGCCCGATCATCGCCACTCTGGACGGCACTTTCGAAGGTGCTGCTGACCCGTGCGACATCGTCGGGATGCACCAGCGCCTGCCAGTGCGCCAGCGTGCCACCGAAGCCGCCAGGCTCCAGACCAAACAGGGTTTCGAGTTGGGGAGTCCAATAGTTTGTGCCGCTGACCAGATCGACGTCGAACAGACCGATGTCACCCGACTCCTGTGCCAGGTTCAGGCGATCGCTGGCAGTGCGCAACCTGGCTTCCATCGCCCTGCGCTCACTGACATCGCGCACCGAGGCGCACACGCAGACGCCACGCCCCTCCAGACGGGGCAAGTGGGAAAGGCCGATTTCCACGGAGAACAGGCTGCCGTCCTTACGCACGCCGCTCAGATCGTCCAGATCGCCGCCCATCTGCCGGGTTCCGCCGCTGGCAATGAAGCCATCACGTAACTTGACGTGCCGCTCGCGGGCAGCCTGCGGTACCAGACGCTCAATGCTGGCGCCAATCAGCTCGCCGGGGGCGTAGCCAAACAAGGTGTCCATTTGCGGGTTGGTCATCAGGATGCGGCCATCGGCTCCCAGCACCAGCATGCCGTCCGGTGCGGCCTCGATGATGCCGCGGTACCAGGCCTCGGTGGCGCGCAGTGCGGCCTGCTGGGCCTCCAGCTCGCTGGCCTGATGTTCCAGTTGCAAGGCTTGCGCGCCCATTTCGTCTGCCTGACGGCGAGTTTCCAGGAGCAGCGCCTGGGCTGCCTCACTGCGCTCCATAATGGCCATGGCACCGGCCAGTCTGGGCAGGACTTCTTGCAGCAGCAGCGCTTCGTTCTCTTCCAGTTGACGAAAACCGGCCATTTCCATAACCCCGAGCAGGCGTTCGCCACGCAACACGGGCTGAACCAACAGGACGCTGGCGGGGGCTGCGCCCAACGGCGTGCGCACATGCCAAAACGGTTCGGGTAGACCCTCAAGCTGACGAGGTTGGCGATCCACTGCGCACTGGCCAAGCAACCCTTCCCCGAGATCGAGTTCTGTGGGCAGCGGGTGAGCACTGTCCACCGCATAACCGCCCACCAGGCGCAGGCGTGCCGCGCCTTCATAGAGAACGTAAAGCGCTCCCTGGCACATGCCCAACTGCGGCGCGATGTGGCTGAAAAAAGCCTGGGCCAACTGCTGCGGCGTCTCCGCCTGTTGCAGGCCCACTTGCAGAAGTGAGGTGTGGTTTTTCACCCAACGCTGGCGCTCAAGCTGACAAGCCTCCAGCTGCAGCGTGGCGATGGCACGCGCCAGGTCGCCGGTTTCGTTGCGAAGATCGGTGTGCGGGATCTGGCCGTCCAGCTTGCCGGACGCCAGTTCGTCCACCGCCACGCGGACGCGATTCAATGGCACGCGAATCGAATAACTGACCAGCCAGGTCAACAGCAAGGCCAGCGCCGAACCACCCAGCAGCAAGATGTAGGTGATCGCAGTACTGCGCTCTGCGTATTCCGCCAGGTTCTTCGCGGTATCGTGGATGTCGGTTTCCTTGTTTTTCTCGATCTGCGAGAGCAGCCCGTCGCCGCCCTGCTCCAGCGCAAGAAAATCCTTACTGTTGAGCAACATCAAGGCCTGTCCCAAGGAGCCCTTGCCAGCCAGTTCCAGTGCCTCATCGCCATTTTTTTGCAGACGCTGTAATAACACTTCGAATTCCACCAGGCTGCTGATGCTGCTCTGTCGGCGCAGTGTCGGACGAACCTGCTCGAGCGCTTCATGCAGTCGCTGTTGGGCCATATCCATCTGGGCTCTGGCGCTGATACGGATGTCCGCGTTGTTGGTAGCGATTGCACGTTGCATGGCGAGCAACAGATGCGGCAACTGCACCCGAACTTCCTGCACATGCTCGATACCCACCAAATCCTGCTGGTACAACTGCTGCATTTCATTTTTGAGCGAATACTGAGTGCGCAGGCTTTGCACACCCAATATCAGGATCAATATCAGCAGCGCAGCGAAGCCGATGATCAATTTACTGCGCAGAGACAGGCGCTCGAGCATCTCGAACAGTCTCTTCATAAACGGCCTCTTTCAACGGAATGTGCAAACGGATGCGTGGGGCTCAGGGACGGTCGGCGATCTGCTCAAGCAGGGCTAACTGCTTGGCCATGTCCTGGTCGCTGTCGGCAAATTGTTCAGCAATGGCGCGGAACTGCTCGGCATTGGCGAGAAACGCGTCGCAGATGTCCGGATCAAAGTGCGAGCCCCGGCCTTCGCGGATGATTGCCACCGCCTGCTCATGGGACATGCCGGGCTTGTACACGCGGCGGCTGATCAGTGCATCGTAGACATCTGCCACGGCCATCAACCTGGCGCTGATCGGGATGTCGTCGGTGGCCACGCCTTGCGGATAGCCACTGCCGTCCCACTTTTCCTGATGACCGTAGGCAATTTCCTTGGCCAAATGAAGGAAGTCGACGTTGATGCCTAATTGATCCTCGGCGTGCTGGATGGCGTCGCGCCCCAACGTGGTGTGGGTCTTCATGACCTCGAATTCTTCCGGGGTCAGGCGTCCCGGCTTGAGCAGAATGCGATCGGGAATACCAATCTTGCCGATATCGTGCAGCGGCGCCGATTTGAACAGCAGTTTGATGGTCTCGTCGTCAAGGAAGTGCCGGAAGCGCGGGTGATTGCGCAACAGTTCAGCCAGTTGTTTGATGTAGTGCTGAGTGCGGCGAATGTGGTTGCCGGTTTCGTTGTCACGGGTTTCCGCCAGCGAAGCCATGGCGTGGATCGTGACATCCTGGATGGCGATCACCTCGCGGGTGCGGCGCTGCACTTCCTGCTCGAGAAATTCGTTCTGATTGCGCAGGAAATCGGCAACGGACTTGAGCTTGATCTGCGTCTCGACCCTGGCCATGAGCACGGGGGGAATGATCGGTTTGGTAATGTAATCCGCAGCCCCCAGGCTCAAGCCGCGAATCTCGTCCTCCGTGGCGGCCATAGAGGTCAGGAAAATGATCGGTATGTGGCGAATGCGCGCATCACGTTTGAGCTGCTCGGCAACGTCATAACCGGACAGGCCCGGCATCATGATGTCCAGCAGGATCAGGTCGGGCAGTGGATCCGCCTGCAGAAGACGCAAGGCCTTCTCGCCGCTATTGGCGGCCTTGACCCGATATTTGTCCTTCAGCAACTCGGCGATCAACATCAGGTTGTCGGGGGTATCGTCGACCACCAGCACGGTCGCTGATGGATAAACGCCCTGAGTGCTATCCATGTTTGTTGGCTCCCTTGCCAGACAATTATTGAACGGGCGGATTTACGCCATTCTTGCCGGTAAGCGTAACCAGAAAAACTGTAATTGCCAGTTGATGATTTGAAGGTCGGTTTGATGAATTAAAGGAACCCATTCGCCGAAAGCACCTACTCATTCGCGCCTGTTTTCGGCCAGAAGCAGAGCCGCGCAGGTCTGTCATGCCCATTTACGCGAGAAGCAAAAAGCCTGACCCGTTTTTTTTGCAGGCCCGACACTGCGTTGCGTTTTATGGCCTATCTTGAAGCGTAACTTCACTCGCAGGACTGCATGCATGGGCTCTTTCTTGTACGACCTTATCGCCTTCGTCATTTTCGTTCTGGATATCTGGGCAATCATCAATGTGGTGAAAAGCTCGGCAGAAACACCGAAAAAAGTTTTATGGGTGGCGCTGGTCGCGCTTCTGCCGGTGATCGGCCTGATCATCTGGGCAATAAAAGGCCCTCGTAGCGAAACACGGGTATGAGCCTCCAAAACGTTCAGTAGCGGGATCACCCCGCTATGAGGGGGCATAAGGTCTCCGGTATTCCTTTAAAAAAACACTCAAGCGATCCCCCCGACGGTTATAAATCTGCGGTCATGGGGATGGTTTTCTGATCGCCCAACCTTCGAAAAATCAGCGTCTATACTGCCTCCACGCGACGAACAGCAAGGGATTAGGCAATGTTAAACACAAACATTTCTGCAAGGGCGCTATCCGGTGGTTTGCTCGATGTGTTGATTCGCGCCGGACTGATCACGGTACTGGTGCTGTTCTGCTTTCAGATCTTTGAACCCTTCCTCAACCTGATGCTTTGGGCAGTGATCCTGGCGATCACCCTGTACCCGCTGCACACCCTGCTTAAGCGCAAATTGGGCAATAAAGATGGCCGCGCCGCGACGCTGATCGTCGTGGTCGCCCTGGCCTTGCTGATGGTGCCGATTTATCTGCTGGGCACCTCAATCACTGAATCGGTCGAAGGCGCCCTGGCAATTCTCAAGTCCGACACCGTGACCATTCCGCTGCCCAACGAAAAAATTGCCACCCTGCCGCTCATTGGCGAACGGCTCTATGCCTTCTGGTTGCAGTCGGCGACCGACATGAGCAGCGTGGTGATGAAGTTGATGCCGTACATCAAAACAATCGGCTTGACCTTGCTGGGCAAGATGGCTGGAGTTGGCGTGGGCTTTCTGTTGTTTATCGGTGCCCTGATCATCGCCGGTGTGCTGATGGCCTACGGCGACAACGGCGAACGCAGCGCCATCGCCATCGCCACCCGCCTTTCCGGCCCGGAACGCGGCCGGCGCATTGCGACGCTGTGCACCGCGACCATCCGCGCGGTAGCTCAGGGCGTGGTGGGTATCGCCTTTATCCAGATGCTGCTGGTGGGCGTCGGCTTCGTGCTTATGGGAGTGCCCGGTGCCGGACTGCTCGCCATGGTTGCGCTGTTGATGGGGATCATGCAGTTGCCGGTAATTCTTGTGACGGTGCCGGTAATCGCCTATGTCTTTGCCACTGACGGCACCACGCTCGGTACCGTCGTGTTTTGCATCTACAGCCTGATCGCCGGGATGTCCGACAACGTCCTCAAGCCATTGATGCTCGGTCGCGGCGTCGACGTGCCGATGCCGGTGATTCTGATCGGTGCACTGGGCGGTATGGTCAGCGGCGGGTTTATCGGTCTGTTCATTGGGCCGGTGATGCTGGCGGTCGCCTATCAACTGTTCTGGCAGTGGATCGACGACCAGCCGCACATCGAGGTTCTGGATGAACTATTGAGCGTTGAGCCACCGCAACGTGGGTCAGCGAACGAGCTCCCGCCGGTCTGAGGCGCATGCGCTTGAAGGCATGTCCTGCCCGCATGAGCCGGTTACTGCTGTGTGCCGCCTTTGGCCTGAGTGGTTGTGTGCGTCTTGGCCCGGACTTCCAGTCACCGACCCAACCTTGGGTTGAGCACTGGAATACGCCGGCCTTGGCGCTGGCCAGCCAGCAACAGACGCAACCCGATAGCCGGCAGTGGTGGCACGTGTTTACCGACCCGGTGCTCGACCACCTGATCGCCGAGGCGGACGCGCACAATGCCGACCTCGAAGTGGCCGGCCTGCGGGTGATGGAGGCGCGCGCACAGTTGGGCATCGCGCTAAGTGGTCGCTACCCGCAAGTGCAACAGGTCAGCGCCGACAGCGCCTATGTCAAACGTCGCCAATGGGGCGGTGACAATCCGCAGGACAGCCATCTGTGGCAACACAGTGCGGGGTTCGACGTCGGCTGGGAACTGGATTTCTGGGGCCGGTTCAGCCGCGCCATCGAGTCGGCTGATGCGGCCTGGTTCGCCGCGCAGAGCAACTATGAAAACGCGCTGGTGCTGCTGCACGCGCAAGTGGCGCAGACCTACTACGCACTGCGTACCGCCGAGGCGCGCCTGCTGATCGCAAAGAACAACGCCACACTGCAGAAGCGCAGCTATGAGATTACCGAGCGCCTGTTTCTCAGCGGCAACAATGCCGAACTTGATCTGCAACAGGCCAAAACCCAGTACCTCGCGACCCTCAGCACCATTCCCGATTTCGAAGCGCAAGTCGCCAGCACACGCAATGCCTTGGCCACCCTGATCGGTCGCCCGCCGGGCGCAATGGCTGAACTGCAATCCAACACTGGCGTGGTGCCTTTGGTTGATCGTGCTGTGCTGCAAGACGTGCCGGTTGACCTGTTATTGCGTCGTCCGGATGTCCGTAGCGCAGAAGCCCAGGTCGCGGCCCAGTCGGCGCTGATCGGTGTCGCCGAGGCCGACCTTTATCCTTCTATCAGCCTGTTCGGCAGCATCGTCTGGTCCGCGAACTCCCTGGACGGCACGTCGAATACATTGGATCTGATCGGCGGCCCTAGCCTGCGCTGGAACGTGTTTGACCATGGCCAGATCACCAACAACGTGCGTGTTCAGGATGCCCGTCTGCAGCAGTTGATCGTCGTCTATCAGGACAGCGTTCGCCAGGCGGCGCGCGAGGCCGACGATGCGGCGACCGGCCTGATCAAGGCGCTGGAGCGCGACCGGATCCTCAGCGAAGCGTCGATTGCAGCCAGGCGTTCGGTATCTCTGGCCAATACCCAGTACCGCGAAGGCTATTCGGATTTCCAGCGGGTACTCGATGCCCAGGCCGCCCTCTTCGCCCAACAGGATAACTACCTGGTCAATCGCAACACGGCCATCAACAGCCTGATCGCGCTGTACAAGGCCGTCGGCGGCGGTTGGTACAGCGACCGTCCGCTGATCGATCCCGCCACCCGCCAACAGATGGAACAACGCACCGACTGGGGCAACTTGCTTGATGAAGGGAAGGAAGGTGTCAATTGAGTGACCGCCAAAACGAGAAAGAACAAGCCGTGCCCGCGCCTGCGGCGGATCCGGCAAAAAAAGCTGTCAGCGCTGTTGCCGCGCTCATTCTCCTGAGCCTGGTCTGGTACCTGATGGCCGACCGCTACACACCTTATACGCAGCAGGCACGGGTACAGACGTTTGTGGTTCCGGTGGCGGCGGAAGTCGCAGGCCGGGTCACCAAGGTCAACGTGCGCAACAACCAGGAGGTCAAGGCTGGCGACGTTTTGTTCGAGGTGAACCCGCAGCAATACCAGATCGCTGTCGACCGGGCGCGTGCTGACTTACAGACCACCCGCAGGCAGATCGGCGCCAACACTGCTGGCATCGACTCCAAGACGGCGTCGCTGAAAGCGGCCCAGGCTAACGAAGTCATGTCCCGCCAGGATCTGCAACGCCTTGAGCGTTTATACAAGGAAGACGCCGGAACCATCTCTCTGCGTCGATTGGAGGTTTCCCGTTCCACTCTGGATGCGGCCGTCGCCCATGTCGCGGCGGCGCGGGCAGAGGTCGAACGCGCCCGCGAAACCCAAGGGGGCGGCGACGAAAAAAATGCGCTGTTGCTCAGCGCAATCGCCACGGTGGACAAGGCCGAACTGGATCTGGCCAACAGCGTCGTGCGGGCCCGCTCCAACGGTCTGGTCACTGACCTGCGCACCGATGTCGGCCAGTTCGCCACCGCTGGAGCGCCCTTGATGACTTTGATCGCCATCCACGACGCGTGGGTCTCGGCGGATATGACGGAGAACAACCTCGGGCAGGTAAGGCCCGGCACCCCGGTGCGCATCGTGCTGGACGCACTGCCCGGCAGCGTATTCGAAGGCCATGTGCGCAGCGTCGGTTATGGCGTCAGTACGGGTCAGAGCACGCCAGCCGGCACCTTGCCCACGGTGCAGAACAGCCGTGACTGGCTGCGCCCGGCCCAGCGCTTTCCGGTGATCATTGAGCTTGAGCCAGGCCAGTTGAGCGATCTCAGTGGCATCCGTGTCGGTGGCCAGGCCGAGGTGATGGCGTTTCCCAACGAGGGCAATCCGCTGAACGTTCTCGGTCGCCTGTTTCTGCGTGTGATGAGCTGGATGTCGTATGCCTACTGAGCAACAGATCCGCGCCCGGCGTGCCCTGCGCCTGGCCACGGGTACGGCGCTTTGCCTGGCCGCAAGCTTCGGCTTGGCCCTGCCTATCCCTTTTATCGCACCGATGCTGGCGCTGACGATCCTGGCGGCGATGAACCGACCGCTGCCGTTCAAGGCCAGCCTGGGCCTGGCCCTGGTGCTGATTATCACCACCGGCAGCGGCTTGCTGCTGATACCGTTGTTGCAGTATTACGCGGCGGTCGGCGTGATGCTGGTTTGCCTGGGCCTGTTTCTGGTGTTCCGCTATGGCATGCGAGGCGGCAGCGCGCTGGTCGCGACCTTCATGGTGGTTGGCTTGACGATGATCAGCGCGGCCGGCGCCACCGACTTCGACCTGGCCCTGCAGGTGGTGGTCTCGTTGGTCAAAGGCATGCTGCTGGCGCTCACGGCGGTGTCGATCAGCCACTGGCTGTTCCCGGATCCCATCGATACACGACCACCCGCCCCCGCACCGACCCTGTCGGCAGATGAGGTCAACTGGCTGGCGTTGCGCGCCGCGCTGGTGGTGATGCCTGCCTTCCTGTTGGCGCTGATCGATCCGGCCAGCTACATGCCGATCATCATGAAGTCGGTCAACCTCGGCCAACAGAGCACCGTCACCAGCGCGCGATCTGCCGGGCGGGAACTGCTCGGCTCAACCCTGCTCGGCGGCCTGCTGGCGATTATCTTCTGGTTCGCCCTGGGCCTGTTCGTCAATCTGTGGATGTTCTTCCTGTGGATGCTGCTGTTCGGGCTGCTAGTGGCCCGAAAACTCTATGGGCTGAGCCCTGGCCGCTACACGCCGGGTTTCTGGCTCAACAGCCTGATGACCATGATCATTCTGCTCGGCCAGTCGGTGCAGGACAGCGCCGCCGGCAAGGATGTCTATACCGCTTTCGCGATCCGCATGGGGCTGTTCATTCTGGTCACGCTGTATGCCTGTGCGATGGTTTATCTGCTTGATAATCGCCGGCAACGTCGCAACGCCTCTAACCCAACCTCTACAGAGGATCGCACATGCTGATCAATTTCCTCGTGGGCCTGCCGGTGATCGTGCTCTGCGTGGTTTTGCAGGCGGTGTTCCTGGCCCTGTGTGCGCGGCGTTATGCGTCGCAGCGGCGCAAGATGAAGCTGTGCCACTCCAAGACAGATGACGTGCGTTTGTTGTCGATGGTCATGGTGGTGATGCTCATCGGCAACTATGTGCAAATGGCCCTGTGGGCCTTGCTGTTCCTGCTGCTAGGCGAGTTCAAAGACTTCACCAGCGCGCTGTATTTTTCTGGCGTGACCTTCTCCACGTTGGGCTATGGCGATGTGGTTCTGAGCCCGCAATGGCGCTTGCTCAGCCCGCTGGAGGCGGCTAATGGCATTCTTATGTTCGGTGTTTCCACGGCAATCATGACCGCTGCCGTCATGGACATCATCAAACATAACGCGACTGGCGAACAGGAGCGTTCGCCTTGAAACATCGCGCGATGCTGGCCTGCGCTACAGCGAAGACCGCTTCATGTGGACGCGAATCGCGGAAAACTGGGAGATCCACACGGTGTCGACGCCGGTAACGACGTGACGTTGCCAACCTGAACATCGTCTTCCGCAAAGAAAGCTTGCCCGACAAGTACGTCAAACTCGGTTTCAAGGACTACACCTCAGCGATGGTTCGCACCCTTGAACGCGGTTTTTACGGTTACTACGAAGCACGGGCCAAGCCGATGAATTCCGCTGGTTCCAGCGCTTTCTGGCTGGCGTGGACGGGCATGATGGACAACGCCACCGAAATCGACATTTTCGAAATCGGCGGCAAAACCAAAAATGCCGCCCTCGACCGTTCGTACAACATAAACGCCCACTTATGGGCCACGCCGCAAAGCAGCGAACACATCGCCGACGGCAGCATCTGGCTGAGTCCATGGCGCCTGGCCGAGGACTTCCATGTCTACGGCTTCGACTGGCAGCCCGACACCCTGCGCTGGTACGTCGATGGCGTGCTGGTGCGGGAATCGAAGAACAGCCACTTCTTCTTCCCCATGGAGATCGTCTTTGACAGTGAGGCGATGTGGAAGTGGTTCGGCATCGTCGATGACGCTGACCTGCCCTCCACCTTCGAAATCGACTACATCCATATGTGGCAACGCAGTCCATAGCCGTCTCATCAAACCGGGGGACGAATCGCCACGGCTTCAATCGCTTTCGCCTGGGGTCAAGTGTCAGTGACCAGAGTCGTCAGTTTCAATCAGCGCGAAAAAGTCTGGAGCGCCCTATATGAACAACCGACGGCTGCAGGAACTGGATTTGCTGCGCTTCCTCGCCGCTATCGCCGTCGTGATTTTTCACTATGCGTTTCGCGGCTATGCAAAAGGCGACATGTCGACGATGCCCTATCCCTGGTTGGCCGAGCCTGCCAAATACGGTTATCTGGGCGTCGAACTTTTTTTCATGATCAGCGGATTTGTCATCCTGATGACCGCGTCGAGCAACAACCTCAGCGTATTTTTCATCTCCCGCGTCGTGCGCCTCTGCCCGGCGTTCTGGGTGTGCTGCACGCTTACGTTTTTGTTCACGTTAGCCATCGGCCAGCCACGCTTCTCGGCCGATCTTTACCAATATTTGATCAACATGGCCTTTCTGAGCGAGATGCTGAATGTAGAGCCGATCGATGGGGTGTACTGGTCACTGTTTGTAGAAATAAAGTTCTACTTGATGATTTCCGTCCTGTTGAGCGCGAAGAAAATAGACAAAATCGAACCGTTCCTCGTGGCCTGGCTGCTGGTTTCTGCAACAGCGGAAATACTGGTGTTGGAAAAACTACGCTCGCTATTGATCACTGATTACGCCGCCTACTTCATCGCCGGAGCCACGTTCTACCTCGCGTGGGTCAAGGGTTTTAACACAACCCGGGTTCTGCTACTGCTGGGCGCGTTGGCGTTAGCCTGCTTTACCGCGCTGGTGTGGGCCGAATCGATCGAAACCAAATACTCGACTGAATACAACCCGCTGATCATCTGCGGTCTGATCGGCCTGTTTTTCATCCTGTTCTACTTGATCACGACCAACCGAACGCCTGCGATCAGTCGGCGCAACTGGACGGTGCTGGGCGCGCTGACGTATCCGCTTTATCTGCTCCATCAAATGATCGGCTTCATGATCTTCAACATCGCTTACCCGGCGGTGAACCCGCACCTGCTGTTCTGGGGCACCATCATCCTGATGATTGCCGCGTCCTGGTTCATCAACAAGAAAATCGAAACGCCGATTGCCCGTTTCATCAAAAGATACCTTTCAATCTCCTTCAAACGTGTCAGAGCCGATTAGCCGGCTTCCTGCACCCCTATCTATCATGCCCCCCCGCCGCCCTCATCGAACCTTGCAGCGAAAACACCGTCCGAGCTAAGGCATCAATGCTTCCCGCTCGCCACGAGGTTTCCGTTTGAAAGCTGCCATCGTCAAAAAATACCGTTTGATCATCAAGACCCTGGGCTATGTCGGCTGGGCGTTGTTCTGGCTGTTGCTGTGGGACATCGCTGTCACGGTCGACTTCATGTTGTTTCTCAACGCCAAGCTGAATTTGCCGCTGATGCCCCTGACGTTATTGGGTTCGGCATTGATCGTGCTGATCAGTTTTCGTAACAGCAGCGCTTACAACCGCTGGTGGGAGGCGCGGACGCTGTGGGGTTCGATGATCAACAGTTCGCGCAGTTTTGCCCGGCAGGTGCTGACGTTGCTGGATGATCCCGGCACCGAGGTGAATCCGGTCAAGTCGACGTTGCTGCGCCGTCACGTTGCTTACGTGAATTGCTTGGCGGCGCATCTGCAAGGTTTGCCTTGCCCTGAGGAAGTCCGGGCGTTTATTCCTGCTGATGAGTTTGCGCGAAGTGGCACCACCAATAACTTTGCCAACGACATTCTTACTGGCTCCGCTGCCTTGTTGGCGCGGGAATACAAGGCCGGGCGTCTGGACAGCATTCGTCTGGCGCGCTTGGAGTCGACGCTGGTGGATCTCTCCAACAGTCAGGGTGGTATGGAGCGGATCGCCAATACGCCGCTGCCCTACCCTTATGTGTATTTTCCGCGGCTGTTTATTTCGCTGTTCTGTCTGATCGTGCCGGTGGGCCTGGTGGAATCGCTGGGCTGGTTCACGCCGCTGGCTTCGACCGTGGTTGGTTTTATGTTGCTGGCCATCGAGCGGATTGGCACCGATCTGCAAAGTCCGTTTCGTCATAGCGAGCATCAGATTCAGATGGAAGCGCTGTGCGAAACCATCGAGAAAAACCTGCAGTCGATGCAGCGCGATTCGTTGGGCGACGTGCGCCGGCACGGAGAAATTGCTTGAACCCTGCTAAACCGGCTGCGCTTTGCTAGCCGCGCAAGGGCCTGAACTGGCGCGGCCGGTGAACTCGAACGGCAGCACGACGTGGCGCTTGGGCAACGGTTTCTTATCGATCAGCATGATCAGCATTTGCACGGCTTTCTCACCGAACGCCTCAGCGGGTTGCGAGATGGTCGTCAGGGGTGGATCGCAGTAGGCGGCCATCGGAATATCGTCGAAGCCCACCAGTGAAATATCCTCAGGCACGCGCAAACCCGCTTGCTTGATGCGTTTCAAGGCACCGATGGCCATCTCGTCGTTTTCACAGAAAAGCGCAGTTGGCCTCGTCGCCATCGAGAGCATTTTCGAGGCGCCGACGAACCCGGCATTCAGGGTGAAGTCGCCATGGCAGACCAATTCCTCGTCGAAACCGATTCCGGCTTCGCGCAAAGCGGCCTGATACCCGGCCAGTCGGTCGCGTGTCAGAGGACTGCTTCTTGAGCCTTTGATCAGTCCGATCCGCTGATGTCCGAGCGCGATAAGGTGTTGCGTCATCGCCTTGGCGGCCGCGAAATTATCCAGGCTGATGGTGGCGTGACGCCCGTCACTGATGACTTCGCAGGCATTGACGATCGGCGGCAAAACCGCGCTCGAAGCCGCGGTATCAAAGGGGTCAAACGCGCGCAGTTGAATCACGCCGTCCGCCTGGTGGGCATACACCAGTTCGGCGAATTGCCGCTCGACGGCTTCTTGCCCTTGAGTATCGCAAAGCAGCAGACGATACCCGGCCGCCTGAGCCGCCTTCTGCGCCCCACTGATCACCCGTGCGAAAAATGTATTGGCGATTGCCGGAACGAGGATCACCAGGTTGCCGGTTTTTCGCGAGCGAAACTGCACGGCCATCAGGTTCGGCCGGTAGTTGGCTTGTTCGACGGCAGCGTTGACCTTGTCGCGGGTCTCGGGGAGCACCCTCTCCGGTGATTTCAGTGTTCTGGACACCGTCGCCACGGATACACCTGCCAGTCGAGCCACCTCACGGATATTTGACACAAACGCCTCGCGTGTTCGGAAGATCGAGTGCGGCAGCTTACCGCACGTCGCGACAGGCGGAAATGTCCACTCCACATCGTCGCAGGATTTGACACTGCCGGAATTGAAGCCTAAATTTCCGGGCAGATGTAACCGGTTACATCACCACTCAATCATAGTAAACAATTAACCCACCGAGACGAGTGACATGAGTTCAGCAGGTCGAAAAATAAGAATGGGTTTTGTCGGCGGCGGTGAAGGCGCCTTCATTGCTCAGGCGCATCGGCAGGCGGCACGCCTGGATGGCCAGTTCGAGCTGGTCTGTGGTGCCTTCAGTCGCACGCCTGAAAATAACCAGCGCACCGCCGCTGCACTGGGTGTGCCTACCCAGCGCTGCTACGACACCTGGCAGGCGATGCTCGATGCCGAAAGTGTGCTTGCGTCTGAGCAGCGCATGGAATTGCTGGTGATCGTCACGCCAAACCATCTGCATGCACCGATTGCCAGTCAAGCGCTGCGCGCCGGTTTCCATGTATTCAGTGAAAAACCTGCTGCGCTGGATCTTGCTGAACTGCAGTCGCTCCGACACGACGTCATCCACAGCGATCGAATCTACGGGCTGGCTCACACCTACCTCGGCTATGCGATGGTCTGGCAGGCCCGCGAAATGGTACGCAGCGGTGTGATCGGCCGCCTGCGCAAGGTGCTGGTCGAATATCCTCAAGGCTGGCTCAGCGAAGATGTCTCCGGACGCGGCAATAAACAGGCGGACTGGCGAGACGACCCCGCGCAGTCCGGCATCGGTGGCTGCATCGGTGATATCGGCACTCACGCCTTCTCTCTCGCGGAGTTTGTCGCCGACCAGAAAATTCAACACGTCAGCGCAATGCTCAGCGCTCACTTCGATAACCGTCAGCTGGATGACGACGCCTCGATGCTGTTCAAAATGGCTGATGGCGCCAGCGGTGTATTGATCGCCAGTCAGGTCTGCGCGGGAGAGGAAAACCCGCTGAAGATCCGCCTCTACGGTGATAAAGGCGGGCTGGAGTGGCGCCAGGAAGACCCGTCCAGCCTGATCCATCGCTCGATTGACCAGCCGATCCGCCTGTTGCGCTCAGGCGTCGGGCAACCCTGGTTGTGCGCCGACGCCACATCGCGGATGCGCCTGCCCGCCGGGCATCCGGAGGGTTATCTCGAAGCCATGGCCAATCTTTATCGCGCGCTGGCGCAGTCGATTTTGCACAAAGTGCCTGGCCACGATGCGCCGGGCGTTCCCGGAGTCAACGTTGGTTTACGCGGCATGGCGTTCATCGAGACGGCCATCGCCAACCATCGGGGTGACGCCAAGTGGAGCGAAATCCCCGACACCTACACCGCAGGAGAATCCTCAGATGAACGCTGAGTTGCGACAGACCAAAGGCATGCGCGGGCCGGGTATTTTTCTCGCCCAGTTCATGTCCAGCGAGAGCCCGTTCCATACGTTATCCGACATCGCGCAATGGGCCGCCTCCCAAGGCTACAAGGCGATCCAGATACCGACCCTCGGCACGCAATTCATCGACCTTGAGCGAGCAGCCGAGAGTCAGGATTACTGCGACGAACTCATCGCCACCTGTGCGCGAGCCGGCGTGGTGATCAGCGAACTGTCGACGCACCTGCAAGGCCAGTTGGTCGCCGTGCATCCCGCGTTCGACGCCATCTTCGACGACTTCGCCCCTGAACATTTACGCGGCCAGCCTAAGGCTCGCACAGAGTGGGCAATTTCCCAGCTCAAACTCGCCGCCCGCGCCAGTCAGCGCTTAGGCTTGACGGCTCACGCGACATTCTCCGGCGCCTTGCTCTGGCCGTTTCTGTACCCGTGGCCACAACGCCCGGCCGGGCTTGTCGATGAGGGGTTTGCCGAGTTGGCGCGGCGCTGGTTACCGATCCTCGATTGCTTTGAAGCAGCGGGCGTTGATCTCTGCTACGAGATCCATCCTGGGGAAGATCTGCACGATGGCGCCTCGTTCGAACGCTTTCTCGAAGCGGTGAATCATCACCCTCGCGCGGCGATTCTTTACGATCCAAGCCATCTGCTTTTACAACAAATGGACTATCTGGGTTTCATCGATCGCTATCACGAGCGCATCCGCATGTTCCACGTCAAGGATGCCGAGTTCCGTCCCGACGCCCGCTCTGGCGTGTACGGCGGGTATCAGGGCTGGATGGATCGGCCCGGCAGATTCAGATCGCTGGGCGATGGCCAGATCGATTTCAAGTCGATCTTCAGCAAATTGACCCAATACGATTTCAGCGGCTGGGCCGTGCTGGAATGGGAATGCTGCCTGAAGGACGCCGCCCAGGGCGCCGCAGAAGGCGCGGCATTCATAGAGCAACACATGATCAAAAAGACCGAGAAGGCTTTCGACGATTTCGCCCGTGTGACGGCCGATCAGCAATCCAATCGACGACTGCTCGGCCTGGGCGATGACTGACGCCACAGCGGCTGGCCACTAACGTCTATCCAATAACGTCTATCCAATAAGAATAATAGGGTGACTGACATGCCTGGAATTAACGCGCGACTGAGCGCGATGATGTTTCTGCAATTTTTTATCTGGGGTGGCTGGTTCGTCACCCTCGGGACGTTCCTCACTACGACGCTGGCTGCCAGCGGCGGTCAGGTGGGCATGGCCTTCTCCACGCAATCGTGGGGAGCGATTTTCGCCCCGTTCGTGATTGGCCTGATTGCTGACCGCTTTTTCAACGCGGAACGCATTCTGGCGGTGCTGCATCTACTGGGCGCCGCGCTGCTCTACCGGCTCTATCTCGCTGATGATTTCAGCGCGTTTTACCCTTACGTCCTCGCCTACATGATGGTCTATATGCCGACCCTGGCATTGGTCAATGCCGTCGCGTTCAGGCAAATGAAAGATCCCGCGCTGGAGTTTTCGCGGATTCGCGTTTGGGGAACGATCGGCTGGATTATCGCCGGGCTGGTGATCAGCTTCGGCTTTGCCTGGGACTCTCAACAGGCCATCGCGGACGGAGCGCTGCGCAACACGTTTCTGATGTCCGCCGTCGCCTCGTTGATCCTTGGTGTCTACAGCTTCACTTTGCCCGCGACCGCGCCGCTCGAGCACGGTGAAAATACCGGTGGGCTCAAACAGCTGCTGGGGGTGGAGGCTCTAGGTTTGCTGAAGGATCGAGGCTACCTGATCTTCTTCATCGCCTCGATTCTGATCTGTATTCCTCTGGCGTTTTACTACCAGAACGCCAATCCGTTTCTGTCTGAAATCGGTGTCGAAAACCCCACCGCAAAAATGGCCATCGGGCAGGTGTCCGAAGTGCTTTTTATGTTGCTGCTGCCGCTGTTCATCCATCGTTTCGGCATCAAAATCGCACTGTTGATCGGGATGTCGGCGTGGGCATTGCGGTATTTGCTGTTCGCCTATGGCAGTAACGGTGATCAAGCCATGATGCTGCTGGCCGGCATCGCCTTGCACGGCGTCTGCTATGACTTCTTTTTCGTCTCAGGGCAAATCTACACCGACGCCAAAGCCTCAGAGCGCTTTCGCAGTTCCGCGCAGGGACTCATTACACTGGCCACCTACGGCTTTGGCATGCTGATCGGATTCTGGGTTGCGGGTCAGGTGACCGACCACTTTTCGACAGCGGGCGTTCACGACTGGCGAAGCATCTGGCTGTTTCCGGCAGCCTTCGCCATCGCGGTGTTTATTTTGTTCTGGCTGACGTTCACCGGGCGGAACGAGCGCGATATGAAACCTGCGATATAAATGCGAGCCACCGTTCGCTGCGTGTGCCAGCGGTGGTCAGACTTGATCGTCACTCGGGTCATAACTGTTCACATTGGGCACCTGCAGATGCAGGCGCCCAAGCAAGTCAACCAGCGTGTCGACCTCGCCCGGGGTCAATCCGCTGAGCAGACGCGACTCGCGCTCCAGTGCCACTTTAAGCACACGGTCATGCAGCTCCTTGCCGCTGGCCGTCAATCGCACGGTGTAACGCCGCGCGTCCTTGGGATCCAGCTGACTGGTGATCCGCCCCGCCGCTTCCAGCGTTTGCAATGAACGACTGACAGCGCTCTTGTCGAGCCCGATCGCCTGGCAGATTCGATTGGCGGTGATGTCGGATTCAACCGCCAGCATTGACAGCATCCGCCATTCAACCACGCCGATGCCGAAGTGTTTGCGGTAGCACTGGGAGGCTCCGGTGGCGAGTTTGTTCGCCAGGAATGTCACCAGGCCAGGTACATAACGCGACAGGTTCAGTTGTGTATCGGTAGCCATCGAGAAAACACCGTAGATCGAAGATCTGGCAATTTGGTTGACACCGCAACCAATTTATCTGAGGATTCACTCAGCCAACCATTGCGGACAATGCGCCGCATGATACGCCGTAGCACAACCTCAAAAAAATAATTATCAGGTCTTGCTTATGAACCTCCGCCAGTCGTGCCCGTCCCTGGTACCCGTGATTACCGATCCTCTCTATTTCCTCGCGCCCGGCTGATTCGTCACTCGCTCGCAGCCTTTTTTCCGTTCGTTTTTCAGCAGCCACTTCAATGTGGAGGGAGAAGTCATGCTTGAAGTCAACGTCACCCGCAAAGTCGTTGAGGCCGAGGGTATTTGCAGTTTCGAGTTGTGCGCAGCAGACGGTAGCCCGTTACCACCGTTCAACGCCGGTGCTCACATCGACATCCACATTGGCGGCGGCCTCACCCGGCAATACTCGCTGTGCAATGACTCCAAAGAGCGTCATCGCTACGTGATCAGTGTGTTGAAGGATCCCGCCTCCCGCGGCGGTTCTACCGCGATGCACGACACCATCAGCGAGGGCCAGACACTCAGTATCAGCGAGCCGCGCAACCTCTTCCCACTCGCTGATTCAGCCACGCGTCACCTGCTGTTTGGCGGTGGTATTGGCATTACGCCGATGCTGGCAATGGCCCACGAACTTCATCATCAAGGCGCGGATTTCGAGCTGCATTACAGCTTTCGATCCAGCGAACGCGCCGCGTTTATCCAATACCTGCGGCAAGCACCGTTCGCCAGCCACGTGCATTTGCATGACGACAGCGGATCGCCCCAACAGAAACTCGATGCAACCGCCCTCCTCACCGCGCCAGACAGCGCGACTCACCTCTACGTCTGTGGCCCGGCCGGTTTCATGAATTTCATCCTCGACACCGCGCAGACCGCTGGCTGGCCCGAAGATCGTGTGCACAGAGAGTTCTTCGCCGCCGCACCGGTCGATGCAAGCGCTGATTCGCCGTTCGAAGTTCAGTTGGCGAGCACGGGGCAAATTTTTTACATCCCCGCCGATCGCACTGTTTTTGAAGTGCTCGATGAGGCCGGGATTGCCATCGAATCATCCTGCGAGCAAGGCGTCTGCGGCACCTGTGTCACGGGCTTGCTCGAAGGCATTGGCGATCACCGCGACCAGTTCATGACCGCCGCCGAACACGCGGCCAATGACCGCTTCACGCCGTGCTGCTCACGTGCCAAATCGCCCCGCCTGGTATTGGACCTTTGACCTGAACCGAGCCTTGACCGCTCGCCGGAGAACATCATGACGACCGCTGCCCAACCCCTTGCACACGAAATTGCCCCGGCCAATGTGCCAAGTTTCCCACTCGATCAATGGTACGTCGCCGCCTTGAGCCGGGAACTGAAAGACCAGCCCCTTGGCCGCACGTTACTGAATAAACCGGTGGTGCTTTTTCGCACGGCGGATAACCAGGTCGCCGCGCTGGAAGACCGCTGCTGCCATCGCGCACTGCCGCTGTCCGGTGGCACGGTGGAGGAACGCGGCTTGCGCTGCGGTTACCACGGCCTGCTATTTAATGAGGGCGGTAAATGCATCGAAATTCCGGGCCAGGACAAGATCCCGAGCAAAGCCAAAGTCCCTGCTTACCCTGTCCGGGAGCAGGATCAGATCATCTGGATCTGGTTCGGCAGCGCAGAGCATCCAGAGCCGACATTCGCGCCACCGGTCTATGACGTGCACAGCAGCGGTAAGTACCTGTTCGACGGTGATGTCTACCACTACGACGCGCCCTATCAACTCATCCACGACAACCTCATGGATCTCAGTCATCTGGGTTACGTCCATTTGCACACCATTGGCGGCAACGCCAGCATTCACATGAACGCGCAGATGAGCGTGGACGGCGATGACTCGATGGTTCGCGTGGTTCGACACATGCCCGATTCCGTTCCGCCGCCGACCTACACCGCGGCCTACCCGTTCAAAGGCAACATCGACCGCTGGCAGGAGATCGAATTTCACTTCAATCACCTGCGCATCTGGACCGGCGCGATAGACGCAGGCACGGACGATCTGCACAACCCGGATCGAGGTGGTTTCCATATGCGTGGTTTTCACGGTGTGACGCCGGAAACCGACACCACAAGCCACTATTTCTGGACCATGGCCACCAACCCTGAGCATGATCCCGAAGCCGTCACAGCCAAAGTCCTGCATCAGACGCGATTGACGTTCGATGAAGACAAAGTGGTGATCGAAGCGCAGTACCAGAACATGTGCCGGTTCGGTACGCGCCCGATGATTGATATTCATGTCGACGTCGGTGCCAATCGTGCCCGCAGAATCATCGAGCGACTGCGCAATCCGACAAGTTGATGGCCGCAACACAGTGGCGGCGGCAAATGCCGTCCACTGTGTTAAGCCTCTGCCGTGCTAGCGCGGCGGAAAAGCGACGCCGACCCGCTCGGCGTACTTGAGCCACGCGGCTTTGAGCCGTTGAACCGTCTGCGGTTGAGCCGCCGCCAGGTCATGGGTTTCACCACGATCCTGGGCAACATCAAACAACTGCCATTGCGGCGGCTGCGAGTTATCGCCGAAACCTGCTGGCGGGCGCATGCCCAACAATTTGAGATTGCCCTCACGATAATAAGCATTGCCGAACAACTCTCCGGCCAGACTCTCAGCGTTGTGAGGGCTGCCCTTGCCTTCGAGCATTGGCAGGATGGAAGTGCCGGTAATCGGGTGTTTGTCCGCTTCGCTCGGCAAGGCGATACCCGCCAAATCAAGGAATGTCGGCGCCAGATCATCCACCCGCGCTACGCCTCTTTCCACACCCTGACGCCGCAGTTTCTTGGGCAGTTGGATGATCGCCGGCACACTGATTCCGCCTTCGGCCGTGGTGCCCTTGAACAAGTGGAAAGGCGCGGCACTGACTTCCGCCCAACGCAAACCATAGTCGATCTGCGAGCCGGGCTGGCCCAGATTGGCCAGGCTGTTATCCGTGTTCGCGCCGGGTGGATAGAACTGCGCGTGGTTTTCCGCCGCCGCGCCGTTGTCGGACATGAACACGATCACCGTGTTGTCGTACTGGCCGCTTTGGCGCAGATAGTCGATGACCCGGCCAATGTTGTGATCGAGGTTGTCGACCATTGCCGCGTAGATCTCCATTTTCCGCGCTTCGACTTTCTCCTGCTCGGCCGTGAGTTGCTGCCAACCGGGCAGCCGTGGGTTCACAGGCAACGGTTGCGCTGGCTGAAAGTCCTTGTCCACCAGGCCGAGTTTTTTCAGCCGGTCAATGCGCGACGAGCGCACGGTGTCGTAGCCCTGATCGAAGCGGCCGCGGTATTTGTCGAGGTATTCCTTGGGCGCTTGCAACGGCCAGTGCGGTGACGTGTAGGCGGCATAGGCAAAAAACGGCTTGCCCTCACGCTGGGTGTTTTGCAGATAGCCAATCAGCTTGTCGGTGTAAAAGTCTGTTGAGTAGAACGTCTCGGGAACCTCTACCGACTGGCCGTTTTCACGGTAATGCACTTGCTCCAACGGCGCCGGTGCAACGCTGGCGGGTTTGAAGTGCGTCGCCCCGCCTTCCAGCAACGTGAACGACTGTTCGAAACCACGCCGATCCGGGCCTTGATCGGCTTCCAGACCCAAGTGCCATTTGCCGACCATCAGCGTGTTGTATCCGCCCGCTTGGAGCAGTTCGGCAACCGAGTAGGCGCGCCCGTTCAGGAACCCTTCATACCCCGGTTTACCCCGTTGAAACGGTTGCAATGCTTCGGCCATGGTGCCCAGCCCGACAAGGTGATTGTCAGTGCCGGACAGCAACATCGAGCGGGTGATGGAACAGGTCGGCGCCGCGTACATGCTGGTAAATTGCACGCCCTGTTGGGCCAGTTCATCCAGTCTGGGCGTGTGAATCTCGCCGCCATAGCTGCCCAGATCCGAGTAGCCGAGATCGTCCGCCACGATCAGCAGAATATTCGGTTGGCTGGCCGCCAGGGCCACGCCACTGGCCATAGCCAGGGCGCAAAAAAGTGCCGTCAGCGGTAATCGCGATAGAGCCATCGGTTTTCTCTTATTGTCGTTGAAGGAATGCCTCGAACAGCCCGATCACTCTTCGAAAATAGCCACCGCACGCACAAAACCTGCAGACGCATGGCGGATCTTGTAGGGAAAGCACGACACGGTGAAGCCGCTCGCTGGCAGGGATTCGAGGTTGGCCAGTTTTTCCATTTGCCCATAGCCGATATCGCGCCCGGCCTTATGCCCTTCCCAGATGATCGAGGCATCGCCGCTGGCAGCAAAACGCTCACGGGTGTATTTGAACGGTGCATCCCAGCTCCAGGCATCCGTGCCGACCACGCGCACGCCACGCTCCAGCAGATACATCGTCGCTTCGCGCCCCATGCCGATGCCGGCATCGAGATACCCCGGCTGGCCAAACAACGCCCCGGCGCGTGTGTTGACCAGCACGATATCCAGCGGTTGCAACGTGTGCTCGATACGCGCCAGCTCCGCTTCGACCTCTTCTGCCGTGACCACGTGACCGTCGGGCAAATGGCGAAAATCCAGTTTGACCCCCGGCTGCAAGCACCAGTCCAGCGGCAACTCATCGATGCCAAATGCCGGCTCGCCGCCATCGGTGGTCGAGGCGTAATGCCACGGCGCATCCATGTGCGTGCCGCTGTGGGTGGTGATCTGCAAGCGCTCGGCGGCCCACGATTCATTGCCGGGCATCTGCTCAAGCTGCAAACCCGGAAACATTGCGGCCATTTCCGGCCAGCCTTGCTGGTGATCCATGTAATCGATTTTCGGCAACAGCGGCGGCGGGTCTGTATACGGGTTGTTATCGAGGGTCACCGAAAGGTCGACCAGACGACGTTTACGCTGGATGGGCTGTGACATGAGGCGTGTCTCCGTTCAACGGCAGATGCCGATAAGGGGCTGGGTTGAGGGCGTTGCGAATAAGCGTGGCGACGTTGCCGTCATGGCAGAAACCGGCAGCGCGGGCCTGCGGGGTTTTCAAGGGCGGCATGCGCCCGAACAGGGTTTCGAGGTCACGGTCCGCGGCAAAACTGATCAGCGCACGGCGTTGCTCGCCGTAAGTTGCCGCCAGTGCATCGATGACCTGGGCGATGGACAACTGCAGCACCGGCAGTTGCCAGACCCGCTGTTGCGCGGCGGCCTCATCCAGTTCGGCGGCGTGAATCAAGTTGTTCACGCAACAGCGGGCCGACATCCACCACGCTGTTGCTTGCGGTGACACCGGGCAGCAATAGTCAGCGCCCTCGGCAAAGGCACGCATCAAGTCGCTCATGAAAGCCGAGCGCAAACCGTTGGGTTCACGCGGGCGCGCGACAATGCCCGGCAGACGCACCGCGCGGCTGTCGACTTCAGCGCGCCGACCCAGATCAATCAGCGCGCGCTCGACCATCAACTTGTGTGTGCCGTACGACAGTTGCGGGTGCAGTTCAGCCTGCTCGTTCATCTTCGCCGGCAGATCCGCGCCGTACACTGCGACGCTGCTGGCATACACCAACACCGGAGGTCGCGCCTTGTTGCGCAGTTGATTGAGCAGTTCGAGGCTGGCCAGCAGGTTGACCTGATAACCCGATTCGTAATGCGCCTCCGCCGCCCCACCGGGGATGCTGACCAAGTGAAACACCACATCGATGCCATCGGCCAAGACCCGGCGCATCAACGCCGCATCCGTCACGCTGCCGCTGTGCCGACGCAGGCGCGGGTCGTCTGGCAGGCCTTGGACGTCAGTGTCGAGCACCAGCAACGAACGAATGACTTGCCCACGTAAGCTGCCGCGCGCGAGCAGACAGCGCAGCAGTTCGCGGCCGACAAAGCCATTGGCTCCGGTAATCAGTACACGCATGGGCGTTCCTTAGCCGTTGGCTTTGACGACGCGTTGATCGATCGCACCAAACAGCGACCGACCATCGCTGCCGGTGACGTCCATGCGCACGCGATCACCGAAACGCATGAAGCCTGTGACCGGCGCGCCCTGCTCGATCATCTCAATGGCCCGACGTTCGGCGATGCACGCCGAGCCGACGTTGCGCTCGGCATTCGACACCGTGCCGGAACCGATCAGGGTGCCGGCGCGCAAGCGACGGGTTAAGGCCGCGTGGGCGATCAGCTCACCAAAATGAAAGTTCATCTGCGCGCCGTGCGGCTGGCCAAACCACTCGCCGTTCCACTGCACTTGCAGGGGTAAATTGACGCGGCCATCGCGCCAGGCTTCGCCGAGTTCATCCGGGGTAATCGCCAGCGGGGCAAAACTGGAGGACGGTTTGGCTTGCAGAAATCCAAAACCGGTGCGCATTTCACGCGGTGCCAGCGCACGCAGGCTGACATCATTGATCTGCAGAATCAGCTTGATGTGCTGCAACGCGTTTTCCGCCGAACAGCCCATCGGCACATCATCGACCAGCACGACAAATTCGCCTTCGAAATCGATGCCCTGGCTTTCGCTCGGCAGTTGGATGTCATCGTGTGCGCCGATGAAGTCATCACCGGCGCCCTGATACATCAACGGCGTACGGTCAGCGCCTTCGATCGGGTCGAGGTTGAACGCCTTCTGCATCAGCGCGCCGTGACTGAGAAACGCCGAGCCGTCACACCATTGATAAGCACGCGGCAACGGTGCCATCGCCTGCGCGGGGTCGAAGGCAAAGGCCTCGCGGCAATCGTGGTTTTCAAGTTCACGCGCCAGGGCCTGCAACCGCGGCTCGGCTTCAGCCCAGTTTTCGATGGCTTGCTGCAAGGTCGGCGCCACCAAACGGGCGTCGATAGCCCGGGCCATGTCACGTGAAACCACCACCAGTTGGCCGTCACGGCTGCCGTTTTTCAGGGTTGCGAGCTTCATGCTTTTTCTCCCGGGCAGTCCTGCAGTTCAGCGGCAAAGCGCCCGTCCAGCAGAATAAACACCATGCGCGCCATGGCCTCGGTGCGGTTGCTCCACGCGTGATTGGTGCCGCGTTGAACCACCACATCGCCGCGCTTGAGGTGGACTTCCGTATCGTCGAGCACTAGCCAGACTTCGCCTTCGGTGACGATGCCGTAATCAAGGGTTTCGGTGCGGTGCATCAGTTTGTGCCGCGAGTTCGCCTGGCCGGTGCCGGCATGCGCCTGGCCAATCTCGGCAAATGCGGCTGCTGCAGCGGCAGCGCTGACCTGGTTCTGCACGCTGTCTGGTGGAATGTCGACGACGCGAATCACGCTGCCCTGCGGGCCAGGACTCAGCTGTAAGGGTTTGCGGGTTGGATCATCGCCATTGTCGAGCAGTGCCGGACTGCCGCTGCTGTTCCATATTTCATGAAACACCGTGCCTGGCACCGCTTGCAGTGCGAAGACGTTGGCGGTTGCGCCGAGACTGGCGACGACCGCGCGGCCGTGGGCATCATGCCCGGTGACCACGCGTTTGAAAGGGGGAAGCGTTTGCATGGAAAATCCTCGTTCAATGGCCGTTGCCGATGGAGTCGTGACCGCCAACATTGGGGCGGGTCAGCAGACCACCGAGCCTCGGCACGGACAGACAAAACAGTGCCACGACCAGTTGCAGCCAACCGATCATGGCCAACGCTTGCGGCAACGCCGTGGAAGCCCCGGCAGTGATGGCGAGTACCACCAGCGGACTGATGAATTCGCCCGCGAAAATCGCCGCGGTGAAGCACCCCGCCGCTCGCCCACGCTGAGCAAAACCGACTTGCGCCATGATCCAGGTGATCAACGTCGGCAACATCAGGCCGATGCCCAGCCCGTTGACCAAGACCGCGACCACCACTTGCGCGTGGCTGCCGGCAGCGGCCATCAACAGGCCGCCGATACCCGCGAGGCCATAGGCAATCAGCAACACATGCTGGCTGCGCAGACCGCTCAACAGACGAAAACTCAAGGCCCCGACAAGCACGCCGAGTTGATTGGCGCCCATGGTCATGCCGATCTGCTGCGGCGCATCCACATGCAACAAGTTGAGCAAATAACCGGCTTGCACCGGCACGATGAACAGGCTCAGGCCCGCGAGCAGCGATAATCCATACAGGGGCGTCAGTGCGCGCCACGGAAAAACGCGCAGGGCTGGCACCGGCAATGTTGCTGTCGGTTGCACGCGGGGTTGCGGCTCCCAGAGTTTCCACGCCATCAGCGGCAGGAAAATCAGCCCGACCGCGTACAGCGCAAACGGTGTACGCCAGTCGTCCTGGCCAAGAAAACCACCCAGCGCGATAAACACCGCAGCAGAGAGCGACGTTGCGACCATTTGCAGTGCAAACAGGCGTTCACGGCGTGCGCCGCTGTAGTAGTCGCCCATCAGCGTTGTGCAGCAGGTCATGATCCCCGCCTCCGCCAGACCAATTCCGGCGCGGCTGGCGACGATGGCCGGCAGCGAATCCAGCCACAGCGGCAACACACCGCAGAGCGTGTACAGGGCCATGCTCGCCAACAACAGCGGTTTGCGCCCGAGCCGGTCGGCGATGACCCCGGCAAACGGCGCCAGTAGTGCAATCATCAATGCCGGCAGGGTCAGCACGATCGGCACCAGCACGGTGCTGCCGGCGACCTCGGCAAAATGTGCCTGCATGCGCGGCAATACCGGTGCGAGCAATACTGCGCCGAGCACGGGCAGACAGCTGCCGAACAGCAACAGCAACGATTGCGTCAAACCGGCGCGGCGGTCGCTGTTTCCCAATGAAGACTCAACGGCCATGACAGGTCTCCCGATGACGCGATTGAACAACATCTGCCGCCACAGCTCGCGACGGCACGGCCACATCGGCTGCCTCCGCCGGCGTTTCTGCGTCGGTGTTCGTCCGCCGTGCAGGCAGCAGAAAGTACGCCAGCGCTGGCAACAGCAGCAGCGCCCCGACCATGTTCCAGACGAACATGAACGCCAGCAGCACGCCCATGTCAGCCTGGAATTTGATCGGCGAGAAGATCCACGTGGCCACACCAATGGCGAGCGTGATGCCGGTGAGCATCACCACTTTGCCGGTGGACACCAGTGCGCGGTAATAGGCTTCTGACAGGCTCGCACCCTGGCGCAGATGACCGAGCAGGATGCTCATCACATACAACGCATAGTCGACGCCAATGCCGACCCCCAACGCGATCACCGGCAACGTCGCGACCTTCACGCCGATGTTCAGCCAGACCATCAATGCTTCGCAGAGGATCGAGGTGACCATCAGCGGAATCACCGCGCACAGCGTGGCGCGCCACGAGCGGAAGGTGATCAGGCACAGCACGATCACTGCGCCGTAAACCCAGAACAGCATCTCGCGGTTGGCCTGTTTGACCACGATATTGGTCGCCGCTTCGATGCCGGCATTGCCCGCCGCCAGCAGGAACTGCACATCCTTGTCGTTATTGGCGGCGGCGAATTGCTCAACGTGCTCGACCAGCCGCGTCAGCGTTTCTGCCTTGTGGTCGGTGAGGTAGGCGTACAGCGTGAGCAGGCTGCAATCCTCGTTGTACAAGCCGCGTGGCGCACTGGCGGTGATCATATTGAGCATCGCCTGATTGTTCTGCAGCTCGTACCACTTGGCGCTGCCTTCGCTGAGGCCAACCAACATGCGCCGGTTGAGCAAGGCCAGCGAGTTGGTCGAATCCACCCCCGGCAGCGCACGCAGTTGCCAGTCCAGCGCATCGACTCTGGCGAGGATGTCGTAACGCGCACATTGCCCGGCCGGGGTCTTGACCATCACCGCGAACAAATCGCTGCTGGCGCCGTAATGCCGGGTCAGAAACGCATCGTCCTGGTTGTAGCGTGAGTCGGCCCGCAGCTCCGGCGCGCCGGCATCGAGATCACCGATCTTCAATTGCAGGCTGACCACAAAGCCCAATGCCGCCAACGCCAGACTGATGACAATGCACAGGCTGGCCCAGCGACGTTGGGTAAACAGATCGAGAAAACGCCAGAAGCCATGACGCCGCGCGCCGGCCTGATCGTTCTGCTCGCTCTTCAGACTCAATTGCGCCGCGCGTGGCGTTACGCCGACATAGGACAGCAACACCGGCAGCAGAATCAGGTTGGTGAAAATCAGCACCGCCACACCGATACTGGCGATCACGGCCAGATCCTGAATCACCTGGATCTTGATCAGCATCAGCACGGCAAAACCCACTGCGTCGCACAGCAACGCCGTGAGCCCGGCCAGAAACAGCCGTCGAAAAGTGAAGCGTGCGGCAACGACCCGGTGCATGCCGCGACCGATGTCCTGCATGATGCCGTTCATTTTCTGCGCACCGTGGCTCATGCCGATGGCGAACACCAGAAACGGTACCAGCACCGAGTACGGATCCAGCTGATAGTCGAGCAACGGCAACAGCCCCAGTTGCCAGACCACCGCCACCAGCGAGCAGAACACCACCAGCACCGTGCTGCGCAGGCAGCGCGTGTACCAGAACAGCACGGCGGTGGTGATCAGGATTGCGACGGCGAAGAACAACAGGATCTGCTTGAGCCCGGCGATCAGGTCACCGACCTTTTTCGCGAAACCGGTGATGTGAATGTCGATCTTTTCGTTCTGATACTGGCTGCGCAACGCCTCCAGTTGCTCGGACAGCACCGAGTAATTCAGCGCCTGACCGTCGGCAGTCGTGGCCAGCAACGGCACGTAAATGATGCTCGAGGTTTGATCGAACGCTACCAGTTGGCCGAGCTCGTTGGAGCGCTGCACGTTGCGGCGCAAGGCCTCGAGACTGGCCGGTGTGCCGGCATAATCGTCCGGAATCACCGGGCCGCCATCCAGTCCGTCTTCAGTCACTGCGACCCAGCGAGTTGCCGGCGTCCACAGCGATTTCATGTAGGCGCGATCAACGCCCGGCAGCAGGTAAAGCTTGTCGCTCAACGCCTGCAGGGTTTTCAGATACTCAGCGTCGTAGATATCGCCCTGGCGATTGGCGACGACGATGCGCAGAGAGTTGCCCAGACCGCTGAGTTGCTTTTGATGTTGCAGATAATTGGCGATGTAGGGTTGTTGCGTGGGAATCATCTTTTCGAAACTGGCGTTCAGCTCGACGCGCGTGGCCTGATAGCCCAAAAAGAGCGTGGTCACCAGGCACACCAGCAACACCCACAACCGGTGATTGAACAAAGTGCGTTCCACGACCGAGCCGGAGCGCGGGTCGAAACTCGCCAGGCTGGCCGTGGCGTTGTCGAATGGTTTCATAACCTCACTCCGAAGCTGTAGCGGTGGGCGACGCCAGGCGCGTCAACCCGGTAAAACCGGCCAGCACCAGGCTGCCATCGGCGGCCTGCACGACGCTGGCAATCGGTTTGCCCAGCGGTTTGCCGAAAGGCTGCAGGGTTGGTGCATCGCCCGTGGTGCGAAACATCGCGCCCGCCTGATTGACCACCAACAGCTGGCCGTCAGCGGTGCGAATCGCTTCACTGAAGGACACTGGCATCGGTACGGGCGCAGGCACGAAGCTGTTGCCGTCGTCGGTAGAAATGAACGCGTTGCCTTTCAGGCCTGCCGCCAGCAGCGCGCCGTCATCGCGTACTTGCAGGGCGAAGAAACTGCCGCTGTACGGGCTGTCGAGCGCGACGAAGGATTGTCCGCCGTCCTCGGAACGCGCCACATAACCTTGCTCGCCGGCGATGAACCAACGCTCGCCTTGTTGCGCGATGGCATACAGGTGCGCGCCCATCGGATTGTCGATCTGGCCCATCAGCGAGTGCCAGCTCACGCCGCCGTCTTCGGTGGTAAACGCGAGGCCGTAGGCGCCGACGATCAGGCCGTGACGTGCATCGGTGAACTTGAGGCTGAGAAACGGTTTGTCCGCACCTTCGCTGACCATCCGTTCGGCGGTTTGCACGCGCGCCGCCGCTGCGTCGGGGTCAGTGGCTGTCGGCACTTGCTCGCGTGCGGCGTGCAATTCCAGTTGCGCCGCGCGGTTGCCGTCCAGCTGCAACGCCCAGTTTTCGCCACCGTCGTGGCTGACCAGCACCGCACCGGCATGACCGACCGCCCAGCCCGTGTTGGCATCGACAAACTGCACCGCGGTAAGGCTGACGGACACCGGCACCTGCGCCTGCCGCCAATTGATCCCGTTGTCATCGGAGAGCAAGACGATGCCGCGTTCGCCGACTGCCACCAACCGCGCACCTGCCCGCGCCAGATCAAGCAAGACCGCTTGCCGGGCCTGCGGCGCGCGCATCGCCGGCGTATTCAATACATCGCCGACGGCAGCGGCCTGAGCCTGGCTCACGGTTAATACGCAAGGCAGCGCCAGCAGCGCTAACAACCGCCCGAGCACCTGACAGATTCTGTTCATACCGACCTCGAAACCACCTGTGAAACCGGATCGCCACACCGTGTCGCGATCCGGCCCGATTCAACGAACCCCGGCACCCGCCATCGCCGCCGGCGAGAATTCCGACGCCTTGTAGCGATCGACCACGCCGTATTGCTCAGGCAGGCCGGTGTAGACGTTCTGGATAAACCAGGCGCCGGAGGTCAGGTCGTAGAAACCCGAAGACAGCTGCGCCTGCGCTGGCAGATCCGGCAGCACGGCGGGCAGCGACCACAAGGTTTTGGCGAGTTGGCCGTTGGCGTCCCAGCGATCGCCGAGCATGGCCTGCCAGGTGTCTTCGTCGAGGTAGTAACGGCCCTTCGGCAATTGGTGACGCTTGCCCGGCGCAAGTTCGGCGTCCACCACCCACACGCGATGCAATTCCCAGCGCACGTAATCAGGATTCATGTGATGGGCCAGAAACAAGTCTTCCGGTTTGCCTGCCGTCAGGACTTTGTTGGTGTTGTAGGGGATGTATATTTCCTGCTTGCCGACCAGCTTCCAGTCGAAGCGATCGATGCGTCCCTGGAACACGCTCAACTCATCGAACGACATCACCCCGGCGGTTGCCGGCGTCGGTGTGTCGCAGCAGGCATTCGGCAACTTGCGCACGCGGCGCTGGCCGGTCAGATAGACGTGGGCCTGGGACTTGTCGCCGTTGATATTGGTGCGCCCCATGATTTGCTCACCGGCACGCAACGGCGGGCCGACGTTCAGCAGGCGGAACAGCCAGTAATCACCGGCGAAACTTTCCGGCGTGCCGTCCTGGTAGTAATACGGCATGTCCTGAATCGCCTGGCCGTCGGTGGTCATCACCTGTTTGCCATCTGCGGTCATCAGGTAATGGCGAAAGTGCATGGCCAGTGACGTGCCGCGCCAGTTGAGGATGTGGTTCCACATGGCTTCCGCGCCGTTATGCGGAATCGGGAATGGAATACCGCCAAACGCACCTTCGGGCACCGGCCCGGCGCTGCTGTCGACCAGCTTGGCGCGGGTGGCATTTTTCAGAGTGTTGTCGTACACCCATTGCGGTGCGGCGGCCGTGCGACGGGTCGGATAGACGTCGATGCGATAGGTGTCAGGAAAACGCTTGAACATTTCCTTGGTGCCATCGCTGAGCTTGGCGGCGTATTGCGCCAGATTTTTCGAGGTGATGCTGAACAGCGGTTTGTCGGCCGCAAACGGATCGCTACGTTTGCCGCCCTCCTTGAAGGCCGGATCGACCTTGGTGTAGCCGCCGTCCCAGGCTGGAATCGAACCGTCGGCATTGCCGGCGCGCTCGGCACCGAACGGCGTCAGCGATTTGTTCAATTTCGCCGCTTCGTCAGCCGTGGCTGCTGCGGCACCCTGACTCAATATCGCCAGGCTTGCGAGCAACGCGAAGCACAAGGCTTTGGGTGTGAACGCGGCATTTTTGTTGTTATAGGTCATGCGCAAGTCCTCTTAAAACGTGGTCTTGACGGAGAAGGCGAGGTAATCCCGATCCTTCAGCGATTGCTGGAAATTGAATTGGCTGGTCGCGTTGAGGTTGGTGTTCTCGGGGCCGTAGTAATGCGTGTATGTCAGGCCGGCGGTCACACGGTCGAGGTAGGTCGCGGTAATACCGATATTCATGTCACCGCCGTTATCCGCGCCGAACGAACTGACAACCGCCGACTTGCCCAGCGGGAAATAGCTCAGGCCAACGGGAATGCTGATATCCACGCCGGGGAAAAACTGCCGATAAGTCGGGGTGTAAACCATCTTGAAGCCGAGACCGTCATCGGTGGCGTTGGGGTCTAGTGCGGCACGGTTTTTCGTGACGCTGAGCAGACGGTTCCAGGCGACCTCACCGACGAATCCGGACTCCTTGGCAATGAAGTTCGGTCCGAACGAAGCGATCACGTTGAGGTTGATGTGCGCGGTGCGCCCGACGGCATAAAGCGCATCGTCGTCGTTGTCGGCAGCAACCCCCGGTAGCACCGTGACGCCGTTGGACACCAGTGGCATGTTCCAGCGCATCGAGGCTTCACCGGCAAAGCTGTAGGCATCGACGGTGGTGGAGAAACTGGCACCCAGCGCGCGGATGTCTTCCGGATAAACCCCGTAGTAATCGCCGATTTGGCCCGTGCTGAAGTTGGGTGCGCCAGTGGAAGGCCTGAGGTACAGCTTGGGGGTCTTGTCGTGGTACTGAATGGCATAGAGACCGTACTCCACGGTCTCTGCGCTGTATTTCAGTTGCAGGCCACCCTGCCCCGAATCTTTGGCATCTTTGTCTTTGCCATGGAAAAACGCCGCCGGACTGCTGGCGTTGCCACCCAGAAACGCCGGAAACGGCGCGCCGACGATCAGGCGTTCATTGCCTTCACCGATGGTGTCGCTGGTAGAGAAGTAACTGCCTGCGCCAGGCAAGCGTGTTTCTTCCCATTCCAGTTGGTAAAACGCACCGAGGGATACGTCATCGGTCACTTGGAAGGTGCCCGACAGTTGATTGACCGGACGGGTGATTTCCTTGAACTGCGTGTTCGGCACCGACTGAGCCTTGACCACGTCCACCGGGGCCATGCCACCGGCAATGCCGTTGGCGCCGAAGAACAGGCTTTCACCCCAGATCAGGCCATGACGGCCGGCGCGCACCGATGTTGCGCGGTCGGCCAGTTCACCGTTCCAGTAGACGAACGCGTCGAGGATTTCGCCGTCACCACCGTGCAAATGACGGGTGTCGTCGGTGAACTCGTCGTAGCCCACCGAACGTGCGTTGGCGCGGGACGGATCGTTATTGTCGTTGTTGCCCTGGTACTCGCTGTCGTACCACGCTGCACCGCTCAAGCGTGCGCCGAAATCCTGAAACGACAGATCCAGCTCCGAGAGGATGTCGGTGCGATTGGAGATCAGGCCTTTTTTGAACGCACGATCGCCATCGTCCTGATTGAGCGCTACCTGACCCTCGGTCAACTTGCTGCTCGGATTCTGCGTGCGCCAGGCAGCGCTGTACTTGATCGTATTGTCCCAGCGCAGCTTGAAATCCGGGTTGCCGGTATCGATGTCGAAAGCGAAAGCGGCCTGGCTGCACAGCACCAGCAGCGCAGCGACGCTCAAACCAAAGGGTGCAGACGAGCAGACCGGGCGACGCGCGAGCGCCGCAGTCGTAGAACTAACCATCGCGTTAACCTCTTGTTTTTATGGTGGTAACTGCTGTGGATGAGGCGCAGGTGTGGCTTAGATTGGCTCGGCAGTGCGCGCGAGCATTTGCTTGACCAGGCCAATGCGATCGAAGGCGCGGTCGTGTTGCATCTCCTTGTCGCCGGCCAGCACCGAGCTTTCGCTGATGTACTTGCAACGTTCGAAGCGCCGCGCCATGAAGCGCTGCAACTGCTGCTCGACGCTGGTGGTCGCGGACTGCTCGTGAGTCAGTTCTTCGCTGAGCACAATCGCGTCTTCGATGGCCATGCCGGCGCCTTGACCGAGGTGCGGCGTGGTGGCGTGGGCCGCATCGCCGATCAGCAGGACGCGTCCGCGATGCCATGGTTCATCGACGAACACCACTTCCATCGGCTTGTAGACGACCTGGCTGTTGTCAGTGATTTGCTCGCGCAGTTCGCCAATCAGCCCGGTGAAGCCTTGCAGGCGCTGGCGCATCTGCGCGGCCAGATCGGCAGGATCCATCCACGGATTGGAGGGCTCGTGGGACGTCAGAAACAGGTACATCAAGTCGCCGGCCAGCGGCACCAGCCCGGCGTTGCCGTCAGCGCTTTGATAGTTGGCCAGATGGTCAATCTGTGGCGCGCGGGGAAAGTTGTAGCGCCATACCGACTGGCCAGTGAAACGCGGGGTGTAGGCATCGCCGAAGACCAGGCTGCGCACTTTCGAGAACAGTCCGTCGGCACCAACCACCAGGTCGTAGCGGCCGCGACTGCCGTCGGTAAACAACACGTCGACCTCTGCGCCGTTGTCGTCCAGCGTTTCCACGCTCAGGCCCAAACGCACGTTGGCACCGAGTTGCAGCGCGGTTTCGCTGAGGACTTTGTGCAGCGCCAGGCGAGAAATGCCGACGTTGGCGGGGTACTGCGGGCCGGCCAGTCGCTGACCCGGAATGCGCGCCAGTTGCTGCCCGCCGGGGCCGTAGATGGCGACGTCTTCGAAGGCATAAGCGGCGTCCAGATAACCGTCGAGAACGCCGAGCTTGGCCATTTCACGGACGACGTTGCTCTGCTGAATAATCCCGACGCCATAGACTGTCCATTCGGACTTGAGCTCGATCAGGTCGACCTCGATACCTTTACGCCGCAAGGCGATGGCCGCACACAAGCCGCCGATACCACCGCCCACGATCAGAACGTTGTTCACTGCACTCATGGTGTTCTCTCTTTTTATTCTTGTGATCGATGCTGCGTCGGGCACGGCATCGTTGGATGAAGCTTCCCGGCAAAGCAGGGATTTGACTAATCGCGAGTAAGGATGCGATGTATCGCCGTACGCGATACCTCGATTTATCCCGGCAGCGGCACCCCTTCAGGCATTTGCACCAGCAGCCAGCCGTCCTTTTCGCAGAACGGCAGCGCCTCCAGCGTCTGGCCCAGACACGGGCCGTAGATACACTCGCCGGTCGCCGGCAGAAATTGCGCACCGTGGGCGTAGCAGACGATCAACTGGCCATCGGCGGACAGGAACTTGTCCTTGCGATACTCAAGGCGCACGTCCAGATGCGGACAACGGTTGCGATAGACCCGCACCTGATGGTCATGACGCAGGGCAAACACGCTGTCGCGGCCCTGCGCCAACGGATCGAACCCGCGCGCCCGGCCCTCCTCCAGTTCGTCCAGCCGACACAGTGGCTGCGCAATAGAGCCCATGATCAGCGCCGGCCTCAACCGAGTTTTGGCGGCGGCCCACCGGGGGCCCATTTTTCTTTGGCGCTGAACAGGAACAGCTGCGAGTTATCCGCCGACAGTGGCGCGCGACGGGCCTCCCAGGCGTCATCGTGCTTGTCCATGTCAGCGTCGTATTCGATGTGGCAGCCCAGCGGACTGTTGAAATACCAGAACCAGTTGGAGCCAAACAGGTGACGGCCCGGCCCCCAGAAACTGGTCCAGCCTTTTTGCTCGAAACGCGTCCCGGCCAGCAGCACTTCGGTGCCACTGCCCATGTGGAAGGTGAAATGTTCGCAGCCTTTCATGTGCGGCGGGGTCTGGATCATGAACAGGCAATGGTGATCATCAGAGCCTGCCGGGCGCATGAACGGCCCGGCGCCAATGAAGGTGTCGGTGGTGCGAAAACCCAGACGCTCGGCGTAAAAGGCTTCCGCTTTCGCCGCGTCGGGTACGAAATACACCACGTGCGACAAAGTGCGCGGGACGGCGCCCATATCGAGGGTAATGCCCGGCTGGTTAAGTGGCCGCTGTGGCGCATGGCCGGCGGCGTTGGTCAGGTCATCCGGTGCGCTGTAAGGCTTGCGCACGCTGACCTGAAACGCGATGGCGAAACCCATGTCGTCAACGCTGTGCAACACGCCGTGCTGATCGCGACGGACGGAGCGGTCACGGGCCAGCGCATCTTCGATGGCATCCAGATCGCTGATCGCAGCGACCCCGTAGACCGTCTCGCGAATCGACGGCGCCGGGCCGATCGCCGCCGGCAAATCAGGGTCGTCGGCTCGACGGATAATTACGGCGGTACCGTCCAGCGCTTCGAAACGCCCGCCGTTGCTGTCAACGCCGACCGGCGCAAGGCCATAGTCGCGCAGGCAATCGGTGCAGGCTTGAATGTCATCGACGCCAAAGATAAGGGCATCAAGGCCAATGATGTTCATGGCTTACCACTCCATTGAAATTATGATCCGGTGACTGTCGCCATGGACGCCTTACAGCGCGCCGGGCCTGACTGGAAACCGGTGGTGGTGTCGGCTGCAGGGCCGACTGCGGCGAAGATTGGCGCAAGGGCTGACACCTGACTAATCGCGAGTCGGGATGCGACCTATCGGCAAACGCGATACCTGCGACGAAGGTTGACGTGTCGATGGATTCGTTCGAATGTATTGCGAAAATAAATACAAGAACGGACCTGCCCATGCGTTTCAACCATCTGGATCTGAACCTGCTGGTCGCGCTTGATGTATTGCTCGAAGAGCAGAACATCACCCGCGCGGCTGAACGCCTGCACATGACCCAATCCGCCACCAGCGGCGTGCTCGCGCGATTGCGCACCTACTTTGAGGATGAGCTGCTGGTCCAGGTCGGACGCAAGATGCAGCCCACGCCCTATGCCACGGAACTGGCAAAACCGGTGCGTGAAGTCCTGCTGACGATCCAGTCTTCGATTACCGCCAAACCGGTGTTCGACCCGGCCACCAGCAAGCGGCATTTTCGCTTGGTGACCTCGGACTATCTGATCAGCGTGCTGTTCGCCCAGGTGATCCAGAACATTCACCAGGAAGCGCCCAACATCACCTTCGAAATGCTGGGCCCCAGCGACAATTCCGGCGAATTGCTGGTGCGTGGCGAAGTCGACCTGATGATTGTTCCCGAGCGCTACATCATTGACGGCCACCCTTCGCGCCTGCTCTTTGAGGAAGAACATGTGTGCGTAGTGTGGCAAGGCAATACGCAAGTCGGCGACACCCTGACCCTTGAGCAGTACATGCAGATGGGCCATGTCTCGGTGGGCTTTGGCCGTACCCGGCACATGAGCATCGAAGAATGGTTCATGAATCAATACGGTTTCAATCGGCGCATTGAAGTGATCACCAGCGACTTCAATACCCTGCCGCAACTGATTGTCGGCACGCAGCGCATCGCCACGATGCACCAGCGTCTGGCGAACCTCTACGCGCACTATCTGCCGCTGCGCATCCTGCCGCCGCCGGTGAAAATTCCGGTCATGCGCGAGTACATGTTGTGGCACCGCAGCGTTGACGGCGACCCGATGCACCGCTGGCTGCGCGAACGCATCAGCGAATCCATTCAGCATCTGCAACACGTGCCCATCGTATCTCGCGATACCTCGTATCCGCCGTCACGATTGGCCAATTAGTCGGGTGATCCTTAACGTGCCTTGGGAATGCCAAGGCAACCATAAGGACAACAATAATCATGTTTCGCTATTTCCCGACCAACTACGTTTGGAATCTCTCTGTCGACCTGGCCATTGAAATGGGCGCCCGCATGGGTGAAATCGAAGAGATGTGCGCCCCGCTGCAAGAGGCTGCGAAACAGCCAGACGCGGCGGGCACCCGTGCCTTTCGCGAAACCTGGGCGAAAATGGCCGACAAGCTTTGCGGTCTGGCCGAAGAAGACGAAGGCAACGGCCGGATGCTCTCGGCTGGCGAAAAATACAACCGCGCCGCCACCTATTATTTGACCTGCGAGCGCCTGCAAGCCCACGGCGCACCGGGGCGTACCGAGCTCTATCAACGCTTCCTGCAAACCTTCAAGCGCGGCATCGAACTGTCGCGAGAAAACTGCGAACGGGTGGAAATTCCGTACGAGGGCAAACATCTTTCCGGCTTGCTGGTGCGCGCCGAAGGCGTCGAGGGGCCGGCACCGATTCTGGTGCAGGTCAACGGTCTGGACTCGACCAAAGAAATGAAATACCGCGTGGGCCTGCCAGCGTGGATGGCGAAACGCGGCATCTCTTCACTGATCATCGACCAGCCGGGCACCGGCGAAGCGCTGCGCCTGCATGGCCTGACCGCACGATTCGACAGTGAACATTGGGCCAGTCGCGTGGTGGATTGGCTGGAAACCCGAAGCGACGTTGATGCCAAACGTATCGGCCTCGAAGGAGTCTCGTTGGGCGGCTATTACTGCCCGCGCGCGGTTGCATTCGAACCACGCTTCGCCTGCGGCGTGGTATGGGGCGCCAACCACGACTGGCGTGATGTGCAAAAACGTCGACTGGAAAAAGAAGGCAGCTTCCCGGTGCCGCATTATTGGGCGCATGTCTGCTGGGTGTGGGGCGCCAAGGACGTCGAAGAGTTCATGACCATCGCCGAAAACGTGCACCTCGATGGCGTGCTCGACAGGATCAAGGTGCCCTTCCTCGTGACCCACGGCGAGCAGGATTCACAGATCCCATTGAAGTGGGCGCATCGCACCTACGAGCAACTGGTCAACAGCCCAAAATGTGAACTGAAAATTTTCACTGAACGTGAAGGTGGCGTGCAGCATTCGAGCTTCGACAACAGCATCAATGCCGGGCAATACATTGCTGACTGGGTTAGTGAAACCCTAGGTGGTCGCACCGCCTGACACGTTTTTAAAGCTCACCCGAAACGCCGGGCAGCCTTGCGCTGCTCCGGCGTTTTTGCGTACCGCCCAACGCCATTCGCCGTACAGCCATCGACGCCATCAATACCCGGCCATCGATGCAATCTGTTGGTCTGCCAACCTCCCCCGCCCTAGCCTCGTCGGTACAACCACAACAAAGTGAAGTCACCATGAGCAGCCTGCACCTCAAATGTCAGACCTTGTTCGACGGCACTGGCCGCGACACGCGCCAGCAGCAGACGCTGATTGTCGAGAACGGCTTGTTCAGCTACGTCGGTCCTAGCGTTTCAGCGCCGCAGCCTCGCGCCGGCGACAACGTGGTGGATGCCGCAGACGCTTTTGTCATGCCCGGGCTGGTGGATGTGCACACCCATCTGGCCTTCGGCAATGCGCAAAGCGAAGAGGACATCGACATCTGGACCAGCGACGAATTTCGCGCGCTGCGGGGCATGTTCTTCGCCCAGCATGTCCTTGCGTCTGGGGTCACCAGCATGGTCTGCCCCGGCGACAGCGGCCAACTGAGCATCGCCGTGCGCAATGCGATCGGCGCCGGTTTGTTTGAAGGGCCACGGATTGCCGCCAGTAGCCGGGTCATCACCAATCGGCAGAGCCTCAACGACTGGTTTCCGAGTCGCATGGGCGCACCGGAGTTTTTCACCGCCCGCCTCGTCACCAGTCGCAGTGAAGCGCTGGCGGAAATCCGCAAGCAGGCCAAGGACGGCGTCGACCTGATCAAAATTGCCATGGACGGCACGCATCGCCGGCCCGATGGTGAAATCATCGCTGCATTCACCGCCGATGAAACCCGGGAAATGGTCGAAGAGGCGCATCGCCTCGGCTGCAAAGTCGCCACCCATGCCTACGGTCGCGAAGCGGTGATGTACGCCGCGCTGGCCAAGGTTGATCTGGTCTTTCATGGCTTTTACATGGATGACGCCTGCATCGAAGCGTTGCTCGAAGCTGGCAGCATTCTGGCGCCGACAATGACCTTTCCGCAAAACACCGTGGACTTTTGCCAGCCCCACGACCCGGCGATTACCACCGGATACGCGGGTTATTGCGCACGCACGCTGGAGGTCGGTTCGGCGGTACTCAAGCGCGCCAAAGCTGCCGGAGTACCGTTCGCCTGCGGCAGTGACAGCGGTTTTGCGGTCACACCTTATGGTGAATGGCACGCTCGCGAACTGGAGCTGTTGGTGACCCGTCTCGGCTTTACCCCGGCCGAAGCACTGCATGCGGCCACGGCCGTCGGCGCGCGCTGCATGCCGCGTGGCGAAACCCTCGGCACATTGGAGGTGGGCAAACAGGCGGATTTTCTGTTGCTCGATGGCTCACCGCTGCAGGACATCCGCATCCTCCAGGATCGCTCGCGTCTCAAAGCCGTGTACAAGGCAGGACAGCCGATGCGCATGGAACGCAGCCCCTACAACCCCAAGCAAGTGTCAGATTTCAACTCGTTGAAATGGACCGACCTGTATACCCGAGACCGCGTTTCCCAACTGGGCAAATGGACCCTGTGAGGACGATCGACATGCAAGCAATCGACCTGACCACCGCCACGCTTATCGCCAGCCACGCCATCGAGATCGCCCGGCAAGCCGGATTCAAACCCATGGCGGCCGCTGTCCTCGACGCGGCAGGACATCCGCTGGCAGTGCTGCGTGATCAGTACGCCAGTTTTCTGCGCCCACAGATCGCCACCGGCAAGGCCCGTGGTTGTCTGGGCATGGGGTTTGGCGGTCGTGAGCTGGCACGGCGGGCGCAAGCGATGCCAGCGTTTTTTGCTGCAATCAACAGCCTCACCGACGGTGAAGTGATTCCTGTGGCCGGCGGCGTGCTGATCCGCAATGCCGACGGCGAGCTGCTCGGCGCCCTCGGCATCAGTGGCGACACCTCGGACAATGATGAGCACTGCGCCGTGCAAGCCATCGTTCAGGCAGGACTTGAAGCCGACACCGGGGATTGTGTGACTGGCTGATCGAGTAACCCGGCCTGTTCCAATAGCAGGCTGCGAAACCACCTCATTGCCGGATCAAGATCCTGATAAGGATGCCACTGCAGCACCTGTACTGCTTCGGGAAATACCAGCGGTGCGGCGAGGATGCGCAAGTGATAGCGCTGAGCGAAACGCTGCGCCTGACGCCGAAACACGGTAGCGACCCGCGCCGTGCCGACGATGAATTCAGGGATCAGCGCAAAGCTTTCAACCGATACCGCGATGTCCCGCTCAATGCCCTGTTCCTGCAAGTGAGCTGAGTCCATCGACAGGTTCCGGCCGTCGGCGAAGGCTCGCACCACATGCTCGGCCGAGCGGTAGTCGTCGAGGTTCAGGCTTTCGACAAACCGCGAATGCTGCGCACAGACAATGCAGCACAACCGGTCGCTAAGGATGGCTTCGTGCGGATAAGCCGCGTTTCGGCGCCGCTCGGGCACGATCACCCAATCGCTACGCCGATAATCGAGCGCCTCGCTGACAACATCGTCATCGCGCGGTGCTGGCAAATCACGCAGATTCAAACGTACGCCGGGCGCGATGCGCGCAAGTTCGCGACTGACCGCCGGCATCAGCACGCCGATCACGTAATCAGAAGCCACCAGCGTGAATTGCCGCGTACAGGTCGCGGGGTCGAATTCCACCGGGGCATCGACAATCTCACGCGTCAGCGCCAATGCTTCGCGAACTTTGGGCAACAATTGCAAGCCGAGCGCAGTAGGCTCCAAACGCCGCCCCACCTGCACCAGCAACGGATCGTTGAAATGCTCGCGCAAGCGCCCGAGTGCCGAGCTGGTCGCCGACTGCCCGAGATGTAATCGCTCAGCCGCGCGGCTGACGCTGCACTCGCTTAACAAGGCATCCAGCGCCACTAAAAGATTCAGATCGAGTCGTCGATAGCGCATGGCACAGTTCCTGGAAAAGTAGCAGGATCAAACCCGACTGATGGATGCTGCGATCGGAGTGCGCAGTGTCGGACGAAAGTGAGCATACTGGATCGTTCATGCTGTGAAACGAACGCTCGGCGACTTTTCATAAGCCCTCACCAGGATTACCGACATGCGCCTCCCCGATTTCATCATTGAACATATCGAGCCTATTCTTCAGGCGTGGGAGGATTTCGCCAGAACCATCGAGACGCCCGGCGCGGCGCTGGATCGTGAAGCCTTGCGCGATCATGCCGGCCAGATGCTCGAAGCCATCGTTATAGATCTACGCACCCAACAGACACGCTCGGAACAAATCGCAAAATCTCTGGGGCATGGGCCCAGCAGCGCTGAAGAAACGCCCGCCGAAACCCACGCCGTCACCCGGTTGATGGCGGGGTTTACCATCGATCAGATGGTGTCGGAATACCGGGCGTTGAGAACCAGCGTGCTCAATCAGTGGATGGTCAAAGTGAAGTCCGGCACGCCCTTCGATGCTGACGACATGAACCGCTTCCACGAAGCCATCGATCAGGCGCTCGCCGAATCCATTGCCAGTTATTCAAGAGCCGTAGACGCGTCGCGCAATATCTTTCTGGGAATCCTCGGCCATGATTTGCGCACACCGTTAGGCGCCATTCTGCTGGGTGCGGACAGCCTGCGCCGGTCTGCCGATGTCGGAGAACGCGGTACCCGACTGGCGAACCAGATTTTCACCAGCGTGAGACGCGCGAATCAGATTGTGGACGACTTGCTGGACTTGACCCGTTGCCAGATGGGGCCAGGCATTCCTGTTAAAAAAACGGCGTTGGATCTAGCGCCGCTGTGTGAACGCATCGTCGATGAAATACGAGCGTTTCACCCTGACGCCAACGTTGTATTCACGGCGAAAGCACCGGCTGCAGGCAAATTTGATGGGCCGCGCATGGAGCAGGTGTTCTCCAACATCATCGGCAACGCTGTCCAGCATGGCGATATTCAGACGTCCATTGAAGTGCAGCTGGGGGTCTCTGATCGCTCGGCAATCTTTACCGTGCACAACCGCGGAGAGCCTATTGCCGAGGATGTACTGCCGTTTATTTTCAATCCCATGGGGCGTTTTTCGCAACGCTCGGTCGTTGATCACCCGCCTTCAGAGGGGCTGGGTCTGGGGCTGTTCATAGCTTCCGAGATCGTCGCATCACATCAAGGAACAATCGAGGTTGTCTCCAACACCGAGCACGGCACCTCTTTTTTGGTAAAGGTGCCGCTGGCCTGACGGCGAGTTCTACGTTTGACTCCTCTAGCGCATGTGCAAAATGATCGGGCTGCTGCTGGCTGGATCAGTGTGTTCACGCAACTTGCCAACGGCTTGTGCATCAACAGCGCTGGCCTGATTGCCCCATGTGCTGCGCATGAATGTCAGCACCTCGGCGATCTGCTGATCCGACAACTGCTCACGGAATGCCGGCATGCGATAGGCGTCCGGTACACCGGCAGCGACGATGCGCTGCGAGCCGTTCAAGGTGATGTTGATTGCCGAGGCGCTCTCTTTGGCCAGTGCAGAAGTGGCGCCTGCCAGCGGCGGCATCCATTGCGCTTGCCCCTTGCCGTCGAGGCCGTGGCACGAGGCACAGCGCGTCACGTAGGTGTGACCACCCGGAGAATCCAGACGCGTCGCTGCCTGGTATTGCCATGGCTGGCCGTCGCGCTCGGGGTCGCCAGGCAACGACTTGAGATAGCGGGCGATGGCCGTCAGATCTTCGTCGCTCATGAACTGCGTGGAGTTGTTGAACGCCTCGGTCATTGAGCCGTAGACCACCGCGTGGCGATTGCGACCAGTCTTGAGGAACTGGACGATTTCCGCCTCGCTCCATCGGCCCAGCCCGGTGTTGTGGTCATCACGCAGACTCGGCGCGTACCAGCCGTCCAGCAAGGCGCCCGCGAGGAACGGCGCAGCGGAATCATCCAGCGCCTTTTCGTTGAACGCCAGGCCGCGAGGCGTATGGCAACTGCCGCAGTGGCCGGCGCCCTGCACCAGGTAAGCGCCGCGATTCCACACTTCATCTTGAGACGATTTGGGCAGGTAGGATCCGGCGTCGACAAACACACCGTTCCACACGGCAATCGGCCAACGCAGGTTCAGCGGCCAGGGAATCGAGCTCGCAAGGTTCGCTTGTTTGACCGGCGCCACGCCTTTCATGAAGAACGCATACAGCGCACGCACATCGTCGTCACTGAGCCTGGCGTACGACGGATAAGGCATCGCCGGGTACAAACGGCGACTGTCAGGTGCCACGCCGTGACGCACGGCACGGTCGAAGTCGGCCAGGCTGTAACGACCAATCCCGGTTTGAGGATCCGGGGTGATGTTGGTCGCGTGAATCGCGCCCAGCGGCGTGGCCATTTCCAGGCCGCCGGCGAACGGGGCCGCGCCCGGTACGCTGTGGCAAGCCACGCAATCGCTGAGCCTGGCGACGTATTCGCCCCGAGCCAGCAGCGCCGGGTCGACGTCGGCGGCAGTGATCGTGTGATCTTCAAAAGGCGAGACAGGCTCGCGGGTGACATACCAGGCCAGCAGGCCTGCCGCGACCAGGCACGGCACTGCCAGCCAGCCAGCGGTTCTTGCGAATCGGCTGTTATTCATGGACGCTCCGGCGCTGATCAAGTGAAGGTGTGTCGGCTCATGGGCAGGCTGCGAACCCGTTGCCCGGTCAGGGTTGCCACTGCGTTCGCCACGGCTGGCGCGACGGCGGGCAATGGCGGTTCACCGATGCCGCCCATTTTTTCCCCGCTCTCCACAACACGCACATGCACCCGCGCCATCCGCGCAGGCGGCAGGATCGGGTACAAGTCGTAGTTACGCGCGCGCGGTTTGCCATCCAGCCAAACGGCCTCTTCCACCAGTGTCTGCGATAACCCCAACGCCACGGCACCATTGACCTGCGCCTCGACAATCGCCGGATTGACGATGCTGCCCGGGTCAATCGCCTGCCAGATGTCATGCACTTTGACCTGGCCGTTTTCGATCGACACCTCGGCGATCACCGCCGTGTGCGTTCCGAACGGCGAAGCCATTGCCACGCCTCGCGCACGGCGGCTGCCATCCTCGGCGGTAAACGGGCCGCGCTTCCAGCCACCTGATAACTCACCCGCCGCTTGCAGCAAGGTGGTCAAACGTTTGTTGTCGCGCAGCAAATACAGGCGCAGTTCGAACGGGTCTTTACCGCCCTTATCGGCCAGTTCATCAAGGAACGATTCGTAGAAGAAGTCGTTGAGGGAATTGCCCACGGAACGCCAATAACCGAGCATCGCCGGGCCTTTGACGTAGATTTGCGCGATGCGCTTGTTGGCGATTGCATAGGATTTGCCCGACAACCCTTCAAGCGCGGTGGGGTCGAGTTTTTCGCCCTGCTTGCCAGCGAGGGCCTCGGTCGGGCCTTCGGTGGCACTGATCGCCTCGATTGCCAGCGGCCAGCCGTCCTTGTCCAGCGCGGCGCGGAAATTCACCGCCGCAACGGGGCGGAGCACGTCACGCAGAAACTCTTCCTCGCGACTCCAGATCAGTTTGACCGGGCGACCCACCGCTTTGGCCAACTCGATCGCCTGCGGATAAGGACTGGCGGAATCGTAGAGAAAATGCCGACCGAAGAAGCCCCCCAGCAGCGGCGAATGCAAGGTGATGCGCGACGGATCCAGACCGGTGCGCTTGGCGATGTCCGCGCGGAACATGTCCGGCGCCTGATTGGGCAACCAGACCTCCAGCGAACCGTCCGGATTGAATCTGACCAGCGCCGAGGGCGGCTCCAATTGACCGTGGTTGAGGTATTGATTGTGGTAAGTGGCGTCGATCCGCGTCTTTGTATCAGCAAGAATGGTCGCGACGTCGCCTTCATGTTCATCATCTTTGGCGGGGCTTTTATCTTCAGCGAGGCGCTTGAGCCAGGCATCGCTGGAAAAGTCGGCGGGCATCGGCCGGACTTTGCTGTCGGCTGATGGTTCTTGCCAGTCGACCTGAATCGCCTCGACCGCGCGTTTCGCGTGCCACCAGCGCTCGGCAACCACTGCCACGGCGCCCGGCAGACGGTGCACGGAATGCACGCCTTGCATCGCCTGCACCTGGTCTTCATTGCGCAGCTTGCCCACCGTCATGCCCAAACGCGGGGCATGCTGAACGGCGGCGTGCAGCATGTCGTCGACCTTCAGATCGATGCAGTACACAGCCTTGCCCGTGGACTTGTCATAGGCATCAAGGCGCTTCACCGGTTTGCCGATCCAGCGGAACTGGCTCGGATCTCGTAGTGTTATTGAGGCGGGATCGGGAACCGGCAGATCCATCGCACGCCCGGCCAATTCACCATATGTCAACGACCGGCCCGACGCGGCATGCAGGACTTTACCGGGTTCGGTCGTCAGCTCGCCGACCGGCACGCCGAGTTTTTCCGCGCCGGCCTGCAACAACATGGCGCGGGCCAGTGCGCCGAGGCGGCGCATCACCGGGTAACTCATGCGCACCGACATGCTGCCGCCGGTGATGCGCATGCCGTTCTCCAAAACCACGTAGGCTTCACCGGGCGGTGCGGCTTCGACGAGGAAGGTCGCCGGGTCGGCATCGAGTTCTTCTCCGACAATTTGCGCCATCGCGGTGAACGTGCCCTGCCCGCCTTCCATAAACGGGCACAGCAAACGCACGCGGTTGTCCGGGCGAATTTCCAGAAACGCCGGGACCTGCGTGCCACGCTCGGCAGTCGCCGCAGCCGTTGCGGCCTGCACGCGGGTCGAACCGAGCGGCAGACCGAAGCCAAGCACCAACGCACCGACGGCGGTACCGGTCAGAAAACGTCGGCGCGAGACATTGATCGGCTCGTGCAGCGCGAACGCGAATGCCTCACTGGACGGATCGATACGGATGCTCATCAGGCGTCCCTCTTGCCGGCCAGCTCATGCACGGCGGCATGAATGGCGTTGTAGGTGCCGCAGCGGCACAGATTGACCATCGCCGCGTCGATTTGCGCGTCACTTGGCTGCGGGTTTTGCTTGAGCAACGCCGTGGCGGCCATGACCTGCCCCGACTGACAGTAACCACACTGGGCCACCTGGAGATCGACCCAGGTCGAGACCACCCGTTTGCCGACTTCGTCAGCCTCGATGGCTTCAATGGTGGTGATTTCGCGGCCGACCACGCCGGCCACCGGCGTCACGCACGAACGCACCACATTGCCGTCGACCAGCACGGAGCAGGCGCCGCACTGCGCCAGTCCGCAGCCGTACTTGGTGCCGGTCATGCCGAGGTCATCGCGGATCACCCACAGCAAGGGCGTATCGGCGTCGGCATCGACCTGATAGGTCTTCTGGTTGATTCGTAATTCCATGGCTCACCCGCTCTATCATCGGTTGACGTGCATTGTATGAGCGGTGACGCGCGGCGAGGCGCATCCCCGGTAAAGCGTGTCTGTGGTTTAACTTGCCGCTTCTGCTTCGATTGGCTGGCCACGCAGCAGCGCCATGTCGCGACTGGGCGCGGTACCGAACAGGCGGCCATATTCACGGCTGAACTGCGAAGGACTTTCATAACCGACCGCAAACGCCGCGCGCGAAACGTCCAGACGCTCGACCAGCATCAGCCGACGCGCCTCGTTGAGCCGCAGCCACTTCTGGTACTGCAGCGGGCTCATGCCGGTCAGTTGGCGGAAATGCAGGTGAAAAGTCGGCGCACTCATCTGCACGCGTGCGGCCAGATCGTCGATGCGCAGTGCAACGGTGTAGTTGAGTTTCAGCCAGTCGATGGCTTTGGCGATGCGATAGCCCTGACCATCCACCGCAGTGATCTGCCGCAGGCGTGAACCTTGATCGGTACTGAGGAGCCGGTAATGGATTTCGCGCAGGATCAGCGGCGCCAGCACCGGGATCGCCTCGGGTTCATCAAGCAGGGCCAACAGCCGATCAAGCGCGCCTTCCAGCGCCGAGGACACATTGCCAATGCCGGCGCCGGTGCCTGTCGATGGCTTCCGCTTGGCGGGCAGGCCACTTTTGGTGATCACCTCGGCGAGCATGCCGATGTCCAGTTTCAACACCAGACCGACACAGGGCTGCTCAGGGCTGGCGAGCAGCACTTCGGAGTTGGCGGGTAAATCCAGCGACGTGACCAGAAACCGCGAAGGGTCGTAACGATAACCCTCCCCTCCGACCCACAAGCGTTTCTCGCCACGGCCGACCAGAATCAGGCTCGGTTCGATCATGCACACGGCAGGTGGCGCTGGCTGGTCGCGGCGAAACAGCGACAGCCCGGGTATGCAGGTCGCGAAGTCACCCGGTGCGCTGATGCGCGGGTCAATCTGCAACGCTAACGGCGATTCATGGCGATGGGGGGTGTGGATCATGGTCGGTCACTCCTGTTGACCGAACTGTAGTCCGCGCAACCGAGCTTTCCTATCCACAACCCTGCATCCTCAGAGGATCAGGCAAGCATTCAAGAGGAATGCACTAGAGCAGCGGCGGATCGACCGGGAGAATGTGTCGAACTGTTACAGGGGCATGCCCTTGCAGGCATCCATCACTTCAACCCCTGCGCATCACCTCCTACGCTTTTCGCGCAACACAGGTAGTTTCCATGACAACCCCTCTTACCGATCCTTCTACAAAGAAAAGCGGCTGGAGCGCCGTGCTGGCCATGTCCCTGGCCGCGTTCGCTTTAGTTGCTTCAGAATTCATGCCGGTCAGCCTGCTGACGCCGATTGCCGCCGATTTGCACATCACCGAAGGCCAGGCGGGTCAGGGCATTTCCGTGTCCGGTGCGTTCGCGTTGATCACCAGCCTGCTGATTGCAAGCATCGCTGCTCGCGTTGAACGCAAGAAATTGCTGTTGAGTCTGACCTTGCTGATGATCGTGTCAGGCACGATCGTCGCGCTCGCGCCGGGCTACCCGTCATTCATGATCGGACGTGCCTTGATCGGCATCGCCATCGGTGGTTTCTGGTCATTGTCGGCGGCGACGGCCATGCGTCTGGTGGCGCCTGATCAAGTATCGCGCGCACTGGCCATGGTCAACGGTGGCAACGCGCTCGCAACGGTGATCGCCGCCCCGGGGGGCGCCTTCCTCGGTTCGTTGATCGGCTGGCGCGGTGCGTTTTTTTGTGTGGTGCCGGTGGCAGCGCTGGCCGCGGTGTGGTTGATGATCAGCCTTCCGTCCTTCAAGGCCGAACGCAAGGCCGGCGGCGCCAACGCCCTGCAACTGATGCGTCAGCCGCCCGTGGCCTTGGGCATGATCGCCGTCAGCGTGTTTTTCATGGGCCAGTTCATGTTGTTCACTTACCTGCGCCCGTTCCTTGAGGGCGTCACCGGCGTCAGTGTTTCAACACTGTCTTTGATGCTGCTGGGGCTGGGACTCGCAGGGTTTATCGGCACCTTTCTGATCGAAAGATTCATGGGCCGCGGCCTCTACCGCACCCTCACGGTTATCCCGTTGATCATGGCCTGTATCGCTTTGGCGCTGGTGAACTTCGGCGAGTCGGCAATGCTGACGGCCGTGCTGCTCGGACTGTGGGGATTGGTCGCCACGGCCGCGCCGGTCGGCTGGTGGACATGGCTGGCGCAGACGCTGCCGGATGATGCGGAAGCCGGTGGCGGCATGCTGGTGGCGATTGTTCAACTGGCGATCGCCGGCGGCGCCATCGTCGGCGGTTTGGCCTTTGATCTGAGCGGCTACAAAGCCACATTCGAGCTGAGCGCTGCCGTGCTGGTCGTCGCGTCCGTACTCGCGTGGCTGGCGGGGCGCGCAGCCACTGAAGTGCATTTTGCCGAATCGAACGTGACGGCCTGACGTGGTCAGAACGCCGGCACTACATCGCCGTGATAACGCTCAAGAATAAACTGCTTCACTTGCGGCGAGTTAAGCAATGCGCCGAGCTTCTGCACCGCCGGCGCGTTGGCCTTGTCGCGGCGCACGTACAGGTAATTGGCGTACGGCGATTCTGAGCTTTCGATAAAAAGCGCATCTTTGTGCGGCACCAGTTTGGCTTCCAGCGCGTAGTTGGCGTTGATCAGAGCCAGATCGACCTGATTCAACACGCGCGGCAGCATCGCCGCTTCAAGCTCTTGAAACTTCAGGTGCTTGGGATTGCTGACGATATCCAGGCGCGTCGCCATGATGTTGTCAGGGTCTTTGAGGGTGATCAGGCCTTGTTTGGCGATCAGCAACAGTGCACGACCGGAGTTGGTCGGGTCGTTGGGAATGGCAATGGTGGCGCCATCCTTGAGTTCGCTGATGTTATTGATCTTCTTCGAATAGGCGCCGAACGGTTCGATGTGTACCGCGACGACGGGCACCTGATCGCTGCTCGGGCGATCCTTTTTGTAGGCTTCGTAATACGGTTTGCTCTGGAAGTAATTGGCGTCGAGCAAACCTTCATCCGTCTGCCGGTCGGGCTGAATGTAGTCAGAGAAGACTTTGACGTCGAGCGTCACGCCTTCTTTTGCCAGCTGAGGTTTCAGGAACTCGAGAATCTCGGCATGGGGCACGGGCACCACAGCAATTTTCAAAGTTTCCGCATAGGCAGAACCCATGGCGGCGACCAGCAGTGCGACGGAGAGCGCGACACGTTTCACGATAGTGTTCCTTCGAAGCGTTTCAGGGAGAAAGAGGACAGATCCAGGTCGGTCGAGCCACGCATGCACCACTGTGCAAACGCCTCGCCCAGTGCCGCGGAATGCTTGAAGCCATGGCCCGAACATGCCGACACGAACAGCGTGTGTTGCAGCGACGGATGCTCGTCGATGATGAAGTGGCGATCCGGCGTGACGGTGTAGGCGCAGACGGCGGACTTGCTGACCTTTGCGGTCACGCCGGCGATGCGCTTGTGTACTTGCTGCTCGTACATGTCCTGCGCTTCGGCTGCTGAAACCGTGCGGTCGATGGCCTGCGGCGCCGATGCGGTGTGGTACTGCGCGGTGGCGATTTTCAAACTGCCCTCGCCGGGTAATGCGGGGAAGCCGTAGTTGATTTTGTCGTCGCCACGACCGTGGGTCAGGATAAACGTCGGTGAATGGCCCACCAGTCCGGCGTTCTCTTCCAGTTCGAACCAGAACAGTTTCTGCCGGTAAACACTGAGCAGATGTTCAAACGGTTTGCTGAGCAACTCACCGCTCCAGTTGCCTGCGCTGATCACCAGTTTGTTGGCAAACAGCGTGCGTCGGTCGGTGGTAACGGTGACACCGTCCGCGTCCGAGGTGATTGCGGTGACGGTCTCGCCTTTATAAAGCGTCGCCCCGTGCTGCTCGGCCAGTTTGAGCTGCACATCGATGCAGCGCTCCGGACGCACGAAGCCGCCACCGGGTTCGAAATAACCGATGGCCGAGTCGTGCACGTGGGCGAATTGAGGAAAGCGCTGGCGAATCTGCTCGGCGGACAAGACTTCGTGCTCGATGCCGTAGGTCTGCGCCAGCCCGATGGTGCGCAAGGTGAAGTCGCTCTGATCTGCAGGATCGAACTCGGCGCTCGACCTCAGCACCAGCAACCCGGACTGCTCGAACAGTGACTCACCCGACAACGCCTCAAGCTCACGCCAGATGCGATGCGAATTACGCACGATCGGTACATATTGCGCGCCCTCGCCAACCGAAAGCCTTGTGATTCGGGTATCGCCATGACTGGAGCCGAGGTTATGCGGCGGGTGATGACGGTCAATTCCGACGACGTTCACCCCCGCTTTCGCCAACTGGTAAACCGTGGCGGCGCCCATCGCGCCCAAGCCTAAAACCAGCACCTCACATCGCTCGGACATAAATAGTCACCGATCAAAAAGGCGCCAGTTGAGCGGTAAAGGAATCGGAATTCCAAGATTAAAAAAGCATATCCATATAGCTCGACGCGTCCACCGGAGGCTCTGGATCGGGCTACCGGGTGGTTATTCGTCGCATTTACAACCTGGCGCAAATGATTTACGCCTTGCGGCGCGACATTCAGTATCTGTCACAAATCACAATAGAGCTGACATAACAGCGTTTTTTTGCACATTTCGACAGACATTTCAGCGTCTAAGCTTCACCTCAGGCATGAGCCAAAACCGCGAACTACGCTTCACGGTGAAATTTGTGATTTAACTAGGTAGTTACCTAACTATATAATGCGCGCCTCATTTCAACGGGACACTCAACGTGAAGCAGAGTCAACGCCTCTCGGGCATATCAAAATTCATTCTGGTCGGGCTGGGCGTCGTCATCGCCCTGCTCGGCTTGGCGCTGGCTGCGGGCGGCGTGAAGTTGGTCAGCCTGGGAGGCTCGTGGTACTTCCTGGTGGGTGGCTTGGTCATGGCCGTTTCCGGTCTGTTGATCGCGCGCTTCAAGCTGAGCGGTGCCTGGTTGTTCGCGGCGTTCCTGGTCGGGACGGCGATCTGGGCTGTCAGTGATGCCGGTCTGGTGTTCTGGCCGGTGTTCTCGCGCCTGTTCATGTTCAGCGCGATCGGCTTGGTGGTGGCCTTGGTCTACCCGATGCTCAAGCGCGCCAACGGTGGCGTTGCGGGTCGCGGCGCTTACGCCGTTGCCGCTGTATTGGCGGTCGGTTTGGCCGTTGCTGCCGGCAACATGTTCGTCGCGCATCCGACCGTTGCCGCCACCGGCACTGGCCCGGGCCTCACTCCGGTTGAGCCGGACAAGGCGCAGAAGGATTGGGCGCACTACGGTAATACCGAAGGTGGCAGCCGCTTCGCTGCGCTGGATCAGATCAATCGCAACAACGTCGACAAGCTCAAAGTCGCGTGGACCTATCACACTGGCGACATCGCCGAGAGCGATGGCAACGGCGCCGAAGACCAGCTCACCCCGCTGCAAATCGGCAACAAAGTGTTCATCTGCACCCCGCACAACAACCTCATCGCCCTCGATGCCGACACCGGCAAAGAGCTGTGGAAGAACTCGATCAACGCCCAGTCGAAAGTCTGGCAGCGCTGCCGTGGCATGGCCTATTTCGATGCGACTGCCGCCATTGCCCAGCCGAGCAATTCGAGCATCATCGAAGCCAAACCGGTGCCGGCCGCCAATTGCCAGCGTCGTCTGCTGACCAACACCATTGATGCCCGCCTGATCGCGGTCGATGCCGACACTGGCGAGTTCTGTCAGGGTTTCGGCAACAACGGTCAGGTCGATCTGAAGGCCGGTCTGGGTAACGTCCCGGACAGCTACTATCAGTTGTCCTCCGCACCGTTGATGGCCGGCACCACTGTCGTGGTCGGCGGTCGCGTGGCTGACAACGTGCAAACCGACATGCCGGGCGGCGTGATCCGTGGTTTCGACGTGATGACCGGCGCCATGCGCTGGGCGTTCGACCCGGGCAACCCGCAGGATCGCAACGCGCCGGCAGACGGCAGCACCTACGTGCGCAGCACGCCGAACAGCTGGGCACCGATGTCGTATGACCCGGCGACCAACACGGTCTTCCTGCCGATGGGCAGTTCGTCCACCGATATCTATGGTGTCGAGCGCAGCAAACTCGATCACACCTACGGTGCTTCGATTCTCGCGCTGGACGCCACCAGCGGTGAAGAGCGCTGGGTGTTCCAGACCGTGCACAATGATCTCTGGGACTTCGACCTGCCAATGCAGCCGAGCCTGATCGACTTCACCAAGGACGGCAAAACCGTTCCGGCGCTGGTCATCGGCACCAAGGCCGGGCAGATCTACGTGCTCGACCGTGCCACCGGCAAACCGTTGACCGACGTAAAAGAAGTGCCGGTCAAAGCGGCGAACATCCCGAACGAACCGTACTCCCCTACCCAGCCGAAATCGGTGGGCATGCCGCAGATCGGTGCGCAGCACCTGACCGAATCCGACATGTGGGGCGCCACCCCGTACGATCAGTTGCTCTGCCGCATCGACTTCAAAGGCATGCGTTACGACGGTTTGTACACCGCGCCGGGCATGGATAAATCGTTGAGCTTCCCGGGTTCGCTGGGCGGCATGAACTGGGGCAGCATCTCGACTGACCCGGTACACGGTTTCATCTTCGTCAACGACATGCGTCTGGGTCTGTGGATTCAGATGATCCCATCGCAGAACAAAGGCCAGGCCACGTCCGGCGGCGAAGCACTGAACACCGGCATGGGCGCCGTTCCGCTGAAGGGCACGCCTTACGCCGTGAACAAGAACCGCTTCCTGTCGGTGGCCGGCATTCCGTGCCAGGCACCGCCGTTCGGCACCCTGACCGCAATCGACATGAAGACGCAGAAAATCGCCTGGCAGGTTCCAGTCGGCACGGTTGAAGACACCGGTCCGTTGGGTATCCGCATGCACCTGCCGATCAAGATCGGTCTGCCAACCCTCGGCGGCACGCTGTCGACCCAAGGTGGCCTGATCTTCATCGCTGGCACGCAGGATTTCTACCTGCGCGCGTTCAACAGCGGCAACGGTGAAGAAGTCTGGAAAGCGCGTCTGCCGGTGGGCAGCCAGGGCGGCCCGATGACTTACGTCTCGCCGAAAACCGGCAAGCAGTACATCGTCATCACCGCGGGCGGCGCTCGTCAGTCGACCGATCGTGGCGACCTCGTCATGGCCTACGCGTTGCCGTAAGCCGTCGTCACTTCATCCAGTCAAGCGCGGCACCTAAGGGTGCCGCGCTGCTTTGCTCCATTGCCCAAGATTCCAGCAGGAAGATTCACATGCAATCGGCTGTTCGTTTTTCTCGTTCCGACCTGTTCAAAGGCCTGTTGATCGGCCTTTCCTGCACCACTGCCCTGCCCGCGCTGGCCGCCGGCGAATCCGATCTGTTAACCCGCAGCACGCTCACTGGCGACTGGGGCGGATTGCGTCATCAGATGGATGAACAAGGCGTCAAATTCACCGGCGACTACAGCGGCGAAACCGCTTACAACGCTGACGGCGGCCTGCACCGTTCGGCGCGTTACTCGCAGAACATCAAGCTCGGCGTGCAGTTCGATCTGAGCAAACTGTACGGCGTCGACAACGCCGGCAAAGTGCAATTGACCATTAACGACCGCCGTGGCAACAGCGCTTCAGAAGACCTCGTCGGCAACCGTTTGCCGATTCAGGAAAACTACGGCGGCCTGTACACGCGCCTGACCGAACTGAGTTACGAGCGCAGCCTGTTCACCCCGGCGCTTAACGTCAAACTCGGCTACATGGCGATGGGCAACGATCTCGGCGGCCTCGACAGCGGCATTCTCTGCAACTTCATGAACGCCGGGTTCTGCGGTCATCCGCTGAACATGTCCGGCGGCAGCGGCTGGACCAACTACCCCAACGCGCATTTGGGCGTGCGGGTGAAATACGACCTGTCGTCCTCCTGGCAATTGCGCGTGGCGGCGTTCAACGTCGACCCGCAAAGCAACGGCAACTCCAGTCGCGCCTGGCACCTTGGGCCGAAACACACCACCGGTACGGTGGTGCCGATCGAGCTGGTGTACAAGCACGGCGGCGAATTGCCTGGCGAATACAAGGTTGGTTACTACTACGACAGCTCCGACGTGAAACGCATCGGCAGCGACGATGAAGTGTCCGGTCGCGGCGGTCATTATTTGCTGGTTGATCAAGCGGTGTGGGCTTCGCAGACTTCCACCGGCCGCAGCCTGCACGCGTTCGGTCAGTATTCAGCGGCCAGCGACGCGGCTTCGCCGTTCAGCAAGTGGTATGGCACTGGCGTGGTGTTGTACAAACCGTTCGACAGCCGCCCGCATGACACCGTCGCGCTGGGTTATGGTCGCGCCGTGCCTAACCCGCGCAGCCGTGATGTGCAGCAAGACGCCGCGCTGGCCAATGGCACCGCGTTCCCGAATCTGGACAGCGCCGAGCAATTAATCGAACTGGGTTACGGCTATCAAGCCACGCCATGGCTGACGCTGCGCCCGAATGTGCAATACATCATCGAACCAGGCGCGTTCTCGGGGCAAGACATCGACAACGCACTGGTCGTGGGCCTGCAAGTAAAAGCCTCGCTCTAACACCACACCTTGTAGGAGCTGCCGAAGGCTGCGATCTTTTGACGTTGTTTTTTAAGATCAAAAGATCGCAGCCTGCGGCAGCTCCTACAAGGGTTCAGCGTTGCAGTGTGTAAGGGGTTTAGTGTTGCAGGGCGTAGCGGCGACAGTGTTCGAGATAGCCTTTCTCATGACTGCCAACCAACTGCACAACACTCGACCAAAGCCACGACGGCGCATCCAGCGTCTTCGAGCGGCAGTTTTGCAGTTCGCTGATCCATGATGACCGCGTTGCCAGGTCCATCTGCCGTGCGTGGGCAATCCCCACCACTCGTGCCAGATACCCCGCCGCCAACATCGCATCACGCTGACTCAACTGATCGAGTTCCAGCTTCATGTCTTGCGGCAACAATTCGCGGACAAAAAAGCCATGATCAAGCACGCGCGTCGCAATCATACGGTTACCCAACCCCGGCGATAGAAACCGCGCGCCTTCTACGACACGTTTACCGTTATCGCGCGGCATCGAAGACCTGGCCGCACGCGGTGCTGCAGCCGTTACCGCTTCTTTGACATCGAGCAGGCAGAAATCCTGATCATCGCCCTCGCCCACGCCCAACAACACCGCGTAACGCTTCAATCCGAGCGAGCTGCAGCCTTTGACCCAATACGCCGAGTCGAGCAGTTTGACCCGGTCATCCTTCGACCGGCCCTTCAACGAAGTCACTAACGTATGAATATCGTCGGTAGCGCACAGGGTTTTCAGCGCCGCACGCTCTGCCCGCGAAAGCGACCAGAAGTGTTTGCCCAAGGGAATCGTCGGTTTGGTGTTCTCGATACGCTCCTGCGCCAGATGCTTCCACGTGCGCTGCACCGCACTGCGCATGCCCGCCTTGACCTGCGCCGGGCGTGGCGGTTCTTTATCGACGTCGTCGACAAAGGCTTGCTCGTAGCCGCGCATCATTTCTTCGAGCATGCGCGCGGTCGCGACACCGGGCAGATCGGAACCGCGTGCCGCCGTGGCCAATGACAGGGCAAGCCTGACCAGATCGTGCGCAGGATTGCCGATAACGGTCTGATCAAGGTCGCGGATATGGATGTCGATCTGGCCTTTCAAATCCCCGGTGGGCCCGAGGTTGCCGGCGTGGCAATCACCACAGATCCATACGGCAGGCCCGTGGGGAAGGCGCCGGCCGGGTTGGCTGTGCAGCCATTCATAAAATTGAACCGTGCTGCCGCGAACATAAGCATGCGCTGACCTCGCCATCTTGAAATTTCGCAGTTGCGAAAGGGTTTCCAGGCGTGCGGATGGACGAGGTGTTTTCATGGGGACTTCTGGCAGGGGATGTGCTCTGTTGACCCCTGCCATCCGGAAAATGTTTCAGAATGTTTCTGGTTTCTTATAAATCTTCACAAATACCAACGATACTCCCGCGCGCTGATCTCCTGCATAAACGCCAAATGATCCTGACGTTTGTTCTCGCAATACACATCCACAAACTCGGCGCCCAGCCCTTCACGCAGTTGCGGCTGCTGCTGCATGGTTTTTACCGCTTCAAACATTTCAGTGGGGAAACCGATACCGCTGTCACGGTCTTCATTCAGCGGTGCGATGGGTTCCTTGCCCGCTGCCAAGCCGTGTTCCAGTCCCACCAGAATCGCTGCCAACACCAGATACGGATTGGCATCCGCGCCGGCCAGTCGATATTCAATGCGCAGGTTTTTCGCGTCCGATTCAGGAATGCGCAAACACGCATCACGATCCTCAAAACCCCAGCTTGCCTTGGTCGCCGTGTTGACCGTACCGCCCAAGCGGCGCATCGCATTCTGGTTCGGGGCGAAGATCGGCATGCTGTGCGGCAGCAATTCCAGACACCCCGCCACCGCATGACGCAACGGCTGTTGTTGATTCGCCGCCAGCAGATTATTGCCGTCAGCATCGTAAAGACTGACGTGCACATGCATGCCACTGCCCGGGTGCTGCAAATACGGTTTGGCCATGAAACTGGCGCGATAACCGTGTTTGAGCGCCACGCCACGGGTGCTGCGGCAGAACAGCGCCGCCCAATCGGCAGCACGCAATCCATCGTCGAGATGCCCGAAATTGATTTCAAACTGACCGGGGCCGAGTTCCGCCGTGATTACCGTGGCGTCGATACCCTGCGCTCGTGTCGCCTCGACCATCTCATCCAGCACCGGCGCAAACCGCGACAAGCGCTCGATGTGCATGTTCGGCTGATCATCGGCATCGTCGGTCAGGTCATCACGAGGGAATTGCGGGAGGCCGTCGCGCAGCTTTTTATCGAACAGATAAAACTCCAGCTCGAACGCCACCACCGGGTGAATGCCTTTACGCGCCAGTCGATCGAGCACCTGCGCCAGCACTTCACGGGGTTCGAATTCGATGGGTTTTTCAGTGCCGTCCGAGGTAATCAGCATCTGCCCCAGCGGCTGCGCTTCCCAGGTCACCGGCTTCAAAGTGCCCGGCACCAAACGCCGTACGGCGTCCGGATCGCCATCGTTAAAGCAGTAATCGCCAATCTTGAACAACCCGCCCTGCACGCCCAGCAGCACGCAGTTTTGCGGCAACTTGAGCGCGCTGCCCGCCGCGACTTTTTCGAGCATGTCGATCGGGTAGCGCTTGCCGTAAAAGTGCCCCGGAATATCCAGAGAAATCAGGTCGACATAACGCACTTCGGGGTGTTGTTGGCGAAACGCGCGCACTTCAGCCAACAGGTCGGCGCAGACAGCGTCCATCGTGTTCATCCTTTATTTGTTGTTATCAGGTGTAGACCCACAGCACGCGTGTGAGCTGATCGGTGAGATTGCCGTAGCGGCAAACGGTGTGGCTGTCGAACTGGAAACTGTCGCCGGCCTTGAGCGTTGCCGGCTCTTCGTCGTCGCCCAGCCACAGCGTCAACTCGCCTTCGAGCACGTAACCGCCCTGCTCCGAACTGTCCGTCATATGTCGATCGCCGCTGCTGGCGCCCGCCTCCAGATGACTCTCAAGCATGGAGAACGAGGCGCGCATCTGCGGCGACACCAAAATGTCGGTGATGCCGTTGGCGTAATACAGCGTGCGGCGCTCGTCCGGGCGCGTGACCCACGGCAGCTCTTTGGGCTTGGGCAAACTGTAGAAATACGTGGTCGGCACGCCAAAGGTTTCGCTGATCGCGGTGAGGTCTGCCACGGTTGGCCGCGACAGGCCGCGCTCGACCTGCGAGAGAAAACCCACCGAGCGGCCGATGTTGTCGGCCAACTCCTTCAAGGTCCACTTCTTGTGCTTGCGCAGGTCATGGATGAGGATCGCCAGTGCGGCGATTTCTTCTTGCTTGTTCATGATTCAACTTCCGGAAAATGACGCATCAGACGCTGTCGCGCAGTCGATACCAGGCCTTGCCGATGGCTTCCAGCGGCGCGGCGAAATGTTTACCGCCGGGGAAACGGCCGTTGCTCAGGCCTTGGTACAACGCCAATTCATCGCTCTGACCGAGAATGGCTTCGGACACCGCGCGGGCGGCGGCCAGTGTCGGCAACACGCCATGCCCCGAGTAACCCTGAAGCCAATAGCGGTTGCCCTCGCTGCCGACATCCGGCGTGCGCTTCAACGTCAGATCGATATGGCCGCCCCAGGCAAATTCCACCTCGACGCCTTTGAGTTGCGGGAACACTCGCTGCAGAAACGGCCGAGTGGCCGCCGCAATATCCTTGGGCATGCCGCCCAGATAGGTGCAGCCGCCGCCGAACAACAAACGGTTGTCCGGTGTGCGGCGGAAGTAATCGAGGACGAATTGGTTGTCGGTCACGCAGACGTTGCTCGGCAGCAATGCCGTGGCTTGCTCCGGCGTCAGCGGCGCGGTGGCGACCTGATAAGTGCCGACCGGCAAAATGCAGGCGGCCAGTTGCGGATCGAGTTCATCAAGATAAGCGTTGCAGGCAAGGATCAACACATCAGCGCGAACTGATCCGCGCGCAGTGTTGACCCGAAAACCTGCGCCCTCCTCCTGATAACTCAGCGCTTTGCTTTGTTCGTAGATGTGGCCACCGGCACGTTCTATCGCAGCGGCAAGGCCGAGGGCCAGTTTCAAAGGATTGAGGTGTGCGCCTTGCGGATCGTAGAGCCCGGCCTGATAGCGATCGCTGGCGACCCACTCGGGCAACTGTTCACGCGGAATGAACTGCAAAGCATCGTGGCCCCATTTGTGGCTGGCCTCGTGTTGCCATTCGGTCAGCAATCCAACCCGGCGCGGCATCACCGACGTCCACAAATGGCCCGGCCGATAGTCACAATCGAAACCATGACGACCCGGCAATTCACGCAACTCCTGCGCCGCCCAACGCATACCGTCCCACAGACGTTTGGCGCGTTCATGGCCGAGCGCGGCTTCCAGCGGCGGCATGTCGCACGACCAGCCAAGAATCGCCTGCCCGCCATTACGCCCCGAAGCCGCCCACGCCACCCGACTGGCTTCCAGCAACGTCACGCGTTTACCGGCCAAGACCAGACGCAACGCGGTGTGCAGACCGCTGAAACCGGCGCCGATGATGACGACGTCGGTGTTCTGCTCGCCTTCCAGCGCAGGTCGCTCACGCAAAATATCGGCGCAACTGTGGGCGTAATAGCTGTCGACGTGCTGCGTGGATTGCTGAAACATTCGCGACCTCATGAAATTATCTTTTTATAATTTCATGAAAATCTACAGAATTAATTTCATAAGAACAACCCGCCGACGTCAAACACAGCACGTCTAGCCGTTCGCCATACTGCGTGCGCGGCTCGTGAAGTCGGGTTGCGGCTTGCTCGTCGCTGTTCTTTCTCGGCATTTGCCTGCAAGGCTTCATTGGCCCAATCCCGATATTCAGGTTTTGGCTCGACATGCACAGCAATAATGACTATGTCTTTCTTGGGATCGGAAAGCTCAATATTTACTCTCTCGACTCTGGTTGCCTGCAGGCCGAACGCGTCCAGGATTCTCTGTGTTGATCGACCATTTCCTTTACTGGCCAAAAAACGCTCGCGTATGCCTTCTGGTTTTTCGGTAGCGAGTAAAGCGTCCTCGTTGATGACGTCCCAACGCAGAATGACTTTCGGCATCACCCCGTAAAAATTATTCAGTTTTGAAACCTGCTTGTATTGATACCAAGTCACATCGGTTGCACTGAGCTCGTTGCCGGCACTGCGATAATTTGCAAGCATTCTCCAACGTCCCGGCAAATACTCATTATCAAAATAATCACGAGATTCGGGGCGATTGCCGTCTTCAGTGACGATTCTGTGCGCGTTGTCCAGACTGTAATTGTAAAAGCCGTCCTCGACTGCTTTCTCACGCTCTGCTGCTGTCTGCTCATTTACGTCACGACGCCTTAATGCTTTCGGATTCAGGTCATACCCCGAAACCATCGCACTCGGCGCATATTCTGAATACTCCTCCGGCAGCCGCCCATCCCCATCCCGGTACCGCAGCGGATTGTTCCTGACCATCCGAAACAGATTCAAACCATCAACAACACCCGCCGGATCCGGATTGATCCAGCGATTCAACCACGGCGCGTAATACCGGAATCCGAAGTAATACAGCCCTGTCGCATCACGTTCATTGCCCGAATAACGAACGGTCTTGTACGACGTCTCGACCTCGCTGCGACTCGCCCACCAAGCGGTTGCGCCGTCAGGGTAATAACCTTCCTGACTGATCAATCGCCCTGCCGCGTCCAACTCCAGACTGCTGCTGCCCAAATGGTCGCTCAAGCTGTAGCTCAATCGATCATTGGTCATCTCGGCGGGCGGCTCACTCTCCCAGTGCAATACCCTCACCCCGCTGCGCCCGGCAGAGATGCTGATGACATGCAGGACTTCGCCAGTCGCGGTATTAGTGCGCAGTTCCAGGCCCGGCAAATAGCGCACTTCGGCCTGGTGAGTTCTGTTACGAGCCTGGGTAAAGCGAGTTTTACGAACGCGCTGACCTGCACTGTCATAGGCATACCGTTCGGTGTCGTTGGCTGCCTCGGTTCGCTCGACCGGTGTGACTTGCCGCAGTTGATTACGCAGATCCCAAGCCAATGCCTGACCCGGTTGTAATTTCTGCACATTGCCGTTGGCATCGAACGCTGCGTCTGGATCACCCTGATTTTTGAAAACACCGCGATTGCTGAACGCCGCAATCTGCATCTCGCGGGTATGGGAGTGCGCGCCGACATGCTGCAGCCGAACCAGGTTGCCGCCGGCATCGTAGTTGTAGCGTTGGGTGTAATTGGCGAACTGATCGGGGCTGGATGCCGCAGCCTCTCGCCCGGTGGCTTCGATGAGTCGGGACAGACTGTCATAGCGGTAGGCACTGACGGAATCGATCCGTTGGTTATTGAAAAAACGCACCGTTTGTACACCGTCCTCAATGCTCAGGATATTGCCCACCGGGTCAGAGGTGTACGTCAGATCTTGAAGGCGAGTGCCGTCGGGCTTCAGTGCGAGCAATTGTTCCAGACGACCATCGATTGGCGAATAACGTGCCGTGGTGATGGCCGCATCGCCAGCGACTTCCCGCTCGATCTGGCCAGAGGTGTTGTAACTGATCGTTGACAGCAACACCGCCTCAGCCTGACCCGCCAGTTGCAGATTGCTTCGGTGCAATTGACCCGCCACGTCATAGGCAGAACGGCGGCAATGTCCCCGCGCATCGGTCAGGCTAAGAAGATCATTCAGTGCGTTGTAATGCTGAAGGGTGACTGCGCCGCCTCCTGGCTCCAGTAACGCATCGCATTGCGCCACAGACTTCGGCCAATCCGGAGCAGTTGCCAGCGCCAAAAAGTGCTGTGATTGCCGCAAAACTGCACCTTGCAGGCTGGCCTCATGAATGTGCAATGAACCCGCAGGATCGTCGTGACGCATCAACTGTCCGCACAAATTGCTCGCGGATGCTTCAGTGCCTGCATAACGCAAACGCTCGACACAACGCTCGCTTTCGCCGTGGACCTGTTCAAACACCGCGACCGGCCGCAAGAGCAAGTCGTACTCAAAGCGCGATTGATTTTTGCGGCCGTCCCAACGACAGATCGTCTGCCCGGAATCTTTTACCAGATTGACCCGCCAGCCGGCGTCGACGTTGCTGCTGGCCAAGTCCTGACCGGATAAAGAGCAAACCGTCGACTGGTTTGCCGGCGTCTCAACATCAGACTCAGCCAACGCCCACAATCGCGGATCCCACTGTTTCACCGCACGGCCGCCAGCGTCATGCAGCTGACGATCCACTCGCACTTCTGCCGCATCGTCGATCTGCGTTCGGCAATAATTGACCGTTCTGACCAGAAGACGTCGAGCATCAACGACCGCCAAAATCGGTGTGTTTGAGTTGAGCGTTTGCTTCATAAGCGTTGCCATCGGATGCGCGTCCCTGCGGTGATTTCTCGCAGTGTAGTCGGCGACGTGACGCTGGCCGGTTCAAAAATCGTAACGCGCCGTCATCCCCAGCGTCCTCGGTGTGCCCAACACTCCCGTATACGCGCCATTCGGCGAGTTCCACAGCGTGGTGTAGTAAGTCTTGTCGAAGGCATTTTTCAGCCACAACGACACGTCCCACTGACCTTTGCCCCAATCGCCGCGTACACCAGTGGACAGGTTGACCAGTCCATAGCCCGGCAACTGCGCTTCACTGGAATCATCAACGGTGCCGACCGCATGCGAGCGCCAGGCGTAGTTACCGTTGACGTAGGGTTGCAGGCCGCCCTCCAGATTCCATTGATAACTGGCGTTGGTGTTGAAGATCCATTTCGACGCGCCCACCACCGCGTGGCCACTGAGGTCGCAGGATGCCGGGGCGCCGGGGCGCAAAGCCACTTCGGCGGGACACGGTGCATCGTCGTAAGACAGGTAACGCACATCGTTGAACGAGCCGTTGGCGTTGATCGTCAGACCCGATACCGGCCGCCAGCTGCTGTCGAGTTCCAGGCCTCGACTGCGCACCGTGCCGGCGTTGGTCAAATAGCTGGTGAGCGAGACATCGTCATAGGCGTTGGTCTGGTAGCCATGCACCACCGTCCAGAACAGGTTGGCATTGAGCAGCAAGCGCTGGTCGAGCAGCGTGGTTTTGATGCCCAGTTCGGCGTCGTTGGCGCGTTCGCTGCCGATCAACAGTGAATCGGCACCCGCGACGGGGGCGCTGGCCACGCCGAGATTGACGCCGCCGGATTTCTCGCCGTGCGACAACGAACCGTACGCCAGCACTTGATCACTGACATGCCAGGCCAGACTGGCCAGCGCCGAGGGGCTGAAACTGTAGAGGCTCAAGTCGCCGGAATCGTAAGCACCGACCCTCGCATCTCTGACGCGCAATGCAGCGGCGCTGGCCGCATCGCCACCGAGCGGCGCGTTGCGGGTGACCTCTGCGAGTTTGCGTTCATAGGTGCCGCGCACGCCCAGGCTGAAATCCACGGTTGGCGTCAGGTGCCAGGTGCCTTGGGCAAACGTGGCGTAACTGTCGGTGTCGACATCGCCATGGCCGATGCTGGTGACGTTGTTCAGCGCGCCCTGCGGGGTACCGTTCCACGTGTCCGCCAACGGGCCGTAATCGGTGAACACGGTGTTGCTCATTTCCTGGCGGAAGTAATAGGCGCCGAGCACGTAGTCGAAATGTTCACCCACCGGTGAGGCCAGACGAATCTCTTGCGAATACTGTTTGTCGCGCGCGGATTGCCCGACGTTGTGCATCACGTCGACGTTCAGCTCATCATCATTGCGCGGGGTGAAATCCCACCAGCGATAGGCGCTGATCGACGTCAGCGTGTAATCCCCGGCCAGATTCCAGTTGGCTTCCAGCGAGGTGCCGCCCTGAAACACTGTGACGTTCTGATCGGCATCCAGATTGACCCGACGGCCGTCCACCAGCGTCGCGCCGACCGCCGCTGCACGCTGTTGGTAACGGTTGACGCCGTTGATCACCGGCCCGGTGCTGAACAGCGAACGCGTGCCGGCACTGGAATCCTCCTCGTGATAATCGGCGAGCCAGCGCAGATTGAAATCCTCGTTGGGCTGAAACTCCAGTTGCCCACGAACGCCTTGGCGCATGCCGCCGCCGAGTTCATGGCCGTCGTACTCGTTTTTCACGTAGCCGTTTTCATGAGTCTTGTAAGCGGCGATGCGCCCGGTGAGCGTGTCATTCAACGGCCCGGAAAAACTCGCTTGAGTCTGCGAGTAACCGTCCTCGCCGACCGACGTCGCGAGGGTGCCTTGCGGTGTCGCTGAGGGGCGACGCGTGGTGATGTTGAGCACGCCAGCCGTGGTGTTCTTGCCGAACAAGGTGCCTTGCGGGCCGCGCAGCAATTCGATCTGCTCGACATCGAGCAGGTCGAATACGGCCATGCCGGGGCGGCCGAGATAGACGTTGTCCAGATAGATCCCGGCGCTGCCTTCCAGACCATCGCTCGCCGGATTGTTGCCCAAGCCACGAATCGACAAGCTCGACTGCCGAGCGTGCATAAACGCGACGTTGACGCTCGGCATCGCCTGCTGCAAATCCTGCAGGCGATACAAGCGCTGTTCCTCAAGGGTTTGCGCGCCGAGCACGCTCATTGCCGTGGGCACTTGCTGTGCATCTTCGCTACGACGACGGGACTCGACCGTTACCGTTTGCAGAACATCGCTGTTGCCGGGTAAATCATTGGCGATCGCCGGCAGCAGCGGCATTAACGAACACAAGCCCAGAGCGGTCGCAGAAAAATTGCGCGAATAAAGAAGATTCATCGGTGGTTCCTGGAGCTGCATCACGCAGCTCTTTGAGAGGAATCGATACTTCGCTGCGCGTGGCCTGCGTGAGCGTGATCGTTGCGGTTGAGGTTTATGGGTTTTCAGTCACGCAGCCATGGCAGGTCTTCGCGTTGATAGCGGTGAGCGCGGAAGATCGCGTTGTTTTCCCCCGGCAGGTAGCGTCGCGAGGCGGCATCGGGGTACGTGGCGAAGTGTGGATTGACGTATTCCCAGACCACATCGCCGGCTGGCGTCACTTCAAACAACCGGCCGAAATTGGCCTCGGTGACCAGCGTGTTGCCGTTATGCAACCGCTGCGCGCCGCCCATGAACGGGGTGAAAAACGCATAGCCCGGGGTGTCGGCGTATTGCCATTCGATGCGCTGAGTCGACGGATTGATTTCGAGGATGCGCGAGTGCGGCATGCTCACGTGCGGGCGGAAGATGCCGTTGTCGAACACCAGCACGTTGCCGTTTTCCAGTTCGCTCGGGCAATGTTGCTGGGCGACCAAATCGTGGCCCAGACGCCACAACACCTCGCCGCTGCCACGTTGCACAGCGATCACCGAAGACACGCTGCGCAGGCTGAGAATCACCTTGCCGTCACGGCCCGGCGTCACCGCGTTGGTCATTGGCCAGTGATGCCGCTCGAAGGCTTCGTGCAGCGGATAGTCTTCGGGTTGCAGGTGTTCCCAGCTGCGCCATTCCCACACCGTGTTGCCTTGGCGATCGACTTCCTTGACCACGTCGGCATAAATCACCCCGCCCGGCGCCTCGCTGCCGGGAATGCCGCCGACCACGCGCTTCGCCAGTTCCGGCGGCAACGGCTCGGCGGTGGTGTAGAGCAGATGGCCGTTATCCAGCCATTGCGCATCGTGGTGATGAAGCAGATCGGTGTGCTGCCAGACCACTTCGCCGTCCGGGGTGACTTCGCTGAACGCGCCGCCGTGCCACACCGACCAGCCCGGAAACAGATCCGGCGAATCCGGGTGATTGCCGTTGTAGCCGAGGTTGCCGTTGCGCAAGATTACCGCGTCGCGACCGGGGCGTTGCGGGAGTTTCCAGCGGTGCACGACTTCGCCATCGAGGTCGATGAGGAACACATTGCCGTCCGCCGTTTGCGGTGCGAATAGCGTATAGCCGCCGGCGCTACGGGCGTGATCGACGGCGATGAGGCCGGTTTTGCGACGCTTGAGTGTGGTGGGATGCAGTTGAGGCATGACTTTTCTCCAGGCGAGTAAATCCCGGCCGCGAGCAACGCGGCACGGTCAGTTCAAAGGGTTATTGAGGGTTGGGCAGCAAGCGGTTAAAGCGGTCGTCGAAGATTTGCTCGACCTGCAGCGGTCGCGGAATCAAGCGCTCGGCGACGAACATGTCGGCCAGATGCTGCTGCGAATCGATGACGGTTTTTTCAATCGGCACATAACGCAGATCCTGATGTGCAAGCATCTCTTGCACCAGCGCGACCGGCAGGCGCGTGGTTTGCGCGAACACCTCAGCCCACGCTTGTGGATGCGCGGTGGCCCAGGCTTGAGCGCGGGCAAATCTGCCCAGCAGGTCACCGAGTTGCGCTGCCCGCTGCGGGTCGTTCAGGGTTTGCAGGCCGGCGACGGTGAAGTTCAAACCGGTTTCCGGCCAGCCGCTGCCGTCCAGCAACACTCGGGCGCCGCGAGACGTCGCTTGCCCCACAAACGGATACCACACCGCCCAGCCATCGAGTTTGCCGCTGGCGAAAGCGTTTTGCGCATCCACCGGGCTGACGTAAGCAATGTTCACATCACGCGGCGTCAGCCCGGCACGCTGCAGGGCCGCGAGTAAAAGGTAATGGCCGCTACTGCCTTTGGCCACGGCCACGCGTTGACCTTTAAGGTCGGCAACTTGCGTGACGGTGGAGCCTTCCGGCACCAGCAGTGCATTGTTGTTTTGCGCGCCACTGGCCACACCGACGATGCGCACATCGTAGCCGCCGGCCTGAGCGAATACCGGCGGCGCATTGCCGACCACACCGACGTCGATGGCCCCGGCACTCAGTGCTTCAAGCATCGTCGTGCCGGCCAGGAATGGATGCCACGACAGCGAATACGTGATGCCCTCGTCCTCGCCGGCGGCGTGCAGCAGCGCCTGAGTCAAACCGCTCTGGTCACCGACTTTCAGCCCCTCGTTCGCCGCCCAAAGCGGATGTGCGATCAACAACGCAGCGCAGCACAACAGCGCTTTCAGAGTGAGCGATGGCTTGGCAGCAGAAGGTTTTACCGGCATTGTCGTGATCTCATTTTTGCGTTGAATTCAGTATGTCGAGGCCCGCCGTGCCGCTCCATGCCAAACACCCCTCCTTTCCTGCCATCCCGGACATCGCGCCGCAGCCCGTGCGTACCGTGGTGGTGTTGGCGTTCGATGATTTGCTGTTGCTCAACGCCGCCGGACCACTGGAGGTGTTTGCGGCGATCCCGCGCGTGCTCGGCGGAGCGTTTATCGACAGCCCGCCCTACCGACTGTTGATCGCTTCGGCGCAGGGTGGTCAGGTGATGTCGATTTCGGGGATCAGCGTGAGTACGTGCTCGCTTGAGCAAATCGATCAAAAGGCGCCGCAGATCGATACGCTGATTGTCGCCGGCGGCCCGGGCATGGCGGCACTTGAGGCTGACGAGCGTGCTTGCGACTGGTTGCGGGTTCGCTCTGCAAACATCCGCCGGCTCTGCTCGATTGGCACCGGCACCTTTGCCCTCGCGGCTGCCGGATTGCTCGACGGGCGCCAAGTGGTGACGCACTGGAAATTCGCCGCTGAATTGCAGGCGCGTTATCCGGCGGTGCGCTGCCAGACCGACGCGCTGTACCTGCACGACGACAATCTGTGGACGTGTGGCGGCGCGACGGCGGGCATCGATTTGGCATTGGGGCTGGTTGAACAGGATTTGGGCGCGCAAGCGGCGCTGTCACTGGCGCGTTATTTCACGGTATTCCTCTGGCGCGGCGCGGCACAACCGCAGCTAAGCGCCTCACTCAACGCACAATCGAGTGCTTTGCGCACTGATCCGGACGTGCGTGTGGCGCGGCTGCACGCGTGGATTGCCGGGCACCTCAACGAAGATTTACGCGTGGAACGACTGGCCGAGCAATTCGGCATGAGTCCTCGGCACTTCGCCCGCGCCTATGTCGCCGCGACCGGGCAGACACCGGCGCAAGCGGTCGAACAATTGCGTCTTGAGGCGGCCTGCCGATTGTTGAAAACCAGCCATGAACCGATCAAGCGAATCGCCGAAACCGTCGGTTTTGGTCGCGAGGAACGCATGCGCCGCACCTTCCAGAAGCATCTCGCTACGAGCCCGAATGGCTATCGCAACCAGACCGACGCACCTGAGCCGTTAGATCGCCGGCAATCCTCCCGCGTCGGCATCGCGCTGGAGTGGTTAGCCCAATAGCGTCGGCGCGACGGCCAGCTCGACGCGCGCCACCAAACCTTTGCGGCGCTGATTGCGCAACGTCAGATCACCGCCCTGCTCCCGTATGATCGCTCGCGCCGCCGACAGTCCGAGGCCGACGCCACCGGTGCTGCGGTTGCGCGAAGTCTCCAGACGGAAGAACGGGTCGAAGACCTTTTCCAGCGCCTCTTCCGGAATGCCCGGCCCTTCGTCGCTGACCTCGATGCGAATCGCGTAATCATCACGGTTCAAAGTGATGCGCGGGTTGCGCGCGTACTTCACGGCGTTTTCCAGCAGATTGACGATCACCCGTTTGATGCCCAGCGGCCGGCCGTTGTAAACCAGATGCGCCGGGCCGTTGAAGTCGACCTCGATATGCTGGTCGCGGTAATCGTCGACGATGGTTTGCAGCAACTCGGACAGATCGAACGCCGTTGTCGCCTCGCGATGGGTGTCTTCGCGGAAGAACTCCAGCGCCGCGTTGATCATCGATTGCATCTCTTCGACATCGCGGATCAGTTTGCGCTGATGGTCGAGGTCTTCCATGAATTCGCTGCGCAGACGCATGCGTGTCAGCGGCGCGCGCAAGTCGTGGGAAATCGAAGCGAGCATGTGCGTGCGCTCGGCAATGAAATGCTGAATCTGCGCCTGCATGGTGTTGAAGGCGACGATGGCCTGGCGAATCTCGTGCGGCCCTTCGACCTTGATCGGCGGTGCGCGCAGGTCGGTGCCGAAACGTCGGGCGGCAATGGCGAAGCGTTGCAGGGGATTGGCCAATTGCCGAGTGGCGACCCAGGCGACGAGGAACGTTGCGATCAATCCCAGCGCGATGATGATCGCGATCCGCGTGCCGATTTCCAGGCCCCAACTCCTTTCAGGCGGGGTGAATGACAACCAGCTGCCATCGACCAATTGCACCAGCGCGGCGTAATGCGCCTGAGGATTGTCCCGCGTCCAGTCACCGGGGTTGAACGCTTCGATGTTTCGATCACCCCCCAACAACTGCTCCAGCACCGGCACCCGACTCGCTTCAACGCGGGCGCCGTCGTTGGGCAAACCAAAATCGGCGCGCTGCGCCTTCCACACCACTTGCAGCATGTCGCTGCTGGCGGCTTGCGCCAGTTGCGGGCGCAAGTCAGCGGGCGCGACCTCGATCAACCGCGAGGTGACGGCGATCTGCTCGAGCAGGCCGGTGCGTTCGATGGGCGGACGCGCCCAGATGCCGGCGACTTGAATAAACAAAGCATTCAACGCCACCGAAGCCAACATCGCCGCGACGATGGTCAGGGCAATGCGTCGCCGCAGCGTGTCGCCGCGCAGTAGCCGCCCGATCACGTGCGGCTGACCTTGGCAGTGAACATATAGCCGCCATTGCGCACCGTACGGATCAAATCCGGACGTTTGCAGTCCGGCTCGATCTTGCGGCGCAAACGGCTGACCTGCACATCGATACTGCGATCAAAGGCATCGTGACCCTGGCCGTGCGTAAGGTCGATCAACTGTTCGCGCGTGAGGATGCGCTGCGGGTGATCAAGGAACACCACCAGCAGATCGAACTCGCCGCCGGACAGCGGAATCATCACGTTTTCGGGTGAGCGCAATTCGCGGCAAGTGATGTCCAGATGCCAACCGGCAAAGGCAATCACCGGTCGCGACGGCTCAACCGGACTGGCCTGTTCACCGGCGCGGCGTTGCAATGCGCGGACACGAGCAAGCAATTCCTGCGGGGCGAACGGTTTGGTCAGGTAGTCATCGGCGCCCAGTTCGAGGCCGACAATGCGATCGCTCAACTCGGCCATGGCCGTGAGCATGATGATCGGAATGCCCATCTGCGCACGAACCTTCTGACACAAACTCAGGCCACCTTCGCCGGGCATCATCACGTCGAGAATGAGCGTGTCCGGGCGGCTTTGCGCAATCGCCGCCCACATGGCTTCACCGTTCTCCGCCACGTCCACGTCATAGCCGTGCTGGGTGAAGAACTTCTTCAACAGGGAGAGGATTTCCACGTCATCGTCGACGAACAGCAATTTGCTCACGGGTACAAAATCCATGGACCGAAAGCCGCCAATCTAAAGCCATTTGCCGCTGCGGGTCATTTATTTCAATCGAGCAACATTTCGTCCGGAGCGACATCAAGCGGACATCGTCCGGCAAAAACCCTCGGGCACCCTGTGCGCATTCCAATCCAAAGGGTTTGCATGATGGATTTCAACAGCGGCCATAACAGCAAAAGCCACACCGCCAATCGCCCATTGATTCTGAGCCAGCGTACCGGCGCGCTCGGGCACGATACGCCGATCGTTTTTCAGGAGTCATGCCTGGGGGTTTCCAACGATCAGACCCGGGTCGTCCTGCGTCGTTATTTCGAGCACTTCAGCCCGACCAATGCGCACTGGGTTGAGTACGTTCACAGCATTTCCACCGCGGACCTTATCGAGTGGGTCATGAGCCACGGTCATCTGCACATCGAGTGCTCGGACAACACCCCGTCTCACCAAAAGGAAGCACGTTGATGATGCGCATTCGCTCACTCTCGCTGGTCATGGCGACCACCCTGAGTCTGTCAGCCTGCAGCAATAACAAAGTTGAACCGAAAAGCGGATTTCTGCAGAGCTACAGCGTGCTGACGGAGCGCCACTCGCCTTCGGGTCAACCGGTGCTGAGCTGGGTCAGCCCGGCGTTGGCCAGAGCGCGCTATACCCAGGTCTACCTTGCGCCGAGCCAGTTTTACCCCAGCGCCGTCCCGACTGAACGGATACCCCTCAGCACGCTGGCCGGCGTCACCGATTACTACGACGCGGCGCTCAGGCTCGAATTGGGCAAGGTGCTGCATATCGTCAACAAACCCGGCCCGAACACGTTAATTGTCAGACCCGCCATCACCCGGGTGGCGACCAGCACCCAGGGTTTGCGCTTCTATGAATGGCTGCCGGTGACTCTGGTCGCCGCTGGCGTGAGCACGGCCACCGGGATCCGTGATCAGGACAGCGAGATCAGCACTGAAGTGTCGTTTGAGGATGGCTCGACCGGTGAAGTGGTTGCCGAAGTCGTGCGCAAAGGCACCGGGGTGCCGCTGGACAATGACAAGCAAATCCTCAAGGCCGATGACATCAAAGTGGTGCTCGATGGCTGGGCCAGTGATTTGAGCCAGTCCTATACCGCCCTCCATAAATAGCTTGCTCGCGAACGCATCCGGTCATTCAACATCGACGCTGAATGAACCGGCCCCTTCGCGAGCAAGCCCGCTCCCACAGTGGTTTTGCGGTAAACATCAAGTTTTTTGGTGTACTCAAAACCTGTGGGAGCGGGCTTGCTCGCGAAGAGTCCGCCATGGCCTGCCCAATTTGCATCGAGTAGTAGACGTTTTTGACCTCTGTAGGAGCTGCCGAAGGCTGCGATCTCTTGATCTTTAATAGCAAGATCAAAAGATCGCAGCCTTCGGCAGCTCCTACAGGGATTGAAGGGGCTTCTGCTAAAAAACCGTCGTTCCGGTTGATCGGGACGGCGGTTTTTTTGCGGGCACGCTTTGCTCTTGCAAGGGTTATGGCGCGTTGACCACCACGTAGGTCACGTCGCTGCCCTGATACTGCGGTTGATACCAGGTTGAGCCGCATTGCATGTAGGCGACGTTGTAACGGATGACCTGCGTACAACTGCTGGGCATTTGCGCAGGCGTCATTATGGAACCGACTACCGCTGCCGTCACCGCGACGGTGGCCGTCACGGCGGCGGCGGTTGCTATCGGGTGGTAATGGTCGTCGTAGCCGTAGCGACCATGGCCATCCACGTCGATGTCGACGTCACGGTGGTTATTGACGTTCACATTGCGTGTGCTGTTGTTGACGTAATTGCGATTGCCGACGTTGTTACCGGCATTGACCCGGTTGCCCGAGTTGACCCGATTACCCGCGTGCGCCCGATTGCCGGCGTTCACATTCGCCCGCTGCGGCGGGTTGATCCGTTGCGCGCGATGTACATTCGGCGCAGGGGCGCGGTTGACCGAGGCTCGCGCATGCCCTTGGGCGCGCATGGGTCTGGCGTCCGCTTCAGCGATCAGGCCGGCGGTCAGCAGCGCAGCGGTCGCCAGTGAGATGCACAAACTCCACGACATTGACTTGATCATGTCACTGCCCTCCCTGATCGCTGGCTTTCTTCATCGCGATCGCCACGTCGCCCTTGGCCGGTTTGAAGGTGAAGATCGAATCTGCAATCGTCGGTTTGAGATTCCAGTGGTACACGGCACTGTATTCAGGCGAGCTTTTTTCGTCGGTGGTGGTAATCACCAGTTTGCACGGCAACGGCTTCTCGGAGCGGGTGATCCACAGTTGCCAGTCAATGCCCTCCTGCCGAAACGCCAGGTGATCGCACAGTTGCCCCTTAATCGTCGACGGCCCGACGTACAACGCCGCTTTCAGCGCATCAATCTGCGACTGGTCGCTGCCGAACAAAAACAGATCTTCCATCGGCACTTGCACGCCGTAGTGATCCTCGATCATGTGCAGCGCCTCGGCGACCTTCGGCGGCGCATCGACGGTGGTGTAGTACTTGAGGTACGGCGAATACTGAGTGAGTTTTTTGCCGTTGTAGAAAAACTCGCGAGTGCGCACGTCGCCTTCGGTTTTGGCGTACATGCGGTCATGGCCGACGACCTTCAGGGTATTGGACGACTCGGTTTTGATTTTCTGCCCGGACTCCAGAACGGTGTCCCGCGACACATCGGCATCGACCTGAAACTTCGGCAGGCTGCGCAGGTAATTGCCCATGTCGATGAGTTTGTCGACCACCTGCGGGTTGACCGGCGGGCTGTCGTCGGTTGCCGGCGGATCGTCGGCATGCACCACGGGGCTGAGGATCAGGCTGAAGAACAGGCACAAAACAGGTGTTCCGGCTTTCATGGATCCCACTCCTGGCCCGGTCGGGCCGTCGCTCCCGGTAAATTGCGACGCTGCGATTGAGGGTTTTCGCCAAGGTTCGCGCGCCGGAAAGTTCAGCCTAGACCGCTGTCTTGCAGTGCGCCAATGGCCCGCCCTGCTCAAGCGCCTTAGCCGGGCGTCTGAATGCCGGCCAGTTTGAAGAATTCAAGTTGAGTCAGTTGAACCTGTTGCGAGAGCTCCTGGAGTTTTGCGTGCGCAGTGTTAATTTTTGTCAGCAACATCAACCCGTTGAAATTACCCTTCTTCTGGATGTAGCGCTTTACCCACAGATAGTAGACCGCCTCAGTCTCGTAGTAGCGCGCCAACGCCTGAGAAAAGCCGTTGGCGTGGGCACTGTGGGGCAGGTTATAGACCTCTGCCGTGGCCTCCCGCGCGGCTTCACTCAAGCGTTGCATCGTCCGGTACTTCAACGAGTAGTAATCGAAGGTAAATTCCCCGCTTTCGACCCTTTGTTGAACCTCATTAACCTTGTCCCGGTGCGCAAGGTATTGCGGCATGACGCGCTCGTTGTAATCGAAATCCTGATCGCCGTGGCAACCCGCCACTATCACCAAAACCAAAGCAACCAGTAGTCGAGTCGTCTTCAAAACCATTTCCTGCAGCATTCCATCTTCACGTTCACTCCTGTAAGGCCCTGCTGTTGATACCCGGAATTTCTCCGAATGGCTTTGTTGCCCGCGCCCGACCCTACACACCCGCCAACGACTTGGCCAACCCAATCCGCTTCTGCATGGGCTACAGTCTCAACAAACTGGAAAATCACAAGAAAGCCCCTACGCTGAATCTGTTCGTAAAGGACTTGATACGGACGAAATTTCTGACCACGCAGTTAGAGGTATGGAAACGATGCAAGAGTCTCCTCGTTCGCAGTTTGGCTCCCATTTGCGCCCACAACGTCAGGCCCTTGCGCTGGAGCCAAGGATTCTCTTTGACGGCGCCGCCGCGTCTGCCGCTGTCGACCAGCATCACAGCGACCCTGCTGCGCCGCCGGCAGCGGTCGATGCACAAGTCCCGCATGCCACGCCCACCGAAGCCCGCGCCACGCCAGAACAGGCGCCTTCTGCCGCGCGCAGTCTGTTGGTGATCGACAGTCGAATCGAAAACCGCGACCAACTGCTGGCGCAATTGCCCGGCAATGTCACCGCCATCGTAGTCAACGTCGGTGAAGATGGCCTGGCGGCGATCTCGGCGGCATTGGCACAATTGGGCAAGGTCGATTCGATTCAGGTGATGTCCCACGGCGCATCCGGCCAGTTCACCCTCGGCAATCGCACCATTACCTCGGACAACGTCGACTCCCTCAGCAAAACCCTCGAACAATGGCGCAGCAACCTGACGCAGGGTGCGGACATTCAACTGTACGGCTGCGACGTCGGCGCTGGGGCTGCCGGGCAAACGCTGGTCACCGAACTGGCGCGCTGGACAGGTGCCGATGTCGGCGCCTCCAGCAATGACACCGGCAGTGCCAAGGCTGGCGGCGACTGGACGCTGGAAACCAAAGTCGGCGACATCGACAAAAGCATCGCCATCAGCGGCCTGGCCATGAGCCACTTCGATGGCTTGCTGGCCGACGCTGCGCCCACTGCGACCGTCACCACCGCCGGCACCGATGTACTGATCGGCGAGCGGTTTACCTTTACCGTGAATTTCAGCAATACCTCGGGCCAAACCGGTTTCGCGCCCTTCATCAACCTGGCCATGCCGGCCACCGGCAAGGACGGCGATGACGGCGTCAACTTCATTTCCGCCACGTTCCTTGGTCAGAACCTGACCGCCCAAGTGTTGACGTTTGACGCCAATGGCAACGCGACCCACCCGCTGGCAAAAGACGCCAGCGGCAACTTTCTGATCATCAATGCCGCCAGCTACGGCATGCGCGCCGGCGACAAACTGGTGGTGATCGAACTGCCGTTTGCCAGTGTTACCAACCAGCAACCGCTGATCAGCGTGCAGGTCACCGCCAGCCTGAGCAATCTGGCTGACACCTCGTTTTCCAACGGCACGCCTGACCTGACTTTACGCGCGAGCGGTGGCTTCGAGTTCGGTAACGATGCGCTGGACAATCCGACCAACGACCCAAGCCTGATTCAAGCCGGTACCGCAGCGTTTGTCGTGCATCCGACCGTCATCACCGTCAGCGAAATCATCAATGCTCCCGAAGGCGAAACGGTCAGCGGCCCCAACTACGCGCGCACGCTGACGCTGTCGGCCACACCCGCGCCGGGGCAGACCCTGACCAATGTGGTCATCACCCAACCGCTGCCGGACAACATTCAGGTCAATTCGATTACCCCGGGGGCCGGTGGCCGTCTCGCGTCGATCACCCTGCACGACGGCACCGTGGTCAGCAATCCTGCGCAAATTGCCGTGTTGCTGGCCGCCAATGACGTGTACATCAATTCGTTCACCGTCGAGTACGCCACCCTCACCGGCAAGACCGACACCGTGGTCGCGTTTTACGTGCCAGAAGTCGATGCCAATGGTCAGCCAGTGATCAACCCGGTCACCGGTGATGCTGTGACGATCACCATGGGCCCTCCGACCGCGTCCGGGCAATGGACGCCGCTTGATCCGCGTGACGTGACCGCACCGAACACCACCATTGATTTCAGCGGCACCGGCCTGGGCACACAGTTTGTGGCCAAGTCGATCACGCTGCTGAAAACCGTGTCGATGCAAACCGATATCGGTCACGTCGGCATCAGCCCCGGCGACACGCTGCAATACAGCCTCAATGTGGCGATTTCCGACTACTTCGCCTTCGGCAAGGACTTCTTCAACGAAGGGCAATTGGTGGTGCGCGATCAACTCAGCGACGGCCAGACCCTGAGCGGCACGCCGACCGTCACCGTGACCATCAATGGCGTTGCGCAAACCATTAACCTGGTGACCACGCCAGTGGCCAACGCTGACGGCAGCACCTCGATCGTGTTCGACATCGGCCAGTCGCTGCGTAATTCATCGAATAATATTCGCGGCTGGCTCAACGGCGATCTGGCCTTCGACGACACGCTGCAAGGCGCCGTGCTCGCGGTGTTGAGCTATTCGGCCGTGGTCGGTCAGACCTACAAGCCACCGTCGGGCAACCCGCAACCGGACATCAATGAAGGCGATGAGCTGGGCAACACGGCCACCGTCGATGGCACGTTGCTGGTGGATCAGTTCAACCTGACCGGTCAGAGCGAAACCGACGGTTCCTCGACCACCAGCGTGATTCCGACCAGTACCGTCGACATCAGTCTGGTCGAGGTCAATAACGGCACACCACCCGGCAACGGCGAACTGCGTCCGGGCGATGAAGTGACGTTCGAGCTGAGCTATGACCTGGTCACCGGTGACTACGAGCAATTCAAACTCACCGCGTATCTGCCATTGCCGCTGTTCAACGTAAACGGCGTGACCTGGGGCAGCGGCAGCGATGTCGGCCAGTGGCAACTGGGCCCGGGCAATACCAATGCCGGCGGCGTCGTCAGCGTGACCAGCGCCAATGGCAATTCCGTGGTGTTCGACTTCGGCAGTTTTGCCACCAACACCACCACCGGCAGTCGCATCGTCATTCGCTTTACCGTGCGCGTCGGCGATCAACCATTTGCCGACCAGCGCTCGCTGGATGTGCTGGCGCAATCGACCCAGCAAACCACCCTCACCGATCGCACGTTGATTTCCTCGGACGTGGTGGCGATCGTCTCCGTCGCAGAGCCAGTGTTGAACATCAAACACGGCGTGGTTTCAGGCACCAACGGCACCGTCACCGGCACCACCGGCAGCTGGAATCCACCGGGCAGCACCGGCGTACCGTTCAATGGCAGCGTCACCGATCTGAGCGCCGTGGATGGCAACATCAGCAACATTGACGGCGCTGATCGCCTGCGCCTGGTCACCGCGATTGAAAACACCGGTGGCGGCGGCGCGTTCGATGTCGGCACCAGCATCACCCTGCCCACGGGGCTGAGTTTTGTTGGCGGCAGTCTGGCCGCGGCCAATCTGCAGATTTATCGCGGTGACGGCACCCTGTTGGTACTCGGCACCGATTACAGCGTCAGTGGCAACCAGATTACCTTCCTCGATGCCGGCGGACAGGCGACTTTGCTCGCCGGACGCGCCGGCACCGCCGCTGACACCAGCGGCGCCAACGTCGTGGTGATCAGTTATGACGTGGTGGTCAGCAGCACCATCGAAGCCAATCGCACCCTGCAATCGAGTGCGACCCTGAACAACTACGCGAGCGTCAACAATGGCACCGATTTCACCCCGACCGATCTGACCGATCTGGCCAACCAGCAAATCGCCGCGCCGGTGATCAGAAAAGGCTTCGCCGACGGCTCGCTGGATAACGGCGATTCCAGCGCCACACACACCACCGGCAGCGATCTGGTGGTCGGCGAAAGCATGCGTTACGACATCGTCATCAGCCTGCCCGAAGGCACTACGCAGAACCTGCGCATTCAGGATCTGATTCCACCGGGCATGCGTCTGGACACCAGCTTCAACGGCGGCCTCGGTTATCAGATCATCACCACCCGCGCCGGCAGCGGCGCACTTGGAGCCGATTTCGCCGGTAGCGTGTTGATCAGCGGTTTCGCCGGTGTCGGCGGCGCATTGGGCGCTGACGGCGTCGATGCGCGCTGGACCTTCAGCGTGTCCAGCGTTTCGGCCGACAACGTGACTGGCAACAACACCTTCGTGATTCGCCTGCAACTGGTGGCCAATAACGTCATCGCCAACCAAGCCAACGTCTCCCTGCAAAACAATGCGCAACTGACCTACAGCGACCCTGATGGCAGCACGCCGAATGGCACGGTCGCGCAGGATCGTAACGTCGCGCTCACTGGTGGCCAGCCCACTGTGACCGTGCGCGAACCAACGCTGCAGATCAACCAGGTGATCACCTCGACCTCTGGCCTCGGTGGTTACGATCAGGGCGATACGGTGACGTTCACCATTACCATCAGCAATGGGAATGGCAGCAACGATTTCACCGCGTTCGATATCAGTTTCCTCGACAACCTGCCGACCCAATTGAGTAACGTGACGCTGGTGGGCGTGTTGTATCAGAACGGTGCCACCAACAACGGCGGCGTCGATTTCCAGATCATCAATGGCCAGTTGGTGACCGCCAACGGCGCCAATATCGACATCGCCAAGGGTGGCAGCATCGTCTTGCGCCTGTCGGGCGTCGTCAACGCCAGCGCTGCCGCGCAATCGAATGTCGCCAACGTCGCCAGCGTGCAGTGGACCAGCCTTGATGGCACCAATGCCGGTGAGCGCACCGGTGTCGACGGCACACTTAATGGCGGCACACTCAACGATTACCGCAACCTCTCGACATTGATTATCCCTGTGGCCCAGGCCATCGAGATTTCCCGGGTCGGCGGTCTGCCGGACACCGCCGCGCCCTCGCCGACCACGGCAATTGTCGAGCAAGTGACGGTCGGCGAAGTCATCCGCTACCGTGTCGTGATGGTCGTGCCCGAGGGTGACAACCCCAATTACCAGATACAGATCACCCTGGCCAACGGCTTGCAATTCATCTCCCCTGACGCCTTGGTCAATGCGCTGCGCATCGCCTTTATTTCCAACGGTGGACTCAGCAGTGATGCCAACCTGATCGTCGGGGGCACGCTGAATATCGATGGCAACGAAAACAGCCCGGAAGCCCTGCCGATTACCGCCAACCTTTCAGGTGCCGCCCCGCAAGGCGTGTTCGACCCGAGCCGCGTGACCGTGATCACCAATCCCGACGGCAGCCAGGTGGTGACGTTCAATCTGGGCAACGTGGTCAACGCCGGCGACGATGACGATCTGGAAGGTGTTTCCATTGAGTTCAACGTCAGGGTCACCAACATTGCCAGCAACGTTGCCGGCGTTCAGTTGGGTGCAACAGCCCGGGAAATAGTCAACGGCGGCGGACGGGCCGTCAGCGATACGGTGCTGGAGCGGATCGTCGAGCCAAGCTTCAGCGGCCTCGACAAACAGATCGTTGCGTTCGATCCCAATCCAACCGGCACCACCGGCAACGCCACGGTGCAACTGAGTTTCACCCAGAACGGCGGCCTGCCGGCCTTCGACGCGCAAGTCAGCGACAGCTTTGCCGGCGGCAGCAACTACACGCTGGTCAGTATCAGCATTAACGGCGTGACCTACGGCCCGGGCAACCTGCCGGCCGGTGTGAGCTTCAGTACCAGCGGCGGTTTGAGCGTGAATTTCGACCAACTCGACGTCGGCGCGCAGATTCAAGTGCGCTATCAGGTCACCCTGCCCAACTCGACCATCGTCGCCAGCAGCAACGCAACACTGACCTGGAGCAGCCTGCCGGAAGATTTCACCAGTTGGGGCGGCAACAGCGTCGGCGTTGACGGCACCACCACTGGCGAACGTGACGGCAGCGCCGTTGGTCCGAACCAATACATCTTGCGTGACAACGCCGGGCTCGGCGTGATCAGCGGCACGTTGTGGAACGACACCGCCAGCCCGACCGCCAGCGCCACACCGGACGGCGCAGGCCTCGCCGGACAAACCGTGACCCTGACGTGGGCCGGTGCCGACGGCAATCTGGCGACCACTGCCGACAACCTGATTTTCTCCACCCTCACCGATGCCAACGGTCAGTACCGTTTCGGCGTGCTGCCGCTGGGCGTGTTCCGCATTGATGTGCCGGCCGGCCTGGTCAGCTATCCGCAACCGATCGGTGATTTGCGCGTGCGTGTCGACAGTGATGCCGGCACTCTTGGTCAGATCACCATCAGCCTCGGCGATGCTGCCGCGCAAAGCGCCAACGCCGGTTATGTCGAACAGAACGACGCGCCGGTCAACACCCTGCCCGGCACGCAAAACGGTCAGGAAGATATCGTGCTGGCGATCGGCGGCATCAGCGTTGCCGACGTCGACGCCAACCGCGATCCGAACGTCAACGACCGTGCGATCAGTGTGATCCTGCAAGTGACGCAGGGCACGCTGTTCCTCGGTGCAACCGTGCCGGGCGTGACCGTCACTGGCGCCAACACCGCTACCTTGACCCTGACCGGCAACCTCGCCGACATCAACACCGCGCTGGCCGGTTTGCGTTATCTGGGCAACGCCAACTTCAACGGCATCGACACCCTGACCGTGATCAGCAATGACCGTGGTAATTACGGCGATGCGGATGGCGACGGTATTCCCGGTACGGCAGCGGATGCACTGACCGACACCGACACTCTGCAAATCGTCCTCGCTGCGGTCAACGACAACCCGGTCGGCGTCAACGACAGCGCCACAGCCGTCGAGGCCGGCGGCACCAATAACGCCTCGGCCGGCGTCGACCCGCGCGGCAATGTGCTGGACAACGACACCGATGTCGACATCGCCACCAACGCCGATTCGCTGCAGGTAGTGTCGGTTGGCCCCGGCGCCGGGATCCCGATACCGAGCAACGGCGTGGTGGTCGTCAACGGTCTGTACGGCCAATTGCTCATCGGTAGCAATGGTTCCTACGAGTATGTCGTCGATAACAACAATGCCACCGTGCAGGCGTTGCGGCTGTCCGGCCAGACCCTGCAAGACACCTTCAATTACGTGCTTGCCGACCTTGCCGGGGCGACGTCAACCGCCGTGTTGACCGTAACCATTCAGGGCGCCAACGACACGCCGCTGGGCATCAATGACGACGGCGTGGCGGTTGAGGCTGGTGGCATCAACAACGGCACCCCCGGCAGCCCTGCCGCCGGCAACGTGTTGACCAACGATCAGGACGTCGACAGCGTGGCCAATGGCGAAACCCGCACCGTGACGGGTATCCGTGCGGCGGCCGAAGCGGGCTCGGGTGATTTCACGGCGGTCAGCGGGCCGACCAATATCATCGGCGCGTACGGCACGTTGACCATCAACCCCGATGGCACTTACACCTACGTGATCAACAACGCCAACACCACGGTGCAGCGCCTGAGTGCCGGCGAACAACTGATCGAATTCTTTAGCTACCGCCTCACCGACACCGGTGGTCTGGACGATGTCGCGCAACTGCGCATCACGATTCAGGGTGCTAATGACAATCCGGTGGCCAGCGATGATGCTGCTGAAGCGCAAGCCGCCTCAACCAACGGCAACGCGGTAGAAAGCGACCCGAGCGGCAACGTCATTCTCTTTCCAAGCCGCCCCGGCAGCATTGATCAACCCGGCGGCAACGGCGTCGATCAGGACGTCGATGACAACGATCGGCCCAGCAGTCAGTTGGTGGTCAATGGTGTCATCAATAAACCAGAAGCCAGCTACAACCCGGCCGTCGATGTACTGAGCGGCGTCGCTACCGGCACCACCTCGGGCAACGGCACAGTCGTGGCAGGACTTTACGGTACGTTGCGCATAGGCGCCGACGGCTCGTACTTCTACGATGTTGACAGCACCAACGCCGACGTACAGGCATTGGCCACCGGCCAGACCCTGACCGAAGTATTCACTTACCGCATCACCGACACCACCGGCCTGACTGACACCGCACAACTGGTGATCACCGTGCGCGGCGTCAACGATCCACCGGTAGCGCAGAACGTGGTGAGCATCGCCACCGAAGCCGGTGGCATCAACAACCTCACGCCGGGCGTCAATCCGGCGGGCGATGCAACGGTCAACGACTTCGATCCGGACGGCGATCCGCTGACCGTCACGCTGATCAAGGCAGGTCCGGAAGGCAGTGCTGGCACGCCGGTCGCAGTCAATCTCGGCGGCACTGTCGTTGCCGGGATCTACGGCACACTGACCATTTTCCCCGACGGCAGTTATGTCTACGAAGTCGACAACAACAACGCCGACGTGCAGGCCCTGCGCCGTGGCAGCGATCTACTGCTGGAGCGCTTCACCTACACCATCAGCGATGGCGTTGGCGCGCCCCCGGAAACCGACTCGGCGGAAATCATCGTGTTGATCCGTGGGCAAAACGACAACCCGGTAGCGAACGATGAAAGCGGTCTGGCTATCGAGGCCGGTGGCGTCAACAACTCGCTTCCAGGCCAGGATCCGGTCGGCAACGTGCTGGACAACGACACCGACGTTGACGGCGGCGAAGTGCCTGGCGATCTGCCCAACCATGACTATGACGAAACCAAAGCGGTCGCCTCGGTGCGCACCGGCAGCGAACTCGACACCGGCACCGCCGGCGCCTTGGGCACCGAACTGCGCGGCACTTATGGCTGGCTGACCCTGAATGCCGACGGCAGCTACAGCTATCGCCTCGACAACAACATGGCTGAAGTCCAGGCCTTGCGGGCTGGCAACAGCCTCCTCGACTCGTTCAGCTACGAGGTCGTCGACAGGACAGGCGCCACTGATCGCGCCACGCTGAATATCAATATTCAGGGGCGCAACGACGCGCCGGTGGCGCAGAACGATAGCGCCACGGCCGTCGAAGCCGGAGGATTGAACAACGCCACGCCGGGCGTCAACCCGACCGGCAACGTATTGACCAACGACACCGATGTGGATGGCAACGGTGAAGTCATCAGCGTGGTCGGCTTCAATCAAGGCAGCTCGGTGGGCCTGGTCGGCAGTGCCTTGAATGGCACCTACGGCAGGCTGACCCTGAATGCCGACGGCAGTTACAGCTATCTGGTCGACAACTTCAATCCACAGGTTCAGGCACTGCGCAGTAATGCCGACACCCTCAGCGAAACGTTCACCTACCAGATCCGCGACCTCGCCGGCGCTACCAGCACCGCGTCGCTGACCATCACCATTCGCGGTGCCAACGATAACCCGCTGGCGACGGATGACAGCACGGTTTCGGTCGAGGCCGGTGGCACGTTCAATGGCACGCCGGGGGTGAATCCAACCGGCAATGTGCTGATCAATGACAACGATGTCGATGCCAACGACGCGATGCTGGTCACTGGCATTCGCAGTGGTACCGAAGCGGCGGGCGGGACGTTCACCACCATTGGCGTCACGCAATCGTTCGCCGGTCTGTACGGCACCCTGACCATCAACGCCAACGGCACTTACAGCTACGTGCTCGACAACAATCTGGCGGCGGTTCAAGCATTGAAGGCTGGCGATTCGCTGGTGGAAACCTTCACTTACCGCATGCGCGACATCGCCGGTGCCACCGATACCGCGCAACTGAGCATTCGTATCGACGGCGCATGGGATGCCCCGGTCGCGGCAGACGATCTGGCTGTCGCCGTGGCCGATAACGGCAATGACAACGGGGTCAATCCGAGCGGCAACGTGCTGCCCAACGACACCGATGTCGATCAGGGTGACAGCAAAACCGTCACCGGTATCCGCTTCGGTGCTGAAGGGGCCAACGGCACCCTGACCGACGTCAATGCCGAGACCGACAACAGCAACGGCACGTTGATCAACGGCCTCTACGGTCAGTTGATCATCGGCGCTGACGGCAGCTACACCTACAACCTCGACTCCAGTAACCCGACCGTTCTGGCGCTGGGGCCACTGCAATTTCTCAACGAGCGTTTCACCTACCAGGTCACCGACAGCGGTGGGCAGAATGATCTGGCGGAAATCCACATCATCATTCGCGGACGCAACTCGGCACCGGTGGCCAATGGCGACACAGCGACGGCGGTCGAGGCTGGCGGGGTCAATAACGGCCAAGCGGGGGTCAACCCGAGCGGCAACGTCCTCAACAACGACACCGATGCTGAAAGCGATCCGCTGACGGTGATCGGCATCCATACCGGCACCACCAGCGATATCGGCACGGTCGGCACCGTGGGCACAACCTTGCAAGGACAGTACGGCACTCTGTTGCTCAACGCCGATGGCGGCTACACCTATACCGTCAATAACAGCCTCGCCGCCGTGCAAGCCTTGCGTCAAAGTGGCCAGACCCTGTCGGAAGTGTTCACTTACACCATCGTCGACAAGTGGGGTGACACCAGCACCGCCGAATTGCGCGTGACGGTGGATGGCCGCAACGACACGCCGACCGCCGTCAATGATGGATCCGTGGCCGTCGAAGCTGGCGGCGTCAACAACGGTACTCCGGGCAGCAACGCCACCGGCAACGTGCTCGACAACGACAGCGATGTCGACAGCGTCGCCAATGGCGAAAGCAAACACGTCTTGAGCGTCAGCAATCAGGCCGGTCAGTCGGCAGGCGCCGGGCAGGTATTGATGGGCCTTTATGGGCAACTGACGATCAATGCTGATGGCAGCTACACCTACGTCATCGACAATAACAACCCGGTTGTTCAAGCCTTGCGCACGGCCGGTGAAACCCTCAGCGAAACCTTCACCTACCGCATGGTCGACACCGCCGGTGCAACTGCCGACGCGCGTTTGACCGTGGTCATTCAGGGTGCCAACGATGCGCCGATTGCACGCAACGACAGCGGCTTCGCCAGCGATCAGATCGCCGGGCCACAAACCACTGGCAACGTGCTGCCCAACGATGGTGACATCGATGCCAATGACAGCCTGGTCGTGGTTGGCGTACGCACCGGCGCCGAAGCGGGTTCAGGCGCGGACGGTGTGATCGGTCAACCGATCAAAGGCCTCTACGGCACGCTCGTACTCAACGCCAACGGCAGCTACACCTACACCATCGATCAGAGCAACCCGGACGTGCTCGCCGCAGCCGGACTCGGCCGGGTACTGCGTGACGTGTTCACCTACACCATCAATGACCGCGCCGGTGCCAGCGATCAGGCCGAACTGGTGATCACCCTCGACATCGCCACGCCGTTCATTCCGGCACCGGATGGCGGCAACCGTTTCAGTCGCGACAGTGATCTGGATTCCAGCGATTTCCTGATCCCCGATCCGCAACCAGCAATCTTCATCACCCCGGTGGTCGAGCGTTACGCCGAGGTCAACGAGCTGACCAGCTACGGTGTCGATGGCAGCAATTTGCGTCTGGCCTCGGTGGGGGAATTCGAGGTTGATTCGTTGGGTAACGGCTTGGGTCTGGTGCCGGGGCAATTCGTGGCGCAAGCGGTGCGCGAAAGTCGCCGCGCCAGCGAGTTCGACCAGCTCTGGGTGCAAGGCCGGCAGGGTCGCACTAATTTGAGCGCCGACGGTTTGCTCAGTGATCCATCGTTGTTTGCGCTCGATCCGGCAAACATGACGAAACATCCGATCAACGCGGAAAAACCGCAAGAAACGCGTCACAGCAAAGGCTTCTCGGCGCAGTTGCGACACGCGGCCCAGCGCTTGCATACCAGCAATCCCAGCGGTAACAGCAGCAGATCCGAATAAATTCCAAGAATGCAAAGGAATGAACATGCGTAAAAACGCGACCCGGCTTCTCAGTACCGCCATCGCCTCCGCACTGCTGCTCAGTGCCTGTTCGTCGACGGAACCGAAACCTTCCACCGACGAGGAAAACCGCCAACGCATCATTGCCGATCAGTCGCGCATGTACTCCGGGCAGGAACCGGTCACAGCGCCGATCACCTTTTACGACGCAGCAGCCCGAGCGCTGAAATACAACCTCGACTATCGACTGAAACTGATGGAGAGCGCGCTGGCCTCAGACCTGCGCGACGTGTCCAGCCATGAAATGCTGCCAAAACTGGTGGCCTCGGCCGGTTATGCCGGACGAAACAACGACTCCGGCGGCACCTCAATCGGCATCGAGGATCGTCAGGTCAGCTTGCGGCCATCGACGTCAGAGGAACGCTACCGCGAAGTCTACGGCCTCGGTTTGAGCTGGAGCCTGCTGGACTTCGGCGTCGCCTATTACCGCACGCAACAGAAATCCGACCAGATTCTGATGGCCGAAGAACGCCGGCGCAAAGTCGCGCAAAACGTCCTGCAGGATGTGCGCAACGCGTACTGGCGAGCACTCGGCGCGCAACGTTTGATGCCGGAAGTCGACAAACTGCTGATGCGCACCCACACCGCGCTGACCTCCGCGCGAGAAGCGGAAACCCGCGGCCTGTTGCCGCGTCAGGAGATCCTCGCCTATCAACGCGCCCTCCTCGACTCGATCTACTTGCTGACCGTGCGCCGTCAGGATCTGGAGTTCGCCCAGGCCGAATTGTCGGCGCTGATGTCGCTGCCACCGGGCTCGAAAATGGTGCTGGCTGACGTGCCCGATCCACCGCTGCCGGAAGTGCGTCAGAGCATGGCGCAGCTTGAACAGCTGTCGCTGGAGAACCGCCCGGAAATCATGGAAGAGTGGTATCGCAAACGCGTCAACCAGAAGGATCTGGAGATTGCCAAAGCGCAGCTGTGGCCGAACGTCAGCGTCGATTTCGGCTACAAATACGACTCGAACAAATACCTCTACAACAACGACTGGATGAGCACCGGCCTGCAAGTGTCGACCAACCTGCTGCGCTTGCTGCAACTGCCTTCGTTGAACGCCGCAGAAAAATCCCAGAGCGAAACCGATGACACCCGCCGCGTGGCGCTGTCGATGGCGATTCTCACGCAAGTGCGCGTTGGCACCCTGCGCTATCAACTGGCGCGTCAGGAAGTGGAGTTTGCTGAAGACAGTCTGCGCGTCGACCGCAGCCTGCTCGACTATGCGCAAGCCGCAAAGACCGGCGCACTTGGCTCGGAGCTGGAAGTGATCCGCTCCGAAGGCCGTTATCTGCTCTCGCGTTATCAGCGTGAAGCGGCGTTCTCCAGTGCTCAAGCGGCGTGGGGGCGGATGTACAACTCGGTCGGCCTCGATGTGCTGCCGAAGGAAATCGACCAACACGACATCAAGACCCTGTCGCGGGAAATCCAGCGCACCCTGAACCAACAAGAACAGCAACGCCTGCTCGTCACTTCGCAAGGAACGCCGAATGCGCAAAATCGCCCTTGAACCCCGTTTCGGGGTTCTGTTGTTGGCCAGTCTGATCGTCAATGCCCACGCCGAAGACGCACCTTCGGCCCCGTCCCTGGAAAGCGCGAGCGCCATTCGTGTGTTGCTCGCTTCGGAGCTGGAAACCACACTATCGAGCCAAATGAGCGGCACCCTCGGCGAATTGAAAGCCGGGTTCGGCGAACAGGTCGGCAAGTCCGAACTGCTCGCTCGCTTCAACTGCAACGAGGCCGAAGCGCGGGCCAAAGTCGCGGCGGCAGAACTGGCCATGGCCAAACAGAATCTGGAGGCGAAAAAGCAACTGCGCCAACTCAATGCCGTTGGCGATATCGAAGTGTCGATGGCCAACACCGAAGTGCAAAAGGCCGACGGCGCGCGGGCCATGGGTGCCGCGCAAAGCAGTTATTGCCAAGTGCTCGCGCCTTTTTCCGGGCGCGTCGCCAAGGTGTACGTCAAGCCGTATCAGACCGTCACCGCCGGTACGCCATTGTTTGATTTGGTCAGCGATGGCGCGCTGAAAGTGCGTTTGAACGTGCCGTCCAATCTGCTGAAAAATCTGAAACCCGGCCTGCCGCTGCAAGTCAGCATTCATGAGACCGGCAAGACCTATCCCGCGCATGTCAGCGGGATCAACTCGCGCGTCGATGCGGTGGCACAAACCGTCGAACTCGAAGCGCGCCTCGACAACAAATATCCCGACTTGATGGCGGGCATGAGCGGCACGGCGCAATTTGATCAAGCTGCGCAACCATGACCATGAACGAGCAACTGCCGCACCCTCACCTGCTGCTCGAACTCGACGCGCTGCGCGACAAGGCCATGGCGGCCGAATCGCTCAACGCGTTGGCATTCAGCATGGCCAACGACTTGTATCCGTTGTTGCAATTTCATCAGGCGCTGGTGTTTGCCCAGCGTGAATCATCACTGGAGTTGTTGAACGTCTCGGGATTGTCCCGGCCCAGTGAAGACTCGCCGTACCTGGTGTGGCTGCGCCGCGCCAGTCGCTGGATCGCCACGCAAGTCCCTGCTGGCGAACCGGTGTGGCTGACGCAGGAAACGGTCGACGCACCGGCCGACATCGCCGAAGGTTGGGGCGAATGGTGGCCGTCGGGCGTCTGGTGCGTGCCGATCCAGGATCGCGATGAGCAGCGCCTCGGTTTGCTGCTGTTGCTGCTGGAACAGGAACCGCCGGCGGTGTTGTGGCAGCACCTTAAAGGTCTGGTCGGTACCTGGGCGTATTGCTGGGCGGCGCTGACCAAGCGCAAGCGTTTCAATCGCTGGCGGCCCAGTCGTAAGCAATTGCTGCTGACCGCGATTGTGCTCGGTGCCCTGCTGCTGTTGCCGGTGCGACAAACCGCGCTGGCGCCGACCGAAATCGTCTCGCGCCAGGCACAGATCATCAGCTCGCCCATCGATGGCGTGATCGAGAAGATCGAGGTTCGCCCCAATCAACCAGTCGATGCCGGCACGCTGCTGTTTTCCCTCGACGAAACCACATTGCGCAGTCGCGCCGAAGTGCTCGGCAAGGAAGTCGCGGTGGCCGATGCCGAGTTGCAGGCGGCCAGTCAACGCGCGTTCGACAACCCGCAAAGCAAAAGCGAATTGACCCTGCTTGAGGGCCGCTCGCAGCAACGGCGCGCAGAACTGGCGGCGGTCACCGCGCAGTTGAAGCGCACCAAAGTCCTGTCGCCGAGAGGCGGTGTTGCGGTGTTCAGCGATCCCAACGATTGGCTGGGCAAACCGGTGGTGACCGGCGAACGCATCATGCAAGTCGCTGATCCGACGCAACCGGCGATGCTGATTCAACTGGCCGTAGCCGACGCGATCGCGCTGGAACCGGGCGCCGAAGTGACGCTGTTTTTGACCGCTTATCCGCTGACGCCGCTCAAGGGCAAGATCCTTGAAACCAGCTATCAGGCACGGCCGAGTGACGAAGGCGTGGTCGCCTATCGCTTGCTGGCGAGCATCGACGGCGCACCGGAACACGCGCGACTGGGCTTGCACGGCACCGCGAAACTGTATGGCGGTCGAGTGATGCTCGGTTATTACTTGCTGCGTCGACCACTGGCGACAATGCGGGCGTGGAGTGGCTGGTAATGCTCGATCCGGCCGATCTGCCCCTGCCCCCGCTGCGTGAAGACCTGCGCCTGAGCGAGGCTGCCGATGGCAGCAACGGTGAACCGGCGTGGGTGATTCAAGACACGGTGATCAATCGTTTCTACCGCATCGGCTGGCTGGAATTCGAGTGCCTGCTGCGCTGGGGCCAATCACCCCGGCAGATCAGCGAGCAGATTGCTGAAGGCACGGCGCTCAAACCCGACGTCGAACAGATTCTCGATTTCCGTCAGTTTCTTGAACAGCATCAGCTGCTGCGTGCCGGCCCGGCGGCGCTGGAAAAGCTTAAAGCCAAAGGCGAAGAAGGCGGCTGGCTGACCTGGCGCTGGTGGCTGCACCATTACCTGTTTTTCCGCATTCCGCTGCTACGCCCGCAACAACATTTACAGCATCTGGCGAAGGCGTTGGGTTGGCTGTTTCATCCGCTCACCGGCATGCTCGTGCTCGGTTTGAGCCTGCTCGGCATCGTTCTGGTGTTGCAGCAGTGGGACACATTTACCAGCGCGGTGGTCGAGTCGTTTTCCACCGAAGGCCTGTTGAGTTTTGCCTTGGCGTTGATCGTCGCCAAGACTCTGCATGAACTAGGGCATGCCTTGGTCGCGACGCGGCTGGGCTTGCGCGTCGGGCACATGGGCATCGCATTTGTGGTGATGTGGCCGATGCTCTATACCGACACCGGCGAGAGCTGGAAACTCAGCCGTTCGCGGCAGCGTCTGGCGATTGCCTCGGCGGGGATCATCACCGAACTGTCGCTGGCCGGGTTATCGACGCTGGGCTGGGCGGTGTGCGATCCGGGGGCGCTGCGCAATGCCTTGCTGTATCTGGCGACCACCAGTTGGTTGCTGTCATTGGCGTTGAATGCCAGCCCGTTCATGCGTTTTGACGGCTACTTCATTCTTTCCGATTTGCTTGATTTCCCCAATCTGCATGAGCGTGCTTCGGCACTGGCGCGGGTGACGTTGCGGCGCAATCTGCTCGGTTTGCGCGAGGACTGGCCCGAGACGTTTCCGACCGGTCAGCGGCGACTATTGGTGACGTTTGCGATTTTCACCTGGATATACCGTCTGGTGCTGTTTCTGGGGATCGCGCTGGCGGTCTATCTGTTCTTCTTCAAGGTCTTGGGGATTTTCCTGTTCATGGTCGAACTGTCGTGGTTTATCGCCCTGCCCGTCATGCGCGAACTCGGTCACTGGTGGAAGCACCGCGCGGCGGTGCCGAGCCGGCGCAAGGTGCAACTGTATCTGGTGTTGCTGGCGATTCTGGCGGGGCTGGCGATCCCATGGCGCACGCAGATCGATGCGGTGGGTGTGGCGCGGGCAGAGCATCAGATGCGCGTTTACGCGCCCTACCCGGCGCGGCTGCAATCGATTCACGCCGATGGCCCGGTCGAGGCTGGCACCAATCTGGTGGTGCTGGATGAGCCGGACATCGCCTCGCGGGTACGCAGCAGTGAAGCCAATGCACGTAGCTATGAGGCCCGGCTGTCCGGGCTGATCGCCGATCCCGGTGGTTTGGCTGAGGATGCCGTGACCCGTCAGCGCCTCAACGTGCAATTCGAAGAAGCCCGCGCGGCGCGTTCGGAAATCGCCCGGCTGAATCTGCAAACACCGTTTGCCGGGGTGTGGCTGGACGTCAACCCGGACTGGAAACCGGGGCAATGGGTCGGTCGTCAAGAGTCGCTGGGCATGCTGGTTGACCCGCGCAGCTGGCAGGTGGATGCGTATGTCGCGCAGGATCAAGTGCACCGCATGGCTATCGGCGACCACGTACGCTTCTACCCTGACGGCCAGACCACGCCACGTAGCGGCCGCGTCCTGCAAATCGGCAGCACCCGCGCGAGCCAGTTGTCCCACCGCATGCTCTCGTCACGCTTCGGCGGCCCGGTACCCACCACGACTGCCGAGCACTCGTTGATCCCGAGCAGCGCGTTGTTTCAGGTACTGATCCAACTCGACGAACCCATGCCCACCCTGCGCGAAACCCGTGGGCATCTGAAAATCGAAGGCGAACGGCGCAGTTTGCTGGCCGATGGTGCAACGCATGTATTGGCGGTGCTAATGCGCGAAAGTGGCTTCTAACCCCCAAGCTCTCAGTCCATCCCCCTCACCACAAGCAAAGGCTGTCCTCCAGACACACCCCAACCCTTGAGAACACATCCAACCCTGTGGCGAGGGGATTTATCCCCGTTGGGCTGCGAAGCAGCCCCAAAACCTAAAATTCCAGTACATCAGACACACCGCATGCACTGGATTCACGACTGCTACGCAGCCGAACGGGGATAAATCCCCTCACCACAGGGGAATGGGGGTCACCTCAGAAAACTGCACTTCTGCGAACCCCAACCAGCCATCAACCCCATCCCAACTGACACACTACAAACCCTGTGGCGAGGGGATTTATCCCCGATGGGCTGCGAAGCGGCCCCAAAACCTGCAGTCCCGGTACACCAGACACACCGCAGGCAATGCTTTGCGACTGCTGCGCAGCCGATCGGGGATAAATCCCCTCACCACAGGGGAATGGGGGTCACCTCAGAAAATTGCACTTCTGCGAAACCCAGCCAGCCATCAACCCCATTCCAACTGACACACCACAAACCCTGTGGCGAGGGGATTTATCCCCGTTGGGCTGCGAAGCGGCCCCAAAACCTACAATCCCCGCACATCAGACACACCGCATGCACTGGCTTCACGACTGCTGCGCAGCCGAACGGGGATAAATCCCCTCACCACAAGGAGAGCTGGGTTACCCAGGAAAATCTGCACTTCTGCTGACCCCAGCCAGCCATCAAACCCAATTCCACTGACACGCTACAAACCCTGTGGCGAGGGGATTTAACCCCGATGGGCTGCGAAGCGGCCCCAAAACCTGCAATCCCGGTACATCAGACACACCGCATGCAATGGATTCACGACTGCTACGCAGCCGGTCGGGGATAAATCCCCTCACCACAGGGGAATGGGGGTCACCTCAGAAAACTGCACTTCTGCGAAACCCAGCCAGCCATCAACCCCAATTCCACTGACACACCACAAACCCTGTGGCGAGGGGATTTATCCCCGTTGGGCTGCGAAGCGGCCCCAAAACCTGCAATCCCGGTACATCAGACACACCGCATGCACTGGCTTCACGACTGCTGCGCAGCCGATCGGGGATAAATCCCCTCACCACAAGGAAAGCGGGTTACCCAGGAAAATCTGCACTTCTGCTGACCCCAGCCAGCCATCAAACCCAATTCAACTGACACACCACAAACCCTGTGGCGAGGGGATTTATCCCCGATGGGCTGCGAAGCAGCCCCAAAACCTACAATTCCAGTACATCAGACACACCGCATGCAATGGCTTTGCGACTGCTGCGCAGCCGGTCGGGGATAAATCCCCTCACCACAAGGAAAGCGGGCTACTCAGAAAAATCTGCACTTCTGCTGACCCCAGCCAGCCATCAAACCCAATTCCACTGACACGCTACAAACCCTGTGGCGAGGGGATTTATCCCCGTTGGGCTGCGAAGCGGCCCCAAAACCTGCAATCCCGGTACATCAGACACACCGCATGCACTGGATTCACGACTGCTGCGCAGCCGGTCGGGGATAAATCCCCTCACCACAAGGAAAGCGGGTTACCCAGGAAAATCTGCACTTCTGCTGACCCCAGCCAGCCATCAAATCCAATTCCACTGACACACCACAGGGAATGGGGAGCTTCAAGGTGGTGTGTAGGTAGCTCTGGGGAAATTCAGCCCGCCACCACAAAGATGATGATCGGCCCGCACACCGCCAGCAGCACATTGGAAATGGCATAACACACGGTGAAGCCAATCACCGGTGTATTGCTGCCGGACTGCTCAATGATCTTGTTCATCGAAGCCGCCTCTGTCTGCGCCCCAGCCAATGCGCCAAAAAGAATCATCGGGTGCAAGCGCAGCACGTAGCGACCGAAGTACAGCGCCACCAGCGGCGGAAGGATCGTCACCACCGCGCCGGACAGCAACAACGCCAGCCCTTGCTCTTTCATCGCCGCGAACGCCGCTGGCCCGGCCAGCAGGCCGACCACCGCACCAAACGCGGTCAGGCCGAACTCGGAAAACGCCCATTGCGCCGCCGGTGGCAACGCGCCGATTTCCGGGTGGCGCGAGTTGTACCAGCCGATCACCAATGCCGCGACCAACACCCCGCCGCCAATACCCAGCTCCACCGGGATCATGCCGATGTGCGTCGACAGCAAGCCGATCAACGAGCCCACGACCATGCCCAGCGTGTGCATGGCGATGTCACTTTTGTAATTGTTCTTGCGAATGCGCCCCAGCCGTTTGGCGATCATTTCGACGCTGGCGGTGCGCCCGGTCAACGTAATCACATCCCCCCGGCGCAACACCGTGTTCGGCAACAGCGGCAAGTCATAGCCCTGACGCGTGATGTTGTTGACGAAGCAGCCCAGGCGGTTTTCATTGGCTAAACGGCTTTTCGCCTGATGAATCGTCTTGCCGGCGAACTCCGCCGAGGTCAGCACAATGTCCACCTCACGGGTCGGAAACGACAGCGACTCAGGATGATCGATCTCCGGCCCGACCCAATGGCTCAGCGTGCCCACCGCGTCGCGCAAGGCATACACACCGACCACATCCCCCGCCATCAACACAAAGTTCTCATCACGCTCGATCACCTGCCCGGCGCGCACCACGCGCTCGACCGTCAGCGATTCGTGCAGCTTTTCGATGTCGATGATCCGCTGCCCATCGGCCTGGCCGTTACTCGCCACCTGATGCGCACGCACAACGATTCTCGTGTACGGCACAGTGATCGCCTCTTCTTCCTTGGCGATCCCCAGTTCCAGCTCCAGTTCACGCGCGGACTCGCGCAGATTCACACCGAGCAACTTCGGCGCAATGCTGCCGACAAACACGATTAAACCAATGGTGCCGAACAGGTAGGTGATCGCGTAGGCAATCGCCATGTGGCTGTTGAGTTTCGCCACGGATACCGCGTCGAGATTCAACTGATTGATCGCGCTGGTCGCGGTGCCCATGATCGCCGTATCGGTGAGCGCACCGGCACCGAGTCCGGCGGTGAAACCGGCGTCGAAATCAAACAGCCAATACATCGCCAGAATCGCCACCAATGCCGTCGCGCACAACACCACCGACAACAACACCAGTTTCAGCGTGCCGCGATTGAGGCTGCCGAAAAACTCCGGCCCGCTCTTGAAGCCGACGGCGTAGATGAACATCACGAAGAACACCGACTTCAACCCCGTCGGCACTTCCAGACCGATCTGGCCGATCAGCAAACCCATCAACAGCGCGCCGGCCACCGAGCCCAAATGAAAGCTGTCAATGTGAATGCGCCCGACAAATACGCCCAGCGCGATCGCCAGAAACACGGCGATTTCCGGATCAGCGCGTAACGCGTGAAGGACAAAATCGAGCATGGTGCGGACTCCCTTGCAGCGACGGTCACTGATCCTTCGGTTCTTGCGCCGGCGAGGTAAACCACTTCTCTCGCGGCACCCACTTCTCGGCCTGCGGATCGCCCAGATAATGCGGCGACATGATCTGCACGCCGTACTCGTTGAACACGTCCTGAATATTGGCGTGGAGCATGCTCAACAGCACCGCGCGTGGCCGTGGCTGACTCGGAATCGCCTGCGCCACCAATCGGTACTCGGGATAGAAATCCGACAGCGCGGTCTGAAACACCTGCGCCGCCGGGTCTTCGAGAATCCCCGGCGTGCGTTTGGCCGCTTCCAGCAGCATCGCTTCGACCTGCCGCCAAGGCGTGTCGTAGCCGATGGTTACCACCGTGTCGACCACGTAACCCGGGCCTTGCACGGTGCGCGAGTAGTTCTTGGTCACGGTGCCGGTGATCAGTGAATTGGGCAGCGTCAGCACTTCACCAAGCCCCGTGCGAATACGCGTGGTGAACATGCCCAACTCGGTGACCGTGCCTTCGTATTCGCCGATTTTGACGAACTCGCCCGGGCGCAATGTACGGGTATACGTGAGGATCAACCCGGCCGCTGCCTGCCCCACCACGCTGGTCGCACCGAGGGAAATCATCAGACCGATCAACACCGACAAGCCCTTGAACGCATCGGTACCGGCGCCGGGCAGATACGGATAAGCCATCGCCAGCGCAAACAACCAGATCGCCAGCGACGTCAGCCGTTGGGTCGGTTGCAGGGTTTCGTGATTGAGCCAACTGAACGTGCCCGGCGTCGACATGCGCCGCAGCATGCGCCGGGTGAACGCAGTAGCGCCGCGCGCAATAAAGAAAATCGCCAATGCCACGCCCAATCCCGGGACGGCGCCAACGATGCCTTGCAGCAGATAGTCGGCGAGTTCGAACAGGTAGTTGTTGAGGCTTTCACCCCAAGGCCGGGTGTAGGGAAACCGCGACAGAACAAAGCCCAACCACTCATAGGTCAGCAGCAAAATCACCAGCCAGCGCAGCACCAACAGTAAACGGCTGACCAAGGGATAAAGGAAATTGGCGTCGATCACCTGCACCCGCCCGACCTTCAACGCCTTGGTGTGGCGATCCATCAGTTCGGGGAGTTTTTTCAACAAGCGGCGGCGCATCCAGGCCAGCGCCCACAACAACGCGACATAGATGACAGTGGCCACCGCCGCCAAGGCCAGCGACCTGACAATCAGATCCATGCTGCGCGCTTCACGGGTCTCGGAGACCACCTGACGCAGTTTTTCAGCCGCACCTTCGGCGGCCTGCTGCACCGAGGAATATTGCAGGCTGTCGACATCGTTGGGTGAAACGATGAATGCCCGCTTGTTGCCGAGCAGCACCATGTAACTGTTCTGGATCGAATCGATGCTGATGTTCAGTTCGGCGTCTTCATCGAGCGCTTCACTGATGACCATTTTCGCCCTTTTGACCCGCGAGGCCGGCGCCTCGCCCAGAATGGTTGCGCGAAACAGCATGATGCTGCGATTCGCAACCTTGAGCTCTACCGCATCATTTTCCGCTTTTGCCGCAGCGTCGAGCGCCCAGCCAGACCCCGTCCAGAGCATCGCGAAAACCACTATTAATACAGCCAGCAGCCTGCTTCGCATGCGCCTTTTTCCTTACGCCACAGTTGTTTGTGAGGGATACGTAAGGCAGCGTAGTTGAGCGATGAACGGTTGTCAGATTTCCTCTGCCAACAGTTGTTGTGCCCGCCAGTTGCGCGGAGAAACGCCCGTCCATTGTTTGAAATGGCGGCTGAACACCGAGACGTCGGCATAGCCCAGATTCAGCGCCAGGTCGGTGATGCTGGTCTTATCGTGCAGCAGGTTCTGTTTGGCGATTTCCAGGCGTGTGTCCTGCAATAAACGACTGAAACTGCTGTTTTCTGCCTTCAGGCGTTTCTGCAATACCCGGGGCTGTAATCCCAATGAATTACTCACGGCGTCGATGTTGCATTCACCGGTATTGAGCAGGCTGCCGATGAGGTGACACACCTGCGCGCGGAGATTGTCGGGGTATTGAGTCTTGAGCGACTGCATGCGGCTGATCCAGTGTTCACGCATCAAATTCTCATCGGCCAACGGCGAGCGCTTGAGGTATTCGAAAGGAAAACTGACGCCGTCAAATGTGCTGTCGAAACGGACTTTTCCGTAGACGTCGGCAAATGACCAACCCGGCGTTTTCAAGGTGCCTTGCTGCAAGTGCAAACGAATCTGCGGGCTGTCGGCGCCCGTGAGAATTTTCACCGCGTTGAACAGGTGCGCGCCGCTGAGCTGCCTCAGTTGCTGCAGGCCGAGGTCATTGGTGAAGTCGAACTTGAACCTGATTTCGGCACGCTCGCCCCGTCGACTGACTTCAAGGTGCAAGCCACTGGCGTGCAGGTACAAGTATTGGCGGGCGAAATTCAATGCCTCGCCCACGGTGGGTTGGCGGCTGCCGGACAGGGCCACGTCGCCAATGGCGAGCAGATTCTGTCTTGATGCCAGCCGCAAACCGAACAGCGGTTCCTGACAATGACGTGCGGTGTCATCCAGCAGGTCTGCGGTTTTTTCATACGACAGATAACTGTTCGGTTCGCGCAATTGCGCCACCACCATGCCGCCGTCAAGCAGCAGACTTACCGGGTTGTGACCCAGTTCGGTCACTAGCGCGCTGTAGCCCTCGATGGCACCGCTGCGTAACAGAAACATTGCCTGCATCCTTAGCCGTAAAAAAAGTGATGGATCAGCTACTGACCGTGGGCGCTCAAGGCGAATGTTCCTCAACGGTCTGCGTCAATGGCGTGACGGCTTCGGCAGGTTGATACACCCAGCCAATAAACAGCTCGTAGCCGATCGCCAGAATCACCGGCCCGGTGAACAAGCCGATGATGCCACTGGTGATCATCCCGCCGAGCGCGCCGATCAACACCACCGGCATCGGCACGGCCACACCGCGCCCTAGCAGCATCGGTTTGAGGACGTTGTCAGAAAGCCCGGCGATGATCATCCAGATCGCAAAAATAATCGTGCTGGCACTGACACCGCCCTGAGCGAATGCATAGATCACCACCGGCAGCGTGATCAGCAGAACCGGCAATTGCATGATGCCCAGCAGCAACACCAGTAGCGCCAGCACGCCGGCTGCCGGAATGCCCATGATCACCAGCGCCACACCGATCAACAGCATCTGAATGAACGCAATCCCGACCACACCCTGCGCCACGGCACGAATCGTCGCGGTACACAGTTCGGCAATCTGCGGCCCGCGCACCGGCCCGGAGACACGACTGGTGATTGCGACGGCTGTCCGCTGACCGCGCTCGCCGTTTTTCATAATTAGCCCGGCAAAGATCAGCGCCAGAATAAACACCACAATGCCGGTGCCGACGCCGGCTACCTGGTGCAGCGCAACCTTGCTCCAGTCTTTCAGATGTGGGGCGACCTGGTGAAAGGCCCAACTCAAATCCTGCGAGGCGTGCAGCCAGATGCCATACAACGGCGCACCGATCAGTGGCCAGTTTTCGACGTTGGCCGGTGGCGGCGGAATTTCGAACTGACCATTCTCCACCGCGTGGATGCCGGTTTGCACCGAGTCCGCCACCGAGGCACCCAGCAAGCTTAACGGCAGCATCAGGATCACCAGCCCGAGAATCACCAGAATCACTGCCGCCCAACCGTCACGCCCACCCAGCTTGGCGCCGAGCATCTGGTTCAGTGGGTAGAGGGTGACCGCGAGAATCAGCGACCAGAGCATCACGTTGAGAAACGGATGAAAGATGTCGTAGCAGAACAGCACCAGAACCGTGATCAAGCCGGCGCGTATCAACACGTCCAGTAACGCCCTTGAGCTGTTGAACGTGAGCAGCGGTTTCTCTTCCATCGTGGTTCTCCTGAGAAGCACCCATTGCGGGATGTCGGTTGGCTCAGCCTAGAACACAACGCCGGGCCCAGCCGTTTTTACGCATGATTTAGCGGCCAGAGGCTTGCCCGGGCGCGGCAGAACTTATTGCGCAGCGCCTGACCCGTCAATGCCACGTTCGTGATCCATCAACTTTTGTTCGCAAAAAATCAAGTTGCTTATTCGCTTGCTGCGTAACCTTGATGGACTTGCTGAATCGCTTCTCCCGCGATTGAAAAACAACCGCCAATCGCAGCCTTCGCAACGTTTTTCCCTCAGCCGCCCCCTCTCTCACTCAAGGAAAGGGCTGCGCCGTACAGGAATATCAAACCGATGAATTTCACAGAGATTTGGCTCAATGTTGAGCAGTTCTGGCGCTCGCTGGACAATCATCCTTACGTGAACGCCACGCTGACATTGCTGGTGCTGGTGTTCGTCGCGCTGCTGTTGGGGCGTCTGGGTCGCTTTCTGATCCAGCAAGGCGTCCGGTTGCTCGGGCGTCAGGCGTCGATGCGCTGGATCAACGATCTGCACAACAACAAAGTGTTTCTGCGCCTCGGGCAAATCATCCCGTCGCTGATCGTCCAGTTCGGTTTGAACATCATTCCGGGGTTAAGCCCAAAGCTGCAAACCATCCTGGGTGACATCGCCCTGGCCTTCACCCTGTTGTCGCTGGTGATGGCCATCGGCGCCGTGCTCGACACCCTACTGGTCATCTATGCGCGCACCGAACATGCGCGCACCCGCTCGATCAAGGGTTATGTGCAACTGGCGAAAATGCTGTTGTACGTGCTCGGCGCCATCATCATTGTCGCCATTCTGATCAACCGCTCGCCGCTGTTGCTGCTGTCGGGGCTTGGCGCGATGTCGGCGGTGATCCTGTTGGTCTACAAGGACACCCTGTTGTCGTTTGTCGCCAGTGTGCAGTTGACCAGCAACGACATGCTGCGCGTGGGTGACTGGATCGAAATGCCGCAACTGGGTGCCGATGGCGACGTGGTCGACATCACGTTGCACACGGTCAAGGTGCAGAATTTCGACAAGACCATTGTCTCGATTCCGACCTGGCGCTTGATGTCCGACTCGTTCAAGAACTGGCGTGGCATGCAGCAGGCCGGTGGCCGACGGATCATGCGTGACGTGCACATTGATTCCGGTGGCGTGCGCTTCCTGACGGACGAGGAAGAACATCACCTGAGTCAGGTCAGCCTGTTGAGCGCCTATCTGGCGCGCAAACTGCCTGAACTCAAGCACTGGAACGAAGCGCAGGGCAATGTCGCGGCGCTCTCGGCCAATCGTCGCCGCATGACCAATCTCGGCACCTTCCGCGCCTTCGCCCAGGCCTATCTGGACAGCCATCCTTCGATTGCGCGAAACATGACCTGCATGGTGCGTCAGATGCAATCCACCGCTCAGGGTGTGCCGCTGCAGATCTATTGCTTCACGCAAACCACCGTTTGGGCGGACTACGAGCGCATTCAGGCGGATATTTTCGATTACCTGCTGGCCGTATTGCCCGAGTTCGGCCTGAGCCTGTACCAGCAACCGAGCGGTAAGGACTTGCGCGGTGTATTCCCGATGGCTGATGCGATCGTTTGAAACATTGAGCTTGCTCGCGAAAGCGTTGTGTCCGTGACGGCGATGGTGCATGAAATGATGCCCTCGCGAGCAAACCCGGCTCCTGCAATTCTGCGGTGAACTACATAGGGACTGACTTACTGACGATACATCCGCCTGGAGACTGGTGCGCGGGCCGATTCCCGTCTAAAACTGATGCACGTCCCTATGTATAAGGAAGTTACGGATGAGATCCACGCACTCACTGTTGATTCTTGCACTGGCCGGCTGCAGCGGGCAGGCATTGGCAGGTGGCATTCAGTTGTATGAAGCAGGACAGGAAGGGGCCGGGCTGGCAAATGCCGGGTCGGCGGCGCAGGCCACCGACCCAAGCGTGATGATGAACAACCCGGCGGGGATCGCGGCGCTCAAGGGCACGCAGGTCAGTCTGACCGGTCAGGCGCTGTTTGGCGGGATCAAGTTTGATCGCGACGGCAACAATGACTTTTCCGGCAACGAGGGCGGCAATCCGCTGCCTTTCCTGCCGGGCACCAGTCTGTTCATCAGTCATGAGGTCAATGACCGCGCCAGTATCGGTTTCGGCATGTACGGCAATTTTGGCCTGAGCGTGAAGTACGACGATGACTGGGCCGGCCGCTATTTCACTCAGGAATCGACGCTGATCGGCATCTCATTGCAACCGACCTTTGCCTACAAGATCACCGATGACCTCTCGATGGGTATCGGCCCGCGGCTGGTCTACGGCTACTACTACACAAAAATAGCCATCGACAATAACGCGCTCCTGCCCGGCACGCCGTTCCAGCAGGACGGCAACGTGCAATACAAAGACACCGACACCGGCACCGGGATCAACCTCGGCCTGCGTTATCAACTGGATCCGCGCACCACCGTGGGCCTGGCGTATACCAGCAAGGTCAAACTGGAATTCAAGGATTCGCCCTCGGTGCACGGCATTCGCAATCCGCTGCTCAATTTCGCGTTTTCCCGGGCCAATGTCGACGATCTGGAAATCGACATGAACATCCCGCAAACCGCAACCTTGAGCGTTGCCCACCAGTTGAACGAGCAATGGACATTATTGGGTTCCGTTGACTGGCAGGACTGGAGCGATTTTGCCGACATCGGCGTTTCGGTGGATACCGCCGGTGGCGATGTGTCGCGTTCGGTCAACCGTAAATATCAGGACACCTGGCACCTGTCGCTCGGTGCGCAAAATCAGCTCACGCCGAAACTGCGCTGGAACATGGGCGTGGGCTACGACAGCTCGGCGGTGAAAGACAAGGATCGCACCGTCGACAACCCGATGGCCGAAGCCTGGCGGCTGGCAACCGGCGTCAGCTACAAGATGACCGAAGACATGGACATCAACCTCAACTACACCCTGGTATGGCTCGGTGACATGGACGTTGAACAGACCAAACGCAATGGCCAGTCGCTGTCGGGGAGCTACCCTAACGCCCTCCTTCATATCGTTGGCGGCGGCGCGACCTGGCGTTTCTGATCGACATTGGCCGTTGATGAACTAGCCTGTTTGCATGGAGCTTTCAGTTCGCCCGGCACTGCCTTTTGAAGCTCGCCACGAAATAATTCAGTGAACGCTGAATTATTTCGTATCGCCATGTATCTGAACCCAAAGCGCAATGCCATCAAACAGATAGCACCGATTCAGATCAGGTACAGGGAAACCGCCCATGAAATCCAATGAACAAAGCGTCAGTCCAATCAGACTGAAAGACATCACCATTGTCGACGACGCAAAAATGCGCAAAGCGATTACCGCCGCTGCGCTTGGCAACGCCATGGAATGGTTCGACTTTGGCGTGTACGGCTTCGTCGCCTACGTCCTCGGCAAAGTGTTCTTTCCCGGCGCCGACCCCGGCACACAGATGATCGCCGCGTTGGCGACGTTCTCCGTGCCCTTCCTCATCCGTCCTCTGGGTGGCCTGTTTTTCGGCAGGCTAGGCGATAAGTACGGGCGACAGAAAGTCCTCGCCGCGACCATCGTGATCATGTCGCTGAGCACCTTCGCCATTGGCTTGATTCCCTCTTATGCGTCGATCGGCATTTGGGCGCCGATCCTGCTGTTACTGGCGAAAATGGCTCAAGGCTTCTCGGTCGGCGGTGAATACACCGGCGCCTCGATCTTCGTCGCCGAATACGCGCCGGATCGCAAACGCGGCTTCCTCGGCAGTTGGCTGGACTTTGGCTCCATCGCCGGTTTTGTTCTCGGTGCCGGTGTCGTCGTGCTGATTTCCTCGACACTCGGCGAAGACCAATTCGAGTCGTGGGGCTGGCGCCTGCCGTTCTTCCTCGCCCTGCCCCTGGGCATGATCGGCCTCTACCTGCGCCACGCACTGGAAGAAACACCGGCATTCCAGCAACACGTCGAAAAACTCGAACAAGGCGACCGCGAAGGCCTCGCCGATGGCCCGAAAGTCTCGTTCAAGGAAGTCGCCACCAAGTACTGGCGCAGCCTGATGACCTGCGTCGGCGTGGTGGTCGTGACCAACGTCACCTACTACATGTTGCTGACGTACATGCCGAGCTACCTGTCGCACAACCTGCACTACAGCGAAAACCGTGGCGTGCTGATCATCATCGCGATCATGGTCGGCATGCTGTTTGTGCAACCGGCGATTGGTTTTATCAGCGACAAGATCGGCCGCAAACCCTTCATCGTCGTCGGCAGTATCGGCCTGTTCATTCTGGCCATTCCGGCGTTCATGCTGATCAACAGCGGCAAGATCGGCCTGATCTTCTCCGGTTTGCTGATGCTCGCGGTGCTGCTCAACTTCTTCATCGGCGTCATGGCCTCGACCCTGCCGGCGATGTTCCCTACGCACATTCGCTACAGCGCTTTGGCCGCTGCTTTCAATATCTCCGTGCTGATCGCCGGTTTGACCCCGACCATCGTCGCCTGGCTGGTCGAAAGCACCAACGATCTGTACATGCCGGCCTACTACCTGATGGTCATCGCCGTGGTCGGCCTGTTCACCGGCGTCACCATGAAAGAAACCGCCAACCAACCCCTGCGCGGCGCGGCCCCGGCGGCTTCGGATCTGGCGGAGGCGAAGGAGCTGTTGAAAGAGCACCACGACAACATTGAGCAGAAAATCGAAGACATCGATGCCGAGATTGCTGAGCTGGAGGCGAAGCGCAAGAACCTGGTGCAGCAGCATCCGCGGATTAATGAGTGAGGTTGGCAATCCATTCGTGCTGCGGATGCAATCGTTGTAGATGATCTACCAGCCATTGCCGATCCTCGCCAGAGAGATTCGGCAATGCGCGGGTGAAATCGCCCTGGTCTTTGGGGCGGGTATTCTTGGCTTTGAACAGCAGCGTGGCGGCGGGTCTCAGGTATGGGATGCCGCTTGCGCTGAGGGCGACCATTTCCGCGCGTGGATAGACAATCGACGTATCGCGTTTATAGACCCACGACTGCGCACTCCCCGCCTCAAGCATTACATCCACTCGCCAGGCATTGGCCTCGGTATCAAAACCCCATACCTGAAAAATGTCGTCGCCGGGAAGAACATGCTCCGGCAGGCATTCGAACGCGCCGTTTTTGACGGTGTAGAACTTTAGCTCCGATAACGTCTGCCGGAACAATGGGAAATCCTCACGCAGAACTGTGAACTCCAGGTCACTGTGTTCACGGGTTTGCTGCCCGTGCCACAGATCCAGCGCCCATCCGCCGACCACGCACCATGGGCGCGCGAGGTGTTGCAGGCGTTGCGACAAATGTTCAGGCGTCCACGCCAACCATGCGTATTCATCCATGATTCAATAACTTCCTCGTCCTTAGAATTTGAAATGCGATTCCCTTGTGGGAGCGGGCTTGCTCGCGAATGCGGTGTGTCATTTACCACATCGGTCTTAGTTTGGTTATTGGGGTTTGGGGTTTGGGGGCATATCCGTTGCTGCGGTGATGGCTGCTGGCGGTTTCGCTCTTACAGCGAGTCACCTTTTCCAGACGCCGAAAAGGTAACCGAAAAGGCTTGGCCCCGGCGTACGGCACTTCGCTGAGGCTCAGTGTTCCCTCGCTACGGTGTCCATCCGGGGGCATCGCCTACGGTTTGCTTCGCTGCACCTCCTCTCGATGTGTGCGGCTTCGCCGCACGGCGCTACGCGCCTGATCCCCGGATGGACACCTACGCTCGGCCTGCCGAAGGGGCTTGAGATCAAAAGCCAGATCAAGATCAAAGGCCCCTCACCCTAGCCCTCTCCCGGAGGGAGAGGGGACTGATTGCGTGGATTGGGAGAGATACGCCGACGTGAAAGACCGAGTCGAACGCATATCTTGAAAATCCCACCAATCGGCCCCCTCTCCCTCCCGGAGGGAGAGGGGACTGATTGCGTGGATTGGGAGAGGTACGCCGACGTGAAAGACCGAGTCGAACCCAAATTTTGAAAAGCCCACCAATCGGCTCCCTCTCCCTCGGGAGAGGGCTGGGGTGAGGGGCGAAAACACCACAAAAACCAAAGCCAAGCACGCCCGCCCTTCACCACTCAATAGGCCGAGTGCCAGCTCGCCTGCTCTTGATCTTGACTCACCGGCCCGTCGGCAGGCTGAGTGTAGGGATTGATCCGGGGTGGGAGCGCAGCGACCGTTTGGCGCAGCCAAACCCAGCGAGAGGAGGTGCAGCGAAGCAAACCGTAGGCGCTGCCCCCCGGATAAATCCCGGAGCGAAGGAACCCGAGCCACAGCGAGGGCCGAACGTCAGGGCAAAGCCTTTTCGGTTACCTTTTCGGCGTTTGGAAAAGGTGACTCGCCGTAAGGGCGAAACCCTAATCAGCCCCACCCGCAGCAACGGATATGCCCCCAATCACCCAACCAACATCCCATGACACATCAACCCCAACACACTCCGCATATGCCGAGAATGCGCCTCCCGATCCGGCGTCACCTCAGTCGCCAACCGAATAAACGCCACATTCGCATACTGATTAAACACCGTCGCCGCCACATCAATATCAACCGAGTCGCGAATCCTGCCAACCCCCTGAAAATGCACGAGCAGCGCCTTGGTCTCCTCAATCACCGCCGCATTCCAAGGATCAAGCGCACGAGCCAATTCCCCGGTAAACAAAAACGGCGCCAACTCCCGCCACAGTGAAGCCGGCATAGCCTCCAACTGGTAATGCGTCATCAACCCCTCAAACGCACACAACGCCTCCAGCGGATCACTATCATCATCAAGACGATCCCGCGAATCACGCATCGCCTTCTCATCCGGCTGCTTCAGCAACGCCAACAAAATCTCCTGCTTGCCGCCGAAATAATTCACCACCGTCGGCGCCGACACCCCGGCCTGCACCGCGATCTGATCCAGCGTCGTCGCCGCAAACCCGTTGGTCTTGAACAGCTCCAGCGCCGCCTCGGCAATCACCTGCCGGCGCTGTTCCTTTTGCCGCTCTCGAAGTCCGCTCATGTTGCCTCTAATGATGCTTGCCAATGACCCTCAGCCTACGGCGATATTTTTTCACCGACAAATATTTTCTTTACAAAAATATTTTTAGGTGACAAAACTTTACTCGTGCAGCGCGGCAACGAACGCACTCACCCGCCCTTTTCTCTGGAGATCAGCCATGTCCGCCGAATTCGATTCGACCCGCAGTACCAGCGATTACCAAGCCGCCGATGCCGCGCACCACATTCACGCGTTCGTCGACCAAAAGGCCCTCAACGAAGAAGGCCCACGGGTGATGGTCAGCGGTGATCGCCTGGCACTGTGGGACAACGATGGCAATCGCTACCTCGACGGCATGTCCGGCCTGTGGTGCACCAACCTCGGCTACGGTCGCAAGGATCTGGCCGCCGCCGCGACCGCGCAGCTGGAACAGCTGCCCTACTACAACATGTTCTTCCACACGACCCACCCGGCGGTGATCGAACTGTCCGAGCTGCTCTTCAGCCTGCTGCCCAAGCACTACAGCCACGCGATCTACACCAACTCTGGCTCCGAAGCCAACGAAGTGCTGATCCGCACCGTGCGCAAGTTCTGGCAAGTGATGGGCAAGCCCGAGAAGAAAATCATGATCGGCCGCTGGAACGGCTACCACGGCTCGACGCTGGCAGCGACGGCGCTGGGCGGCATGAAGTTCATGCACGAAATGGGCGGCACCATCCCGGACGTCGCGCACATCGACGAGCCGTACTGGTTTGCCCACGAAGGCAATCTCAGCCCGGAAGAGTTCGGCCTGCAAGCCGCGCGGCAACTGGAAGACAAGATTCTCGAACTGGGCGCCGACAAGGTCGCCGCTTTCGTCGCCGAACCGTTCCAGGGCGCGGGCGGCATGATCATTCCGCCGGCTACTTACTGGCCAGAAATCCAGCGCATCTGCCGCAAATACGACGTGTTGCTGTGCGCCGACGAAGTGATCGGCGGGTTCGGCCGCACCGGCGAATGGTTCGCACATCAGACCTTCGGTTTCGAGCCCGACACCCTGTCGATCGCCAAGGGCCTGACCTCTGGGTACATCCCTATGGGCGGTTTGATTCTGTCGCGGCGTATGGCCGATGCACTGGTTGAGAAAGGTGGCGTGTTCGCCCACGGCCTGACTTATTCCGGGCACCCGGTGGCGGCTGCCGTGGCGATTGCCAACCTCAAGGCGTTGCGCGATGAAGGCGTGGTCGCTCAGGTGAAGGCTGATACCGGGCCGTACCTGCAAAATTGCTTGCGCGAGGTGTTTGGTAATCACCCGTTGATCGGCGAGATTCAGGGCGTCGGCCTGGTGGCCGCGTTGCAGTTTGCTGAGGACAAGGCCAGCCGCAAGCGCTTTGCCAACGAAAACGACATGGCCTGGCGTTGCCGCACGATCGGTTTTGAAGAAGGCTTGATCATCCGCTCGACACTGGGCCGGATGATCATGGCGCCGGCGCTGGTAGCGACCCGGGCGGAGCTGGATGAGTTGATCGACAAGACCCGGATTGCCGTGGATCGCACGGCGCGGGAGTACGGCGTCCTCTGATCTTCGTCACTGCACAATCCCCCTGTAGGAGCTGCGGCACGCTGCGATCTTTTGATCTTGATCTTGAAAAACAAAATCAAAAGATCGCAGCGTGCCGCAGCTCCTACAGTTGCCTACCCAGTAGCCATTGGCGGACAAAGTTAGATCCCGCCGATTACTCCGTGCGCCGCTTGGTGTTAAATAGGCGCCAGTCTTCACCTTGTCGCTTAAAGCTGTGCAACGAGAACCGATATGAACACCCATTCCAAGAAAAACACCCACATTCCAACGGCGGTGACCGCATGATCGAAGTCACCGAAGTTTCCATTGCGCAACTGCGCGCTGCGCTGGAATCCGGCCAGACCACCTCGGTCGAGCTGGTGCAAGCCTACCTCGCGCGCATCGACGCCTACGACGGCGCCGACACCCCGACGGCGCTGAATGCCGTGGTGGTGCGCAACCCTGAAGCGCTGAACGAAGCGCAAGCCGCCGATGCCCGTCGCGCCAAAGGTGAAACCCTTGGCCCGCTCGACGGCATCCCCTACACCGCCAAAGACAGTTATCTGGTCAAAGGCCTGACCGCCGCGTCCGGCAGCCCGGCGTTTGCCGATCTGCTCGCCCACCGCGACGCCTTCACCATCGAGCGCCTGCGCGCGGCCGGGGCGATTTGCCTGGGCAAAACCAACATGCCGCCGATGGCCAATGGCGGCATGCAGCGTGGCGTTTATGGCCGCGCCGAGAGCCCGTACAACGCTGATTACCTGACCGCACCCTTTGCCTCTGGATCCTCCAACGGCGCCGGGACTGCCACCGCTGCCAGTTTCGCCGCGTTCGGTCTGGCCGAAGAAACCTGGTCGAGCGGTCGCGGCCCGGCCTCGAATAATGGCCTGTGCGCCTATACGCCGTCTCGCGGCGTAATTTCGGTGCGCGGCAACTGGCCGTTAACCCCGACCATGGACGTTGTGGTGCCGTACGCGCGCACCATGGCTGACTTGCTCGAAGTGCTCGACATCGTCGTCGCCGAAGACCCGGACACCCGTGGCGATCTCTGGCGTCTGCAACCGTGGGTGCCGATCCCGAGCGTCAGCTCCGTGCGCCCTGCTGCTTATGCTGATCTGGCAGCAGATTCCAAAGCGCTGGCCGGCAAGCGTTTCGCCGTACCACGCATGTTCATCAATGCCGATCCTGAGGCTGGCACCAGCGAAGCACCGGGCATCGGTGGCCCGACCGGCCAGCGCATCAACACCCGCGAATCGGTGATTGATCTGTGGAAACAGGCACGTCAGGCACTCGAAGCGGCGGGCGCTGAAGTCATCGAAACCGACTTCCCGCTGGTCTCCAACTGCGAAGGCGATCGCCCCGGCGCGCCGACCGTGTTCACCCGTGGTCTGGTCTCGAAAGAGTTTCTTCACCATGAGCTGTGGGATCTGACCGCTTGGGCGTTCGACGACTTCCTGCAAGCCAACGGCGATCCGAAGCTCAATCGTCTGGTTGACGTCGACGGGATGAAAATCTTCCCGCACGAGCCGGGCACCCTGCCCAACCGTGAGGGCGATCTGGTCGCCGGCATGGACGAATACGTGCGCATGGCTGAACGCGGGATCACGCCGTGGAATGAAATCAGCACCGTGCCCGATGGCTTGCGTGGGCTAGAAGAGACGCGTCGCATCGATCTGGAAGAGTGGATGGATAAGCTCGGTCTCGACGCCGTGCTGTTCCCGACGGTGGCCGATGTGGGCCCGGCGGATGCCGACGTTAACCCGGCATCGGCGGACATCGCCTGGAGCAACGGCATCTGGGTGGCCAACGGCAACCTCGCGATCCGTCACCTCGGTGTACCGACCGTCACCGTGCCGATGGGCGTAATGGCCGACATCGGTATGCCGGTCGGCCTGACCTTCGCCGGTCGCGCTTACGACGATTCGAGCCTGCTGCGCCTGGCCGCCGCATTCGAATCGACCGGCAGCAAACGCCAGATCCCGCCCCGCACCCCGCCATTGTCGTAACACCATCCCTGTAGGAGCTGCGGAACGCTGCGATCTTTTAATCCTTGGTTTTTTGTAATCAAGATCAAAAGATCGCAGCGTGCCGCAGCTCCTACAATGGCCCATCAAGTCAGCACATTGGCTCAATCGCCTGCTCTGAAATCCCGCGATCATCGGTGCCACTTCAATTGCTGCTGGCCTCCGACCATGATCGATCGCGCACCCTCGCGTCTCACCCTGCTAGCCCTGCTCTGTGGTCTGTCCGGAACCGGCGCCGCCAGCGATTTCTTTGACGACGCGAAAACCGAAATCCTTCTGCGCAATTTCTACCTGAGCAACGACTACCGATCCCCCTCACCTAGCGGCAAAAACTATAAACAGGAATGGGCGCAGGGTTTTATCGGAACCTTCTCATCAGGTTTCACTGAAGGAACACTTGGCTTTGGCATAGACGCCCACGCCTTTTCCGGGTTTAAACTCGATGGCGGCAAGGGCCATTCCGGCACGGGTTTGCTGCCGGTCGACAGTGACGGCCGCAGCGAAAACAACTACTCCAGTGCCGGCGGTGCACTCAAGCTGAAAACCTCAAGCACCACTCTGGCGTTCGGCGAAATGACCGTAGAAACGCCGGTCTTCGACACCTCCGACAAACGCCTGCAACCGGAATACGCCACGGGTTTCCTGCTCAACAGCCAAGAGATCGACAACCTGAATCTAGTCGCCGGTCATTTCACCGCGTTCAAGAATCAGGACAGCTCATCGGGCAAAGGCGATTTTTACGGCTACGGCGCCAATACCGAAGCCGGCGGCATCAGTTTTATCGGCGCCGATCTGTTCGCGGACAGCCCACTCGGCGGCGCGCTCTACGCCTCCGACCTGAGCGACACCTGGCGCCAGTACTACGGCAATCTGCACTTCAAGCAATCCGGCCTGCTGCTCGACGCCAACCTCTACCACACCCGCGATACCGGCCAGGCGCTGGCCGGCGCGATCGACAACACTGCGTTCAGCCTTTCCGGCAAATACGCCTTCGGCCCGCACGCAGTAATGCTCGGCTGGCAGCGAGTCAATGGCGACACACCGTTCGATTTTGTCGGCGGTGACTCGATCTACCTCGCCAACTCGATCAAATACGCCGACTTCAACGGCGCCCACGAACGCTCCTGGCAAGCACGCTACGACCTCGACCTCGGCGCCTTCGGCATCCCCGGCCTGACCTTCATGACCCGCTACGTCACCGGCGACCACATCGACGGCACCCACGCCCCGATTGGCGGCGCGTATCAACTGCAACAAGGTGATGGCGGCAAACACTGGGAGCGCGACATCGACATGAAATACATCGTCCAGTCCGGCGCGGCAAAAGACCTCTCAGTACAACTTTCCCATGTCTCCCACCGCGCCAACGAAGCCCAGGCCGGCGACGACATCGACCGCCTCTACCTCGTCATCCAATACCCGCTCGCCTTCTGACAGAACAAATCACCCTGCCCGAAACACAATCAAAACTGTAGGAGCGGGCTTGCTCGCGAAAGCGGCGCATCAGTCGCCCGCAATGTTGACTGACCCACCGCTTTCGCGAGCAAGCCCGCTCCTACAAGAGAGCACCTTATCGCACCAATAGTATGATAAATTCCGCGCTATCGACCCTTTCACTGGAGGCCCGATCATGGGAACCGTTCGAAAAACCATCACCGTGACTGACCAACAAGATAACTGGATCAAAGCTCAAATCGACGCCGGCCATTACACCAACGACAGCGAATACATTCGCGATCTGATCCGACGTGAACAAGAACGCACTGCTGAACTTGAAACGATTCGTGCAGCGCTTCGCGAAGGTGAGTCCAGCGGCAAACCACGCCCCTTCGATCCAGAGGCATTCAAACAGAGAATGCTGACTACGCATGGCTGAATATCGCCTGACACCTGCTGCCGAGGGCGACCTCGAGGCGATCTGGAGTTATACCGCGCAACAATGGGGCTTGGATCAGGCAAATCGTTACATCGATATTCTCACCACTGCATTTGCTCAATTGACTGAGCGTCCCAAAACAGCACCTGCCTGCGATGCCATCCGTGTTGGTTATCGGCGCTGCAGCGTAGAACGGCACATGATCTACTTTCGCGTTACGGCCTATGGCATTGCGATCATTCGAATCCTGCATGATCGGATGGATGCGCAACGCAAACTTTGAACATCAAAAGATCGCAGGCTTTTGTAGGAGCTGCCGAAGGCTGCGATCTTTTGATTCTGCTAATTGGCGGAAGGCAGCCGGAGTCGAACCTGCCCGGGAACGGATGCCGTCCCCAACCGGGTTTGAAGCCCGGCCGCGCCACCGGGCGCGATTGCCTTCCTTGAACTCAGTGCGCGCTGGTGTTGGCCAGTGCGTTGTCGTAGCGGATTTGCCGTGCTTCGCCGCTGCGCCGGGTCAGGCCGAGACGGTCGAAGTATTCGAGGAACTGAATACAGCGTTTGCGTCCCAAGCCTAGCGCATCGCGGAAGGTTGTCACCTGGATCTGCGGATTTTCCTTGGCCAGTTGCAGGAGGATCGCCGCCATCCTGCGCAGTTGGCTATCGCTGAGGAACAAGTCGCGCACCACTTGATGCATCAACCCCAGCCGCGCCAGTTTGCGCAACAGCAAACGCACCACGGCATCATCCTCGCCAAGCATCTTCGCCACGTCGCGCACCCACGGCGGATCGAAGCCGCCGTTTTCAAACAGCGGTTGCAGTCGCTGCCAGAGGATTTCGTCCTCGGCATTCAGGCGCACCTGATGATCCGGTAGATGCAGCCACGGGCCGCTGGCGGTGATCGCGCCGGCGTCGCGCAATTCGTCGAGCAAACTGGCAAACGTCGAACGTTCCAGCGGCAGCGCACTGAAGCGTCTCAGGCGATCACGATCCGGGCCCATCTGATCGGGCTCCAGTTCATGAAACTTCGCCAATTGCTCCAGCAGGGTGAATTTCAGCTGCCCCCAGCGCTGCACGTTGAATAGCACCGGGCCCTGGCGCGTCTCGATCAGGCGCACATTCTCAGGCAAAGACCAGCTTGCGCGCGGTCGATTGAACTGACGTTCCAGCCGTTGCGGGCCGAGGCCGCCGGCGCTGTGATCAAGCAACGCTGGCAACACCTGCTCAAAACTTTCGCTGGCAGCCAACGCCTGCAACTGCGCCAAACGCTCAGGACTGCGGCGCTGTCGGGCCGGGGCAAACGGATCCAGCACACGCCCGCCACCAAGAGTGCGCTGAGCGCTGGAATCACGCAGGATCAGCCGATCGCCCTTGACCGCATGCACCGGCGCGTTGATCAGCAGTTGCGCGAACATCCGCTCGCCAGCACTCAGGCGCGACCCTTCAAGCAGCGCCACCCGCGCGATCACGTCCTGCGTGCCGAGATGCACATGCACCGGATGAAAATGCTCGAAAGTCCGTTCGCCCGGCAGCAATTGAAATTCGATATCCACGCGCTGAGTCGGAGCATGCAACCACTCCGGCAGCAGCCATTGCCCGCGATGGATCTGCGCCAATTCCAGGCGTTCGCCGCTCAGATTCAGCGCCACCCGTTGCCCGGCGAAGGCTTGCTCAGCCGCCTGATTCTGCGCGTGCAACCCGCGCACCTTCACCGGTTTCCCGGACGGCCCAAGCGTGAGTTTGTCGCCGACAGAGACCTCGCCCGACAGCGCCGTGCCCGTCACCACAATCCCCGCACCGGCGACGCTGAACGCCCGATCAATGGCCAATCGAAAACCACCCTCACGACTGCGTTCCAGCACTTCACGTTGCGTTTGCAGCAACAGTTCGCGCAGTTCATCAACGCCCTGCCCGCTCACGCTCGAGACAATCACAACCGGCGCCTCGGCAAACGGCCCGGCCTCCAGCAGATCGAGCACCTGACGCTGCACTTCTTCCACCCTGCCCGCCTCGACCCGGTCGCACTTGGTGATCGCCACCAACGCGCGCGGAATGCCGAGCAGTTCGACGATCGCCAGATGTTCACAGGTTTGCGGCATCACGCCGTCATCCGCCGCAACCACCAGCAACACCAGATCTATGCCTTGCGCCCCGGCGAGCATGTTATGGGTGAATTTTTCGTGCCCCGGCACATCGATAAATCCAGTCAGGCCCGCGCCCGGTTCGAGTTCGGCATACAGATAACCAAGGTCAATGGTCATCCCGCGTTCGCGTTCCTGCGGACGACGATCACCGCTTTGTCCGGTCAGCGCTTGCAGCAGCGATGTCTTGCCGTGGTCGATATGCCCCGCTGTGCCGACAATCACGGATTGACCTGCAACTGCGGCAGCTGCGCCAGCCACGCCGGTTCATCGTCGAGTTGGCGCAGATCCAGCCACAGCGCATCGTCGTCGATACGTCCGAGCACCGGGATCGGCAACGCGCGCAGTGCCGCTTCAAGATTCAACAAGCAACGCCCGCGCAGTCGCTTGGAAACGTGCGGGCGCAGACACAACGCCGCACTCGGTAAACGCGCCACCGGTTGGCTGCCGCTGCCGATCATGCCCAAGGCCTCAACCGCACTGACCTGCCAACCCTCGCCCAGCACTTCAGCCAGCGCCGGTTGCAAGCGCGAGGCCTGCGCAAAGATGTCCGCCTGCGGTCGAGTCAGCAGTCGCAAGCTCGGCAGACGCTCGGCCAGTCGATCCGGATCGCGATACAAACCCAGCACCGCTTCCAACGCGGCCAAGGTCAACTTGTTGACACGCAACGCGCGTTTCAGCGGGTTCTTCTTGATCTTCGCGATCAGCTCTTTGCGCCCGACGATCAAACCGGCCTGCGGCCCCCCGAGCAATTTGTCGCCGCTGAAGGTGACGATGTCCGCGCCATCGAGCAGCGCCTGACGCACCGTCGGCTCGGCCGGCAAACCCCAGCGCGTCAAATCGAGCAAACTGCCGCTGCCCAGATCCTCCAGCAACGGCAAAGCATGCCGATGCGCCAACTCGGCCAGCTCAGCGGTGGGCACCCGCGCGGTAAACCCTTCGATGGCGTAATTGCTCGCATGCACGCGCATGATCAAACCGCTGCGTGGGCTGATCGCTGCTTCGTAGTCGCGCGCATGGGTGCGATTAGTGGTGCCGACTTCGTGCAGACGCACGCCGGCGCGGGCCATGATGTCGGGGATGCGAAAGGCGCCGCCGATCTCGATCAGCTCACCGCGCGAGATGATGCCTTCCTTGCGCGCGCCCAGACTGTTGAGCGTCAGCAGCACCGCCGCAGCGTTGTTATTGACCACGGTGACGGCTTCGGCGCCGGTCAGTTCGCGGATCAGGCCTTCGATCAAATCATCGCGATCACCGCGCTTGCCGCTGGCCAGATCGAATTCGAGATTGAGCGGATAACGCGCGGCCATTTGCACGGCTTCAATGGCTTCGTCCGGTAACAGCGCGCGGCCCAGATTGGTGTGCAACACCGTACCAGTGAGGTTGAACACCCGGCGCACGTTACTGCGTTGTTGCTGCGCCAAGCGTTCGCCGACGCGACCGGCGAGCACTTCGAGGCTGATTTCAACCGCCGACAATTGCCCATTCAAGACGCCGGGACGCAGTTCATCAAGCAGTTGGCGCAAGCTGTTCAGCAACGACTCACGCCCATAACGCTCGGCCAAAGGAGCGCAAGCCGGGTGACGCAACAAACCATCAATGGAAGGTAACCGCAGGGACATCAGCCACTCCTGGAGACAGATCACTGCGCCAGAGTGTAGACGCTCAGATCATTCGTCTCCCGGTGCCAGCAACAGATTCGGCGCCAGACGCTGATAACCGTCCTGTGCCAGTCGCATGTCCAGCAACAAACTGGAGAGATCCGCCGACAGCGCCTCGGCGTCAGCATCGTTTTCCAGATAAACCAGTTTCAGATAACTGTTACACCCCGGACAGACCTCAGCCCGCAACGGCGCCTGATTCGCCGCGTGGCGATCATCCTCAAGGCTGAAATAATCCAGGCCCTTACTTGATTCGCAATACACGCACTTGACCCGCACCACATGCCATTCGCAGGCACACAGCGAGCAGACCAGATAGCGCAAACCGTTGTGCTTGCCACGATGACGGATCACCCCCGCCATCGCCGGCGAACCGCAGGCCGGGCACTGGCTGAGGCTATCGCCGGGTTTCAATTTCAGATCCGGTGCAGTGAGCAGCCAATGGCTCCACGCCGCTTGCAGCGCCGCCCCGAGAAACGGCACCAATTGCGCCGCCACCATCGAATACTGGCCGCTGACCAGCGCCACCGCCCACGCGCGCAACTGGCCGGAACTGGCGCCGCGCAAGGTGTCGACCGCCTCGACAACAGCAGGCTGTTCACCCGGCTGATAACGTTGCAACAAAGCCTCGAGATAAGCCTGCCAACCCTCCTCGCGCACCAACGTATCCGCCGCGAACGGCGGCAAACCATGCTGCTGACACGCCTCGATCCGTTGCTGATCAAACGGCGCGGTCAGCGGCGGATCATCGAACACCTGCTGCTGAACCCGGCATAAACCGGCGATCAAGCGCAAATACTCAGCCAACGGATGCCCCTCGGCCAACTGCTCGAGGCGATCAGCGCGCAGGGAAAACAGATTGTGCGGCGGCAGGTGCAGAAACGGCGGCGAACTGGCCGCCGCTTCGATTTCCCCAGGTTCAAGAATGGTTGGCAAAAGTCAGCCCTTTTTGGTGATCGGTCGCTCCGGCACGTCCGGCTGACGTTCGTCGCGGGTGATGTCGCGATACCACAGTTCATGGTGTTTCTTCGCCCAGGCGCGGCTGACCCAGCCGTGCATCATCGCGTCCACTGAACCCTTGATCCACAGCCCGGCGTAGATGTGAATGATGATGCTCAGTACCAGCACGAACCCGGCGAGCGCGTGCAGAAGCATCGCCCAGCGGATCACGGTGATGCCGAAAAACGCACTGAAATACGCGCGCCAGATCACCAGCCCGGTGAACAGCAACCCGAGCATGCACAGCAGTAAAGTCCAGAACAGCAGCTTTTGCCCGGCGTTGTATTTGCCCACCGGCGGTACGCTTTCTTCATCGTTGACCAGCACCCGATCAATGCGGCGCATCCACTTCCAGTCGTTGTCGATAAAGAAGTTCGCGCGCCAGAAACGGAACACCAGACCGAGGAACAGCACGAACATCGCCACACCCATAAACGGATGCAAAATCCGCGTCCATGGCCCGCCGCCAAACAGGTTGCTCAGCCAGAACAGCGACGGATGAAACAACGCCAGTCCGGACAGTCCGGCCATGAAAAACAGGATCGCCACCAGCCAGTGATTGGTGCGCTGGTTGGCGGTGTAACGCAGGATCGTCTTGTTGCTCATGGCCGCTCCTCCCCGCGTGGATCGAACGTGTGCACCGCCGGGTCGACGACGTGCACCGAAGTGTCGGGCGGTGTTGGATGTTCATCTTCTTCGACGCGGTTCGGGCCGATGCGCACGTAATGGAAGAACCCGGCCAACACCGCCGCGCCCATGGCCAGCAGACCCAGAGGTTTGCTGATGCCTTTCCACAGACCCACCAACGGACTGATTGCCGGATCCTGCGGCAGGTTGGCGTAGATCGTTGGCGTGTCGGCGTGATGCAACACGTACATCACATGCGTGCCGCCAACGCCTGCCGGGTCATACAGACCGGCGTTCTCGAAGCCACGGCTTTTCAGGTCAACGATGCGTTCGGCGGCGTGTTCCTTCATGTCTTCTTTGGTGCCGAAGACGATGGCCCCGGTCGGGCAGGTTTTTACGCAGGCCGGTTCCAGCCCGACTGCGACCCGATCCGAACACAAGGTGCACTTGTAAGCCTTGTGATCTTTCTGCGAAATGCGCGGAATGTTGAACGGGCAACCAGTGATGCAATAACCGCAGCCGATGCAGTGATCCTGATCGAAATCGACGATACCGTTAGCGTGCTTGATGATCGCGCCGGGGCTCGGGCACGCCGCCAGACAACCGGGCTCGGCGCAGTGCATGCAGCCGTCCTTGCGGATCAGCCATTCGAGGTTGCCGGCATCGGTTTCGTGTTCGGTGAAGCGCATCAACGTCCAGGTTTCCGCGCTCAGATCCTGCGGGTTGTCGTAGGTGCCGTGGTTGTGGCCGACCTCGTCGCGCAGCTCGTTCCATTCCGAGCAGGCAACCTGGCAGGCCTTGCAGCCGATGCACTTGGTGGTGTCGATCAGCTTCGCCACCGCCTCCTGATTCCGCACCGACGGCGGCACCGTGGTGGTGGCCGAGCGGGCAATGAGGTCTTGGCTGGCCATTTAAAGATTCTCCATCAGAGCTTCTCCACGTTGACCAGGAATGACTTGGATTCCGGGGTCTGTGTGTTGCCATCGCCGAGGAACGGCACCAGGGTGTTGGTCAGGTAACCGTGACGCGTCAGGCCGGTGAAACCCCAGTGCAGCGGGATGCCGATCTGATGCACGACCTGGCCGTTGACCTGCAGCGGCCGGATCCTCTTCGTCACCACCGCCACCGCTTCGATAAAGCCGCGTTTGCAACTGACCCGCACGCGATCGCCGGCAGCAATGCCCTTCTCTTTCGCCAACACTTCGCCGATTTCCACGAACTGCTCGGGTTGAGCAATCGCGTTCAACTTGCAGTGCTTGCTCCAGAAGTGGAAATGCTCGGTCAACCGGTAACTGGTGCCGGCGTACGGGAAGTCCTTGGCCTCGCCGAGGGTTTCCCAGACCGAATCGAAGATCCGCGCCGCCGGGTTGCTGGTGGCTTTCTTGTTTTGCGGATGCAGCGGGTTGATGCCGATTGGCGTTTCGAACGGCTCATAGTGCTCGGGGAATGGCCCTTCGTTCATCTTGTCGACGGCGAAGAATCGCGCCACGCCTTCGGGGTTCATGATGAACGGGTTCATCCCGGCTTCTGGTGGCACGTCGGCCTTGTAGTCCGGCACGTCGGTGCCGCCCCAGGCTTTGCCGTTCCACCAGACCAGACGTTTTTTCGGATCCCACGGTTTACCGGAAACATCTGCCGAAGCGCGGTTGTAGAGAATCCGCCGATTCGCCGGCCACGCCCACGCCCAGCCCAAATGCTGGTGCATGCCATACGGATCGGCGTTGTCGCGCCGCGCCATCTGATTGCCGGCCTCGGTCCAGCTACCGGCGAAAATCCAGCAGCCGGACGCGGTGCTGCCGTCATCCTTGAGCAAGCCGAACCCGGCCAGTTGCGAGCCAGCCTTGACCGCCACGCCTGTGGCATCGGTGAAGTCAGCCACGGCGCTGCCGTTGATTTCCTTGGCCAGTTCTTCCGGCGAAGGCTCGTCGGGGATCTTGTACGGCCACGTCAATTTCAACAGCGGATCAGGGAATTTGCCGCCCTCGGCCTGATAACGCTTGCGCAGGCGCAGGAACAGTTCGGCCATGATGCGAATGTCGGTCTGCGCTTCGCCCGGGCCATCAGCGCCTTTCCAGTGCCATTGCAACCAGCGGCTGCTGTTGACCAGCGAGCCGTCCTCTTCAGCAAAACAGGTGGTCGGCAGGCGAATGACTTCGGTCTGGATCTCCGCGCTTTTCACATCGTTGTACGGCCCTACGTTGTGCCAGAACTCCGACGTCTCGGTGGCCAGCGGATCCATCACCACCAGCCATTTCAATTTCGCCAGTGCGCCCATCACGCGGTTTTTGTCCGGCAGCGCGGCGATCGGATTGAAGCCCTGGCAGAAGTAGCCGTTGACCTTGCCCTGGCTCATCAGGTCGAACATTTTCAAGACGTCGTAGTTGGGGATGTCGAGTTTCGGCAAATGGTCGTAGCACCAATTGTTTTCGGCAGTGGCGTTGGCGCCGTACCACGACTTCATCAGGCTGACGTGGAATTTGCTGTAGTTCTGCCAGTAGGACAATTGCCCCGGGCGCAGCGGAACTTGCGTGCGTTTATGGATGAACTGACCGTAGTCCTGCTCGCTGTCGCTGGCCAATGTCAGATAGCCCGGCAGTGCATTGGAGAGCAAGCCAAGGTCGGTCAGGCCCTGGATGTTCGAGTGCCCGCGCAAGGCGTTGACGCCGCCGCCGGGCATGCCGACGTTGCCCAGCAGCAGTTGCACCATCGCCGCGCTGCGGATGATCTGCGCGCCGATAGAGTGCTGCGTCCAGCCGAGGGCGTAGAGAATCGTCATGGTCTTGCCCGGAATCGAGCAGGTGGCGATTTCGTCCCAGATTTTCTGCATGGCGTCGACCGGCATGCCACAGATCTGGCTGGCGAGGTCGATGTTGTAGCGGCTGTAATGCACCTTCATCAATTGATAGACGCAGCGCGGGTGTTGCAGCGTCGGGTCGACTTTGGCAAAGCCATCGTCGCCCATCTCGTAGCCCCAACCGGACTTGTCGGTGTAGCTGCGCTTGGCGACGTCGTAGCCGCTGAAGATACCGTCTTCGAAGCCATAGCCTTCTTTGACGATGAACGAGACGTCGGTGTAATTGCGCACGTACTCGTGCTGGATTTTGTCCTCGGTCAGCAGGTAATTGATCAGCCCGCCCATGAAGGCGATGTCGGTGCCGGTGCGGATCGGCGCGTAATAGTCGGCCACCGAAGCGGTGCGGGTAAAACGCGGATCAACCACAATCAGCCGCGCAGCGTTGTGCGCCTTGGCCTCGGTCACCCATTTGAAGCCGCACGGATGCGCTTCTGCTGCGTTGCCACCCATCACCAGGATCAAATTCGCGTTGGCGATATCAGTCCAGGTATTGGTCATGGCACCACGGCCGTACGTCGGGGCAAGACTTGCCACCGTCGGGCCGTGTCAGACACGCGCCTGGTTATCAAACCCCAGCATGCCGAGACTGCGAATCACCTTTTGGGTGATGTAACCGGCTTCGTTGGACGCCGCCGACGCCGCAAGAAAACCGGTGCTCAGCCAGCGATTCACCGTTTGCCCGTTGGCATTTTGTTCGATGAAGTTGGCGTCGCGGTCGGTCTTCATCAGGTCGACAATGCGATCGAGCGCTTCGTCCCAACTGATCCGCGTCCATTCACTGCTGCCCGGTTTGCGCGTTTGCGGGTAGAGCAAACGGCCGGGGCTGTGAATGAAGTCGAGGAGGCCTGCGCCTTTCGGGCAGAGGGTGCCGCGGTTGACCGGGTGGTCGGCGTCGCCCTCGATGTGAATGATGTTTTGCGCAACGTTCTTCGCAGCATCGCCCTGGCTGTACATGATCAAACCGCAGCCGACCGAGCAATACGGGCAGGTGTTGCGGGTTTCATGGGTGTGGGCAAGCTTGAAGTGGCGCACCTGCTCGGCAAAGGCCAGCGTCGGGGCCATGCCCAACGCGCCCAGGCTCGAGCCTGCAAGGCCGATACCGGCGACCTTGAAGAACTGACGACGGCTGAGATCCATCGTGCACTCCTGATCAGGTGGAACCCGGTACTTGTGCCGGGTTTTATCTGGACAAACACGGTTGCGGCAAACGTCTGCCGACCTTTTCACTGTAGACAAAGACCACACGTTCTGTGTGAAAACCGACCGTCGGAGGCTGCAGAGCCTTTGTAGGAGCTGCCGAAGGCTGCGATCTTTTGACTTTGCTTGTAAAAAACAAGATCAAAAGATCGCAGCCTTCGGCAGCTCCTACAGGGGTTGAGGGTTTATCATGGCGCCCATGAACAACCCGCCTTCACGAGACCGCGCATGACTTTCGATTTTGATCAGCTATTCGACCGCCACAACACCGGCAGCACCAAGTGGAGCCGCTACCCGGCCGACGTGTTGCCGATGTGGGTTGCTGACATGGATTTCGCCGCGCCGCCGGTAGTCATCGAGGCGCTGCAACAGCGCTTGTTGCACCCGCTGGTGGGTTACAGCGTTACTCAGGACAGCCTGCGCGAAGCCATCGTCGCCGACCTCTGGGCCAAATTCGCCTGGAAGGTCAAACCGCAAGAGCTGATCTTCCTGCCGGGCGTTGAATCCGGTTTCAACATGGCGTTGAAAGCGCTGGTGCAGCCGCAGCAAAACGTTGTGGTGCAAGTGCCGAACTACCCGCCGCTGCGCCATGCGCCGGGGCATTGGGGTTTGAACAAGGTCGAGCTGGAATTCAATGCGCAGGCAGACGGCACCTACTTGACGCCGTTGGACGTATTGCGTGATTCGCTAAACGGTGGTGGCGCTCTATTGCTGAGCAACCCGCACAACCCACTGGGCAAAGTCTTCGGACGCGAAGAGCTGCAAGCCGTGGCCGATATTTGCGTGGCGCAGGACGCGTGGATCATCTCCGATGAGATTCACGCCGAACTGTGCTTCGACGGCCGCGTACACATTCCGACCGCCTCGCTGAGCCCGGAAATTGCCCGGCGCACCATCACCCTGATGTCTGCGAGCAAGGCTTACAACATCGCCGGCCTGAAGACCTCGTTCATGATCGTTCAGGACGCTGCCCTGCGCGAACGCGTCAACCACGCCCGCTGCGGCATGGTCGACAGCGTCAACCCGCTGGGCATGGAAGCGACCCGCGTGGCGTACAGCGAAGGCGCGCCGTGGCTGGCCGAGCTGAAAACCTATCTGCAGGCCAACCGTGATTATCTGGTAGATGCGGTGCGCAGCCGTTTGCCGGGCGTGACGATTAATGTGCCGCAAGGGACTTATCTGGCGTGGCTGGATTGTTCGGCGCTGGATCTGGCCAACCCGCAGCAGTTCTTCCTTGAGCAAGGCAAGGTTGGCCTCAGCGCCGGTCTGGATTTCGGCGATCAGCACCAACAGTTCGTACGCCTGAATTTCGGCTGCCCACGCTCGATGCTGGAAGAAGGCATTGCGCGGATGGAGCGTGCTTTGGCTAACCGCTGACACCATTCCCCTGTAGGAGCTGCCGCAGGCTGCGATCTTTTGATCTTGATCTTAAAAAACCAGATCAAAAGATCGCAGCCTGCGGCAGCTCCTACAGGGGGGGGTATGGAAATCCGATCGAACTCACGGCAAACACCCCGGGTCAACCACCCATACCTGCCATGAGACCTCGGAGACCCGCGATGACCGACTATCCAAAACCTCCCTTTGCCAAACAAGCCCAAGCCGTCCCCGGTTCGCAAAGCAAAATGCAGCCTTATCCCGATTGTGGCGAACAAAGCTACGTCGGCTCTGGACGCCTGGCCGGCAAAATTGCCCTGATCACTGGCGCCGACAGCGGCATCGGTCGCGCCGTGGCGATTGCCTTTGCCCGTGAAGGCGCAGACGTTGCTGTCGCTTATCTGAACGAACACGAAGACGCCAAGGAAACCGCACGCTGGGTCGAACAGGCCGGGCGCCAGTGCCTCTTGCTGCCGGGCGATATCGCGCAGAAATCCCATTGCCAGGCCTTGGTCGATAAAACCGTCGAAAGCTTCGGCCGCATCGATGTGTTGGTCAACAACGCTGCGTTTCAGATGACCCACGAAACCTTCGAGGAAATCCCCGACGAAGAATGGGTGATGACCTTTGACGTGAATATCACGGCGATTTTCCGGTTGTGCCAGGCGGCGCTCAAACACATGCGCGCCGGCTCGTCGATCATCAATACCAGCTCGATCAACTCGGACATGCCCAAACCCAGCCTGCTCGCCTATGCCACCACCAAAGGCGCGATTGCCAATTTCACCGGCGGTCTGGCGCAGATGCTCGGGCCGCAGGAAATTCGCGTGAACTGCGTGGCGCCGGGGCCGATCTGGACGCCGCTGATTGTCTCGACCATGCCCGACGCAGAAGTGCAGAACTTTGGTGCGCAAACCCCGCTTGGCCGCCCAGGCCAACCGGTCGAAGTGGCGCCAATTTATGTGCTGCTGGCCTCGGATGAAGCCAGTTACATCACCGGTCAGCGCTACGGCGTCACCGGCGGCAAACCGATGCTCTGAAACCCTGTGGCCTTGCGTCACTGTAGGAGCTGCCGCAGGCTGCGATCTTTTGCTTGTGTTTTTCAAGATCAAAAGATCGCAGCCTGCGGCAGCTCCTACAGTGATATGGCAGCTACCAAAAGAATGCGGTGCGATTGCCGTCATATGGAACATTCGGAGGCGGCACAACATGAGTTTTATCGTGTGGGTCGCGGTGCTCGGCGCCGTGTTGTTGACCCTGGCACTGACCTCGTCGTACCTGCGCTGGATGCCGGTCACGACGTCAGCGGTGTGTTTGCTGCTGGGCATCGGCATCGGCCCCAGTGGCTTGGGCCTGCTGAAACTGCCTTTGGAAGAAACCTCGCTGTGGATGGAGCACCTGACGGAAGTTGCGGTGCTCTTTTCGCTGTTTGTCTGCGGGTTGAAATTGCGATTGCCGCTGCGTGACAAGCGTTGGCGAATCGCTTTTGGACTGGCCGGGCCGGTAATGGTGGTGACCATCATCGGGGTTTGTCTGCTGTTGCATTGGGCGTTGCAATTGCCGTGGGGGCCGTCGCTGCTGATTGGCGCGATCCTGGCGCCGACCGACCCAGTGCTGGCGGCGCTGGTGCAGGTCAACGATGCGCGGGACGTCGACAGCGTGCGCTACGGCCTGTCCGGTGAGGCGGGTTTGAATGACGGGATCGCGTTCCCGTTTGTGATTCTCGGACTGCTGTTGATCCATGGCGAAGGTACCTCCGCCGAGTGGCAGGGTTGGGTCTTGCGCAATGTGCTGTGGGCCGTGCCCGCGGGACTCTTGACCGGTTACTGGATGGGGCGCGGTATCGGACGCGTCACGTTGTCGCTGCGCATCCGTAATGACGACAGCACCTTAAGCCCCAACGATTACCTCGCGCTAGCGCTGATCGCCCTCGCCTACGTGGTGGCGGAAGCCATCGGCGGTTACGGCTTTCTGTCGGTGTTCGCAGCGGGCTTGGGCCTGCGCCAGATCGAAGTGAAATCCACCGGTGCCGGTCAGCCGCCCGCCGAGCATCTGGTGCAACCGGTGGTGGGCCACCAGAACATCGAGCCGCAGTACGCGGTGCATGGCGATACCGAGCGGCTGGAAAGCAGCCAGGTGGCTGCCGGCATCATGATGGGCGACATGCTTTCGTTTGGCGGTCTGGTCGAACGGGCCATGGAAGTGTTTTTGGTGACTCTGCTCGGCGTCGTGTTGATCGCCCATTGGGACTGGCGGGCGTTACTGGTCGGTGCCGTGTTGTTTTGTGTGATCCGTCCGGCCTGTGTGGCTTTGATGCCCTGGGGATCGTTGCTTGAAGGCAGCCAACGATTGTTGATCGGCTGGTTTGGCATCCGCGGGATCGGCAGTCTGTTTTATCTGTTTTATGCGCTGAACCATGGGCTGACGGATTCGGTGGCGACGCTGTGCACGGATCTCACGCTGTCAGTGGTTGCGCTGAGCATTCTGCTACACGGCATCAGCACGCAACCGATCCTGGCGCGCTACGAACAGCAAAAAAAACAAAAAAGCTGATTTTTCCTTACAGGTTTTCCATGAAAACCCATCGAATATTCTTTTTAAAAAAAATGGATCCCTGCCCGATTTTCGACAGTCACAAGCATAACCCCCCGCCGGATGAGTCCGACGGGGCCCGGCAGGTTCGGTTCCCCTGCGGCTTGAGGGCCTGAGAAAAGGAACCCCGAAGAATAAGGTTACGGTCATGAAAGAATGCTCGACTCCTGCGCAAATCAAGGCTTGCAGAGCACTGGCTCTGGAACGCAATCGTCAACTCTTCGAAAACGCCCACGCGCTCAATCGAGCGGCGAATGCGTTGCTGGAAGTGGAAAATCTGGATTTCGAACAGTTTGAGCACTATCGAGCCTTGCGCAAGAAAGCCGATTTTATGTTTGAAGACGCGATTGATCATCTGTGCGTGCTTAACGAGGATTTCCCGCCGATTCCGATGTCTTCGCAAAATTCGGCGGGGTTGCGTCGAGAGCTTGAGACGGTGGCTTGAGGCTGTAGGTCAAAAGCCCCTCACCCTAGCCCTCTCCCGGAGGGAGAGGGGACTGACCGCAGTGTTTGTTCGAGATACGCCGACCTGAAATATCCGGTCGAACTCAGGTTTGAACACAGCAAAAGATCTGCTCCCTTCCCCCTCTACCCCTTGGGGGTGAGGGCTGGGGTGAGGGGGATCGATTTAGAGCACACCGCAGATTGATTGCGAAATATGAAAAGCCCGGCCATTTCAGTCGGGCTTTTTGCTATGCATCATCCCCCAGGATTAGTCACCTGAATAAACACCGCATAACTCCCCAACACTATCCAGAACACCGCAAAAATCCACGGCGTACGCACCGAAAACAGCAGCGACTTACGATAGCCCTTGTGAGTCGACTCCATCTCACTGAACAGCGGCGACTCGTCATACGCCAAGCCCATCACCGGTTCACTGTGCAGCAAGTGACTCTGCTTGAAGTGCCAGTGATCAATAATGTCGTACGCCGCCCGAATCCCTGGCCAGGCGTTGAGCGAGCTAAGCAGCCCAAGCAATGCCAGAAACGGTGGCACCACCAAGGTGAACAACTTGCCCCACTCCGGGTTGAGATTGGCCATGCACGAAGCAAAAGCGATCACCAGAAACGATTGCGCCGCCAGATAAGCGTCAGTACGGTTGGCCAGAATGCTGGTTTCGTACTGTATTTCCCGACGGTAAAAATCCAGCCGCTCCTTGGGCGAGCCAAACATTTTCGCGTCGTGTTCGGTCAGGGTTTCTTCAGCAGTTGGATGAGTCAGTATGCGAGACAAGGACGCACGCTCCGGAGTGGAAAACAGTTAGAAGAACTCCACAGCGGACAAGTTCAGGCGGATCTCCCGACGGGTCATTTCATTGATTGGGCAATGACCTCCAGCAGATTGAGTTGCGTGAACGGTTTCGGCAAACGCGGCAGTTGTGCCGCAAAACCCTCCAGACGCTCGGCGTAACCGGTGGCGAGGATGATAGGCAGATCCGGTTTCAACAACCTTACGGCGTGTGCCAGTTGCGCGCCGCTCATGTGCGGCATGGCCATGTCGGTGATCATCAGATCGATCACTTCACCCTGATCGAACAGGTTCAACGCCTGAGCACCGGAGGTGACGCTCAGCACCCGATGGCCAAGGTCTTCGAGCAGCAACACCGTGCTGGTCAGTACCAGACTGTCGTCGTCCACCACCAATACGCTCAAGCGTGGCACTGAACTGACGGGTTCAATGACCGGCGCCGGACTGGCAATGTCCGCATGGGTCGCCACTGGCAGCCAGAGTTCAGCCGCGGTGCCCTGCCCCGGTTCGCTTTTAAGAACGAAACGCCCGCCCAGTTGCTCAATAAAGCCATGCACCATCGACAAGCCCAGCCCGGTGCCCTTGCCCAGACCTTTGGTAGTGAAGAACGGATCCTTGGCCGATGCCAGGGTGTTGGCATCCATGCCGGCGCCCGTGTCGGTGAGGCTCAGGCACACGTAGTGACCGGCCGCCAACGCATGCTGAGCTTGTTCCAGCACCACTTCGTGTTCAGCTTTGATAATGACGCTACCGCCGTCGGGCATGGCATCACGGGCATTGGTCGCCAGATTGAGGATCGCCAGTTCCAGCTGATTGGTGTCAGCCAATACGCGATCAAGTTCGAGGGGGAAGCGTGTCTCGATTTTGATGTTCGGCCCCAAGGAACTGCGCAGCAGCCCGGTGATGCCTTGCACCAGTTGCGGAATATCGACCGCCTCGGTCTTGAGTTCCTGACGACGAGCGAACGCCAGCATGCGCTGGGTCAGCGACACGCCGCGAAGTGCGCCTTGGGTGGCGTTTTCCAGCAACCGGGTGAGTTTCGGATCATCGCCAATGCGCTTCTGGACAAGCTCGAGGTTGCCGAGAATCACCGTCAGCAGGTTGTTGAAGTCATGAGCGATGCCGCCACTGAGTTGGCCGATAGCCTGCATCTTCTGCGCCTGGAACAAGGCTTCGCGGGTTTTTTCCAGATCTTGTTGGGCTTTATGGGCTTCGGTGACATCACGGGTGATCTTGGCAAAGCCGAGCAGCGTGCCGGTTTCACCGCGAATGGCATCGACCACCACGTGCGCGAGAAACCGCGTGCCGTCCTTGCGTACCCGCCAGCTACGGTTTTCGAAGCGACCTTCATGGGTGGCAATCGCCAACGCCCGTTGTGGTTCGCCGGCCGCACGGTCTTCTGGCGTATAAAAAACCGAAAAATGCTCGCCGATGATTTCTTCGGGCAGATAGCCTTTGATCCGCTGTGCACCCTGGTTCCAGTTGCTGACCCGACCTTCGGGGCTGAGCATGTAGATTGCGTAATCGGTCACGCCCTGCACCAGCATGCGGAACTGCTGTTCGCTGCGTCTGAGGGTTTCCTCGGCCATCTTGCGGTCGGTCAGGTCGCGGGTGATTTTGGCGAACCCCAGCAGTTGGCCATTGGGGTCGATGATCGGATCGATCACCACGTGCGACCAGAAATTGGTGCCATCCTTGCGTACCCGCCAACCTTCGCCCTCGAAGCGCCCTTCACGAATCGCCGTGTCGAGCGCCCGCTGCGGCAACCCGGCGGCGCGGTCGTCGGCGGTATAGAAGCGGGAAAAGTGCTCACCGAGAATCTCGGCTTCTTCGTAGCCCTTGAAACGTTTGGCGCCGGAGTTCCAGCTGGTGATGATGCCGTCCGGGTCGATCATGTAGATCGCGTAGTCGACCACTGCATCGATCAAAAGCCTGAAACGCATTTCTTCGATCGCAGCGGTCTTGGTGTTTTTGATCATCAGGTACGACTCAAGCACATTTGGTATTGGAGGAGTATGCGTCAAACCGGCGGTTTGGGAAGCGCATGTCGGTTAAACCTCGCAAGGATTTGGTCATTCAACGCTGCACGTACTTGAGAATGCGTGAATAGAGCGCGTCGTACACATAGTCAGGGATCTGCTCGGCGTATTGCCGGGTCTGCAGCAGCATCCGGTGGCACGCCTTTATAAATTCGTCGCGTTCCATATTGCCACTGATTGAAGCACTGCTGATGCGCTGGTACTCCGCATAGCTATAAGGCTCATTCGGCGTGGTCACGTTCAGTACGCCCTGCTCGTCCCTGCTGTAAAGGCTGCGTGCACGCAACACGCGATCTTGCAGAGCCCCCATTCCACGTTCGTATAAAAGGATTTGCGAGCCATCCGACAACTTTGCCGCTGCCTCAAGTGCAAACACTACTGCATGCGCCGTTGCCAGACTGGCTTTGAGTTCCGAGGGCCGGACAAATCGTTCAACTTCCTGCGTTTCCAGGCTTTTGAAGGCCCGTTTGAAGCCGGACAGAAATGCAAAAGGCTGGTAGCACGCGACGATGTGCACCTCCAGTTGATATCCCGCGTTGACGGCGATGGCAGGCAGCGCTGCAAAGTCGATCGAGTCGAAGGCGCATTCCATGATGATGTTGAGTTTCTCAGTGAAGGCTTTTTCGAAGATCTTGCCGCACAGCTCGCGAATGAACGTTTCGCTGTGCAAATAGGCGTGTAGTACGCCGTGCTTGAGCATTTCTTTATACTGCGGGTGTTTGCTGCGGTATTCCGGCAAATACAGGCGCACGTGGTTTTTGTAGTTGCCGGATGGCAACAAGGTTTTTTCCAGCAGCCAGGTCTTGCCCGAGCTTTGTACGCCGGCGGTGATCAATAGTTTGGGTCGGGTGTCAGGCGTGATTCCGGCGAACAACGTTGCGGTGATATCGCTGAGAGCGGCACTGAGTTGTTCGGGGGTATAGCGGTAGATGGCGTTAATGGTCATGGGTCGATGTCCTTATCGATAATGGACTGAACCGCTTGAGCGGTCTTATCAATAAAGTCTGCTTTTGCGAAACCATCAAACACGGCTTCAATACGGGATATGTCACTGCTTTCAAAAGGAAAAAATTCCTACAGCGCTATCAGAAACGGCCTTCAAAACAATCAGCCAGGCGAATGCTGCAGTGCCCACCATTTCGGCAGTAGCTGCTTGATCCGGCTCTCGGCAAAGCGGTCATCGATCAACATCACCACACCGCGATCCTGGCGAGTACGAATCACCCGGCCTGCCGCCTGCACCACCTTCTGCACCCCCGGGAACAGATAGGTGTAGTCATAACCGGCGCCGAAAATCGCTGCCATGCGCAGTTTCAACTGTTCGTTGACCGGGTTGAGCTGCGCCAGCCCCAGCGTCGCAATGAACGCACCGATTAACCGCGCGCCCGGCAGGTCGATGCCCTCGCCAAATGCTCCACCCAACACCGCAAAACCAACACCTTGGCTGTCAGCGGTGAACTGATCAAGAAACGCCTGCCGCTGCCCTTCGGCCATGCCCCGCGATTGCTGCCACAGGGTGATCTGCGGGTGCCGTTCGGCGAGCAAGGTTGCCACTTGTTGCAGATAATCGAAGCTGCTGAAAAATGCCAGATAGTTACCCGGGCGCTCACTGAACTGCCGCGCGATCAGTTCGACGATGGGTTCCAGTGATGCCTGCCGGTGATTGAAACGGGTCGAGATGCGACTGATGATCTGCACCTGCAATTGCTCGGCGCTGAACGGTGATTCAACGTCGATCCACACCGTATCAGCCGGCGTGCCGAGCAGGTCGGCGTAATAACGCCGTGGGCTGAGGGTCGCGGAGAACAACACGCTGCTGCGCGCAGACTTCAGGCGCGGGCCAATGAACGCAGCAGGCACCACGTTACGCAAACACAGCTGTGACAGCGGCCGTTTGCGGTCGAGGTCGCGCTTGCTGATGTCGAACAGGTAATGCTCGTCGTACAGCTCCGCGACCCGGCCAAACTGCAGTAAATCGAAATAGAAGTTCTGCAACGCGCTGTCGAGCCCTTGCGGGTGATCGTTGAGGTAATCACCGATGGCCGAGCAGCACAGGGAGATCGCTTGCAGCAATTTTTCCGGGGCTTTGTCGTAGGCCTGATACGCCGCCAGTTGCGGCGCATGCAGCGCGTTCCATTCACGGTTGACCCTTTGCAGCGATTTTTTCAGCGCTTCGGGGGCGGTTTTGCGCACGCTGCCCAAGACGAATTGATCGAGACTGGCGCTGTACATCTGCCGGCCACGCTCGACCAGGTTGTGCGCCTCATCGGCCAATACCGCGACTTTCCATTGATTGAGCTGGGCGAGACCGAACAGCAGCGCGCTGAAGTCAAAGTAATAGTTGTAGTCGGCGACGACCACGTCCACCCAGCGGGCCATTTCCTGGCTCAAGTAATACGGGCATACCGAATGTTGCGCGGCGACTTCACGCATGGCGGCTTGATCAAGCAGATTGATGCGGCTGGCGGCCTCACGGGCGGCGGGCAGACGATCATAAAAGCCTTGCGCCAACGGGCAGGATTCGCCGTGACAGGCTTTGTCCGGGTGTTCGCAAGCCTTGTCCCGGGCAACCATTTCCAGCACACGCAACGGCAACGTCGGCGATTGATCGAACAACACCTGACTGGCGTCCAGCGCCAGTTTGCGCCCGGGGGTTTTAGCGGTCAGGAAGAACACCTTGTCCAGTTGCTGCGGCGCCAGCGCCTTGAGCATCGGGAACAGTGTACCGAGGGTTTTGCCAATGCCAGTGGGTGCTTGGGCCATCAGGCAACGACCGGTGCTGATAGCCTTGAACACCGATTCGGCCAGATGCCGTTGACCGGGACGAAAATCCGCATGGGGAAAGCGCAACTGCTGCGCCGCCAGATTGCGCGCCTCGCGATGCGCCATTTCCTGCTCAGCCCAATGCAGAAACAAGCGGCATTGCTGCTCAAAGAACTCGCGCAAGGTGTCGACGCTGAACGCCTCAACCAGACAGGTTTCCTTTTCGCTGACGATGTCGAAATACACCAGCGCCAGATTGATCTCCTGCAAATCCAGTTTGCGGCACATCAACCAGCCGTAGATTTTCGCCTGCGCCCAGTGCAACTGGCGGTGATTGGCCGGTTGTTTACTCAGGTCGCCACGGTAAGTTTTGACTTCTTCCAGGCAGTTCTGCGCCGGGTCGTAGCCGTCCGCCCTGCCCTTGACCTTCAACTGCAGGAACTCGCCTTCCAGCGCCACTTCACTTTGGTAATTGTCGCTGCGCCGCGAGGCTACGGTGCGGTGGCCGGCGATGCCTTCCAGCGCGGTGGGTGACGGCGTGAAGCGCAAGTCGAGGTCGCCGGTCTTGGCGGTGAACTCGCACAGTGCCCGCACGGCAATGCTGTAGCTCAAGCGCTCTGCTCCGCCCATTGCACGTAGCACACGGCAACCGGCATCTGGTGCTGGTGGCAGAACTCCAGCCAGCGCAACTGGTTGTCCTGCAAGCGGTCGCCGGGGCCTTTGACTTCAATCATTCGATAGGTTTTGTGCTGCGGCCAGAACTGGATCAGGTCGGGCATGCCGGCGCGATTGGCCTTGATGTCGAGCAGCAAACGATTGAACCAGTGTTTGAGGTGCTCCGCGGGCAAGCAGGCCAGCGCCTGTTCCAGCAAGTCCTCATTCAGTGCACCCCAGAACACGAACGGCGACTGCACGCCCCATTTATCCACGAACCGTTGACGAATGGTGTCGGCATAACGGCCATCATCGAGCTCGGCGAAGCAGGCCTGGAACAGTTCGGTGCGACGTTGCTGGAAATCTTCATTGAGCAGATCGACCGGGCCGCGCTGGAACGGGTGAAAAAACGCCCCGGGCAACGGCGCGAAAATCGCCGGCCAGCAGAGCAAGCCGAACAGCGAGTTGATCAGACTGTTCTCGACGTAATGCACCGGGCCCTCGTCGTCATGCAGATGCGCCTGCACGTAAAACTCCACCGACAGCGCCGGATCGCTGCGAGGCAGGTGCAAATCCAGACGCTCCACGGGTTTTGCCGTTGCGCGCTTGAGCGGCGGGCCGCCGAGTTTGCGTCGCAACCTCGGCATGATGCGTTGCAGACCTTGCTGCTCAGCGGCGCTTTCCGGGGCTTGTTCGGCCAATAACGCCAGCTCCAGCGCCAGCGCGTATTCGGCGCTGCGCTCCAGCACGCGGATCATCCGCAGCCGCGCACCGGGATAGGCGCAGTCTCGGTAGATACTCAGGGCCAAGGCAAACTCGGTGATGCGCTCACAGTACTGACCTATCTGAAACAGCACTTTGCCGCGCCGACGTTGCAGCCACGGGTTGTCGAAGTGCAGCGCGCTGACCTGTTCAAAGATAGTTTCCAGCGGTTCACCGGCTTCGAAACGCAACTGGCAATTGTGCAGGAACAGGCAGGCGTCGACGTCCGCGCGGCTGCGCAGGCCTCGGGAATCGGCGCAGAATTCGACTTTTTCGTAAGTAAAGATGCCGAGATCAGCCAGGACGAATTCCGACCAATCCTGATAAAGGTTGCCGAAGAACATCAGGCGCAGGCGATCGCACAGATCCATGATGGTCAGGCTGAACAGGCGATCATTCAGAGACGGCGCCCAGTCGCGCAGGGTTCGCGGCGTATCGAACTGTTCTGCCAGCAAAGGCAGCCATTCATCCTTGCGGCCCTTGGGTCGATCAATAAAGTCACCGAAAGCCTGCAGGATTTCAGCCTTGAGCAACACATCAAAGAGCTCTGCGATCGCCAACGGCGCCTGCTCGTCGAGCCAACCGCGCGCCAGCAACGGCTGTGCGGCTGTAGCGATGTCGCCGATTTCGGCGTAAGTCAGTTTTCCCGCGCGAAAATGAATGCCCTTGCGCATCACCATCCGCACCAGCAGACCCTGCGACGCTCGCGGCAGCGCATTGAAGTCGCGGATAAAGGCGTGCTCCGCTTCGCTCATCACATCGGCATAGCGAAGCTCAAGCCAATCAAGCACTTGCCGGAAGTTGTTGAGGTAATAAAACGGATCGTCGAGGGGATTGGCAGTCACGGGAATTCAGGGCCATGGCGAGCGAGTACTGGTTATGCGTACAGATACCAGCTCAGCCCTACCCCGTGCAAACGGAAAAAGATCAATGGCATTTTTTATCCGTGAACATCGAACTTTTCACGGTGCCATGACACCAACCGCGTTAGAACACCGACAATGATCGGTACTACATCGCATGAGGAGTTTGAGGTGGCTATGAACATCAAGACGCTGGGCCTTCCATTGGCGGTTGCCGCCCTGTTGGCATTGGGCGGTTGCTCAACCCAGACCGTGGTCACGTTGCAGAACGGCACCCAGTATTTGACCAAGGACATGCCGAAGACCGAAACCAAAGACGGCTTTTATGAATTCGAAGATATTTCCGGGGCGAAAGTGAAAGTGCGCGCCGATGAAGTGGCGACCGTGCGCAAGGAGGACTAACACTCTCGTTCCCACGCTCGGCATGGGAATGCCGCAACGGACGCTCCGCGTTCGGCTCTGGAAGGGAGAGCGTCCCGGGATGCATTCCCACGCAGAGCGTGGGAACGATCATTACTCGGGAGTTGCCATGCCGGGGATGCTGTTGTCGCAACTCATGTACGTCCCGCCGCGCTTGACCACTTCGCCCTGCAAACGCTGGCAACGCTGCAGATCCTGTTGCGCCATGCGGTCGATGCTCAGATTGCCGGTGGTTGGCGGCTGCTTGCCGTCACCCAGACGGATCGTCACGAACGGTTGTTCGGGCTGGATCTGAAAGCGGCTTTTCTCTTCGACCGGTTTGTCCTCGGCAGTCTTCACCGGGTTCGGCAGTTGGTCGGTGGTAATGCCGTAGCGGCTCAAAATCGAGCTTTGAGGCAGATCGGCGCAGACGTTGGCCGAACACAGCGCCAGCCCGACGAAACCGATATACCCCTTGAAACCTTTCACGTTTGAATCTCCTGTACTCAATGGCAGCTAGCTGTAGAACGTGTGTGCACGTGCTGGCTTTAGGCCGCATTTCCTGTTTTTGCAGGGGTTTGAGTCAGAAACAGGCTGATCAGTCACATACACCATTCATTGTGGCGAGGGGATTTATCCCCGATGGGTAGCGCAGCGACCCCAAAACCTTCAGCCGAACTGTGTCTGACACAGCGCATGCTCAGAATTTGGGGCTGCTGCGCAACCCATCGGGGATAAATCCCCTCGCCACAGGTTTTGGGATAGCCCTAACGAATCAGGCGATCACGATACCGTCGGCACTCAGGCTATTCAGCGCCACGCCGACCAACGTCACCGAGTCTGTGCCAAACGTCAGCACCGTGTCCTGCCCGGCACTGGAGGCATGCGCACGGAAGTCATCCGCCGGCAAAACACCCTGCACACCGAGGAATACCATTTTGTCGTTGGAGGTAAACCCCACCACCCGATCCTGCCCGAACGCACCGTTGAACAGGAACGTATCCGCCCCGCCCCCCGATTCCATCAGGTCACTACCGGCGCCGCCAACAAATACATCGTTGCCCGTACCGCCAATCAGATGATCGTTGCCATCCAGCCCGAACAACCAGTCGCCACTCGCATGTGCCTTGAGCGTATCGACGCCACTGGTGCCTTTCACGCTCGACTCGTATGCCGTGACATTACTGCCCGCTTTCAAGCCATTGGCCGTGACGCTGTGGCTCACATCATCCTTGAACACGCCCCAGAGAAACCCCGGTTCCTTGGTCAGAATCGTGCCGATGTCGCGAGTGATGCTGATCCCGCCTTGTGCATCGCGGATGTACAGATTGCCCACGCCGTCGTTGGCGAAGTCGAAGTTCTTCACCGAGTTCTGCAGATCCAGTGAATTGTTGCCCTGCCCGCCGAGGATGACGTTGTAACCACCGCTGTCGCGGAATGTGTCGTTGCCGGCGCGTCCCTCCAGGTAGTCGTTGCCGCTGCCGCCCTGGATCAGGTCATTACCGTCACTGCCGATGATGAAGGTGCTGCCTTTGTGGGTTTCGGCGTTGCGATTGAGATCCTGCACCCAAGTATTGGCGCGCGCCGGGTCGGACAGGTTGGCGACGATGATCGTCGAGTCGCGGCTGGTCAGGTCGTAGAACTTCGACTCGATCACCCGGTTCATGCCATCGCCATACGCGGTCGGCAAGTGCGAGATCCACGTCGGAATATTCAGGATCGAGAATGGCAGCAGATTCCACGCGGTCGAGGCGTAGTGATCGTTGAAGCTGACGATGTTGTCGGTGGTCGATGCGTGCGGCGCGTCATGCACGCCGACCGAGGCGCCGGTGAAGGTCGAGCCGTCGAGGGCGCGGAATACCGGGTCGTTTTCGTAGCCGACATTGAGCACTTTGTCGGTGCTGCTCTGGGTCGGCGAGGCGTAAGCGATGTAGTTGGAATCGGCGAAGAAACCGCCCCATTTGCCACCGCTCAAATCGGCCATGCTGTTGACCGCGAGGCCGCCGAGGCTGTGGCCGCTGACCAGTACGTCGTTGCCGCTGAGGCCGTTGGCCTTGGCGAACGCCACGACGTTATTGAGCAGATTGCCGAATGCTTCGCCGACGTAATTCTTCGCGTAATCCTTGGGGCCGAATGCCGCGAGCAGATCGTTGATCACGTCGCCGATCGAATCGCCAATGAGGATTTCCCGTGGGCCGCTGGTGCCGCGAAAGGCAATGCCCAGTTCGGTGAGATGGCCTTGGGCGTCGTATTTGCCGAGAATTTCTACCTGAGCGCTGGTGTAGCCGGCCTTCTCGCCGAAGAAGGTGCCACGCGCATCGGTCTTGCCGTCGTAGCCCAATTGCGAGGCGGTGATCGGTGTCCAACCGGCCTGGTTGACCGCGTCGAGGGCGGCTTTTTCCGAGTCGGGGTTCCACGGAATGCCGGGGATGACGCCTTGTGAATCGGTGCCGCCAATCAGCGCCGTGACCAGTGTGGCTGGCAGGCCGAGGCCGAAGCCATTGTGTTGATAACCGGCAGCAAACCCGTTATCGAGGTTGTGATAGGAATACAGCGTGATCGCCATGGCGTCGCTGAACAGCGCCTTGGAATCGGCTGTGCCGAAGTTTTTGTAGTCATACACACCCATCGCCATTGCCTCTCTTTTTGTTGGAATTGTTCAGAGATAGCTCACAGCCAGAGCGCCCCTCGCAGGCCGCCCCGGAGCATTTCGATACAGCACTTCTTAATACATGCGCACACACTCCCCCTGTAGGAGCTGCCGAAGGCTGCGATCTTTTGATCTTAAAAAAAAAAATCAAAAGATCGCAGCCTTCGGCAGCTCCTACAGGGATTGATCAGGGTCTAGGCGAAGACGAACGCTGAGTCCGACAGGTTAGCCACTCCCACCCCAACCAACGTCACGGCAAAGTCGCCAATCTTCAGCACGGTATCGCCGCCGCTCTGCGACGCGTGCTGTTTGTAGTCATAACCCTGCCCCGCGCCCTCGACGCCCATGAAAACCAGTTTGTCGCTGCCCTGATAGCCATTGATCGCATCAAAACCAAACGCACCGCTGAACAGGAAGGTGTTGTTGCCACCTATCGCATTCATCACATCGTTGCCAGCGCCACCGACGAAGGTCACGTGGCCCTTGTCGCTGATCAGCGTGTCATCGCCGCCCAAGCCAAACAGCCAATCACCGTCCGCCGTGGCGTGTAGCGCATTGCCGTAACCATCGCCGTTCAGTGAATGGTTGTACTGGGTCAGTTCGTTGCCATTACTCAAACCCTTGGCCGTGACGCCCCAGGTGATTTCCTTGCTGCCCCACCACGAACCCGATTCCTTGCTCACCAGCGCGCCGATGTCGCGGGTCATGCTGATGCCGCCGTAGGCGTCGCGCACGTACAGCGTGCCGTCGCCATCATTGGCGAAGCTGAAGTTTTGCAACGGTTTCTGCAGCTCGAACGTGTTGTGCCCCTGACCGCCAAGCAGAATGTTGAAGCCGCCGTCATCGCGGAAACGATCGTCACCGCCCAGGCCTTCAAAGAAGTCGTTGCCCGCGCCGCCCTTTAACCAGTCGTTGCTCTGCGTGCCGATGATGAAAGTGCTGCCAGTGTGCGGTTCACCGCTGCGGCCCAAGTCCTCAACCCAGGTTTTGCCCCGCGAAGATTCCTCAAGATTGGAAATGATGATCGTCGAGTCTTTATGCGTCAGGTTGTAGAACGTCGAATCGATCACTCGATTCAAGCCATCGGCATAACCCAGTGAGCCGTGCGCCGACCAGCTGAGCGGATTGATGATGCTGAACGGCACCAGGTTCTGCGCGGTGGAGGCGTAGTTGTCGTTGAAGTTGATGAGGTTGTCGGTGGTCGAATCGTGCGGTTTGTCGTGTTTGCCCATCGAGGCCGTGCTGAACGTGGTGCCGTCGAGCACGCGGAACACCGGATCATTCTCGTAGCCGATGTTCAGCACGTTATTGCCCGTGCTGCTCTGGGTCGGCGAGGCAAACGCGATGTAGTTGGCGTCCTTGAAGAACCCACCCCAGTTGTTCGCGCTCAATTCTGCGACGCTGTTGACCCCGAGGCCGCCGAGGCTGTGACCGCTGAACAGCACGTCCTTGGCAGCGATGCCGTTGGCAATGGCGAATGTCGCGACAGCCTTGAGCAGATTGTCGAAAGCGTTTTTCGCGTAGTTGCTCGCATAATCCGACGGCCCGACAGCGGCCAGCAGATTGTTTTTCATGTCGCCGAAGGTGTCGCTGTAACCCAGCCCGCCGGTGCCACGAAAGGCAATGCCGAGGCCGATCAATTTGCCGGCCGCGTCGTACTTGCCGAGCACCTCCGCCTCGGCGCTGGTGAAGCCATCCTGCTCACCGAAGAATGTGCCTTGCGGCCCGACCTTGCCCTGATAACCCAGCGCCGTCGCAGTGACCGGCGCCCACGCGGTCGCCGGCAAAGGCTTGCCGGTCGGGGTGTAGGCGTACAACGTCAGGGCGATGGCGTCGCTGTACAACGCTTTGCCATCGGCCTTTTTGTAATCGAACAATCCCATGTTGTGCTCTCTCTTCCTTTAAACCGGCAGCCTTTCGCAAGGCTGCCGGTACGCTTTAGAACTGCCAGTCGAGCGTGAGGCCGACACCGTGGTCTTTCTCGTTCGAACCGATCAGCCCGTTGTAATCCAGATTCACCCGCACATCGCGATTGAGCGCCAGACCTGCACGCACGCCGACCACCGCGGCATCACGATCCATCGACACGCTCTGCACGTTGAACGCACTGTTGCCGTTGGCGAATGCGAGATGGCTGTCAGCGTCAACGCTGCTCAGGTTGTGCTGCCAGCCGAGGCTCGCACCCAGTTCCAGTTGATGCTGATCCGACAGGGCGAAACTGCGCTTGACGCGCACGCCGAGGGTCGACAGCACCACGTCGCGATTGTCTTCACCGCCCTTCAACGCCGCCGCGTCACCCTTCTCGGTGAAGCTGTCAGTGTTGAGATGCACGTACGACAGATTGGCGAACGGTTCCAGGTTCATCGGCTGCAAGCCCAGGTCGTAAGCGGCTTCTGTGAACAATTGCGCAGTGGTCGCATCGCGTTTGGTTTTCTGCTTGCCGCTGACATCGCCGATTTGCAGATCACGCTTCGCATCGATGCGGTGCCAGCTGTAAGCGCCGCCAACGGTCAGGCGCAGGGCATCGATTTCATGCCCCAGATACGCACCCAAGTGGTAGCTGTCGACCGAGGCCGACGAATGCGTGCCGCTGCCCATGCTCAAAGAGCTGTCGCTATAACCGGTAACGAAACCGAGACGGGTATCTTCAGCAATCAAGCCATCGACACCGGCGAGCAAGCCACTGATCGAGCTGGTGGAATCCGCGTATTTATTGCCGCCATCACTGGTGCCCCACGAGCCCAACACCTTGACCCAGGCGTTGCTGCCCTCGCTTTTCGGTGCATCGGCGTTGAACAGATCGCGCTCACGCAGACGCTCGCCAACCGCTTCGCGCAGGTAACGGCTGTCGTTGATCAGCAAGGTGCCAATGGCCGGGTGAATCTCGCCGGACAACTGTTGGAAAGCCTGTTGCGCCGACGCCGCGTCAGGCGACAGCAGCAGGGTTTCGAACAGCGCATTGCCGGCACCGAGACGATCCGCCGCCGCCGCGACTGAACGCTGATTCGGCGTCAGACCGACGCTGGCGAACGACGCGCCATTGCGGCCAACCTCCAGCTGTACGCCGTTTGCCGAATAGTCCAGCGTACCGCCGAGGAACGCATAGTTCGGCAACACCTGGCCGAACTGACCGGACACGCCGCCCGCTGCCTGGAGGATGTTGTATTGCGTGCCGAGCAGGCTTTTCACTTCGCTGGTAGTCAGCAATGTCGGGCTGTTTTCCAGCGACAGTGCGACGGTCGCGCCGTCGATTTGTGCGGCGCCGCCGGCAACGATGCGGTCGCTGCTGGTCGGCGAGACTTCCACCGCGTAGGTCGAACCGCGTTCAAATGTCACGTCACCCGCCACGTTCAGCGTGCCGATGGAATTGCCCGGCGCCACGGTGCCGCCGCTTTTCGCGGTCAGGACGCCGATGCGACCGTTGCCACCGAGGATGCCGCTGTCGTTCACGGTCACTTCAGAAGCCAGCGAGCCGTTGATCGCCAGTCGGCCCTGATTGACCAGCGTTGGGCCGCTGTAGCTGTTGTTGCCGGTCAGCACCAGGGTGCCGATGCCTTGCTTGGTCAGGCCACCGTGACCGGAGATGTCGTTGCGCCAGGTGTCGAGGCCGCAGGTGATGTCGTTGCACACGCGCTCGCTCGGTTTGCCCTGGTCGATGATCGCGCCGATGCCCGGCAAATCCGCGACAAACTGACCGGAACCGTAGGCGCCGTTGACGCGGAATTCCTCGGGAATGTCCTGCTCGGTGACGAACATCGACGGGCCGTCGATACCCTTGCGCAGGTTGATCATGCCCCAGCCGTACAAGGCGTCGATGCCCGGTGCGCCGAGGTCGGTGGCGGTGGTGCGCAACACAGTAGTGACCTGATCGCCGGTCATATACGGGAAGCGCTCCATCAGCACCGCCATGGAACCGGCGACGTGCGGCGCGGCCATCGAGGTGCCGTTGTAGTTTTTGTAGCTGGTGGTGAGGTTATCGGCGTTGGTGCCTTCGATGATCGAGCTGAAGATTTTCGTGCCCGGCGCTGACACGCAGAAACTCGCGGTGTAGCCGCAACGCGACGAGAACGTACTGATGACGTACGGATTGGCGCTGGCCAGATCCGGGTTCTGTTGCAGCGCGGCGACGGTGATCCAGTTCGGCGCGATCTCAGGCACGAAATAGCCGAGGCCGGCGATGGCGTCAGGGTTGTTGAGGTTGTAGTCGTTGCCGGCAGCGAAGATCGTCACGATGCCACTGCGCACGGCGGCGATGGCGCCGTCATACGCGCCGCCGGGTTTGGTGCCGAGCAGTGTGCGGATTTCGTTGAACTGCACTTGCGCGTCGTTGACGGTGAAATGCGGGTACGCCGGGTCGCGACCGCCGAGGTCAAAACGGTCGGTGATGCCGATACCCCAGCTATTGTTGATGATCCGCGCGCCGCTGGCGATCAGTGCATCCCAACCGGCCTTGTACACCGCGCCGTCGTTGCCACGGACGATACCGTCTTCCGGGCCTGGGTCACCGTTGTCGGCACTGATGATTTGCGCGGCGAACGCGACACCGTGCATCGGCCCGCCGTCACGACTGCCCGCCGCAATACCGCCGACGTGGGTACCGTGGGCGCCGAGTTTGCCGTCGGAACCGACCGAGGGCGAACCGTCATAACGGAACGCATCGCCGGCCTTCACCGGGATGTACGGGTCGGTGTATTCGCGGATGCCGCTGGTGACCAGCGTCACGACTTTGTTGCTGCCGGAAAACTCCGGGTGCGCGGCGTACACCGGCTGGTCGAAGATCCCCAGTTTCACGCCTTTGCCGGTGTAGCCAGCAGCGTAAGCGTGATCGGCACCGATCGCGCCCAGGCCCCAATCGGCCTTGAATTCAGCGCTGCGCCAACTGGAAGGATCGCCCGTGCGACCACTCTCGACGTAAGGCGCGGCGTGTGCGCTGCCCCAGGTGGTGAGTGCGCAGAGCACCGCGAGATTCAGGGTTTTCAAGGCAAAACGGCCACCCGATTGCGCGGGTGTATTGTTGTTATTCATCCAGCGACCTTCCTTAGTGATGTTGCGAAAAAATCCGTATCGTTGTGATCGTTCCCACGCTCCGCGTGGGGATGCAGCCCGTGACGCTCCGCGTCACTGGACGCGGAGCGTCCCTAGAGGCATTCCCACGCAGAGCGTGGGAACGATCAGGTGTGCGTCGATCTTTTAGAACTGCCAGTTCAGGCTCAGCCCGACGCCATGGCTTTTCTCGCGATGGGCCAGTTGTCCGTTGTAGTCGAGGTTCACCCGCACATCGCGGCTCAGCGCCAGACTCGCCTGCACGCCGACCAGTGCGGCGTCACGCACCAGCGCCGAACTCTCCACCGAATATGGCGTGCCACCGCTGGCAAAACGCAGGTGCTGCTCAGCATCGATGTCACTCAAGCTGTGCTGCCAGCCAAGATGTCCGCTGACGTCGAGGGTCTGCTGCGCCGACAGGTTGAACGTCTTGATCGTGCGCACACCGAGCGTGCTCAACACCGCATCACGCTGATCGCCAGAGCTTTTCAGCGCCGCCGCATCGCCCTTCTCTTTGAAGCCTTCGGTGTCCAGATGCACGTAAGCCAGATTGGCGAACGGTTCCAGCGCCAACGGTTGCAGGTGTAGTCGATACGCCGCCTCGCCGAACACCTGGGTGGTGGCCGCGTCGACTTTGGCTTTCTGTTTGGCGCTGACGTCGCCGTATTGCAGATCGCGTTTCACATCGGCGCGATGCCAGCTGTAGGCCGCGCCGGTGCTCAAGCGCCAGGCGCCGATTTCGTGGCCGGCGTAGGCGCCGAGGTGGTAGCTGTCGACCTTGGCCGACGAGTGCGTGCCCGAGCCCATGCTCAGCGAACTGTCGCTGTAACCGGTGACCAGACCGATGCGCGTCTTCTCGTCCAGTGCGCCATCGACACCGGCGAGCAAGCCGCCAATCGAGGTGCTGTAACCCGCCGTGTCGTGGCTGGAATCGGTTGTGCCCCACGCGCCGAGGGCTTTGATCCAGCCGTTGTTTTGCGTGGCCGACGCATCGTGCAGACGTTCGCCAACCGCATCGCGCAATTGGCGGCTGTCGTTGATCAACACCGAACCGAGAGCCGGGTAGATTTCACCGCTCAATTGTTGGAACGCTTGTTGCGCCGATGCGGCCGATGGCGACAGCAGCAGGCTTTCATACACCGAGCTGCCGGCACCGAGACTTTCAACCGCCGCCGCGACGGAACGCTGATTCGGCGTTTGGCCGACGCTGGCGAACGTCGTTGCGTTGCGTTCGATATTCAGTTGAATCGCGTTGGCGGCGTAGTCGAGATTGCCACCGATAAACAGGTAGTTCGGCACGACTGCCGCGAATTGGCCTTGAACGCCGCCGGCCGCTTGCAGGATGTCGTATTGGCGACCGAGCAGGCTGCGGGTTTCTGTGGCGCTGAGCAGCGTCGGACTGTTTTCCAGCGCGAGGCTGACGGTGGCGCCGCTGACTGTGGCCGTGCCGCCGGCGACGATGCGGTCGCTGCTGGTGGGCGATAGCTCTACCGCGTAGGTCGAGCCTGGCGCGAGCGTGACGTTCCCCGCTACGTTCAACGTGCCAATGGAATTGCCCGGCGCCACGCGAGCGCCGCTGTTGGCGGTCAAGGCATTGATCCGCCCGGAACCGCCGAGGGTGCCGCTGTCGTTGACGGTCACCGCCGAGGTCAGCGAACCGTTGACCGTCAGCAAGCCGCCATTAACCGTGGTCGCGCCGCGATAGGTGTTGTCGCCGGTGAGGATTAATTGGCCGCCACCGGACTTGATCAGGCTGCCCTGATAAATGCGGTTCGCCGCTGCAGCATCACGCGCCATGCCCACGGCGTAATCGGTCTGATCCTGCTGACTGGCGCCCGCCGCCACGCCGTTCTGCCAGCCTTTGTCCTGCAGGGTTTGCTGCCAGGCGTTGTGCTCGGCGAGGTCTTCACTCTGACGCTGGATCAGCGCTTTATCGGAGATGTCATTGCTCCAGACATCGCGCTGCCCTGCCCCCAGATTCGCGTCGAACGCACCGAGCAATTGCCCCGGCCCGCGCATCGCCCGCTCAAGGTTGGCCACGCCCCAGCCGACTCGCTCGGTCGGCGCATCGGTGACGGAGCCATCCAGTTGCGTGGCGGTGGTCAGCAGCGTTTCCAGCGCTTGCTGGTTGTTCATGTACGGGTAACGTTCCATCACCAGCGCCAATGCACCGGTCGCGTGCGGCGCCGACATCGAGGTGCCGGACTTGATCGCATAACCGCCGCCGGGAATGGTGCTGTCGATCTTCGCCCCCGGCGTGGTGATGCACCAGTATTTGGCGAGGCCGCACTGGTTGTACTTCTGTTGATTGCTTTGATCGAGCCCGGAAACCGCCAGCCAGTGGCCTTCAAGATCCGGCTGAAAGTACGGCAGCGCCGAGCGCACGCTGGCATTCGGGTAGCCGCTGTTGCCGGCGCTGAACACGTTGATCACTCCGCGCCGAGAGACGTCGGCAGCGGCATCGAGCCAGGTGCCCTGATTCCAGTGCTGGGCGTATGCGGCGTGCAGATCGGCGAGCGTGCGGTAGCTGACGTCTGGCGGCTGACTGCCCCAGCTGTTGTTGATCGCACGCACGCCGGCGTCGGCCAAAGAGTCGTAAACAGCTTTGAAATAACGCGGATCCGGTTTCGGGCCGAAGAGGAAACTGTCGTTGGCGTTGGTGTTGCCGACGTAGATTTGCGCGTTGTATGCGACGCCGTGCATGCCAGTGCCGTCGCGCGAGGCGCCCATGGTGCCGACGACGTGGGTGCCGTGGGAATCGTTGTTCGGGTTAAGTGTGCCGTCGACGTTAAACGGGGTGCCGTTCAGGTAGCTGCCGTTGGCTTGTACCGGGTGATAGCGGTCAGTGGCGAACTCGGGATGGCTAGCGTCGAAACCGGAATCGAGGGCGCCAATTTTTACGCCTTGGCCGGTGATGCCGGCGGCGTAGGCTTGATCGGCCTGCATGCGCGCAAGGCCCCAGTCGCGCTGGAATTCGCTGGTGCGCCAACTGGCGGCGTCGCCGGGTTGGCCGGTTTCCAGGTATTGGGCCTGGGCTTGCGTGGTAGAAATCACCAGCAACAGGGTGCCGACTGATGCCGGTTTGATGCGTACGTCCATGTTCACTCCTCACTTTTTTTGTTGTTATGTAGGAGCTGCCGCAGGCTGCGATCTTTTGATCTTGTGGCTTAAAAGATCGCAGCCTTCGGCAGCTCCTACAGAGAATTGCGGTGTTGCTGCCCCTCACCCCAGCCCTCTCCCGAGGGAGAGGGAGCCGATTTGTGTTGCTTTCAAATCTCGAGTTCGGCTCGAACATTCAGGTCGATGCATCGCCCGCAAACAACCCGGTCAGTCCCCTCACCCCAGCCCTCTCCCGAGGGAGAGGGAGCTGATTTGTGGTGCTTTCAAATCTCGAGTTCGACTCGAACATTCAGGTCGATGCATCTCCCGCAAACAACCCGGTCAGTCCCCTCTCCCTCTGGGAGAGGGTTAGGGTGAGGGCTGTTGCGCGACCACAAAAGCCTCATCCACCCGCGCCAGATCCTGTTCGTTCAGCGTCCCCGCGTAGTAATGCAATTTCGTCCACGCCATCAGATAGTCGTAGCGCGCCTGCGCCAGGTCGCGGCGGGTGGTGAACAGTTGTTGCTCGGCATTCAGCGCGTCGAGGTTGGTGCGTTCACCGCCGAGAATGCTCTGCTTGGTCGACACCACCAGCGCTTCCGCCGAGGACAATGCCTTCGAATACGCACGCAATTTGCTCACCCCCGACAAGCACGCACTGAACTGTCGGCGCAGCTCGATCAACGTCTCGCGGGTCTTGCCATCCAGCTCATACTCGGCCTGTTCCATGCTGCGGCTGGCCTGCCGCGTCGAGGCCGACACGCCGCCACCGGCATACAACGGCACGCTGACTTCGAAACCAATGGTGTTGGTCTCGTAGCGCTGGTTGTAGGTGTTGCCGCTTTCCGATTCGTTCTGGCGCATCGAGGCGTACGCGTTGACCTTCGGTAGATGCCCGGCGCGGTTACGTTCCACTTCATAACGCGCGACTTCCACGGCCTGACGCTGCGACGCCAGATTCGGGTTATTGCTGATCGCCATTTCGTGCCAGGTGTCGTAGTTGGCAGGCATCAGCGCGAAGGTCTGGAAGTTCTGATCCAGCGGCGCCAGCTCATCGATGTTCACCGCCGCAACGCCCACCAACGCACCGAGTTCACGCAGTGCAGCATCCTGTTCGTTACGCGCTTCGATCTCTTCGGCGGTCGCCAGCTCATAGCGCGACTCGGCTTCAAGAATGTCGGTGCGCGTGCCTTCGCCTTGGCGGAACATGTGTTCGTTCTGCTGGAACTGCTGTTCGTAGGCCTTTTTCTTCGCCTGGGCGATGTCGATCTGATCCTGAGCGAACAAGGCTTTGGTGTAGTTATCCAGCACCCGCACCAACAGTTCCTGACTCTTGCCGCGGAAGTTTTCATCGGCAAACAACGATTGCGCGACGCCCTTGCGATACGCGGCGTAGGCCTCGTAATCGAGTAACGGTTGTTGCACGGTCAGGGTCGAGCCGTAACTGCTGTAATTGCGGTCATCGGTGCGGTTGCGCGCGCGTTCATCGAGCGAAGTGGCTTTCGACGAGTTGCGGCCCTTGTTGTAGTTGTAACCGACGCGGGGCAACAGGCCAGCGCGGCCAATCGCACGGTTTTCCAGGCCGGCGTCGCGCTCCTTGATCGCGCCGAGGAACACCGGATCATTGCGCAACGCCTGTTCGTAGATCTCGAACGGCCCCATCGCCGCCACTGCACTGTTGCCGGCCAACAGCGCGAACGCTGCCGCCAGCATCGAAAGCTTATTCATACAGCCGAACATCCTTATTCTTCGGTCAACGCGGAGTTGGCCCGGTCGAGCAACGGTTTGAACAGGTAGTTGAGCAGCGAACGTTCGCCGGTGCGCACGAACATTTCTGCGGGCATGCCGGGCTTGATCACCAGACCGTTGAGTTTCTCCATGGCCTGATCGCTGACACGGGTGCGCAGCACGTAATACGGTGCGCCGGTTTTCTCATCGACCATCTGATCCGCTGAAATCAGGCTGACTTCGCCCGGTACACGCGGGGTTTTGCTCTGGTTGAACGCGGTAAACAAGATGTCCACCGGCAAGTGTGTGCCGACCTTGTCGATCAGGTTGATCGGCAAGTGCCCTTCCACTTCCAGCGTGGTGCCTTGGGGGACGATTTCCAGCAAGGTTTCGCCTTGGCGTACAACGGCGCCTTCGGTGTGCACGCCGAGATTGACCGCCACACCATCGGCGGTGGCGAGAATTTCGCTGTGCTGCAGGTCGAAACCGGCGGAGGTCAGTTGCTCGGAAAGAGTGACGCTTTTCAGCTGCGCGTCAGCCAGTTGCGTGCGGACTTCTTTCTGATATTCCTCGCCGTGCTGTTGCAGCTTCAGGCGCGATTCGAGGATGCCCTGCTCGACGCGGCCGCTTTCGCCGGTGTTCTCGGCCAGTTGCTGCTGCACTTGCGAGAGCTGGCGCTGATATTCCATCAAGCGGTTGCGCGGAATGTAGCCGTTGTCGGCCAGTGGCTGCAGGTTGCTCAATTGCTGTTGCAGCGATGCGGCTTGCGCATTGAGGTCGGTGCGTGCGCGGCGCATGCCGGCCAGTTGCGCGGTGGCGCCTTCGATGCTGGCGCGCAGTCCGGCCTGCTCGCGATAGAACGCTTCGCGGCGGCTGCTGAACAGTTGACGTTGGCCCTCAAGCACCAGCGCCAGACGCGGATCCGGATCGTTGCTCAGTTCAGCCGGAAAGGTCACTTGCTTGAGGTTGTCGCGCTCGGCCTGCCAGCGCGCCAGGCTCGCCCACGCCATGCGGTACTGCGCTTGCAGCGATTGCACGTCAGCCGCCACCTGCGTCTGATCGAGACGAAACAGCGGCTGCCCCTGCTTCACGATCTCGCCTTCGCGCACCAGAATCCGGCTGACCACGCCGCTGCTCATCGATTGCACGGCTTTGCGTTTGCCCGAGACGACCACCGTGCCCTGCACCGGAATGCCTTGATCCAGCGGCGCCAACGCCGCCCAGGTAAAGAAGCTGCCTGCGCCGACAATCGCCAGAATCCAGCCCATGCGCGCGAAGAACTTCGCATCGCGTTCCGGACGCTCGTTGAGGTAGGCGTGTTCCATGTTCGCTTCGTTTTCAGTGTTCATGCTGGCGCTGCTCATACACCCGAATTCCTTGTCGTGGGCTGATACTGCCGGCTCATGCTGAGCCCGCCCGGTGCCTGTGCAGCTTTTTCCCGTTGCTGTTCTTGCTGGCCGGACAGTGCCTTGAGCACGTCCTGACTTGGGCCGAAGGCCTGTAAACGACCGTCATTGAGCACCAATAATTTGTCGGCCTGAGCCAGCACCGAAGAACGATGCGTCACCAACACCACGGTGGTGCCTTGGGATTTGAGTTGCGCGATGGCGCTGGCCAACGCGGCTTCGCCGACGGTGTCGAGGTTGGAATTGGGTTCATCCAGCACCACCAGGCTCGGGTTGCCATACATCGCGCGCGCCAGTGCCACACGCTGTTTCTGCCCGCCAGACAGACCGCTGCCGTCCTCGCCCAACTGCGTGTCGTAGCCTTGTGGCAGACGCAGAATCATTTCGTGCACGCCGGCCTGTTGCGCGGCGGCCACCACTTTCTGCGGATCGGCCTCGCTGAAACGTGCAATGTTTTCGGCGATGCTGCCGCTGAACAGCTCGATGTCCTGCGGCAGGTAACCGATGTAAGGGCCGAGCTGGTCGCGGTTCCAGCGATGAATATCCGCGCCGTCCAGGCGCACGGTGCCGCCAAGGGTCGGCCACACGCCAACCAATACGCGGGCCAATGTCGACTTGCCCGAGCCGGAAGCACCGAGCACGCCCAACACTTCACCGGCCGCCAGATTGAAATTAGCCATGTGCAGCGTCGCCGCGCGTTGACCCGGCGGGCCGGCGCTGACTTGTTCGAAAGTGATCTGACCTTTCGGTGCCGGCAACGCCATCGCGTCGTCACTCGGCGGGAAGGCTTGCAACAAGGCATCGAGACGACGGTAAGCCAGCTTCGCCCCGCTCCACTGCTTCCACACGGCGATCAACTGGTCGATCGGGCTCAGCACGCGGCCCATCAGGATCGATCCGGCGATCATCATCCCGGCGGTCATGTCGCCCTTGATCACCAGCAATGCACCGAGGCCAAGCACCAGCGATTGCAGGCACAGGCGCAGGGTTTTGCTCAGCGAACTGATCACCGCACCGATATCGCTGGCCTGATTCTGCAAACCGAGGAACCGCGAGTGCACGCCAAACCAGCGCTTGCGCAACGCCCCGAGCATGCCCATGGCTTGAATGGTTTCAGCGTTGTGCAGATGGCTGGTCGCCAGTTGGCTGGATTTCTGCGAGAAACCGGCCGCTTCGCCCAACGGCGTTTTGGTCATGTATTCGTTGAGGCAGGCCAATGCGATCAACAGCAGCGCGCCGGCGGTGGCGAGTACGCCGAGCCAGACGTTGAACAGATAAATCACCAACAGATAGACCGGGAACCACGGCGCATCGAAAAACGCGAACAGCGCAGGCCCGGTCACGAATTGGCGGATGTGCGTCAAGTCGCCCAGCGACTGCCCGGCGTTGCCCTCGCCCTTGAACAGGTTGCGCTCGAACGCGGCTTGATAGACACGCAGGTTGAAACGGCGCTCCAACTGGCTGCCGATGCGGATCACGATAAAACTGCGCACCACCTCTAGCAGACCGATAAAGGCAAAGAAGCCGACGACCATCAGCGACAACATCGCGAGTGTGGTTTCGTTCTGCGACGACAGCACCCGGTCATAGACCTGGAGCATGTAGATGGAGGGCACCAGCATCAGTACGTTAATCAGCGCAGTAAAGCAGCCAACGCTGATCAGAATGCTTTTATAGTCAGCCAATGCCTTGAATAAGGGAGCGGTGGCTGGGGCCTTCGCCATCTTCATTGATTCTTCCTGGAAAATATTCCCGCCACTCGTTGGCGAGACTTTTATTAATTATCGGCACTTCATCGAGGTGTGCTGTTTAAGTGACCGCTTACACTTTTATAACAACTACCGGCGAATATTACGGCGCAGTTGTTCATCGAGGCGTTGCTGATAGCCCGCCCGTGGCGCTTTATATAAAAACGCTATCGTAAATTTGATAGTTACGGCTGTTGCGCCGCACGTTCGAGCGTAATGATCAGGCCCGACTTTAAAGTCGTCTGATATAGCCCATTACGTTGTCGACTGAAAAACTGAATCCTTGAACCTTCTTTGCCGGTGATCGACAAGCCATCGGGATCGGGAAACCAGCCCACCGGAGTTTCTTCCAGCCATGCGCCCAGACACGTGGAACTCAGGGTTTTGTTCGCCGCCAGTTCAACACCACACGTGTTTGACGGTTTGTCCTGGAGCTTTTGCGCATCCTCTGCATCTTCGCGAGCCGATAATGTTGCCTGCCAATGGCCGGCAAATGCCGAGGGTTCTTCGAGTCTGAGGCTGCTTGCCATGCTTGTTTCTCCAGAAATCATAAGGAGCGCTGCCGTAAACCACGACACTGCCTTGTAGGTAAAAGCCTTACTGACCATGGGAATATTCGCTCCGGCACGTAGCCTTGCCCACTGAATCATTCGATGCAAGTAAAGAAAGCGACGCTCGCACGCCGCTTTCCCCGGCTACATCACGCCACGATGTCGCTGGTCGCTGCCTGGCCAACCGTGCTGACGATGAAGTCAGCCACGCCATGCCCGGAGAAATCCACCGACAGCAAGCTGTTGCCGCCCGACGAGGTCAGCACTGCGTCGCCCACCGCACCGGTGAAGCTGCTGACGAAGTGCAGGCCTGCTCCGTTGGTGATACCGGTCAGGTCGATTTTGTCGAGACCGCTGACAAAATCGAGGATCTGATCCACCGCACCCGGTTTGGAATCCGAGCTGGCAGCGAACACAAAGGTGTCTGAACCGGCGCCGCCCCACAGCTTGTCGGCACCTCCGGCGCCCCAGATGATGTCGTTGCCGGCACCGCCCTTCAACTCGTTGGCCACGCTGTTGCCGATCAGCAGATCGTTGCCCGAACCGCCAATGGCGTTCTCGATGATCGCGCCTTTGGCAATGGACACGTTACCGACCATGCCGCCAACGTCAGAGAACGAGGCATCATTGAGGTTGATCTTCTGGTTCTGGGTAAAACCAGAGAAGTCCAGGGTGTCCTTGCCGCCCGCATCCCACACCGAGAACACCAGCTTGTCACTCGACGACGAGGCGCTGAGGAAATCGCGACCGGCGTTGGAGTTGAAGCCGTAGGTGGTGTCACCGGTACGGATGTTGGTGTTGGCACCGTAGAGTTTCTGGATGGCCGCGATATCGTCCATCAGCGGGCCAGACGCATAGGCTTCGACGCCGCCCTTGCTGAAGTTCTGGCTGGTGTTGCTCTCGCTCCAGTAACTCATGAGGCTGTAGCCGCGAGTGTCTTGGCCGTAGGAAGCGTCGTTGTAAGTCGGGTTGCCATTGCCGGCGTTGTAGTCGCCCGGGTGAGCCAGGCCGAGGCTGTGGCCGATCTCGTGGGTCAGGGTCTGACGGCCGTAGTTGTTCAGATCCGGGTTCTTGTTTTGCGTGTAGCCACTGTTGATCAGGTACCACGATGTACCGTCGTAACCGGCACCGGTGCCTGGCAGATAGGCAAACGCTGCCGCGCCGTCCTGGCCACCGCTGTAGTTACCGAAGGTCATGTGGCCGTCACCGCCCGAGGCTTTCTCGGTGAAGGTCACGTTGGCCACGTCAGCCCAGGATTGCATGGCGAGCGCTGCCTGGGCTTTTTGTTGGGTGCTGAACTGGCTGAACCCGCTGATCCCGTGCTTGTTCATCGTGCTCGACGATGCAGAAGTCAGGAACGTGTAGGTGAGTTCGATCTTGCCGCTGCCGTCCTTGTCCTGGTAGGCAGCACCGTCGCGCAGCAACTGGGTGGCGGCCTGGTCGACGGAGAAGGAGGGTTTGCCATTGACCGTGAGGTTGCCGCCACGATCGTATTGATGGCTGAAACTATTGATCTGATTCCAGGCCGAACTGGCAGCTGCCAGTGGCTGAACGGCACCAACCGGCTGGAAAGCCTGTTCGGCAGCATCAATAGCATTGGTTTTAACTTTCGACATAAACACACTTCCTTGTTTAGCAATGGAACAGTTTTTGTCCGATAGCGGCGATCCCTGGCGAGATCGTCCTATCACTCGCCCCATTGAGGGCGAAAGAAAACTGACACAATTTGAAATCTGCCGTAAAGGATTTTTTTGGAATGAAATCTGAGTGTTTCTGAAAACTGCCGTAAACAAAGCGCGCGAGGTCTAAAGAATGTTTAAAGTTGCGGGCTTTCGCCTAATTGTCTGACGATTTTATATTTAATTATTAAATATCGGTAAGTTGTATTTTGTTAGGTGCGTCTCACTTTCCCGCACTTTAACAGTGCAGTGCCAGTGTATTGATATCAACGAAACTGTCGACGATTTAACTGTAGGAGCTGACGAGTGAAACGAGGCTGCGATCTGTTGATCTTGTCTTTAACAACAAAATCAAAAGATCGCAGCCTCGTTTCACTCGATAGCTCCTACAGGCGGTTGTGCACGTCTGGAATCAGCTACCCGTGCGAATCTTGTTCCAGACCCGCGTCCGAATCCGGTCGATATTCAGCGGCATCGCCTCCAGCGCAAACAACTTGCCCATCATCTCCGGGCTCGGATACACCTTGGTGTCGTTTTTGATCGCCGGGTCGATCAGGCTGTCGGCCTGTTCGTTGCCGTTGGCGTAGTGCACGTAATTACTGATGCCGGCCATGACGTCCGGGCGCAGCAGGTAGTTCATGAATGCATACCCGGCCTTCTCGTCCGGTGCATCGACCGGCATGGCGACCATGTCGAACCAGATCGCCGCGCCTTCCTTGGGAATGTTGTAACCGATGTCGACACCGTTCTTGGCTTCCTTGGCGCGGTTTTCCGCTTGCAGGATGTCGCCGGAGAATCCGACTGCCACGCAGATATCGCCGTTGGCCAGGTCGCTGGTGTATTTCGAGGAATGGAAGTAGCTGACGTACGGCCGCACTTTCATCAGCAGTGCTTCAGCCTTTTTGTAGTCTTCGGGATTTTTGCTGTGGTGCGGCAAGCCCAAATAATTGAGCGCTGCCGGGAGCAATTCCGGGCCGTTGTCGAGGATGGCCACGCCGCACTTCTGCAGTTTTTCCATGTTCTCGGGTTTGAAGATCAGATCCCAGGAATCCACCGGTGCATCGTCGCCCAGCACGGCTTTGACCTTGGCGATGTTGTAGCCGATGCCGGTGCTGCCCCACAAATACGGGAAGCCGTGTTCGTTGTTCGGGTCGTTGACCTGCAACGCCTTGAGCAGCACCGGGTTGAGGTTTTTCCAGTTTGGCAACTGGCTCTTGTCGAGTTTCTTCAGCGCCCCGCCCTGAATCTGCCGCGCCATGAAGTGGTTGGACGGAAACACCACGTCGTAGCCGGATTTGCCGGTCATCAACTTGCCGTCGAGGGTTTCATTGCTGTCGTAGACGTCATAGGTGACGCCAACGCCGGTTTCTTTTTGGAAATTCTTGGTGGTGTCTGGCGCGATGTAGTCGGACCAGTTGTACACCTTGACCGTGTCCGCCGCCTGAGCGAGGGAAACGGCCAGCATCAGCGGTGCCAGAGCGAGGGTCTTGCGGATCATGGGTCGATTCCTGTGTAGGTTTTTTTGTTGGCAGGCAATCAAAGGGATCAAACGATCAGAAAATCAGTACATAGGTCTTGCGCACGGTCTCTTCGATGTCCCAGATACCGAGCGTGTTGGCCGGCAACATCAGTGCGTCGCCACCTTGTATGTGCAGGGTTTCGCCGCCACCGTCCGGGGTGAACGTGCAACGCCCGGAGATGAAATGGCAGAACTCCTGCGCGGTGATCTGCCGGCGCCAGCGGCCCGGGGTGCATTCCCAGACGCCGGTTTCGACGCCGTCGTCGCGCTCGACGCTGGTGGTTGAGGCGATGGCGATCGGTTCGCCGAGAGGAACGGCCACCGGGTTGGATTCGTCGAGCTGCAATGTCGCGGTGTTTTTGAACTGGGTAATGCTCATGGTCTGACCTGTCTTTTGGGCGTTCTTAAAATCAATCGACGTTTAGTGCATGAAACCTTCCATGAAACCGGCCACTTGGCTGGCGAGTTTGCGCCGCCATGGCGCGGTCGCAGGATTGGCCAGGGTCTGGTCTTCATGGACGAAGCTTTTGATGATCGCGTTGTAACCGAGCCAGCGGCACGGCTCGGGTTCCCAGGCACGCAGCGCATGAATGCCGCCGTCCGGCAGTACCCACGGCTGATGCACCAGTTCGCTGTCGCGTTCAAGAATCAGATCCGCCAGGGTGCGGCCGCCGAGGTTGCTCGCACCGACGCCCTCCCCGCCATAACCGCCGGACAGCGCGATGCCATTGGCGCGATCGCAGAGCATGTGCGGCTTGAAGTGCCGCGACATGCCGAGGTTGCCGCCCCAGGCGTGAGTGATCTGCACGTTTTTCAGTTGTGGGAACAGTTCGCCGAACAGATAACGGCGCAGTTCGACCTCATCGCGGGTCAGATCGAAGTTGTGGCGCAGCTTGCCGGCGAACTGATAACCGCCACGGGCACCGAAGATCAGGCGGTTGTCGGCACTGCGCTGGCCGTAAGTGACCTGACGGCTGAATTCGCTGAAGGCCTGGCCGCGATTGAGGCCAATCTCATCCCAAGTGGCGGCGGACAACGGTTCGGTGGCGACAATCAGGCTTTGCACCGGCAGTTGATAACGGCCGAGCGGCGGCAAGGTCACCGAATAACCTTCAACGGCCGGGACGATCCAGCGACTGCGCACGCTGGCCTTGGCGGTGCGCAAGCTGCCTGACTGCCAATGCGTGACCGGACTGTTTTCGTAGATCTTCACGCCCATGTTTTGCACGGTACGCGCGAGACCACGCACCAGTTTCGCCGGGTGAATGGTCGCCACGTGCGGCGCGTAAATGCCGCCGTAAGGCTTGGCCACGCGAATCTGCTGCGCCAATTGCTCGGGGCTGAGCCAGCGGTAGTCGTTGTCGTTCAAGCCTTGGGCGTGCAGTTTCGCCAGGTATTCACGCAGCGTGGTTTCCTGCTCAGGGTAACGTGCAGCGCAATACAACACGCCGCCCTTGCGATAATCGCAGTCGATGCCTTCACGTTCGAGGACGACTTCAACTTCATCGGGAATGCTGTGCAGCAGATCAAACGAGGCGCGGCGCTGTTCCGGTGACAGTCCGGCGAGCAAGCGATCTTCACCGAGCAGATTGCCCATCAGCCAACCGCCGTTGCGACCCGACGCGCCAAACCCGGCGGTTTGCGCCTCGATGATGGCAATGTCCAGGCCGGGGGCGAGTTTCTTCAGGTAGTACGCCGTCCACAGCCCGGTGTACCCCGCGCCGATAATCGCCACGTCGACGTCGAGATCCTGCGTCAGCTCGGGCCGCGCGGTCAGCGGCTCGTCGAGTTGATCCATCCACAAACTGATAGTGCGCCACGCCGGCATGCAAGACTCCGCCACTGAAAACCTTCGATGGCGTCGATCCTAGTGCGTGGGCTTAAGCGTTGTCTTGCGCGCGTGTCCGCAAAGAAATTTGTTTAACGTAGGCCTTCGGTGACTGGCCGGTGTGCTGACGGAAACAGCTGTAAAACGCCGACACCGAGTTGAATCCGGCAGCAAATGCTAATTCATCAATGCGCACGGGGGGCGTGGCGCCATCCAGCGAGCGCAACAAATGCTGCAACCGCGCCTGGTTTACGTAGCGATAGAAGCTTTGCCCCAACACCTGATTGAGCAGGTAAGAAATCTGATTGCGGCTGTACCCGCACTCCTTCGCCACTCGCTGCAGGTCGAGTGCGGGATCGAGATACGGTTGCTGCTTTTCGAAGTATTGCTGCAGATCTTCGGCCATGAAGCTCAGTTGCCGTGGCGACAAGCCCAGACGACTGACCGCCGGGCGCTGATTCGACGCTGAAATCCCGCCTGCCTGCGCACGCACCAGTGAGGCGTATTCGTTGACGCGCCAGATCAGTCCGTCCTTGACCGTGATCGCTTCACTGGAGCGGAACGACACCAAACCATCGCCGCCGCGCAATGTCACTTCGTATTGAATGAACGCGGTGTTGCCGTCGACGCGAATGCGGTCGCAATGCTCGAGCGCTTCGTCGGATTCTCGCGGCATGCTGACACGCACGTACTCGCGCAGGTCGTCGAGGCCGAGCACGCGATTCTGAAAGAAGTCGTTGTATTCGATGTCCGGGTGATACAGCGCCATGACGGCGTCCAGATCGCGGTGTTTCCAGCTCAGGTGATAGCGCATGACCGTGGTGGCCGTGGCCTCGGTCCGTTGTGGGCCGTCGTCGTCGGCGTGCATAAAAGGCTCGGCGAAAAGAAACCGAGCTTGCCCAACTTCGCCTCGGGCAGCAATGGCCAATCGATAGTGGCCATTTGGCGATAAGTGCATTTGGCGTGACGCACATCAAAAAACCGGTCGCAATCGCCAAATGAACTGAAAAATCTCACAGAAAATTCACATCCGGATGCTACTTTTAAGTCCTGACACTGGTTGAGCCAATGAAGGCTCTTCCCACCTACCATGAGCAAAAGGAAACGCTCGATGATGAAGGCGGGCAACAACATGAATAAAGGGTCAAGCAAAGTCACGTTCCCCAACGCTTGCCAGCTGATGCGCTGGCATTTTCATCCCATGGGTTTCGAGGCCACGATGGACGCGCCGGGCAGCATGGTCGCGCGTCTGTTTGATCGCGCCAGCGGCGAAACCCTGATCGCCATCGCCGGCATCCCGTGTGCAACGGTGATGAATGCGGCGGATGTCGAGCGGATGATTGAAGCGGTGGAGGATGAGCTTGAAGCTTTCATACCACCTGAATCTCTCAGGAGTTATGCATAAGCTTTTGATTGACAAAGAAAAGCCCGCCGTTAAGCGGGCTTTTTTGTGGGCGAAGGTTTCAGGCGGTTCGGCTTTCTGCGCGGTGATCGACAAAGAACGCCTTGCCTTTGGCCACCCGCTCGGACGCTCGCGGCATATTCACCGCTTGGCTTTCCTGTGGTTCGACGTACCAATAGCAATGGCTGACGGCGCGGGTGATGCCGACGTAAGCCAGGCGCAGGATTTCATCTTTTTGCGCGCTGTCGTAAGGCTCGCTGTCGCCGCTTTTGCCTAGACCGGCCATGCGGTAAACCTGATTTTTGTACGGCGAACTGGTCAAGTGCTGACAATCGCCGAGCAAAAACACCGCATCGGCCTGCAAGCCTTTGGCGCTGTGATAGGTCAGTTGTTTCAGGCGCCGAGCTTCGTATGGCAAGCTCGAATCCACATTAACTACAGACTGAATGTGCTGCTCTATCAATAACTTATCGCTGCTTTTTCGATAGAGCATCAAGATCGAATCGCCCTGACGGTAGTGTTCGGCGAGGCGCTGACCAAGACCTTGGTCATCTCGCTCCAGCACATTAACCGGTTGTAGTGGTTTGGGCTCGCCGCTGGACTTGGCTTTCTTGCCGGGGATCGCCGGCGCTGCGCGAACGATGTGCTCGGCGGCGTCGATGATGTGCTGGTGGCTGCGATAGTTGTCGCTGAGCATGACCCGCGTGGTGCTCGGCGACGGGAATTCCTTGTTGAACTCCATGAAATAACTCGGCGAACTGCCCCGCCAGCCATAGATCGACTGCCAGTCATCACCCACACACAGCAACGACGAGCGTTGCGCACCCCGCCCGACGTGCATGGCCGGGCCTCGGCTGCGAATCTCCGTGAGGCTCGCGCGAATCCACGAGACGATCTGCGGCGATACGTCCTGAAACTCGTCGATCATCAGGTGCGACATCGGTCGCAGCAGCTCATCGCTGAGCAACTTGAGGTTCTCCGGCGAGTGTTCGCTGAACAGCGCAAACATACGGTTGTAGGTCATCACCGGCGGCTTCTGATCCAGCAGATGATCTTCCAGCGCACGCCAGAACAGGCTCAAGGCCTCGAAAAAGAACCGATCCGGGTCTTCCTTGGCGAAACTCATGCGGCCTACGGCGTCCGGCACGTCCAGTCCCAGGTTCTCGATAAAGCCGGCGGCGGCGACGAAACAATCGAGTAGCGGCGCGGAAGCGAGTTCGCCTTTGACCTTGTAATCAAAGCCCGGACCCGCGCTGGCATCACCGGCCAACGTGGCCAATACGCGCTTCGATGATTCGTAGGAATCTATCCATATCAATGGTTTACGACAGAAAGCTTGAAACAGGGTTCGCTTAACCGCCCATTCTGCGCGGATAGAGAGTTTGGCGTTTGGCCGACAGATCTGGGCGTTTTCGCGCGGATCAAAGCCCAGTACCACCCACGCGTCGATGCTTGGAATATAGCCATGGGCATGGAATTTAGCGCCATTGATGTCGAAGGTCTGGCGGTTCGGTTCGATGCCTTTGATCGGCCAGGCGCCCGCGCGAAACCATAGATCCTCAATGGCGTCGCAGAGTTCTTCGTCGCGCTTGGCCGCCAGCTCGGTTACCGCCGCGCGCTTCTGCACATCTGGGTGATCGCGTTCCAGCTCTTTAAGCTGCAACGCCGCGCGAGACAGCGGCTGTATCAATTCGCGGAAACGTTCATCGCGAGTAAACAGGCGGTGATAACAGGCATTGAGCTGCTGACGCTGGGCGTCGTTGATGCGCAGGTCGAAAGGGTTGCTGTCGACCTCTTCATCGCTGCCCTGCGGGCGAGTGCTGAGGTTTTCGAAGGCTTGCAGGCGTTCGAACCCCGGCAGGCTGCGCACCATCGGCAAAATGCGCGAGTGAAAGGTGCGCACCAGTTCGCGCGCCTGTTTCGGGCTCAATGCCTTCCCCCAGAGCGCGAACATTTCCATCAGCTTATTGATGAAGTCTTTGCGCGACTCTCGGGTGAAGGTCACCACGGTCATCGAATCCAGCTCAAAACCCAGATAGTGCGTGAGCAGCAGAATGCGCAGCACCAGCGTGGTCGACTTGCCTGCCCCGGCGCCGGCAACCACTGAAGTGGACGGCGTTTCGCTGAAGATCATCTTCCATTGCGCGGCACTCGGTTGCGCCTTTTCGGGAAGCAACCGAGCGACATCGGCTTTGATGCGTTTCTTCAGCTCGGCGGTCAGTGGCAAACGCCAATCATCGAACAAGTGGTTGTCGATGCTCGGCGGTCGATGCTCGGTGTTGCGGCTGTCGCGAATCAGCAGAACCTGACGGCCTTCCTCCAACCCTTCAAGCTTGCCTTCGTTAAAACCGTATTCGACGCCAGCGGTGTGCCCGCTGCGAAAGCCGTCGGCCTGGCCATGCAGCCACGACGCGCGGTGTTGAGCGCGTAAACGGGTCAGGCCGTGGCCGAAGAAACGCGCGGCTAAACGCTTGAACCAAGGCATCTCGGCCAGAGGACGAAGTTCGGGAGGTAGATCGGGGGTTTGTTGCGCCACGCTGACGACTCCAGGGTGTGAGGCTGTTGGCTCTATGGTGTCTGCATTTGCCGTCGAGTTCTAGCGAAATGCTTGCAGGTCATTGGTTTAGGCGATGAATTGAAGGTTGTGCTTAATCATTTTTACGCAGTTTTCTATCGATTGATTCGATGGTAATGCCGCAGTTTTTACGCTTTTTATCGATGTTTGGCTGATGGATGATGGCCGTCATAAACCACGTTTTCAGGAGACGATCATGCTCGAACTCAGACCCTTCAGCTCGCTGGGCGGCGCCCATCACGGCTGGTTGGATGCCCATCACCATTTTTCGTTTGCCGAATACTACGATCCGCAACGCATGAACTGGGGCAACCTGCGGGTGTGGAACGACGACGTGATCGCCGCTGGCACAGGCTTCCCGCAGCACCCGCATCGCGACATGGAAATCATCACCTATGTGCGTGAAGGTGCAATTACCCACCAGGACAATCTGGGCAACAAGGGCCGCACCGAGGCTGGCGACGTGCAGGTCATGAGCGCTGGCACCGGTATTGCGCACAGCGAGTACAACCTGGAGGCGCGTGACACCAAGATCTTTCAGATCTGGATTTTGCCGACCGAGACTGGCGCACCGCCGTCGTGGGGTGCCAAGCCGTTCCCGAAAGGTCAGCGCGAAGGTTTTGTGACGCTGGCGAGCGGTAAGGACGGCGATGATCAGAGCCTGCGGATTCGCGCCGATGCGCGTTTGGTAGCAGCGAATATCAAGGCTGGGGAAACGGCGGAGTATCGTCTGGATGAAGGGCGCCGGGCGTATCTGGTACCCGCGACTGGCGTGATTGAGGTCAATGGTTTGCGGGCAGAAGCGCGGGACGGTGTGGCGGTTGCGCAAGAGCGAGTGTTGACGGTCACGGCGATTGAAGACAGCGAGATTGTGCTGGTTGATCTGGCTTAAGTGGCAGGCATGAAAAAGGGGTGACCATTTTGGTCACCCCTTTTTTGCATCTGACATACGGCCCTGTGGCTGAGTGTCTTTGTGGTGAGGGGATTTATCCCCTCACCACAGATGCATTACCTACAAAGTGTGCAGGCCCAGGTTACTTAGTGGAAATCGCCCCATCCACCAACGTCTGCGCCTCTGCCACCAGTTGCTTGAGGTGGTCGTCGCCAATAAAGCTTTCAGCGTAGATCTTGTAGATGTCCTCAGTGCCCGACGGACGCGCCGCGAACCAGCCGTTCTCGGTCATCACTTTCAAACCACCGATCGCCTGATCATTGCCCGGCGCATGACTCAGAATGCTCTGAATCTTCTCGCCCGCCAGTTCAGTCGAGGTCACTTGCGTCGGCGACAACTTGCTCAGCAAAGCCTTTTGTTCCGGATTTGCCTTGGCGTCTACGCGCACCGAGAACGGTTCGCCCAGTTCATCGGTCAATGCACGGTAAGCCTGACTCGGGTCGCGACCGGTACGGGCAGTCATTTCCGCTGCCAACAGGGCCGGAATCAGACCGTCCTTGTCAGTGCTCCAAACGCCGCCATCCTTACGCAGGAACGATGCACCGGCGCTCTCCTCACCGCCAAAACCCAGCGAGCCGTCGAACAGACCGTCGGCGAACCATTTGAAGCCGACTGGCACTTCGTACAGACGACGACCCAGACGCTTGGCCACGCGATCGATCAAGCCACTGCTGACCACGGTTTTACCCACGCCAGCATCGGCGCGCCATTGCGGACGGTTCTGGAACAGGTAATCGATGGACACGGCGAGGTAATTGTTCGGCGCCAGCAAACCACCGGACGGCGTGACGATGCCGTGGCGGTCGTGATCCGGATCGCAAGCGAAAGCCACGTCGAAACGCTCTTTCAGACCGATCAGACCTTGCATCGCATGGCTGGACGATGGGTCCATGCGAATCTGACCATCCCAGTCGACGGTCATGAAACGGAAGGTCGCATCAACTTCTTTGTTTACCACTTCCAGATCCAGACGATAGTGCTCGGCAATCGCCGACCAGTAGCGCACCCCTGCTCCGCCCAACGGATCCACGCCCAGACGCAGTTTGGCGTCACGAATGGCGTCGAAGTCGATCACGTTGATCAGGTCGGCGACGTAGGTGTTGAGGTAATCATGGCGGTGCGTGGTGCTGGCCTTGAGCGCTTGCTCGTAGCTGATGCGCTTTACGCCCGCCAGTTTGTTCGCCAGCAACTCGTTGGCCTTGGCTTCGATCCACTTGGTGATGTGGGTATCGGCCGGGCCGCCGTTGGTTGGGTTGTATTTGTAGCCGCCGCTTTGTGGCGGGTTGTGCGACGGCGTAATAACCACGCCGTCCGCCAGGCCAGTAGTACGGCCACGGTTGTAGCAAAGAATCGCGTGGGAGATCGCCGGCGTTGGTGTGTATTCATCACCTTCGGCGATCATGACGGTCACGCCGTTGGCGGCCAGTACTTCCAGCGCGCTCGCCCCGGCCGGGGTCGACAATGCGTGAGTGTCGATGCCGACAAACAGCGGGCCGGTGATGCCCTGGGCTTCGCGGTACAGGCAGATTGCCTGGCTGATGGCCAGAACGTGCCATTCATTGAAACTCAAATCAAAGGAACTGCCCCGGTGTCCGGACGTGCCGAACGCCACGCGCTGGGTCGAAATCGATGCATCAGGCTGGCCGGTGTAATAGGCCGTTACCAGTCGCGGGATATCGACCAACAATTCTGCCGGTGCCGGTTTGCCCGCAAAAGGACTGAGTGTCATGCAAAACCTCTGAGATCGAGTGGTTCAGGAAATACAGCGCAGTTTACTGGCAGTATGACCACAGCGCGATGGGATCTATCCGGCACATCGCAGAAGTTTTCTAACGTCACTCGGCGGGCGCAAGGCGCAAGGCGTCACCGACAAGCCCGACCACGCTGGCCAGATCATGATCGCTGTGACTGATCGCGCTTAAGCGCAGGTGCTGCGCGTGCTGTCGATGCAGGCTGAACAACTCGCCGGGGGCAATCACAACCTGTTGCCTGAGCAAGTCATGAAACACCTCGCTCATGTTCACCGTCCGCAGCGACCGAACCCACACCGTCGCCCCGCCCTGTGGCTCGACTATCTGCAAGGCATCGCCCAAACGCTCGCGCAACAGCTGAATCAGGTGGGTTCGGCGTTCCTTGAGTAACCGCCGCAACACCAGCAAATGCTGATCGATGCGCCCACTCGCATATAAACGCGCGATGGCTTTTTGCCGAGTGACCGACAAGCGGAACGAGCGCAGCAGAAAATGCCGCTGCAATTCGCTTCGCCACTGACGTGACAGGACGAAACCGTACGGGGCTTCGGCGCCGATGATCTTGTCGAAAGCGGAAAACACCAGCAAACGCTCGGGATCCAGCCAGTCGCGTAACCGCTGGCCATCGTGCTCGTCTGCCAGCTCACTGCAACAGTCATTTTCCAATACCCAGGTGCCCTGCTCCGCGAGTAATTTTGCAATCAATTGCCGATTGGCCGTCGGCGCGGCGCTGCCATGCGGCAGATTCAATGCCGAAGACAATAAAATCAGTCGCACAGGTTCAGTCTTGAGCAACGACGCCAGCCATTGAGGATCCAGTGCGCCATCGATCTGCAACGGCAACTCGATGACGCGTACCTCGGCCGCCTCGAACAGACGCAGTATCACCCAATCACAGGGTGACTCGACCAGAACCGTGGCCTGGCGCAATTCCAGCACGGCGATGAGTATTTCCAGCACGGCGCGTAGATCAGCGCCGATGTAGACGTCATCGGCATGCCAGCAATGGGTCGATGAAGTGGTGTAGCGCGCCGCCAGAACCGTGCGCAATTCCAGTTCACCACAGGGTTGCAGCAGCAATTGTGGCTGGCGCGGGTATTGCCGCAGCAACTCTCTTTCCAGCATCAGCAAAGGACTGTCCAGCGGTTGCAGTGACGCCGGATCGTCGGTGCTCAACACGCACATGCCCGGGCGCCGGGCGTTGACATAGACAGCCTCTAGCAGATCGCTGCCATTGGCCGGCGGCACCAGGAGCGAGCGGGCTTTTGCGTAATAACCGGACTTGGCTATCGAGTAAACCCGCCCTTCCTTCTCCAACAGCGAATACGCGTATTGAATGGTCGAGATCGACACCTTCAAGCGATCCGCCAATTGGCGCAACGACGGCAATCGCATGGCGCCAGCGGCGTCGGACTCGTTAATCACCGACGTCAGGTAGCGGTAAACCGCTTGGTAAGCAAAATCGTTTTCACGCAAGACCTTCATGAGCCCTCATCCATAGGCATTGGCGCAATATGTGCCAAAAGGCTCAAGTTCAACCTTCCGCCGACCGGTCACCCGCAACGACATCCGCCTCGCTGGCATCGGCGCGAGAGCCTGATGCTTCAGTCGATTGCGGCATGTGAATCGGCCCCATAGCGTACAAACGGCTGATCAGTTTGACCGGCAATCCGCTGACGTCGGTCATCCACTTCATGACCTGTTCCGGCGCACTCGAGCCCTGCATGGCGCGGTGCAGGTCAGGCAATGCCACCAGCATGCCGGGGTGGCACTTGCGCAGAAACCGCTCGAGCCCGGCGCCGTGATCGATGAACGGCGCAAACAACAGGCACGTGAGTTGGGTTTCACTGATTGCGAACGTCGCTTGCAGGTGATTGGCCGCTTGAATGCGCCGCTGCTCGAGGTCGAGCAAGTTGCCGAAATTGGCCAGCAACTGCTCACACACCGGTTCGGGCACCTGTTTGAGGCGCATCGTCAACAGGCTTTCCTGCAAATATTCGCTGATGCCGGCCTCGTACGTCCGCCCCTCGATCACGCACGCCTGCAAACCTTGAAGATGCGCGGCAAGCAGCGGCTCAACGTAGTCGTTGTCGCTGTGATACAGCGCCAGATCGTCGGCCTGGAACCCGAGAAAATCACTGAGCAAAGGCCAGCGCTCTTCAAGTTTTCCGACAATCATGTCGTTGATAGCGATAAAACTGGTGCGGCGACAGGCCTCAAACTTGCCCTCCGGGCGCCATGGCAGGTGCTCACCGTCCGCATGAAAATGGCGGTAGAAATCTGGGCCAAGACCGTCGAGCAACGGGAATAAAGCATCAAAACCACCGTGCTCAGCAGGCAAACCACCGATTTCGGCCTTCAGCGCAGCGCGATTCAACCCTTCGAGAAACTGCTGTTGTCGGCGCGGTGTTTCAGCACCAATCATCGCATCGACGCCATTGTTCCAGCGGGCGATCTGGCTGTAGAACTCCGCCGTAGCCAGGTAGGCGTCGTCCCACAGTTCAAGGGGCTCATCCCATGTGCGGCGATGGCCGACCATCAACAGATTGACGCGATTGGCTTCACGACTGTCCTCGCTGGCGGGCGTCTGATAATCGAACGGCAGCACCTCGCGATGATCCACCATCAACAGTTCAACCCGAGGATCGTCATACAGAAACAGTGCGCTGTAGCTTCGGTGCATGTTCTGCAAGGCGAAAGGACTTGTGCCGTTCCAGCGCAGGTTGGCCACGCGCAACTGGAATGTCGCCGGTGAACGACTGGCCAGGCTCAACTGCGCGGCCCGCAGCAGGGCCAGCGTGTAACAGCTGTCCCGGGAGCCCGACTGGACGACCAGCACCTTGAAATGACCGATGTTTTCCATGCCGCCAGCGGCCACCAGCAGTCGCTGCATCAATAGCTGCAACGCCGTACGTTCTGCGCGTGAGAAGAAGCTCAGCAAACGCTGCAGGACTTGCTGGTAGACATAATTCATTGCCTGATCATGGATCGTGCTCATCGGTATTTACCCGGTATCAATAGTTTCATGCTGCGCAGACTGAATGCTCGGTCGCACAACAATTCATCAATAAGTAATAGACGCTCAAATGCTAACACTTACGCAATCGTAGTTATTTGAAACACTTGAACAGTTAAGACCCCACCAACGCCCACACCACGGGCTTCAACCGATTGTTAAATAACGGTATTTTTTTGTGGAAAATATTCCTAGGAAACTTCCCACAACAGCCCACGACAATTGAGTACAAGAAAAAAGGACGCAACTTCGGAATAGCCCTACAACAATTAAACAGAAATTGACACGACCAGCAGAAGTAGCCGTTTGATATTGCACAGGGCAAATAGAATGCACAGCCATGGCTCATTCCTTGAGATGAAAGTAATCATTCAATTATCAGGGCTTATATAGCGATTAGAAGATACAGATCGAGAGCAAAAACCAGTTCAGTTGCTGAATGGCCCTACACGCATCACGCGCAGGCAGTCTCTTTTTGGGGGATAAACGCAAAGAGTCCGTGGGGCCACGGACTCTGTTCAGCAGTGTCAGGCCGGTTCGACCTGCAGGGCGACCCGTTCGCGACATGGGCATTCATCCATGTAGCGGTGTGCTTCGACAAACTCATCGAACGGGAACACCCGAGTCTTGAGCGGTAGCAGCACACGATCAGCGGTCAGCTGGTTGATGTCACGCAAGGCACGTTGCAGCGCCACGGAATCCTGCGTGATGCCCAGCTCCGGTTTGCCAGTGAAGTTGCCGATGCAGTGCACAAAGAATTGAATGTTCTTCTGGAACGCTGCACACGCCGGGAATGGCGTCTGGTTGCCACCTTGCAGACCGTACAACACCAGGCTGCCACGCGGGGCGAGAACGTCCACCGAGCAACGACATCTGCGGGCCACCCAGGCCATCGAACACTACGTCAACGCCACGGTTGTCGGTGATCTTGTTGATCCGCATCAGCAGATCTTCTTCCTCGGTGACGATGACTTTCTCGGCACCCAGCGACAGCAGATATTCACGTTCTTCCGCGGTTTTGGTCGCGGCAATCACGCGTACACCCAAGGCTTTGCCCAGTTGTACAAAAGACGGCCCGGCACAGTGGCTGGCGTCAGTGACCAAGGCGAATTGCCCCGGTTTGACCCGCGCCAGATCGGCGTAGGCAAAATAGGCAATCAGCAGCGGCGTGTAATGCACGCTGGCTTCTATCGGGCTGAGGACGTCTGGATAACGGGTCAGCGCGGTACGCGGCAGCAAGATCTGCTCGCCGTAAACCGGATAATCGTTGGCGCTCTCGGCCGGAAAACTGGCCACCTTGTCGCCTACCGACAGATCATCGACACCGTCACCGACGGCGGTGACCACACCGGCCATCTCGTGACCGAGGCCTGCAGGCAAACGTGCCTGAGACGAGGCCAGGTTCTGACGCCAGAGCGTGTCATACCAGCTGATGCCGATCGCTTCGACACGTACCTGCACTTCGCCAGGACCTGGCTGAGCGGCCGCATGCTCTTCGCATTTGAGCACCTCGGCGGGACCAAACTTGTGAAAACGGATCGTGCGGGACATCGCAAACCTCGTCAAAGTAACCTCTAATGCCATGAACTCTATCTGGGCTTTTAACCCAAGACTATCAGTGGCTATTAATAGTCGACATGCCTGTCATTGATTCCGCAGTATGGGCGGCATTGGCACAATCCAGCAAAAAATCACTGCCACCGGCTCGGTAAAGCTGAATTTTCCGGTGCAGAGTACCAGCCTTTCCCCGTAAGATTCATGCCGGCCATTGTTCTCATATGGCCGCTCTCGTCAAGCTTGATGACTCTGCCAGGACTCCAGATGAATCGTAATGACCTGCGTCGTGTCGACCTGAACCTGTTGATCGTATTCGAAACATTGATGCACGAACGCAGCGTGACCCGGGCGGCGGAAAAGCTGTTTCTCGGTCAACCGGCGATCAGTGCGGCGCTCTCGCGCCTGCGTAGCCTGTTCGATGACCCGTTATTTGTACGCACCGGGCGCAGCATGGAGCCGTCTGCCCGCGCGGTGGAAATCTTCGCCCTGCTCTCGCCGGCCCTCGACTCGATTTCCACGGCCGTCAGCCGCGCGGCAGAATTCGACCCGGCGACCAGCACCTCGGTGTTCCGCATTGGTTTATCCGATGACGTCGAGTTCGCCCTGCTGCCGATGCTGCTTAAACGCCTTCGCGCTGAAGCGCCCGGCATCGTCTTGGTGATCCGTCGCGTCAACTACATATTGATGCCGGGCCTGTTGGCTTCCGGCGAAATCTCCATTGGCGTCAGCTACACCACCGACCTGCCGGCCAACGCCAAACGCAAGGTTTTGCGTCGCAGCGCGCCTAAATTGCTGCGCGCCGATACCGTGCCGGGGCCGTTGAGTCTGGATGATTACTGTGCGCGGCCGCATGCGCTGGTGTCGTTTGCCGGCGACCTCAGTGGCTTTATTGATGAAGAACTGGAAAAGCTTGGCCGCAAACGGCATGTGGTGCTGGCCGTGCCGCAGTTCAACGGGCTCAGCACGTTGCTCGCGGGCACTGACATCGTCGCGACCGTGCCGGATTACACGGCGGAAGCGCTGACGGCGGCTGGCGGGGTGCGAGCGGAAGATCCGCCGTTGCCGACGCGCACGTTTGAGCTGCACATGGCTTGGCGTGGGTCGCAGGATAATGATCCGGGTGAGCGGTGGTTGCGGTCGCGGATTCAGATGTTCTTTGGTGATCCGGACAGCCTCTAGAACCCACCGTCGATGGTGACGTCGTCGCTGACACCTCAGCGACGTTAGCCTCTTTGCGCCAACCTCTGCTGCGAAAATTCCTACGCACACTTCTTGCCGCCACACCCAGCCGATATATATGATAAGGATTATCATTTGTACCATCCTTATCCGGCGCCCTCCTACGATGCTTCCATCTCCACAAACCAGTTTCTGCGATGTCGCTGTGCTCTATCGCCAGCAGCACGGTTGGTTACAGAACTGGCTACGGCGTCGGCTCAATTGCTCGCAGAGTGCGGCTGATCTGGCACAGGACACGTTCATGCGCCTGCTGGCCAAGGAGCAAGTGCCCGAGTTGCATGCCCCGCGCACCTTTCTGGCGAAGGTGGCACAGAGTGTTCTGTGCAATCACTACCGCCGACAAAAACTCGAACGCGCTTACCTTGAAGCACTGGCAGCGATGCCCGAGCAGGTCGCGCCGAGCCTGGAAACTCAGGCCATTCTGCTGGAAACCCTGATCGCCCTCGACGCTGCGCTCGAAGGTCTTGAGCGCCCGGTGCGTGAGGCGTTTCTGTTGTCGCAGATGGACGGTTTGAGTCACGGTGAAATTGCCGCGCGGCTCGACGTTTCGATCACCACGGTCAAGCGCTACATCATCAGGGCCGGGGCGATGTGCATCATGCTCGACGATAGCCTCGACCTGCCATGAACCGCGAAGATACTTTGGCGATTTCCGGCGACGTCGCCGAGCAGGCCATGCACTGGCACCTTGAGTTGCAGGAGCCCGAGGTCAGCGAAGCGACGCTCGCGGCGTGGATGCGCTGGCGTCAGGCGCACCCGGTGCACGAGCACGCCTGGCAACGGGCGGAAGTGTTCGCACGACGCATGCGCGACCTGCGCAGCCCCGACCAGCGTCCCCTCGCCCACGCCGCCCTGCGACCCACGCTGTCACGGCGTTCGGCGCTCAAGCAGTTGAGCGTTTTGTTTGCGGCCGGTGCCGGTGCCTGGGCCATGAAAGACACGGCGTTGGTGCAAGACTGGCGCGCGGATTACTACAGCCAGGTTGGCGAGCAAAAGAGCTTTACGCTGGCCGATAACACGCAAATCCAGCTCAACACCGACAGCGCAATCAACGTGGTTTTTGAACGGGAATCGCGGCGCATCAAGTTGCTGCGCGGCGAGCTGCTGGTCACCCGCGCCGATGGCCGATTGTTGTCGGTGGACACCGCTCAGGGTCGACTGGAATCCGCACTCGCGCGCTTCAGCGTCAGACAGCGCGCCGGTTTCACTCAGGTCAGCGTTTATCAGGGCACGTTGGCGATCAACCCTTCCCGTATGCCGCATCAGCCCATCGCACTCAAGGCCGGCGAACAAATCAGTTTCAGCGCCGGGGAGATTTTCAGCAGGCAAGTCATTGCACTTACCACGCCGGCCTGGAGTCAGGGCATGCTGGTCGCGCAAGGCCAACGTCTGGCCGACTTCCTCGAAGACCTGAGCCGTTATCGCCAGGGCCATCTGGCCTGTGATCCGCGTTTGGCCGACCTGCGGGTTTCCGGCACCTTCCCCCTCGGCAACACCGAGAAAATCATCTTCGCCGTCGCCGACACTTTGCAGCTCGATGTGCAGCAATTCACTCGCTACTGGGTGACGTTGAAACCGCGCACCGCCTGATACTGAAAAATATTCGCATTTGGGTGGTCCGATTTCGATTCTCGCGAGACTTAAACCCCAGACATTCAATTCAATGGGGAAGCAACTCGTGAATCTCACCGCACGCAAACGCCAGGGCTGGCAATTCTCGATCAAACAGAAACTGGCCGGCGCCGTGGTTCAAGGCATCGCATGCATGGCTGTGACCGCACCACTGCTGATCGCGCCGAACTGGGCCGCCGCCGAGCAAACGCAAGAAGATTTCGATATCCCCGCTGGCGCGCTCGCACCGGCGTTGACGCGTTTTGGCCAAACTGCGCACATCCTGTTGTCCTATTCGACATCGCTGACCGAGGGGCGCAGCACATCCGGCCTTAAAGGTCGTTACGACGTCGACCAAGGCCTGGCGATTCTGCTGACCGGTTCCGGGCTTGAAGCCAGTCGCGGCGCCAACGGCAATTATTCGCTGCAGGCCAGCACCGGTGATGCGCTGGAGCTGGGCGCGGTGTCGATTTCCGGCAAGGCGCCGGGTTCGACCACTGAAGGCACCGGGCTCTACACCACGTATTCCTCCAGCAGCTCGACGCGGCTGAACCTGACCCCGCGGGAAACACCGCAATCGATGACGGTGATGACCCGTCAGCGTCTCGATGACCAGCGCCTGACCAACCTGACCGATGCCCTCGAAGCCACGCCGGGCATCACCGTGGTGCGCGACGGTCTCGGTTCGGAAAGCGATTCCTACTGGTCGCGCGGTTTTGCGATTCAGAACTATGAGGTCGACGGCGTTCCCACCAACACGCGCCTCGACAACTATTCGCAAAGCATGGCGATGTACGACCGCATAGAAGTCGTGCGCGGTGCCACCGGTTTGATCAGTGGCATGGGCAACCCGTCCGCGACGATCAATCTAATCCGCAAGCGACCGACTGCCGAAGCGCAGGCCAGCATCACCGGTGAGGCCGGCAACTGGGATCGCTACGGCACCGGTTTTGATGTGTCGGGGCCGCTGACGGAAACCGGCAATGTGCGCGGACGCTTTGTCGCCGATTACAAAACCGAGAAAGCCTGGATCGACCGTTACAATCAGCAGTCGCAGCTGATCTACGGCATCACCGAGTTTGATCTGACGGAAGACACCCTGCTGACCATGGGCTTCAGTTATCTGCGCAGCGATATCGACTCGCCGCTGCGCTCCGGCCTGCCGACGCGTTTCAGCACCGGTCAGCGCACCGACCTGCAACGTTCGCTAAATGCTGCGCCAGACTGGTCGTACAACGATCATGAACAGACCAGTTTCTTCACTTCCATCGAGCAGCAACTGGGCAACGGCTGGAGCGGCAAGATCGAACTGACCCACGCCGAAAACAAGTTCGACGAACTGTTCAACTTCGCTATGGGTGACCTGAATACCGACGGCAGCGGTCTGTCGCAACTGCCGGTGCGCTTCTCGGGCACGCCGCGTCAGGACAACCTCGATGTGTACCTCACCGGCCCATTCAGTCTGTTCGGGCGCGAACACCAACTGATCACCGGCATGACCCTCTCACAGTACAAAGAAAGCACGCCGAGCTGGGGCGGTTGGCGTTACGACTACAACGGCTCGCCGGCGGGCGCTATCGACAACCTGTTCACCTGGGACGGCAACTCGGTTAAACCGGACTTCGCCGTCAGTGGCAAATCGTCGATCGACGAAGATCAATACGCGGCGTACCTGACCTCGCGTTTCAGCGTCAGCGATGACTTGAGCCTGATTCTCGGCAGCCGCGTGATCAACTGGAAACGCGACACCTCGGATCGCCCGTATGGCGGCGAAGAAAGCGAAGTCAATCGCGAAGAAAACGGCGTGTTCATTCCGTACGCCGGCGTCGTTTACGACCTCAACGACACCTGGTCGCTGTACGCCAGCTACACCAAGATCTTCAACCCGCAAGCCTCGTGGGTCACCGACGAAGACAACAAACCGCTCGACCCGATGGAAGGCAAAGGCTACGAGATCGGCATCAAGGGCACGCACCTCGATGGCAAGCTCAACTCCAGCCTGGCCGTGTTCAAACTGGAGCAGGACAACCTGGCGATCTGGCAACACGACAACGTCTACAGCTCCGAGCAGGACACCACCTCCAAAGGCATCGAGATGGAGTTGAACGGTGAACTGGCCGAAGGCTGGCAGGCCTCCGCCGGCTACGCGTATTCAGTGACCACCAACGCCGACGACGAGCGCATCAACACCAACCTGCCGCGCAACAGCTTCAAGACCTTCACCAGCTATCGCCTGCACGGCCCGCTGGATAAAGTCACGATTGGCGGCGGCGTGAACTGGCAGAGCAAAGTCGGCGCCGACCTGCATACGTTCAGCCAGGGCAGCTACGCGGTGACCAACCTGATGGCCAAGTACGACATCAGCCACAACCTCAGCGCTTCGGTGAATCTGAACAACGTGTTTGATCGCGAGTACTACAGCCAGTCCGGTCTGTACGGGGTTTACGGCGCACCGCGCAATATCATGACGAGCTTCAAGTACAACTTCTGATCCGCTCTGAAGTGGCGCGCCCTCTTTATGGGTGCGCCATGCGCCGGCAGCGCCTCGCATGAAACTTTCATTAAGGATATTGATAGCACCCTAACGAAAGGTGCATGCTAGAGGGCTCGCTACGGTCTTATATCATTCCGAATGATAGTTACCTTTGCTTCATTCGATTCGTGCCATCACAGCCTGCCGAGCATCATCCGCCCATCTTCAATACATTGGCGGATGCATCCATGGAACAGTCACTCAAACATTTGCGCTTCCCGTTGGCCATGCTGGCCATCCTGGTGATGAGCGCCTGCGGCAAGACTCCGGAGACTGCCGCCACCCAGCCTGCTGCCAAAGTCAGCGTGGCCAAGGTGATCGAACAACCGGTCAACGAATGGGACGAATTTACCGGCCGCCTCGAAGCACCGGAAACCGTTGAAATCCGTCCACGGGTCTCCGGCCAGATCGACGACGTCGCTTTCACAGAAGGTGCCCTGGTCAAGAAAGGCGACCTGCTGTTCCAGATCGATCCGCGTCCGTTCCAGGCCGAGGTTCGCCGCCTCGAAGCCCTTGTCGCCCAATCCCGCGCCAACGCCACCCGCAGTGAAAACGAAGCTGGCCGTGGCGAACGTCTGCGTGCCAGCAACGCGATCTCTGCCGAACTGGCTGACTCGCGTACCAGCGCTGCTCAAGAAGCCCGCGCCGCCGTCGGTGCCCTGCAAGCGCAACTGGATCTGGCCAAACTCAACCTCAGCTTCACCCGCGTGACCGCGCCGATCACTGGCCGCGTCAGCCGTGCCGAGATCACCGCCGGTAACCTGGTGACCGCCGACACCACGCCGCTGACCAGCCTGGTTTCCACTGATCGCGTTTACGCCTACTTCGATGCCGACGAGCGTGTGTTCCTTAAATACACCCAACTCGCTCGCAACGGTCAGCGCGGCGCGACCACCCCGGTGTACATGGGCCTGTCCAATGAAGACGGCAACCCGCACCTCGGTCAGATGAACTTCGTCGACAACCAGGTCAACCCGAAAACCGGCACCATCCGTGGTCGCGCGGTGTTCGACAACAGCGACGGCACCTACACCCCGGGTCTCTACGCACGACTGAAACTGGTCGGCAGCGGCACCTACAACGCCATGTTGATCAACGACGAAGCGGTCGGCACCGACCTCGGCAAGAAGTTTGTGCTGGTGATGGATGCGGACAACAACACCGTGTACCGCGCCGTCGAACTCGGTCCGAAAATCGAAGGCCTGCGCATCGTTCGCACCGGCCTGAACAAGGACGACACGATCATCGTCAAGGGTCTGCAACGGGTTCGCCCTGGCTCGCCGGTTACCCCGGAAGTGGTGCCGATGGCCAGCGAACAGACCATCGCGGCACTCGCTCAACAACGTCAAGCGCTGGAAGCCAGCAACCTGCCCAAAGTCGCCCCTGCCAAGGGTGCGTCCGGTGCGGTTGTGAAGCTGGCCGCCACGACCCCACGCGGTTAAGGGACGACAACTCCGATGAATTTTTCCCAATTCTTCATTTCACGGCCGATCTTCGCAGCGGTGCTGTCGCTGCTGATCCTGATCGCCGGTGCGATCTCGCTGTTCCAGCTGCCAATCAGCGAATACCCGGAAGTCGTGCCACCGACCGTGGTGGTGCGTGCGAACTTCCCGGGCGCCAACCCCAAAGTCATCGGTGAAACCGTGGCGGCTCCCCTGGAGCAAGCCATCACCGGCGTCGAGAACATGCTGTACATGTCCTCGCAGTCGACCGCCGACGGCAAGATCACCCTGACCATCACCTTCGCCCTGGGCACTGACCTCGACAACGCGCAGGTGCAGGTGCAAAACCGGGTGACCCGTACCGAGCCGAAACTTCCCGAGGAAGTGACGCGCATCGGTATCACCGTCGACAAGGCCTCGCCCGACCTGACCATGGTTGTGCACTTGACCTCGCCGGACAAACGCTACGACATGCTTTATCTGTCGAACTACGCGATCCTCAATATCAAGGATGAGCTGGCGCGTCTGAACGGTGTCGGTGACGTGCAACTGTTCGGTATGGGCGACTACTCGTTGCGGGTCTGGCTCGATCCGAACAAAACCGCTTCACGCAATCTGACCGCGACCGATGTGGTTACCGCGATTCGCGAGCAGAACCGTCAGGTCGCCGCCGGCCAATTGGGCGCGCCCCCTGCCCCGAATGCCCAGAGCTTCCAGCTGTCGGTCAACACTCAGGGCCGTCTGGTCACTGAGGAAGAGTTCGAGAACATCATCATTCGCGCTGGCGACAATGGTGAAATCACTCGCCTCAAAGACATCGCTCGCGTCGAGCTGGGTTCCAGCCAATACGCCCTGCGCTCGTTGCTGAACAACCAGCCTGCCGTGGCGATCCCGATCTTCCAGCGCCCAGGTTCCAACGCCATCGATATCTCGAACGAAGTTCGCGGCAAGATGGACGAGCTGAAGAAAAGCTTCCCGCAAGGCATGGATTACAGCATCGTTTATGACCCGACGATCTTCGTGCGCGGCTCGATCGAAGCGGTGGTTCACACCCTCTTCGAAGCACTGATCCTCGTGGTGCTGGTGGTGATTCTGTTCCTGCAAACCTGGCGCGCCTCGATCATTCCGTTGGTGGCGGTGCCGGTATCGTTGATCGGTACGTTTGCGGTGATGCATCTGTTTGGCTTCTCGCTGAACGCGCTGTCGCTGTTCGGTCTGGTACTGGCCATCGGTATCGTGGTGGACGACGCCATCGTGGTGGTGGAGAACGTTGAACGAAACATCGGACTCGGCCTGACCCCGGTCGAAGCGACCAAACGGGCGATGCGTGAAGTGACCGGCCCGATCATTGCCACGGCGCTGGTGCTGTGTGCGGTGTTCATTCCGGCGGCGTTTATCTCCGGCCTTACCGGGCAGTTCTACAAACAGTTCGCACTGACCATTGCCATCTCGACCGTGATCTCGGCGTTCAACTCGCTGACCCTGTCGCCAGCGCTGGCCGCTGTGTTGCTGAAAAGCCACGACGCACCGAAAGACCGCTTCTCGAAAGTGCTCGACAAGATCTTCGGTGGCTGGCTGTTCCGTCCGTTCAACCGCTTCTTTGACCGCGCCAGCCATGGCTACGTCGGCACGGTGGGCCGGGTTATCCGCAGCAGCGGCATCGCCCTTCTGCTGTACGCAGGCCTGATGGTGTTGACCTTCTTCGGTTTCTCCAGCACCCCGACCGGTTTCGTACCCGGCCAGGACAAGCAATACCTCGTCGCTTTCGCGCAACTGCCGGACGCTTCGAGCCTGGATCGCACCGAAGACGTGATCAAACGCATGTCCGACCTCGCGCTGAAACAGCCAGGCGTGGAAAGCGCTGTAGCGTTCCCGGGCCTGTCGATCAACGGTTTCACCAACAGTCCGAACGCCGGCATCGTCTTCGTGACCCTGAAGCCGTTCGACGAACGTAAAGACGCGAGCATGTCCGCCGGTGCGATCGCCGGTGCCTTGAACGGCCAGTTCGCCAACATTCAAGAGGCGTACATGGCGATCTTCCCGCCACCGCCGGTACAAGGTCTGGGCACCATTGGTGGTTTCCGTCTGCAAATCGAAGACCGAGGCAACCTGGGCTACGACGAGCTGTACAAAGAAACCATGAACATCATCAACAAGAGCCACAACGTGCCGGAACTGGCAGGCCTGTTCACCAGCTACACCGTGAACGTGCCGCAGGTTGATGCTGCCATCGACCGTGAAAAAGCCAAGACCCACGGCGTGGCCGTCAGCGACATCTTCGACACCCTGCAGATTTACCTGGGTTCGCTGTATGCCAACGACTTCAACCGCTTCGGGCGCACCTATCAGGTCAACGTTCAGGCCGAGCAGCAGTTCCGCCTCGAATCCGATCAGATCGGTCAGCTGAAAGTGCGCAACAACAAAGGCGAAATGATCCCGCTGGCGACTTTCATCAAGGTCAGCGACACCTCGGGCCCGGATCGCGTGATGCACTACAACGGCTTCATCACCGCTGAAATCAACGGTGCTGCTGCTCCCGGCTACAGCTCCGGCCAGGCCGAAAAAGCCATCGAGAAACTGCTCAAGGAAGAACTTCCGAACGGCATGACCTACGAGTGGACCGACCTGACCTACCAGCAGATTCTGTCTGGCAACACCGCGCTGTTCGTGTTCCCGCTCTGCGTATTGCTGGCGTTCCTGGTGCTCGCCGCTCAATACGAAAGCTGGAGCCTGCCGCTGGCGGTGATCCTGATCGTACCGATGACCCTGCTGTCGGCCATCACCGGCGTGATCATCTCGGGCGGTGACAACAACATCTTTACCCAGATCGGTTTGATCGTACTGGTCGGATTGGCGTGTAAGAACGCGATTCTGATCGTCGAGTTCGCCAAGGATAAACAGGAAGAAGGCCTCAACCCGCTCGCCGCAGTACTGGAAGCTTGCCGTCTGCGTCTGCGGCCGATCCTGATGACCTCCTTCGCGTTCATCATGGGTGTAGTGCCACTGGTGTTCTCCAGCGGTGCCGGTGCCGAGATGCGTCATGCCATGGGCGTGGCGGTGTTCTCCGGGATGCTCGGGGTGACCTTCTTCGGTCTGTTGCTGACGCCAGTGTTCTACGTGCTGATCCGTAACTTTGTTGAGCGCGGCGAAGCCCGCAAAGCGGCTAAGGCCCTCAAACTGGAGGCGCAACAATGAGTCTGAAAGTCTTCCTGCCGAGCCTGCTGGTGCTGGCCCTCAGCGCCTGCGCCGTCGGCCCCGACTACAAGACCCCAGCCACGGAGGCGGCCAACATCACGGCCGTCACCGACGGCGCCGCCGGGCAAAAGAACTTCGACCGTTCGAAATTCGAAGGCATCTGGTGGCAGCAATTCGACGATCCGACCCTCAACCAGTTGGTGACCCAATCGCTGCAAGGCAACCGTGAACTGCGCGTGGCGTTCGCCCGCTGGAAAGCCGCTCGGGCAATCCGCGACGATGCCAGCAACGATGCAATGCCGACCATCACCAGCCGCGTCAGCAGTGATCTGGCCAAGGGGCAAATCCCCGGCCAGACCACCGACCGGGTCAACAGCGAACGCTATGACCTCGGTCTGGACATGGCCTGGGAGCTCGATCTGTTCGGACGCATCCAGCGCAATCTGGAAGCCAGCGACGCCGATCAAGAGGCTGCCAAAGCCGATCTGTACCAACTGCAAGTCACCATGATTGCCGAACTGGTCGACGCTTACGGTCAACTGCGCGGCGCTCAGTTGCGGGAAAAGATCGCCGTGGCCAACCTGAACAACCAGCAGGAGTCGCGCAAGATCACCATCAGCCTGCGTGACGCCGGCGTTGGTGATCAGCTCGACGTCGAACGTGCCGATGCGCGTCTGGCTTCGGTAGAAGCCAGCGTGCCGCAATTGCAGGCCGAACAGGTTCGGCAGAAAAACCGCATCGCCACCCTGCTGGGTGAGCGTCCGGACAAGCTGACCGTCGACCTCAGCCCAAAAGACTTGCCGGCGATTGCCAAGGCCCTGCCAATTGGCGATCCGGGTGAACTGCTGCAACGTCGCCCGGACATCCTCAGCGCAGAACGCAACCTGGCTTCGGCCACGGCGCGCATCGGCGTGGCGAAAGCCGATCTGTTCCCACGGGTCAGCCTCAGCGGTTTCCTTGGCTGGACGGCCGGGCGTGGTTCGCAAATCGGTTCCTCGGCGGCCAACGCCTGGGCACTCGGCCCGAGCATCACCTGGGCTGCGTTCGACCTTGGCAGCGTGCGAGCGCGTTTGCGCGGCGCCGATGCCGAAGCCGAAGGCGCACTGGCGACTTACGAGCAGCAAGTGCTGCTGGCCCTGGAAGAATCGGAAAACGCCTTCAGCGATTACGGCAAACGTCAGCAACGGCTGATCTCGCTGATTCGTCAGAGTGAGTCGAGCCGCAAGGCTGCTGACCTGGCGGAGATCCGCTATCGCGAAGGCACCACCGACTTCCTCGTGCTGCTTGATGCTCAGCGTGAACGTCTGAACGCTGAAGACACCCAGGCGCAGGCTGAAGTCGATTTGTATCGCGGCATTGTCGCGATTTACAAAGCCCTTGGCGGCGGCTGGCAACCGGAGACTGTTGCCAGCAAGTAATCGATTGTTAAAGAGCTCCTTTGGTTGGCCGCAACCAACCAAATTTTTTGCCCCGCGTATCATTCGGTCGCGGGGCTTTTTTGTGCCTGCCGAATCAACATGTAGGAGCTGCCGAAGGCTGCGATCTTTTGATGTTGCTTTTGGATGGGCAAGATCAAAAGATCGCAGCCTTCGGCAGCTCCTACAGGGGTTAGTGTGATTCCAGGATGGTTACGGTGGCTGTGGTGCCCGCTCGCAAGCGGTTCTTGCCAGCGTAATCCGCGTCAATCTCGATCCGCACCGGCACCCGTTGCGCGAGTTTTACCCAGGTGTAACTCGGGTTGATGTTGGCCAGCAGTCGACTGCCCGGGGCGTTTTCGCGGTCGGCAATGGCGTAGGCGATGCTCTGCACCGTACCGCCGAAGGTTTCGCCGCTCATCAACTGCACTTTGACCCGGTCACCCTCTTCGATCCTCGGCAGTTTGGTTTCTTCGAAATAACCGCTGATGTAAAAAGAATCACTGTCGACCAGCGCCAACAGCGCGCCACCGGCCACGGCGTAATCACCCTGGCGGGTCAGTAGATTGGTGACGAAACCGCTGACCGGGGATTCGACACGGGTGCGCTGCAAATCCAGTTCCGCTTGGCTCAGTGCAGCAATCGCCAATTGCACATTGGCCTCGGCCAGCCCGAGATTGGCCTGATTGCGCAACAGATCGGCCTGGGCCACGGCGACGTCGGTGCTGGACTTCTCCCACTCCTCACCGGAAATGGCAAAACCCTGTTTCAACGTGCGCCGCCGACGTTCTTCGCTTTGGCGCTGTTTGAGCAGCGCCTCACTGGCAACAATCGAGGCTTTCGATTGGCCCAGCGTGGCTTTGGACACCTCGACCTCACGTCGCGCATGTTCCACCGCCAGTTTGTAGCGTGCCGGGTCAATCTCCATCAGCAATTGGCCTTTTTCAACGTGCTGGTTGTCCTGCACCGCCAGACTGACGATGCGCCCGGACACATCAGCCGACAATGTCACCACATCCGCCCTCACCCGGGCATCCCGTGTCCACGGCGCGCGGGTGTAATACTCCCAAGCGAACCAGCCGAGAACGATCGCCAATATCACCACCGCCACGGTCATCATTCTTGCCAACAACATTTTCAAGGGTTCAGGCTCCCATCAACAGAATCAGCGTGGCACAGACACAGGCATACAAGGCGCCTTCGAACAGGGCTTCATGCCAGACCAGGCGCAACACACCCAGACGACGCAGCACCCAATCCAGCAGCAGGAATATCGGAATCGCCAGTAACAGCGCCTGGGCAATGGGCGGCAGGTAGACGCCGCCAACTTCGAAATCAATGGGCAAGGATCGGTTCTCCTTCAACGGTTCCTGCTTGCAGATATTCGCCATGACGTTGCAGGAATGACACGACGATCAGCAACGCCACACGCATACGGAACACCGACCCTAGATGTTCGTGACTGGCGACGTGCAATTCGTCCAGCTCATCGCCTAATGCGTGAAGTCGTTCCAGCAATGGCGCCAGTTGCACATCATCACGCGCGGCGACAAACCGCCCGGTGTGGCGCAACGCTGAAGACAAATGCTGGCTGAACGCAGGCGTCACCAGCGTGTTGTTCTGTGCTTGCAGCCGTAGTTGCTGCATCGCCACCCCCAGCGCCAGACACGCCAGCGTCACTTCGTAGAGTTGCGGCATCGCTCGGTCATTCACCGCCGGCAACAGCCCTTGCATGCTGGTCAGACGATCGACCATGCGGCTTTCGAAAGCGAATTGCTGTTCATCGGTGGCCGGCAGCTTGGTCAGTTGATAGACCTGCTCGCGCGCTTCGTTATAGAGGCGACGCAGGCGCCACGCCGGACGAAACGGGAAAATCCACGCGTAGACAATCAGCGCCAGCATCGCCGCGCTGACGTAAGCGCCGGCGAATTCAAACCATTGAATTGCGCTGTTCTGCCCGGTACCAGCGTTCTGCGGGCCGAGCATTAGAAAACTCGACAAACCCAGCCCCATCGCGATGCCCGCCGTGGCCGGACTGGATAAACCCACCGCGATCACATACAGCAACGGCGCGAGCACCAACGCCAGCATTTCGAAGTTGCTGATCGCCGGCACGATCATGAATTGATAGAGCGCCGAGACCAGCAACGCCACGCCCAAGCCACGCGCATAACTTTGCGCGGCCATCAGCGGTCGCGGGAACGTCGCCATCAGTGAACACAGGATGCCGACCAGAATCATCCCGCCGCGAGCGCCGTCCCACGCCGTTTCGATCCAGATCAGCCCGGAGACCAGCAAAGCGGTAAACGCTCGAATTGCGTTCATCGAGGCCAGGGTGAAATCCAGATGCAGCGGGCTCTGCTGACCGCGAAACATGCAACTGGCCTCACGCCCTTCCTGGATCGCATCGCTGAGTTCAAGAATCTGCTCCAGTTGTTGCATCAACCGCGCTTGCTCCCAGCGCAGCGCCCACGCCAGTGAGCGCAGAGTGGCGCTCATGTCCTCGGTCAATTGCTCGGCCTTATAAGCCATTGCATCGAACTGTTGCTGCAACGTGACGAAGTGGTGCCGGGCCTCCTCAGGCATGGCACGGCCCTGCTGCGCCAATTGATCGAGAAACGCCAGTTCATCGGCGCGTAATCGCTGGATATCCAGCGGTAGATCACCTTCCCAACGCTCGGTGAGCAATTGCCGCTGGTGACGCAGTGCGGTCAGCCGCGACGTTAGCAACATCAGTTGATTGCCCAGTAACAGCACCAGATTGTTAGCGCTGCGCAGGCGCGGTGCATCGAAGTATAAATGCCGGCGCAGGCCCTCCAACGCACTGATTTCAGCGAGCACCTGCATTTGCCGACGCTGAAAATCGGCTTCGCTTTCTTCCGTGCGAATCACGGCTGCGGCATGGCCTGCGACCAGTTTGATCACTTGATCAACCTTGGCGAAATAACCCTTGGCCACCGCTTCGGGCCTCGCCGTCAGCAGGCTGACCACACAGACGCAGGCTACCGCCAATAACGTTTCAGTGACTCGGGTGACGGCCAGCAGAAACGTCCCGTCCGGTTCGGGAATCGCCAGCAACGCCACCACCACCGCTGTATACCCGCTGAGCACGAATGCCTGCGAACTGGTGTAACGCAACAACGTGCCGCCCGCCGTACACAGTGCCAACCACAACGCGAGCGTTGTAATGAATGGCAGCGGTGCCTGAGGGAAGATCGCCATGATCAGCACTGCCACCGCCGCACCCAGCGTGGTTCCGATCACCTGGCCAAAACTGCGTGCCAGCGCCATCCCCGCCAGCGGCTGGCTGACAATCACCACCGCCATGATTGACCACTTCGGCTGGTCAAGATCGAACAAAAACGCCAGATACAACGTCAGCAACCCGGCGGCGATGGTGCGCAGGCCAAACAGCAGCACAGCCTGACCGGGGTGGATCACCGCTTTGAAATAATTGAACAGGGCTTGCATGGGCACACTCATTAAAAGCAACTCCTGCAAGCGTAGACACTGCATCGCAAGCCGGGCGAGTAATGCATTCGACGCGTGTTGTAGGACGTTTCACAAGGACAAGGTTTGACTCCCGCGCCGAGCTGACCGAAGCTTGCCGCTCTGCTCAAGTCAGCACGTTTCCGGATACCTGCATGCCCCAGTCCCGCCGCTATCTGCTCATCAGCCTTGGCCTCGCATTGATTGTGATCGTCGCCTGGTTGTCACTGCGCAGCACCACTCCGGTTGTCCCCGAAGCGATCAAGCATGGCTACAGCGAAGCTTTGTCGGCGGCGCGTGCCGGTCAGCCGGGGGCGGCGCGGCAGTTGTATCAGCAATTGGGGCGTCCCGATCTGTCGGTGAAACGCCGCGTGTGGCTGCATGCGGAATTGCCCAATTACCCAAGCCCGCAGGCGTTGAAACTGGCCGATGCGGATTTGCAGAGCGAAGCGGCCGATGTTCGCCTGGCGGCGATCAAAAGTGTCGTGGGCCTGGTACCCGGCGGCCAGCGCAGCCTATTGCTCGGGCCGCTGCTGGATGACGAAGATCAATCTGTACGCTTTGCCGCAATCAATGCCCTGCTCGGTTTGACCCCGGATGAGCTGGGGTTGTACTTCGCGCCGCTGGAGCAAGCGATCGACGGCTGGGAGCAAGTCCTCAAGGAGCAACCACCGAGCGCTGCGACCTACGCGCAACTGGCGCGCCTGCACTTGCACAATGCCGAACTCAAGCAAGCGCAGGACGCGCTGGAAAACACTTTGCGCCTGGAGCCGGGCAACTTGCCGGCGCTGGTCATGCAGATTGATGTGCTCGACCGTCAAGGCCAGAGCGACGCTGCCCGACAATTGCTTGCGCAGCAGCTCAAAGCCCAGCCCGATTCGGCGTATCTGCAACATGCTCTCGGCCTATGGTTGCTGCACCATGATCAGCTCGAATTTGCTTTGCTCGGCTTATCCAAAGCCGTCGAACTTGAACCCGACAACAAGGATTATCGCTACGACCTCGCGACCACCCTGCACAGCGCCGAAGAACTGGAAGCCGCGCAGAATCAGTTGCAGGAAATCGTTCAGCGCCATCCTGCCGACCGCAAGGCGCGGGTGTTGCTGATCAATTACTGGAAAGAAAGCGGTCAATTACAGAACGTGCAGGTTTTGCTGGCTCAGCTGGAACAACTCAATCCGGATGATCCTGCTTTGCAACAGGGCCTTTAAACCTCAAGCACACTGACCGAATTCACCACTGCCTGTGGCGAGGGGATTTATCCCCGTTGGGTCGCGCAGCGGCCCCTCTTCACCAAAAGCAGGGCCTGCTGCGCACGCCAATGGGAATAAATCCCCTCGCCACAAAATCCTGCCTCAGCTTTTTGTGTTCGCCGTAAACTTTCAAGAAGAAAGAGCGGAACTGCCATCACGGCCCAAGGTCAAGTAATCAGGCAGCTCAATCGAGTCAGCTGCCTCGCTTCCCCTAGTCATGAGAGGGCATTTTTTGTCTACATCTAACGAGTTGATCAGTGCAAAAGCCGCCACCGGCATTGTGGGCCTGGATGACATCCTGGCCGGTGGCTTATCGCGCGGGCATGTTTTCCTGCTGGAAGGAGAACCTGGAACCGGTAAAACCACGGTCGCTTTGCATTTTCTAATGGCCGGCGCGAAAGCCGGCGAACGCTCGTTGTACATCACGCTGTCGGAAACCGAGAATGAATTGCGCCAGGGTGCGCTCTCCCACGGCTGGGAGCTGGATGAGAACATCAAGATTTTTGAGCTGACGCCACCGGAAAGCCTGCTCAATGCCGAGCATCAGCAGAGCTTGCTGTACTCCTCCGATTTGGAGTTGGGCGAAGCAACCAAGCAGATTTTCGAAGCGGTCGAACGCTTCAAACCGACCCGCGTCGTGCTCGATAGCCTGTCGGAGATCCGTTTGCTGGCGCAAAGCTCTTTGCGCTATCGCCGGCAGATTCTGGCAATCAAACATTACTTCGTGCGCTACAACGCTACCGTACTGTTGCTCGACGATTTGACCACCGAGTCCCTCGACAAAACCGTGCACAGCGTGGCCCACGGCGTGATTCGTCTGGAAGAGCTGACCCCAAACTATGGCGCCGAGCGCCGCCGCGTGCGGGTGGTCAAATACCGCGGTCAGAAGTATCGCGGCGGTTTCCACGACTTCACCATCATGGGTGACGGCGTTCACGTATTCCCAAGGCTGGTCGCCGCCGAACACCGTGGAGAATATGCACGCCTGCAGCTCACCAGCGGCATCAAAGAGCTGGACGCCCTGCTCGGCGGTGGCATCGAAACCGGTTCCAGCACACTGATTCTCGGCCCGGCCGGTACCGGTAAATCGCTTATCTCGATGATCTTTGCCGCTGCGGCAGTGACGCGTGGCGAGAAAGCTGCGTTGTTCATTTTCGATGAAGAACTGGGTTTGCTGTTCGAGCGCATGAGAAATATCGGCATCGACCTCAAGGCCCTGCAAGCGACCGGCAATCTATTGATCGAACAGGTAGACGCCGCCGAACTGTCGCCGGGCGAGTTTTCCCACCGCGTGCGACGCTGCGTCGATGAAGGCGAAATCAAAACCGTGGTGATTGACAGCATCAACGGCTATCAAGCCGCGATGCCGGAAGAAAATGCCTTGGTGCTGCACATGCACGAGTTGCTGCTGTACCTTAACCGCAAAGGCGCGGCGACGTTTATGACCGTCGCCCAACATGGTCTGGTCGGCGATATGCAAGCGCCGGTCGACATCACTTACCTGGCCGACACGGTGATTCTGTTGCGTTACTTCGAAGCCCTCGGCAAAGTCCGGCGGGCGATTTCCATCATCAAGAAACGCACCGGCAGCCACGAATCGACCATTCGCGAATACCGCATTTCCACGCAAGGCATGACCATTGGTGAACCGCTGGAAGCCTTCCAGGGCGTGCTTCGTGGCGTACCGACTTACCTCGGCGCGAGCAAACCGCTGCTGCAGGAAGATAACTTGTGACGGTGACTACGCCGCTGGCCGAACGGGCGCTGATTCTGGCGCCCGTGGGTCGCGACAGCCAAATTGCGCTGATGATCCTCAATGAAGCTGGATTTGGTGGTTTGATCACGCCGGATCTGGCGACGCTGTGTTCGCAACTGGAACCTGGCGCCGGGTTGTTGTTGATTGCCGCGGAAGCGTTGCGTGGCCCGGAGCTGGAGGTGTTGTTCCAGCATCTGGAGCAACAACCGGCCTGGTCGGATCTACCGATCGTGCTGCTCACCCATCACGGCGGACAGGAACAAGGTCCCTCCTCACGCCTGAGCACTTTACTGGGCAATGTGAGCTTCCTTGAGCGCCCTTTCCACCCGGCCACGTTGGTCAGTATGGTCTCCGCCGCCCTGCGCGGTCGACGACGACAATATGAAGCCCGCGACCGCTTGATCGATCTGAGTGAAAGCGAACGGCGTCTGCAATCGACACTGGAAACCCTCGAACAACAGGTCGAGGAACGCACCGCGCAACTTCGCCACAACGAAGAAGCGTTGCGCCAGTCGCAAAAAATGGAAGCGGTCGGCCAGCTCACGGGCGGTATCGCTCACGACTTCAATAATATGCTCACCGGGATCATCGGTAGCCTTGAGTTGCTGCGCCGGCGACTTGCGCGTGGACGTCTGGATGATCTCGACAGCCTGATCGATCTGGGCGTGACCTCTGCCAACCGCGCCGCAGGCCTGACCCATCGGCTGTTGGCGTTTTCTCGTCGGCAGTCGCTTGATTCCAAAGCCGTACAGATGAATACCCTTGTGCTGTCGATGGGCGAGCTGCTGCAACGCAGTCTCAACGAAAGCATCCAGCTGGACATGCGCCTGAACGACAAATTGTGGGTCGCCGAGGCCGATCCGAATCAACTGGAAAGCGCCCTGCTCAACTTGGTGATCAACGCCCGCGACGCCATGCCCGAGGGTGGCAAATTGATCGTCGAAACCAGCAATCAGGTGCTGCATCGCGAATTCACCGAGGCCTACAGCAACCTTGAGCCCGGCGATTACGTGATGCTCAGCGTCACCGACAATGGCAGCGGCATGCCGCAAAGCGTGATCAACCGCGCGTTCGATCCGTTCTTCACCACCAAACCAATCGGCCAGGGCACCGGGCTCGGTCTGTCGATGATTTACGGCTTCAGCAAACAGTCACGCGGGCATGTTTCGATCGACAGCGAAATCGATCAAGGCACCACGGTGAAACTCTACCTGCCGCGCTTCCGTGGCGAAGAACTTGAGCAACCCGACACCGATATCCAGCAAGCGCCGGATGCAATCAACGGTGAAACCGTGTTGATCGTCGAAGATGACCCAGCCGTTCGCGTGCTGGTCAGCGCGGTTTTGAGCGAGCTGGGTTATGCCTTCGTCGAGGCCGGGGATGCCGATGGTGCTGTGCCGATTCTGAATTCGGCGCAGCGTATTGATCTTCTGATCAGCGATGTTGGCCTGCCCGGCATGAATGGTCGGCAGTTGGCCGAGATTGGTCGTCAATATCGGCCGGGGTTGAAGGTGCTGTTTATCACTGGATATGCCGAACACGCGGCCGTGCGCGGCGGGTTCCTCGATCCGGGAATGCAGATGATCACCAAGCCGTTCACCTTTGACCTTCTGACGGCGAAGGTCAGGGAGATGATCCGGCAGTGACGTTTTATCTACCTATCAGACCCTGGAACTCCTCAAAGGCACCCTTTCAGCAGAGTTGCGGCGCACGGAAGTTCGTTGACGAGTTTGCCTGTCAGCAGCAGCCTTTATGTTCTTTTCTGAATCCGCGCTGGGTGTCGTGACAGTCGAAACGGCACTCACGCCAGTCCAGCCAATACCCTTCAAGACATACTCACCGCCCAATGCATTGGCCTCACTGACGACTTGAAGATTGTAAAGACCGGCCTTTATAGCACTCGGTAAATTTTCACTTCCGAGCTTAATAAGTCCTTCGTTGATAAGGGCGTTACCCTCATTAGTTATGACACCCACGGCGAGGTCGTGCCCAATTGCTTTCAAACCGTTAGGAAGATCCTTCCAGTGTGCGACGAGGTCTCCATGTTTGCTTCCGTAATAACTGGCTGGAACTATCGACGAAGCGAGCACGCTCGTAGTGATGACGCCTTTGGTCGCGCCATTGACCATGGGAAACACCCCTTCCGGCAAACTGTCGGCCAAAACATTCTCTAACACGCCCTCGACTACATTGTTGATCACACTGCCGCCGCTATCGACGAGTTGCGATACAACCGTGGCGTCTCCGTTATATTGAATCTTGGGACCAATGGGGCTGAACAACCTTGTGCCGAGCTCGCCGGAAAAATCTTTGGAAACACCAACCAATACGGCTAACGGGTCGGAAAATATAGCGGTTGTATAACCAATTGCGAAGCCAGGTAGGGCACCTGACGCGAACGCTACGGCTCGACCGAGACTCGAACCAGAATCGGGATAATAAGAATCATACGCCAGCTTCGCGAGTGAACCTCCTGAGTAAGCCCAAGCCACGCCGTTTAGATTCGCTGAGAGAGACATCAAGACGCTTTTCGAAGCGCCACTTAATACAGCGCCTGCTGCCTTGCCGGCACCGTACCTTATTAGCCCTTTTACCGCCCCGCGCGCGCCCGCAGTCAACGCGGCCTTACCATATTCAAACCGGGTAACCGGGTGGGTGACAGGCGTTTCCTCCAGCCCTTGAGCGTCGACGAAGCCGATCGGATTCCCCCCCACCATCCGATACAGATTCAACCCGTCGTGCGTACCTCCCGGATCCACACTTAGCCACCGCTGGCGCCAGGGCATGTAATAGCGAAACCCGTAGTAATACAGTCCGGTTGCATCCCGTTCCTGCCCGGAATAACGCACCGTCCGGTAACTCGCTTCGACTTTGTCGCGCCCGGCGTACCAGGCGGTACCGCCGTAAGGATAGTAACTTTCCTGGCTGATAAGCCGAGCGTCGGCATCAAGCTCCAGACTGTTGGAGTTGAGATGATTCGTCAGGGTGTAGCGAGCTTGATCGTCGGGAATGCCCACCGGTCGACCTTTTTCCCAATGCAGAATCTGCACGGTGCAGCGCCCGGCCGCGACGCTGATGACGTGCAAAATTTCTTCCGGCGTTGTACGAATTTCCACCCCGGACAAGTAGCGGGTTTCATGGGTACGGGTTCGGCGGGAGCTGTAAGCCGTGCGAATTTTTCGCACGCGCTGCCCCTCACCATCATAGATATAGCGCTCCGCGTCGTTCGGTTCTGCATTGCGAATCACTTGATCGACCTGGCGTAACTGGTCACGTCCGTTCCACAACAGGTTCTGACCTTTTTGCAGGACATTGAGATTGCCATTGCCGTCGTATCCTGCGGCGATATCACCCTCTCCCGGACGCACATCGGCCGCGGTATACGGCAAACTGCGGTTGCTATAGGCGGCGACAGCGGTGCGCTCTGTGCGTTGACCACTGTCAGCAATGTGCTGCAGCGTCAGCAGATTGCCGCCGCTGTCGTAATCGAACGTCTGCTGATAATTTTCCAGTTGAGTGGAATCCGGTGGCGATATGAACTCCGGCAACTGTGGCCCACCCAACCCGTTGACGCATTGCCGGCCAGTGGCCGCGATCAATTCATAAAGCGTGTTATAGCGGTAGGTATTGAGAGGAGCGACACGCTGATTGCGGAAATAACGGATCGGCTGGGCAGCATCGCTGATGCTGAGAAGGTTACCCACTGCATCATAGGCGTAGGTCAGTTGCTGTAGCGGCGGTTCGTTGGCAACTTGCGCGATCAAGCTGATGATCTGTCCACTTTGCGTATCAAAAACACTGCGCGTTACGACCCCGTTTCCCGCCGATTGCTGCTCGATCTGACCAGTGGCGCTGTAGCGAATGTCGCTCACCAATGAGGTATAACCGCCAGCGCCAGACAACTTCAAACAGGTTTCGAATAGCTCCCCTGCCCGAGTCTGACGCAGTAATTGTTCATTGCCCAACGTATCAATATGGCGAATCTGCTCACCCGCCGCGTTATAACTGTTACGCGTGGTCGCGCCTTCAACTTCCAACAGGACGTCGCGCCCGGCGGGATCTTCCGGCCAGTCGGGCAACTCCAGCGCGTCGAGAAACCGCCGCGTCTGCGCAAGTGGCGAACCGAAGACACTGCACTCATCGAGAGAACGTGTACCCGCCCCGTCATCATGACGAATCAGTTGCCCGCTAACGTTGTGCAGGGCGGATTCGGCGCTTGCGTCGGCCCAGCCATAACATTCGCTGCGCCGGATCTCCTCACCCGCCTCCTGCTCAAAAAGGAACGCTGGCCGCAGCAACTCATCGTAAGCCACGCGGCGGTGATTAAGCTTCTGACCCCAGCTTTCCAGCGCTTGGCCGCTGGCGCCGGCCAGGCTCAGACGCCAACCGGCGTCAGCGTTGACCGACAGCAACGAGGTGCCGGACAAGCTGGACAAGGTCGTCTGGTTAGCAGGCTGCGTGGAGTCATTTTGAAACAGCGTAAACAGTCGGGGATCGCGGCTATGGCAGGTACGGGTTTGCCGTTCATAAATGTTTTGGGTGATACGTGCCTGAGGCGCATCCGTCTCCGATTGCCGGCAATAGGCAACCGAGCGAACGGCCATACCGCTGGAGTCGATCACAGCGAGTGCGGGTGTGCAACGATCCATGTTCGCCATCCCTCAGGTTTGGTTCGCCCGCGTGACACGTGGCAGGCACGAAGATTTGTGCATCCTTTATTCGCCGTTACATCGTCCACGTCAACTGTCAGAACTGTCAGGTAGAACCCGTAAAAACGCGGGAACATCATCTAGGAGTCAAAGTCCCGTAACTTCGCGGCGGCTTTCCATTCAACACGGACGGCGACGTCAACATTTTTTCAAGGCCCGATTTCATGTCTCGCTTGTAGGCATTTCGCGTAACCTGAAATGCGGAGCTGACGCCAAAACTCAAGACTCCCGTTAGCGCGCCCTCACCCACCGCCTCAGGATTGGCTGTGGATTGCACTAACTGGTTGATCATTCGAGGCCCAGCGTCGAAGAAATCGCGAGCGGCCACATTACAGATTTCTTTTATTGTCGAGAACTCTGGCGCCCCGTCCTGAGCCTCTGCATAGGGCGCGTCTTCCGGAAAAAAACTGCGCGCAACACTCATGCTCATAGCGGCAGCACCTTTGGTGACCGCAGGGTAGAGCAGATTTTGAACCAGGTTTACCTCTGTTCCAACGGGAGCATCGAACACTTTATTTTCAAGAATCTTCGCGGCGCCTTTTGTGATGACTACCGCCGCTATCTCCGCCTTGATTCCCGAGCCTGGAGGCACGCCCGCCCAAGCGTTGTTCGGTACGTTGGGGGGCATTTGAGCGACACCTTCAAAACCGACATTACCGAACAACTTAGTAATCTGTGTGATGGCCGCCATATTCGCTCCCGGGCTCAAAATTTCCTCCAGCACAATTGGCGCAACTGTGAATAACCCGCCACCGACCGCTCCAGCCGTACGCTCGAGATACCGCCGCGGATTGCCGATTCCTTCAGATTGGTTTGCACTGACCCACGAAGCGCCTGCGATCGCTCCGTTGATGACTGCTGACCCCGCCCCGACAGCAACCAGCAAACCACTTGCCGGATTCCATTTTGTCAACGCTTGGGCAAGGAGGATCTTCATGCCGGATCCCACCAGTTTCGCGCCGAAGTCCACGGCCCCGGCCCATCCCGCCGCTTTCACCGTGTCCCATCGTGACAGTCCCTGCAAATCGACATACCTCACAGGATTACCCGCGACCATGCCGTACAGATTCAAACCATCCTCGATACCCACCGGATCCGCACTGGCCCAACGTTGTCGCCAGGGAATATAGTAACGCCGACCAAAGTAATAAAGCCCCGTTGCGTCACGCTCCTGGCCTGAGTAACGAAGGGTTCTATAGCTGGCCTGTATTCTGTTCGCTCCCGCCCACCACGCCGTTGCGCCGTAAGGGTAATAGCTCTCCTGACTGATCAGCCCTCCGTCACCGTCCAGCTCCAGAGTGCTGGAACTCAAATGATCCAACAGGTTGTAGCGATGTTGATCCGGCGGATTGTCTGCGCTTCGTACCTGCTCCCAATGCAAAACCTGAACTCGGCAACGTCCAGCCTGGACACTGATTACGTGCAGCGTTTCTTTGGGGCTTGTGCGGATTTCCAGTCCAGGCAGATAACGCGTTTCATGAGTCAGGGTGCGCTTGGACGTCACTGTGCTACGGATCTTTCGTACGCGCTGCCCGGTACCGTCATAGACATAGATTTCGGCATCATTCGCGGCCTCCTCCCGGATGACCTGATCCACTCGACGCAATTGGTTTTGCGTCCCCCAAAACAACGTTTGCCCACGTTGCAATGCCTTGAGGTTGCCATTGCGGTCGTAGCCCTGACCGATAACCTCTTCAGTCGGTGGCAAATCATTTACAAAAGGCAGGCTGCGGTTATTAAGTGCGGCCACAGCGGTACGCTCGGTACGGCTACCGCTGTTGGCGTGGTGCAACAAAGTGTGCAAGTTGCCGCCCGCGTCGTAGTGGAAATCCTGTGTGTAGTTTTCCATTTGGTTCGCATCAGGCGGTGAAACAAACTGAGGGAGCTGAGGGCCACCGAGAGCACTGATTTTTTGTCGCCCGGTTGCGCTGATCAATTGACCCAAGGTGTCATACCCATAGGTGCTGGTAGCGGCGACGCGCTGGTTGCGAAAGTACTGAGCGCCAAAGGCTGCATCGGTGATTCTGACGGGGTTACCAACGGGGTCGTAGAGGTAATGAAGATCCTGCAAGGGCGTGGTATTCGCAGCGTGCGTCCTCAGCCTGATCAAGCCGCCGTCCGCCGGTTCGTAACAACAGATGGTCACCAAAGCATTGGCGTTGGTCTGCTGTTCGATTTGACCGGCGGCGTTGTATTGAATATCGCGAAGCAGCGTAAGTGGATTGCCCGAGCCCGCCATTTTCAAGCAGGTTTCATACAACTCGCCGGCCTTCGTCTGACGCAGGATTTGCTCATTGCCCTTGGCATCCGTAAGGCAAATCGGCTCGCCGACAGCATTCAGCGCTGATTTCGAAGTGGCGCTTTGCGGTTCGAGCAAAAGATCCCGTGCGTTTTCTTCACTTGGCCAGTCAGGCCGTTCCGGTGAACTGAGAAAACGCCGCGACTGCTCAAGCACTGTTCCGGACACGCCAAATTCACGGAAATGCAACGTTCCAGCCTCGTCATCGTGACGAATCACCTTGCCGCAACAATTTCTGGCAGCAGATGCCGGACTGGCATCCGCGTAAGTGAACCAAGCGGTACGGCACTCTGCCTCGGAATGAGCCTGATCAAAAATTTGCTCGGGTCGCAAAAAATCGTCGTAAACCAGACGCCTTTGGTGACCTACCTGATCCCAGTGAAGGACGGCGTGTCCGGCTTCGGCAAGCAAATTCAGTCGGCAGCCGGCATCGTTATTGTCAGATAACAACGGGGTGCCCGAGAGGCTGTACAGCATGCGCTGACTGGCGACTTCAGAATGACGCCCCGCCATCAAGAAAAGGCGCGGATCACGTATTCGCGTCACACGCCCGGCAGGGTCAAACATTTGATGGGTAATGCGCGGCTCGGCCGGATCCGTCGGAGCGCGCCGATGATAAGCGACCTTGCGCAGCAACCGACCGCAAGGGTCAATGGCGCTGAGCACTGGTGTCTCTCGATGCATGAAGCACGACCCCGACGTGGATATCGAGGTCGTTATTGAGCAATGGCGTCAGTCAAGTCAACTGTCAGAAATTACAGGTACGCCGCCAACCGCCCTGTTTTCAGGCCAATAGCTCCTGAATTTTCTCCTGCAAGACATCCAGATCAAACGGTTTTTCCAGAATCGGCGCCTTGCGCGTGATCGGGCTGCCGGTTTCGCGGATCTCCTGCGGGTAACCGCTGATGAAGATCACTTTTAGATCCGGTCGCAATTTGACGGCTGGCTCGGCGATCTGCACGCCGGAAATACCGCCAGGCAGACGGAAGTCAGTGATCAGGACATCCAGATGCGGCTTGCTCGCCAGAATCTCGAACGCCTGCTCGCCGCTTTCCGCTTGCAACACGCGGTAACCCTGACCCGACAGGTAATCGGTCAGAACCATCAAGATAACCGGTTCGTCCTCGACGACGAGTACTACATCTTGTGCATCTACGCTCATGGGAAGCCTTTGTTCGGTCAATAGCTGCTGATACGACCGTGCGGTCAATCAGAGGTTGCGTCAGATTTGCCGTTTTCCTCGATCGGCAGACAAACGCGAAACAGGGCGCCCTCGTTGATTTCACTCTCGACGACGATTGAACCGCCATGGGCGGCGACGATCTGCTCGGAAATGAACAGACCCAGCCCGAGCCCGGCGACTACCGTCTTGGCGGACACCCGTTCGAACTGTTGGAAAATTCGCTTCTGATTCTCGGCGCTGATGCCGATGCCATTGTCCTCGACCTCGATGCGCGCCTCATCGCCTTCGCGGTAAACACGCACCTTGACCGGGCTGCGACCGCCGTAGCGCAGGGCGTTGGTGATCAGGTTCGACACCACTTGCTCGATGCGGAACTCGTCCCAGTGACCTTCGACCGGCTCTGGCGCCGTGAACGATACTTCGGTTTCCGCCGCGTCAATCTGTTGCGCAAAGTTCTGCAACAGATTGCTGACTAACTGCACCAGATCGAAACGGTTCGGCCGAATCGAGAGCTTGCCGGTGCGGATGCGCGAAACATCGAGCATGTCTTCGATCAAGCGGATCAGGCTTTTGATCTGCCGCTCGTCGCGATCGACCATGGCGTGCATCTTGTCGAGGGTGAACGCCGACGCGTTGTCCCGTGCCAGGTGCATCTTGCGCAGCTGCGTTTCGAGTATCAGGCCATTGAGCGGCGTACGCACTTCGTGGGCGACGATTGACATGAAGTCATCGCGCATCCGCACCGCCTGCTCCAGCTCCGACTGAGTGCTCTGCAACTGTTGCAACAGCGCTTCCTGCTCCCGACGGGCCTGCTCCAGCGCTTCGACCTGCTGTTTCATCGCCTTGCTCTGGCGGTACAGATCGACGAAAACGTTGACCTTGCTTTTCACCGCATGGATATCCAGCGGCTTGTGCAGGAAGTCGACCGCGCCGCTCTCGTAACCCTTGAACGCGTAGTTCAATTCACGACCGGCGGCGCTGACGAAGATAATCGGGATGTTCTTGGTTTTCTCGGTGCCGCGCATCAACTCGGCGAGTTCGAACCCGTTCATCCCCGGCATCTGCACGTCGAGGATGGCCATGGCGAATTCGTGCTGCAGCAGCAACGACAACGCTTCGTCCGCCGACAACGCCTTGTAGACGGTGCGGTCTTCGCGTTTGATCAAGGCTTCGAGCGCCAGCAGGTTTTCCGGCAGATCGTCGACGATCAGCAATTTGGCTTGAATATTACTCAGCATGCGATTCGTTCCAGCTCGACAAGCAGACGGCCGATGCCGTTAAGGGTTAGGACATGATCGGGCTGCTGAATGTTCAGCGCAGCCTGAGGCATGGTGGCGACTTGCGCCTCTTGCGGATCCTGGACAATGGTCAGGCCTCCGCGACGTTTGACTTGTGCCAGCCCGCGCGCACCGTCGTGATTGGCGCCGGTCAGCAATACAGCGGCCAGCTTCGAGCCGTAGGCATCAGCGGCGGACTCGAACAGGTAATCAATCGAAGGCCGCGAGTAATGCACACGATCCTCAAGGCTCAACGACAGGCTGCGATCCTGCTCCACCGACAGGTGATAGCCCGGCGTGGCGAAATACACGGTACCAGCGGCAATGTCCTGCTTGTCGATCGCCTCGTGCACCGGCATGTCCAGACGCCGCGCGAAGACTTCGGCCAATTGGCTGCGACGCTCTTCGGGCAGGTGCAGCACAACGATAATCGGCAGCACAAACCCGCTGCGCAGTGGGCCGAGCACGCTCAGCAACGCCTCAACGCCACCGGCGGAAGCACCGACCACAATCGCCTCGACGCGAGGTAAAGCCACGGCCTCGTTCATGTTTTGCGGTAAATCCGTTCTTGTTTGACCAACGGCTCGAACTGATTGGCATAGCTGGAAAAATCCAGCGTCTCTTTACTGCCGAGCACCAGAAAACCACGATGGCACAGCGATTCATGGAACAGCCCGAAGGCGCGATCCTGCAACTTCTTGTTGAAATAGATCAGCACATTGCGGCAAGAAATCAGCTGGGTTTCGGAGAACACGCTGTCGGTCGCCAGGCTGTGGTCGGCAAACGTCACGTTCTCGCACAGCGTTTTGTCGAATATCGCGTAGCCATACGCGGCAGTGTAGTACTCGGCAAATGAACGCTGACCGCCGGCCTGCTGGTAGTTGGCGGTATAGGCACGGACGTTCTCCATCGAGAAAATGCCCTGCTTGGCCTTGTCCAGCGAGCGCGGATTGATGTCCGTGGCGTAAATGATCGTGCGATCGAGCAGGCCTTCTTCGCGCAGCAGTATCGCCATCGAATAGACCTCCTCACCCGTGCTGCAACCGGCGATCCAGATTTTGATCGACGGATAGGTGCGCAGCAACGGCACCACTTCCTTGCGAATCGCGAGGAAGTGCGAAGGATCGCGAAACATTTCGCTGACCGGGATCGTCAGCAGTTGCAGCAACTGCATGAACGCGGTTGGGTCGTGCAGAACCTTTTCCTGCAACGCCGAAATGGTCGCGCACTCGAACTGGCTCAACGCGTGCTGCACCCGGCGCTTGATCGAAGCGCCCGAGTAATCGCGAAAATCGTAGCTGTACTTGAGGTAGATCGCCTCAATCAGCAAACGTAATTCGATTTCGCTGTTTCGTTCGGCTGGACTGCTGCCTTCCACTAAATACGTTCCATCTTCGGTAACCACACACGAATCAGCGAGAACAGGCGATCCAGGTCAATGGGCTTGGCCAGATAATCGTTGGAACCCGCTTGCAGGCAGCGCTCCTGATCGTCCTTCATGGCCTTGGCCGTCACCGCAATGATTGGCAGTTTGCGCCAGCGCGGATCCTTGCGGATTTCAATGGTGGCTTCGAAACCATCCATTTCCGGCATCATCACGTCCATCAACACCAGATCGATGTCCTCGACTTCATTCAGTTTTTCAATCGCTTCGCGGCCATTACGGCCGATCACCACGACTGCGCCTTTTGTTTCCAGAGCACTGGTCAGGGCGAAAATGTTACGCACATCGTCGTCCACCAGCAGGATTTTGCGGCCCTCGAAGACCTTGTCGCGGCTGCGCGCGGTCTTGAGCATCTTCTGCCGTTCATGGGACAACTGCGATTCGACTTTGTGCAAAAAGAGTGTGACCTCGTCGAGCAAACGCTCAGGCGAACGCGCACCCTTGATGATGATCGAGCGCGAATACTTGCGCAGATCGGCCTCTTCATCGCGGGTCAGGTTGCGCCCGGTGTAAACGATGACCGGCGGGAACGAGCAGATGTCCTCAGTGGCCATGCGTTTGAGCAGATCGTTGCCAAGCATGTCTGGCAGCTTCAGGTCGATGATCATGCAGTCGTAAACCGTCTCGCGCAGCCGCTCCAGGGCGTCTTGCGCCAGACCGACGGCGGTGATTTCGATGTCCTCGTCACCAATCAATCGCGCAATGCTTTCGCGCTGCAAATCGTCGTCTTCAACCAACAGCACGCGTTTGACCTTTTGCGTCAGCTTCGCTTCGAGACGCGCGAACACGTCTTTCAGCTCTTCGCGGGTGGTCGGTTTGACCGCGTAACCGATGGCGCCCATGTGCATCGCGGCTTCAACGCGGTCTTCGACCGAAATCACGTGCACCGGGATGTGGCGGGTTTCGGCGCGCTCTTTCAGACGCTGCAGGACAGTGAGACCGGAGTGATCGGGCAGGCGCATGTCGAGCAGGATGGCGTCCGGAATAAACTCTTTCGCCAGGTCATAGCCTTCATCCGCGCCGTGAGCAACCAGGCACTGATAGCCCAACTCGTGGGCCAGGTCATAAAGGATATGGGCGAAATTCGGCTCGTCTTCCACCACCAGAATGCAGCGTGTGGCGAATGGAGCTTTATCGCGGTCATCGGCGAAGCGCGGAATATGCACCGGGGCCAATGGCGAGACGATCGGCGCCAAAGGTACAGGCGCGGTCGGCGCTGGCGGCGTAAACGTTAAAGGTGCAGTCGAGATTTCGCCCGACTCGCTGTACTGCAGCGGCAGCAACAGGGTGAACACGCTGCCCTGCCCCGGCGTGCTGCTGACGCTGATCGAACCGCCGAGCAACGTTGCCAGATCGCGGGAAATCGACAGGCCCAACCCGGTGCCGCCGTACTTGCGGTTAGTGGTGCCGTCGGCCTGACGGAACGCTTCGAAAATGCTTTCCTGCTGATCCGCCGCGATGCCGATCCCCGAATCACGCACAACAAACGCGATCTGGTCATTCGGCTGGCCGGCAATGGTCAGGCTGACCGCGCCTTTCTCGGTGAACTTGACGGCGTTGGACAGCAGGTTTTTGATCACCTGTTCCAGACGCTGCCGGTCGGTGAACATCATGCCTGGCGTGCCCGGCTGCAAATCGACGGTGAAGGTCAGCTGTTTGTCTTTGGCCATCGGTTCGAACACGCCACGCAGGCCATCGGCCAGACGCGCAACACTGGTGTTCTCCGGGATCACTTCAAGCTTGCCGGCCTCGACCTTGGAAATGTCCAGAATGTCGTTGATCAGGTTGAGCAGATCGTTGCCAGCCGAATAGATCGACTCGGCGAACTTGACCTGTTCGGCGCTGAGATTGTCCTGCGGGTTTTCCGCCAGCAGCTTGGCCAGGATCAACGAACTGTTCAGCGGCGTGCGCAGTTCGTGGGACATGTTGGCGAGGAATTCGGATTTGTATTTGCTTGAACGCTGCAACTCTTCGGCGCGCTCTTCGAGCTGTACCTGCGCCTGATTGAGGGCGGTGTTCTTCTCATCCATGGCGTCGCGCTGCTCGGCCAGGGTCTGCGCCTGTTCGGCGAGCTGCTCGTTGGTTTGCTCCAGCTCGACTTGCTGGGTTTCCAGATGCGCCTGGGATTCCTTGAGAATCCGCGATTGTTCTTCCAGCTCTTCGTTGGCGGTTTTCAGCTCTTCCTGCTGCACCTGCAACTCTTCGTTGAGCTGCTGGGTCTCGGCCAGCACTTCCTGCAAACGCTGACGGTAACGCGCGGCCTCGATGGAGGTACCAATGTTGCCGGCGATCAACTCCAGTAATTCGATGTCGCGGTCATTGAGCGGGCGCAGGAAACCGAGTTCGATCACGCCATTGACCCGATCATCATCGCTGGTCGGCACCACCAGCACACTGTGCGGCAAACCCTCACCCAGCCCGGAGCTGACTTTGAAATAGTCGACCGGCACTGAATCCAGACGGATCAGACGCGACGTTTGTGCCACTTGGCCCACTATGCCCTCGCCGCTGTAAATCGATTGATCCTGTTCTTCCTGCTCGCGGGAGAAGCCGTAAGTGGCCACGCGTTTGAGCCCGCCGTGTTCTTCACGGACATAAAGAGCGGCTACGGCGGTACCGAGGTATTGCGCGCAGAACTGCAGAATGTTGCGGCCCAGCAGATTGAGGGTCAGTTGCCCCAGCACTTGCTCGGCCAGTTCGGTCTGACCGTTGCGCAGCCATGCCTGCTGCTCCAGACGTTCGGCGCTGGCCTGTTGTGCGGCGAGATTGGCGCTGTAGTTTCCCGACAACGTCATCAGGTCACGACGGCCAATGTAGGCCAGCAAACCACTGATACCGGCGATAAACAGCAGGTACAGGCTGATGCTCCAGATCGTCGTACGGCGCACGTCCTCATTACGCGTAGTGCGCAGGACTTGCTCGGTTTCAATCACGTCTTCGAATTGCTTACGGATTTCGTCGGTCAGGCGCTTGCCCCGCCCAGCCTTCACCGCGCCCCGATAATCGCCGCTGGATCGCTGCAGATCGATCATGGATTGCGCGTAATTGGCCCATTCAGTCTGCAAGGCCTCAAGGCGACGCAAACGATCGGTTTGCACCGGATTGTCGATGGTCAGTTCGGTCAGGGTTTTCAGCGCTACGGCAATGCGCGGCTTGGCCGTCTCGTACGGATCAAGGAAATGCTCGTCACCGCTGAGCAGGAAGCCGCGCATGCCGGTTTCCAGGTCAACGGTGAGTTTCACCGCTTCGTTGGCGTTATTGATCACCCGGTCGGTGTGTTCCACCCACTGGATGACCGACAGCAAATAAGTGATCAGCGACACGAAAAACACGGCACTGAGCACACCGACGCCCAGCGGCAGACCGATGTTGCGGCTCAGAAGTTTGCGAAACCGTTGCTCATCAACCGAAGACGGAGTGGACATGGGGCAGCCTTGTCGAACTGTTGAAAACCCGAGAGTTTGCCCCAAAACCCCGGCATGGATCCATTTTTCTCATCGGTTTTGGCGCATTTTTCTACATTTGCCAGCGCTATCACAGCGACCAACCGGTATCCTTGCCGCTATTCTTTTTTGTATCCGTTCGGGAACTTGTGGCTATGCGCCACTTACTCATGCAAGAGCCCGGCATTTTTGATCGACCGGCGCCCCCGAATTCACCCCTTGAGAGCCTTTATTATGCCCGCCACCTCCGCCACCATCCTTGTCGTAGAAGACGACGACATCGTGCGTATGCTCATCGTCGATGTGTTGGAGGAACTGGAGTTCAGTGTGCTCGAGGCGGACGGCAGCGAGCAGGCGCTGGAGAAACTCGCGGATAGCGGTCAGCACATTGATCTGATGATGACCGACGTTGGTTTGCCCGGCATGGACGGCAAGCAACTGGCCACTGAAGCGCGCAAACTGCGCCCTGCTCTACCGATCCTGTTCGCCAGCGGCTACGCCGAAACCATCGAGGTTCCGGCGGACATGCACGTGATCGGCAAACCTTTCTCAATCGATCAACTGCGCGACATGGTCAAGGCTGTCCTCAACCCGGGCAACTAAGATCCAGGCTGGCTGTGGTTTAATTGCGCCCCGTTTTTGGCCACAGCCTGTCTCAAGGAAATACCCGCATGCACCAGCCCCACCCCACCAAAGTCCTGGTTATTGGCTACGTCTGGCCGGAACCACGCTCTTCGGCTGCCAGTGGGCACGTCATGCAAATCCTTGAAACGTTCTTGCAGCAAGGTTGGGAGATCACGTTCAGCAGCCCTGCCGGCCCAGGCGAGCACAAGGCTGATCTGGCCGAACTGGGCATTCGCGAAGTGCCTATCGAGCTAAACAGCAGCACATTCGATACCTTTATTACTGAGCTCGCGCCGGATATTGTCCTGTTTGACCAGTTCATGATGGAAGAACAGTTCGGCTGGCGTGTTGAAAAGCACTGCCCTGATGCTCTGCGTGTGCTGGAAACCTCCGACCTGCAAAGCCTGCGGCATGCCCGTCATCAGCGTCTTAAAGATCGCCTGAAGGCCAGCGCCGACGAAAACGACTTCAGCGAACTGTTCGCGCCGGCGCTGCGCGAAGAGTTTGATCTGATGGCCAACACCGATCTGGCCAAACGGGAAATCGCCTCGCTGTATCGCTGCGACCTGAACCTGATGATCTCCGAAGTGGAGATCCAGCTGCTGCAAGACCAGTTCGGCTTGCCGGCAGATTTGCTGCACTGGTGTCCGCTGATGATCGATCCGCCGACTGCCACACCTCGGACTTTCGATGATCGCGAACACTTCCTGAGCATTGGCAACTTCCGTCACGCGCCCAACTGGGACGCGGTGCTCTGGATGAAGTCGACCGTCTGGCCCTTGATCCGCGCGCAATTGCCCAAGGCGCAACTACACCTTTATGGTGCCTACACGCCGCCGAAAGCCACGGCGCTGCACAATCCTGCGCAAGGCTTTCATGTGATGAACTGGGCAGAGGATGCGCTGCAAGTAATGTCCGAGGCCCGCGTATGCCTGGCGCCGCTGCGTTTCGGCGCCGGGATCAAGGGCAAACTGGTCGATGCAATGCTCTGTGGTACGCCAAGCGTAACCACGCCGATTGGAGCGGAAGCCATGCACGGCGATCATTCGTGGCCAGGGGCGGTCAGTGTTTCGGCGCAAGCACTGGCGGAGGAAGCGGTTCGGCTATACCGCGATGAGGCGCACTGGCAAAAGGCGCAATCGGCGGGATACTTATTATTAGCGGATCGTTATCAACACGCTGTTCACGGCCCGGCACTGATCAACAAATTACTGCATTGCACAAACAACTTATCGCAACTTAGAACCAACAATTTCACTGGCAGCATGTTGCGCCATCACTTGCACAAGAGCACTCAATACATGTCGCAGTGGATTGAAGCAAAGAACTCGAAATAGCCGCAACTCACACACTTCGCATTACTCCGACGCTTGGCGCAGCCTGCGCCAAGCCTTATAAAAACCCTGCACTTTTCGCACTAATGCAACCAGCATTAATGTGCGACTTAAATAACCCACCGATGCAGGGACGCAAACACATGGACAATTACCCAAACAAAAACTGGATGACTGCAACACGAGAAGTTGATCGACTCACGCTTAGCGAGTTGACGCTACCCGGTACTCACAACGCCGGTTGTGACTGGCAAGCATCCTATGCACTGATACCGGGAAAACACTGGCTTGCCTGTCAGCACCAGTCTTTCGCCAGCCAGCTGAATCACGGTTCCCGGGCGCTGGATGTGCGCTTGTGTTACGACGCCGGGGCCAAGGAGGGATTTGATCGTTTTCGCTTTCACCATAACGAATATCTGTCGTCGCGCACCCTGGAAAACCTCGTCGTAGAAGTCCGGGACTTTCTGTCCGTCAATCCTGACGAGTTTATTATTCTAGACTTCAAAAACTTCAAAAATGGCAAAGGCGCGTTTGATTTCGCCTTGTTCAACAGACTGATCGTGCAAGCGCTGGGGCCGCGCATGATTCCTGCCCGTAACAAGCACCTCACGCTTGGCGATCTGAAGAGAATCAGCCCGCTGCAACGTGTGCTGGTCTGTGCGCCTCGATACAGCGAGCTCGACGCCAGCCTGTTTCATGACGAAGTGCAAAGTAAATGGTCTGGGCTGTCCACCCCGAATGTCAGTGACCTACGCAATTTCATCACTGACGTGATGAGCAATCCGCCTGGCGATTACAATAACTGGACACTTTCCGCCACCTGTTACAGCGGTACGGGCGGCCCTGTTGATATACACAAAGACCTGGATTTAATGTTTGACCCGCAAAAAAGTGACTGGGCGCGAAAGTGCAACATCATTAATGTCGACTTCATTGAAGAATCACAGATCGTTAACTTCTGCCGAGTCGTCAATCTGCTCAAGGGACGTTGAGCGCTAGCCGAGTAATATTAGATCGCTATATTTGTGCAGATATGTCAAACACTGGCAAAAGTACTGACAGGCTCTAAGCTGGTTCATGAAATCCGGTAACCACCGGGAAACGGCGGATGTGCAACACCGTCACATCCGCATCATGAATGTATTGCGCCATGGAATGGTGTGATAACAACGACAAGGATGGCTCATGAACAGCATTGCAACAGGCGTACTCGACAAAAACACCTGGATGGGCAACGTACTGGATATCGGGCGGCTGAGGTTGACCGATATCGTCTGGCCCGGCACACATAACAGCGGTATGGATCGCAAAGCCCCCGATTACGACAGCGTATTCGGCAACTGGACAACCTGCCAGAACGATTCCTTTGCCTGGCAATTGGCCAATGGCGCGAGAGCGTTTGACCTTCGCCTCGGCTACACCGCTCACTGGCAACAGCCGCAGTTCTACTGCCACCACAACGGTTATTCATCCGGTCGCACCCTCGATGAACTGATGACGGCGCTCACCACATTCCTTGATCGGAACCGCGATGAATTCATCGTGCTCGATTTTCATGAGTTGGGCGACGCTGAAAAGCCGTTCGATTTCCAGCGCTTCAATGACCTGATCATGGCGCGCCTCGGCTCGCGCGCCATATCGCCCTCGGACAGCCTGCTAACCATCGACCAGTTGAAACGCAACAGCACGCAACGCCGCATCATCATGGCGGCACCTGCCAAACGTGAACTGGACGAGGACTACTTCTGGTTCCGGATCAAACACAAATGGAGCGGCAAACGCTTCACCGATACCACGGATCTGCAAACCCACATCCGCACGTCGCTGGAAGGCGCACCCTACCCCCTGTCACTCTGGTCGCTATCGGCGACCAGCTATTCGGTGCTCGGCGGCCCGCAGCGCATCAAGAACCACATCAACGACTGGTTTGACACCACGCGAGACTGGGTCACCCGTTGCAGCATCATCAGCACTGATTTTTTCGAGGAGTCAGACATCGTCCGCCTGTGCTGGAGCGCCACCAGCATGAAAGCGGTTTACGGCGAGGCACTGCATTCCAGAATCCAGGCAAATCCATGACACGGGTAGTAGAACCCGGTTAGAAAGGGGCATGATTGGCGTGCGATAACAAAAAAAGCGCCCAGCCATGTCCCGAACAGCCCGAGTGACCGACCCCTCTTACGAGTTGATGGATGACCACAACGGGTTGTCCATCATTTACCGCCAGCACGGTTTCCCTTGCCCATTGGTGCGTTGGCATTTTCACAAGGAATACGAACTGCACCTGATTGTTGCCAGTTCCGGCAAGGTGTTCATTGGCGACTACATCGGTAACTTTTACCCGGAAACGCTGTTTCTCACCGGCCCGAATCTGCCGCACAACTGGATCAGCCAGGTCGCGGAGGATGAAGTCGTGGAGAAGCGCGACATGCTGGTCAACTTCACAGACGATCTGTTCGAAAGCGGCAATCAGATTTTCGCCGAGCTGAAAACTCTGGCACCGTTGCTGGAGCGTGCGCAGTACGGCATCGAATTCCGCTGCAAACGCACCATTCGTCAAGCCATGACATTGATGCAACGAATCGCTGACACCAAAGGCATCACGCGGCTCGGGCATTTTTTCATTCTGATGGAGCTGCTGGCAGCCAGTGATGACTTTCAGTTGCTGTCCGGCGCGACGACCCCGCAACTGGCTGACGAGCACAACATCGATCGCACCAACCGCGCGGTCGATTACATCTTCACGCACTACGCCCGCGAGATAACACTGGAAGAAGTCGCCGAGCATCTGAACATGAAGCCGACCTACTTCAGCCGGGTGTTCAAGCAAGCCACGGGGCGCAATTTCATTGAGTTCGTCAATCGACTGCGCATCAGTAAATCGTGCGAGTTGCTGGCCGATGGCGATAAACCGGTGACGGAGGTGTGTTTCGAGTCGGGGTTCAACAATATCTCCAACTTCAATCGGCGTTTTCAGCAACTCAAAGGCATGACGCCGTCGCACTATCGCCGCCTGGCGGTACAGCGCCTGACCGAACAAAACCACGGCTGACACCAACATTCCCTTGTAGGAGTGAGCCTATTCGCGATTGCGGATTGTCAGCAAAGATATAAGTGACTGACACACCGCTATCGCGAGCAGGCTCACTCCTACAGTTCCGGGTTAAACCTGTACACATCCGATCGAGCCGCACCGCTGAAAACCCCTTCCCTGCGTTTACTCCTTCAAACCCCAGTGCAAAAAAGTATTGATTCCAGTGCTAGGGATGATTTGTCAGCCCGGCCATTGAAGGCTGTAATCAGTGCACATTCTTCCTGCAGTCGGAAGACACAAAAACAATAACTGTCCTTCTGCCCCCGCCGGGCGCAGAAAAGGAGTGCACGATGCAACCCACTGCAAAAGCTCTGCTTGCCCTCACCTGCATGACCCTCAGCAGCGTCAGCCTTGGCGCCCAGACCCTGACCATCGCCACCGTCAACAACAGCGACATGATCCGCATGCAGAAGCTCTCGAAAACCTTCGAGACCGAGCATCCGGACATCAAGCTCAATTGGGTGGTGCTCGAAGAAAACGTGTTGCGTCAACGCCTGACCACCGACATCGCCACCCAGGGCGGCCAGTTCGACGTGCTCACCATCGGCATGTACGAAGCTGCACTGTGGGGCGCAAAAGGCTGGCTGGAGCCGATGAAAGATCTGCCGGCCAGTTACGCCCTCGACGATGTGTTCCCGTCAGTGCGTGAAGGTTTGTCGGTCAAGGGTTCGCTGTACGCCCTGCCGTTCTACGCCGAAAGCTCGATCACCTATTACCGCACCGATCTGTTCAAGGACGCCGGGCTGATCATGCCGGAGCGGCCGACCTGGGAAGAGATCGCCGGCTTCGCGGAAAAACTCACCAACAAAGATAAAGAGCAGTACGGCATCTGCCTGCGCGGTAAGGCCGGTTGGGGCGAGAACATGGCGCTGATCAGCACCGTCGCCAACGCTTACGGCGCGCGCTGGTTCGATGAGAAGTGGCAGCCGGAATTCAACGGCCCCGAATGGAAAAACGCGCTGAACTTCTACGTCGACACCATGAAGAAGTCCGGCCCGCCGGGCGCTACAAGTAATGGTTTCAACGAAAACCTCGCCCTGTTCAACAGCGGCAAGTGCGCGATCTGGGTTGATGCCAGCGTCGCCGGCTCGTTCGTGACCGACAAGACTCAAAGCAAAGTGGCTGATCATGTCGGCTTCACTTTCGCCCCGCATCAGGTGACTGATAAAGGCTCGGCGTGGCTGTATTCGTGGGCACTGGCAATTCCGACCAGTTCCAAGGCAAAAGACGCCGCGAAAGAATTCAGCGCCTGGGCGACGTCCAAAGAGTATGGCGAACTGGTCGCCAAGACCGATGGCATCGCCAACGTTCCACCGGGTACTCGCGCCTCGACCTACAGCGATGCGTACATGAGCGCCGCGCCATTCGCCAAGATCACGCTGGAATCGCTAAAGGCTGTCGATCCGAGCAAACCGACGCTGAAACCGGTGCCGTACATCGGCATTCAACTGGTGACCATTCCTGAGTTCCAAGCGGTGGGCACGCAGGTCGGCAAGCTGTTCTCGGCAGCGCTGATCGGCCAGACCACGGTGGATCAAGCCCTCGCTGCCGCGCAGCAATCCACTGAACGCGAGATGAAGCGCGCCGGTTATCCAAAGTAACCCGCACCGCTCGCTCCTGCCTTTTGTAGGAGTGAGCCTGCTCGCGATAGCGGTGTATCAGTCACCGACTGTGTTAGATGGAAAACCGCCATCGCGAGCAGGCTCACTCCTACATTAGATCTCCATAGGTCTGTATGACTCGGTTGTGATCGCCATGAATACTTCAACTGCCAAAGCCCACATCGACTTGTCCCAGCCGCAGCGCAAAGTGCGCGTGCGCAATCCCGGCTGGTTTCTGGTCAGCCCTTCGGTGGCCCTGTTGCTGCTGTGGATGATCGTGCCGCTGGGCATGACCATTTACTTCTCGCTGATCCGCTACAACCTGCTCTACCCCGGTGAAAACGAATTCGTCGGGCTGGAGAATTTCACTTACTTCCTGACGGATTCGGGGTTCATGCCCGGTGCGACCAACACCTTGTTGCTGGTCGGCAGTGTGTTGCTGATCAGCGTGGTGCTCGGTGTGCTCATCAGTGCGCTGCTCGAAGCGAGCGAATTTCTCGGTCGCGGCATCGTGCGCGTCATGCTGATTTCGCCGTTCTTCATCATGCCCACGGTCGGTGCGCTGATCTGGAAGAACCTGATTTTCCATCCGGTCTCGGGGATCCTCGCCTACATCTGGAAACTGTTCGGCGCGCAACCGGTGGACTGGCTCGCTCACTACCCGTTGCTGTCGATCATCATCATTGTCTCGTGGCAGTGGCTGCCCTTCGCGATCCTGATTCTGATGACCGCCATGCAGTCCCTCGACCAGGAACAGAAAGAAGCCGCGCGCCTCGACGGTGCCGGGCCGATCGCGATCTTCTGGCACCTCACCCTGCCGCATCTGGCCCGACCGATTGCCGTGGTGGTGATGATCGAAACGATCTTCCTGCTGTCGGTGTTCGCCGAGATATTCACCACCACCAACGGCGGCCCCGGCTATGCCTCGACCAACCTCGCTTACCTCATTTACAACCAGGCGCTGGTGCAGTTCGACGTCGGTATGGCCTCGGCGGGCGGCTTGATTGCCGTGGTCATCGCCAACATCGCCGCGATCATTCTGGTGCGGATGATCGGCAAAAACCTGACTGACAAAGCCTGAGGCCCGCCATGACTCTTCAACAATCCCGCCGGCTGCAAAGCCTGCTGCTCGGCACCCTGGCCTGGGCCATCGCGATCGTGATTTTCTTCCCGATCTTCTGGATGGTGATGACCAGTTTCAAAACCGAAATCGACGCGTTCGCGACGCCGCCGCAGTTCATCTTCACGCCGACGCTGGAGAACTACCTGCACATCAACGAACGCAGCGACTACTTCAGTTTCGCTTGGAACTCAGTGGTGATTTCCTTCAGCGCCACCGCGCTGTGCCTGTTGATCGCGGTGCCGGCGGCGTACTCGATGGCGTTCTACGAAACCCAGCGCACCAAAGGTACGTTGCTGTGGATGCTCTCGACAAAAATGCTGCCGCCGGTGGGCGTGCTGATGCCGATTTACCTGTTGGCCAAGACGTTCGGCCTGCTCGACACGCGCATCGCGCTGATCGTGATCTACACGCTGATCAACCTGCCGATCGTGGTCTGGATGGTTTACACCTACTTCAAGGACATCCCCAAAGACATCCTCGAAGCCGCCCGTCTCGACGGCGCCACGTTATGGCAGGAAATGGTGCGTGTGCTGCTGCCGATCGCCAAGGGTGGCCTCGCCTCGACTGTGTTGCTGTCGCTGATTCTGTGCTGGAACGAGGCGTTCTGGTCGCTGAACCTGACCTCGTCGAAAGCCGCGCCACTGACCGCGTTGATCGCCTCGTACTCGAGCCCCGAAGGCTTGTTCTGGGCCAAGTTGTCGGCAGTGTCGACGCTGGCCTGTGCGCCGATTCTGATCTTCGGCTGGATCAGCCAGAAACAACTGGTGCGCGGCCTCTCCTTTGGCGCCGTGAAATGAATATTGAAAAGCAAAAGATCGCAGCCTTCGGCAGCTCCTACATAAAGCATGCAGCCCTCCCCTGTAGGAGCTGCCGCAGGCTGCGATCTTTTGATCTTAAAAAAACAACAACGCGGAGGCCCATCATCATGGCCAACCTGAAAATCAAGAATCTGCAAAAAGGCTTCGAAGGTTTTTCCATCATCAAAGGCATCGACCTTGAGGTGAACGACAAGGAATTCGTGGTCTTCGTCGGCCCGTCCGGTTGCGGCAAGTCCACCCTGCTGCGACTGATCGCCGGGCTGGAAGAAGTCAGCGGCGGCACCATCGAACTCGATGGCCGCGACATCACCGAAGTCAGCCCGGCCAAGCGCGATCTGGCGATGGTGTTCCAGACCTACGCGCTGTACCCGCACATGACCGTGAAAAAGAACATGTCGTTCGCCCTAGATCTGGCAGGCGTACCGAAAGCCGAAGTCGAAAAGAAAGTCGGCGAAGCCGCGCGCATCCTCGAACTCGGGCCGATGCTTGAGCGCAAACCGAAACAGCTCTCCGGCGGCCAGCGTCAACGTGTCGCGATTGGCCGCGCCATCGTGCGCAATCCGAAAATCTTCCTCTTCGACGAACCGCTGTCCAACCTCGACGCCGCCCTGCGCGTGCAAATGCGTCTGGAGTTGCTGCGCCTGCACAAAGACCTGCAAGCGACGATGATTTACGTGACCCACGATCAGGTGGAAGCGATGACGATGGCCGACAAAGTCGTGGTACTCAATGGCGGCAAGATCGAGCAGGTCGGCTCGCCGCTGGATCTCTATCACCAACCGGCCAACCTGTTTGTCGCGGGCTTCCTCGGCACGCCGAAAATGGGTTTCCTCAAAGGCAAGATTGCCCGCGTCGATGCGCAGAGCTGCGAAGTCTCGCTGGACGCCGGCACCCGTGTCACGCTGCCGTTCAACGCCGCCAACCTCAGCGTCGGCAGCGCGGTAACCCTCGGCATTCGCCCGGAACATCTGGAACTGGCACAACCGGGCGACTGCACCCTGCAAGTCACCGCCGACGTCAGCGAACGCTTGGGCAGCGACACCTTCTGCCACGTCACCACCAGCGCCGGCGAAGCCCTGACCATGCGCGTGCGCGGTGATCTGGCCAGCCGTTACGGCGAGCAACTGAGCCTGCACCTCGACGCCGCCCACTGCCATTTATTCGATGCCGAAGGCGTGGCGCTGACCCGTCCCCTGCGCGCTGCAGCCTGATTTTCAAGAGACTTGCCCAATGAAACTCAACCAACAGAATCTCCATGGCCTGGCGCGCGAAGTAAGACTGCCGGCCTACAACCTCAGCGACACCCGCCAAGGCATCGCCCACATTGGCGTCGGCGGCTTCCATCGCGCGCATCAGGCGTACTACACCGATGCGCTGATGAACACCGGCGAGGCCCTCGACTGGGCCATCTGCGGCGTCGGCTTGCGCGCTGAAGACCAGCGCGCACGCGACGACCTAAAAGAGCAGGATTACCTGTTCACCCTGTTCGAACTGGGTGACAGCGACGACACCGAAGTGCGGGTGATCGGTTCGATCCGCGATATGTTGCTGGCGCAGGACAGTGCGCAGGCGCTGATCAACAAACTCGCCGATCCAGCGATTCGTATCGTCTCGTTGACCATCACCGAGGGCGGTTATTGCATCGACGACAGCAACGGCGAATTCATGGCACATCTGCCGCAGATTCAGCACGATCTGGCGAATCCGCAATCGCCGAAAACCGTGTTCGGTTTCCTCTGCGCGGCGCTGGCCAAACGCCGTGGGGCGGGCACTGCGGCGTTTACCGTGATGTCTTGCGATAACCTGCCGCACAACGGCGCGGTGACGCGCAAGGCGCTGCTGGCCTTCGCCGCGTTACTCGACGCGAATCTGTGTGACTGGATCGATCAGAACGTCAGTTTCCCCAACGCCATGGTCGACCGCATCACGCCGATGACCAGCACCGCGCATCGCCTGCAACTGGCCGACAAACACGGCGTGGACGATGCCTGGCCGGTGGTTTGCGAGCCGTTTGTGCAGTGGGTGCTGGAGGACAAATTCGTTAACGGTCGGCCGGCGTGGGAAAAGGTGGGCGTGCAGTTCACCGACGACGTTTCGCCGTACGAAGAGATGAAGATCAAATTGCTCAACGGCAGTCATCTGGCGCTGACGTATCTGGGGTTTTTGAAGGGTTATCGGTTTGTCCACGAAACCATGAACGACCCGCTGTTCGTGCGTTATATGCGCGCTTATATGGATCTGGACGTTACCCCGCAACTGGCGCCAGTGCCGGGCATTGATCTGAGTGAATACAAGGACACGCTGGTCGCGCGGTTTTCCAATCAGGCGATTGCCGATCAGCTTGAGCGAGTGTGTTCGGATGGCTCGTCGAAGTTTCCCAAGTTCACCATACCGACGATTAACCGGTTGATTGCCGATGATCGCGAGACCAAACGTGCGGCGCTGGTGGTGGCGGCCTGGGCGCTGTATTTGAAGGGGGTCGATGAGAATGGGGACACGTATTCGATTCCTGATCCACGGGCGACGTTTTGTCAGGCGTTGGTGGCGGATGATGGGTTGATGACTTGGCGGTTGTTGGCGGTGGAGGAGATTTTTGGCACGGCGATACCGCGTTCGACGGCGTTTGTGGCGGCGTTTGAGTGGTGCTGTGAGAGTTTGCGGGAAGTGGGCGTGACGCGGACTTTGCAGCGGATTCTGGACTGAAAAGCCCCTCACCCTAACCCTCTCCCGCAGGGAGAGGGAACTGACCGAGTGGGTTGTAAAAGCTCCGTCGACCTGAAAGTCCGGAGTCGAACTCAAGCTTTGAACAGCTTCTGAGTGAGATATCCGGAGTCGACCTTGCCTCTGAACAGCCCCCGATCGGCTCCCTTTCCCCCTCGCCCCCTTGGGGGAGAGGGCTGGGGTGAGGGGGTAAGCTCTTGATCTTCACCACACCCCGAGTGGTCCACACATGACAACCCAAAACCTCTTCCTCGGCATCGACTGCGGCACCCAAGGCAGCAAAGCCATCATCCTCGACGCCGCCAGCGGTCAAGTCCTCGGCCAGGGCGCCGCCAATCACACGATGATCAGTGGCGCCAACGGCCGCCGCGAGCAGCACACCGATCAATGGCTGGAAGCCTTCGCCCTCGCCACCCGCCGCGCACTCCTCGCGGCAAACGTCGATGGCCAATCAATCGACGGCATCGGCGTCTCCGGCCAGCAACACGGCCTGGTGCTGCTCGACGACCAAGGCCAGGTTCTGCGCCCGGCCAAACTCTGGTGCGACACCGAAACCAGCGCCGAAAACGATCGCTTGCTCAAGCATCTAGGCGATGAACAAGGTTCGCTGGAACGCCTCGGCGTGGTCATCGCGCCGGGCTACACCGTGTCTAAATTGCTCTGGACCAAGGAACAGCATCCCGACGTGTTCGCCCGCATCGCGCGCATCCTGCTGCCCCACGATTACCTCAACTTCTGGCTCACCGGCCGCGCGTGCAGCGAATACGGCGACGCCTCCGGTACCGGCTATTTCAACGTGCGCACCCGTCAGTGGGATTTGCAGTTGCTGCGTGACATCGACTCCAGCGGCCGCTTGCAAGCAGCGTTGCCCGAACTGATTGACGCCCACCAAGCCGTCGGCACCATCCTGCCGTCAATTGCGGAGCACTTGGGCATCAACCCCGCTGCATTGGTCGCAAGCGGCGGCGGCGACAATATGATGGGCGCCATCGGAACCGGCAATATTCAGCCCGGCGCGATCACCATGAGCCTCGGTTCATCCGGCACGGTGTACGCCTATTCCGACGTACCGAAAGTCTCCCCGGATGCCTCCGTCGCCACCTTCTGTTCCTCCAGCGGCGGCTGGTTGCCGCTGATCTGCACCATGAACCTGACCAACACCACCGGCGCGATACGCGAGCTGTTCGACCTCGACCTCGAACGCTTCAACGCTCTCGTCGCCCAAGCCCCGATCGGCGCCGACGGGGTGAGCATGCTGCCGTTCCTCAACGGCGAACGCGTCCCCGCCCTGCCCCACGCCACCGGCAGCCTGCACGGTTTGACCATGGACAACCTGACCCAGGCCAATCTGTGCCGCGCCGCCGTCGAAGGCACGACCTTCGGTTTGCGTTACGGGCTGGATTTGCTACGGCAGAATGGTTTACAAAGCCGCAGCATTTGCCTGATTGGCGGCGGCTCGAAAAGCGCGGTGTGGCGACAGATCGTCGCCGACATCATGAACACCCCGGTGATCTGCACCGAACACAGCGAAGCCGCTGCCCTTGGCGCAGCGATTCAAGCAGCGTGGTGCAAATCCTGGTCGAACGGCCACGAAGAAACGTTGGCCGATCTGTGTCAGCGTTGCGTCAAACTCGATCTGAGCAGTGAAACCCTGCCGATCGCCGCCAACGTCGCGGCGTTTCAGCAGGTCTATGAACGCTATCAACAGCATGTCGCAACCCTATAAAGAGCAAACAATTATGTATTTGGTGTGTGGCGAAGCCCTGTTTGATTTCTTCAGCGAAGACGATGCCAGCGGTCTGGCTTCGAAAGTGAATTTCAAGGCGATTGCAGGCGGCTCGCCGTTCAACGTCGCCGTGGGTTTGCGCCGTTTGGGCGTGGACTCGGCGCTGTTCGGCGGTCTATCCACCGACTACCTCGGCCGCCGCTTGCAGCAAGTGTTGCAGGACGAAGGCGTGCGCCCGGATTACCTGGTGGATTTCGCCGCGCCGACCACCCTGGCGATGGTCGCCGTCGGTGCCAACGGTTCGCCGCATTACAGCTTCCGTGGCGAAGGTTGCGCGGATCGGCAACTGAGCCTCACGCATCTGCCAACGCTGGGCCCGGAAGTGCGCGGCCTGCACATCGGCTCGTTCTCCTTGGTGGTGCAGCCGATTGGCGACACCCTGCTGGCACTCGTCCAGCGTGAAAGCGGTAAACGCCTGATCAGCCTCGACCCGAACGTGCGCCTCAATCCAGAACCGAACATCGAGTTGTGGCGCGAACGCATCGCCACGCTGGTGCAACTGGCCGATCTGATCAAAGTCAGCGACGAAGATTTGAGCCTGCTGTACCCCGAGCAGGATCCGCAGCGGGTGATCGAGAGCTGGCTGGAGCACCGCTGCCAAATCGTCTTTCTCACCCGTGGCGGTGAAGGCGCAACGGTGTTCAGTCGCGCGCATGGTTCGTGGTCAGTACCGGCCTGTTCGGTGAAAATCGCCGACACCGTTGGCGCTGGCGACACTTTCCAGGCCGCGCTGATTACCTGGCTGACTGAGTACGGTCTGGACTCGGTAGAAGGCGTGCAGCAACTGGCGCGCGAGCAGATCGACGCGATGCTGAAATTCGCCGTGCAAGCCGCCGCGCTGACGTGCAGCAAAACCGGCCCAGACTTGCCTTATCGTCATCAACTGTCCTGAACGCGTAGACTGTCGCCTTTTTTGCGCATGACGGGATAACGGCTTTTGAATTACGGAAAGACGCTTGGACTACTGACACTCGCAGGGTTATTGACCGGTTGCGGCACTTCACCGCCGCGTTCGCCGGAAAATCTCTGCGATATCTTTCGTGAAAAAAGCGACTGGTACGACGCGGCGCAAGTCACGCAAAAACGCTGGGGGGTGCCGATTCAGGTGCCCTTCGCGATCATGTACCAAGAGTCCGGCTACCGTTACGACGCCAAAACCCCGCGCAAATATCTGCTTTGGGTGATTCCGTGGGGCCGCGTGACCACCGCGTCGGGTTATGCGCAGGCGAAAGATGAAGTCTGGTCGGATTACCAGAAAAGCACCGGCCGCAACTGGGCCGATCGTGAAGACTTCGACGACGCCATCGACTTCATCGGCTGGTACATGGACAAGACCACCACGATCAATGGCGTCTACAAGTACGACGCTTACAACCAGTACCTCAACTACCACGAGGGCTGGGGTGGTTTCCGCAACAAGACTTATGCGAGCAAAGCCTGGCTACTGCCGACGGCGCGCAAGGTGCAAGCCCGCTCGAATATGTATGCCCAGCAATATGCCGGGTGTAAGGAAGAGCTGAATCGCGGGTTCTGGAGCCGGTTCTGGCATTGGTTGTAGTGGTGACTTTAAGGGCCTCATCGCGAGCAGGCTCACTCCTACAGGGGATCTTCTTCGGACACAAAACCTGCGTCCACTGAAGATCCCCTGTAGGAGTGAGCCTGCTCGCGAAAGCGCCCGATCAGGCACTACAAATCCCAACCCTACAACGCCGAAAAGCTATAACTCACAATCACCCGCGTCTCATCCACATCCCGCGCAAACTGCTGGTAGTTGGTGCGATACGTCGCATTCCTCAACCGCACGCTGACATCCTTGAACGTCCCCTCCTGAATCACATACTTCAACTCGCTGTCACGTTCCCACTCTTTGCCTTCCTGATCACTGCCCAGCACTTTGATGTGATCACCGTTGACGTAACGGGTCAGGAAGCTCAAACCATTAATGCCAATTGCCTTGAAGTCATAGTCATAACGCAACTGCCACGAACGCTCCTGCGCTGCGGCAAAATCGTTGACCTGCACATAGTTGACCAGATAAGGATTACTGCCATCGAGGTACGGCATCGAGTTATCGCCGTTCATACGCTGCCAACCCGCGCTGAACGTATGACCGCTGTGTGCGAAAGACAGCAAACCGCTCAACGCACGGTTATCGATGGAACCGGCCTTCGCATCGCCGCTGTCAGCACTCTTGAGCAAGCGCAGATCAGCCTTTAATACACCGCCCGCCAACGGCTGATTGGCCAACAACCCAACAAAGTGCTGACGGTAGATGTCTTCCAGTTCCGCGTAGTGATATTGGCCGGTCAGACGATCATTGATCTTGTAATCGAAGCCGTACATGTCGAAATGATCGGCCGTGGTGTTACATGCGTAACGCTTGTTCTTGCAGTGCACGCGGATGTCTTGCGAATCGATGGAATCGCGGGCGGTGTACTTGTCCAGACGCGCCGCCATAAAGGTCAGATCCTTCACCTCTTTCGAGGTCAACATCGCGCCGTTGAACATCGTCGGCAGCAATCGCCCGTCGTTGTACTTGAGCAGCGGCAGATCCGGCCGCAACGCGCCGTACTTCAACACCGAATCAGAAACGCGCACTTTGGCGGTCAGGCCCATCTTCGCGTACTGATCTTTCGAACCGCGCGGATCCTCACCGCTCGATGGCAGCAAACCACTGTTGCTGCTGTCAGCACTGGAATCGAGTTTGAAACCGAGCATGCCCAGCGCATCAATACCAAAGCCCACCGTACCCTCGGTGTAACCCGATTGCAGATCGAGAATAAAACCCTGAGCCGACTCTTCACGCTTCGACGCGCCCTGCTCGGTGGAAGTGTGCCCATCACGGAAGTCGCGGTTGAAGTACACCGTGCGCGATTCGATTTTCGCCGTGGTGTCTTCGAGAAAACCGCTGGCCTGAACCGGCGCGGTAAAACCGGCGCACAGCACAAAGGCTCCGAAGCCAAACGACTGGCGCGGGGTGATGAGGGGAAATGGGGGACGCATGAAAAACTCCAACACTGCAGCGTTTGCGCAAGCGCGCAATAAGCCAGAAATAGCTCCCGATCCGAGTCAGAAAATTGAGCCGGACAGAAGTGGAAACACGGGGGTGAACGACAATGATGGCAGATGGCTTTGACGGGCCAAAGACGACTTTAGTCTGAATCTGAGCGACAATTTCCTGTGCGCCCGGTCGGATAGATGCCCTCGCTGCACGCGCTTTTCAGTGCAGCGAAGCGCCCGGTTTTATTGAGCGAAAGTCCCCAACTAAGGGTTTCCCCCATACCGACAAGGGCCAACGTCTACGGCATTTGCGCCTTGAACGAGGCGGTTGAATGCTGCACCATCCGGGCTCTGCTTATTCAAGGACGGAATTCAAGGCATGTTGGACGCCAACGCAACCCACATTACCCTCACGCTCGAAGGCGCCTCCGCTGACCTGCAAGTACTCAGCTTCACCGGTCGCGAAGCCCTCAATCAGCCCTTCCGTTTTGACCTCGAACTGGTCAGCGCCCGCCCTGACCTGAAACTCGAAGAGCTGCTGCACAAACCCGGCGTTCTGACCTTCGGCGCCACCGGCGAAGGCATCATCCACGGCCTGGTCTATCGCATCGAGCAAGGCGATTCCGGCAAGACGCTGACCCGCTACAGCATCAGCCTGGTGCCGCAACTCGCCTACCTGCGCCACAACCACGATCAGCAAATCTTTCAGAACCTGACCGTGCCGAAAATCATCGGCCAGGTGCTCGAAGCACGCGGCATTCTTGCCGACGCTTATAGCTTCCAGCTCGGCGCCGAGTACCCGCAACGCGAATACTGCGTGCAGTACGACGAGTCCGACCTGCACTTCATCCAGCGTCTGTGCGAGGAAGAAGGCATCCACTTCCATTTCCAGCACAGCAGCAGTGGCCACAAACTGGTGTTTGGCGACGATCAGACCGTATTCCGCAAACTGAAAGCCGTCAGCTACCAGCAAGACTCCGGCATGGCCGCGGAAAAACCAGTGATCAAGCGTTTCAACCTGCGCCTGGAAACCCGCACCACCCGCGTCAGCCGCCGAGATTACGACTTCGAGAAACCGAAGATCCTCCCCGAGGCCGCGAACAAAACCGAGTTCAGCCCGGATCTCGAAGACTACGATTACCCCGGTCGCTTCACCACCCGCGAGCGCGGCAAATTCCTCACCACCCGCGCCCTCGAACGCCATCGCAGCGACTACAAACTCGCCGACGGCAAAGGTGACGAGCCAACCCTCACCAGCGGCCATTTCCTGACCCTCGCCGAACACCCGCGCGCCGAATGGAACGACCTGTGGCTGCTGCTGGAAGTCTTCCACGAAGGCAAACAACCGCAAGTGCTCGGCGAAAACGTCACCAGCGACGTCACCGACCACAAAAGCGATTTCCATCAGGGCTACCGCAACAGCTTCCTCGCGACCCCGTGGGACGCGCACTACCGCCCTGCCCTCGAACACCCGAAACCGAAAGTCCTCGGCAGCCAGACCGCCGTCGTCACCGGCCCCAAAGGTGAAGAAATCCACTGCGACCAATACGGCCGCATCAAAGTGCAATTTCACTGGGATCGCGAAGGCCAGTCCGACGACAACACCTCCTGCTGGATGCGCGTCGCCAGCGGCTGGGCCGGCGCAGCCTACGGCGGCATCGCCATCCCGCGCATCGGCATGGAAGTCCTCGTCACCTTCCTTGAAGGCGACCCCGACCAGCCCTTGGTCACCGGCTGCCTGTACCACAAGGAAAACGTCGTCCCCTACGACCTGCCGGCGAACAAAACCCGCAGCACCTTCAAAACCCTCAGCTCGCCGGGTGGCAAGGGCTACAACGAATTCCGCATCGAAGACAAAAAAGGTGCCGAACAGATCTACCTGCACGCCCAGCGCGACTGGGACGAAAACATCGAACACGACCAGAAAATCCGCGTCGGCAACGAACGCCACGACACCGTCGAAGCCAACACCTACAGCGAATTCAAAGTCGAAGAACACCGCATCACCCACCTCGACCGCAAAAGCGAAATGCGCGCGAACGACCACCTGACGGTTGCGGTGACGCAGCACGTCAAGGTCGGCACAGCGCAGTTTGTTGAGGCCGGGACGGAGATTCACTACAACGCTGGCGAGAAAGTTGTGATGGAAGGCGGCATGGAACTCACGGCCAAGGCTGGGGGGAGTTTTGTGAAGGTGGATGCCGGGGGTGTGACGATCAGCGGGGCCGAGGTGAAGGTGAACTCTGGCGGTGGGCCAGGTGCGGGTACGCCGGCAGCGCCTTTGTTGCCGGGGCCGATGAAAGTGGCGGATGCGGATAAGGCGGGGAAAGTCCTCGTACCGCTGCCGAAACGTTTGAGCGAGTCCGGTATCACACCGTTGTGCGGCAAACAAAACAACGGCGCTTGCAGCCGTAAGGATTGCACATGCATGTAAAAGCGCTGAGCGCCCTCCTCGAAGCCCCGCGCCATTCGTTCGAGCAATTGCCACGTGAAAGCTCCGGCCAGAGCCTGTGCTTCATCATCGACCGCGCCCGTCAACCTGAGGCCATGAGCCGCCTCTACCGCATCGGCGAACCGATGAACTCGCAAGGCCTGTTCATCGGCACCGACTTCGCGGAAATGGCCACTGATGGCCCGCTGTGGCTGACCGCACCATGGGGAAGCCGCCTCGCCCATGAAGCGGCAAAACTTTGCGAAGAAAACTACGCCGGCATCGCGCTCACCACCGCCGCCCCGGACAAAGCACTGGCCCACGCCCGCTGGCTGCTGCGCGCCAATGACGGTTCCGGCGGCCAAAGCCTGCTGAGCTACCACAAACCGAGCCTGTGGGCCGCGCTGGCTTACACCGCCGTGGAAAACTCACAGCAACTGTTCGGCCCGTGGCAACACGTCTACACCCCAGCGCCAGTCCACTTCGGCCGTAACCGTGGTCACTGGCTGAGCTGGCGCTCCGTCTCGGAACTCGAATGGCTCGGCGACGTCTCAGCGTTCAACCTGCCATCGGACGCGCCGAAGGTTCAGGAACATTTGGGTTGGATCTACTGGACGGACGCGCAATACGCCGCCTACGGCGAGCCGACCGATGAAGAACTGCCCAACCTCGTGGCAAACCTCAACGTGCTGGTGGCCCACAACATTTACGAAGGTCGTCATTTACTGAAACTGGGGCCGATCACTAACGGCCCGCTGCTCGAAACGCAGCCTCAGGCAATGGCTATCCTGCAATCCAGGGAAGAGTCGTTCATCAAGGTTCAGCAGCTGCAGCAACTGGCTACCAGCGCCGCTTGATGACCCCGTCCGCGTAAAGAATGAATGGAATCGAAATGGAAACTGATCTCTCAGAAGCACCCAAGGTAGAACTCAACGGCCCAGCTGCCACCGCATCGACCCCTGCCGCACCGGTCGAGACCAAACCGACTCTGGAACTTGATCCCCAACCTGAAGCGCCTGCCAGTTGCTCCAACGCGTTCGACAAAGTCAAAACAGCTTGCTCGACGTCCTACGGCGAAGTGATCTACGCCACCAAAGAAAAGATGTTCTATCTGTTGCCTGAGCGCGCGGCCAGCTCGATCAAAGAAGCAATGAGCGAGCTTGAGCAACACATCAGCGCAAGCAAGTCACCAGAAGAACGCCTCAAGGGCATGAACAGCGCAGGACTGCTGGAGTATTTCCTGGAGCCCAAGCTCTCTAACTTCCTGCAAGGCGAACAAAAAAGCCGAATGCTCGAAATCGAGGCTCAAGAACCTGATATCGCTCAACCGACAATGGCCATGCGCCTTAAAGCTGTTGGTAGAGAAGCCCGAAACAGTGCTGCGCTGGACAAATTGCCGGATCAAAGCGAGTACGCCCGCAATCGGGAATTGGCCAACCAACAACAAGCTAGCTTGCTTGAAGCCAACTCCGAAGGGCAAAAGCTGCAGCGGCTCTACAGCGAGTGGAAGAAGCTGAAGACCGTCGCCATCGCTCAGGCCAAGATCGCCGGTTACACCTACGAAAGCGGTAATCTGTTTTCCCCCGGTGCACTTGAAGCAAGAAGTCGCGTACAGACTTACTTGAAGGCGCGTGCAGCACTTACAGCCAGCGGCAAGCTCACCACGCTGAAAGAGGAAGACTTCCAGAAAAACAAGAAGGCCTATCTCGACGCCACAAACTGCGTCATCGACGGCAAAGCCCGGATGTGTGGTTATTTGGCGGATGTCGCCAGTGAGCGCAAAAAAGTCGAAAAAGACTTCGCCGCCTATATCGAGTCGATCTTGAAGGTCGCCGATTACGGTCTCGCTGTCCCGGAATTCGCACTCATTCCAGACACTGGCAACATCAGCGCCGGGGTTGAGAAGTTCAAGGCCTACCTTGAAATGGAGCAACGGCAGATCACGCTCAGTGAGCAGATCCGCACAAAATACAAAGCATGGATTGATGCCAGCGGACAAAACGTCGCGCCGCCGGCCGGTATCGTCGAGGTCGAGCGAGCCGAATGGCATCGCATTCAACAAGACCGCATCAAGCTGCGCGATGATGCGGAGGCCGCCGTAGCCGCCGCTCTGCCACTGCGGCACCTGCTCTGGGAACCTGAACAGTTCCAGCCAAAACCCGAAGAGCGCCTGGTCAAAGCAGGATTTCCGCTGCGTGAAGTCGCGCTTTTCAACAGCCCCAACAGCCCCGTCAAACACCTGAGCATGCTCAATCTCGAGGGCATCACCAAAGTATTGAAAAAAGACGCCAGTGAAATCGGCGCCTCAATGGCCAAAGATGCGCAGAAGCTCCCCGGCAACAGCAGTGGTCAGGCCGCGACGGACACAGACGACAACCCTTTCCATGAATGGTTACGGCGCGAAGGCGCCATCGCCATCAAAGACCAGCAAAGTGACTGGTTTGATGAGAAAGGCTGGTTTGACGTAGAACTCTTTCACGCTTATCTGAAATCGAAAAATTACAAAGTCGACACTTTTGAGGATGCCGGTGCCCGCAAAGATTGGGGCCTTCGCTTGCGTCAGTTGCTGTTCAAAGAAGAAGTCAGAAGCTCGCTGCGCCTGTTCGACAACAGCCCGCAAGCACAACTCGTTCGTGCACTGACACCGCCGCAATCATCGATTCACACCGGCACGAAAGTGACCGGACCGGCATTCAGCGTGACCGACAACTTCAAAGCTTCCGCCAAAGCCGAGGTCAGCTTGGGTATCGACCTCGCCCGTGGCGAAGTTGAACTGATGAAAATGGATCTGCCGGGTAGAGATCAGGCGAAAGACATCCTTATTCCCTACCTCGATTACGAGAAAAACCGCAAAAACCTCAACCTCGGTCGATTCTCGATCCATTTGGGCGCACGCGCCTGGGGTTATACCGGCGCCACCCTCCTCCTTTCATCCAGCGTTCAATTGGGTCGCGCAAACGTGCAGGGCGGACTAAACCTTCCGGAAATCACCGATGCAAAACGTCCGGACACGACTAATGCAACCGCTGCAACCGTAAGAAGCGAACCGGTACTGGAAGGCAACGCCGCCAAGGTTCGGGTAGAAGATGGTGCCAAAGCCCAATTCAACCTCTTTGCGGGAGTGCAGGCAGGTATTCTGCTGACAGGCGCCTTGAATTGGGCGCCACCAAAGGAGATCGCCGCGTTACGCACTGCGCCAACACCGGGGATGGGCAACAGCGTCAACAGTACAAAAGCCAGCGAATGGTCGAGCTTGGCCAGACTTACCGCAGGCTTTACCGCCGCGTACGGCCTCGGTACCAGCGCCGACATCGGCGTTTCACTGCATGAAGGTCGCTTCATCATGCGGTTCAAAGCATCCTTAATTGTCGGAGCAGGCGCTGGTGGCGAATTCCAGTTTGAAGTGGGGTATGACGGGGTGACTGACCTGATCAACCTGTTACGTCGCGAAATGCATAAAAATCAGGACAAGTCGCTGATGTTTGTGACTGACGATGCCGCTGACTATATCGACAAGCTGAACTTCCTCGGGGCTGCAGGTATGGAAGTGGCGATGGCGTATATGCAGGGCATCGATGTGGTGATGTCTTTGTATGAAGCGCTGACTGGAGGGGGTAGAGGGGCGATTATTGCACATACAATTATGACCTATCGGAATCAAGCAGAGCTTGATCAATGGATCCTTACCGCTACCCCAGGTGCTCTAGGCCCAATGCTTATGACTTTAATTAAACCACCAGAAGAATTCAAAATTGCAGAATACGGAACAGTAGGCTCAGGTTCAAAACCTGTCGAAAAAACATACTCGAAAGATCAATGCCACTTATTCCAACAGCAAGCAATCGAGCGAATATTGAATTTAATCGTACGGCAAGCCCAATTGCAGGGTACGATTCCGCTTGCACAAGCGCAGTTCGAAGAAGCATGTATGAGCATGAATCGCTTTGGAACGAAAGAAGTAAGTCAATCCGAACAAACTTACTGCGAAAACAGGTTACATTTAGATAACTTTATGTCTGAGGCAGTACTACGCCTGCACGACGATCAGAACGACGAAATGCGTTCTAGATACAAAACACACGTAAGCCTTTTAGGCTCCCGTTTAGATGGTTCATGTCGCCGCGTCCAATATTACGGCACCACCTTTGTCCCAGGTGGAAAAGCGACTTACGTCGGCGAAACCCAATAAAACTTCAGGACTAAAAAGTTGCGTACTCAAATCAAGATTTTATTCATAATTGCGCTAATATTTTCAAGCTCTGCGATTGCCCAACTCACTTCAACGCAACAAGCAGCGAAAGATCGCGGCATCATGCTTTTCAATCAATACAAGCCTGCGGAGACCGAGTTAAGAGTCGCAGCTGAAGCTGGCGATCCGGAAGCACAGTTTTACTTGGCAGACGAACTTCGTCAAAAAAATCAGCGCATGACTGCGGAAGCGCAAAAATGGTACGAAGCCTCAGCCTCCCAAGGCGACTACTACTCAATGTTCAAACTTGCTACCACCTCAGAAGATCTATGCACAGTAACTAGCCAGTGCCCTCAAGGAAGCAAGAAGCCGAGTGAGTGGTTAGATTTATTGATAAAAACGGCTACGCCTCGCGCCATGACGGGGGACGGAGAAGCAATGGCAGTCTTATACAATGCGACTTCAGATATCGAATGGCTGGAGAAGTCTGCATCGTCTGGATATGCGCCATCGCAATGGCTGCTTGCTAACCGTTACGCAGAGGGTAAAGGCACATTCCTTCTGCCTTGGAAGAAGGCTAAGATCGAGGAGGAGTTATTAAAATCCGCCTCCGAGGGTGGGTACCCTCCGGCGATGGTTGAATATATATCAATCCTTTTTCAAAGAAACGATCTTGAAGGTGCTAGGCATTGGTGGGAAGTGGCGGCAAAAACCGGCTATCAAAATGCCGTCGCTAGCTATGGCGCGTATCTATCTCATACACCAGATAAAGTTGGCTACCCTATTGACCTAGTCAAAGGCTACGCACTCATATCCCTACTAGAGGAACTTGACGGTGGCGGCAACGTTCAAGTTTATGTTGAGGGAAAGCTTCCAAAAATTGCTGAAAAAATGACGCCTGCGCAAATTAAAGAAGCCAAAAAATACGCCATTGATTGGAAGGCATCCCACCCGCCCCTTTCTTTCTTCCCAGAAAAACTAGGCCTTTAGTTTTGCAACCGCGACTTCAGAAGAACATGAACCATCTGATCGTGAGTTTTTTGGTAGCGCTTTTTGCGCCTAATGTACTGGCGCTGGCCTCCTCAGAACTTGCGATGAAGTCTCGCGGCATAATTCTTTATAACCAACACAAAGCTATTTCTGCAATCCCCTTACTTGTAATCGCCGCTAAAGCCGGAGATCACGAGGCACAATACTATTTAGCGGAGTCACTCAGAGCGAAGAGCAGATTCATGACTCCCGAAGCAAAATATTGGTACGAGGCGGCTGCCCTCCAAGATGATCTGTACGCGATGATCCAGCTTGGGCGAAACGGTAATGACTTTTGTGAAGCCTCACACGAATGCGAAAGGTCAGTAAAACAACCTGTTGAGTGGCTTAACCAAGCAAAGAAACTGGCTCAGCAAAAAGCCGATAATGGTGATGCGGAGTCCATGTACCTGATGTATGAGATCACACTGGAAGACTCGTGGCTCGAGCGAGCGGCGAACGCGGGTGATGTACACGCTCAGTATTGGATGGCTGTGGGATACAAACAAGGCGATGGTTTTTTCTTACCTTGGAATCGAGCTAAAGAAGTGGAAAAGTGGTTCAAGCTTTCAGCCGAGAACGGCAACCCTCGCTCGATGATGGAATACGCAGCGATGCTTTTTGAGAAGGGTGATATTGCCGGTTTTTCGACATTGGAATGAGCAGGCAGCTATGGCTGGCTACGCAGAGTCGGTATACGGCTACGGGTCTTATCTTGCTCACGAGCCTGATACCTATGGCTTTCCGTACGACCCAGTTAAAGGCTACTCGCTTGTGTCATCACTCCTTGTTTTAGATGGCGGGGGCGGCATGCAAGAAAATGTTGAGTATAAGCTTCCGCTCATCTCGGCAAAAATGACACCGTCGCAGATTTCAGCAGCAGAAGAACTAACGAAGTCATGGGATTTAACGCACCCTCCTCTTTCTTTCTTCCCTGAAAAATTAAGCCGCTAGGTGAAAGAGGCTCTTTAGCCGGCAGCAGTGAATCAGCCTACATTTATCAGCCATTCACTCCTGCCAAATCCCTACCCCATCAAACCGGTGCCTTCCAGCTCACCATCTGTTGCTGCGCGACCTGCAGCAAATCATTGCCATCCTGTGCCAGCAGATACAGTGCATGGGTAATGTGCGGAATGTCTTCCACGTCGGCTTGCTTGAAGCACAGACAGTGCAATGTCTCGAGCAGGTCGCTGCACGCGCGGATGCGCTGAACGGCGGCTTCGAGGATATCTTTGGGGTTGGCTTCAGTGTCGATGAGCAGCGTTGGGCTTTCTGTGATGTTGCTGTTTAGTGGGTGGTAGCGGTTTGGCAGCGGATTCAGTATCGGCATAGAGATAACTCCAATTGGGTAAGTAACCCGCCGACACCGTGACCAAACGAGGGAGGCGGACTGTATGCAAGCTTGGTCAACTGAATACCCAATCAGCTCGCCCGAAGGCAATCCTGCACACAGCCGCCACAGCAATGCACTCCGAAGACATAAGTGTCCGCGGCGCGAATGATGGCACATGTACGAGTATTCAGGTGACCAAACCCGAGCCGCTGATTTTGCAGCGACACCCGACAATACCCGCCCCGCTCCAGACCCCGAAAGCAGACAAAGCAGCAGCTTCTGTAGGAATTCGCCAAACCGCGCGAAGAAAACCGCCTCACTCCCTGACAGCCGGCGTTCAGCCGGGTTAACCATCGCTTAACGCCGTGGTCGAAAACTGTACTGAACCGCACGCCCTCAGCCCTTGGCTGACGCCCAGTGCGGCAGGTTCGGTTTGTATTGCGCCGAACTCTCTTTGCGTCGCACGGGAGTCTTTTCATGAACATTCGTCCGTTTCTGCTCACCACCGCCCTCGCCTGCGCGGCTTTTGCCGGGTTGGCGCAGGCCAATGACACGTCGGCCACATCGAAAGCGGTGCCTTATGAGTACGGCATGCCGCTGCATGTGGCGAAGGTGATTTCGTTGACTGAGCCGGCCACTCAGCAATGCAAGGTGATTACAGCTGATATGAAGTACATCGATAACGCCGGCAAGGCTGAGGAGATCAGTTATCGGAAAATGTCTGACGCGTGCAGTTTCCAAAACTGACAGAACGTTCTGATTTTTGCCGTTGCGGTAGGCGTGGGGTGTTTCGGGGGTTATGCTCGGGGCCCTCCTCACTGCCGCAAGGATTAGCCATGCAGTTGTCGTTTCGCGCGTTGTCGGGCATTACCTCTTCGTTGTGTTTTTTGCTCGCGTTGGCCTGGGGCTTTTTCCCCGAGGTGTTGCTGGCGATCTGGAGCATTGAGTATTCGACCGCAGTCGGGTTTGTCGCGCGGCGCAGCGCGGTGTTGTTTGCGGCGTTGGGGGTGATGTTTTTTCTGGTGCGCAATGCACCGCCGTCGGTGGCTCGCAGTGCGCTGAGCAACGGCTTTATCGTCGGTTGTTTTGGCTTGGCTGTGCTGGGTTTTGGCGAATGGCTCAATGGCCATGCCGGCCCCGGCATTTTGCTGGCGGTGCTGGTCGAGCTCGCGCTGGGCCTTGGTTTTGTGCAGGCCCGGCGCGTGACGGTCGAACTGGCTGAAACAGTGGGTTAAACGGCTCTGGATCGCGGACTGTAGTGGTGCGGTGTACTTTGCTTGTTCAGATCCGAACGCAGCCCTGCGATCAGTTCATTGATCTCGCGACAGCCGTTGAGGTGGCTGGCGTCGATGTCACGAACCATTAGATCGACCTGATCGGTCTGGTGATCGCCAAACACTTTGACGGTCATCAGCAAGTCCGGCGACAGCGTGCACTGGCAGCGCTTTGGCAGGAAACTGCTTTCAACGATGTTACGAAGTTCCAAGGCAGACAGAAACATGGCGAACCCTCTCCTTACTGTGAGATTGCCAATCAAGTATTCACGCTGACCTTTGCTGCGCCTGCACGGGTGTGTCCCCGCTGTTTCCCTGGTGCGGCAAATGGTGGTACGGCGAAATGCCCATTGGAGTGTAGGCGCCCAAACCCGGTGCGCCGCACTGAAAAGACGCATAAAGCGTGCCTTTCATCGGGTCATTCTGACCCACATAAAAATCAATCACTTGGCGCAAAGGCCAGTATTTCGCTACGTGCAAAATGCCGGTTGAGCCCTTTTGCGCGTTGCATTTTGCAATCTGTTGCGGGTTTGCATTCATCACCCATGACGGTAAGAATGCTTGTCAAACCACCCTACACCCGCAAGGAGGCATCCATGGGTTCTTTACGCGCTTACGCGACCACCGGGCTGATTATCGCCAGTCTGTCCACCCTCGCCCACGCGGCCAAACTTGAAGACGTCGCGCCGTATCCGAAGGCTGAGGCGGGCTTTACCCGTCAGGTCATTCATTTGCCCAAGCAGGAGAATGAAGAAAACTTCCAGGTCGAGATTCTTGCCGGCAAGACCCTTGAGGTGGACTGCAATCGTCCGAAGCTCGGCGGCGTGCTCGACGAGAAAAATCTGCAAGGCTGGGGCTATCCGTATTATCGCCTCGAGAAAGTCATTGGCCCGATGAGCACGCTGATGGCCTGCCCGCCCGGCAGCAAGAAGAAGCGCGCGTTCGTGCCGGTCGTCGGTGATGGTTTCACCGTGCGTTACAACAGCAAATTGCCGATCGTGGTCTATGCCCCAACGGACGTCGAAGTGCGCTACCGCATCTGGTCGGCCTCGGACAAGGTCAACACAGCCATTCAGGAATAACCGGGCAAGGAGCACGTGCAGTGATTACTTGCCACGTCAGATACGTGATCGACCCGTACCAACTGACCGAGTTCGAGGCTTACGCCAAGGCCTGGCTCGGTATCGTTGAACGCTTGGGCGGCAGCCATCATGGCTATTTTTTGCCATCGGAGGGTGCGAGCAACATTGCGTATTGTCTGTTCAGTTTTCCGTCACTGGCGGATTACGAAAGCTATCGGCATATCGCGATGACCGACCCAGAGAGCACCGCGCTGGTGGCCTCTTTGGTCGAGAAGAAGTTCATCGTCAGCTACGAGCGCACGTTCCTGCGCCCGCTGCTGCCCTGAACACCGTTACGCCGGGACGCCGCACGCAGCGGCGCGCTCGGCGACGTGACGCAGGCTGTCGAAGTTGATGTTGGCGCCTGAGTCGATCGCCACGAAGGTTTGACCGCGCACGCCGCTTCGCGCCACGTATTGCTTGATGCCCGCGACGGCCAGGGCGCCGGAGGGTTCGGTGATTGAGCGCGTGTCGTCGTAGATGTTTTTGATCGCGGAACAGAGGTCGTCGTTGCTGACGGTGATCACCTCGTCCACGCAGAAACGACACACTTCAAAACCGTATTCACCGATCTGCGCCACGGCCACACCGTCGGCGAAGGTACCGACGCTGGGCAACACGACACGTTCGCCTGCGTGCAGAGCGGCTTTCAGGCACGCGGAATGTTCGGATTCAACGCCGATGATCCGCACTTCCGGGTGCAGGTATTTGATGTACGCGGCGATGCCGGCGATCAAGCCGCCACCGCCTACCGGGATGAAAATGGCATCCAGCACGCCTTGGTGTTGCTGAAGGATTTCCATGGCCACGGTGCCTTGTCCGGCGATCACGTCCGGGTCATCGAAGGGGGACACGAAGGTGCGGCCGGTTTCTTCGGCCAATTGCAGGGCATAGGCCAACGCGAAGGGAAAGCTTTCACCGTGCAGCCGCGCTTCCGCGCCTCGACTGCGTACGCCCAGCACCTTCAGTTCAGGGGTGGTGCACGGCATGACGATGGTCGCGGCGATGCCCAGTTCGCGCGCCGCCAGTGCCACGCCTTGCGCGTGGTTGCCGGCCGATGCGGTGATGACGCCTTGTGCCTTCTGCGCATCGCTCAGTTGCACCAGTTTGTTGTAGGCGCCACGGATCTTGAAAGAGAACGTCGGTTGCAGGTCTTCGCGCTTGAGCAGGATGCGATTACCCAGCGCTTCGGACAACGCCGGGGCTGCCTGCAATGGCGTACGCACAGCCAGGTCGTACACGGGAGCGGCGAGAATCCTTTTCACGTAGTGCTCAAGCAGGGCTTGCTGGTCGTTGGTGTAACTCATGCTGATCTCCTTGATAGCGATTTCACACACCCTGCGTAGGAGCTGCCGAAGGCTGCGATCTTTTGATCCTGAAGATCGCAGCCTTCGGCAGCTCCTACATGAGCGGTGTTTCGAACCCTGGAGACAGAAAGTAAAAACCCGCCTCTAGGGCGGGTTGGGTGCTGCAGTCGTGAGCTAGCCCGCCAAGTGAGGAATGGCGGTAATAATAATGCTTGGCTGGCAGCGCAATACGTAGGTAGTCATGGCCTGAAAATTAGCCTGAACGCTGCTGGCACGTCAATGGCCAATTTTGCGTGGCGCGGGTAATCTGGCGATTCTGCTCATCAGTTCAAGGAAGGAATGCATGATGTCTGTCGCCCTGCCCCTCACGGCTTTGCTGGCTTTTTCCGGTTACACCGTTTCGGTGATGCTCCAGGCTGAACAGTCGTTGATTGATTTTGGGATCAGCTTGATGTCGCGGCCGGATACGGCACAGGTGGTGATTGATTTGTACCTGCTGGCGACGTTGGCCGGGGTTTGGATGGTCAAGGATGCCAAGGCTCGTGGGCAGTCGGTTTGGTCGGTGGTTCCGTATCTGTTGCTGACGGCGGTGTTTGTGTCGGTGGGGCCGTTGTTATATCTGGTGGTTCGTGGGGTTCGGGAGCGTAGGAAAGTCAGCAATTCCGCGGCTGTGGGCTGATCTGAAATCACCTGTTTATTTTGAGATCCTCATCGCGAGCAGGCTCACTCCTACAGGGGATCTTCGCTACACCAAAGATCCATTGTAGGAGTGAGCCTGCTCGCGATGGGGCCGGGCCAGACAACACAAATCACCTGGCCAAGCGCCTCAGCCCAAACAACATCCCCCCCGCCCCCATCAACATCACCAGCAAAAACACCGGATAAGACACCCACCACGGCGTCCCCGCCGTCATCATGCTGAACTCCGACATCCCGCCAATACTCGCGATCAGGTTCAGCGGCAAAAACACCACGTTGATCAACGTCAGTTTGCGCAGCAGGTTGTTCATGCTGTTGTTCATCAGGTTACCGCGCGCGTCGATCAGCCCGGAGAACACCGTGGAGTAGATTTCAGCCTGTTTGTAGCACTGGTTGTTTTCGATGATCAGGTCATCGATCAGTCCGAGTGCCTCGCTGGAAAAATGCTGTTTCTCGGCATGATTACGCAGCCGTGTCAGCACCGCGCCGTTGCTGTGCAGGGCGTTGATGTAATAGATCAGGCTCTCGCTGAGGTTGAACATCTGCACCAGATGCTGGTTCTGCATCGAGGCGTTGAATTTTTGCTGCAACTCGCGGGCGACCAGTTTGATCACCTTCAGGTGACCGAGGTAGTGATGGATGTTGTTGAACAGCAGATCAAGTAGCACATCCAGCGGCGTGTTTAATGGCTGCCGAGTGCCGAGACCATGCAGCGGCGTGTCGTCGGTGGCGATCACCAGCAATTGCCCCGGCGAGAACAGCAAGCCGCAGGACGACACCTCAAAGGCCAGGCTGCCGCCACCGGAATAGTTTTCCGGGCGCTTCCAGATCAGGAACAAATGGTCGGGGTGAAACTCGATGCGCGAGACTTCATCCGGGTCGAGCGCCGAGGCCAACGCATGCTCATCGACCTTGAAATGACTGTGCAGCAAGTCGCGCTCGGCGGCGTCGGGATTGCTGAACAGCATCACCTCGGCGTCCAATCGTTCAACCCGCTGTAACGCGCCGTGGTTCATTGAGAAACTGCTGATCATCGGCAGATCACCACGCTTGCCCGCGACGTTTGAGTTCCAGCCGCCGCACAAACTCTTCCAGCACCAGCGAATACAAATCGTCCTGTAAATACGCGTCTTCGATGCCTGCATCGAGGTTTGGATTGTCGTTGACTTCGATCACCACCACTTTGTCGCCGGCCTGTTTCAGGTCGACGCCGTAGAGGCCATCGCCGATCAGGTTGGCAGTTTTCACCGCAAGGTCGACGACCGCGCGCGGCGCTTCATGGATCGCCATGGTTCGGCATTCGCCGTTGACGTCCTGGCCTTTGGCTTTGTGGTTGTAGATCTGCCAGTGGCCCTTGGACATGAAGTACTGGCAGGCGAAGATCGGTTTGCGATTGAGCACGCCGATGCGCCAGTCGTATTCGGTGTAGAAGAATTCCTGGGCCAGCAACAACACCGAGTGCTCGAACAATTCCGCGGTGGCTTCGAGCAGCGCTTGTTGGCTTTCGACCTTGATCACTCCGCGTGAAAAACAGCCGTCGGGGATCTTCAACACCAAGGGGAAACCGAGGCGTTCGCCGACCCGTTCGAAGTCTTCGGGTCGCTCTTTGTAGAGGATTTCGGTGGCGGGCATGCCCAGTTGATGGCTGTTGAGCAGATCAGTCAGGTAGACCTTGTTGGTGCAGCGCAGGATCGACGTCGGATCGTCCATCACCACCAGCCCTTCGCTCTCGGCCTTCTTGGCGAATCGGTAGGTGTGGTTGTCGACGCTGGTGGTTTCGCGAATCAGCAGCCCGTCGTATTCGGCCAATCGCGCGTAATCCTTGCGCTCGATCAACTCGACATCGATGCCCATGGTTTTGCCGACCCGGACGAATTTTTCCAGTGCTTTGGGATTCGACGGCGGCAAGGCTTCCTGTGGGTCGTGAAGAATAGCCAGGTCATAGCGCGCAACTTGCGGCGAGCGCGGCACACGCCAGACTTTACGGCTGAAACCGTCCAACGCATTGGCAAACTGATCTTCCTGATCATCGCGTAACTTGTGCAACGCGCCGGACTTAACGCCCTCGATGTGCCAACCGTTAGTTCGGCGAAACTCAACTAACAGAATTGGACAAGGAAACACTTCAAACAACTGCCGCGCCAGATCCTGCAAGGGCTCGATATGAGTCCTGCCAAAATACAGTGTCAAGGTAAACCCTTCGGTATCGCTGTAGAGGTGGTGACTAAGAGCTTTTTCCAGGGTTTTATCCAGGTCATCCAGTGCCAGGCCATAAAGTGATTTTTTCGTCAGTTCGCTGATGGTACGCACCGACGGAATCACCTTGTGCCCACGGGCTTCCGCCAGCAGCGAGCAGTAATAGCCATGGCCCAAGTACTTGTAGCTGCGGCACAGGTTGATCACCTGAACCCGTTTGCCGGGCTCGCTTTCGCGTGTTTGCTCGAGGTATTCCTGAGCGGTGACGATGTCTTCGCTGGGAAAATAAGAGGCCCAATCTTCCTTGCGCTCGACAATGATCAACACTTGACTGGAGGTTCTGACCGCTGGTTTTAAATAAGTTGCCGTCGGCAAACTTTGCTCGGATACTTCGCGCCAATGACCCTGTACCGCTGACATAGAGATTGATCCGTTGGAGAACAAGACCTTTTCTATTAAGCACGAAGTTTTACGAAAGTCTCGTTTCGTTACGCAACTTTTACGGTGGTCATATGAGTACTGTTTTTCGCCTGGCCGTAGTTGAAGACTTGCCGGCGTTGCTGGCATTGGAAATGCAATGTTTCACCACGGACCGACTCACCAGTCGAAGTTTTCACTGGATGATTACGCGCGCCCATGCGCAGTTGCTGGTCGCAGAACGCGATGACCATCTGCTCGGTTACGCGCTGGTGCTGTTTCATCGCGGCACCTCATTGGCGCGGCTGTATTCGATAGCCCTGGCTGCCGAGGCTCGCGGCACAGGGCTGAGCAAGCAATTGCTGCAGAAAATCGAGGCCTGCGCGCTGGAACATGATTGCGCGTATCTGCGTTTGGAAGTGCGTACCGACAACCCCACCGCCATTGCCCTTTATGAGCGCAGCGGTTACCGACGTTTTGCGCTGATCCACGATTACTACGAAGACCACGCCGATGCGTTGCGCTTGGAGAAACGCATTCTCCAGCACCGCGACTCACGCAGCATCACGGTGCCTTACTACGCGCAGACCACCGACTTCACCTGCGGCCCGGCCTGTCTGTTGATGGCCATGGGCGCCTTGCAGGCCGGACGCTTGCTGGAGCGTCGTGAGGAATTACAGATCTGGCGTGAGGCGACGACCGTGTTCATGACCTCCGGCCATGGCGGCTGCAGCCCTCAAGGTTTGGCACTGGCGGCGTGGCGTAGAGGTTTTCGCGTCCGTTTGGAGCTGAGCCTGGAGGGGCCGCTGTTCCTTGATGGTGTACGCGATACGCATAAAAAAGACGTCATGCGTTTGGTGCATGAAGAGTTCACTGCGCAACTGGCAGAAACCGATGTGGAACGTGTGATCGGCGCAACAGTGGATTTGCCGCGATTGCTCGACGCCGGTGGCCAGCCTTTGCTGCTGATCAGCAGCTATCGTCTGACCCGCTCAAAATCACCGCACTGGGTTGTAGTGACCGATTGCGATGAGGACTTCGTTTACCTGCATGACCCCGATATCGATCACAGCCAGCACCGACAACCGATGGACTGCCAGCACGTGCCAGTCAGCCATGGCGAGTTTGAAAAAATGTGCCGATTTGGCCGAGGAAAACTACGCGCCGCAGTGGTGCTATTCCCCCAAAAACTATAGCCACCAAAACCCCTGTGGCGAGGGGATTCATCCCCGATGGGCAGCGAAGCAGCCCTCTCTTCCTGGAGAAGCTGCACAATCCATCGGGGATAAATCCCCTCACCACAGGTATAGAGCGCTCTCAGCGCCTTACTTCAAGCCAAGCTTGTACAACGAACCCTTCGACTCATCCGTAAGCACATACAAATAACCATCCGGCCCTTGGCGCACATCCCGAATCCGCTCTTTAAGCTCGCCGAGCAAACGTTCCTCATGCACCACCTTATCGCCATCAAACTGCAACCGGATCAACTCCTGCGTCACCAATGCACCAATAAACGCGTTGTGCTGCCACGGTTTAAACCGGTCAGCATCGTAAAACGCCATGCCAGACACACCCGGTGATTTCTCCCAGACATGGTGCGGTGCAACCGTACCTTCAGCCGTTTTACCCTGCGTTTCAGGGATCGGCTGCATCGAATAGTTGATGCCGTGAGTCGCCAGCGGCCAGCCATAATTCTTCCCACGTTCGATGATGTTCACCTCATCGCCACCGCGTGGGCCGTGCTCGTTTTCCCAGAGCGTGCCGTTCCAAGGGTTGAGCGCCGCACCCTGCGGGTTACGCTGACCATAAGACCAGATTTCTGGACGCACACCGGATTGCCCGACAAAGGGGTTATCGTCCGGCACTCGGCCATCGGGATAAATGCGTACGACCTTGCCTTGCAGCTTGTCGAGATCCTGAGCGGTTGATCGATCATTGTTTTCACCCAAGGTGATAAACAGATAGCCGTCGCGATCAAAAACCAGCCGTGAGCCGAAGTGATTGCCAACCGAGAGCTTCGGCTCCTGGCGGAAGATCACTTTGAAATCCTTCAGCGTTTTCAAATCATCCGACAGGCGCCCCCGCCCGACCGCTGTGCCGGCCTTGTCGCCCTTGCCACCACCTTCGGCGTAAGACAGGTACACCATGCGATCCTGTTTAAAGTCCGGCGACAGCGCTACATCAAGCAAACCGCCCTGCCCCTTGGCCCAGACTTGCGGTACGCCGCTGATTGGCTCGGACAACTTGCCGTCCGTGCCCACTACACGCAGATTGCCCGGTCGCTCGGTCACCAACATGCCTTGGCGATCCGGCAAAAAAGCCAGTGCCCAAGGATGGTCTAGTCCTTGAGTAATCGTGGTGACTTCGAGGATGCCCTGCTCGCTTTTCAGCTCTTTGGGCGCTGCGGCGAATACCGGAGCACTGATCAGAACGCCGGCACACAGGCTGGCCAGTAGGGTTTTACGCAACATGCACGATTCCTTATGTTCGCTTGAAAGGCTGACAGAACCTCAGTCCTGCCGTTCAACGGTTGCTGTCGGTACCCCGTGAGGGTGGATTGGGAATAAACGTCGGCGGTGTACTTGGCACCGAACGAATCGGCTGGCCGTTGCCGATACCACGGTTTTCCACGGTGGGCGTACGCGGCGTTGGCGCAGTGCTCGGCCCACGAATCGGCGGGCTGCTCGGCTGAGTGCCTTGCATGCTGTTGGGGTTGGCCCGGCGGATCGGGCTGTTGTAGGGATTATTACTGTTGCCGGTCGGACTTTGCGCCAGCAACAGCGTCGAGGCTGGCACCGAGACGCCCGCATGAGCCCAACCCACGCTCAAGCCGAGGACGGCGATGCCAAGCAGAATTCGGTTCATGGGGCAGCCTCTCGATGCAAGTGGATTAGAGCCTTCGAGTCCACGCTACGCCCAGGGTTCGCATTTGTTAAGTCACAGGCTTTAAACAACATGTAACCAGACACGACCGCTGGCCCCAGAGCCCGCGCAATCACTGGAAACTTTCACGCTGGGCCACAGGTCACCTGATCATCACTTGGGAGATCATCACCATGGCTCGGGCAATCTGGAAAGGCGCGATCAGTTTTGGACTGGTTCACATCCCCGTCGCGCTGGTTTCAGCGACATCGTCCCAAGGCGTGGACTTTGACTGGCTCGACAGCCGTAGCATGGATCCGGTGGGCTACAAACGGGTCAACAAGGTCACCGGTAAAGAGGTCACCAAAGAAAATATCGTCAAAGGTGTGGCCTATGAAAAAGGTCGTTACGTAGTGCTCAGCGAAGAGGAAATCCGTTCGGCACACCCGGTCTCTACGCAAACCATTGATATCTTTTCTTTTGTTGATGCCGAGCAGATTCCACTGCAAAACATCGACACACCTTACTACTTGGCGCCCGACAAACGAGGCGGCAAGGTGTATGCGCTGCTTCGGGAGACGCTGAGCAAAACCAACAAGGTCGCCCTTGCCCGCGTCGTTTTACATACACGTCAGTACCTGGCGGCGCTGATGCCACTGGAGTCAGCGCTGGTGTTGGTGAAGCTGCGCTGGCCGCAGGAGGTGCGCAGCCTCGATACGCTAGAGCTTGGGAGTGAAGTGACCAAGCCGCAACTGGCCAAGGGCGAACTGGACATGGCCAAACGGCTGGTGCAGGACATGAGCGCGGACTGGAAGCCTGAAGATTACAAAGACGAGTTTGAAGACAAGATCATGGCGCTGGTGGAGAAGAAAGCCCATGAAGGCAAGATCGAGGATGTCGAAACGGTGGGTGGCGAGGAAGAGCGTAAAACGGCCGATGTGATCGATTTGACGGAGCTGCTGAAACGCAGTCTGGGCGGGAAAGCGGCGGCGAAGCCGAAGGCCAAAGCCGCGCCAGCCAAGAAAACGAAGAAAGCGTCAGCCAACTGACAGGTTGCTTTTGCGAGAGTCATTTGACCCGGCCGGGCAAACGCCATGTAGGAGCTGCGGCACGCTGCGATCTTTTGACTTTGAAGTGTGTAAAAAACAAGATCAAAAGATCGCAGCCTCGTTGCACTCGACAGCTCCTAAAGGAGGATCAGATCAGGATAAAGATCGCCAACAAGCTACCGAAGATCGCCCACTTTTCCATATAGTACAGCTTGCGATTACGTTTTTTCAGCTCTTTACCACGCAAACGAATCTTGTAGATCCTGGCAAACAGACGGTTGATGCCGCCAGTACGGTCACCGGCATCGTTCGGCGCACCCGCCGCGGACATCACGTTACGGCTGAACCAGCCGTTGAACGCCGCCGCCCAGCGATATTTCATCGGACGCTCGATGTCGCAGAACAGGATGATGCGGTTCTTATCAGTGGTGTTTTCCGCGTAGTGAATGAACGTTTCGTCGAACATCACCGCTTCACCGTCACGCCAGTGGTAGTTTTCGCCGTCCACGTTGATGTAGCAACCAGCATCATTTGGCGTATCGAGACCCAAGTGATAACGGTACGAACCGGCGTACGGGTCACGGTGTCGCACCAGTTTCGAGCCCGGTGGCAGTTCGGCAAACATCGCCGCTTTGATCGAGCCGATGCTTTGCACCAGTTCGGTGGTACGCGGGCACAGTTTCATCGCCGACGGATGGCTGTCGCCGTACCACTTCAGGTAGAAGCGCTTCCAGCCGGTCTTGAAGAACGAATTGAAGCCGACATCGTTGTACTGATCCGAGCGTTTGATCTCGCCGGCACGCAGCAGATTCTGGCCTTCTTCACGGATTTCCTGCCAATGTTCCTGCAACGGACTCAGATCGGGAAACTCCGACGGATCCAGATAAGGCTTGTTCGGTTTTTTCGAAAACAGATAGAGGAAGCAGTTGATCGGCGCGAGAAACGACGAATGATCGCTCAGTTGGCGACCCAATTTGTGCCGCACCCGTCCACGAAGATGAACGTATGCAATGGAAATGACATAAATAGCAGCAATGATGAGTTTCACGGAAATCGTCACATGTCAGTAGTGAACAAACTGCGCGCCTGAAGGCCTCTGGCCCGGCGTCTGATGCAGTGGTCGGATTACAAATGGCACGTCCCTGAGCCCGCGCCGTTGAAGGCCGCTGGGTGAATGGATGGCATTTTAGCCACACTTTGTATCCGATAGTGAACCTGTAAGTGTTAAAAACTGTCCCGGGTGCGCGCCAATCAGCGGTCATGGCGTGTTCGCCCTATCGTTAAGAGCGCCAGACCAGTACAATTGCCGCCAAACTTTACGCGCCCCCCTTGGTTGATGCCGGGACTTTCCCGCCTCAGCGCACTTTGACTCGGGCCAAGCGCTCCGGCCGCACCCTCGCTACTCAGAATGCTTCGCAGGAATAACTCTTGATCTCTACAGCTAACATCACGATGCAGTTCGGCGCCAAGCCGCTGTTCGAAAACGTTTCGGTCAAATTCGGCGCGGGCAACCGCTACGGCCTGATCGGCGCCAACGGTTGCGGCAAGTCGACCTTTATGAAAATCCTCGGCGGTGATCTCGATCCGTCCGGTGGTCAGGTCATGCTTGAGCCGAACGTACGCCTGGGTAAGTTGCGTCAGGATCAGTTCGCCTACGAAGAATTCACCGTGATCGACACCGTGATCATGGGTCACGAAGAGCTGTGGAAGGTCAAGGCCGAGCGCGACCGCATCTACTCGCTGCCGGAAATGAGCGAAGAAGACGGCATGGCCGTGGCCGAGCTGGAAACCGAGTTCGCCGAGATGGACGGTTACACCGCCGAGTCCCGCGCCGGTGAATTGCTGCTGGGTCTGGGTATCGGCATCGAGCAGCACTTCGGCCCGATGAGCGAAGTGTCGCCAGGCTGGAAGCTGCGTGTGTTGCTGGCTCAGGCACTGTTTTCCGATCCGGAAGTGCTGTTGCTCGACGAACCGACCAACCACCTGGACATCAACACCATTCGCTGGCTGGAAAACATCCTGACCCAGCGCAACAGCCTGATGATCATCATCTCTCACGACCGTCACTTCCTGAACAGCGTGTGCACGCACATGGCTGACCTGGATTACGGCGAGCTGCGCCTGTTCCCGGGTAACTACGACGAGTACATGACCGTGGCGACCCAGTCTCGCGAGCAACTGCTGTCGGACAACGCCAAGAAGAAAGCACAGATTTCCGAGCTGCAATCGTTCGTTAGCCGCTTCTCGGCCAACGCCTCGAAAGCCAAGCAGGCGACTTCCCGCGCCAAGGCGATCGACAAGATCCAACTGGCCGAGGTCAAGCCTTCGAGCCGTGTAAGCCCGTTCATCCGTTTCGATCAGAACAAGAAGCTGCACCGCCAGGCGGTCATCGTCGAGAAGATGGCCAAAGGCTTCGACGGCAAACCCCTGTTCAAAGATTTCAGCTTCCAGGTTGAAGCCGGCGAGCGCGTGGCGATCATCGGCCCGAACGGTATCGGTAAAACCACCCTGCTGCGCACTCTGGTCAACGAACTGACCCCGGATGCCGGTAGCGTCAAATGGACCGACGCCGCTGAGCTGGGCTACTACGCTCAGGATCACGCGCACGACTTCGAAGACGATGTCACCCTGTTCGACTGGATGGGTCAGTGGACTCAAGGCGAGCAGATGATTCGCGGTACTTTGGGCCGCATGCTGTTCTCCAACGACGAGATCCTCAAGTCGGTCAAAGTGATTTCCGGTGGTGAGCAAGGTCGCATGCTGTTCGGCAAGCTGATTTTGCAGAAGCCGAACGTGCTGATCATGGACGAACCGACCAACCACTTGGACATGGAATCGATCGAGGCGCTGAACCTGGCGCTGGAAAACTACCCGGGCACGCTGGTTTTCGTCAGCCACGACCGTGAGTTCGTATCGTCCCTGGCCACGCGCATCATCGAGCTGAGCCCGGATGGCGTGACTGACTTCAGCGGCACCTACGATGACTACCTGCGTAGCCAGGGTGTGGTGTTCTAAAAGCAGCTTCGAGGTTTGAGCTGCTAGCTGCAAGTTAAAGGCCCTGTCCATGTGACGGGGCTTTTTGTATTTCGATGGCAAGTCATTTGTTGGTACGGAAACCATCGCGAGCAGGCTCACTCCTACAGGGGAACGCATTTCAAATGTAGGAGTGAGCCTGCTCGCGAAGGGGCCGTCAGCAGCGCCATCAATCCAAGGATAAATAGTTAGCCTGCTTCCTTTTATCCCTCACCCACGCCATCATGCGGACTCTCCCACCGCCGCCCGCGAACGAGTCCTCATGTCTGCGCAGCAACTGCCACCGCAACGCTCCATGGCGATCACCCTGCAGATCGTTTCCATCGTTTTCTATACCTTTATTGCCTTCCTCTGCATCGGTCTGCCGATCGCGGTGTTGCCCGGTTACGTCCACGAGCAACTGGGTTTCAGCGCAATCATTGCCGGGCTGGTCATCGGTTCACAGTACTTGGCCACCCTGCTCAGCCGCCCGATGGCCGGGCGCATGTCGGACACCATCGGCACCAAACGGGCGATCGTGTATGGCTTGCTGGGGATTGTGCTAAGTGGCGTGCTCACCCTGATTTCGACGCTGTTGCAGAGTTTTCCACTGACCAGCCTGCTGATTCTGATTCTCGGGCGTTTGCTGTTGGGGGTCGCGCAGGGCCTCATTGGTGTCGGCACGATCAGTTGGTGCATGGGCCAGGTCGGCGTCGAACACACGGCAAAATCGATTGGCTGGAACGGCATCGCCTCGTATGGCGCGATTGCGATTGGCGCGCCGCTGGGCGTGGTGATGGTCGCTGAATACGGCTTCGTCAGCCTCGGGATTGCGCTATCGGTATTGGCCGCCGGCGCGTTGCTGTTGATCCGCAACAAACCTTCGGTACCGGTGATTCGTGGCGAACGTCTGCCGTTCTGGGCAGTGTTCGGGCGCATTGCCCCGTTCGGCGCGAGCCTGACCTTGGCGTCGATCGGTTACGGCACGCTGACCACGTTTATCACGCTTTATTACCTCAACCGTGGCTGGAGCGGCGCGGCGTACTGCCTGACGGTGTTTGGCGTGTGCTTCATTCTGTCGCGATTGCTGTTCATTTCAGCGATCAGTCGCTTCGGTGGTTTTACCTCGGCGGTTGCCTGCATGACCATCGAGACTGTGGGACTGGTGATGTTGTGGCTCGCGCCCTCCACCGCGTTCGCCTTGATTGGCGCCGGGTTGGCGGGGTTTGGCCTGTCGCTGGTGTATCCAGCGCTGGGGGTTGAGGCGATCAAGCGCGTGCCGAGTTCCAGCCGTGGTTCGGGGCTGGGGGCTTATGCAGTGTTCTTCGATCTGGCGTTGGCGATTGCCGGGCCGCTGATGGGCGCGGTGGCGTTGAATCTGGGCTATTCGTGGATTTTCTTCAGTGCGGCGCTACTGTCGGTGATCGGGTTGGGGCTGACCCTACTGCTTAAACGCCGAGCAATGGGTTGAATCAAGATCAAAAGATCGCAGCCTTCGGCAGCTCCTACAAGGAATACCCTCTCATGTAGGAGCTGCCGAAGGCTGCGATCTTTTGATCTATCGAGCTACTGATCTGCGGTCTGCATCCCAGCCCGAGTCGGTTTACCCAGCGCATGCGAGAAAAACCGGCCAGCCTCGGAGATCAAGTTGCGATGGATGTCTTCGCGGTCCACGCCATCAGCGTCGGTACACAACGCCGGCATCGCCATGAGCTGCTCTTCCGTGCACGGCGCCATAAACACAAAGTGTCCTGCCCCGGCCAGCAACTTGAAGTCCGGCGCGGTCGGCAGTTTGCGCGCCAGCGCGGCGGCGTTTTTGTCGAAAGCCACCAGTTTGTCGCCATCACCGCTATAAAGAAGCACCGGCACATGCACGTCGGCCAAGGTATGACGGCCGAATTTAAGACTCAGCGGCGCCATTAACAGCAAGGCATGTACGCGCGGATCGGCGACAGGCTGTAAATCATCGCGATCCACAATCAACTCGCCCTTTGTATTGCAGGCATCGCGATCATCAGGACGCTCTTGGCAGTAGCGACGCAAGCGATCCAGATCCGGCTGCGCCCCCGAAAGGATCAGCGCGGTCTCACCGCCTGCCGAATAGCCGATCACCCCGACTTGGTCAGCATTGACGAATGGCGCAAGCATTGGGTCGCCAAGCGTGGCGGTAATCGCTTCGGATATCTGGATCGGCCGCCCGTAAAGATTGCTCAGGGTACCGAGTCGGCTGTGATCTTTGGAGTTATCGCCGGGGTGAATAACCGCGACGACGACGAAGCCTTTGCGCGCCAGTGAGGTCGCGAGGTCGTGCAGTGCCAGCGGTGTGCCGGTGTTGCCGTGGGACAACATCAGCATCGGAAAGCGGCCCATGGCAACTTTGGTGTCTTCGCCAGCCTCGACCGTGTAACCCTCAAGCAACGCGGTGTGCTCGCGGTCAGTCGATGGATAGAACGCAATGGCGCGCATCGGTTGCAGATCCAGCGGATCAAGGAACGTCATTTCGTGATAGCCGACGCTCCAGCGAGGGTGCAACCCGGGGGCGGCGTGCACTGAATTCAGGCTGCCTAGCAGGCAAATCAGTAACGTTGCACAAAGACGCATCATGGGATGCCCCACCCTGTTGTTACTCAATCGAAAAGTCCTTTTGCTGTGCGAGGGCAAAACGTCGTGAGTTCGACGCTGCGCAATGGCGACACAGTCAGACACTGATTGTTTAACTGCATAACCCGGGCCAGATTATGTAACAGTCAGAAACAAAAAACTCCGTATTTGGCCCTTGCAGAACCAGAATACAGAGTTTTTTTGGTGTTACCTGAACAACAGCTGTTCTTTACGCAAGCCTTACGCAGCGGCGAAAAGTTGCTCGCTGATTTTCGCTTGAGCGGCGGTCATCGCGTTGTTGCGCACTTCGTCGCCGTACGCCAGACCTTCAGCGCGAACGATTTCGATGTCGGTGATGCCGAGGAAACCCAGCACCAGCTTCAAGTAATCTTCGTGAGCAACGCCGCTCGCTTGACCGGCGTGGATGCCGCCAGCGGTGGACACGATCACGACTTTCTTGCCACCGCACAAACCTTCAGGGCCGGCTTCGGTGTAACGGAAAGTCTGGCCGGCAACGGCGATGCGGTCGATCCAGGCTTTGAGTTGGGTTGGCACGGTGAAGTTGTACATCGGTGCGGCGATGACGATCGCGTCAGCAGCGATGAATTCGGCCAGGGTGGTCGCGCTCAGGTCGGCTTCGTGCTGTTGTGCGGCGTTGCGCAGTTCAGCGGTGGTGCCGGCGGCAACCAGGGTGGTCGACGAGAAGTGGCTGATGGCGTCAGCGGCCAGGTCGCGGTAAGTGACCACGGCGCTCGGCTCGGCGGCTTGCCAGGCTTTGGTGACTTGGCTGCTCAACTGACGGGAAGCCGAGTTGTCGCCCAGAATGCTCGAATCGATATGCAGCAGTTTCATGCGGAATCTCCTGGAATGAATCGCCTGTGGCGACCGAATGGAGACAATCCTACGCAAGAAACCAATGGATGATTAGCCGCCGACAATGCGATAGTTTGTCCCACTGATAGAACAGTTGGATTTCCCTGATGCAAGATCTCAACGATCTTTACTATTTCGCCAAAGTCGTCGAGGCCGGTGGCTTTGCGGCGGCGGGCCGTTTGCTGGGCATTCCCAAGTCACGACTGTCGCGGCGAATTGCCGAACTCGAAGAGCGACTCGGCGCGCGTCTGGTGCAGCGCACCACGCGCCAGCTCAATCTCACTGCGGTCGGCGAGCGTTATCTGCGTCACTGTCAGGCGATGTTGCTGGAAGCGGAAATGGCTGACGAGGCCGTGGCGAGCATGTCCAGCGAGCCACGCGGGCGATTGCGCGTGTCGTGCCCTACCGGGTTGGCCCATGAAATGTTGCCGATGGTCATCAGCGACTTTCTCGGCAAATTTCCGCAGGTACAACTGGAAGTGGTGCTGCTCAATCGCCGGGTGGATCTGGTCACCGAAGGGATTGATGTCGCGTTGCGCGTCAGAGAACTGGGTGACGAAGATCCATTGCTGGTGACTCGACGTTTGCGTCAGGCGCAAATGGTGGTGATCGCCAGCCCGGCTTTTCTTGAAGGCAAGACGATCGAACATCCGCAAGACCTGAAAAATCTGCCGGTGCTCGGCGCGCTAGAAGCTGATCGCATGGTGCATGTGCGCTTGCTCGATCAACACGGCAAGAGCTTCGAGCTAAGCATGGAAGCACGTTTGGGGATCGACGATTTTGTGGTGCGCAAGGCCTGCGTACTGGCCGGTCAGGGCTTTACGCTGTTGCCGATGATGTATTGCGAAACCGAACTGGAAAACGGCACGCTGGTGCAGATGCTGCCGGAGTGGTCGCTGCCCGGCGGCTGGCTGCAAGCAGTGTACCCGCATCGCCGCGGGGTGATGCCGGCGGTGCGCGCGTGGATCGATCATCTGGTCGAGTCGTTCAATGCCTGTGGGGAGCGGTTGCTATGACGAAAGGAAAAATGAGCGAAGCGGACGTCGCCGCGTTTTGCCTGGGCCTGCCCGGTGCGCGGGAAGATTATAAATGGGGCGGCGTGCGCGTGTTCTCGATTGCCGGCAACAAGATGTTTGCCTTGCAGGGACTGCGCGGTGATTCGCTGGCGTTCAAGGTCGACAAGGATCTGTTCCTCGGCCATTGCGACCGCCCGGGAATTCACCCGGCGCCGTATTTGGCGCGGGCGCAGTGGATCATCATGCACCCGCCCTACCCGCTGGGCGCTGATGAACTGCGCGGATTGTTGCAGCGTTCGCACCAGTTGGTAGTAAGCAAACTGCCCAAGAAAACCCAGATCGCCCTACTGCTGTAAACCCAACCCCCTGTAGGAGCTGCCGAAGGCTGCGATCTTTTGATTTTGATGTTTAAAAAGAAAAATCAAAAGATCGCAGCCTTCGGCAGCTCCTACAGGGGGGAGTCGGTATTTGTTTAGAACAGCGCCAACAGGTTCGAGCCGAGGAATATCTGGTCGATCCAGAACACCTGATGCAGCGCAACGATTATCCAGAACAGCACCTGAAACGAAACCTTGCGCGTCTTGTGCCGAAACACTTGCTGGGCGATCAACGCACCCGGCCAGCCGCCCGCCAGTTCCACGGCGTGAAGGATGTTCTCCGGCGTGCGCCAGGCATCGGCGCGGGCCTTGCGTTTGTCCGCCCAGTACAGAAAGAACGCCAGCACACTAACGATGCCGTATGCCGCCAAAGGCACCAGCGAGATCCCGCGCAGCCACATCGACAGCGAGCCGAACAACGGCAACGCGAGAACGATCAGCAGCACCACCAGTTTCAATTTCAGATGCTGAATGTTGCCGCCCGAAGGTCGCCCTTCCGGCCGGCGTGCGCGGGAATCACTCATGGTTTGGCTGCCGACCAGTCCACCCAGCCAAACTGCCAGGTCGCCAGAATCACCAGACCGAAGACGATCCGGTACCAGGCGAACGCCGCGTAGCTGTGGCTGGCGATGAACTTGAGCAAGCCTTTCACCGCGATCATGGCAAAGATGAAGGCGGTGACAAAACCAATGGCGAATACTGGAAAGTCCGTCGGCACAAACAAGTGGCGGTACTTGAAGCCCGAGTATACCGCTGCACCGACCATGGTTGGCATGGCGAGGAAGAACGAGAACTCGGTCGCGGTTTTGCGCGACAGACCGAAGAGCAAACCACCGATGATCGTCGAGCCGGAGCGCGAAGTCCCCGGAATCATTGCCAGACACTGGGCGAAACCGATTTTCAAGGCGTCCGTCCAGCGAATCTCATCGACCGTTTCGGCATGCACTTCATGCTGACGCTTTTCCGCCCACAACATGATGATGCCGCCAATGACCAGAGCCGCCGCAACGGTGATCGGGTTGAACAGGTACTCGTGGATCAGGTCGGCAAAAATCACCCCCAACACCACTGCCGGCAAGAAAGCGATCAGCAGATTAGCGGTAAAACGCCGCGCGCTCGGCTGGGTCGGTAAACCGATGACCACGTCGAGAATCTTGCGGCGAAACTCCCAGACCACCGCGAGGATCGCGCCGAGCTGGATGATGATATTGAACGCCATGGCCCGTTCGCCGCCGAAGTTGAGCAAGTCGGCAACGATGATCTGGTGTCCGGTACTGGAAATGGGCAAAAACTCCGTGAGCCCCTCTACAACTCCAAGTATCAGTGCCTGCAAGGCGGTCCAAAGATCCATCAATCCCCCAAAGAGCGATGCACGCCGGCATGCCCCGATAGTATTTTTCTTACGTTCACTGCGATCAGCGTAGCTGTTTATGGCTGTACCGATTCCGCGCACACAGGATCCACACGAAATGGTCAAAATTCCGTGAAATATCAACTTGGATTCAGGTTTTTACGCGCGGGGCCGAAATCCTATCAGACAAGCCGTAAAAGCGCTGCCGCGTTATACGACTTGGGTCGCGTAGGCCGCATCACCGAATCGTGGTTGGATGCTGGCGATGGTTTATGACAATAAAAAGAACCCGGAGTGACAGCGTTATGAACAGCTTGCGCAGTGTGTCGATCAGCCGACGCTTGTGGCTCATCTTGGTGGTAGCGGTGGTGATGTTGTTGACCTTGGGTGCGTTGATGCTCAAGCAGATCCACGCCGACCTCTATCACGCCAAAGCCCAGAAAACCCAGCATGTGGTGCAAACCGCCAGCGGCCTGCTGACCTATTACCATGACCTGGAAATCGCCGGCACCTTGAGCAAGGAGGCTGCGCAGAAACAGGCACTGACTGCGATCCGCGGCCTGCGCTATGACCAGAACGACTATTTCTGGATAAACGACCTCACGCCCGTGATGGTCATGCACCCGACCAACCCCAAACTTGAAGGCCAGAACCTTTCGGCAATCCGCGATCCGGACGGTTTTGCGGTGTTTAACGAGATGGTCGCCATCGCCAAAGCCAAAGGCGCTGGCATGGTCGATTATCGTTGGCCAAAACCCGGTGCCAGCGAACCTGTGGCCAAGACCTCCTACGTCAAACTGTTCGAGCCGTGGGGCTGGGTGCTTGGCTCCGGCGTGTATATCGACGATGTGCAGGCCGAATTTCAGGGCCAGGTGATCAAAGCCTCGGCGATTGGTCTGGCGATTGCCGTGATCATGGCGCTGCTGGTGATTCTGATTGCGCGCAGCATCGTGCGGCCGTTGCAGGAAACCGTGAACGCCATGGCCAACATCGCCAGCGGCGAAAGCGATTTGACCCGCAGTCTCGATACCCACGGTCAGGACGAAGTCACTGAGCTGGCGCACCACTTCAACGCCTTCACGGCCAAGCTGCGTCGGGTGATCGGCGACTTGCAGGTCTCGGCCAGCGCGCTCGGGGTGTCGTCCAGCGAACTGGGCAACGATGCCTCGCAGGCGCAGCAACGCAGTCAGCAGCAATCGCAGCAAATGGAGTTGGTGGCCACCGCGATCAACGAGGTGACCTACGGCGTGCAGGACGTGGCGAAAAACGCCGAGCACGCGGCCGCGGAAATGCGCGACGCTGAAGCGCAGGCGCAACAGGGACAGATCAATATCGATGGCAGCCTGCAGCAAATCGACAAACTGTCAGGGACGATTGATCAGGCGGTTGAAGTGATTCGCACATTGGCTGCTGAAAGCACGCAGATTGGCAGTGTGCTGGAAGTGATTCGTTCGATTGCCGAGCAGACCAATCTACTTGCGCTCAACGCTGCTATTGAGGCGGCACGTGCTGGAGAACAGGGTCGCGGTTTTGCGGTGGTGGCGGATGAGGTTCGATTGCTCGCGCAACGGACGCAGAAGTCGACGGCGGAAATTCAGACGATGATTGAGCGTTTGCAAAATCATTCTGAAGCCGCCGTTAAAGTGATTGGCGACAGCAGCAAGGCTTCGCATCTGACCATTGAGCAAGCAGGACTGGCCGGGGCCAGTTTGAGTGCGATTGGCCAGGCACTGCGCAATCTGAATGGCTTGAACGCTTCGATTGCCAGCGCCACGCTGCAACAGGCGCATGTGGTTGAGGACATCAACCAGAACGTGACGCAAGCGGCCGGGCTGTCGCACAGCACGGCGTTGGCGGCGGAACAGTCGAGTGTGGCCAGCGTACGGCTTGCGCAACTCAGCGAACAACTGAACGGCTTGCTGCGCCAATTCCGTGTCTAACCCCCCAACTGCCTGTGGAACACTAATCCTGTGGTGAGGGGATTTATCCCCGTTGGAGTGCGCAGCGCTCCCAAACCCGGCAACCGCGGTCTTCCAGTTAGAACGCGTTCTGCGGTTTTGCGACGGCTGCGCCGCCGAACGGGGATAAATCCCCTCGCCACAGGGAAATTTGTTGCCAACAGTGCGTGTGCGGTAGCTAACGCCCCTTAGCCGTCTCTGGGTACAATCCGCCCCCTTCAACTCCCCCAAGGAAGACTCATGTCCGGGCTCGAACTGTTTGCCGCCGCTCTCGGTGTGATTGCCGTGTGGCTGACGGTTAAACAGAATCCGCTGTGCTGGCCGATCGGGCTGGTCATGGTGTTGCTCTACAGCTGGATCTTCTTTGAGGTGAAGCTGTATTCGGACATGTTGCTGCAAGTGATCTACGCCGCCCTGCAAATCTACGGCTGGTGGCAGTGGACGCGGGCCGGGACGATGCATGACGGTCGGCAGGTCACGCGGCTCGATCAGCGTTCGATTCTGTTGGGGCTAGGTGTCGGCGCGGTTGGCAGTTTGTTGCTGGGCGCGGCGATGGCGCACTGGACGGATGCCGCGCAACCTTGGCTGGACGCAGCACTCACCGGTTTTAGCCTGGTCGCACAGTTGTGGATGGCGCAGAAACGTCTGCAATGCTGGGCGCTGTGGTTTGTGCTGGATGTGATCTTCGTCGGGTTGTTCATTTATAAAGGTCTGTACCTCACCGCTGCGCTGTACGCCTTGTTCACCCTGATTGCGGTGCAAGGCTGGCGCGAGTGGCGGGCGGATCCGGCGTTGCGCACATGAAAGTCGTGGTGCTCACGGGCCCTGAATCGACGGGCAAGAGCTGGCTCGCCGCCGGCCTGCAAAAGCAATTCGGCGGGGTTCGGGTGGATGAGTACGTGCGCCGGTTCATCGAAGAGAATCCGCGCGATACTTGTCTGGCTGACATTCCCGCGATCGCCCGTGGCCAGTTGCAATGGGAAGACGAGGCGCGCGCGCAGCGGCCAGCGCTGCTGATTCTCGACACCCACCTGTTGAGCAATATCCTCTGGAGCCAGACGCTGTTCGGTGATTGCCCGGACTGGCTGGAGCCCGAGTTGTTGGCGCGGCATTACGATCTGCACCTGTTGCTGTCCCCTGAGCAGATCGACTGGACGGATGACGGTCAGCGCTGCCAACCGGATCTGCAGGAACGGCTGATGTTCTTTCGAGCCACACAAAACTGGCTGGAAAAACACCAGCAGCCCTTTCAAATCATTCAAGGCAATTGGGCCGAGCGACAGGCGCAAGCCGTAGCCGCAGTCGCAGATCTATTGGCTGAGTGATCAGCGACGTGGGGCTTTTGCCCCACTAATTTCCCCTGGTCTGGGGCAATTGTGTCCGTTTCTGAAACACTCGCCCGAGTGCAAAGTGGCCGTTTCAACGCCCTTCATCGTTTTGTCATGCCGCTTGTTACGCTAATGAAACACATCCCCGCAAACCCTTGTTCCAGAGCTTTGTTCAGCGAACAGACAGGTCTTCTGGCCAAGCACTGTTTCAGCGATGAAACATCACGTGTTTCAGCCCTGCGAACTTTTCCGATAACCCATTGAAAAACCGTCTTTTTTAAAAAGCGGCACAGCTTTCGCTCTCTCCTTCCCAACGCTGACTAGGGCCAGCCCACTGAAGAAGGAATTGCCGCCGTGGGGAATATCAAAAAAGGCTTCACCTGCCTGGTGCTGATCGGATCTGCAGCCAGCACATTCATCAGTTTCAACGCTCAGGCCGAAGGCAACGGCGTGATTGTGCTCAATCGCGATGTGCAGGTTCATTCGATCGGCCGCGAGAGGGGCAAAGACCCCTACCCAACCACCGTCAACGCCAACCCTTCGGCACGCGTCAATCAGGCCGTGAACAGCGGTGAACTCAGCGATGGCGAGTTTGCCAGCGTCGCCAGCGGTTCCTCCATCAGCGGCACCATCATGAATCAAAACGGTGCGCTGCCCGGTACCAACGTCATCACCAACCCCAACGGGTTGCCCGGTATGAGTGCCGGTCACGGTGGCGGCAGCGGCGGCAGCATTTCCAACACCATCAATCGCTCTCTGAGCACCGGTCTCGCCCCGCTGACCCGCATGGCTGGAGGCCAATGAGATGAATCGCACTCTACTCATTCTGGCCCTGCTCAGCTGCACCAGCGCCATGGCCGACTCCAGCAACAACAACGCAGACATTCAGAACACCGGCATCCAATACAAAGGTAACTACAACGTTAACCAGGCCGCCGGCGACCAGATGCAACAAACCAACACCAAAGCAATCGCCATCGGCACCAGTGCCAGCGCATCGACCAGCGTGATTCAGCGCATCGACACCCCGGCCGACCGCTCGGCCAATGCCAGCGCGAACATCGGCGGCAACTCTTTCAGTAATGGTAACGGGATTCTGGGCGTGAACCAGGGTGCCGGGGCCAACAACCAAATGGCCAACGTGACGCGCGTCAGCATCAGTGCTGCCCCGCAGAGTGTTGACGATAGCGCCCTTTCGCAACAGAACGTGGCGTTGTTACCGAGCTCAGGAGCAACTGGTACCTCAATCGGCAGCCGCCAGGTCACGACAAGTGATCAGGCCTTCACCGGCAGCCGCGGGGTAATCCAGGTGAACCAGAGTGCCGGGGTGGGGAACCGTATGGCTAACACCCTGAGCATCCGGGTCGCAGACTGACCCATATAAAAAGCAGTGCAATTAGAAAGTACCAACACTTAACCAACTAATAAGCACGGAGAAACACCATGAAACCTACAATGGCTCTCAAACCACTGGTTTTCGCACTTGCAGCAGTGATGGCAATCGCAGCACAGGCAGGCGGTCGTGATGACGATCACGGTCATGGTAACGGCGGCCACAATAACGGTGGTCATAACAATCAACCAAAAGGCCCTACTCTCGAAGAGCTTCTGCAAATCGGGGCCGGCGCTGGGGCTGCTGTACTCGACTCGCAAAACAGCGATAGCAACATCGTTGGCAACCAGGGCACTAAAAACAATGCCACTGTCGATAACTCGGCGAACGGTTCCAACGGCAACCTGGGCATGAACAACACCGCCGGCGACGGCAACCAGCAAGACAACGCTGCTGCACTGGCCACCGCTGACGAAAGCTTCATCTTCGGTACCGCTGTTGCTGTTTCCAGCGCTACCCAGGTTAACAACAACAACGCTGTGGCTAACGCCTCGACGACCAACAATGCAAGCTTGAACAATGTGGGTAATGGCGGTTCCGGCAACATTGGCATCAACAACAGTGCCGGCAACTTCAACCAACAGAAAAACAACCTGGCAATTGCTGTATCGGGTGGCCGTGTAGCGAATGCTGCCGCTGCAGCCAACCAAAGCTCCACCGGTCTGACTGTGGCCAACTCCGCCACTCAAACCTACAAAACCACTACCCTCACCGGTACTGTCGCCGCTCTTGGCGCGTTCGGTGCAGTTGGCGAAGCAACCATCAAAGGCGATAGCGGTCACGGCGGTGGCGGCTATGACGATCGTGGCCACGGTGGCAACGGTGGTAGCAAAGATCAGAAAGCTACCTTCGAAGCTGTGGGTGTCTTCGGCCTGGCTGGCGTAACCACTCAACAAGTGATGACTCCAGACGGCTGGAAAAACCCTGTAACCAACAATGCCACCCTGAGCAACGTTGGCAACAACTTCTCCGGCAACGCTGGTTTCAACAACGCCGCCGGTGTTGGCAACCAACAGAGCAACTCGCTGTCCATCGCCGCAGGTTGCAAAGCCTGCATGTAATCGCGATCGAACTGAAAGCCCCGGCAACGGGGCTTTTCCTTCAGTCCGCCAAGGCGTATCGATCATGCGTAAAACTGCCCTTATCGCTTTGCTTTGCCTGTCTGGCTTGAGCCAGGCCGCGCAAATGCCAGTGGCCGCCCTCCCCGGTGGCGTACTCATTTACAAGGATGTGCAGAGCATTCGTGAGCGCAAGTTTGCCGACATCGTCGAACAGAAAACCGACTTCAGCTGCGGCGCTGCTGCACTGGCGACGGTGTTACGCCAGGCCTATTGGCTCGACGTCGATGAGGAGCACATCATCAAAGGCATGCTGGTCAACGCTGACCAGGACCTTGTCCGTACTCAAGGTTTTTCCATGCTCGACATGAAGCGCTACATAGAAAGCATCGGCATGCGCGCCAGGGGCTACAAGATTCCACCGGAGAAGCTCGACGCAGTAACAATCCCGGTGGTGGTACTGATGGAAATTCGCGGCTACAAGCATTTCGTCGTGCTACAGCGTTCGGATAAGGATTGGGTTTACATCGGAGACCCGGTGCTGGGACACAAACGCTATAAACATGATGATTTTGTCAAAGGTTGGAACGGCATCGTCTTCGCCATTGTGGGCCCTGGTTATGACAAGGCAAACGCACTACGCAGCCCACCGGTACCGCTGACCGCGAAGAACAAGCTGGATGGCTTCAACCCTGTCAAAGATGCTGAATTGATGGACTTCGGATTCATTCAGAGCGACTTCTTTTAATCGCCGCTTATAAAAAATGGGACTGGATGTCCCGGGAGCAGCAGATGAAAACCTCATACTGGCTGGCCGCCGCCTGCCTGGCCGCGAGTGCGTCAGGCTATGCCAATGCAGGATTTAAACCCATCGAAATAAAAGATCAGGAGCTCTCTGAGCTGCGTGGTCGGTATGTCATGCCGGGGCGGATTATCAGCTTCGGCATTGTTATGAGCAGTACCTGGCGCAACGCCAGTGGCGATCTGATCGGTGCAGCCGCCTCGATGCAGATCCAGCAATCCACGATCAAACCCGAATTCTATGTTTCGACCATCAAAGAGGCGGGCAATATCGTCAATTCGGCGCAGAACGCCGTCGCCAGCGCCAACAATGGCGGCGCCGCCCCAACGACCCAACCGGCCCAACAACAAGGCACCGGCACCATCATTGGTGGCGCAGCCTTGAATACCAGCCAGGGCGTAACGCAAAGCGTGCGCGCAGCCGGTGATGACAATACCGCTTACAACAACGTTGCGATCAACGTCAAAGAAGCCAGCCAAGCTCCGGCCATTACGCCTTCCCAGGGACAAGCTCTGGTCGCAGGCCAGACCATCACCGGCAGCAACGCCGCCGGCAATGTCGCGGTTTCCGCCACCGGCGGTGGCGTGCAAATGGCAATTCAGGCCAGCGGCAACCAGGGCGCCGCCCTGCAACAGGTTGCCCAGAGCGGACTGCTGCAGAACACCCGTTTGCTGGGCAGTTCGAACGTGGTCAATAACATGACTCAACTCAACGTTGTGTTGAACAATAACGGCATGAGTGCCGGCGCACTGGATTGCAACCTGACTCAACTCAGGGCCCTACGCAACATAGGATATTGAACTACGCTGAGTCTCGATCATTGGGCTTAAAGGGACGGCTTTTTCATGTATCGATCAGTATCACTGCGTGCTGCTGTATGTCTGAGTACGCTTCTCCCGGCGGCAATCTTGCAAGCTGCACCTGACGCCGATGTAGAAGCGCTAAAACAAGAACTGATGGAACTCAAGCAACGATACGAAGTGCAACAAAAAGCCCTGGCAGTCCTTGAACAACGTGTCCGCCAGGTCGAAGACCAACCCGCTGCGCCGCAACCCAAACGCCTGGTCAAATCGCCGGCCGACCTCAGAACTCAAAAAGTGGCGGCCGCAACAGGAACTGGTGCAGCAGCCGCGTCGGGGGGCGCAGCCGGAGGGGGCACGGGCAGTTCTTATGGCCAATCACTGGCCGATGATTCGCAACCCGCGCAATCGGTATCCAACCTTTACGACGAGGCCAGCGGCTTCTTCGGTGGCGGTCGTTTCAGCGTTGAAACCGGCATCACCTATTCGCGCTACGACACCCGTCAACTGGCGCTTAACGGCTTTCTGGCGCTGGATTCGATCTTCCTCGGCAGCATCAACCTGGACCGGATCAAGGCCGATACCTGGACCCTCGACCTGACGGCGCGCTACAACTACAACAACCGTTGGCAGTTCGATATCAACGCCCCGGTCATTTACCGCGACTCGACTTATCAGTCCGGCGGCGCGCAAGGCGGCGCATCGGGCGCCCTCAGTGAACAGGATGTCACTCAGGATCCGACCCTTGGCGATGTCAACGTCGGCGTGGCGTACAAGTTCCTCGACGAATCGCCAAACCTGCCGGATGCGGTGGTCACGTTGCGTGTCAAGGCGCCAACCGGCAAGGATCCTTTCGGGATCAAGCTGAAACAGGCTCCGGGCGACAACACCAACCTGTTCGTGCCTGACAGCCTGCCAACCGGTAACGGCGTCTGGTCGATCACGCCGGGCATCTCGCTGGTGAAAACCTTCGACCCTGCCGTGCTCTTCGGTAGCTTGTCCTACACCCACAACTTCGAAGATTCGTTTGACGACATCAGTCCACGGGTCAACGAGAAAATTGGCGGTAAAGTGCAACTGGGCGACAGCTTCCAGATCGGCGCCGGTGTAGCGTTCGCATTGAACGAGAAGATGAGTATGTCGTTCTCGGTCTCTGATCTGGTGCAACGCAAGAGCAAGATCAAACAGGATGGCGGCGATTGGGAGTCGGTTGTCTCCAGTGACGCCAACGCCGGTTACTTCAACATCGGTATGACCATCGCGGCCACCGACAACTTGACGATCGTGCCTAACCTGTCCATCGGCATGACCGAAGATGCGCCGGACTTTTCCTTCAGCCTGAAATTCCCGTATTACTTCTAAACGCAAAAGATCGCAGCCTTCGGCAGCTCCTACAGGGTTATCCCAATGCAGGAGCTGCCGCAGGCTGCGATCTTTTGATTTAACGAATTTGATGTTTGTGCAGTAACCGGTAGAACGTAGGTCGCGAAACGCCCAGCACTTTTGCTGCCACACTCAAGTTGTCGCTGTGCCGATTCAATACATCGCACAAGGCCTGGCGTTCGGCGCGGGTTTTATAGTCTTCCAGGGTGCCCATCGGCGTGGCGATCGACTGCTGGCTGATCAAGCCCAGATCTCGCGCTTCAATCTGTCGCCCTTCGGCCAGCACCAAACCACGACGAACGCGGTTGGCCAGTTCGCGCACATTGCCCGGCCAGTCGTGTTTGCCCATCGCAATCAACGCGTCTTCACTGAAACTGCGCGGCCGCCGGCCGGTTTCGTGGCTGTAGAAATGCGAGAAGTGGTTGGCCAGCATCGACAGATCGCCATGGCGTTCGCGCAACGGCGCGGTGACCACTTGCAGCACATTCAGCCGGTAATACAAATCCTCACGGAAACGCTTTTTCTCGATCGCCGACTCCAGATCGACGTGGGTCGCGGCCAATACCCGAACATCCACGGGGATCGGCTGACTGCCGCCAACCCGTTCAATGTGTTTTTCCTGGAGAAAACGCAGCAGATTGGCTTGCAGTTCCAGCGGCAGATCGCCGATTTCATCAAGAAACAGCGTGCCACCGTTGGCCGCTTCGATGCGCCCGACCTTGCGTTGATGAGCGCCGGTAAACGCGCCCTTCTCATGGCCAAACAATTCCGACTGGATCAAATGTTCAGGGATCGCCCCGCAGTTGATCGCTACAAAAGGTTTGCTGTGGCGCTGCGATTGTCGATGCAGGGTGCGCGCCACCAGCTCTTTGCCCGTGCCGCTTTCGCCACGGATCAGTACGGGCGACTCGGTCGGCGCCAGTTTGCTGAGCAATTTTCGCAATTCGCGAATCGGTCGACTGTCACCGAGCAACTCATGCTCTGGTTGATCGACGTGGATCGTGCCCTGCCCGCGTAGACGCGCCATGCCGAACGCGCGACCTAGGGTGACCTGCACCCGCGAGACGTCGAACGGCAAGGTATGAAAATCGAAAAACCATTCGCAAACGAAGTCGCCAACGTTCTGTAAACGCAGGACTTCCTGATTCAGCACGGCGATCCATTCAGTACCGCTGCGGCTGATCAGTTCTTTGACGGCTTCGGGGCGTTCGAGGTGAAACGGCTGCAAGCGCAGCAAACCAACATCACAACTTCGGTCAGCGGCGTTTTCCAAAGTACAGCTGTCGACATCCCAACCTATCGCACGTAAACCGGGCAACAGGCGATGACAATCGTCGCAAGGATCGACGACCAATAAACGTCTTAATGCAGGCGCTTCGCTCATGACTGTTCCTTGGCGCCAAATTATAAGAAATGATTGTAAAAACAGTCATTTGGCAGACCTGGCTGTAACATTAGCAAGATTTTGACAGCGCCTTGTATCGATTGCTTATAGGGATACAAGCGAACCAGTTATAAGAAGCGAAGTTGTTAGTCAGCTATCGACTTTGAATCTTTCAGCCAGCTTTCAATAGCTGTCGACAAACTGAGTATATGAAAGAAAGTTGAAATTTCTTTGTTTCAGGTGTGACCTGTCACCGGGTTGCGTGCATCAGTACAAGTAACCAGCCGAACGGTAAGCCCAACCGACGGCACATCACTTGATTGGGCACGACAGAGAGAAGACCCCATGACCGCCCCGCTCCGTATCAACGAAGCTCTTTTGATTGCCAACCACGCGTTCAAACCGTTCCAGTGCGTGGCTTGGGCCCCACAAGACGGCAATGGCGAAGTCAGCCTGACCGTCATCGACCGCACCAACAATCACATTGGTCGCAAACAGATTTCCAGCAGTGACTATTCGGATCCGGCACAACTTGAATTGGTCTTGCAGCAAGCTCGCGCACAATTGAGCGAAGAAGGTTACGAGCTGCAATCGTGGTCGATGCCGCACTGAGCAGAGGGCATTGCGGATGACTTCAATGTCATCCGCCCTCTTCTTTGTTAGTTGCCCTGTTGTTTTAACCCCGCGCACTTTTTACATCGCTAAGCAACGAAACCAGGCACAACTGCTTGGCAGGCTTGCATTTGGTTCAAAAAGACACTGTTTCGGCACAGTGCGACCCTCCGCCTGTTAGTTCTTACCGTTGTGCTTCTTTGTTATCAGGGATTGAATGTTCCGCTCATGCAGTTACCCACCCGGCTCCCGGGTTATGGTCAACTCGCAAGGAGATGCGTGCATGTTCAGCTCGAATGCTTTTGCGCTGGCAACCCCCATAAATAAAGTCGGACATCTTGATCAGACATTCGCTGCGACCGGCGTGGCGCAGGTTTATTTCGCCGGCAGCCTGTCGAGCATGACGCAAGGCGTGGCACTCGATCAGCAAGGTCGTGTATTGGTCGCCGCAAAAATCGGCACCGCTCATGGCAGCCGGTTTGGCCTGGCGCGATTGCTGGCCGATGGTTCTGCCGATCTTGGGTTCGGCCATCAGGGCAGCGTCATCGGCGAGTTCGCCGCCGGCTTCGAGGCCGTTGCCAGCAAGGTGCTGGCGCTGCCGGACGGCCGAATCCTGCTCGCCGGCCTGCATTATGAAAGCGCCCATCAAACCCTTCCCGCCTTTGCCTGCTTCGATGCCCACGGTCAGCCAGACCCGACCTTCGGCGACAATGGCCGGCAAGTCGTGCGCCTGCCGGGCAATCTGTCCATGGGCTCGCGCGATACCTGGCTACCGCCGGGCGTGCCCGGGGCCGAAGCCTGCGACTTCGCTGTGCAGGATGACGGGCACATCCTGCTGATCGCCAACCACCATTTCGAACTGGCCGACCACGCCGGCATGCTGATTCGCCTCAAACCCGACGGCAGTCTCGACGACACGTTCAACGGTCGCGGCTTTGTGATGATCCGTCACCTATTGCTCAATACCTGGCTCAGCAGCCTGCTGTTGCAGGAGGACGGGCGGATCGTGGTGGCCGGTTCGATCGACTTTCCGCAGGAAGGCCTGCTCGCGCGCTATCTGCCCGACGGCAGTCTGGATGAACGTTTTGCGGTGGACGGTTTTATGGCGTTCAAGGCTCAGGGGCGAAGCGCGCAGGTCAGCCAGGTGATTGAATCGGCGGAACACCTGCATTGTTTCGGCAGCAGCCGTGATCCGATTCGCTGCGTGGCATTGTCGCTGCACCATAACGGCCGCCCGGATCTGCACAGCCATGACGGTTTGGCGCAGCTGCTGGAAATCGGCCCGAGCGGCTGCCAGTGGAGCGCTGCGCAACGCATGGCAGACGGTCGCATGATCGCAGTCGGCGCGACCATCGGCGGCGTTGAAGCGGATTTTATCGTCGCGCGCTATTTGGCTGACGGCAACCTCGACCCAAGTTTCGGCGATGGCTGCGGCTGGTTGCGCACACGCCTGGGACGCAGCCTCGACACCGCCAACTCACTGGCCCTGCAAGCCGATGGCGGGATTCTGGTCGGCGGTTATTCACTGGATGGCAACTACCGGGCAATGGTCGCGCGCTACCTCAACCCATAACGGGCTGCAGGACGGTCGACCTGTAGGAGCTGTCGAGTGAAACGAGGCTGCGATCTTTAAAGTCAAAAGATCGCAGCCTCGTTTCACTCGACAGCTCCTACAAAGGAAGGCCGGGCCAAGTCATTAACAACTTGAACTTGCTCGACACATGCGGCAACTTGCGCGCTTCTTAAGACAAGGAGCAACCGATGTCCGGTTCAATGGCCCAGGCGTTCGCGCAAAATTTTCTCGGGCATTCGCCACGTTGGTATAAGGCGACCATCGTCGGATTCCTGATCCTCAATGCGTTGGTGCTGTTTACCGCAGGCCCGGTCGCTGCCGGTTGGTTGCTGGTGATCGAGTTCATTTTCACCCTGGCCATGGCGCTCAAGTGCTATCCATTGATGCCCGGCGGCCTGCTGCTGATCGAAGCGCTGCTGCTGAAAATGACCACGCCACAGGCTCTCTATGATGAGCTGGTGCACAACTTCCCGGTGATCCTGCTGCTGATGTTTATGGTGGCGGGCATCTACTTCATGAAGGATCTGCTGCTGTATTTGTTCTCGCGGCTGTTGCTGGGGGTTCGCTCGAAAGCGGCGCTGGCGTTGATGTTCTGCTTTCTCTCGGCGTTCCTGTCGGCGTTCCTTGATGCTTTGACCGTTACGGCCGTGATCATCAGCGCGGCGGTCGGTTTCTATTCGGTGTATCACCGCGTTGCCTCGGGCAACGATCCGCGTCAGGACAGCGAGTTTGCCGACGATCAGCACCTACCCAAACTGCATCACGACGATCTCGAACAATTCCGCGCGTTTTTGCGCAGCCTGTTGATGCACGGCGCGGTCGGCACGGCGCTGGGCGGTGTCTGCACGCTGGTCGGTGAGCCGCAAAACCTGTTGATCGGCCATGAAATGGGTTGGCACTTTGGCGAGTTTTTCAGCAAGGTCGCGCCGGTGTCGTTGCCGGTATTGGCGGCCGGTCTTGTGACCTGCGTGCTGCTGGAGAAACTGCGTTGGTTCGGCTACGGCACGCTGCTGCCGGACAACGTGCGCGCTGTGCTGGCCGATTACGCCGCCGAAGACGATGCCGAGCGTACCCCGCGTCAACGCGCCGCTTTGCTGGTGCAAGGTGCGGCGGCACTGATTTTGATTGGTTGCCTGGCGTTTCACGTCGCCGAAGTCGGCCTGATTGGTCTGATGGTGATCGTGCTGATCACGGCGTTTACCGGGATCACCGATGAGCATCGTCTCGGTAGCGCATTCAAGGACGCGATGCCGTTTACGGCATTGCTGGTGGTGTTTTTTGCGGTGGTGGCGGTGATTCATGATCAGCAATTGTTTGCGCCGCTGATTCAGTGGGTGCTGGCCCTGCCGGTCGAGCAACAACCGGGGATGCTGTTTATCGCCAACGGCGTGCTGTCAGCGATCAGTGACAACGTGTTTGTCGCGACCATTTACATTACCGAAGTGAAACAGGCCTTTCTCGCTGGGCACATGAGCCGCGAGCATTTCGAGACCTTGGCGATTGCCATTAATACCGGCACCAACCTGCCGAGCGTGGCGACGCCAAATGGCCAAGCGGCGTTCCTGTTCCTGCTGACCTCAGCGATTGCCCCGCTGGTGCGCTTGTCGTACGGGCGGATGGTGTGGATGGCGCTGCCATACACCTTCGTGATGGGCCTGCTGGGCTGGTACGCCGTGAGCTACTGGCTCTAACCACCGTGCACGTTGTAGGAGCTGTCGAGTGCAACGAGGCTGCGATCCGTTGATCTTGTTTTTGAAGCAAGATCAAAAGATCGCAGCCTCCGGCAGCTCCTACACTCAAAACGCCGCATAACAATTGTGGGAGTGGGCTTGCTCGCGAAAGCGGTGTGTCATTCGACAAATGCGTTGTCTGACACAGCCCCTTCGCGAGCAAGCTCGGCTCCTACAGGTTTTGGGTTGGGAGGATGTATTTTTCGATGGCTTGGGCGACGCCGTCTTCGGTGTTTTGGGCGGTGACTATGTCGGCTTGGCGCTTTACCGCGTCCTCAGCCTGGCCCATGGCAATCGATAATCCGGCGCAATGGAACATCGCCGGGTCGTTGCCGCCGTCACCGATCGCGGCGGTCTGTTCCAACGGGATGCCCAGGTGCTCGGCAATCGTCGTCAGTGCGGTGCCTTTGTTGGCTTCCAGCGCGGTCACGTCGAGGTACACCGGTTGCGAGCGCGAGACTTGCGCCATGCCGTTGACCTTCGGTATCAAGCGCGCTTCCAGTTCGATCAGCAGTTCAGTGTTGTTGCTGGTCGCGACGATCTTGTCGATATGCTCCAGATACGGCTCGAAACTCTCAACCACCACCGGCGGATAGCCGAGGCCATGCTGTTCGCGCGGCACCATCGGCCCGTGCGGATCCTTCAGCAGCCAGTCGCCGCCGCTGAACACCCAGATTTCCACGTCCGGCTGATCGGCGAACGTCGCCAGTGCAATCAGCGCGGTGGTGGCCGGCAGGTAATGTGCGGCCAGCAAACTGCCGTCCGGATTGACGATGGTGCCGCCATTGAATGCCGCCGTCGGCAGATCAACGCCCAAGGCTTCGATCTGCTGCAACATGGCTTTCGGTGGACGCCCGGTGGCGAGGCTGAACAACACGCCCGCCTCACGCAAGGCACGAACCGCATCAATGGTGCGCTGGCTCAGCGTGTGATCGGGCAGCAACAGCGTGCCGTCCATGTCACTGAGCAGAAAACGGATGGGTTGTTTCGGCAGGTCACTCATCCGAGGCCATGCCAGACGCGACCATCGCGAGTCAGCAGGTCTTCGGCGGCCTGCGGGCCATCGTCACCGGCAGCATAGGTCTGCACGCTCGCGTCCTGCTGCCAGGCATCGAGGAACGGTTGCACGGCGCGCCAGCCGTTCTCGATGTTGTCGGCGCGCTGGAACAGCGTCTGATCGCCGGTCAGGCAGTCGTAGATCAGGGTTTCGTAACCCGTCGACGGCTGCATCTCGAAGAAATCCTTGTAGGCAAACCCCAGTTCGATGTTGGCCATGTTCAGCGCCGGCCCCGGCCGTTTCGCCAGCAGGTCGAACCACATGCCTTCGTTAGGCTGGATCTGGATGCGCAGGTAAGTCGGCTGCAATTCATCGACTTCGGTGTCACGGAACTGCGCGTAAGGCGCCGGTTTGAAGCAGATGACGATCTCGGTGTCGCGCACGCTCATGCGCTTGCCGGTGCGCAGATAGAACGGCACGCCGACCCAGCGCCAGTTATCGATCATGACTTTCAGCGCCACGTAGGTTTCCGTGGTGCTGTCTGGCGCGACGTTGGGCTCCTGGCGATAGCCGTTCAAGGCTTTGCCGTCGACTTCGCCGGCGCTGTACTGGCCGCGAACCGAGTTGGCGCGCGCCTCTTCGGTCGTCCACGGACGAATCGCGCCGACTACCTTGGCCTTTTCGCCACGCACCGCATCGGCGCCGAACGCGGCCGGCGGTTCCATGGCGACCATGGCCAGCAACTGGAACAGGTGATTGGGCACCATGTCACGCAGCGCGCCGGTGTGTTCGTAAAAACTGCCACGGGTTTCAACGCCGACGGTTTCCGCCGCGGTGATTTGCACGTGGTCGATGTAATGGTTGTTCCAGAACGCTTCGAACAGGCTGTTGGAGAACCGGCTGACCAGAATGTTCTGCACGGTTTCCTTGCCCAGGTAATGGTCGATCCGATAGATCTGCTTCTCGGACATCACCTTGAGCAAACAGGCGTTGAGCGCTTCGGCGGTGTGCAGATCGGAGCCGAACGGCTTCTCGATCACCACCCTTCTGAACGCTTCAGGCGTTTCTTCCAGCAGTTTCGCGGCGCCCAGTCGGCGCACCACTTCACTGAAGAAACGTGGCGCGGTGGCCAGATAGAACACCGCATTGCCAGTGCCGCTGTCGGCGATTTTCGCCGCCAGCGCGGAATAGGTGCTGTCGTCCAGGAAGTCGCCTTGGACGTAGCTGATACCTTTGGCGAGCTTGGCCCACAAGGCCGGATCAAGCATCTGATCGCCCTTGCCGACCTTCGCCGCCACTTCGGTACGGATGAAGTCTTCGAGCTTCTGCGCAAAGGCCTCATCGGTAATGGCGTTGTGGTCAACGCCGACGATCCGCAGATTCTCGTCAAGCAGGCCGTCGCGACTGAGGTTGTACAGCGCCGGCATCAGCAAGCGCTTAACCAGGTCGCCGTGGGCACCGAACAGGAACAGCGTGGTCGGTGGAGCGGGTTCTGCCTTGGATTTCTTGCGGATCGTATGACTCATTTCTTCGGTGTCTCCACATGGCCGCCGAAGCCGAAGCGTTGGGCCGAAAGAATCTTGTCGCCAAAGGTGCCCTGGCCGCGTGAGCGGTAGCGCGAGAACAGCGAGTTGGACAGCACCGGTACCGGCACCGCTTGTTCCATGGCCGCTTCGATGGTCCATTGACCTTCGCCGCTGTCCGCTACCGAACCGGAAAAGCCGTCGAGTTTCGGATCGCTGGCCAGTGCATCAGCCGTCAGGTCGAGCAACCACGAGGACACCACGCTGCCACGACGCCAGACTTCGGCGATGTCAGCCACGTTCAGATCAAAACGCTGATCTTCCGGCAGACGCTCGCTGGACTTGGTCTTGAGGATGTCGAAGCCCTCAGCGAACGCGGCCATCATGCCGTACTCGATGCCGTTGTGAATCATCTTCACGAAGTGCCCGGCGCCGGCAGGACCGGCATGGATGTAGCCGTGTTCGGCGCGATGGTCATCGGACTTGCGATCCTTGGTGCGCGGGATGTCACCCATGCCCGGCGCCAGTGCAGCGAACAGCGGGTCGAGGCGCTGCACGGTTTCAGCGTCGCCGCCGATCATCATGCAATAGCCGCGCTCCAGGCCCCAGACGCCGCCCGAGGTACCGACGTCGATGTAGTGCAGGCCCTTCTCGTTCAGGGCCTTGGCCCGGCGAATGTCATCCTTATAGTTGGTGTTGCCGCCGTCGATGATGGTGTCGCCGGCCTCCAGCAGTGTGCTCAGGGTGTTGATGGTGTCTTCGGTCGGCGCGCCGGCCGGCAGCATGACCCAGACCGCACGCGGTTTGGCCAGACCGGCAACCAGCGCCGGCAAGTCGGCGACGCCCGTGGAGCCCTCGGCGACCAGGTTATCGATGAAAGCGGTATTGCGGTCGTAAACAACGGTGGTGTGACCGTTGAGCATCAGACGCCGCGCAATATTGCCGCCCATGCGGCCCAGTCCAATAATCCCGAGTTGCATGTGCTGATGCTCCTTACTACAAATAAATGTGTGTCATTGGTTATAGCCCAACGCGACTGATAGGAGGTTAGTCCAGAGCGTTGCGATGAAGTTTCCGGGCATTGTGCCCGATCCAGACTGATAACGCCCCGAAACGTGGCGAAGACACACCGACCATGAAAAATAAAAAAGTTCCATTCACAGGCAAAAGAAATCAAAATTGGCGCCGATAGTAAGTCACTGCCCCAAAACGGGGGTGGTTTACAGTTGAGACACGCCATTTGCGAGGTGAGCAATGGGCACAGTACACACAGCAATGCCGCCACAAACCCTGTACGTGACAATCCGTCGCGATGAATTGCGCCAGTTGAAAGACGAGCGCGACCAATTGAAACAGGAGCTGGCGCAGCTGCGCGCGCTGACTCAGGGCCCCGCGTCCAAGCCGCTGCCGGTTGTCCTTCGCGCGCCCAACGCTTGATCCCCGCCTCTTTCGGGAACGGCCTGTGTCGTTCCCGACATGATTCACCTCCTGTTGTAACTCGCAACTAACAAAGTTTTCACATTGCCTTGCCCATACTCCGGCGCATTCTGGCCGGGCGTTCGCGTTCGGCCTCCGTTCGTCGGTTTCATGCTCTCGTTTCATGAAGCGTTCCGGCGGTGGTTGTGAAACAGAGCTGGAGTGCTGAATGGCATTGTTCAAACGCAGCAAAACGACTGCGACAGGTTTTGACTGGGCCGGTTTTCTCTGGCTGTTCGTTTTCTTCTGGTACTTCTCGGGTATTACCCAGCTGCTGATCCAGTTGACCGGCACCTCCGGTTTCACCGGTTTCCGTCAGGCGTTTGTGATGAGCGCAATCTGGCTGGCGCCGATGCTGCTGTTCCCCAAGCGCACGAAACTGATTGCCGCCGTGATCGGCGTGGTGCTGTGGGCCTGCTCGATGGCCAGCCTCGGTTACTTTTTCATCTATCAGCAAGAATTCTCGCAAAGCGTCATCTTCATCATGTTCGAGTCGAACATCTCTGAAGCGGGCGAGTACATGACCCAGTACTTTGCCTGGTGGATGGTGCCGGCGTTCCTCGCCCATACCCTGTTCGCCTACTTCCTGTGGACGCGTCTGCGCCCGGTGTACATGCCGCGTGGCCGTGCCTACGTGGCTGCCGCCGCGATCGTGATTGCAGTGGCTGGCTACCCGCTGATCAAGCAAACCATGCGCACCGGCAGCTTTACTGAAGGCTTCGAAAAGTTCGAAACGCGCATCGAGCCGGCCGTGCCGTGGCAGATGGCCGTGGCCTATCACCGCTACGTCAACACCCTCGCCGACATGCAGGACATGCTGCACAGCGCGAGCAAGATTCCGCCGCTGAAAAACCTCCAGGACGCTTCTGCCAATCAGCCTGCAACCCTGGTGTTGGTGATCGGTGAGTCGACCAACCGTCAGCGCATGAGCCTTTACGGCTACCCGCGCAAGACCACGCCGGAACTGGACAAGCTCAAAGATCAGCTCGCGGTGTTCGACAACGTCATCACCCCGCGCCCTTACACCATCGAAGCCTTGCAGCAAGTGCTGACCTTCGCTGATGAAGAGAATCCGGATCTGTACCTGTCGACGCCGTCGCTGGTCAGCATGATGAAACAGGCCGGTTACAAGACCTTCTGGATCACCAACCAGCAGACCATGACCAAGCGCAACACCATGCTTACGACCTTTTCCGAACAGGCCGACGAGCAGGTGTACCTGAACAACAACCGCAACCAGAACGCCGCGCAGTACGACGGCGACGTGATCGAGCCGTTCAACAAGGCCCTGACCGATCCGGCACCGCGCAAGTTGATCGTCGTGCATTTGCTCGGCACGCACATGAGCTACCAGTACCGTTATCCACCGAGCTTCGACAAGTTCCAGGATCGCACCGGCGTACCGGCCGGCGTGCGTGACGATCAGGTGCCGACTTACAACAGCTACGACAACGCCGTGTTGTACAACGACTTTGTGGTGTCGAGCCTGATCAAGGACTACGCCAAGTCCGATCCGAACGGCTTTTTGCTGTACCTCTCCGACCACGGTGAAGACGTGTTCGACTCGGTCGGCCACACCACGCTGGGCCGTAACGAGAACAAACCGACTGCGCCGATGTACACCATTCCGTTCATGGCGTGGGCATCGCCAAAGTGGCGTGAAAACCATGACTGGAACTTCGCCGCGGATCTGGATCGGCCGTACAGCAGTTCGCACCTGATTCATACCTGGGCGGATCTGGCCGGTTTGAGTTCCGATGAACTGGATCGCAGCAAGAGCCTGGTGAGTGACAGCTTCAAGCCGCGCCCGTTGTTGATCGGCAACCCGTATGAGAAGCAGCAACGTGCCTTGATCGACTTCAGTCTGATGAAGCCGAAAAAACCTGCAGAGGCACCACCCGAAGTGGCGCAACAGCATTAACGAAAAGGGGCCAAAAAGGCCCCTTTTTCATGCCCACCATTCCCCTGTAGGAGCTGCCGAAGGCTGCGATCTTTTGACTTTTTTTTTAAGAAGACAAGATCAACAGATCGCAGCCTTCGGCAGCTCCTACGGGGTTTTGAAATACATTCAAATAACAATATTTCTTGTTTGTTACTAAATCGCATCCGCCCTCTTCGTCTTTGAACCAAAGGATATTTCCCCTCGAAGACAAGGAGTCGGCTGCGATGTTCGCGCCTATCACCCGTTCCATGACCCTCACCCTCGGCCTCTGCGGTGCTGCACTGAGCCCTGACTTGCTGGCCGAAACAGACGTTGAAAAACAGCCAGAGCCTGCCTCTACAGCGCTCGAACTGGCGTCGACCAACGTCACCGCCCAAGGTCTGGGCACCACCACCGAAAACACCGATGCCTACACCACCGGCGCCATGAGCACCGCGACCCGGCTGAACCTGTCGATCAAGGAAACCCCGCAATCTGTGTCCGTGGTCACCCGTCAGCAAATGGACGATTTCAAACTCGGTACCTTGTCCGAAGCCATGAGCCAGACCACGGGTATCGTCGTGCAGCACAACGATTCGGATCGGGTCGGTTATTCGTCGCGCGGCTATTCGATCAATAATTTCCAGATCGACGGGATGCTCAACACCTTCGACCGGATGAAGACCGATGCCGACACCATCATCTACGACCGCATCGAAGTGGTACGCGGCGCTACCGGCCTGACCACGGGCGCTGGCGACCCTTCGGCGACGATCAACATGGTGCGCAAACGCCCGACGGCTCAATGGCAGGCGCTGGCCGGGGTCAGCGGCGGCAGTTATGACGATTACTACAGCTACGTCGACGTTGGTGGGCCGCTGGCGTTCGATGGTCGTTTACGCGGGCGCACGGTGCTGGCGTATCGCGACAGCCAGTCGTTCCGCGACAGCTACGCCCTGCAACGTGAAGTCGGCTACGGCATTCTTGAGGCGGATCTGACTGACTCCACCGTGTTGGCAGTGGGTTATGACTATCAGGACAAACAGGTTCAGGGCACCTCCTGGGGCACCCTGCCGTACTGGAATGCCGATGGCACGAAGGCCGGGCTCGGTCGTTCGACCAACATGGCGACCTCTTGGAGTTCGTGGCCGCTGCGCGATAAAACCGCGTTCGCCACGCTGGATCAGCAACTAGCGGGCGGCTGGCGCCTGAAAGCCGCCTACACCCACCGCGACAGCGATGTCGACGGCAAGGTTTATTACGGCGGCACCGGGTTCCCGGAAGCCGATCGCAGCGGCATGTACGCCTACCGGGGCCATATGCTCGGCAACCAGAAAATGAATGTGTACGACTTCAATCTGTCCGGCCCGTACAGCCTGCTCGGCCGTGAGCACGAAATGATGCTCGGTTACGGCGAGGCGAATCACCGTTCGTATTCCCCGTCCATCGTCGCGGGCGCGGTGCCTGAGGGTTATGACAGCATTCGTGACTGGAAATACATGGGCGATATTGCCAAGTTCTCCGACACCGTTACCGGCCGCACCGGCTCGCGCAGCAGCACCCGCCAGAAGGCCGGCTACATCGCCACACGCCTGAGCCTGACCGATGAACTGCACGCGGTGATCGGCAGCCGATATGGCAGTTGGGAAGGCAAAAAGGACGATCGTTACTATGACGAGAACCTGCAACTGACCAGTGTCGACAGCACCACTCAGCGCCAGAACGACATCTGGACGCCGTACGCCGGTCTGCTCTACGACCTGACGCCGGAATACACGGTCTACGCCAGTTACACCGATATTTTCAAACCGCAGAGTTACCGCGACAGCAGCCGCAACTACCTGGATCCGGTGGTGGGCAGTAACTACGAAGTCGGTCTCAAGGGCAGTCTGCTGGAAGAACGCCTCAACGTCGCGACAGCGGTGTTCTGGAGCAAGCAGGACAACGTGGCCGAACTCGACGATTCGGTACCACCGGATCCGGCTAGCGGCGAAGAGTTTTATAAGTCTGGCGGCAAGGGCAACAAGGTCAACGGTTTCGAAGCGGAAGTGTCTGGCGAAGTGATGACTGGCTGGAACGTGACGGCCGGTTACACCTATACCCACTCGGTTAACGGCGACAAACAGCGCACCAATACCAGTTCGCCGTTGAACATGCTGCGCGTATCGACGGCGTACCGATTGCCGGGTGATTGGCAGGCACTGACGGTGGGCGGTGCGGTGAATTGGCAGAGTGCGATGTTCGACTACGCTGATCGACCGGTGGGGCGTGAGGCGAATGGTGATTTCATCACTGAGAACACCAAGATTCATCAAGGTGCTTACACCGTGGTCAAGCTGATGTCGCGTTATCAATTCGACGAGCACGTGTCGGCGTCGCTGAACGTCGACAACCTGTTTGACGAGAAGTATTACGACAATGTCGGCTTCTACAACGGCGTGTTCTGGGGTGATCCGCGCACGGTGACGCTGAGTCTGGATTGGAAGCTTTAGTCTTAACGACACAAAACCAGTGGTGGGAGAAATACTGTGGTGAGGGGATTTATCCCCGATGGCCTGCGCAGCAGGCCCCCTTCTCTTTCAGATCAAAAGAGGGGCCGCTGCGCGCCCCATCGGGGATAAATCCCCTCGCCACAGATAAATCCCCTCGCCACAGATAAATCCCCTCGCCACAGTTATTCCTCCCACCACGAATGTTCTGGTGTTAACCCCGAGTTAATTCCTGAAGAACACACTCGCTTTCGAGTTCTGCTTCATGGACGAACGGCTCCGACTTGTTCAGTAGGAGGCACCATGAAAACCACGACTGTAATGCTTGCCGGGCTGCTAGCCCTTGGCTCTGCCAGCGCTTTTGCCGAAGGGGGCGCCGAACGCATGCGCTACTACTTCAACAACTTTCCCGTTCACCACGCGCAAAGCGAACAGGTGAGCGACGCCAAGACCAAAGAACTGCGGGTTCCCGACGACCAGACGGCCCAAGTGACCGAGTCTTATCGCAACTGAATCACCGATGGACCTGCGAGGACTGTGCTCCGGTCACCGCAGATGACAGTTGGGCGCCCTGTTGGGGCGCCTTTTTTTATGCCTGCAAATCCTTGATCCAGAACAGCATGCGGCCGTGCTCCGGGTTAAACATCCCCGGGGCAAAACCGAATTTGCGGTAAGAGCCCTGGGCGATATCGTTGCCTTCGAGCACTTCAAGGGTGATCTTGCAGCAGCCACGCTGGCGGGCGATGTCCTCGACCTTGCGCAGCATCTTCTGGCTTAAGCCGAGACCGCGAAACTTGTTCACCACCGCCACATCGTGAACGTTGACCAGCGGTCGGCAGGCGAACGTCGAAAAGCCTTCAAAGCAGTTCACCAAACCGGCCGGCTCACCGCCAACGAACGCCAGCACGCTGAACGCATGCGGTCGCCGGGCAAGTTCTTCCGGCAGGCGTTGCAGTAGCTCGGGGGCAATCGGATGACCGCCGCCCATGGGATCTTCTGCATAGTTGTTGAGTACCACGCCGATTGCCTCGGCATGCACTGGATTGGTGTAACTGGCCTGAAGTACAAGAATTTCTGCGGAATCCATTTCCATCCCCAAACACACAACCCCGGCGCGCAAGGTGCGCACTGATAGGCTGCCTGACCTTAGCGCGAGCACGGTGTTGTCGACAAGATCAAAAGATCGCAGCCTTCGGCAGCTCCTACATTGATCCCATTCCCCTGTAGGAGCTGCCGAAGGCTGCGATCTTTTGCTTTCGAAAAATCAATGCCCCCAAATCAGCTCTTCCGTCCAGCCGAGTTCGGCGAAGTCTTCAGCCCGCAAGCCGGCCTCGCCGGCGCAGAAAAACTCGTCCAGTTGCGGCGGCTTCACCGAGGTATCAGTGAGCATTGCGTGCACCTGCCCACGATGATGAATCTGATGTTCAAACAGATGCGAAAGCATGCGCAAACGGCTGTCATGTTGCGGCGTGTCGCGGGCGATGGTGACGATTCGGCCCAGATCGGCATCGCGCATCTGCTCGCAATAGGCGATCAGCCGACGATCCACATGCGCCTGCTCCTCGCGCAGGGACGCAGCCTCGATAAACGGCTCGTCCTGATTGAAAAACACGTAACAATCCGGGTGCGGCTCGGCCCCGCGCAACTCGCGTTCCAGCGCGTCGACATAGAACCAGTCGCAAGTGAGGATGTGATTGAGGGTCAGACGAATACTGGGGAAAAAACTGATGCGCGGCGCGGCGAGATCCGCGCCATCGAGCTGCATCCAGGCCTTGGCCAGACGATGGTTGGCCCAGGCATTTTGATAGGCCATGGTCAGCAAATGATGGGACAGCGGCTGGGTCATGGTGGCGCCCTCTTCACTCACGCTTCGGCAAAGCGCTGCAATTGCATCTCCTGCAAACGGCTGAGGGTGCGACGGAACGGGAATTCCAGATAACCCTCGGTGTACAGCGCATCCATTGGCACTTGCGCCTCAATGTACAGCGGCACCTTGCGGTCGTAGCACTCGTCGACCAAGGCGATGAAGCGCCGTACACCGTCGTCATGCACCGACAACTGCGGCAACTCGCGATCCCCCGCCGCCACGCGCTCGGCGTTGTCCTCGGTGCCACGGGCAATGCGCCCTTCGCGTTTCTGCGCGCTAAGGTTGGGCACCTCGCTCAACAGAATAGACTGGTAGGCATCACACAGCGCGATGAAATCCATGGCGGCGAACGGTTGCTCGCAGAGATCGGCGTAGCGACACCAGAGCACCGTCGCACTGGCCTGCACCACGTTCAACACGCGGTGGCCGACGGCAACGGGTTCGGCGCTGGCGGGTTGCCCGGCGTTCAGCGTTTGAAACACCTCATCCAGCGCGCTGCCCTGCTCCGGCGTGGCGACGAAGTAACGCTGCAGCCCGGTGCCGGGGTGCAGACGATGGTCTTCGGCGCCGTTCACCGGCACCACCTGCATGTGCGCCTTGATCGAAGCGATTGCCGGCGTGAAGCGGTCACGGTTGAAGCCATCGGCGTACAGATCATCCGGCGGCAGATTGGACGTGCAAACCACCACCACGCCTTCGTCGAACATCACCTGAAACAGCCGACCGAGAATGATCGCGTCACCAATGTCGTTGACGAACAGTTCGTCGAAACACAGCACCCGCACTTCGGCTGCCAGTTCTTTGGCCAGCGCGCGCAACGGGTCGGCGATACCGGTCAACTGGAACGAACGCTGATGCACCCAGCCCATGAAGTGATGGAAATGCTGTCGCCGCGCCGGCACCCGCAGGCTCTGATAAAACTGATCCATCAGCCACGTTTTGCCCCGCCCGACCGGGCCCCACAAATAAACGCCAGTGACCGAACGGGCCCCGGCGTGCAGAGCTTCGTGGCATTTTTGCAACGCCCAGACGGCGTGCTCCTGAGCTTCATCCTGGATGAAGCCCTTGTGCTCGATGGCGTGTTGCCAGGCGCTGAGGGGGGAGTCGAAAGTCATGCGCGGGAGTATGCCACGACCGCCTTAAAAACGGACTCATCGCCGTTACTCAACCAGGCTTGAGAGCACCGCAAAACCCTGTAGGAGCCGAGCTTGCTCGCGAAGGCGGCGTATCAGTCGACGCATGAATTGACTGATCCACCGTCTTCGCGAGCAAGCTCGGCTCCTACAAATGCGAGGGTACCGTTCAGCGGAGTGTGTCTTGACAGCGGAATATTACCAGCATCATATTGGCGCCATATTTCAACCGTAATCTTACTGAATCGGATCGGGAGCATTGCCATGCACTACAAGGTTTTTGGCCGTAAAACCGGCTTGCGCGTATCGGAACTGGCGCTTGGCGCCGGCAACTTTGGCACCGGTTGGGGGCATGGCGCAGAGCGTGACGAAGCCAAACGCATTTTCGACGGTTACCTCGAGGCCGGCGGCAATTTCATCGACACCGCCAATGGTTATCAGGGCGGGCAATCGGAGTCGATGCTCAGTGAGTTCATCGCCCCGGAACGCGATCGACTGGTCATCGCCACCAAATACAGCATGGGCACCACGCCGGCGGCCAGTATTTCCCACACCGGCAACAGCCGCAAAAACATGGTGCGTGCCGTCGAAGAAAGCCTGAAGCGCTTGAAGACCGATCACATCGATCTGTTCTGGGCGCACATCAGCGATGGCGTGACGCCGATGGAAGAGATCCTGCGCGGGTTCGATGATCTGGTGCGCGCCGGCAAGATTCACTACGCCGGTTTGTCGAACTTCCCGGCCTGGCGCATCGCTCGCGCCGACGTGCTGGCAGAGGTGCGCGGGTTCGCGCCGATTGCTGCGATTCAAGTCGAGTACAGCCTCGCCGAACGCACCGCCGAACGGGAATTACTGCCGATGGCCGAAGCACTCGGACTGGCCGCAACACTCTGGTCGCCTCTGGGCGGCGGCTTCCTCACCGGCAAGTATCGCGGCAACGATGACAACAACCGCGCAGCCAAACTCGGCATGCTGGTGCATGCGGAAAAAAGCGCGCGGGAAACGGCTTTGCTCGACACCTTGCTTGCGGTTGCCAGTGAGGTCGGCGTTAGCCCCACTCACGTCGCGATTGCCTGGCTGCGCGAAAAAGCCAAGCGCTCGACCACGGCGCTGATCCCGATTCTGGGTTCGCGTACCCGTGAACAACTGGATGCGACGTTGGGTGCGCTTGCGGTGCAACTGAGCGATGAACAACTGGCGCGGCTGGAGGGTGTGAGTAGCGTGCCGGCGGGCGTGCCGTTCGAGACGATTGCCAGTTCAGCACCCCGCTACACCGGGCCGGAGACGCTGGATCGGCCGATCATGCCAGTGGCCTGACACCCTCAACGCCACACACCCTTGTAGGAGCAGAGCTTGCTCGCGAAGGCGGTGGTTCAGTCAACTCATGCATCGACTGATATGCCGCTTTCGCGAGCAAGCTCTGCTCCTACACAGGCAATTGCGGTTAGAGGTCTACTTTGTGTTTCGCGGCGTAGAGGCAAAGCATTTCCATGGCCAATGTGGCGGCGGCCAGTGAAGTGACTTCGGCGTGATCGTAGGCCGGGGCCACTTCGACGACGTCCATGCCCACCAGATTGATCCCGCGCAAACCGCCGAGAATCTCCAGCGCCTGCACCGTGCTCAAACCGCCGCACACCGGCGTACCCGTGCCAGGCGCAAATGCCGGATCAAGGCAATCGATGTCGAACGTCAAATACACCGGGTTATCGCCCACCCGTGCGCGGATCGCTTCGACAATCGCCTCGCAACCGCGCCGATGCACTTGCCGCGCATCAAGCACTTGAAAACCCAGAGTGTCGTCATTGGTGGTTCGCAAACCGATCTGCACCGAACGCGCCGGATCCACCAGACCTTCCTTCGCGGCGTGCCAGAACATGGTGCCGTGATCGACGCGTTTGCCCTCCTCGTCCGGCCAGGTGTCGCTGTGCGCGTCGAAGTGGATCAGCGACAGCGTGCCGTGCTTGCGCGCATGGGCCTTGAGCAGCGGATAGCTGACGAAATGGTCGCCGCCGAAAGTGAGCATGGCCGCGCCGGATTCGAGAATCTGCTCGGCATGCGCCTCGATGCTTTCCGGGATGCTGTGCGGCGAGCCGTAATCGAAATCGCAGTCACCGTAATCGACCACTGCCAGATGATCGAACGGGTCGAACGTCCACGGCCAGTGGCGTTCCCAGGCAATCCCGGTAGACGCCGCACGAATCCCGCGCGGCCCGAAACGTGCGCCCGGGCGGTTGCTGGTGGCGGTGTCGAACGGCACACCGCTGACCGCCACATCAACACCGCGCAGGTCACGGCTGTAACGCCGGCGCATGAAACTGGTGATACCGGCGTAAGTGCTTTCGGCAGAGGTGCCATACAGGCTGTCGCGCGTCAGGGCTTGGTCGTTGAGCATCGGCACGTCCATCGGAGTGCTCCTTTTTTTATCGTTACTGGTGGCTACGGAAAGTGGTCCACAGACGCGTGCGCTGACGCATGTCTTTGAGGCTCATGCTGCGGTCGGCGTAGAGCAGCTCGCGCACATTGGCCGGCGGATAGATGTCCGGATCGTTGCGTACCGCTTCATCCACCAGCGGCGTCGCTGCCTGGTTGGCGGTGGCAAAAAACAGCGTGTTGGTCAGCTCGGCGACCGAGTCCGGACGCAGCATGAATTCGATGAACGCCCGCGCAGCTTCAGGGTGTGGCGCGTCCTTGGGGATGGCCAGGTTGTCCTGCCAGATCAGCGTGCCCTCCTTGGGAATGCGGTAAGCGACTTCGAACGGCTTGTTGGCCTTGTGCGCCTGATCCGCCGCCATGCTCGCGTCACCGTTGTAGGTCAGCGCGAGGCAGACTGTGCCGTTGGCCAGATCGCTGATCTGCCGACCCGTGGCGACATACAGCACTGACGGTTGCAGTTTTTGCAGCAGCGCTTCGGCGGCGGCCAGATCAGCTTTGTCGGTGCTGTACGGATCTTTGCCGAGGTAGTGCAGCGCGAGGCCGATGACTTCCTGCGGCGAATCAAGAATCGCGATGCCGCAGTCTTTGAGCTTGGCGGCGTACTCCGGTTTGAACAGTAGATCGAGGCTATTCAGCGGCACGTCCGGCAAGCGTTTTTTCACCGCTTCGACGTTCATGCCCAATCCGAGCGTGCCCCAGGTGTACGGCACGGCGTAACGATTGCCGGGGTCAACGGCCGCCAGTTTCGTCAACAAATCCGGATCGAGGTTGGCGTAACCCTTGAGCCCTTCGTGAGGAATTTCTTTCAGCGCCCCCGCGGCTAATCCACGGGCCAGCACGCTGGACGACGGCACCACCACGTCATAACCGCTGCCGCCGGTGAGCAGTTTGGTTTCGAGCACTTCGGAGGTATCGAACGTGTCGTAACGCACGTGAATACCTGTTTCCTGCTCGAAGCGTTGCAGCGTCTGCGGCGGCACGTAATCGGCCCAACTGTAGAGGTTGAGGGTCTTGTCCTCGGCTTGAGCCATGCTGACAACGGTAAACAGCAACGCGGGGAAACACAGCTTGAACATGGGAGCCATGACGCACACCTGACCGAGGGAAGTGGTTGCAGCGTGCGCCGTCGGATACATTAGAAAAATACCTGAATAGTTATCCTGACTTTATTGCGGAGTAATGTGATGCTCGGTCAGCTCCACGATGTCGATTTGCAGCTGTTGCGCCTGTTTGTCAGCGTGGTCGAGTGCGGCGGTTTCAGCGCGGCGCAGGGTGAGTTGGGCCTCAGCCAGTCGAGCATCAGTCAGCAAATGGCCAAGCTCGAAACCCGCCTCGGCTATCGTCTGTGCAGCCGTGGCAAGGGTGGTTTCGGCGTGACGCCCAAGGGCGAGCAACTGCTGATCGCCGCGCGCACACTGTTTGAATCCATTGAAACCTTTCGCCATCAATCCAACGGCGTCGCCGGACGTTTGATTGGTGAAGTGCGGCTGGGTATTTCTGAAGCGGTCGATCAATCGGTGCTGCAACGGGTGGCCGAGGCCATTCGGCGCTTTCGCGAGCGTGATGAGTCGGTGCGCATCGAAGTGATCAGCGCGATGCCCGGCGAGATGGAGCGCTTGTTGTTGCGGCAGCGGCTGGATCTGGCGATCGGTTATTTTTCGCAGGTGCAAAGTGCGTTCGACTATCACGAGTTGTTCAGCGAAACCCAGCATTTGTATTGCGCGGCGGGGCATCCACTGTTCACCGACGATGCGCCCAGCGATGCGGCACTGGCGGCGTGCGATCGGGTCGATCATCCGTACCGGTTTCTGCGCAGTGACGAGCCGTTTCAGGGCAAGGTGTGTTCGGCGCGATCTGAGCAGGTTGAAGGCACATTGGCGTTTATTTTGTCGGGCAAGCACGTGGGGTATTTGCCGGATCACTATGCGCGGGGTTTACAGGACAAGGGTTTATTGCGACCGGTGCGTGAAGGTGAGTTGAGTTTTGATGTGGCGTTTCACCTGGCACGGCACCGGGCGCAGGTACCGGGGGATGCGCAGAAAGCCTTCGAAGAAGACCTATTGGCTGCCTTCAACCCCCTGTAGGAGCTGCCGAAGGCTGCGATCTTTTGACTTTGCCATTCAAGATCAAAAGATCGCAGCCTCGTTTCACTCGACAGCTCCTACAGGGATTTGGCTACAACACCCAATAAAACCTGACCTTTCAGGCAATTTTTGCTCGTTGCCCTCGCCGCGCTCTTGCGGCATCCTGCGCCTCCATTTTCTGACCCGGCCCCGCCTCGCGGCGCATAAATCACCATGACCGCCTCTGAAAAAGCCCCGCGCAACAACGACTTGATCTACGGTCTCAACGACCGTCCGCACCTCACCGCCACCGTGTTCGCCGCGCTGCAACACGTGCTGGCGAGCTTCGTCGGCATCATCACGCCAACCCTGATCATGGGCGGCGCCCTCGGTCTGCAAAGCGAAATTCCCTACCTGATCAGCATGGCGCTGTTCGTCTCCGGCCTCGGCACGTTCGTCCAGGCCAAGCGTTTCGGCCCGGTCGGTTCCGGATTGTTGTGCCTGCAAGGCACCAGTTTCTCGTTTATCAGCGTGATTCTCAGCGCCGGCTTCATGGTCAAGGCGCGCGGCGGCGGCACCGATGAAATCCTCTCGACGATCTTCGGCGTGTGCTTCTTCGCCGCGTTCATCGAGGTTGCGCTCAGCCAGTTCATCGGCAAATTGCGCATGCTGATCACCCCGGTGGTCACCGGCACCATCATCACCTTGATGGGCCTGTCGTTGATCAAAGTGGCGATGACCGACATTGCCGGCGGTTTCGGCGCGGCGGACTTGGGCGCGTCCAGCCATCTGTTTCTGGCCGCGCTGGTGATCGGCACCATCGTCGTGTTGAACCGCGTTGACGTGCCGTTCCTGCGCCTCGGCGCGATCGTTATCGGCCTGACCCTCGGTTACTTCGTTGCATGGCTGATGGGCACCGTCGATTTCGCTTCGATGCCAGAAGTGCCGCTGGTCAGCGTGCCGGTGCCGTTCAAGTACGGTTTCAATTTCGACTGGGTCGCGTTCGTGCCGATCGCGGTGATTTTCCTCGTATCGCCGCTCGAAGCTGCCGGCGACCTGACCGCCAACTCGATGATCTCGCGCCAACCGGTCAAAGGCCCGCTGTACATCCGCCGGATCAAGTCCGGCCTGCTCGCCGATGGCCTCAACTCGGCCATGGCGGCGGTGTTCAACAGCATGCCGATGGTGACCTTCGCGCAGAACAACGGCGTGATCCAGCTCACCGGCGTCGCCAGCCGCTATGTCGCCTTCTTCATCGCCGGTCTGCTGGTGCTGCTCGGGCTGTTCCCGATGATCGGCGCGGTGCTGCAATTGATGCCAAAACCGGTGCTCGGCGGCGCTGAGCTGGTGATGTTCGGCACCGTCGCGGTGGCCGGGATCAAGATCCTCGCCGAAGCCGGCCTGCACCGTCGCAACATGCTCATCGTGGCGATTTCCCTCGGCATGGGCCTGGGCATTGCCGCTGTGCCGGAGGTGCTGCGTGAGCTGCCGCAAGCGCTGCGCAACATCTTCGAATCGCCAATCACCGTCGGTGCGTTGTGCGCTATCGTGCTGAACGTCTTCCTGCCGGAAGAATTCATCGAGCTGGAAGAAGACGATTTCGACCCGGAAGCTTCTATTCTTCAGGTCATGGAAAACCCGGACATGCCGTCCAAAGCTGAACCTGGCCAACCGGCGGCTGTCGCACAGTTGAACCGCTGACGTCCGGCCTTTAACAGAAAGGGCTGCACCGGCAACGGTTCAGCCCTTTTTTGTTGAGAGACCGTTTATGCGCCGCGTCCACGCCGTCATTCTGTCGTTACTGTTGCTGTCCCTCAGTGCCTGCGCGCTGTTTCCCAACCGAGATCCGGTAAACATCAACGTGGTCGGCCTCGAACCGTTGCCGAGCCAGGATCTGGAAGTGCGCTTCGCGATCAAGATCCGCGTGCAGAACCCCAACGAAACCGCCATCGACTACAACGGCATCGCCCTCGATCTGGAAGTCAACGGCCATTCACTGGCCTCCGGCGTGAGCGATCAGAGCGGCACGATTCCGCGCTTCTCCGAAACCATCGTCAGCGTTCCGGTGAGCATTTCCGCGTTCTCGGTACTGCGCCAAACCCTCGGCCTCAGCCAGACGCAAACCCTCGACAATCTGCCGTACGTGCTGCGCGGCAAACTCGCCGGCGGCTTGTTCGGCACCATGCGTTTTGTCGACAGCGGCAAGCTGAGTTTGCCGAAAGCCACTGCCGCGACCTGGTAAAGATGGGTTAGCCTTGGGCGTTCATTAGCAATGCTCAAGGAGGCGGCACGATTATGGAAGAGATACCGACGTTGTACACCGAACGGCTGATCCTGCGTCCGCTGGAACTGGCCGACGCTGATGCCGTGCAGCAGCAATTTGCGCACTGGGAAGTGGTGCGTTACCTGAACGCCCTCGTCCCTTGGCCCTACCCCGCCGACGGCGCCCTCACCTACCTGCGCGACATTGCATTGCCGGCGATGGCCGCTGGCAAGGAGTGGCATTGGTCGCTGCGGCTGAAATCGGCACCTGAACAATTGATCGGCAACATCAGCCTGATGGATGAGCAGGACAACAACCGTGGGCTCTGGCTCGCGCCGGCATGGCACGGTCAAGGCTTGATGACCGAAGCCTGCGCCGCCGTCACCGATTATTGGTTCGAAACCTTGAATCGCCCGCTCATGCGGGTGCCGAAAGCAGCGCCCAATATCGCCTCGCGCCGGCTCTCCGAACGCAGCGGCATGCGCCTGATTGGCAGCGATGAAGGTAACTTCGTCAGCGGCCGCTGGCCCCGGGATCTTTGGGAAATCAGTCGCGAAGAATGGCTGAGTCAACGCTGAGGAGCTCCCCATGCTTATTGTGTTCAGCGGTTTGCCCGGCACCGGCAAAACGACCCTCGCCAAATCTGTCGCGACGCGGTTAAAAGCCACGTACCTGAGGATTGATACGATTGAACAAGCTATCCGTAACGCCGACGTTCTCGCAGGCGATGTCGGCCGCAGTGGTTATTTTGTTGCGCTTGAACTGGCGCTAGGCAATCTTCGGCCGGGTCACACTGTCATCGTCGACTGCGTCAATCCTGTGGCAGAAAGCAGACAAACGTGGGCCGATGTTGCCGCCCGTGCTAACGCTGCGCTGCTGAATATCGAAGTGATCTGCTCAGACCCGCAAGAGCACCGCCGGCGCGTTGAACAGCGGCAGTCAGATGTTCCGGGGTTGATCCCACCCTCGTGGCAATCGGTCCTTGATCATGACTATGAACCCTGGTCGCCAGCACCACTGACGGTTGATACGGCGCAACTGAGCATCGATCAAGCCGTCGAACTCATCCTGCTCAACGGGGCTGTGCAAGGCGTGTCTCCCGATTAGCGAAGTTCGTGCAGACGTATGCTATTAATTCATAAATTTCCAGCAAGGCTGCTTGTTCATGAATCACCGCAATGTGCGCATCGTCGCTCAGCATCTGCTCTCGGACAACTGGTACATCCTGAAGAAAATCGATTTCGAACTGCAACGCCGTGACGGCAGCTGGCAGGCGCTCACCCGCGAGGTCTACGATCGCGGCAATGGCGCCACGATCGGTCTCTATAATTTGGCTAAGCGCACCGTCATTCTCATCCGTCAGTTCCGCATCCCGACGTTCGTCAACGGCCATGACGGCTACCTGATCGAAACAGCTGCCGGTTTGCTGGATGACGCCAGCCCTGAAGAGCGCGTGCGCCTTGAGGCCGAAGAGGAAACCGGCTATCGCGTGCAATCGGTGCGCAAGGTCTACGAAGCGTTCATGAGCCCCGGCTCGGTGACTGAACGCCTGCATTTTTTTGTCGGTGAGTATCAGCCGCAGGATCGCATCAGCGATGGCGGTGGTCTGGCCGAGGAAGGCGAAGACATCGAGGTACTGGAGTTGCCGTTTGCCGAAGCACTGGCGATGATTGATGACGGGCGGATCATGGATGGCAAGACCATCATGCTTTTGCAGTACCTCAAGCAAGTGATGCCGACGTCGCTGGCACGGACGATTGTGGTGTGTGGTTCAGATGATCGGGTAGCGCTGGCCACTGGTAGCGAGTTGCTGCAGGCCGGGCATTTTCCGTTGGTGGCGTCGACAGGCTTGGGTGGCGAGGTTTATCGCGACTATGCGAAGACGCTGTTGCAGCGCTGCGATGGGGTTTTGCATGTTGGTGGTACCTCCGGGAGCGCCGATCTGATCGAAGAACTGGCTGTGCAACTGGGGCTGCCGATTTATCGCGCCCTCGACGAGATACCGGTTGCTAAACAGTAGGTTTGTGGTGGCGCGGCTGGCCCCTTCACCCTCAAAACATCTGAAAACGCTCCACTCAAGGAAGACACCTTTGAAAAAAGCTCTGGGCAACCTGCTGAGTAACCGTATTAATGGCCCAACCCTTTAACGAAACGCGCAGCAGTGCCTGGTCGGTGCTGGCAATCTTCTTGCGCCTCGGCTTGACCTCATTCGGGGGCCCCATCGCGCATTTGGGTTACTTCCACCATGAGTTCGTCACAAAACGACACTGGCTGAGTGAACGCAGTTATGCCGATCTGGTAGCGCTCTGCCAGTTTCTGCCAGGACCGGCCAGTAGTCAGGTGGGCATCGCATTGGGCATGTCCCGCGCTGGCTATCGCGGAGCGCTGGCGGCGTGGGCCGGCTTCACGTTGCCGTCGGCCGTTCTTCTGATTTTGTTCGCCTTGGGTGTTTCCCGTTATGCCGACGCGCTTGGGCCCGGCGCCCTTCACGGCCTCAAAGTGGTCGCTGTCGCGGTCGTTGCCCAAGCGGTCTGGGGCATGGCGAAAAACCTCTGCCCTGATTTCACGCGCATCGCTCTCATGGTTACTGCTGCGTGTGGCGCCATGCTTGAACCGTCTGCGTGGGGACAGGTCAGCGTGATCGTCATTGCCGGAATTGCCGGTGTGATGCTGTGCAAACCCGGGCCAAGCGATGCGCACGATTTACTGCCAATTCCGATCAGCCGCAAGTCCGGCGCAATCTGGCTGACGCTATTTTTTGCACTGCTGTTTGGCCTGCCACTGTTAGCCGGACTGACCGCTGACAGAAGCGTGGCAATGATCGACGCCTTCTACCGCACAGGCTCTCTGGTATTCGGCGGCGGGCATGTGGTTTTGCCGCTACTGCAAGCCGAGGTGGTGCCGCCCGGCTGGGTCAGTAATGAAACCTTTCTTGCCGGTTATGGGGCTGCTCAGGCGGTTCCAGGCCCATTGTTTACGTTCGCAGCGTTTCTGGGAGCGTCGATGAACCAGACACCTTCCGGCTGGACAGGCGGCCTGCTTTGCTTGCTGGCGATCTTCGCCCCGTCCTTTTTATTGATCGCGGGGGTTTTGCCTTTTTGGGAGCGCTTGCGACGCAGCGTGCGCACGCGGGCTGCGCTTGCCGGGATCAATGCGGCCGTGGTCGGCTTGCTGTTGACGGCGCTGTACGACCCCGTCTGGACGAACGCCATTTTCACGCTTGAAGACTTCGGACTGGCGCTGGCAGCCCTGATCGCGTTGATGTTTTGGCGGCTTCCCGCGTGGCTGGTCGTGATCGGCAGCGGTGTTGTCGGCGGGTTGATGAGCACCACTTTGTGAGCGCCGTCGAAAGAACGGAAAACTAATCCGTGCCTTTTTCCTTGGAATCCGCCAACCCGCCCTCATAACTACGCAGACACCAATGCCCTCAAGAGGAAGCACTGACATGACCACTCAAACCGAAACTGCCCTTCTCGCCGGCGGCTGCTTCTGGGGCATGCAGGATCTGCTGCGGCGTTATCCGGGCGTGTTGCAAACGCGGGTCGGTTACACCGGCGGCGACGTGCCGAACGCCACTTACCGCAATCACGGCAACCACGCCGAAGCCATCGAGATCATCTTCGATCCGGCGGTGATCAGCTATCGGCAGATTCTTGAATTTTTCTTCCAGATCCACGACCCGAGCACGCCGAACCGTCAGGGTAACGACCTCGGCCCGAGCTATCGTTCGGCGATCTATTACCTCAGCGAAGCGCAACGCGACACTGCCGAAGACACCGCTGCCGATGTCGACGCATCAAAACTGTGGCCGGGCCGCGTCGTTACTGAAATCGAACCAGCGGGGCCATTCTGGGAGGCGGAACCTGAGCATCAGGATTACCTCGAACGTATCCCGAATGGCTACACCTGCCACTTCATCCGGCCGAACTGGAAACTGCCAAAGCGCGCCTGAGGGTCAGCGCAACGGGCATCTCCATTAGGCGCCACACTGCGTCGGGGTCGAAATCAGTCATCGGTAAATGACGGCTTCCGACCCTGATGCAGTCTTAAAGTGGCAAAATCGCCCTCATCTTTATCGTTTCGGAAACCACCATGCTTCGCGCTTTTGAAAAAAGACTCGACCCCTTCCCCCCAGACGAAGTACCGCCACCACCCGCAGGTCTGGCGCGGTTCCTTTGGGCCTGCACTCGCGGCGCGCGCGGCTATATCCTGCTGTTTGCGCTGCTCAGTGCCGCAGTGTCGATCTACGAAGCTTGGCTGTTTTCGTTCCTCGGTCAGGTCGTCGATCTGCTCTCGACCTGGAAGGCTGGTGGCGAAGCCGGTGCGCAGGAAACCCGCGTGTTGTGGGGCATGGGCATCGTCATGGTGGCGAGCATCGGCCTGGTCGCGCTGCGCACGATGGTGCAGCACCAGATTCTGGCGATCAATTTGCCGCTGCGCCTGCGTTGGGATTTCCACCGGCTGATGCTGCGGCAGAGCCTTTCGTTCTTTTCCGATGAGTTCTCCGGCCGGGTCACCACCAAGGTGATGCAGACCGCGTTGGCCGTGCGTGACGTGCTGTTCACCCTGATCGAAATTCTTCCCGGCATCGGCGTGTATTTCATCGCGATCATCGCGCTGGCCGGCGGGTTTGCATTGAAACTGATGCTGCCGTTCGTTGGCTGGATCGCGTTGTTTGGCCTGGCCATGGTCTATTTCGTCCCGCGTCTGGGCAAAGTCGGCCAGGAACAGGCACATGCACGCTCGTCGATGACCGGCCGTATTTCCGATGCCTACACCAACATCACCACGGTAAAACTGTTCTCCCACTCCAACCGTGAAGCGCACTTCGCGCGCGCGGCGATGGAAGATTTCAAACAGACCGGTTTTCGTCAGATGCGCCTGGTCAGCCAGTTCGAGATCGTCAACCAGGCATTGGTCGTCGGCTTGATCATGAGCGCCGGCGGCTATGCGCTGTGGTTGTGGCACTTGGGCGAAATCGGCACCGGTGCCGTGGCGGCGATCATCGCCATGGCCTTGCGCATCAACGGCATGTCGCACTGGATCATGTGGCAGATGACCGCGTTGTTCGAAAGCATCGGCACCGTGCAGGACGGCATGGCCACTTTCACGCGCAGCCCGAAAGTGCAGGATGCGCAGGACGCGAAGGGTTTGGTCACCTCCGGCGGAGCGGTCACGTTCGACAACGTCAGCTTCAACTACAACGGCGAACGCCAAGTGCTCGATGGCCTGAGCCTGAACATTCGTCCGGGCGAAAAAATCGGTCTGGTCGGTCGCTCCGGCGCCGGTAAATCCACGCTGATCAACTTGCTGCTGCGCTTCTATGATGTCGACAAAGGCCAGATCCGCATCGACGGGCAAGACATCGCGCACGTCACCCAGGACAGCCTGCGCAGCGCCATCGGCATGGTCACGCAGGACACATCCCTGCTGCACCGCTCGATTCGCGACAACATCGCCTATGGCCGCCCCGATGCCACCGATGCGCAAGTTCGCACTGCCGCCGCCAACGCGCAGGCCGATGAGTTCATCAGTCAACTGAGCGATCGCCAGGGTCACAGCGGCTACGACACCCTGGTCGGTGAGCGTGGCATCAAGCTGTCTGGCGGCCAGCGTCAACGCGTAGCGATTGCCCGAGTGATGCTCAAGAACGCGCCGATCCTGCTACTCGACGAAGCCACCAGCGCGCTGGACTCGGAAGTCGAAGTGGCCATTCAGGAAAGCCTCGACAAAATGATGGAAGGCAAAACCGTCATCGCCATTGCCCACCGACTGTCGACCATTGCGGCGATGGATCGACTGATTGTCATGGACGACGGGCGCATCATCGAACAAGGCACCCACACCGAACTGCTCGCCAAAAACGGCATTTATGCACGGCTTTGGCACCATCAGAGCGGTGGGTTCCTCGGTGAGGATCAAGGGATTGCCGAGGCCATGGATCAGGATTAAGCGGGAATGGCCCGTAGCCGACAAGCGCTACGGGCCACTGTAATGAATGAGCAACGCGATAAACGCCACGAATGGCGCGATCAGAATCACCCCGCCCACCGCCACCGCCCAGCCCCACGCAAATCCACTCTCGCCCATGAAGCGACCACCACTGAGCAATCTCAGCACAAATACGCCGATGCGATAGGCTATCAAATCCAGGATGAAGTCCATTTTATCCTCGCCAAAATTCGCTGCTGCGCTGAGCGTAGCTGACCCGCCAGTGCTTGAACCGCAGACAATTCCAAACTTTTCGCCACGCCAGGCGTCTTCTCTCTAACACGGCCAACTCGGCCCTCCTCCCCTAACCAGCTGATCACAGCTAAGGACTGGCGATGACTCTGTTCATTTTTCTTCTGGCCTGCGCGGCGGCGGCAACCACCGGTGTGATTTTCAAACCGGGCGAATGGTATGCGTCGCTGAACAAACCGCGTTTCACCCCGCCCAACTGGGCATTTCCGCTGGCCTGGACGGTGATTTATCTGTTGCTGGCCTGGGCCGGTTACCGCTTGACGCTGATTCCTGGCAGTCAGGTGGTTTTGGCGTTGTGGGCGGCGCAGATCGCGTTGAATACGCTGTGGACGCCGGTGTTCTTTGGCGCGCATCAGGTGTTGGCGGCGATGGTGATTCTGGTGTTGCTGTGGCTGGTGGTGGCGGTAATGGTGGTGATGGCGCTGCGGCTGGATGTGATCACTGGGTTGATCCTGTTTCCGTACCTCGTGTGGTTGTGCGTGGCGGCGGCGCTGAATTTCTCCATTCTGCGTAATAACCGTTGATGGGCGGCTTCAGGTTGACTCGAAAAGCACCGTGGCCGCAGGGCGAGCGGGAGTTGGCGGAGGTGCACGCCTTCAATAAAAAACTCGCCTGGTTGCCGCGTTTTCGCATTCGTAATCGGCTTACGCCGAGGCTGATTCAGGCGTTGTTGCGGGTGAGTCAGGTCGGCGGCGGTGCTGCTAAATTGCGCGAGCATGGGCTTACCGCTGAGCGAAAACTGATTGAGGGCGGCAGCGTAGCGGTGCCGGTTCGGATCATCCGCCCCAAAGGCCAGCCGAAAGGTGTGGTGCTGGATTTTCATGGCGGCGGCTGGGTCATCGGCAACGCGCAGATGAACGACAACTTCAACATCGCCATGGTCAACACCTGCGACGTCGCGGTGGTGTCGGTCGATTATCGTCTGGCCGTGTCGACGCCGATTGAAGGCCTGCTCGAGGACTGTCTAAATGCCGCACGCTGGTTGCTCAATGAGGACGAGTTTGCCGACCTGCCGGTTATCGTCGTCGGCGAATCGGCGGGCGGTCATCTGGCGGCAGCGACTTTGCTGGCACTGAAACAGTCACCGCCATTGCTGCAACGAATCTGCGGGGCGCTGTTGTACTACGGCGTTTATGACCTGACGGGAACGCCGAGTGTGCGCAATGCGCGGGCAGATACGCTGGTGCTGGACGGGCCGGGGATGGTTGAAGCGCTGCGCATGCTGACGCCGGACATGAGCGATGAACAACGCCGACAGTCGCCACTTTCACCGCTCTACGGCGATTTCAGCGGCATGCCGCCGGCGTTGCTGTTTGCCGGTGAACTGGATCCTCTGCGTGACGACACGCTCGACATCGCTGAACGCTGGATCAAATCGGCGCCGGTCGAGGTGTACCTGCTCCCATCCTCGCCGCACGGTTTCATTCACTTTCCGACAGCGTTTGCGAAGAGTGTGCTGGCGTATAGTCGTGAGTGGATTACGGCGCGGATCGCGGATGGCGCCGCCGATGTAGAGGGCATCGCCAACCATCCCGCGACTCAAAGGACAACACAGTAACGGTGGTGAGGGAGTCTGCTCCCTCACCAGATGACGAGCCTTAAGTGCCGCTTTTAACTTTGCTCCACACCCGCGTACGCACCCGTTCGATCTTCAGCGGCAATGGCTGTGAAGGAAACAGCGTCGCCAGTGTCGCGGCCGGCGGATAGATGTCCGGATTGTTCCGCAGGTTCTCATTGACGAAGGCCAGCGCCGTTTTGTTGCCATTCGGATAGCTCAGGTAGTTCGTGCTTTTCGCAATGACCTCGGGGCGCAGCATGTAATTGATGAATTGCATGCCCTGCTCCGGGTGCGGCGCATCCTTCAGCAACACCAGGTTTTCAATCCACACCGACGAGCCTTCGCGCGGAATGCGATAGGCCAGTTGTCGGCCATTCTTCGCCCGCTCGGCGCTGGTTTTCGCGTCGTACACGCCGCCCGACCAGGCGACCACCGCGCAGATGTTGCCGTTGGCCAGATCGGTGATGAAGCGTGACGAGTCGAAATAGGTGATGTAAGGGCGGATTTTCAGCAGCAGCGCTTCGGCTTTTTCGTAGTCGGCGGGGTTGGTGCTGTCCGGCGGCAGGCCGAGGTAGTGCAAGGTGATCGGGATGATCTCGCTCGGCGAGTCGAGCATCGCCACGCCGCACTGGCTGAGCTTCTTGATGTTTTCTTCCTTGAAGATCAGATCCCAGGAATCCGCTGGTGTCTCGTCACCGAAGATTTTCTTCACCTGATCGACGTCATAACCAATCCCCGTGGTGCCCCACAGATACGGGATCGAGTAGCGGTTGCCGGGATCGTTTTGCGCGACCTTGGCGAGAATGTCCGGATCGAGGTTCGAGCGATTGCTCAACTGGCTGTTGTCGAGCTCCTTCAAGACGCCGGCCTTGATCAGGTTGGGCAACGCGCTGTTGGTCACCACAGCCACGTCGTAGCCGCTGCGGCCGACCATCAACTTGCTTTGCATGACATCGGCGCTGTCGAAGGTGTCGAGCAGCATCGGTGTGCCGGTTTCTTTCTCGAAGTCTTTTGGCGCTTCCGGCGCGATGAAGTCGTACCAGTTGTAGAAGTTCACCGTGGGGCCCTGCGCCGAACTGACGGCCGCCACCAAGCCGCAAACGGTGAACACGCCAAGGTGCAGCAAACGCTTGAGTTTCATAGGAGCTCCTGGGGAATCGGCCATCGCTTGGCCGTTCGCCGCGACATTGTTGTTATGGATAGCGCAAGGTTCAGGGGATCAGCAGCTCGCGGCGACCGTCCGGGTGTTCGGTGATGTCAGCGGCGAGTTTCAAACGTTTCTCGGCGCGATAGTCGTAGAGCGCGCGGGCCGGGGCGATGCGCGTCATGTCCAGTTCGATGACATGCCGGCATTCCTCCGCGCCGGCTTCGAAAAGGCGCTGGCCGAAGGGATCGACGACGGTGCTGCCGCCGGCAAACACTTCGCCAACGCCATCGCCGACGCGATTGACCATGGCGGCGAACAGCTGATTTTCCTGAGCTCGGGCGGCCACGGCGGTGTGGTGAACGTGGCCGTAGGGCTGCATGTTGCCGTCGGTGATCAGGATCAGTTCGGCGCCGAGCGCGGCCAGTGCGCAGGCGCTTTCCGGGAATTCGATGTCGTAGCAAATCAACAAACCGATGCGCACGCCGCGCCATTGCACGGTGGCGAAGCGGTCGCCGGGTAACACCAATTCAGGCTCGCCAACCCATAGATGGGTTTTGCGATAACTCAGGGCAATGCCTTCTGGGGTGATGAACAGTGTGGTGTTGTAGAGGCGCTCGCCGTCGCGTTCGATCAGGCCAACCACCACCGCGATATCGCGTTCGCGGGCGGCGGTGCAAATCGTCTGCACGTTTGGCCCGCTGAGGTTTTCAGCGAGTCGGGCAATGTTGTCATGGCCGAGAAAACCGGTGAGGTACGCCTCGGGAAACACCACGATGTCGGTGCCCGGCTGGCAGTCGGCGATCGTTTGCAAAATGCGTTGCAGATTGTGCGCGACATCGCCATCGCGTCCTGCCAGCTGTACGAGTTCTAGTTTCATTGTCAGACCTTTCGGAATATAGCGTCCTGGCCAGGAAGCAAGGCTTTGTCAAAGGTGCGACCAGTATGCGGATCGTGGCGAAACTTCCTATCACGCTGAGGGAGTACCCCCAAAGGGTTAGATGCCGATCCAAGTAGGAGCTGCCGAAGGCTGCGATCTTTTGATTCACCCAACACCCGGCTATGATCCGACGTGCCCCTCTGCCAAGAATCAGCCCCTATGCCTGCCACAGAAACCCGCCCTACCCCCGCGCCCTTGCTGCAACCCGGTGAAACCGTGGTGCTGTTCGATGGCGTGTGCAAACTGTGCAACGGCTGGGCGCGTTTCTTGATTCGTCATGATCAGCAACGCCGCGTGCGGCTGGCGGCGGTGCAATCGCCCGAGGGTCAGGCGCTGCTGGCATGGGCGGGGTTGCCGATTGATCAGTTCGACACCATGGCGGTGATTCGTGACCGGCATTATTGGGAACGTTCGGAGGCTTTTTTCGAAGTCATCAGCCAGTTGCCCGGGCGCTGGCAACCGCTAAGACTGCTGCGCATCTTCCCGCGCGTGTTGCGCGATTGGGCCTACGACCGCATCGCGCGCAATCGCTATCGACTGTTCGGCAAGTACGACACCTGCCTGTTGCCCAGTGCCGATCACGAACGGCGTTTCCTCAAAGCCTTCAACGCAGGCGTAACCCACCGCATCGCGTTATCGGAGGATATTCAAAAGCCTTATTAACCCGCACGAACCTTGGTTTCTGCCGGCGAACCGCTATACCCAGTGACTCATGTCACGACAAGGATCAATACCATGGAAGATTTCACCGCCAGCAACCCCGATTACGACAAGCACGTGCCCGCCGCTGTGCTCAGCATGCCGGCGGCGAAACTGCTGGGTTTTCACTTCAACTACCTCAAACCCGGTCACTGCGAAATCGAGCAGCCGACGCGCAAAGAACTCACTCAGCACAATGGTTTTTTTCAGGGCGGGATCATTGGTGCGCTGGCGGACTTTGCCGGCGGTTCGGCGGCGGGCACATTGCTGCCGCCGGGCTGGATCAACATGACCACGGATTTCACGGTCAAGTTGATCGCCCCGGCCGACGGCGAAAAACTGCTCGCCCGAGGGCGGGTGATCAATGCGTCGAACAACACCACCGTGGCGGCGGCTGATCTGTTTGCGGTCAAGGATGGCAAGGAAACGCTTTGCGCCACGGCGCTGGTGACCATGCGCAACCTGCCGTACAAGGGCTGATCACAGCACCCGCGCCGCCAGATCCGGTCTAGGCTCGGCATCTCTGTGGCAGGTCTACCGCGTTCGCGAGCGAGCTCAGCTCTACAGTTTTGTGGTGTAGCCGGATTTTGTGAACGACGCAGCACCCTGTGGGAGCCGGGCTTGCCCGCGATGACGGCGGCAGGCTCGACACCTCCGTGGCAGGTACACCGCTTTCGCGAGCAGGCTCGGCTCCTACAGTTTTGTGGTGTAGGCGGATTTTGTGTACGACGCAGCCCCCTGTGGGAGCCGGGCTTGCCCGCGAAGACGGAGGCAGACTCGACACCTCCGTGGCAGACACACCGCTTTCGCGAGCAAGCTCGGCTCCTACAGTTATGTGGTGTAGGCGGATTTTGTGTACGACGCAGCACCTTGTGGGAGCCGGTTTGCCCGCGATAACGGCGGCAGGCTCGACACCTCCGTGGCAGACACACCGCTTTCGCGAGCAAGCTCAGCTCCTACAGTTATGTGGTGTAGGCGGATTTTGTGTACGACGCAGCCCCCTGTGGGAGCCGGGCTTGCCCGCGAAGACGGAGGCAGGTACGGCATCTCTGTGGCAGGTACACCGCTTTCGCGAGCAAGCTCGGCTCCTACAGTTTTGTGAAGCAGCCCGACTTTGTGTACGACGCAGGATCCTGTGGGAGCCGGGCTTGCCCGCGATAACGGCGGCAGGCTCGACACCTCCGTGGCAGACACACCGCTTTCGCGAGCAAGCTCGGCTCCTACAGTTATGTGATGTAGGCGGATTTTGTGTACGACGCAGCCCCCTGTGGGAGCCGGGCTTGCCCGCGAAGGCGATAGCACATTCAGCATCATTGTTGCAGGACGACCGCTTTCGCGAGCAAGCCCGCTCCCACAGTGGGTGTACGCTAAAAATTAATCTTGAACCCTAGCATCGCGTCATACCCATGACTGTCGCCATCAAACCCTTGGCGATACCCCGCCGAAGCGGTAAACGTCGTACGCCGATTCGCCTGATAGTCCACCCCGACATTCACTTCGCCCCACGTGCCCTGAATATCCGACTCGAACGGGATGTAACCCGTCTCCGAAGAAAACTCGGTCTTCGGCTGCCCTTTGAATTCGTGCCACACACTCGGTCGAATCCACGCATTGGTGCGTCGTACGCTTTTGTCGACGCCCTCGGTGTCCCAATCCTTGGCGATGCGCACACCCGCGCGGCCAATCAATGAGTCGACGTCGCGGAAGCGGATTTTTGCGCCGGCGTCGTCGCTGCTATCGAGGTCGACGTAGCTGTAGATCGCCTGCAATTGCGGTTCGATGTACCAGTTTTTGTCGAACTCATACGGGTAGCCGTTCTCCAGCGAAGCGGTGTAGCCCCAGCCACGGGTTTTCAGTTTCGGCAAATTGCTCGGTTTGGCTTCGACGTCGAAGCGATTGACCTGGAACACGCCATCCAGATACCAGCCCGACGGGCCGAAGTGCGTCCAGTAGGCGCCCAAACCATAAGCACGCAAGGTGTCTTCCCCGGCGTTGCGACGGGTGTAATGGCTGACGCCCGCGTCGATGGTGCCCGCCGACAGCGAGATACCGGCCTGCTCATGACTGCCGTCAGTTCTGACCTTGCGATAGAGGTCAGTACCGACCTGAAACGCTGTCAGGTCATAGTTATATTCCGGTGTGTTGCCCAGGGCGTTTTTGCGATCGCCATCCTGCTTGCCGCTGCGATAAATCACCCGGCCCCAGCCCATGGACGGTGTCGTCGTCGATTCATCTTCCTTGGGCAGTGGATCGCCGGCGTTCAGGCGTTCTTCGCCCACGCGCTCGTGCAGGGTGTCGACCATCGTCCGGCCGTAAACCAGCGCCAATGCGGGTACCGCACCGTACAGAGAAACTTCCGGGCGATAGTTGGGCACCGGGGCAGGTGAAGGTGCAGGTGTTGGATCGGGGTCTGGCGTCGGGTCGGGATCGGGCGTTGGATCCGGATCTGGAGGCGTCGGAGGCGCAGGCGGCTCTGGCGGCCCATCCGGCACGGGCGCGTCGGAACGCAGGAACCAACTGTTGCGCGCACTGCCATCATCGCCGCCCTGCTGCAGGCGATACTCATACGGCCCGGCGACCACGCGGCTCGCCAGGCGAAACGCATTGGCATCACCGGCCCCGGCGCTGTTGTTGAGCGCCTCGACCACCGCGATACCGTTGCCCTGCGTCACCGCGCCCTGCCCGCCGACATTGCGCACCGCAAGCCCCGTGGCGCCGCCGCTACCGGTCGCGATCGAGTCGACCACCAACATGTCAGAACGACTGTCGGCACCTCCCGCATTCAGCGTGGTATTGAGCAGCAAGCGACCGCCATTGGAGACGAACACCCCGCCACCGTTAGTGCCCGGCGTGGATGCGCCGCTGATCAGCAGCACATTACCGACGGTGTTGCCGCCGCCAGGAAGATCGAGGGTGCCGCTGTTGGTGAAGCGATTAACGCCGAGCAACTGCCCCTGCACCGCACCGCTCGCGGTCGGCGTGTTGAACGTCTGCCCAAACGGCAGATACGCACCACTGCTACTGAAATTAACGATGCCGTTTGCCGGTTGCTCTGCCAGACGGATCACGCCGCTGTTGTCGATACTGCTGGCACCCGAAGTACCGAGGTTGCTGGTCGCCACACCCCACGTGTCCCGCGTGCCGCTGCCGGTTGAATCGGTAAAATTGCGCAGCGTCCAGGTGCCGCTGTTGGCCACCGTGCTCGCCGCACTCACTGCGTTCACCGAGCCGGTCATCTGCCCAATGTTGTCGAGGGTAAATGTCGTGCCGGGCGTGGTCGCATCGCCACGCACCGCGACATCGCTGAGCGCACCGATGACCCCGGTGTTGTTCAGCGATTGCGTCGCACCACCCAAGGCGATACCGCTGCTGTCGGCCCAGCCCCCCTGAATCGTTGCGCTGTTGCTGACGTTGGCAACGCCGCCCTCGGTCAACGCGGCGATGCCCGATGAATTCGTCCCTCGCGAGGTGATCGCTCCGCTGTTCGTGACCGAAACATTCGCTGCACCCGAGGCTTCAGCCAGAATCCCCTGACTGTTGCTGGCGCCCTGCGTTTGAATCGAGCCGGTGTTAATGATGGTTTGCGTACCGTCGCCGGACAAGGTGCGAATGCCACGCTGCTGATCACCGCGAGCGATCAGTTGCCCGCTATTGCTGATATTCACCGTGCCCGCGCCCGTGCCGCCGTTGAACGCGCTACCGGCCAGAATCGCCGCGCCAGCCCCGTTGACGTCAATCAGCGTGCCGGTGAACACCGCGCTGACATTTCCGCCCAGCGTCAGCGCCTGCAATCCAAAGGAGCCAATGCCACTGCCGTCACCCGTCCCCGCGTCGGAGTGCGTGATGATCGTGCCGCTGGCGCTGATGTCGACCGTGCCCGTTGGCGCTTGCGTGGAAGCGTAAATGCCGTTGGCATTGCTGTTGAAGGTTTCGATGCGATCGCCAGAATAGTTGACCCGGACGTTGCCTCCCGTGGAATCCACCCGAATGCCGCCCGCGCCAAAACCACTGGCGGTGATGTTGCCGGAGTAATCGATCAGCACATTATTCTGTTCGGCGCTGACGATGATGCCGTAAGCGCGATTGGTGCTCTGCGCGCCGAGCACGGTGAGATCGCCACTGCCCGTGACGGTGACATCGCCGGTACCGCGCTTGATGATATAGATCGCCCGCGCACCGACATTACTGGCGATGTTGCCGACGTTGATCGGCGCATTGTTCTCGATGCTGATCGAACCCAGCCCACCAGTATTGTCGTTGGCGTAAATCCCGTGGCCACCGCCGCCAGTGGTAGTGATGGCGCCGTTGTTGACGACATTGATACTGCCAACGGTCGAAATCGCACGAATGCCGAAGCCGTTGAGGCCGTCGGTATTGATCGTGCCACTGTTGCTCAGAAGCGTGTTGCCAGCGCCGCCTTCAGTGAAGATGCCGAAGGCGTTCATGCCCAGTCCCTGAACACTGGCCGCATTCACCACGGTGGTGTTGCCATTGATCGCGCGCGTATGCACCCCGGCGTGATTGCCGACGCCAGCGGTCGGCAAGGTGTCGTCGATGATCGGCAGACCGGCCGACAGCGCATCGTCGTTGTTCACCAGAATGTTCACCCCGGCACCGACGTTGACGTTGTTGTCGCCGCTGCCCGTGGCCTTCGTCCAGATTCCGTTACCGCCCAGCAGGGTGATCTGCCCATTGCCCTGGTGGCTGACATTGATCGCCCCGCCGCCGCTGCCGTTGACGTCGATGCCGTCATGCTCGTTGCCTACGACCGTGTTGAGGATGTTCAGGGTAGTGCCGGACGTCACCGTGACCGTCGAAGAACCCGCGCCGGCATTGGTGATCGCCAGCGCATCGAGGCCGCTGCCGCCGATGTTGACGGTGTTGGTGTCGCCATCGACGGTCAGCGTCGCGTTGCCGGTCGTGCCGATGACATTGGAAAACACTGCGTTGGCGGCGGTCGGTGGTGTGCTGTCAACGGTCGTGCCGCTGAGGCTGAGCGCCGAGTTGCTGTTGTTGCCACGAACGAGCACCGAGGCGCCGGCCGTGGTGGTGATGCTCGTGCCCGCTTGCGTGCTGATCGTGGCGTCGATACCGGCAGCCGGCGTGCAGGTTTGCGAGACGTTATAGGCGCCAGCAGCCAGCGGCCCACAGGCGGCGTAAGCATCGGTTAGGGTCAGGGCATTGGCCATGGCAATTAGCAAGGCACTGCGAAGAAAGTGCGGGGCATGCCCGCTGAATGGACGCACACAAGCGCTTTGCATGAAAACCTCCCTGTTCAACCTGCGCGGCTACTGGCTGGCCGCCGTTGGCGCCAAATGAGTATTGCGAGATGACTCAGAAATAGACCTTAGTAGTTATTTCCAAAGAATGAGCAAAACCGCGCCCCCTCCTATCGGCTTAATCCATTCATCACGCTTTTTGATCCACAGCAATATTTGCCCGCCAGCGCCGCCGTAATCTGTCCTTGCTGGAAGACAGCCGTGCTGTGCGCACGTCACAGGCCTTGGGCCAAGGTGGCGACAAATGAATAAAAAACGCATCGTCTGGGGGAGCATTCTCCTGGGGTTTCCGTGTGTCTTGCTTCCCGTATTGTTGATGGGTTATCTGGCCTGGGTACTCAATCTGCACGCCGCGCAACAACGTCTGGAAACCCTCGCGGCCGTCGCCTCCAGTCGGGCCAGCGGCACGTTCAACGAAGCCGCCAGCGCCCTCAAAACTATCGCCGGCTCGAGCCTGGCGCCCTGCACACCCGAGAGCATCGACGAGATGCGCCTGCTGACCATCAACACCTTTTCAGTGAAGTCAGTCGGTTATGTCGAGCAAGAGATTTACGCCTGCGGTTCCTGGGGCCCGGTCGGACACCACGCAACGCCATGGCCGGAAGACTTCACCACCACCGACGGCGTGCGCGTGTCGCTCGGTGTGCAGTCGCGCATCGTCCCGGCCAAGCCGATGATGGCGCTGCAATACGCGGCGTTCAATGTGCTGGTCGACCCCGCGCAATTTCTTCATGTGATGCTCGAAGAGGATATGCACCTGACGGTCGGCACCGCAGCGGGCCAGTTGGTCAGCGCCTCGCGACCGGGAGCGGAGCATTTTCTCAGCCGCGTGCACTCAGGTTCGCATTCGGCTCTGGACGGAGGTTACCTCTACACCCTCGTGCACAGCGGTGACTGGGTGGCGATTGCCGCGATCTCCCGGCATGAGTTGATGCAAGGACTGGTTCGCCGGGAAATGCTGCTGTTGCCCATCGGCGGTTTGCTCGCCGGCCTGTTGGTGTTGCTGATCGTGCGCCGCACACGCCAACGCCTGTCGCCGCTGGCCGAGCTGAAACTGGCGGTGCGTAATCGCGAATTCGTCGTTCACTATCAACCGATTGTCAGCCTCAGCGATGGCGCCTGTGTCGGTGCCGAAGCCCTGGTGCGCTGGCAGCATCCCGACGGCTCGATGGTCTGCCCCGACGCGTTCATTCCGCTGGCCGAACGCAGTGGCCTGATTCTGCCAATCACCGATCAAGTCATCGATTCGGTGATGCGCGACATCGGCCCCTTGCTGGTCAAGGAGCGCGGCCTGCACGTGGCGATCAACCTCGCAGCCAGGGACGTCAGCAGCGGGCGCTTCCTGCCCGGCCTGGAGGCTGCGCTGCACAAGGCTGGTGTGCAGCAGAATCAGATCTGGCTGGAAGCCACCGAACGCGGTTTCCTCGACATCGACGCCGCCCGCGCCACGGTCAATCACGCCCGCGAGCTGGGTTATCTGGCCGCGATCGACGACTTCGGCACAGGCTTCTCCAGCCTGCAACACCTGCAACGGCTGCCGCTGGACGTGCTGAAAATCGACAAATCGTTCGTCGACAACATTGAACAGGATGCAGCGACTGGATCGGTCACCGGCCACATCATTGAGATGGCCAAGAGTCTGCAATTGAAGATCGTCGCCGAAGGCATCGAAACCGAGGCACAACGGGATTACTTGCGCGCCAATGGTGTGCACTTCGGTCAGGGCTGGCTGTTTGGCAAAGCGATGCCGGTCGAGGATTTTTTGCGCTTTCAACACGCGCGGGCAAACGTGGTCAGCGACCACGCTGCGCTGGAGTCGACCGTGTGATCAGGCATTCCTCAAAATAAATGAACCCAACGCACCTAAGGCCACCTAACGCATAGACCATCAGGAGGTAGCCAATGCATATCGAAACCGTGTGGATCGTACTGGCGGCAGTTCTTCTGCTTATCGAGCTTTGGGCCATCAATCGGGTGCGCAAAAGCGAGGGGAAATCGAGTACCAAGGGCGTGTGGATCGTGCTGATCGTGTTTGTGCCGTTGTTCGGTTTGATTGCCTGGGCGTTGGCGGGGCCCAAGCACATCACCCATGGCGCGACCTCTAATTCCAGCCGCTAAACCGATAGAGGGTGAGGGAGATTGCTCCCTCACCCATCGGATTCATTTACTGTCTTCAGGCTTGTCCTGCTGTATTTGCAGTGACGCTTTGCTCTTGTCGCCTTCCTTATTGGGAGCATCGTTGGAACCCTCGTAACAACCTTGCAGCAGCATCACGCTGCAGATCCCCAGACACGCGCAGATTTTCTTCATGATCGTCTCCTGAACAATGAATTTGCCATCGCCGCGAATGTGCGCGCGATGCGTTGCCTCTGTGGGTGGACGCTACAATCACCCATCAGTTCGAACTTTTTTCGCTGCGTACAGGGACGTTGAAATGGGTAATGAAGCATGCAAACGCATTGTGGTGATCGGCGAGGGCCGCGTATCGGATGCATTTGAGGCGTGCCGTCCCGATCGGTTTTGCCGCTCACGCTAACAGTTCAGCGATCCAGCGCACCTGCCGAGCGGTGTCCTGCACTTTTGCCTCGGGCACTGCATCGCGCGCATGGGCGAACTGCGCCAAGGTTTTCTGCTTGTACTTCAACTTGCGCTGCCACTTACTCAGAAACGCCGCGCTGCGGGCGCGCATTTGCAAGGGACCGAAATACAGTTCTTCGTCGGTGTAAGCCACTGGTCCAGCACGTTCGGCGACGATGATTTCGTAGTAGAAACGGTTTTCGTGCAGCAGCTCTTCACAGCGGATGGTGTAGCCGTTGTCCATCAACCACTGACGCAGCGGCTGCTCGCCGCCGTTGGGTTGCAGGATCAAACGCTCTTCACCGCTGAGATGGGTTTTACCGCTGTCGAGGATGTCGCGAATCGTCTCGCCGCCCATGCCGCAAATCGTCAGCGCAGTGATCGCGTCGCCCGGTTTGATCGCCGCCAGACCGTTGGCATGGCGCACGGTGATGTGTTGCTCAAGATCGTTTTCGCGCACGGTGCGTTCAGCGGCGCGAAAAGGCCTCAACGCGACCTCGCCCGCTACCGCCGAGGTGATCGCGCCACGGCGCATCAACGCCACCGGCAAATAGCCGTGATCAGAGCCGATATCGGCCAGGCGTGCGCCCGCCGGCACGTGCGTAGCCACGCGTTCCAGGCGTTGGGACAAGGTGTTGTGGTTCAACAAAAGACTCCTTCGAGCGACGGCTTTTGGCGGTGTGCGACCCTTCGCGAAGGTGTGGCGGCCAGTCAAACGGCGGAGTTTGCCCAACGGCTGCGGACATCTCAAGCGAATCGTCTGGCGGTTGCGCCGCAGGTGCCGGTGGTTCGGCTTTGTCGGAAGCGGCGGATTTCGCGGTGGCCCGACTGTCCCCTTCGCGAGCAGGCTCACTCCTACAGGGGAACGCATTTCAAACTGTAGGAGTGAGCCTGCTCGCGATAGCTTTTTCAGCCGCGCCGCATCAACCCGCCGGCACCTCAAGCCCGACCTTCACCCGATCCAGCGCCACAATGGTTTTGAACCACGTTACGTTGGTGTTCTCGGCAAACAATCGCCGCGCCAGCGCCTGATATTCCTGCATGCTGGCGACTGTCAGTACAAGCACGAAATCCACCTCGCCGGTGACGTAATAGCACTGCTGAACCTCGGGCACCCGGAAGTGCGCTTTCATTGCCTCCAGCGCCTCAATGCTGGTGCGCTCTGCCATCACCTCGACAATGATGGTGATCGGTCGACCCACGGCATTCGGGTCGACAACCGCGACATTGCCGGTGATCACGCCCGCCTCTTCCATCCGCTTGATGCGGCGCTGAACCGCCGCCGTGGACAGATTGACCTGCTCGGCCATCAGGCGCAGCGGCATGGCGTTGTCGCGCTGCACCAGTTCGAGGATGGCGCGGTCGAATTTATCCAGTGATTGAGGTGCAGCGGCGCTTTTGACCATGTCAGGCTCGCGAGAAAATTTCTCGAAAACTAGCAGAAAACTGCGCACCTTTATCCAGTCGTGCGAAATATTATCTTGCTCGCAGTCGGCATTCGCCGACTGATCGAGAACTTTCACAGGGTAATGTTGGCCATGGACGCACTGTTTCATCTCTCCCCTGTTTTGCTGGTGACCGCCATGTTGGTCGTGCTACGCCGGCCTCCGGTTCAGGCCGCTGTCGCTGGCACGCTGCTGGTGATGGTGCTCTGGATTGCAGGCGCAGCTGATGCCTGGCAATCGAGCAGCCTGCTGGGCGCCGCTCAAGACACCGCCGTGTTGTTCGCCAGCACTGCATTCGTGCTTGTGCCGGGGCTGGCGTTTGTGATGGTGATCGAGCGGCTGGGCGTCAATTTAGCCGTCAGCCAATGGGTGCGTTCGCTGGGACTGGGGCGCGGCGATCAAGTGGTGTTTATCGTGCTCGGGCTGGCGCCGTTGCTGGAGGCGATGACCGGTTTCGGTGTGTCGCTGATTGCGACGGTGCCGCTGCTGTTAAGTCTATTCGAACGCCGGGTTGCCTTGCGCATTGCGCTTACCGGGATGGCGATCATGCCGTGGGGCACATTGGGCCTGGCCTCGGTGATTGGCGCTTCGCTGGCGCATCTGGATGCCGCCATGCTGGCGCAGACGTCGGCGCTGACCAGTGCGCTGGTTTTCCTCGGATTGGCAGCGTTGGCGTTGTATCTGGCGGGTGCGCGGCAATGGCAGGAATGGCGGGCGCTGGGCGCGTTTTGGTTGATCTTCATCAGCGTGTTGTATTGCACCAGTCGCTGGCTGGGGCCGGAAGTCGCCGGTGTTGCCGCAGGTCTGGTGACGGCGACCGCTGCACTGTCCGCCGGCCTATGGCGACGGTCTCGCAACACGAGCGAACGCGATGAGCTGCATTGGCCACGTCAGACCTGGCCGTATCTGTTGTTGATCCTCAGCATCGTCGCGCTGAAAGTGTTGTGGGCAATCACTGATTGGCAAAATCACTGGGTGGTGCAAGGTGCTCAGGTCAGCTGGAAACCACTGGCGTCACCCGGTGTGGCACTGATTCTGGTGTTGATCGGGTTAAGCTTTCACAGGCGAGAAAGCGTTACCGACAGCGGCATGCTGAGCGGATTGGCTGCCCGAGCCAAACGGCCGTTGCTGACGATTTTCTTCTTTCTGGCGATGTCGCAGATGATGGTCAAGGCCGGTTTTCTCGCAGGCCTGATGCAATTGCTCTCAGGTCTATCGCCCAGCGCCGCGACCTCGCTGGTTGCACTGCTGGGTGCGCTGTCAGGCTACATGACCGGGTCGAACGTCGGCGGCAACGCGATCTTTATGCCCGCCATCGCGATGCTGCCCGAGTCTTCGCGTCTGTTGTTGGCAGCGGTGCAAAACAGCGCGGCCGGGCATGCGGCACTGGGCTCGCTGTCCATCGTCATGTTGATTCTGGGGTTAGCGAAAACACAGGCCAAAGAAGAGAGTGAATTGGTCAGGTTTGGCTTTGCGCTGGTGTGTTTGAATACGGCACTGGTCGCTTTGGCTGCCGGGGTGTTGAGTGTGTGGATTGGATAGCGATTCGAGATAGACTCGCGACGAAATATTCAATGAAACGGAATTCACCTCATGTTCAAACGCAACACGCTCGTCCCGGAATTGATGGTCACCGACCTTCCGGACAGCCTGAATTTCTGGGTGTCCTGCCTGGGGTTCACCATTGCCTACCAACGCCCGGAAGACGGCTTTGCGTATCTGGATCTCAACGGCGCCCAAGTCATGCTGGAGCAAGTCGATCCGCAGGCGGGTCAGTGGCTGACCGCGCCGTTGGAAAAGCCGTTTGGCAGAGGTATCAACTTGCAGATTGATGTTGTCGCCGTCGCCCCTGTCATCGAGAAACTGGGTCATGCCGGATTTGCCCTGTACCGCGAGTGCAACGACACGTGGTACCGGGCGGCGGATGTGGAGGTGGGTCAGCGCGAGTTTATTGTTCAGGATCCGGACGGGTATCTGGTGAGGCTGGTGGAGCGGATGGGTGAGCGGGCGGTTTGAACGCAGGTACCTCAATCAACGCTGATCCCTTGTCGGAGCCGAGCTTGCTCGCGAAGGTGGCGTAACTATCGATAGAAATGTTGAATGTGCCGGCCTCTTCGCGAGCAAGCTCGGCTCCCACAGGATAGGTGATCAACAATGCTGTCCCGTTCACTTCCGCGATCCGAGTTCAGGTGCTGATGATGCCTAGAGTACAGACTGTAACCATTGATTTGAGTGAAGTGACGAGTTCTGCCGAACTTCACGCGTTGCTGCGCGAAAGCCTGAGTTTCCCTGATTGGTACGGCTGTAACTGGGATGCTTTCTGGGACGCGATTACCGGGCTGGTTGAAATGCCTGTCAATTTGCGGATCTCAGGCTGGCAGAGGTTTTCCAGCCGTTTGCCCAGGGATGCGCGGCTGATGCAAAAATGCCTCGCAGACATGACGACTGAATACCCCGAAGCGGCGCCGGTTGTAATATTCGGCTGAACATTGCGTCGTTCAGCCGAACCTCCTGCCCGTATTTTATCCGCCGCGAACAACGCTACGCCGACGCATCAAACGATACGCCGCCGGTATCACCAACAGCGACAGCAAAGGCGCTGTGACCATGCCGCCGACCATCGGCGCGGCGATGCGGCTCATGACTTCGCTGCCCGCGCCGCTGCCTAACAGGATCGGCAACAGCCCCGCGATGATCACGGCCACGGTCATAGCTTTGGGGCGAACCCGTTGCACCGCGCCTTCGCGAATCGCTGCCAGCAAGCCTTGCTCCGTGCGTTCGCCGAGCGCTTCCCGTTCGGCCAAGGCGTTTTTCAGGTAGAGCAACATGATCACGCCGAATTCAGCAGAAACCCCGGCCAGCGCGATAAATCCAACACCGGTCGCGACCGACAGATTGAACCCCAGCAGATAGAGAAACCATGCCCCGCCCGTCAGCGCAATCGGCAACGTGGCCATGATCAACACAGCCTCATCCCAACGTTTGAAGGTCAGATAGAGCAGCACAAAGATGATCAGCAATGTGGCCGGCACCACCAATTTCAACCGGGCGTTGGCCCGTTCGAGAAACTCGAATTGCCCCGAATAACTCAAGCTCATACCCGGTTGCAGCGTGACCTGGGCATTGACCGCTGTGCGCAGATCGGCGACTACCGACGCAATATCACGGCCCCGCACGTCGATGTAGACCCAGCCTGACGGTCGGGCGTCTTCGCTTTTGAGCATCGGCGGGCCGTCGGTGATGCGAATGCTCGCCACAGTGCCGAGGGTGATCTGGCTGCCGGAGGCGGTGTAGATCGGCAACTGCGCCAAGGCTTGCGGCGAGTCGCGCCACTCACGCGGATAACGCACGTTGATTGGAAAGCGCGCCAGCCCTTCGATGGTTTCTCCAACGTTCTCGCCACCGATGGCACCGCTGACGACCGCCTGCACATCGGCGATGCTCATGCCGTAACGGGCCGCTGCCTGCCGGTCGATATCGACGTCGATGTAGCGGCCACCGGTCAGGCGTTCGGCCAGCGCCGAGCTGACGCCGGGCACCTGTTTCGCCACTTGCTCGACCGCTTGGGTGACAGCATCGATTTGCCCCAGATCAGTTCCGGCGACCTTCACCCCGACCGGACTTTTGATGCCGGTGGCGAGCATGTCGATACGGTTGCGAATCGGCGGTATCCAGATGTTGGTCAGCCCCGGCACCCGCACCACTCGATCCAGTTCTTCCACCAGTTTTTCCGGGGTCATGCCCGGTCGCCACTGATCGTGCGGCTTGAACTGAATAGTGGTTTCGAACATTTCCAGCGGTGCCGGATCCGTTGCTGTTTCAGCGCGCCCCGCCTTACCGGAGACGTGCTCGACTTCCGGCACGGTCTTGATCAGCCGGTCAGTCAGTTGCAGCAGTTGCGCGGCTTTTTGCACCGACAAACCCGGCAACGCCGAGGGCATATACAGCAGATCGCCCTCGTCCAGCGGCGGCAGGAATTCACCACCCAAACGCGACAGCGGCCATAGCGCACTGAGAAACACCAAAGCCGCCACCAGCAAGGTGATTTTCGGCCGGCGCAACACCACATTCAGCGCCGGCTGATAAATGCGGATCAGCCAACGGTTCAATGGATTCTGGTGTTCGCAGGGAATCCGTCCGCGAATCCAATAGCCCATCAGCACCGGCACCAGCGTCACCGACAAGCCGGCAGCCGATGCCATTGCCCAGGTTTTAGTGAAAGCCAACGGGCCAAACAAGCGCCCTTCCTGCGCCTGCAACGTGAACACCGGTATGAACGACAAGGTGATGATCAACAGACAAAAGAACAGCGCCGGCCCCACCTCCGTCGCCGCCTCCGTCATGACTTGCCAATGCCGCTCGCCCTTCAACTCTTCGCCGGGATGAGCCGCGTGCCACGCCTCGATCTTCTTGTGCGCGTTCTCGATCATCACCACCGCCGCATCAACCATCGCGCCAATGGCAATGGCGATGCCGCCCAGTGACATGATGTTGGCGTTGATCCCTTGGTAACGCATGACGATAAAAGCCATCAGCACACCCACCGGTAACGAAATGATCGCCACCAGCGACGAGCGCAGGTGCCAAAGGAAAATCCCGCAGACCAACGCCACGACGATGAACTCTTCGATCAGTTTATGGCTGAGATTTTCCACGGCATGGTCGATCAGCTTGCTGCGGTCATAGGTGGTAACGATCTCGACGCCGGGCGGCAGGCTGCGTTTCAGGTCATCGAGTTTGCTTTTGACGGCGGCGATGGTCGCGCGCGCATTTTTGCCGCTGCGCAGAATCACCACGCCGCCAACGGTCTCACCTTCGCCATCCAGTTCAGTGATGCCCCGGCGCATTTCCGGGCCCAGCTGAATCGTCGCGACATCGCCGAGGGTTACCGGCACGCCACCCGAACCAAGCTTGAGCGGGATAGCCCGAAAGTCATCAAGGCTCTTCAAGTAACCCGAAGCGCGGACAATGAATTCGGTCTCGGCCATTTCCAGCACCGCACCGCCCGCCTCCTGATTGGCCTTGCCGATGGCCTCGCTGACTTGCGCTTGAGTGATGCCCAGACTGGCCATTTTCAGCGGGTCGAGTTGCACTTGATATTGCTTGACCATGCCGCCCACCGTGGCCACTTCGGCAACGTTGGGCAGGGTCTTCAGTTCAAACTTGAGGAACCAGTCCTGCAATGCGCGCAGTTGCGCCAGATCGTGCCCGCCGGTGCGATCCACCAACGCATATTGATAGATCCAGCCTACGCCCGTGGCATCCGGGCCTAGCGCCGGTTTCGCGCTGGCCGGCAAGCGGCTCTGGATCTGGCTGAGATATTCCAACACCCGCGAACGCGCCCAATACAAGTCGGTGCCATCCTCGAACAGCACGTACACATAGCTGTCGCCGAAGAACGAATAACCGCGCACGGTCTTCGCGCCCGGCACCGACAACATGGTGGTGGCCAGCGGATAGGTGACCTGATTTTCAACAATCTGCGGCGCCTGCCCGGCGTACGGCGTGCGGATGATCACCTGTACATCGGAGAGATCTGGCAGCGCATCGATCGGTGTGTTTTGCACCGACCACATGCCCCACGCCGTCACGAACAAAGTCGCCAGCAACACCAGCAATCGGTTGGCCACCGACCAGCGAATCAGCGCGGCAATCATGGCTGTCCCTCCATCTTGCCCATGCCGTCGCCAGCGACAATGCCTTTGAGGCTGGCCTCGGAATCCAGCAGGAACTGGCCCGATGTCACGACCTTCTGGCCCTCTTCAAGTCCTTCGATGATCTCGGTTTTGCCGGCACTTTCCTGACCGGTTTGCACTTCGACTGGACGGTAACGGCCGGCGTCTTCAGCCAACATCACCAGACTGCGGCGTCCGGTGCGAATCACCGCTTCGCTCGGCACTGACAACACGCTGTCTGCCGAACGTTGATTCAACGTGACGTGCGCAGTCAGACCGGGGCGCAAGCGCAGATCCGGGTTGGGCAGTTCGACCCGAACGCGCACCGTGCGACTGTCCGCGTTGGTTTCCGGCAAAATCGCGCTCACCTTGCCTCGGAAAGACGTACCCGGGAAGGCTGGCAATCGGGCAACAACCGCTTGCCCTACAGCGATCGACGCGGCTTGCGCTTCGGGCACCGCCGTGGCCAGCCACACGCTGCTCAAACCATTGACTCGCGCCAGGGTTTCGCCCGCCGCGACGCTCATTCCGAGGCGAACATTGAGTTCCTGCAACACCCCGCCGATCGGGCTAGTCAGTGTCAGATACGGCTGTACCTTGCCGCCGCGCTCGACTTGCGCAATCAGCGCGGACGGCATGCCGGCGAGCCGCAGACGTTGACGAGCCGCGTCCAGCAAGCCCTTATCGCCAATGCGCTTGAGCGCCAGAAACTCGGTCTGCGCCGCCGCCCATTCCGGCACCAGAATGTCCGCTAACGGCGCATTGGCCTTGAGCACATCGCCGGGCGCAAGCGCATAAACCCGCTCGACGAAACCCGGCGTGCGCGCTTGAGTCACTGCGACATCGCGCTCATTGAAGGCAACGATGGCGCTGACATCGAGGCTGGTTTGAAAGACGCTACGGCTGACTGTCGCTACACGCATCCCGAGGTTTTGCATCACGGCGGAATCAACGCTGATTGTCGCTCGATCATCGGAACCACTGGCGTACTGCGGCACCAGCTGCATGTCCATGAATGGCGATTTACCCGGCTTATCGAACTTTTGCTGCGGGTACATCGGGTCGTACCAGTACAGTGCCTTGCGCTCGGCAGGCGAATTCATACTCGGGGCAGTAGACATTTCAGGTGCCACACTCATGCGCGTACCCGCCACCCAATAACCACCAGCACCACCCACCAGCAACGCGATGCCTGCGATCCATGCCCCGTTTCGGTTAAGGCTCATTGCGCAGACTCCCCATAAGCAAAATACAGCCGCGCATTGGTCAGCGCGCGCTGCTCTTCGACATCAACCTGTTTCAGGCGCGCTTCAATCAGCTCACGCCGCGCCGCCACTACTGCATTCAGATCGCCTTTGCCGGCGCGATAACTCGCCATGCTCAATTCGACTTTTTCTTCGGCCAGCGGCAACAGACTCTTCTGGCTGCGTAACACCGCACGATTCAAGCGTTCGAAGTCAGCCAATTGGCTTTCCAGTTGCTCGGTGTGCTCGCGCGACATGGCGTCGCGCTCGGCCTCAAGCTGACTCAGCTCGGCTTGCCGCGCGGCAATCACCGGGTTCTGCCGGGTTTCGGGGAACAGCGGCAAATCCCACGACAGCTGCACGCTGACCATGTCGCCGAACTGGCGATCACGGTGCTGATAATCCAGCTCCCAACTCCAGTCGGATTTCTTCTGCGCCTGAGCCTCGCGCACGCGTGCTTCGGCTTCGCGGGTCATTGGCACAAACGCCGCGAGGTCGGGGTGATGTTGAAGTTTGTGCGCGACACCCGAGGTACCCACCGGCCATTCCGGCAAGCGCCCCGTGGGTTTGTCGTTGGCCGCAGGGCCGATCCAGCGTTTCAGTGCTGCACGCGTTTGCGCACGTTGGCGCTGCAGATCGTCCTGCTGCTCGGCCAGTTGCGCGGCTTCCTGTTTCGGTGTCACCGCGTCTGCCGGCTGCGCGCGGCCGCCGGCAATTTGTGCGTTGACCGTATCGGCGAGCAGGCGGTTTTCTTTGTAGAAATCCTGGAACAGCGCGTCCTTGCGCTCGACGGCATAACGGCTGATCCACGCCAGCGCGGTGGATTGGCGCACGTTCAAGCGTTCAATGCGACGCTCGGCGGCCGCACGATCAACCGCCGCGCTGGCCACTTCGATGCGCGCCTGACGCTTGTCGGCATTGGGCATTTCCTGGCGGACGCCGAGCATTTGCATGGTCATGAAGTCATCGTCGAGGCTGCCGCGATTCGGACCGCTGATGGGGTAGTTCTGCACGCCCAACAGCAACTTGGGATCAGGCAATTCGCCGGCGGGAATGGCGGCACTGCTGGCCGCGTGGATTTTTGCGTCTTGCGCGATCAACGACGGCGCGGTGTTTTCGGCCAACCGTAAGGCCTCGTCGAGCGTCAATGCGCTGGCGAGACCCGGCCACGCCAGCACGCTCGCCGCCAGGCCGGTCGCAAGCGACCGCCCTGCGCCAAAGCACTTGGAGTTCATGGTGAAGATTCCTGTGATGAGCTGCTGCCCGCGCGAAAAACACGCGCGCAGCCATGTCATCCCGTTAAATCGGGATGCGCTTCAAGGTGCGACAGGAATCAAACGCGTGGCGGACGCCACACCCCGGACGGGGTCGAGACAGGTACGGAATCGCCGGCAGCGCGTTGCACGACGGGGCTGAACAGGGTGACGGCAGGCTTGATGATTGACACTTGCAGCATGCCGCCGGTCTTGCATTCTTGACCCGACTTGCACGGTTTTCCGTGTTCGACGGGGCTTTTCATGTCGTTGCAGCAGTCCATCCCCATGCCGTCCATCATCGTCATGCCCATCGACTGCATCGGGCAAGGCTCGGTCGACGTCTGCACGCCCGCCATCCCGCTGAGGGGAAGCGTCAGGCTGATCACAAGGAGGAGGAAAAACCGCAGATAGCGTTTCATGGGGTGGAGTGTAGCCGTCGAATAATGGGCTGACTATCAATGAGGCGAGATATCAACCCAACTGCATTAAGCCAACATTACTGAGAGACGCACCAACCGGTGCGCCCCTTCTGACATCGGCCTTACCCGATCACTGCACCTTGTATTGCATGAACTTCTCGACCATCTGATCGACCGTAAATGTCGCCGGGCGCTGACGTGGCGGGAATTGCTGGAAGGTGGCAAGGAACTGCTGAACCCGCGCCATGGCAGGCAGCCCGACTACGCCCACCTTCTTGTCCCACCACTGGTTGTAGTTGTTGGAATCAGTATCCGCGCGCTCGAACGGATCGCGCCGCAGGTTGAACACTTTAGGGATACGCAGCTCGACAAACGGGTCGCGCCAGACATCAAATTTATGCGCGCGCTGCTCAGCGAATACCAGTTTCCAGTCGCCGTCACGCACGCCAAGCAATTTGCCGTCGTCGCTGAAATAGTAGAAATCGGTGCGCGGGCCTTTGGCTTCTTTGCCTTCCAGATACGGCAGGAAGTTGTAGCCATCCAGGTGCACTTTGAAATCCTTGGTGCCGGCCTTGTAGCCCTTGAGCAATTGCTCTTTGACATCCGTCACGCCGGCAGCGGCGAGCAGGGTCGGCATCCAGTCCTGGTGCGACATGATCTGGTTGGAAATGGTGTCGGGCTTGATGTGGTTTGGCCAACGGACGATCGCCGGGACACGGAAACCACCCTCCCAGTTGGTGTTTTTCTCGCCACGGAACGGCGTGATGCCCGCGTCCGGCCACTGGTTGAAGTGCACGCCGTTGTCGGTGGAATAGATGACGATGGTGTTGTCGGCGACGCCCAGTTCATCGAGTTTTTTCAACAACTGACCGACCTGGTCGTCGTGTTCGAGCATGCCGTCGTTGTAGTCACCCTGCCCCGACTTGCCCGCCACTTTGTCGCTGATGTGGGTGTAGTAATGCATGCGCGTGGAATTGAACCAGACGAAGAACGGCTTATCCGCTTTGACAGCTTTGTCCATGAAGTTGGTGGACGCGGCGAGGAATTCCTCGTCGATGGTTTCCATGCGTTTTTTGGTCAGCGCACCAAGGTCTTCGATCTTGCCGTCGGCGCTGCTGCGGATCACGCCACGGGGGCGGAACAGCTTGTCCATGGCCGGGTTCTTGGTCCAGTCCGGGTCTTCCGGGCCTTCTTCGGCATTGAGGTGATAAAGGTTGCCGAAGAACTCGTCGAAACCATGGTGGGTCGGCAGGTATTCATCGCGATCGCCCAAGTGGTTTTTGCCAAACTGGCCGGTGGCATAGCCCAGCGGTTTGAGCAGTTCGGCGATGGTCGGGTCTTCGGGTTTGAGCCCGGTAAGGGCGCCGGGAATGCCGACTTTGGTCAGGCCGGTGCGCACCGGATGCTGGCCGGTGATGAATGCCGCGCGTCCAGCGGTGCAGCTCTGTTCGCCGTAATAGTCGGTGAACATCACGCCTTCTTTGGCCAGGCTGTCGATGTTGGGCGTCTGGTAACCCATGATGCCGTTGCTGTAGCGGCTGATGTTGGTGATGCCGATGTCATCGCCAAAAATCACCAGGATGTTCGGCTTATCGGCCGCCAGTGCCGAAGACATACCCGCCGCCAGCAAGGCGAACGCGCCGCACCAGCGCTTGAGCCGGTCGCTCGTGTTCATCATCGTTTGATCCTTTCTTGTAGTTGTCGGGTGAAGCGCAGTGGCCGTAGGCTGCCTTGTGGCGCACTCACCGACTTGACAGATCACGCCAGTGTTTTGTCATTTGACGCCAATCACCCATTGGAGGTGATTAAGCAAGAAAGGTAGTTGCGTCATGCGGGGATCGAACAGAATGGGCGACAGATTATGGCGACCTGTCACCCTTGGTGGGTGTTAATCAAAAGCCCCGTTGAGGACTTCGTAGATGAGACCCGTCGCCAGCGCGACAAGGATCAGATCCGTGCCCGCCTGCTGCCATTCATAGCCGTCGTAATGCGGCAGATGGCCGACGAGTCGTCCATCCAGTTTCTTCGCAATCCCCGGTGGCAGGGGCTTGCCGCGTGCGAGGTTTTTCTGGATCCCGGGTGGCAACGACGGTTCCGGGCTCCAGTAATCGCGATAGCCACCGACAATGCCGAGCACGTTGCCGCGGTCGATGCTTGGGCCATTGCCCCAGTCGCCACCGGACTTCTTGCCCTTGTTGCCGTGCCCGTCCTGTCCACCCTGGTTCTGCACGTTTTGCGAGTTGCCTTTACCGTTGCCCTGGCCCTTTCCGTTACCGGGATCGGCCAGCGCGGCGGTAGAACCGACAATCAGCGCGACGCATGAAAACGCTGCAATCGTTGAGCGTAATCTGAACATGAGAGGTTCCTTCATGGTTGCGTGCTCCTGTGAATTCCGGACGCTGCACGTTCAGCTTAGATGATTGAACGGACACAAGTTCAGGAGGCGACTGCACAGCGATTTGACGTCACTGACCAGCTTCTGGCTGTCGGTTAAAAACCCTCCTGCCGCCATGGATCCGTCTACGCTCATTCCATTCCCCCAACAGCGCACCCGCATCCGGAGCCACCGACATGATCCGTCCTTTGCTGACCGCCCTCACCCTCCTCGGTCTGAGCCTTCAGGCTCACGCCGACATCACGCCGTTCCCCGCAGGCTTCAAGACGCAGGACATCAAGGTCGAAGGCGCGACGATGCACGTTCGGGTCGGCGGCAAAGGCCCGGCGGTGGTGCTGTTGCATGGTTTTGGCGATACCGGCGACATGTGGGCGCCGCTGGCGACGGATCTGGCGCGCGATCACACGGTGGTGGTGCCGGATCTGCGTGGCATGGGGTTGTCGTCGATCCCCGAGGGCGGTTATGACAAGAAGACTCAGGCCGGTGACATTCGCGCGGTGTTGAGCGCGTTGAAAATCGAACACTCGGTGGTCATCGGCCATGACATCGGCACGATGGTCGCGTTTGCCTACGCCGCACGCTATCCGCAGCTCACCGACCGCTTGGTGGTGATGGACGCGCCCGTGCCCGGCATTACGCCATGGAACGACATCGTGCGTTCGCCGATGCTTTGGCACTTCGATTTTGGTGGCAAGGACATGGAGCGCTTGGTGGCTGGCCGCGAGCGCATCTACCTTGACCGCTTCTGGAACGAGTTCGCCGGCACCCCGGCCAAGGTCGATGAACAAACCCGTCAGCACTACGCCAAACTCTACGCGCGCCCGGGCGCCATGCACGCCGCTTTCGCGCAATTTCGCAGCATTCGTCAGGATGCCCTCGACAACGAACCGGTGTTGCAAAAGCACTTGAGCATGCCGGTACTGGCGGTGGGCGGCGAGAAATCCTTCGGCAACAACGAGGCGATCGTCATGCGCAACGCGGCCGACAACGTCACGGAAGTGGTGATTCCTGCGGCAGGTCATTGGCTGATGGAAGAGGCACCAGCGCCGACGATTAAAGCCGTTCGGGACTTTATATCGCTGTGACCCCAGTTGTTGATTGCCTGGACTCGATCCATAGGTCAGGATTCACCCCTTTTCCAGCGGAGAGCAAACGTGGAGCGTCTATTCGTTTATGGAACCCTGGGCCCGGGGCGACCGAATGAGCATGTCATGCTGAAGATCGGCGGCGTCTGGGAAACTGCCACACTCAAGGGCCGTTTGGCCGAAGCCGGTTGGGGTGCGGAATTGGGTTATCCCGGTCTGATCATTGCCGACGATGGCGACGACATTGCCGGCTACGTGTTCTCTTCCGAGCATTTTGCCGAGCACTGGGCTGCGCTTGACGAATTCGAAGGTTCTGAATATCAGCGCCTGCTGACGCAGGTAACGCTGGCAGACGGCTCAACCATCGACGCTTACGTGTACGCTCTTCGCTAGTTGCTATTGCGCCTATAAAACCGAGTAAAACCGATGAACCGTCAAAAGAAACTCAAGCAGTTGTTCAAGGAAAAGGCCAAAAAGGCCAGCGCCAAACTGGCGCCGAAAAAGCCGAAATACATCAGCAAGGCTGATCGCCTCAAGCTGGACGCCGAGGCCGCTGCAACCCCAAGCGAAACCGCCGAAAGCTGATCCCCGCGTTTCAGGCCCGATTGCAGTGTTGCACCGCACACTGCAATCGGCGCTGCCCTCATCGCGATTGATTGACTACACGAATCTGCGTCAACCCCACCCGCTCGGCCTGCTCCAGAATTTCTTCCGGGGTGGCGTCTGCCGTGGGCATCAGCAAGCCGTTTTCGGCATCGCCCAAATGCAACTCCAATAGATGCATGGCCGCTTCATGCGCGGTTAATTGCGCATCTTTGAGTTCGAAGGTGTGGCTACGCGGCTCGCCGTTGAACAGGTATTCCAGGGTATAGGTGTGCATGCTGGTATCCGTCAGTGGTTGAATGGACGACTCAATATCCTGACGAGCCGGTCAGCTTTTAGTTCAACCGAATCACAATGCAGCCCCCTGTGGCGAGGGGATTTATCCCCGTTGGGGAGCGTAGCGCCCCCTCTTCTAAACCCCCAACTACAAAAGGCAACGGGTCCGGCCTCGCTGGCTCGTGTAAAAAAGCACTGCGGCGGCTTCGCGCATAAAAATCTCGACGGTCTTGGGCCCGATCCCTTCGAATTCACCCAGACGTTTTTCGAAGGCCTGACGATCGGCGCTCGCCTCAACGATATTGCCGATCTTGCCGTCGTATTCGGCGTTGAGCTTGTGCACCAATGCCAGCAACCGCGATGCCGTTGATTCGTCGTAACGCACGTAGTGAGCCTGGCCGAGCATCACCACCAATTGTCGATGGCTGCAGTGCGCCAGTTTCTGCGGTGTATCGCGCTGGTGCTGCTCAACGATCACCTGATAGGCCTTGGCAGCGATAGCGCCCTGAATCCTCTTCCCCATCAAGAAACTGGCGAGCAGCCATTTGAACAGGGCCGTTTCTTCACCACCCTGAAGGTCGATGTTCAACTCGTGTGCGCTGATTGCTTTGTTCACCTGTCTGGCCCTTTGCGATATCTCTCAGTCAGCATCTAGACCCGACACGACTGCGAACGATCCAGTGGCGAGAATCGGTGAAGGAACCCTTATTCGTGCAGGACGCCTAAGGTTTAACTACAGGAAGATGGTCAAGCCCAAATGCATAAACCGTACTGTGCCAGGAGGATATTTTGGCTGATCTGGATTGGGTGCAATGGCCAGCGATGGTTGTGACCGTTCTCGCCGCATGGCTGATTGGATCGCAGCGACCGGCAAGGCGAATGTTCGGCTTTATCTGCTTTAGCCTGAGCAACGTGTTGTGGGTGATTTGGGGCGCCTACGCCGGGGCGTACGCGTTGATCGTCTTGCAGATTTGTCTGTTTCTGATGAACCTGCGCGGACTGAGGAAAAACGCGAAGGGCAAGGAAACCCAACAAGCTCAAGACTGACGGTGGCCGTCGAAATTCTTCTTGAAGCCTCGGGCATTCATCCCCAAAAGGATGCACTCAAGGAGGATCAGCGCGTAGGCGTCGGCGTGCAGCCCCCAAATCACCCAGAGCGCATTGCTGAGGATGAATCCCCAGAAAGCGATCATTCGCCGGTAAGCTCGTTGCGATCCGATAAACCAGGCAGAGGCTACCGTAATGACCATGGCCGGCCACTGCACCCAATCGATGTACTGCAATTTCCGCTCCCGCCTACATTCGCGTCAAAGAGAAACACCGGTACTGACTTGTTGATCAAGCACAGGCACGGCCAGTGACGTACTCAAATTGGCCAGGTACTCACCAAATCCGCCGCGACACTTGTAATCCTTGCGGGCGCTGGTAATCACCGGATTTGTCGCCGTCCAGACGATATGAGCACCAATCCGCGTGAGATCACCCACCAGATGGACGTCTTCGTGGGCAGTGAGATGCTGGAACCCACCCGCATTTCGGTAGGCCTCGGCACTCAAGCCGAGATTGGCACCGTGGATGTGCCGATGGTTTTCGATGAACTGATAATGCTCCAGGTACTTTGAGCGAACCGACTCACCGTGCTCGTTCCAGCTGTCCACCTCGACGGTGCCACAGACGGCATCGGCTTTGAATTCAATCTGCCGTGCCAGCCAATCGGCGGGCACGGCGGTGTCGGCATCAGTGAAGGCGAGCCATTTCGCGCCAGCGGCCAGCAAGTGCTCTGCGCCGGTGGCCCGCGCCTTTCCCACGTTCTGAAAAGACGCCACGATCGTGCTCACGCCCAGCGCTGAAACGATCCGCCCGGTGTGGTCGGTGCAATCGTCGAGGACGACCACTACCGAAACCGACTGGCCCGCCAATGCAGGATGTTGCGCCGCGAACAGAACCGACTCAAGACAGGCCCTGATATGGCGCTCTTCATTATGTGCAGGGATCACGACACCGATCATTAACGCTACCTCCGACTGTCAGAGTTACAGGCTCCTGCAGTCGACCGGTGGCTAAGCCATTAGGTTTAAAAAATCGCACAAGTGGCCGCGTCGGCGACCGCCAGTCATTTGTGTCCCTGAATCTATGAACTTACGTTCGCCGTTCCTCCTCTCCCGCTTACCATCCAGCTGAAGCGGGTAAGACGTCATGAGAGCACTCACTTATCACGGCGCGCACAGCGTCAAGGTCGACACGGTTCCTGATCCGGTTATCGAGCAAAGCGACGACATCATCCTGCGCGTGACCGCGACAGCGATCTGCGGCTCTGACCTGCATCTGTATCGGGGGAAAATACCGACCGTCGAGCACGGCGACATTTTCGGCCATGAGTTCATGGGCATCGTCGAAGAGACAGGGTCAGCGGTGACTGCCGTGCAGCCGGGCGACCGCGTGGTAATTCCTTTTGTCATTGCTTGTGGCAGCTGCTTTTTCTGTCAGATGGATTTGTTTGCCGCTTGCGAAACCACCAACACCGGCCGTGGCGCGATCCTCAATAAAAAAGCCATTCCTTCCGGAGCGGCGCTGTTTGGATACAGCCATATGTACGGTGGCGTGCCCGGCGGCCAGGCAGAATACGTGCGCGTCCCCAAAGCCAACACCGGGCCGTTCAAGGTGCCGGGCACCCTGTCGGACGAGAAGGTTTTGTTCCTTTCCGACATCCTGCCCACCGCTTGGCAAGCGGTCACCAATGCAGACATCGGGCCGGGTTCGAGCCTGGCGATCTATGGCGCCGGCCCGGTGGGTCTGTTGAGCGCCGCGTGTGCGCGGATGCTCGGCGCCGAGCAGATTTTCATGGTCGACCACCACCCCTATCGCCTCGCCTATGCGCAGAAAACCTATGGTGTGATCCCGATCAATTTTGATGAGGACGATGACCCCGCCGACACCATCATCCGCCAGACCAAGGGCATGCGTGGCGTTGACGGCGCTGTGGATGCGGTGGGTTTTGAAGCGAAAGGCAGCACCACCGAAACCGTCCTCGCCACCCTCAAACTCGAAGGCAGCAGCGGCAAAGCCTTGCGCCAGTGCATCGCCGCCGTTCGACGCGGCGGCATTGTCAGTGTCCCGGGCGTTTACTCAGGGTTCATTCATGGCTTTCTGTTCGGCGACGCGTTCGATAAAGGCCTGACCTTCAAGATGGGCCAGACCCACGTTCATCGTTTCCTCCCGGAACTGCTCGGGCACATCGAAACCGGCCGGCTCTCCCCCGATGTGATCATCAGCCATCGCATGTCGCTCGAACAGGCTGCCGAGGGCTACAGGATTTTCGATAAACGTGAGGAGGATTGCCGCAAGGTCATTCTGACGCCAGGCGACAGCCACATTGCCTTGCCCGAGCTCGATGACGGCGTTGCGGTTCTGGCTACGTAAGCTTCATTCAGCGGCTAAAAAAGGAGCAGAGGATTCAGAGTTTTTGCGAGTCCTCTGGTTCCTTTTTTTAAGCAGTTTGCGTTGAATTCGCGGCGCTGTTATCCGCGTCGTTCGCATCGTAAAAATTCTTGGAATTTTTTTCTCTCGGCACCACTCATTGGCGTATGAGCGTAAGGAGTAACTCATGAGCCAGACAGACATTTTCGTCATTGAATACAAGCTTCACGGGCAGCCGAAGTCTTTCGTCATACGCGCGAAAACCATGCGTAATGCCGATGCCTGGCATTGGGCGAGTTGTGATGCCGGCATCGCGCCGATTCCGAAACCGGGAAAGCCGCCATTGAAAGTCGTATCCAAGCCTCAGGCCGAGCGATTCGGCGTCACGGAGGTGAAGTGGCGTGAAACGGCGACCGTGGACTGGACAGAGGCTTGAGCTTAATGCGGCAGACCATAGAGGTGGACTGCGATGCTTAAACAAATCGGCAACACACACATCCGCGTCGATCACCGCGCCAGCTGCCACTGTGGCGCGGTGATTCTTGAGCTGCACTTGCCTGACGGTCTCCCGGCCCCGCACCGTTGCGATTGTTCTTTTTGCAAACGCAAAGGCGCGGTCGTGGCAGCGGTTCCGGCGGTGGACTTAAAGGTGATCCGGGGCGAATCGGCGCTCCGGACCTACCAGTTCGGCAAGCACGTAGCCGAGCATTTTTTCTGTGGCAACTGCGGGATCTACACGCACCACCGACGCAGCACCAACCCGCAAGAGTTCGGCTTCAATGTGGGCTGCCTCGAAGGGGTCAACCCTTACGAACTGGACGATGTGCCTGTTGCCGAGGGTGGGGTTTGGCAAACACCTTGATTGGAAGCGAAGAAGGATGGTACTCATCGGTCGGTCGAGAACCAGAATGGAATCTCACCCTGAGGACATACGGACATGAGCGCACGGAAATTATTAGTCACGGGTGCTGCCGGCAAGATCGGCAGCGCCTTCTACAAAGCGTATGGCGATGAACTGGTTCTGCGCTTAGCCGATATAGACGTATCAAAACTTGCCGATTCCAGCGAACGTTTCGCCCTCGACATCACCGATTTATCCGGTTGCCATGAAGCCTGCGAAGGCATCGACACCGTCATTCACCTGGCGGCCGATCCGAATCCGGACGCGGATTTCATGACCTCCGTCCTGCCGGTGAATATCGTCGGCACCTACAACATGCTGCTCGCCGCGAAGACGCAAGGCTGCAAGCGCTTCATCTTCGCCAGCAGCGCTCAGGCCATCGAAGGCTACCCCAAGGATGTACAAGTCCACGAAAGCATGGCGCCCCGGCCCGGCAATCTTTACGGGGTCGGCAAAGCGTTCGGCGAAGCACTGGCATCGCTGCATGCCAACGACGGTGCGATGACCACCGTCGCCGTGCGCATTGCCAACGTAAACGAGTTTCACCCGGGTGAAGCGCACAGCCACAGGGACGTTGCGGCGTTTATCAGTGTGCGGGATGTCGTCGCGTTGCTGCGCGATTGCGTGGATGCCGAGCTGAACGGATTCCACGTTGTCCATGGCGTTTCGGACAATCGATACAAGCGCCTTTCGATCGATGAAACGCGAAAAGTCGTCGGCTATGCGCCGCTGGATGATGCCTTCAAGATTCTTGAGGGCAAATAACGCGCGCTAACCCAACGCGGTATCGAGAAACATCATCACTCCAAAACCGAGCATCAATCCAAGGGTCGCGGGCGTCTCGTGACCATTGCGATGGGTCTCCGGAATGACCTCATGGGACACCACAAAAATCATCGCGCCAGCCGCCAGACCAAGAGCGATCGGATAACCCAACGCGAAGCTGCTGGAAACGCCCAAACCGACGATGGCGCCGATCGGTTCCATCAGCCCTGAAGCGACGGCAATCAGCGCCGCTCGCAATGCCGAAAGTCCCGTCACACGCAGTGCCAGCGCAACCGCCAGCCCCTCGGGAATATCCTGAATGGCGATGGCGGTTGTCAGCGGCAACCCCACCTGCATGTCGCCGTTGGCGAAACTCACACCAATCGCCATGCCTTCCGGCAGGTTGTGCAGAGTGATTGCCAATACAAACAGCCAGACTCGATTGATGCGCTTCGCTTCAGGCCCGCGCCGGCCGCTTTTTTCGTGTTCGTGCGGCACGAAGCGATCCAGTCCGACCATCAGCGCCACGCCCAGCGCCAACCCGGCCACCACCACACAAGCCGCCAGCAACTGATTGCCGCACAAGGCCTGTGCCGCTTCGATGCCCGGCAGAATCAGCGAAAAAGAACTGGCGGCAAGCATCATGCCGGCCGCGAACCCAAGCATGATGTCTTGCGTACGCGCAGCAATGTCGCGCAACGCTATCGCCACCACCGCCCCTAATGCGGTGGCGCTAAAACCGGACAGTCCGCCCAGAAAAGCAAAATAAAGATTCGCCTTGTTGGCGCCGACGAATGCGCCATAACCGCTGACCATCAACAGAACAGCCACGCACGCCAGCGCTAGCCAGAAGGCGCGACCTCCCCAGCCAGCGTTTGTGAGATGGCTAAACCAGTTTCGTGAAGACGTTTCGGAAGGCGTTGCAGGTTCGGACATCATTCCCACCATTCAATGTGTTTTCACGGATCAAGCGACGATCATTGGCCCCAGCAAGGAGGCCCATTGCGGGCCTCCGGTTCTCCGCGATCAGGAGGTGCCCAAGCCTTGGGAAAGATCGGCGGACGGGGGCAACGATGTTGCAGGCGCGGAGTCTGAACGGGCGGCGACAGCCTCTTGTTCAGTGGTTTTCGTCACGGTATCGCGAACCGCTTCGTAGCCTTCCTGCGCCTGCTTTTTGACTTTATCGACCAGCCCGGCGCTGGTGCGCCCCATCATGCGCTGTTCGGTGCTGGTGGTTGGCAACGCGGCACCGAGCAAGGCGCCCAGTGCGATGCCGGCGGCGGCGACTACCAAGGGTTGTTCCTTGAGCAGTTGATTGAACTGCTGACCCAATACCTGTGAGTTGCGTGCTAACCGATCACCGGCATCGTGCATCGCATGGCTGAGGTTTTCACTGGCGGCACCAACGTTGTCGCCCAAGTGCGCGGCTTTGCCTTTCAGCGATTGGTAACCTTCTTTCAGCGAATCGGCCGTCTGGTGCAAATGGTCGCGCGCACTGTCGATACCGTCCGCCAAACCATCCGCCCATTCCCCGGCCCTGTCCTGATCGGGCCCGGTTCGATAGACGGGTTGCGGCACCGGCGGCCGGTTCTGGCTCATCATCAGCCACAACAGACCCACCGAGGTCAGCACCGCAGGCACGGGGTTGTTGCGCACGCTGGTGCCGAGGTTAGTGATAAACGTCGAGCCATTGTTTTGCATCAGGCCCCAAGCCTGGTCGAACATCTGACCGGGGGTGAACTTGCTTTCCAGCTGGTCGACGATGTTGCCGATGCTGGCGCGCTGCGCGTCGATTTCCCGTTCGATCTGCTCGGGACTTTTTTGCGATTCGATATCCAGTTCAGTGTTCATGAGACTTTCCTCCGCAGCGCTTCCTGATCTTTGTTCAGAGCGTCCAGCGTCCGGTCAGGTTTGAAATGGGACGGCTCGAATTGTTTTTTGCCGGTTTGCAACATGGCGAAGCCGATGATCATCACCACAACACCGACGATCAACGCTGCCAGCCACGGCGCCATGAACAGGCTCAAAGCGTAGACCGCCGACATCAGCAGGATGATGAAACCCGCCAGAAAAACGATGGCACCGCCCGCCACCGCCGCAATGCCGGCCTTCAGCGTGGTGAGGCTGGTTTGCAGTTCGGCCTTGGCCAAGGCCAGTTCCTTGGTGAATAACGCGGGCACTTCGCGGGACAGCTGTCGAAGCAGACCGACGACTGAAGCGTCGTCAGGTTGCGCAAGAGGTCTTGTGCCCGGCAGATCCGGATCGTCTCTGTTCATCACAGTTCTCCTTTCGCGACTGGCGCAACGGGGGTCGGTGCGGGCGACGTTTCATAAGGCCGATGTGCGCCATAACCGTCTGATGGCGGCATGGAGGAACTGCCTGCTGCCGGATCGTGTTGGGCGCTGACGGTGACCGCCGCGCCCGTGCCGGCCTTGAGGAATCGCGATAATCCGAACCCCACGGCAATGCTCCCGGCAATGAACAGCGCGGGATTGCTGCGCGCCAGATCCGCCGCATCGTGCAAGAGCTGTTCGGCACTCTTGCCGCGAAGATTGCCGGCCAGCCCCGTCATCGACTCCGCCATGTCGCTGAGGTAGTCGGACATGCCCAGTGAGTCCTTGTCCTCCAGTTCCGACACAAAGCTTTTCGCACCTTGCGCCAATGCCTCGATCTGATCGGCGGCGGTGTCGCGATATTGGCCAAACTGCGCATCGGCTTGATGCCTCGCGCCGCCCAACGCCTCGGTGACCTCTTCCTTTAAATGCTCAAAGTCATGCTCAGGCTTGCTGCCTGCCGGATCGCCGGTCTGAGATCCTGCTCTGCTGTCTGAAGTATTCATGTCGTCCCTCGCCTTCTGGATGAAAACGTTTAACGGGACTGCGCAGCAAGGATTGCCCTGAGCCCCTCACTGCAGAGGACGGGGGAGTTTGACGCAGAGTTCAAAGAGGATGATGGGCGACCTGCAAGAAGGTTTTCCAGCAGCGACGGTCGCGCGCAAACATGGCGACGAGCGGTCTAAATGTAAAAAAGAATTTCAAGAACTGGCTGCGGTCAGACTCGTTACATTCAACGAGAGCTCGCACTCATGACTTTTGCACGTTTCTGCCAAGGCCTTTCAAACTGGGCCGGCAGCTCGAAAACTTTTCTCCTCGCGATCGTCTTGATTGGGGTTTGGGGACTGACCGGGCCGTACTTTCACTACAACGATACGTGGCAACTGATCATCAATACGTCGACCACCATCATCACCTTCCTGATGGTGTTTCTGATCCAGAACACACAAAACCGCGACAACGACATTTTGCATCTGAAGATTGATGAACTGATTCGCGCGACCACGGCGGCGCAGAATGCGACGTTGGGGCTGGATAAAATGGGTTCACGGGATCTGCGCAAACTGCGCGATCGCTATAGCTCGCTGGGTGAGCGTCACCAGGTCAATCTCGATCCTGAGGCGCATGAAGCGTTTGTTGATGGGGTGCCAGTTTCATCGACGACTGCCGAAGCGGAACGAGTGGATTTGCAACGCTGAATTGCCCGCGGAGCAAAAAATCTGTGGGAGCAGAGCTTGCTCGCGAAAGCGGTGTGTCATTCAACAATGCACTGGTTGAAATTACGCCTTCGCGAGCAGGCTCGCTCCCACAGGTATCTTTGGCGTATTCGGGGTTTTGTGTACGGCAGAAAACTTGTAGGAGCAGAGCTTGCTCGCGAAAGCGGTGTGTCATTCAACAATGCACTGGCTGAAATTACGCCTTCGCGAGCAGGCTCGCTCCCACAAGGATTTGGGGTGTGCTCGGGGTTTTGTGTACGGCAGAAAACTTGTAGGAGCAGAGCTTGCTCGCGAAAGCGGTGGGTCATTCAACTATGCATTGCCTGAGCTGACGCCTTCGCGAGCAAGCTCAGCTCCTACAGGGGTTTGGGGCGTGCCCAAGGTTTTGTGAGCGACAAAGAAACCTGTGGGAGCGAGCCTGCTCGCGAAAGCGGTGGGTCATTCAACAATGCATTGCCTGAACTGACGCCTTCGCGAGCAGGCTCACTCCTACAGGGATTTGGGGCGTGCCGGGGGTTTTGTGTACGGCAAAAAACTTGTAGGAGCAGAGCTTGCTCGCGAAAGTGGTGGGTCATTCAACAATGCACTGCCTGAGCTGACGCCTTCGCGAGCAGGCCCGCTCTCAAAGAGGGGTTGGGGTGTGCCGGGGGTTTTGTGTACGGCAGAAAACTTGTAGGAGCAGAGCTTGCTCGCGAAAGCGGTGTGTCATTCAACAATGCACTGGTTGAAATTACGCCTTCGCGAGCAGGCTCGCTCCCACAGGGATCTTTGGCGTATTCGGGGTTTTGAGTACGACAGAAGAACATGTAGGAGTGAGCCTGCTCGCGAAGGCGGTGTTTCATTCAACAATGCATTGCCTGAATTGCCGCTATCGCGAGCAGGCTCACTCCTACAGGGATTTGGGGCGTGCCCAAGGTTTTGTGAGCGACAAAGAAACCTGTGGGAGCGAGCTTGCTCGCGAAAGCGGTGGGTCATTTAACAATGCACTGACTGGGCTGACGCCTTCGCGAGCAAGCTCGGCTCCTACAGTGAACAACGGGTGTCTGAGGGGGATTTGGCTCGGCATAGTTTTTATGCCTGAAAGGCATTGCTGTCCCAAGCTATGCGCTGTCGCTCATATGCCCAAAGCGACTAACCAGCACATTTTTAATTATTTTATTTCTGCGTGTGTACGCCGCTATACCTGCGCCTTCGATCCGGCACCTCGCTGGAATTTGCAGGAGCATCCGTGTGAGTCGAACGACGTCGTTTAGCAGAATTTCCCTCCCGAAAGCCGCGCTCACCCTCGCCGCTTTACTCGTTTCCAGTCTGGCGCTGGCCGATACGGTCAAGGAAATCCGTATCGCCGTACCGGACATCAGCGCCGGGCCGACGCCCAGCGGCGCCGGGATTGTCGATGTGTTACGCGACCGACAAACCCTGGAAAAGGAGTTCGAAAAGGACGGCATCAAGATCCGTTGGGACTTCTTCAAAGGCGCGGGGCCGGCGATCAATGAGGCCTTGGCCAACAACCAGGAAGACTTCGCTTACCTCGGCGACTTGCCAGCGATCATCGGCAAGGCCGGTGGTCTCGACACGCGTTTGCTCAGTGCGACGGCCCGTGACGTCAAACTCTATCTCGCCGTACAGCCGGGCTCGGGCATCACCACCCTCGAAGCGCTGAAAGGCAAGCGCGTCGCTATCTTCCGAGGCACTGCCACGCAACTTTCGTTTGCCTCGGCACTGGCGCACCAAGGCTTGAAAGAGAGCGACTACAAAGTCGTCAACCTCGACTACAACGCCGCCAACGCAGCACTCGCCGCCAAGCAAATCGACGCGACCTGGTCCGGCGCCGGCGTGATTGCGCTGAAGGCACGCGGCCTCGCTGAATTGCCGCTGACCACCGTCGACCTCGATGGCGCCGGCAGCATGCAAGCCGTGCTGTTAGGCCGTGGCGCCTTCGTCGACGCACACCCGGAACTGGTCGCGCGCCTGATCAAGGCGCAACAGCCCGCCATCACTTGGCTGCGCAACGACGACCACAAACAGGACTACATCAACCTCGTTTCAAAACTCGCCAGCTTCCCCGCAGACATCCTCACCACCGATGCCAAAGACCAATCGCTGGTAAAGATTTTCGCCCCGCAGCTCGACGCGCCGTTCCTCGATAACTTGCAGCGCAGCGTCGATCTGGCGCTCCAGGCGAAACTGATCCGCAAAGGTTTTGAAGTGAAAACCTGGGCCGAGCCGCGCTTCATCGAGGCTGCCCTGCAACACACCGACACCGCTTCGCAAACCCCACAAGCCAGCCGCTAAAACAAGGACTCTCCATGACCACGTTGTTCATTTTCCCCGGTGCCTGCTCGTTCGCTGCCCATGTCGTGATCCACGAATTGCAACTGCCTATCAACGTCGAGCGCGTGACCCTCGGCGACCCGAACTCGCCCTATCGCCAGATCAACCCGACCGGTCGCGTGCCGGCGCTGTTGCTGGATAACCAGACGCTGCTCACCGAAAACACCGCGATCCTGCCGTACCTCGCCGACCTCAAACCCGGCACAGAATTATTCGCACCGGCAGGTTCAGTCGAGCGCGCGCAGATTCAAGGCTGGCTCGGTTACGTGGCGACGGAAGTACACGTTGGCGCGTTTCGCCCGATCAATCGCCCCGAGCGTTACAGCGCTGACGAAAGCGCATTCCCCGGCATTCGCCAACGTGCGCTGGAACAACTGAGCAACGCACTGAAACCGATCGAAGCGCGACTGGCGCAAACCGAGTATCTGGTCGGTAATCGTTTCACCGTGGCGGACGCCTACCTCGGCGTCTTCCTTGGCTGGAGCGCCCGCGTCGGTGTGCTCAACGATTTCCCTGCGCTGCAGGCCGCACTCGGTCGCTTCCGCGCGCGGGAATCAGTGGTGCAGACCTTGGCCGCCGAAGGCCTCGCCTGAATCACCCCGAGGACGGATAACCGAACACGCCGGAGAACCACCATGCCAAGCACCGATACCATTGCCACCTGGGCCCAAGTCATCGCCCGCACGCTGGAAGCGCAGGGCATCGACGCCGCCCCGCTGCTGAGCGAGGCCGGTATCAGCCGTTGTCATCTGCATGACCCTGATCAGCGCATTGCCCTCCCCGCCATGAGCGCATTCTGGCGGGCGGCGCGGCGCATCAGTGCTGACGAATGCTTCGGCCTGCAAGTGGCGCAGTACAGTTATCCGACCGACTTTCACGGGTTGTTTTTCGCCGCGCAAAGCAGTTCGACGGTGATTGAAGCGTTGCAACGGGGCGTGCGTTACGCCCCGGTGATCACCACGTCGGCGGCAATGAGTCTGGTGCGCGGGCCGCACACCACGCGCATGGTTTACGGCGTGGCCGACGGCGCGGAGGTGGAGCAGATCGCCACCGAAGCGTCGATTGCCTGCGCGGTGCGCTTCACCCGGCAAACCTGGGTGGATTTGCCGATCGTGCACGGCGTGCGCCTGGCCCGCCCGGCCCCACAAGATCCGCTGCGCTGGACACGTTTGCTCGGTTGCCCGATCCGCTTCGACGCCGGCGAAAATGCCATCGAATACAGCAACCGCTGGCTGGATGCGCCGCTGAACACGGCCAATCACGCCGTGGCCCAAGGACTCGATGGCGTGCTCAACGACTACCTCGAACGGCAACGACGCCTGAATCTGCCGGAGCGGGTTCGCGCGGCGATTATTCGTTACTTGCCTCTGGGTGAAGTTCAGCAAAGTCGTGTCGCCGATGAGCTCGGCATGAGCGTGCGCAATCTGCATCGGCACTTGCTCAAACACGACAGCAGTTTCAAGGCGTTGCTCGACGATTGCCGGCGACAACTGGCGTTCAGTTACCTGCGCCAGACCGACTGCTCGATCAACGAAATCTGCTATCGACTGGGCTTCAATGAGCCGAGCAGTTTCAATCGCGCGTTCCGTCGCTGGACCGGCGAAAGTCCCGGCAAATGGCGGCGTGATGATGTGCCGTTGCAACCTCAACGTTACGTGCCACGGCCCATTGTTTTCGCGGGTGAGCAAGCACTGTCGATCGCGGTTTGAGTCACTTGTCTGCGGCGGACCATAGGTTGTCCGCGCAGGCCCCTTTTCTCTCCTTCACACGCTCTAGCATGGCACTCCTACCGAGCCCGACCGATTGCGTCGCGCGGCAAAAAAAGGAGCTCTGCGTCCATGCTTTTACGTTACTCGGCCACCACGGCCCATCGCCTCAAGCCCCTGAGCTTTTCCTTATGGCTGGCGCTGCCCGGTGTCCTCTGCTCGACCCAGAGCTTCGCCGCCGATGAGCCCGAAGCGTCCACACCGACGGCAACTCAAGCCGACAACTCGGCGCCACGGCTTGAACAGGTCACCGTGACCGCGCGCCGTCGCGAAGAACAGTCGCAAGACGTACCGACGCCGATCACCACCCTCAGCGGCGCCAACCTGGAAACCCAGCGCATCTACAAGATTCAGGATCTGCAACAGGCCTTGCCGAGCGTCAACGTCGCTTATGTCCATGCGCGGGTTTCCAGTTTTGCCGTGCGCGGGATCGGCAACAACCCGGCCAGCGATGGCCTCGAAGGCAGCGCCGGGATTTACCTGGATAACGTCTATCTCGGCCGCCCCGGCATGGCCGCGTTCGACATGCTCGACGTCGAGCAACTGGAATTGCTGCGCGGGCCGCAAGGCACGTTGTTCGGCAAAAACACCACGGCCGGCGTGCTCAACATCACCACCCGTGGCCCGACATTCACCCCCGAGCGCAGCCTCGAAGTGTCCGGTGGGCAGGACGGCTACTTTCAAGGCAAAGGCACAGTGTCCGGGCCGTTGACCGACACCCTCGCCGGGCGACTGTCGTTCTATCGCACCCGCGATGACGGCTACCTGAACAATCGCCACGACGATCGCACACTGCTCGGCGGTGAGCGCGAAGGCTTGCGTGGGCAATTGCTGTTCAAACCCAACGACGATTTCAGCCTGCGCTGGATCAACGAATACAACAGCGAAAACTCCAGCAGCGGCAGCAGCGTGATTTACGGTGCGGGGCCCGTGTTCTGGCGCCGTGCGGCACTGGTCGGGGCGAATCCGCAGGTGGGCGAGAGCAACATCGATGGCCGCCAGAACGTCAGCGTGCACCAGAACGCGAGCTCCGTTGAAGCCAACTGGAACCTCGCCGGTGGCTACACGCTGACCTCGATCAGTGCTTATCGCAGTTGGCACTTCAACCCGGCCAACGACGCCGACCAATTGGAAGTCCCGGTGATCAACGACTTCGGCTACGAAGTCCACGACCGGCAGTTCTCGCAGGAAGTGCGCCTGGCTTCGCCTAAAGGCGAGTTCTTTGATTACGTGGTTGGCGCCTACGCGTTCAAGCAAGACCTCGGCAACCGCATCTTCACCGACCTCGGGCCGCTGGCGGATCTCAACCTGATCGGCGCCAATCTCAATGCGCTGAACAACGTCAGCAGCAAGGTCAACGGCAAGATCGACACCGAGAGCTACGCGCTGTTTGCCCAAGGCACCTGCCACCTGACCCAGCGCCTCGATTTCAGCGCCGGCATCCGTGGCACTTACGAAGAAAAAGAAGCCAACGTTAAGCGCTTCGCCCCTGAGGGTGGCGGCACGCCAGTGGTGATCCCGGGCGTGGTCGATGGCAACGCGATCCGCGCCGGCCAGGTCGGCGCCTACGACACCGGCGACCTGCACCTGTACAACGCCGCACCGTCGTTTCTGGCCAGCTTGAGCTACCACTTCAGCGACGATGTGTTGGGCTACACCTCGTTGTCCCACGGCGAAAAATCCGGCGGTGTAAACCTTGCGGTCGGCTCGGCTCCGAGCGCTGGCGCCGAGTCATTGCTGGTCGGCCCCGAGCGGGCGAACGACGCGGAACTGGGGATCAAAAGTCAGCTGTTCGACCAGCGTTTGCAACTCAACGCGAACGTATTCTGGACGGGCGTGAACGGCTATCAAGCCACCACTTACTACCAGCCGCCGGGCTCGTTGACCGGTTACCAATTGCTGACCAACGCCGGCACCGTGCGCTCACGTGGACTCGAATTTGAGGCCACCACCGTGCCGGTTCGCGGACTGACGTTGAACGTCAACGGCTCGTTCAACGACGTCACCTATCTGTCGTTCAAAGACGCGCCCTGCCCCTCGGAAAACCCCGGCCAGACCAACTGCGACCTCAGCGGCCAGCGTGTGGCCGGCGCCTCGCGCTGGATCGGCAACATCAACGGCGAATACAAATGGCCGCGCATTGACCGCATCGAACCTTACGCCACCGGCAGCTATGCCTATCGCTCCGAGAGCGAAGGCACCCTCGACAACTCCGACCTGGCGAAGATCGACGGCTACGGCCTCGCCAACTTCTCGGTCGGCGCGCGCATGGACTACGGCGACGGTTTGCTGGACGCCTCGCTGTGGGTGAAAAACGCCTTCGATCGTGAGTATTACCTGGCTGTTGGCAGTGGTTCCAACGGTCTTTACACCGCCTCGCCAGGCCAGCCGCGCACTGCCGGCCTGACCTTGCGCTATGACTTCTGAGGACACTATGACAACAGCAAAAATGAGCCTGGGCGCGTTTCTCATGAGCAGCGGCCATCACCTCGCCGCCTGGCGCCACCCGCGTGCCTGGGCCGGCGGCGGACTGGATTTCCAGCACTTCAAAAAACTCGCCACCACCGCCGAACGCGGCAAGTTCGATGCGATATTTTTCGCCGACAACCTGGCCTTGATGGGCTCGCCGGAACTGGGCCAGTTCACCACCGCTGGCGATGTCTTCGATCCACTGGTGCTGCTCTCGGGTCTGGCAGCGGTGACCGAGCGCATCGGCCTGGTGTCGACGGTCTCTACCAGCTACAACGAACCTTATTTACTGGCGCGCAAGTTCGCCTCCCTCGATCACTTGAGCGGCGGGCGCAGTGGCTGGAATCTGGTGACCTCGGCGACCGATCTGGAGGCGCTGAATTTTGGCCGCGACAAGCATTTCGAACACGGCGACCGTTATCAGCGCGCTGAAGAGTTCATCGATGTTGTCACCGGCCTGTGGGACAGCTTTGAAGACGACGCTTTCATCCGCGACAAAACCAGCGGCGTGTTTTTCCAGCCGGACAAACTGCATGTACTCAATCACCACGGCGAAAACTACCGGGTACGCGGGCCGCTGAACATTCCGCGCACGCCACAGGGTTACCCGGTGCTGATTCAGGCCGGCTCCTCGGAACCGGGCAAGGCCTTGGCCGCGCGCACCGCTGAAGTGGTGTTCACCGCACAACAGACCCTGAGCAACGCCCAAGCCTTTTACGCCGACGTCAAAGGTCGACTTGCCGGCTACGGCCGCCGTCCTGAGCAGTTGAAAGTCATGCCGGGGATTTCGCCGGTGATTGGCCGCACGCAAAGTGAAGCGGAAGACAAATACCAACAGTTGCAGGATCTGGTCGAGCCACGGGTTGGACTGGCGATGCTCGCGGGCATGGCCGGTGGTTTCGACCTGTCGGAATATGATCTGGACGGCCCGTTGCCAGAGCTGCCGCAGAGCAATTCGATGCAGAGCCGTCAGGCCTTGTTCATCGATCTGGCGCGCCGGGAAAACCTGACAATTCGCCAGTTGTACCTGAAAGTCGCCGGCGCGCGCGGCCATCACACCGTGATCGGCACGCCGAAAACCATCGCCGACACTCTTGAAGAATGGTTCGTCGGCCAGGCTGCCGACGGCTTCAACATCATGCCGCCGTTCCTGCCGGAAGGTCTGGATGACTTCGTTGACGGCGTGGTGCCGTTGCTGCAACAGCGCGGGCTGTTCCGCACTGAGTACAGCGGCAGCACGCTGCGGGATCATCTGGGATTGCAACGGCCGGGCAATCGTTACCAGCGTTAAGCCGGTAGCGATGGCTCCATGAAAAATCCGTGCATTGGATCTTTCCTTGAACGACGGTCGCCCTAGACTGGTTTCTTTCTCAGGACTCACCTGACAAGGAAACCCGTCCAGTGCGCAACTTTGATAACCAACCCGATTTAAGCGGGAACACGCTGCAACTGCGACCACTCGCCGACAGTGATTTTGAAGGCATGCTGCTGGCGGCGAGTGACCCGCTGATCTGGGCCGGCCACCCGGCCACGGATCGCTATCACCGACAGGTCTTCGCGCCCTACTTCGCCGCGCGCCTGGCCAGCGGCAAAGCCCTCGCCGTGATCGAGATGGCCTCCGGGCAGATCGTCGGCATGTCGAGCTACTACTCACCGCCCGACCAGCCTGACGCAATCGCCATCGGTTACACCTTTCTGACGCGGGCGAAGTGGGGCGGGCTGGCCAATCGCGAGCTAAAGCGATTGATGCTGGAGCATGCGTTCAAGGCGTACGACATCGTCTACTTCCACGTCGCGCCTAATAATCTTCGTTCGCAAAACGCCATGCTCAAGCTGGGCGCAACGCATTTGTATGACGCCGAACTGGATCTGTCTGGAGTGCCTGCAATGTGCAAATGCTATGGGCTTTCCAGAGCGCAATGGGGCTAGCCTGCGCTTTGCCAATCAACGACGGCTGATCACGGTCAGCCAACTTCTCTGCTCCCTTCTCCAAACATATGAAATTCCAGAACCCAGCCTACAAACATATGAATTTTTATCGATGTTTGCCTGGCTTAAGCTCCCTTCACTCCTCATGAAGGAGGCCGTTTCGTCGGTACGCCTGAGACAAGGCGATCCTAAAAATAATGTGTCTGCCGACCAAGGAATTTCTTATGTCCGCCCTGCTCGCACGCTGCCGTGCCTGTCATTGCGCGCTCTCCAGCGCCAGCGCTTCAATAGGAGGCCGACAATGACCTCGCCTCTTTCCCGCCCAAACGCCGACGAATCGTTGCTGCACAGCCAAGGCTATGCCCAGGAACTGCATCGCGGTCTGTCATTGTGGTCTTCATTTTCTGTCGGGTTCGCTACCGTTTCGCCGGTGGTGGGCATTTATTCGGTGATGTCATTGGGCGCGATGAACGCCGGGCCGTCCTGGGTCTGGATCGTTCCGCTGTGCCTGGCGCTGCAGTTTCTGGTGGCGCTGGTCTATGCCGAACTGGCCTCGCAATACCCGCTCGCCGGCGGTTGCTATCAATGGGTTCGGCGACTGGCGGGCGATCGCTGGGCGTGGTTCACCGGGTTCATGTATCTGGCCTCGGCATTGGCTTCCTTGACCACTGTCGCCTACCTGGGCGGTTTCTGGTTGTGGCTGTTTTTTACCGGCGCGCCGCCATCGGCGAATGCCCAAGTGTTCAGCGGCGCCGTGCTGTTGCTGCTCGGTTTGGGGGTGAACCTGTTCGGCATCAACCCGCTGAAGTACTTCGTCAACGCCGGGATCATTGCCGAGGCGATCGCCTCCATCGGCATCGGCGTGTTGTTGCTGTTGTTCTTCCGTAACCATTCGCTGTCGCTGGTGTTTGAAGGACTGACCTCCAGTCAGGGTGGCGACGGCTCGTACCTGCCAGGATTTCTGACGGCGATGGCGGTCGGTGGCTGGGCCTTCCTCGGGTTCGACGCCTGCTCGCAGGTGTCCGAAGAAACTGCCGATGCGCGGACGTCGACGCCACGGGCGATTTTGCGCTCGATGATTCTGGTCGGCCTCACCGTGATGCTCACCGCATTCGCCGTGACGCTGTCGTTTACCGACACCGCAGGCATGGTCTCCGGGCAAATCGTCGACCCGGTGACACCTGCTGTCGTTGATGCCTTCGGTAGCTGGTCGGAACGACCTTTCGTGGGCATCGTGTTGGTGGCGTTCATCGCCTGCATCGTCTCGGTGCAGACCTACATCGGTCGCGCCGTGTTCGGCATGGCCCGCGACTCGATGCTCCCGGCGTCGGCCCTGTTGCGCAAAGTCGACAAGCGCAAAGTGCCTTTCGCGGCGATGGTTTTCAGCACCTGTTTCGCCAGTCTCGGTCTAGCGCTCGGCCTCAACGCAACGGCCGTCGGCACGTTGATCGCCTTCGGCAGCGGCGGCTTTTTCATGGTGTTCCTGATTGTCGTCAGCTGCGCCCTGCTTGCTCGTCTGCGCGGCCAATGGAAACCCGAGCCTGGGACTTTCAGCCTTGGTCGCTGGGGTCTGCCGGTCAATCTTGCGGCGTTCTTCTGGCTGGTGTTTGAAAGCATCAACGTCGCTTGGCCACGGGAGTCGCTGGCGCCTCCGGGTGCGCCATGGTTTCAGGTGTGGGCGGTGATTCTGGTGTTCTCGATCCTCGCGCTGCTGGGCCTGATCTACCTGTTCCGCGCCAAGCCTTATCTGCGCAGCAGCCTGCAACTGCGCACCGAATAACCCCCCGCCTTGTCATGCGGGGCCCTTGCGCCCCGCGAATCTGGAGTTCAGATGTCTTCTCTTCATTACTGGAATTACCCCACCGAAATTTTCTGCGGGCCCGGCGCGCTGGATGTGTTGGCCGAACGCTGCAAACTGTTGGGAATGCGCAATCCGCTGCTGGTCACCGATCCGGGGATGCTCGCGCTGGAACCTATGGCGCTGATCAAAGCGCATTTGCAGCACGCCGATATTGCCTTCGCGGTGTTCAGCGACATCGACAGCAACCCGAGCCTGAATGACGTCGCCCGAGGCGTGGCCACTTTCAAGGCTGGCCGGCATGATTCGCTGATTGCTCTGGGCGGCGGCAGCGCGATGGACGCCGCCAAGGGCATCAGCCTGGCATCCGTCGATGCTCAAGGCCTCGAGCAATATCAATGGTCGAATGTCATAGCCAGTTACCCGACATTGGCTGACTTTCCGCACCTCGATCTGCCACGTCTGATCGCGCTGCCCACCACGGCGGGCACGGGTTCGGAGCTTGGTCGCGAAGCGGTGTTGACCCTCAGCGAAGAAAACATCAAGCGTGTGGTCAGCCACCCGGAATTACTGCCGGCCTGCGTGATCCTCGACCCGGTGCTGACCCGTGGCCTGCCCGCCGCACTGACCGCCGCCACCGGCATGGACGCGTTGACCCATCACATCGAAGCTTTCTGTTCGCCGCTGTATCACCCGATGTCTTCCGGTGTCGCGGTGGAAGGTATTCGTTTGATTCAGCAGCACTTGTGCAACGCACATCGCGATGGCCAGAACATGGTTGCCCGCGAAGGCATGTTGATCGCTTCGGCCATGGCCGCGGTGGCATTTCAGAAAGGTTTGGGCGGCGTGCATGCCCTCGCCCATCCGCTGGGCGCGCGTTATCACAAACACCACGGGTTGCTGAATGCGATCCTGCTGCCCTACGTGTTGGTCGCCAACCGTCAGGCAATCAGCCGAGACATCGCGCGACTGGCCCGCTATCTGGAGTTGCCGCAGCCTGATTTCGATGGTTTTCTCGATTGGGTCTTGCAGCTGCGCGAGCAGTTGGGCATTGCCCACAGCCTGGGCGAGATGGGTCTGGACACCGACGCGGCGGATTGGGTTGGCGAACAGGCGCTGGCCGATGTTTCTTCATCCGACACCAACGCCTGCGTCCTCAGTGCCGCCGACTACACGCAAATCTTCCGCAACGCCGTGCAAGGCGTGCTGCCGAGATAAAACTCACAAACCGTGCTCAGCCAGCAGATCTGCGATAAAGGCACGCACGGCCTCGCTTTGCGGGTGCCCGACGTGGGTGATCATGCTGTGCTGCACGTCATAACGCAGCGTCTGCGGGTGCAGCGCGCGCATCTTGCCGCTCTGTAACCATGGCCGCGCGTAGTGCGCAGGCAAATAGCCCAGATGCGTCCCGGCGAGCACGCCGTGGGCCACCGCCTCCATGTGGTGCGCGGTGGCTGAAGCGCGATCCGGCGCAATGGGCAGCACCTGATCGGCCGGCAAGAAACCATGGCAAATCCAGTCACTGGCCTTGAGCTGTTCCAGCGTCGGCGCCTCGACGGCGAACAGCGGATGCGCCTGCCCGCAGAAGATACCGATCTCCTCGCTGTACAGCGGCTGGTAATTCAAGGTCGGTAGCGGACGGCTGAAATAGGAAATGGCGACGTCCAGTTGCCCGTCGATAACCGCGCGTTCGAGCTCTATCGGCGAGTTCACGAAGATATGCAGGTGCATGTCGTGTTCGCGCTGATAAAACCGTGCAATGGCCGCGTCGATGCGCGCGGTCGGCAGGGTCGCGATATTGTCCGCCAGCCCCAGATACAGATCCCCGACCAGACGCCCGGATAAATCCTGCGCCTCATCACGGAAGGCATCCACCGCACCAAACAGCGCCGCTGACGCTTTGAGAATCCGCTGACCTTTTTCGGTCAAGCGAAAGCCGCCCTTGCCGCGCTCGCAAATCCGGTAGCCCAAACGTTTTTCCAGACTGGAAATATGCGTGCTGATGTTCGACTGACTCATGTTCAGCTCAGCTTGCGCAGCGGTGAAACCACCGCACTTCACCACGATGGCGAAAATCCGCAGCAGGCGTAAATCCATGTCCGTAATGTTTCTGATCACCGGGGTGTCCTGTTCAACGATTTCTTGCGACGTTGCGGGGATCAAGTTTCCATTGCGACGGGCGCCGTCGGCAAGCGTATTGAGGGCATGAGGACGCTGAGGCTCCCATGCCGCTCAAGAACCTCTCAAATCATTGCTTGTGCAAATCCCCCGGCTTCCACACTTTGTCGAAGAACGCTTTGGTCGGGCCGTACAGGCGCAGAATCACGAAGTAGCCTTCGCCCGGCAGGGTTTTGATCCAGTTTTTACCGGCGCCGGGTGAGTCCGGGCCGAAATGCACATCGATCGAACCATCGGCATTGGCGACCGGTTTGTCCATAGTATTGATCGATGGAAACGGCTGGCCGTTGTCCAGGCCGGACGCGGTGATCGAGTCGTACGCGGTGACCGACCAGAACAAGGCTGCGGGGATACCTTTGGGAAGGTTCAACGTGTAGCTGTTGCTGCCGGAAAGGAATTCACCCGTGGCATCGACGAACGTGGCCGGGTACTTGGCGCCGACGTTTTCCATGTTCACGGCCATGCCCGGGCTGGCGGAATAGGCGTTGGTGAAGAAGCCGGTGCGCGGGTCGATGTAGTTGAACGTGTCGGCGGTAAACGTCGCGTTGCCGGGGAATACATTCAGCCACTTGCGATCCGGGTACCACGTGCCGTTGGCGACAATCGTCTGCGGCGTGTAAGAGATCGCATGGCCGATCTTGCTGGCGGTTTTCGCCGCGTTGTCGAGCAGGTCACGGCTGGCCTTGTCGGGCTGGAACGGCTTGCCCTTGATGATGCCCAGTGCGGCGAGCATGCCACGCATTTCCATGTCCTGCGGGTCGACGTATTCGTGTTCGATAAACCGCGACAGCATGTCGAAAGCGCTGCCATCGGTGGGGTACAGCATGTTGACCGGGGTGTTCGAGGCGTTGGGGAACACCATCGCTTTGGCCGTGGCCTGTTTACCCAACGGATAGATGCGGGTTTTCTCCATGACCGCGACCGGCGCATCGAGCTGTTTCGGATCTTTGAAGAAGCCACGCCAGAACACGAACACGCCGTACGTTCGCGAGCGATACGTCAGATAGCCCGGCGGTACCTCGCCCTTGAAATCCGGCGGCAGCACCAGATATTTGGCGCCCTGCCCTTTGTCCGGCCCCGGCAGACCGACATCGCCACACCACTGGCGACCCTCAATCTGGCCCTCGGAGCAAATCGGCCGCTGGAAGAAGTCATCCAGAATGCCCTGCAAACCCGGCGGCACTTCGATCACCATCGGGCCGTCCTGCTTGAGATCCAGATAGCCCATGGCGTAGATCACGTCGGAGTTGGGCGTGGTCACGCGGGTCTTGGCGTTGAGGCGATCCTTCCAGATCGGCAGCACGTTGTAACCGGCGCCGAAAGCTTTCTCCGAGCCCTCTTTCATGGCGTACATGTTCAACGCCGGCAGAGCCCAGATGTACGACTGCACGGCGCGCTGGAAGAGCAATTCGTTTTGCAGCTGCGCCACGCCTTCGAGCGTCGGGTAACCGCCAGCGAACGGCAGGTCGGCCAATTGCTGGTAATGGCTGGCGGCCTGGGCGCTGGCGCTGATCGAAACGGCCAGACTCAGCGCTGTCAGTGATTTTGCGAACGTGTTCATCGTAAACGTCCTTGCGATCAATTGGCTTTGACAACAGCGGGCGGCACCCATTGGCCGTTCAGCGCAGCCGGCTCAGGCCAGTACGCGCGAATGTAGAGCGAGAAATCCGCACCTTCAGGCGTCGGCAGCCAATTGGTTTCCTTGTCCTTGCCCGGCGAGTCGCTCTGCACGTAAATCGTTAGCGAGCCGTCAGCATTGGCTTGCAGGGATTTGTTTTTGGTGCCGATGGAATAGCGCTTGAGGTCGTTCGGCGAGAAGAAGTGCTGTTCGTTGTACAGGGTCAGCGACCAGAAGCCTTTGACCGGTGGCAGCTGCCCTTTGGCGAAGGTCACGGTGTAGCCGTTTTGCCCGTTGAGGCGCGTGCCGGTCTTGTCCAGATCCTGATAGAAGTACTTGGTTTCTTTCTGCTGGTTGACGAAGATATTCGAGCGCGCGACGGCGGTACGGCTGAAATAGTCGGTGCCGAACGCGGCGCCGTTGCTGATGGTGCTCCAGTGATCCGTCAGTTGCAGGCCGTAATTACGGAACTGCAACAGCGGGTCGATCACTTCGCTGTCGGCTTTTTTCGCTTCATCGATCATCGCGGCTTTGAGCTGAGGATCGGCCTTGGCAATGGCGGCCAGTGCGGCCATTTGTGCGTAGCGAGCTTCTTCGCCCGGCAACGGCTTGGCGTCCTTGAGCAGCGCGGGCAACTCGTCGAAGAACTTCTCTGGCATCACCCATTTGGTTTCGCCACTGCCGGCGGCCTGCGCCGGGAATTTCGGCAGTTTTGCCCAATCGCGGTGTTTGACCTTACCGTCGAATTGCGACAGCGGGTACATGTCGACGCCCGACAACGATAGCTGAATGGCCGCGCGATCGACAGCGCTATCGTCCTGGAACACCCGGGGAATCACGAATCCGGTGTTGGTGCGCGAGCGGAAGACCTTGGTGATCCCGGCCGGGACTTCGCCCTTCCAGTCAGGGCCCACTAGCAGGTAGAAACCGGGTTTGGTGTCATACATTTTGCCGAGCTCGGCAAAGCTGTCAGAACGCAAATCCACCACTTGATACACCCAGAAACGGCTGCCGAAATCCGGCACCTGCAACACCACCGGTTCCAGATCCAGCGCGATGCTGCCCGCGCCGTAGACCACGTCCTGATTCGGACACGCCACCAGGCGCTCGGCCGGATCGATGTAATCGCTGAGCATCGACAGTCGATTGATTGGCGCGACCGGAACAATTCCGCCCATCAAGCCAGGTTCAGGGAGATCCTTGAACGCTTGGCGACGGTTGAAAATATTGGCCATCGGCCAACCCCAGAAATACGCCTCACGGGCCATCATGCGCACGTATGGCTCGGTGACCTTGGTGTTGGCGACCGGGCCGCTGACGGAGCCTTCGCTCGCGAAACTTTGCGGGGCCAGAACACAGGTGGTGGCCAGCGCACCCATCAAGCAAAGCGCGAACAGATTGAGGCGTTGCGGCAGTTGAGTCATAAAGCATCCTTACTTGTGGGAATCACCCTTTGCAGGTGAGTCGCAGGGAAGATAACGCAAGTCTGCCGAGGTGGTCACTGAATGTTTGGGCTGCGCGCAGCAGGCCCTGATCCGCAGCCCTCAACGTTTTGAAATGACACTTTTCATGTACTGATTCAAATCGCGAAAATCCTTAACACTCCAGGTATGCGGCGGCACCTTCACACCGTTCTCGCGCAACGTTCTCGGGATCAAATCACCGTTTGGCCGCAGGATGATTGACGACACAATGACGCCCGGGTAATCGCTCAGCCGTTGCTTGAAAGCGGCTGTTGTCAGATCCGGCGTCGGCGGATTGCTTTTATGCGCCAGCGGCCCTGTGCCTTTGATATCAGCGCCGTGACACATTGCACAGCGCTGCACGAAGAGATTTTTTCCGTTGCTGTTGTCCGCCAGAGACGGCGATGTTTGAGCCAGCGATAAAACGCTCAGCGCAGCGATGACGACGGTTTTCATGTCCATATGCTCGTGTTCCATTCATTGAATCTGTATCGAAGTAGACGCTACGCGCCTTGTTGCTCTTCGTAACGCGGCAGCTCGATAGCGTCTGCTTTCGGTGAAAGAATTTTGCCATATACCGTCTTGAAACCCGGTGCGGTGGCCAGCCTTAATACCGCGTGACCGAGGCCGATGCCAAGCCGCGAATGTGGCGAGGCCAGTCGGGGCGCGAACTTGGGCACGCTTTGCGCCTGATTGACGTAGGGGCGCATCAGTTTTTCGTAGGCCGCGAACGCTTGGGCATGATCGTCGTGACGACTCAGTTCGCCCGGATCAGCGCCTCAATGCCCATGCGCTGAACCACCGTACGACCGGCGCCGCGCACATCGTTGCACGTCAGAATGGCGATTTGTTGTAGCTGCTGGCCGACGACATCGCTGGCAATTTGTAGGCTGCGTGGATCTTCGACTGGCGTTGAGGGTGCGCTCGTGCGTAATCCTGTCCGGAATTCAGGGCTGATCGTGACGAGTCGGGGACGTTAACCTATAGCTAACTTGCTTAGCTACTTTCCAAATTCATCGAGGATTCAAGCCGCGCTACCCTGATATCCTGCTCGCCGTCAGCCGCCGCATGGCTGGATAAGACGGACTATCGAACAGTATTCACGGAGGAAAAATTGCGGATCTACATTACAGGTGCTTCGTGCGCAGGCGTGTCGACCTTGGGTGCCAACCTCGCGCCCTCGCTCGATTTAAAACATGTCGATGTCGATGATTTTTACTGGGCGCCCACCAACCCGCCATTCACAACAAAGCGGCCGCCTGAAGAACGCGTTTCGTTGATGCAGCAGGAACTGGGCGCCGACAACTGGGTGCTGACCGGCTCTTGTATGGGCTGGGGCGATGCGCTGATCACCCACGCTGATTTGATCGTCTTCATTGTGACACCAACGCCTGTTCGCCTTGAGCGTCTTGCCGCGCGTGAAAGGGAGCGATTTGGCGACCGGATCGCCCCAGGGGGCGACATGCATGAGATACATGTGGCTTTCCGAGAATGGGCTTCGCAGTATGACGATCCGAATTTTTCAGGGCGTAATCGAGCGTGGCATGAGGCGTGGTTAAGCGGGCAAACAATTCCGGTTTTACGGGTTGATGGGGCGCGTGGTGCGGATGAAATGATGGCGGATGTTTTGGGGCATTGTCGCCGCTAGCAATTCGGCCAGAAACGTCACTCCAATCGGCTCGGTCAGGGAAGAATCCCATTGAGCAACTACGGCTGTTCTTAACACTCAATCCGCTAAAAGAGTGAAGTACTCCACGACAAAGTAGCCGACCTGATAGATCAGGGTAAACAGCGCAAGTGTCAGCTGCACTCGCCGCCGTTTCTGTGTGATGCCAATCAACACGATGCCGAGCATGATGACGGTGTGGGCGGTATACGCCGCTCCGAGCGTATGCCAGCGGGCGTTGCCTTTGAGGGAGGTGTCGATGAGATCCATGGCCGTGATGAGCGCGATGAGCCCGAAGAACCAGGCACGTCGCTCGAGCAGGTAGTTTTCGTAGCTGCCGAACTCTCTCACGTCTGACGGAAACAGCATCGTCGACACCATGAAATAAAGGGCGCAATAGCAAACAATGAAAAAGTAGGACTCGAACGTCCACACCGGCACCTGCGTAAGACGAAACTCCCACCACCAGAACGTCATGATTGAAATGAGCGCCCAGACCACCCAGCTCATGTGTATCCACGACCATCCAAATTGGCGCGGGTGTTCGATGATCGAAGCGATCCCCTTGAGTAACGTCGTTATACCCAGCCCCAGGATGATGCTGAGGACGATACGGATATGCGAGTAAATCTGGTCTGGGGTCATCTCACTGCGCCGGATTTCAAGCGGCCCTACGTGACTTGATCGTTGATTTCCGGGGTTTCCAGGAAATAAACCACTCAGGTCAGGTTCCGCCTGTACCAATGGGTTGCAATCGCAAGCCTTTGATCGCTGCTGCACGACGATCGCAATGGCCTGAACGGTCTTAGCGTAGGTGGACATCAACGATGTATGCGGCTTTTTGCAGATAATTTTGTCATCCATCCAATCTGAAGCCCCCTGGACACACAAACCACAGAGCGCTAGCGTCAGCTCATTCAACTCAAGAGCCCCGCCATGGACGTCATTGCCAACTATTCAAACGACCACCACCGACACGCGGTAATAGCGTTATGGGAAACCGTCTTCGGTTACGAAACCGCCCATAACACTCCCAGCCTCGCCATCGACAAAAAACTCGCCGTCGCCGATGAGCTGTTTTTCGTGGCTCTACGAGATGAAGAAGTCATCGGCACGGTTATGGGCGGGTACGATGGCCACCGCGGTTGGTTGTACTCGGTGGCGGTGCACCCCGCACATCGTCGAGAAGGCTTGGGAGCCAAACTGGTTCGTCACGCCGAGAACGCGCTGATTGCGCGCGGCTGCATGAAGATCAATCTGCAGATCATCAGCGCCAATGCGAGCGTGGCGGCTTTTTATGAAGCGTTGGGTTATTCGATCGAACCGCGCATCAGCATGGGCAAGAAGATTGAAGCGAATATCGTGATGTCGGGAGAGGCATAAGTTGAGTACACGGCAGATAGAAATTGCCCCGGGCTTTATCGTTCATGAAACCGAGCACTGGATCATCAACCATCATCTGGCGAGCGCCCTCCCCGGTTATCTGATGTTGGGCACCAAGGTCGCAACCACTTCGCTGGCAGATTTATCGCCGGATGCCTTGGCCGAAATGGGCGGTCTGCTCGCCAAGACTCAGCAGGTCATGGAGCAACGGTTGAAGCCCAAGCACCTGTATATCGGACGCTTTGGTCATCAACCGGGCCTGCCCATTCACTTCCATTTCATCCCGGTTTATCACTGGGTTGAGGAGCTGTTCTGGAAGGATGAGCGTTACCGGTTGCTGGAAAATTTTGCCTACGCTGAAAACGCTCTTTCGGCGACTGATGGTGCCGAGTTGACGTTGTTTATCTGGCGGGAGTTCGGGGAGAGCCCATCGCCGCCAGAGACTCAGGGCATGACGATCGAAGAATCGATCAAGGCGCTGCGTGCTGCGTTTTCATGACTCACCCGTCTGAAACCGTTTACGCAGCAAATTGATCACCAACAGCACACCCGCCGCCATCCCCTGCGAGCCGCACATCAGTCCGAGAATGTGATCGTCAAACAGCCACCAGGCGAACGCGCCGAAGAACAGCGTCAGCAACAGCCCAAACACCAATAACGTCAAATGCCGCACGCTCGGAATGTCTTCCAGCACGTCAGCAAAAATGCTCCAGCAGGCCCACTGCATAAACAGCAACAGCGTCACCCACGGCAGTGTCTGTAGAAAAACGCTCTGCGGCAGAGAAGTGACAAAGCTGAACGGCACGGCGAAGACGAAAAACAGTGTTGCGGCGATCGTCGTGCAGGTGGGCACGGTATAGGCCGGCAAGGCGATGACCAGTTGCATCAACTTGAGTGCTTGCAGTCGAGTGATCAATTCTCGCGCTCCTGCGGGTCGTCCTGGCCGAGTCCGGTGGCCGGTTCAGTGACTATAGATCAGCCGCCGCACCACGCAAAAACTGTACTCAAACCGCCTTACACGTCAGCCAGGCACCCCAGAAAAGACTGCTGAAAAACCGCGTTGCTTGACCAAAACCCGCCTCATGCAGCAATGTCTGAACCGCTACCTCGGAATGCGGCGGATCGGCCCCCTGCAGAATTTTTCCGAGTTTTGCTTGCACCTCATCGGCACTCGCGCCCTGCTGCCGCCAGCGCTGGCCCCATGCTTGCAGCAACAACGGTTGGCTCGCATAGGCGTAATGATTACCCGCCAGAATCAGCGGCGCGCCGGGTTTCAGGCGCGCTTTAATGGATTGCAGAATCTCGCGTTTGGGCTCGTCGCCATTGAGGTGATGAAGCACGCCGATCAGAGTCGCGGCATCGAAGGTTTGATCCGCCGGCAGGTCATTGATCTCACCGAGATGCACCTCCGTTCTGTGCAGCAAATCATTGGCCTGCAACTGTTGCACCGCCGCGTCCAGCATCGGCTCGGAAGGATCGACCGCAGTGAAACTCCAGTCCGGCTCCAGTGCCGCCATCGCGATGATTTCCTGCGCCGTACCGCCAGCGCCGACCACCAGAATTTTCGCCGGCCGTGACTGCCCGAGACTCGCAGCCAGCATGCACGCCGCCAGATCATGGCAGGCGTCATAACCGGCCAAAGCGATGCGGCTTTGCTTCGCGTATTCATTGGCGCGGGAGTTGTCGAATTTTTCAGCTGAGGATGATTTCACTGGCAGGTCTCCATGTCCTTTTTCAGCAAATTACGCCGGCCAGCGTGACAAGAGAAATTCAATGATTTCATGCACTGCATTCCCGACGGGAATGCAGTGCTCAAACGTTAAGACCAGAACCCTTTATGCGGCTCGGCCGCCTCCCCCTCCAGCATCGGCCCGAACACACTGACCTTGCGCTGCCCCTTGGCAAACACTTCGCGGCACGGCAGCGAGAACGTCGGGTTCTCCGGATGGTCACCCGTCAGTCCCAATAACGCGTGCTCCGACAATGCATAAACCACACGGCCGATGCCAGTCCAATACACCGCGCCAGCGCACATGCAGCAAGGTTCGGCGCTGGTGTACAGCGTGCACAGTTCCAGCTCTTGCGGCGTCAGCAACTTGGCCGCAGCAGCCGCCGCAACCAGTTCCGCATGCTGAGTCGGATCGCCTTCCGGCGGCATCGAGTTGTTCCCCGCTTCGACGATCACTTTGCCGTTGCGGTCGGCGACCAACGCGGCGAACGGATGTCGACCACGCTGTTTCGAGGCCTCGGACAAGGCGATGGTCTGGCGCAACAACGCCAGATCGAGATCGCTGACGCCGGCCGGGATGAACTGAGTGAATTGATTCATGGGTAACTCCTGGGCAGTGGAAAACAAAAGTCAGTCGGCCAATTCAGCCGATGCAGCGCCGATGGTTTCGGTCGATTTTTTTTCATTGTTGAGCAGAATATTGAGCACGATGGCGGTGATCGCACCGAGGAAAATGCCGCTGTCGAGCACCAGTTTCAGCGTCGGGCCGACGTGTTCGAACAGCGCCGGAAAAGACATCGGCAGCACGCCGACACTCACTGACACGGCGACGATGATGCCTTTGCGAGTGCCCTCGAATTGCACCCGCGACAGCTCCTGAATACCCGCCACCGTGGTCATGCCGAACATCACGATCGCGCAGCCACCGAGCACCGGCGTCGGCACCGCCGCGATCAACGCGCCGAGCTTCGGGAACAAGCCCATCAGCACCATGATTGCCCCGGCCGCCGCGACGACGAAGCGGCTCTTCACGTTGGAAAGCGCAATCAAACCGGTGTTTTGCGTGAAGGCGTTGTACGGAAAACTGTTGAACAAGCCGCCGAGCATGGTCGACAAACCATCGGCGCGGAACGCGTTGCCGAGGGTCTGCTGTGTGGTTGGTTTGCCGGTCAATTTGCCGATCGCCAGGCAGTTGCCGGTGGTCTCGGCCATGATCACCAGCATCGCCAGAGTCATGATCAGAATCGGCACCGGCGAAAATTCCGGCGCACCAAATGCCATCGGCGCACTCAGCTCAAACCACGCCGCTTCGCTCACCTTATTGAAGTGGGTCATGCCGCACGCCGCCGCGATCAGGCTGCCGACGAACAAGCCGATCAGCACGCTGAGGTTGCCGAGGAATCCCTTGAATTTGGCGTAGATCACCAGCGTCACGCTGACCGTCGCCAGGCCCAGCAACAGATTGGCGGGGTTACCGAAATCCGCTGAATCAGGATTGCCACCGCCCAACCAGATCGCCGCCGCTGGCATCAGCGAGATACCGATAATGGTGATCAAACTGCCAATCACCACCGGCGGAAAGAAGCGCAGCAATCGGCTGAACACCGGCGCCAGCGCGATGGTAATAAACCCCGCCGCGATCACCGCACCGAATATCTGGCTGAGCCCGAACTCCTTGCCGATCATGATCATCGGCGCCAGCGCAATAAACGAGCAGCCCTGAATCAGCGGCAAACGCGCGCCGAATTTCCAGAAGCCCAAAGTCTGAATCAACGTTGCCACACCGGAGGTCAGCAGGTTGGCGTTGATCAGCAACACCACCTGCGCCGAGGTCAGCCCCATTGCGCTGCCGAGAATCAGCGGCACCGCCACCGCCCCCGCGTACATCACCAAAACATGCTGCAAGCCAAACGTGAACAACTGTCGCAGCGGCAAAACCTCGTCCACCGGATGAATGCGTCGTGTGGTCATTTCACACGCTCCTGAAGGTGCGGCATCTGTTGAGATCGCGGGCATTCTCAGGGGCGTTTGAAGGGTAGAACCGCCCCGGAGATCGTTTGACGCGGGGCCATAGTTGAACGTTTATAGCGATGAAACAAATTAGCAACCATCGCTTTTTTCGATGGCGCGAACGCGGCAAAATCGGTTATTGATGACGCAGTTTCACCCCTCTTCTTCGACCCGGGAGTTCATCGCTTGCGCTTCTCACTCGATCAACTGTTGATGTTCGTCCAAGTGGTCAAAAGCGGTTCGTTCTCCGCTGCCGGGCGCAAACTCGGCAAGACGCAATCGACCATCAGCGCAGCGATTGCCAACCTCGAAACTGATCTTGGCGTCGACCTGTTCGACCGCAGCAACCGCAGCCCCACCCTCACCGCCAGCGGCCACAAACTGCTGATCCAGGCTGAAGCCGTGCTCGAACGTTGCATGACCTTCGAAGCCCACGCCGACTGCCTCTCGGACAACGTCGAACCCAGCCTGACACTCGCAATCGAAACGCCGTACGGCCCGATCATGCCGGTACTCAAAGCCTTCGAGCAGGCCTTCCCCTTCGTCGACCTGATCATCCGCCACCCGGTGCACGGCGACGTCAGCGAACTGGTCAGCAGCGGCCAAGCCGTGCTCGGCGTCGCCTTCTCCCAACCGGGCTACCCCGAAGAAGTGGCGTTCCAGCAACTGGGCAAACTGATCATGCTGCACGTCTGCCACCCGGATCACCCGCTGGCGCAACTCGACAACGTTACCTTCGACGACCTGCACGTCCACCGCCGCCTCGCCTTCAGCGCCCACGCAAGCAAACTGCCGAGCAGCGAATACCTGCGCTCGACGCAGTTGTGGCAAGCGGAAAGTTATCTGGCACTCTTGGAAATGGTGCGCGCCGGACTCGGCTGGGCCACCCTGCCCCGGCAGCTGATTCAACGTGAACTGGCCAAAGGTGAATTGGTCGAGTTGCAGCTCACGGCGTATCCGCACACGGACTGGCAGATTGGCGTGGATTTGCTCTGGGCGCGGCAACGTCCGCTGGGCAAAGCGGAGCGTTGGCTGAAGGAGAAATTGCAGGGGAACAAGGTGTATGAGCTGGATCGAAATGGGCAGATTACGACGCTTTGACGGGGTTGTGGTTCGGCTGAGTAGGAGTGTGTTTAACGTTTTTCGCGTCGTGTTTAAGGACACTTGACGTTACGCCCGAAAGGCTACAACACCTTGCGCCTTTGCCTACGACTACGCCAGAATCCGCCGGCTTGTGCGCTTTGCGGGCCACCGTTAACTTGATTCGCGTCACTGATTCCCAGTGATCGGGTTTAGTAGCCCGTGGTAAATGAAAGTGCACAAACGTCGTCAGAAAGGTATTCGCGTACCTGCACTTGATGGCGGCTGTGTGTAGGGCGCCTTCGGGCGCGCCGGCTTTCTTCTTTTCCCCGGTCTACTAACCTGCGCACAGCTGCCACCCCCTGTTTAGTAGCTCGGAGTGGCGGCCACACAAATGGAAAATGAAGAACATGTTCAAGATAACGCCGAACCCTCCAGACACTGATCCGACCTCTCCGTACGAATCGCTCGATTCCAGAAAAATGCACGACGCAGCTGAGCGCGCGCTCGATCATTACCTCAACCCGACTGCGGCGATCATGGCTGCGCCGTATCAGACGAGTACGATGTTTTTGGTGAATCCGGAAACGGACACCGAGTCATTACTGGTTAACGCATCCGAATCACTGGCCTCGGCCTCCATCATGCTGGGTGATGTTGCGGGGTTGGTAGAAGGCCCGATTCGCAGGACGTTGCTGGGCATTGCGCAGGTGGTGATGCTTGGAGAATTGGCGGTGAATCGGGCGTTGGACAGGGTTGAAGTTACGGACTGAGTAATCCCGTTCAGTGGCGACTTGCCGTCGCCACTTCAAAGCTTTTCAGCCGTGATACCGATCCTCATTTGAGTTCATACAGTCAAGCTACACATCCAACGTCTTCGACATGATGATCGTGCGCTCGGACTCGTGAAATGCGTCTCGGATTTTTATAAAGCCAAGCGAAGCATAAAAGCCCTCAGCCGTGATCGAAGAAGGGACACGCAGCAAGTTGCGCCCTTCAGCAATGGCGCTTGATTGAATGCTTTTCATCAGCTGTCTCCCGATGCCCTTCCCTTGATAAGCCGGGTCGACAAACACACTTCGAACAACGTCGTGATCAAGACTGGCCGTTGCAACAATACGATGTTCGAGCAGGGCGACGAACACCTGACGCTGCGTCATCAAACAGAGGATTGCTTGTGGAGAAAAGCTCAGTTCCACTTGGTTGATGATTTCGGCTGAATAGTCCTGAACATTGGACTCGCGAAGGGTGCCAATGATGATCTGGCTGATGGCGGCAGCGTCCGCATTCATTGCGATTCGAATCAGGCACTCCATTCAAGCAACTCCTTCCGTGATGTCTTGAGACTTGGGAGTATCCCTCCCATTGCCCATATTCGCCACGTAGTTGCGTAAAAGCCAAAACCAAGCACTAACATCTGCGAATGACGGGGAACTATTGACGTCCACCAATAGACTGAGGTGCTATTGCGACCATAATGCAATCGTCGCACGCAAACAGATTTCTACAATAAATGGAGCACACAATGGGCCGGGCACGCGATGAGTTTGAATTTTGGTGGGGTACGTCCGGGTCGTGGGTGGAACCACCGAATGTGCGCCGGAGCGGCACCAGCGGCGTCCAACTGATCGTTCACGATAACAGGACGTTCTTCGTGAAGCGTCAGACCGGTCACCTGTTTCGCAGTCTCCGCTACCCCACTGGACGGCCCACCGCTCTGCGCGAAGGTATTGCCCTTTCCAGGCTCGAGGAACTGGGCGTGAACGCGCCAAGGCCGGTTTTTTACGGTGCGAGAAAAGTCCAAGGCACATGGCAAGGTGTTTTGGTGACCGAAGACCTCGGTGGCTTCATCGATCTGGATACCTGGTATAGCCAAGGCGCTGCAAGCATGTTGACGACAGAGCAGCATCAGCGACTTTTTGAACGTTTAGCGCAAATGCTGGCGCGGATGCACTCAGGCAAATGGCAGCACGGTTGCATGCGTTCCAAGCACATCTTTATCAAGGCATCGATTACCGACGCAGACTTCGACTTCGAACTGGCGTTGCTCGACCTGGAAAAATCTCGCGGTCGCGCCACGGCCATGGGCGCAGCGCGTCACGATATTCCTCAACTCAGACGGCATTCTTTCTGGGATGAGTCGCAGTGGCAGCATTTCCTTTCCTACTACGAGCAAGCCATCGGCAGAACCATGTAAGCAGGCGTGTTTGTAGCGTTCAGCAGGCGAACCCATTGCAACTCTCGTCGGGGCTGCAACAACCTTGAGAACGAGGTTCGCTTTGGCAGGAAGAAAAGCTGGCAGCCAAATTTGGCTGTCAGCGACTGGCTGCTTTCGGCCAGAAGCAGTCATTGAGCATCTACACCTAATGCTAGTTCAACGGCACGGATGCCCTAGCTGCTCAAAGAAAGCTTTAGATGATCCTTCATCCATAGCGCAAGTCCGGCTCGATGCCTAAATGTGTGATTGAATGGCGGATGGATGTGTCTTTCATGATATTTCAAGTCTATCTCCATGCCTCTGTAGAACTGAATACTTTCGTCAGTGACGTTTACAAATGGAATGCAGTAATAGCCAATTATCATTACGCTGTTGTTGAATTCGTACCTGCCAGTTACGTGCTCAGTAATCTTCTTAAACGCTGTTTTGAGATATGGGCCGATATCTTGAAGGCTAGAGACAATCAGCTGTTCCTTAAAGTGCTTCCACATTAACCTGCTAAGATCTATCCCCACAATTCCGACATCTTTTTCAGTGCAACGCAATTGGATCTGGTCATGAGCCTCATCTATATTGTCTTCCAGCTTGGTGTCGCTGGATACCCGTTTGCATTCAACGTAACCAATGCTTCCCATTGGGAGTGGAAATTTAAAGTCAGCTACGGTGTCGAAATCAATCTCGGCACCGGATTCTGAAAAAACTCCTGCCAAAATTAGCTCAAATAGATAGTTTCGGCTATTCTCCGACCCCCCAAGCTTCTCATCCTTGAGGAACTTTGTTCCATTTAGTAGCTGTCTGACGTTCTTCTTGCCAATCTCCTGCTCTTTCAGTACGTCTAGGTACACGCGATAAAGAGTGTCTACCTCTGACATCCCCCAAATCAATTCTGCTGGATATTGCCCTATGCCGAACTCGCCAAGGTCGCGCATGATGGCTACGTATCTGGAGCTATTGACATTTAGCCCTTGGTCACGCAACCACTCGATTGCCTTCCAATAGTTTTTATGAGAAAACTCAGTATGCCTCGTTACGTTTTCAGAGAAGCGTTCCATCAGATTGAACCTCCTAGTAAGTGATGGCATTTTAATGTTTTCTGTAATACATTAACAAGCAGCAAAATCAAGAGATTAAAAAATCTCTATTCCTCATAGCACTTGATCTACGACGTTTACGTACTGTGCGCCAACGGCGTGATGGATATTGACGGGCTCACGCATAGAGTTATTGTTAGAAAGGAATTTGATGGCGAACTGTTTCAGACTTATCACTTACAAAAAGCATAGGTTGAGATATGGGTATTGAGGCAGTCGCCCCCTAATGTCACAGACAGTTTCAAGCGTCAGGTTTAGGAATGGAATCTACAACAGGAGAGTGTTCACTTTCGGCCGGTTACGGCCGGAGTCAACCGGCCGCTTTGGGCCCAAGCTGTGTAAAAACGCGGACACCGATTTTAAGCTCGCGTTGCTACGCAAAATCTGCACGTACTTGGTGAAGTAGCGGAGCTGAAATTTGCTTAGAAACGGGATTTTCGCTCTGTTTCTGACCGTCAAACCAGCTCCACAACGTTTTTACACAGCCTCGGTCGTTTTCTGCCCTCGCTACAGAAAGCAATCGATCGGCGGCAGTCGTTCGCAGATTATTAGGGATGTAGCGCACTAGACTACCACTCTGTAAAAAAGTACCCTCCTGCAAGATATCTATTGAACTCGACGTAAACATGAAAGCTTGCCATTTACCCATGCGCGACAGAGATTAAAGAAACAAAGCACAACAATCCTATTGATAATGCCGGTGCCCGTCATGATACTTAGTACTCTCAATCTCGAAAAAACACCGTCCATGCGTTTCAGCAAAAACCTGGTTAAAATTAAATATATTCAACACATCCAAAACGATTTAATCAGCTGCGACGCAAAGCGAATAGATCTAAAAATCGATTTCTTAAACCAGTCTTACGTATTCCAATTAATTGCTTTTTGGCAGGTTTTTATAGAGGATCTGGCAGGCTTCGGATTTAAAAAAATTGAAAAATCGGAAAATGGCAAAGTATTCAAAAGCATTGCCAAAGCCAGGCTCGATGAGGCTTTGAAAAAATTCAATACCCCAAACGTAGAAAACATTAATAAACTTTTCAAAGATACTCTTGGTGTAGAATATACAACCACTCACTGGAAATCTAAAAACTTAACAAATCAGCAAGCTGCCTTAACCCTGGCAGAGCTGCTAAAAGCACGACACCAAATTGCCCACACAGGAAGGTCAACAAACAAGCTCTCCTACAAAAACAATTTTGAAAAAATGGAAATCTTGATGGAGATGGCCGTGCTCACCGAAAAAGCCATTATCAATGAATTAGAAAGCGCACTCGGGATCAAACAATAATCTTGTGCACATTGGAGGAGCTTTGAAGCAGCTCCTCCCTGTGTTGCTACTTTGAGAAAAGGGGAAGACCTATTTTCTCCAGAGCTGTCAGCAATCTGTAATTACCTCACAGCGCGTTCTATAATCGGTCTTTTCCATCTAAATCTTGGGGTATGCCAACTCCAGATTCGGCTTCAATAGGTTGATAAAGGCCCTCCGTGACAGGCGGCTATCGGCCAAAAACTGCCATTCGTGCCCCCCGGCTTTCAGCCAGAAGCAGCCACCCGAAGGTGGCCGAAGCAATGTTCCCACCGCTTTATTTAACTATTTGCTTTTGAGTAAATGGAATGACTTGGCAAGATCTTGCGCCCAGGTATCAAGTACGGCTTTGAAGTCATTCGCCTGCATGACCTGGGCCGAGTTTTCAAGATCTGCACCCGCGCCTTTGCGCACTACCTCCGCGACAACTCTGTTATCACCTCCGTCTAGAAAGACAGCCTCCGTGGCCAAACTTGTATCTTGGTCGCGGATTCCAGTCGCCGCGCTCACACCCGCCGCCACCAACGCAATCGGAATCACTTGGTAAGGACGAAGGCCCTTTGTTTGCGCACTTACCGCAGTGATAGCCGGTCGTACCACAAGTACTCCGGGGCCAGGCGCGCTGGCGATGACAAGCTCCCGCGAGAAAGCGTTTTTTAATGTTTGGTCATAGTAGTGAGTGATGCCCTGCATGGTTTGGAGCGGCAGTTTCGCTGTAGGTTTAGGGTTGGGGTAAAGCTGGCTGGGCTCGATGTTCCACGCGAGTTTCGTCTGGCTGATATGACGGCAGTCGAACTGCCGTCATTCTCACGGTCGTTGATCAACCCCTCATGGCGTCACGATGTTGAACCAGAAATCGAAGTTATCCATATAGGACACCAGTTCCTCCAGCTTGCCCTTGGTTCCTTCTTCCTTGATATCACCCGAAGCCAGAGCATCTTTTAGCGTCGTTTCCTTTAACACGATTTTGTTCAGCGTATCGCGGGTCAAACTGATCGTCGCGTCGGCGTCTTTGGCTGCCAACCCCTCCGTGTGGTTGAGCACACCGTTTTCCATTTCCACCGAGTATTTTTGCTTCAGATCGGTGAAATCGAAATTGAGCGACAGACGTTTGTCTTCTGCTTTTGGCGCATTCAGGCGCATGGCCAAGAAATCGAAGAACAGATCCAGATCCATCGCCCGCACAGTGTCCGGGCTGGCAGTGTCCGGGGTCGGCAACTTCATTACGCCTTCGCGCAGTTCTTTGGCACCGGTGAGGTAAAAGTTGCGCCAAGGCCCACTTTCCGCCTGGTAACCTAGCTGCTCAAGAGCATCCGCTTGTAGGTTCTTCGCTGCCTGACTGCTCGGGTTGGCGAATACCGCATGGTTAACGACTTCGGCGACCCAGCGGAACTCTCCCTTATCGAAGTATTCTTTGGCCTTCTTCAGAAGCGCCTCTTCACCCCCCATCATTTCCACGTAATGCTTGGCACCTTCTTCCGGGGGGAGTTCGTTCAGCGTTGCCGGATTACCGTTAAACCAACCCAGATACAAAACGTACGTGGCTTTGACGTTGTGGTTCACCGAACCGTAATAGCCACGGTTGGAGAACTTATTGGCGATCCCTTTCGGCAATTTAAATTGCTCGGCGATCTCGACCATGGTGTAGCCCTTGTTGGCAAGGCGCAGGGTTTCGTCATTGATATAACGGTACATGTCGCGCTGAGAAGACAGTTGCTCGCGTACTTCTTTATTGCCCCAAACTGGCCAGTGATGCATGGCGTACATGACCTGGACATCATCGCCCCACAACTTCAGCGTCTCGTTCAAGTATTTCGACCAAGCCAACGGATCGCGGATTTTCGCTCCACGCAGCGAATACGTGTTGTGCAACGTATGTGTGGAGTCTTCGGCAGTGTTTAGCGCTTTCTTTTCCTTGATGTAATAAAGCATTTCAGCTGGCGCTTCGCTGCCAGGTGCATACAGGAACTGATAGGTCAGGCCATCAATGACATGAGTTTCGCCAGTGGTCTTGATAATGTCGGTTGGCGGAATAAGCGTTACCGTACCGGCTGATGTGGTGGTGCCCAGACCCGCGCCCAGTTGGCCCGTCGGTGTCGGGGGAAGCAGGTTGCCGTACATGTAGCTCGCGCGACGACTCATGGCATTGCCTGCCATCACGTTTTCGGCGACCGCATGTTCAATGAAGCCTAGAGGGGCATAAATCTTCACCTTGCCGGCTTTAACATCGTCCTCGTTCACCACACCGCGTACACCACCGTAATGGTCGATATGGCTATGGGTATAGATGACGGCCACGACTGGTTTCTTTGGCCGATGCTGATAGTAAAGCTCGAGTGCTGCCTTGGCTGTTTCGGTGGAGATCAGTGGGTCGAAAACAGTGATGCCGTCCTTGCCCTCGACGATGGTCATGTTGGACAGATCGTAGTTACGCACCTGGTAGATGCCATCGGTGACTTCGAACAGCCCGGAAATGTTGATCAGTTGAGACTGGCGCCACAGACTTGGATTGGTGGTGTCCGGTGCGGCCTCACCCTCCTTGATAAAGTTATACTTACCAGGATCCCAAATGACATTGCCCGAAGAGCCCTTGATTACTGTCGATGGCAACGGGGCAATAAAGCCTTTGTGCGCCAGTTCGAATGACGTCTTGTCATTGAACGGCAGCTCATTGAGCAACGCACTGTTCGCCGCCTTGGTGGCTTCCGAGGCAGGCTTTGGTTTTTCCCCGTCAGCCGCGAGGGCTTGCGAAGCCAATGCTATGGCTGCCACCAACGAAAAAGTGGCACCAGCCAATTTCAAGGAACGCCAATCCCCTCGTGGTTGACGATGCACTGTCGAGTTACTTTCCAAAACCATCTTCTACGCTCCTTCATAGTAGGAATGCGCTAAGCCTAAAGCGCAAAAAAAGCCCATTTGAAGGTAGTAGGGATTCGCAATCCGATAAGAAAAAAACGCTCATTTTCAGAGATCAAGTGAAACAATTTTTATCGTGAGCAATACAAGCTCAGGACTCTGACAGGTGGGGGTTTTTCAGGTGAATCAGTCTGAAAAATATAAAAACACTTGTAATAACAATAGGTTGAAAGTTTTCTAAAGAGCCTTTCGCGTATTTTCGATTCGTCAATAACTGCAATCCGCGAACTGTCGTCACTTGCTGTTAAGAGGCGACGAACGGTAATTACGCTGAATAACGTAACAATGTAACGCTAGTCGCAAATGGCCATGCATATGAAATTTTAAAGTCAGTCATGAATGCCTGCTAATGGCCGAAAGTGGTCGTTGATGACAGGCTGCTTTCGGCCAGACGCAAACGCTGGACAGGACAGCTACCCAACCTCGACCAGATTCTAATTCGATCTGCTAAACCGCCGTAATGCCGAGGTTTCGTTATCAGTCGCTGGCGGATGCAGATGTTTTGACGGAAAATTCGGTGCTTTAGATATTTTTCGCCAAGGAACGGACATGGCATTGACCAGCAAGATCACTCCCTACAATCCCACTTGGCCCGCCCGCTTTCTGGTAGACAAACCACTCATCGCTTCGGCCTTTAGCGATGAGCTGATTGCCATACACCACGTTGGAAGCACCTCTGTTCCAGGGCTCGCAGCGAAGCCCGAGATCGATGTGCTCATCGAGGTTCACGATCATCGCAATGCCTCGGCGCGGGACGAGGTGTTGATGGGTTTGGGATATGTACGAGGAAGTAATCTATCGGAAGGGCATCATTTCTATCGGCGTAATGTGGATGGGATTCGCACGCACAAGCTCCACGCTTGTACCCGTGGCCACCTTACGATCACCCAGATGCTTGGGTTCAGAGATTTGCTTAGGCGCGATCCCTCGATCCGCCAGCAGTATGAAGCGCTGAAGTTTCAGTTGGAGTCGAGCAATATTGGTGGGATGGCTGAGTATCTGGAGAAAAAGTCTACGTTTATTATCGCGGCGCTACTTCATGCCGGTATATCCATTCCTGAATGACCGATGGGTGGCTGAGCGACCCCGGAATCAAGTGTCCGCTTTTGGCCGAAAGCAGTCACTCATCAACGACCGCTTTTGCCACAGAAAATCATCTTGAAACTCGAAATACGCACCCCGTCGATCTTGAAAACTCGCACTACGAATCTGACGGCTTACGCGATAAACGGTCCCCCTACCCAGCAATTGCTTGACCCAGATTAATGCACGGCTGAATGCGCATTGACCTGCTCAGTTCGAGCCAACAGACTTTCCTGCTCATTTGAATAGTTTGAGGTGAGTTCGATGCGCAGATCATTATCGGTTGTTGCATTAAGCCTGTTTGTTTCTCATTACGCGGTCGCCGGTGAAACCACCAACACAGCACTGGGCGGAGGTCTCGGTGGTGCGCTTGGAAGTGTTGTCGGTCAGTCGGTCGGAGGAAGCACTGGCGCGTTAATCGGTGCCGGGGTTGGCGGTGCAACCGGGGGTGCAATCAGTGCAAAAAGCGGCAAGAAAACTGAAGCCGCGATTGGCGGCGGTATTGGCGCCGCGGGTGGCCAGGTCGTTGGCGCCAGTCTGGGCGGATCAACTGGCGGTCTGATCGGCGCGGGATTGGGCGGCGCAGCCGGCGGTGCAGTGGGCAATAACCTGGCTGACGATAACGACCATCACTCCGGTCATGACCACAAGCACAAGAATAAACACAGTCACAAACATTGAAACTGATCTTCCCATGCCGACAGCCTGTCGCGACCCTTCAATAAAATTTGAACCGCCTCAATACTCACTCGCCTAATGATCAGCTTGTGAGTATTCCCACAGGCAATGTGCCAATACCGGCATGCTCCGAGAGGTGATCAACGTGGCTAAAGACGAGAAGAAAAGCAAAGGTGAAGCTTCCAAGGCCAGCAAGGACTTGAAGGACAAGAAGTCGTCACCGGAAAAGAAATCAGCGGCAGCCTCGGCGCTTTCGAAATCTTCCGATAAGAAAGACAAGAAAAAAGACGCCGAACCGAAAAAAGCCGATAAGAAGGCCGATAAGAAAGCCACCAAGAAAGCTGATAGCAAGCCTGAAAAGGCCAAGAAATCAGAGAAGGCCGACAAACCGGCGAAGAAGAAAAAGTAACCTCTGCTATCGGCTAGGGCGCTACGCCCTAGCCTCTTCCCTTCTTACAAATCTTTTTTGATGTCTGGTGGCAGCGGGCCGAGGAACATTCTCTTCAATCGATCTCGACCCAATGCGCGCGTCAGTTCTGAAAAGACGCAATACACGAAGATCAAGGTAATCAGCAGAATCTGCACTGCCCAGAATTGTGGCCAGTTCATCGAAGTCCACAACGTGGCGTTCGCGTCCATGAAGCTGTGTGCCTCTTTCCAGAACTCATACAGCCGCTCCAGATAATGAACGACCAGCGCCACCAGCGCGTACATAAGCGTTTTCCAGGTGACGTTCCAGATCAGCGGCTTTTCCGGAAAGCGATTAATGAACGGCAGCATGTCTGCGACCAGCACGGATTTGCCGAGCACCAGCGACGCGATCAGGATTGACGTGGAGACCGGCATCGAAACGCCTGTGCCCTTCATCATCAGCGTACGGATAAGGGCGACGATGTGCAGAATGATGAAGAAAAATACGGTCGGCGGAATGGCCTTCATGACTTCGTGCTTGATCGTGTGGAGTACGGCTTTCATATCGATCCCCTGAGCGCGTGATCGAACGAGCTTAGTCGAAAGCCCGAGGCTTGACGAAATGGGAGCCCGAACACCATTCGAACTGGGATTGATATCGGGTCACAAAGAATGAGAGTGAGCTATCTTGTCGGCCTGCAGATTCACTCAATAGCCCAGGGAAGCCAATGCTTAGCTCGCTCATATCAAATGGTCAGGTACAAACGCCTGAACAATTAGAACTGACGGTGCCTTGGTGGAGCTTCACCAAAACAGTTTTGGCGGCGACAGCCCTGTCGCTGGTACGAGATGGGCTGACTACGTTAGACGAGCCAGTGACTGATCAGCCTTTCACGCTGCGTCAGCTTCTGCGGCATGAAGCAGGTCTGGCCGATTACGGCGAACTTGCGGAATATCACGCAGCCGTCAGGAATGACGATTCGGCCTGGTCGGCAGATGAAATGATGCAACGGCTTGACGCTGCTCGACTTCGATACAGTCCCGGAACCGGTTGGCGTTACTCAAATGCTGGCTACTTGCTCATCGGCAGGCTCATTGAGCGGCTAACTGATCTGACGCTTGAAGAGGCGGTGCTACAGCGGGCGATTTCACCATTGGGTCTGTCGAATGTTCGCTTCGCTAAAACGCGCGCAGACTTACAAACGACTCACCTTGGAAGCACCTTGAATTACGACCCTGCCTGGGTTTATCACGGTCTGCTGACTGGACCGGTTTCGCAAGCAGCGCTATTTCTGGATCGCCTCCTCAGCACTGACTTGCTCTCCTCGAATTTGCGCCAGGCAATGCAGGCCGCGCGAACATTGGGCGGCTCAATACCCGGACGCCCATGGATCACTGCGGGCTATGGCTTTGGTGTGATGCAGGGGACGATTGATGGCGGGTATTCCCTCTGCGGGCACACAGGTTGCGGGCCGGGCAGTGTTATCGCTGTCTATCGTGTTCGTGAGGGCGATGCATCAGCGTGTTGCGCTGTTTTTGAGCCGGGTACCAGTGAAGGTGCTGTCGAGGCCAACGTCGTTGAACAGTTGATGCAAGCGCTGCCGCATGTCTAATTCTTTACGGCATCAACAGCAAGTCGTGGTACATCCTCTCGATCACATCCTGCTCTGAGGCCCACAAGAGTTTTCGATTTCTGTAGCCAGCTTCAATACCCTTTGGCCAGACGCTTTTGCCAATCGCCACCCTGAGCGTTTTCGCACTCCTGCTCAGAATCAAAGCGAACATTGCGATCTGTCAGTTTCAGCTCAATACCCGCTTCATCCAACGCAATAGCCGTCAGTGCAAAGATCCGTGCTTTTGCGCCAACCTCGGCGAGCTTTCTGTCGGCAAGGGTTTCGAACACCCAAATCACTTTCAGTGTTTCAGCCAGTGCATTCAGGTCAGCCGTGTGGGTGAGCCAGGTGAAGCCTTTGATTTCACTTTTTGCCGTTTCGCACGCTTCGGTCAGCGTGGTGATCAGCCGGCGTTCTATTCGCGCTAGTTCACGTTTTCCTGCGGGCATTGCAAGTTCCTTGGCAGATCATTAAAGGGGCGTAGGCGCACTCTGGCATTTTCGGCTGAACACCGCCATCCACACCAACCCTGCTAATCTGTTCCCCATGAAAATCGCCATCATTTCCGACACTCACGGCCTCCTGCGCCCCGAAGCGTTAACCGCGATCGAGGGCGTCGAACTGATCCTCCACGGCGGCGACATCGGCAGCGCTGACATCCTCAGCCAACTGGCGCAAATCGCCCCGGTTCACGCCGTGCGCGGCAACAACGATCTGAACCTGCCCTGGGCCACCGACCTCCCCGATCACCTCACCCTCAACCTCAACGGCTGGCCAACCCTGCTGACCCACGACATCGCCGATGTTCCCGCTCTGCTCGATAGCCACACCCGAATCATCATCACCGGCCACTCGCACAAACCCTTGATCGAATGGCGCGGCGATCGGCTGTACTTGAATCCGGGCAGCGCCGGGCGGCGGCGTTTCAAATTACCGGTCACCCTCGCGCTGCTGGAAATAGGGGCTGACGCGCTTGATCCACAACTCTTCCACCTTCTGCCCTGAAGATTTTGTGTTCCGGCGCGTCATCAAAAAAACTCATCGAACATCGCATTGACATATCGATAAATCTCGATATCCTCGGCGCATGGACTTACTCGAAATATTCAAAGCGCTCTCAAACCCTACCCGCCTTCAAATCCTGAAGGGGCTCAAGGATCCCGTGAAGAACTTCCCCGCGCAGGACGAGGGCGACGTTCACACGGTTGGGGTCTGCGTCAGCAGCATTCAAGAAGGCATCGGGCTGTCTCAGTCAACGGTGTCGGGTTATCTGGCGACTCTGCAACGTGTGGGCCTGGTCGAAGTCAGGCGCATCGGTCAGTGGACGTACTACAAACGCAATGAAGCAACCATCAGTGTTCTGGCCGAGATCATAGGAAAAGAGCTGTAGATTTTTTTACCGCAATATATCGAGATATCTCGATATCCCTTTTTGTAGATATGAGGAAACACCATGAAAGCGATGTTGCTAAAAGCCTTCGGAGGCCCTGACGCGTTCGAGCTGCACGACGTGCCCAAACCCTTGCCGCAGGCGGGCCAAGTGCTGGTTCGAGTCCACGCGACTTCCATCAATCCTTTGGATTACCAGATCCGCCGTGGCGATTATCCCGATCTGGTATCGCTGCCGAGCATTACCGGCCACGACGTCTCAGGCGTTGTCGAAGCGGTCGGGCCAGGAGTAACGGCGTTTACTCCAGGGGACGAGGTTTGGTACACCCCGCAGATATTCGACGGTGCGGGCAGCTACGCCGAGTACCACGTCGCCGCCGAAACCATCATCGGCAAGAAACCGCCTTCGTTGAGCCATCTCGAGGCGGCAAGTCTGACGCTGGTGGGCGGGACGGCATGGGAGGCATTGGTCACCCGGGCGGCGTTGCGAGTCGGCGAAAGTATCCTCGTGCACGGCGGCTCTGGCGGCGTCGGGCATGTGGCCATCCAAATGGCAAAAGCGATGGGCGCCAGAGTGTTCACAACCGTGCGTGAAACCAATGTCGAGTTCGCTCGGAGCCTGGGTGCCGACACCGTCATCGACTACGAAAAAGAGGACTACGTTGACGTCATCCTTCGCGAAACGGCTGGCCGCGGGGTCGATGTGGTGTTCGACACCATCGGTGGCAACACGCTGTCGCGCAGCCCGGACGCGCTCGCGCAACTGGGTCGCATCGTGACGATTGTCGACATCGCCCAACCGCAAAACCTCGTTCAGGCCTGGGGCAAGAACGCCAGTATCCACTTCGTGTTCACCCGCCAGAACCGCGGCAAACTGGATGAGCTGAGCGCACTGGTCGCACGCGGACAGCTGCGCCCACACGTTGGCGCGGTCTTTTCACTCGCCGACCTGCCCCTCGCTCACAAATTGCTTGAGACGCCCAACAACGGTGTTCAAGGAAAGATCGTGATCGACGTCAGGCCCTCGATCGTCACGCCAGTGTGAACTTCAAATCGTTTCAGTCCTTCCCGAGGAACATCGCATGATTTATGAGATCGCTGTACTTCCCATACACCAACAACACATTGAAAGGTTCAGAACGGCGTTTGCCGAGGTCGCGCCGTTGCTCATGCGTGCCAAGGGCTACAAGGGCCACGTGCTTGCGCAAGGGATCGAAACCGCCGACGTTTTCAATCTGATCGTGAAATGGCAATCACTTGAGGATCACACACCAGGCTTCGAAGCGAGCGAAGACCATCGGCTGTTCATGCAGGGTCTGGAAGATTACTTTTCCGCAGAACCCACGGTTTACCATCTCGAAGGGCCTGAGATGTCTTAGGGGTCGCTTATCATGCTGACAGTGAGTCGCTGCAGAAGCGGCCACTGTCAGCTCGATTCAGGCCATCACCTGCTGCACCGCAAGGCCTCACACGGCACACCCGTCCTCGTCGGCAAGTGGGCCGCCCTGAAACTTTTTCCCCTCGACCTGCCTGATCACCTAACCTCTTAGACTGTGTGTTCATCGAGAGTCGGTCTGTCCCATGCGCAACACGTTGAAGTCGTTGTTTCTCATCGCATTCATGCTGCTCACCGCCGGCAGTCCATCGCTGTGGGCCGCCGATCTGCCAGCACCTGCCGCGACCGCCGCCACGCCGCTTCCGGTCATTTCGCAAAGTGACCTGCAAGCCCTGCAACAACGCCTCGATGGCCTGAAACAGCAAATCTCCGCCGCGAACAATTACAACCAACTCGAAGGCCCACAGGATCGGGTGCAGGCGTTCATTCTGGACGTCGATAAATTGTCGGCGGCTTTATTGCCGCAACAGGCGCAACTGACCGTGCAACTGGGCGTTTTGGGCGCAGCGCCGGACACCGAGATCGCCGCCGAGCAAGCGGATATCGTCGCCCAGCGAGCGACGCTGACGGAGCAAAAAAACAAAGTCGACGGCACGCTGAAAAGTCTGGCGGCGCTGAAGCAAAGTGCGGCGGATCTGATCACGCAGATCGCCGGCATCCGCCGCACATTGCTTGAAAGCGAGTTGACGCTCGGCACGCTGAGCGTGTTGAACCCGGACTTCTGGGCACCGCTGGTCAATCCTTCGCGGGATGATCGGCAGCGTTTCAGTTTTTTCGTTGATCAAGTTTCTGACACCTGGGCGACGGTGTGGGCGCCGGGGCGGTATTTTTATACGCTGGTGTTGCTCGCGCTGGCACTGGTGGTGTGGACGTTCGGCCGTCGTCTGGCCGAGCGTGGGCTGACCTGGGTTTGCATCCACCGCATGCCGGAAGGTCGTTTGCGCCGCAGTGCGCTGGCGTTTGCTTCGGCGCTGGCGACGATTGCGACCACCGCCCTCGCCTTGCATGTGCTGTATTACGCGCTCACCCGTCACGCGCCGCTGACACCGGTGCTGTCGACGTTTTCCGAGGAATTCGAGAAGGCTGTGTACGCCTGCGTGCTGATTACCGGGCTGAGCCGTGCGCTGTTGTCGATCGATCATCCATCGTGGCGCTTGCCGGCCATTCACGATCAGGTCGCGCAGGCACTGAAGCGCTTCCCACGCATCCTTTCCGGCACATTGCTGGTGCTGGTGACGCTGGTGCAGGTGTGCAACGCCACCGGCATGAGCAGTCAGATCGTTCTGACCGGGCGCGGCGTGACATCGATTGTGGTCATGGTGATTGTGGTGACACTGCTGCTGCGCGTCGGCAAGGTGCGCAAAGCGTTGGTCGCCGCCAATGACACGCAAGCGAACAGTACGTTCGCCGGGGTGATGTACACCATCGCCAGTATTTCGATGTTCGTCTCGGCGATTGCGCTGCTCACCGGTTACGTATCGCTGGCCCGTTTCATCACCTATGAAGTGGTCTGGGCCTACATTGTGCTGTCGGGTTTTTACTTGCTGATTCAGGTGATCAAGGACGGCTGCGAATACGCGTTCTCGCCCAAGCATGCGAGCGGCAAGGCGCTCAAACAGTTGCTGGGAATAGGCGATCGGCGCCTCGATCAGATCTCCATTCTATTGTCCGGTTTCAGCCGCGCGGCGCTGTTGCTGCTGGCGGTGATCGCGTTGTTTGTCGGTGGCATCGGCACCACGCTCGGGCAGTTGGCGACCAACATCATGGCGATCCTCGGCGGTGCCGGGTTGCGCAAGTTCAACATCGTCCCTTCGCATTTGCTTAACGCGGTACTCGCGCTGTTGATCGGTATCTGGCTGATCCGCGCCCTGAGTCGGTGGCTCGACAATGAATTCCTGCCCAAGACCGACATGGATCCGGGGATGTGCGCGTCACTGAGCACGCTGTTTTCCAACATCGGTTACGCGTTCGTGATTCTGCTGACGCTGTCGTCGTTGGGCGTGCAGTGGACGAACCTGGCGTGGATCGTCAGTGCGCTGTCGGTGGGTATTGGTTTTGGTTTGCAGGAGATCGTGAAGAACTTTGTTTCCGGTCTGATTCTGCTGACCGAGCGGCCGGTGAAGGTGGGCGATTTGATCAGCATCAGCGGCGTCGAGGGTGATATCCGCCGGATCAACGTGCGCGCCACCGAAATTCAGCTCAGCGATCGCTCGATTGTGATCGTGCCGAACTCGCAGTTGATCTCGCAGAATCTGCGCAACGTCACGCTGGGCGGCAGCGCTCAGGGTGTCGCGTCGCTGGAGTTGGTTTTTCCGCTGGATATCGATCCTGAGGCAGTGAAGGATCTGCTGCTGAACACCTACCACGAGAACGAAACCATCCTCGAAAAACCGGCGTCGTTTGTGCGCTTCAGCAAGTTGTCGCCGGACGGGATTACGCTGACGGTGACCGGTTATGTCGGCAGCCCGAGGATTGTCGGGGTGACCAAGAGTGATCTGCTGTTCGAGATTCTCAAACGGCTGGGAGCGGCCGGCATTGCATTGGCATCGCCCCCACCCTGATGCCCCTGTAGGAGCTGCGGAACGCTGCGATCTTTTGATCTTGTCTTGTAAAAAAAACACGATCAAAAGATCGCAGCCTCGTTTCACTCGACAGCTCCTACAGGCTTTCGGATCGTTCGTTGCGCAGCGACCCAAGGGTTATTCCGGAAGCGCCTAGCAGCCTGCTTTTTAGGTCTTTATTGACGGTGAAACGGCGACCTTATACTCGCCGGGTTCGCTCAATCATCAATAAGGATGTTCCATGCCTCAACGTCTTTTACTGGCGGCACTGTTCGTCGCAGTCGCCGGTTGCGCCAGCCCTCCTCCTGCTTCCGTTCACACCCACGATCCCGCCAGTTCAACCCTGCAAGGCGATGCCTCACGGCCGGCGCAGGCGCAGTGGTTGCGCACTGAGTTGTACTTCTCGGTGGGATCGATCGATCGCAAGGAAGGCGCGGTCAGCGCGGCGCGCTGGCGCGAGTTTCTCGACAAGGAAGTGACGCCGCGGTTTCCCGATGGCTTCACGGTACTTGATGCCTATGGGCAGTGGAGCGATAAAGGCGCGAAGGAGCCGGAGCGTTTGAGCACTAAAGTCATTGTGATTTTGCATGAGAACAGTGCGAAACGTAGCAGCGATATCGAGGCGATTCGGTTGGCGTATAAGCGTATTACCGGGGATTTGTCGGTGCTGCGGTTGTCGCAGCCGGCGGAGGTGTCGTTTTAAGAGCCCCTCACCCTAGCCCTCTCCCCGAGGGAGAGGGAACTGATTGGGGGATATTTGAGAGGTTCGCCGACTTGGACGTGCGTTGCCGAATCCATAATCGACTCGGTTTTTCAGGTCGATGTATCACGCAGCACACCTCGGTCGGCCCCCTCGCCCTCCGGGAGAGGGCTGGGGTGAGGGTTTGCCGTTAAGCGACTCAACCCGGCCAAAACCACCACGCCAACCAAAAGAACGCCAATCCCCAAAAACGCCCCATACCCGACCACCGTCACGCTGGAATACAGCATGTACAGGCACAACCCAAAAAACAGCAACGGCAACAGCGGATACAACGGCACCCGCACCGGCCTCGCCACCTCGGGAAACCGCCGCCGCAATATGATCAACGCGACACTGCTCAAACTCAAAAATAACCAATACACCGGGGTCAAATACTCGACCATGGTGTTAAACCCGCTCTGGGTAAAACTGCCGAACAACACCAGCAACAACGCCACCGCGCCCTCCGCCAGCAACGCTTTGCGCGGTACGCCATGGCGATCATCCCAATCACCAAAACTGCGCAACTGCGGTACATCGCGAGCAGCGGCGTAGGTAGTCCGCGCGCCAACCAGCAACGTCGAATTGATCGTGGCGATCGCTGCAATCCCCACCATCAGCAGAATCAGCATGACCCCGGGCGCGCCAAAAGCACGGTTGAGCAGTTCAACTGCCGGCGCATTGCTCGCCGCCAATCCGGCAAATCCCAGCCCCTGAACAAACGCCCAATTCAGCGCCAGATAGATAATCATCAACACCGTCAGCGCGCCGATCATGGCGATGAAAATCCCTCGCCGACCATCGCGCACTTCCGCCGATAACGTCGCCGCATCACTCCAGCCGCCGAACGCCAGAAACACAAAAATCATCGCCGCCGAAAACCCGGCCATGCCCGTGTTTTTCGGCGTAACCGACAAATTCGGCAGCGGCGGCTCAACCCCTTGCCACGCCAGAAAAACACCCGCACTGGCGATGCTCAAAAAGCCTAACGCGAGCAAGCCAACCAGCAATGTCTGCGTGATGAAACCGATGTGCTTGCCCGTCAGATTCAGCAGCACCAACGCCGCGATCACCGCCCCGGCAAACAGCCCCGACCCATACTGTCCCAACGGCACCACCGCATTCACGTAATCGGCAAACATAAACGCCGACAACGCAATCCACCCGGTGTGCATCACCGAAAACCGCGACCAAGCGAACAGAAACCCCATGCGCTCGCCATACGCTGTGCGCAGAAAATGGTAGTCGCCGCCGGGATGCGGAAACGCCGTGGCCATTTCCGCAAAGCACAGCGCACCGATCATCGACGCCACGCCGCCGAGCACCCACACCAGGTAGAAGTGCTCCGGCCCGACGTTGAGCGCCACGGTCGGCGCGGTTTTCAGGATGTCGGTGGTGATCACCATGCCCAGCGTGATCAGCAGCGCCTGGAACACCGGCAGATGCCGCCCCGGCCCGGCGTTAGAAACCATACGTGGCGCGAGCGTAGTAGTAAGCGCCGTTCGTGCCGATTGGTGAGAGCACGTCGTACGGCAAGTTGCCGCCGTAGTTGATCGCCGAGCCGGAGCGTTCCGGGTAGTTGTCGGTGAGGTTATTGCCACCGACGGCGATGTTGAATTTCGGGGTGAATTTGTAGGCGACTTCAGCGTCCAGTTGCCACACCGCACCGTAGGTCTGCTCCGGTTGCGAATCACCGAAATCAAACACACGAGTAGTCTCGCCCTGACGCGTCAGGCGTCCGAGCAAACCCCAATGTTCGCTGGCCCAGTTGGCGGAAAAAATGAAGCGATCCTTCGGCGCGGCGTCGGTCAAGGTGTTGGTTTCTTCGACGCCGACCAGCGCGTCATTGCCGATGCCCAGCGCGGTCAATTGCGATGGCGTGCCTTTGGTGCTGGTGACTTTGGTGTGGTTGTAGGTGTACGCGGTGGTCAGGCCGAGTTGCCCTTCGTAGAACGGCTGATGATAGTTGAGCACCAGTTCGGCGCCGTGGGTGCTGGTGTCGGCGGCGTTGGTGAAGAAGTTGACGTCATGTATGCCGGCCACGCCGAAGTTGTCATTGATGTAGTTTTCCAGCGCATCGCTGCCGATGCGTTGCGACAGGGTGATGCGGTCTTTGACGTCGATGCGGAACACGTCCAGCGACGCATCGAAGCGTTCGTTCAACTGGAACGTCAGGCCGAGGCTGAAGTTTTTCGAGGTTTCCGGATCAAGTTTTTCTGCGCCCAATGCGCGGGCAATCGGATCGTTAACCGAGAGCACGCGAATGTCAGTCAGCGTGCCGCCGTCGCCGAAGTTGCTGGTGGTGTTCTGGAAACCGCTCTGCGCAAGAGACGGCGCGCGGAAGTTGTTCGACACTGCGCCGCGCACCGCCCACTGCTCGGTGAGTTTGTAGCGGCCACTGAGTTTACCGGTGAGTTTGCTGCCGGCGTCGTCGTAATGCTCCCAACGCGTGGCGGCGTCGACGAAGAAACGGTCGGTGAGATCGCCGGACAACTCGGCGTAAGTGCCGAACACATTGCGATCCAGATCTGACTCTTCGCTCGGGCGCAGTCCATTGGCGCCATCGGCTCCGGAGCCAACGTAAGAAGCCGCGTCACCGGCGTAAGTCAGGTAGTTTTCGTAGCGGTATTCGCCGCCGACGGCCAACACAAATGAGCGTTCGCCGAGGCGCAGTTCGCGAGTGAAATCGAGGTTGGTCGTGGTCTGGCGCAACTCGTAATCGCCGGTATCGAACTCGGTCGGCGAGTCTTCTCCGAGGCTGACGTTGAGCGTACGCCGCGTCGATCCATCGAAGCGATTACGGCCATGGGTGACGCTGCTGTCGAAGTCCCAGTCGTCGCCGATCATGCCTTTGAACCCGGCAGTGGCGGAGACGTCCTTGTTGTCGCCGAGCGATTGCGGCAGGTAGCCGTTGGGGTAGAACTGCGGCTGCTCGTACGGGTAGCGATAGAATTCGGCGCCGGTGGTGTGGCGCTGGTTGTAGGTGCCGAAGCTGTATGCCTTGCCGCCGGCCAGCGGCAGTTCGCTGTTGAACCACAGGTTGACGTCGCGGGCGATGCCGTCGCCCATCACGTAGTTGCGCTGGCTGGGGATGTCGTCGAAGCCGTCGAAACCGGCGCGATTGGTCGGGTTGCGATCCTTGTACTCGGTGCCGCCGCGAATGAAGCCGCCCTCCTCGCCGAGGCGCGTGCCGATCTTCGCGGTGGTCACGCTGTTCTGGCCGTCGGTGGTGGTTTTGCCGATCGCGTCCTGATGGGTGTGATAGGCGCCGTAGCTCGTCGTCACTTCGCCGCCCTCGGGGGCGTCGTCAAGGATGATGTTGATCACCCCGGCAATCGCATCGGAGCCGTACTGCGCACCGGCGCCGTCACGCAGCACTTCGATGCGTTTGATCGCGCTGATCGGGATCGAGTTGAAATCCACCGGCGCCGTGCCGCGACCGATCTTCGAGGAGTCGTTGACCACCGCCGAAGTGTGCCGGCGTTTACCGTTGACCAGCACCAACACCTGATCCGGGCTCATGCCGCGCAGTTGAGCGGCGCGTACATGGTCGGCACCGCCGGAGTTGGACTGGCGCGGCAGGCTGAACGATGGCAACAACGTCTGCAACGCCGCGCCCAATTCGCCATCCGCGGCGCCGGCGGCTTTCAGGTCATCAGCGGTGAGCACGTCGACCGGCACTGGCGAATCCAGCACGGTGCGGGATGTGCCGCGTGTGCCGGTCACCAATACGGTGTCGAGTTTGGCCTCATCGTCAGCTTGCGCGGGAAGTTGCCAGATGGACGTGAGCACAGCAGCAGCGAGTAATGAACGCGAACGGTAATACATGCAACAGCTCCTTGAATCGCAGCTAATACCCGGCCCTGCCAACCAAAAGTCGTCGGCCATCAGTGCACGGCAATGTCTGCTGTAGTTTTATAAAACAGGAAGGCAGCGAAGGCTGTTAGATCGGAAAGTGCAAATAGAACGCAGGATCCCCAAAAGTAAGCTTTTCCCCTTGGAGGCCGATGCTAGACGAGCGGAGAGCTGTGGCAAAAGAACCAATAACGCTTAGGTTATATCGGCTTGGCGGAGTGTGCTTAGAGCAACATAAGTGTTGCCCAGGCAACACTAAATCCAACTAACAACAACTAACCTACCGAAACCTTGTAGGAGCAGAGCTTGCTCGCGAAGAGGCCATTCCTGCCAACATATTATTCGAATGGGCCACCGCTTTCGCGAGCAAGCTTTGCTCCTACAGATTTAAAGGTGGCGGGCTACTAATCGCTCGGGGTTTGCCGAAAACTCACCGCCAGGCGATTCCAGCTGTTGATCGTGGTCACGGCCATGGTCAGGTCGACCAGTTCCGCTTCGTTAAACTGCTCGCGCGCCTGTTGATACACGTCATCCGGCACATGGCTTTCCGCCAACAAGGTCACCGCCTCCGCCCAAGCCAGTGCCGCGCGTTCACGAGGATTGAAAAACCCGCTGTCACGCCACACTGCAATCGCATACAACCGCCGGTCACTCTCCCCCGCTCGCCGGGCTTCGACCGAATGCATATCCGTGCAAAACGCACAGCTATTAAGTTGCGAGGCGCGGATCTTGATCAGTTGCAGCAACGGCTGTTCGATGCTCAAGTTGCTGGTCAGCGCCTCCATGGCAATCATCGCTTTCATCGCTTTGGGTGAAGCGCTGTAGTAATCCAGACGCGGGGACATAGCTTGATCTCGGCAGGCGCAATAAAGACTTCAAAGTAAGCGCCAAAAGGCTAGCGTTACAGCCCCAATTCCACGGAAAAGTGCCACACCAATAGCGGGCTCAACACAAATCCCTTGTAGGAGCTGCCGAAGGCTGCGATCTCTTGATCTTAAAAAGCAACATCAAGAGATCGCAGCCTTCGGCAGCTCCTACAGGGGTTTATGCCAATTTCGGGTATTTGTGCTGCGCAACTTCTGCCAATCGCCCAACAGCGCTAATCTGGCGGGCACTTCACATTGCCTCGGAGCCACGTCGGTATGGAACTTCATGTCGTGATCAACGGCCGCAAGGATCTCGCCGGTCAGTTGTACCAACAGCTGCGCGGCGCCATCGAATCCGGGCGTCTGGCCGCTGGCACGCAATTGCCGCCCAGCCGCTTGCTCGCCGAGCAACTGGGGATCTCGCGCAAGACCATCTCCGACACTTACGCGCAACTGACCTACGAAAACTTCCTCACCGGCGTGATCGGCAAAGGCACCTACGTCAACGCGCGCCCGGCGCAGGTTCAGCGCAAGCAAAGTCACAGCGAATTGGCCAGTGCCGAGGTGATCGAGAGCTGGCGCAATCTGCCGGTGTTCCTGCGGCACCCGACACTGGAAGGTTCGCTGCGTTACGACTTCATTGGCGGCGCCACCAGCAAGGGCCAGTTTCCCCAGGATGACTGGCGGCGCTGCGTCGCCCATGCGATGCGGCAGATGGCGCAGTCGAAAGGCTTTTACAGCGTTGCCGAAGGTTTGCCGTCGCTGCGCAACGCGATTGCCCGACACATCGCATTTTCTCGTGGGGTGAACTGTCAGGACGAAGACATCGTGGTCTGCAACGGCGCGCAACAGGCGCTGGATCTGATCGCCCGCGTGCTGCTGCGTCCCGGCAGTCTGGTGGCGATGGAAGACCCGGGTTATCCGCCGGCACGCCTGCTGTTCGGCACGCATGGCGCCACCGTGGTCGGTATTCCAGTGGATGCCGAGGGCATTCAGGTCGAACACATTCCCGAAGGCACGCGGCTGATTTACGTGACGCCGTCGCACCAGTTTCCGCTGGGCATGCCGATGAGTCAGGCGCGCCGCGAAGCCTTGCTGGTGCGTGCGCATGAGCTCGGCGCAATCATCATCGAGGACGATTACGACAGCGAGTTTCGCTACGAAGGCCGGCCCACTGATTCGCTGTACAACCTCGACCAGCGCGGTCTCGTCGCGTATGTAGGCACCTTCTCGAAAACCTTGCTGCCCGAGTTGCGCCTGGGCTACGGAATTCTGCCGCCGGCGATCCTCGAAGCGGTGATCCGCGCCAAGCAGCTCACCGATTTGCACGCGTCCACCCTGCCGCAATGGGCGCTGGCCAAGTTCATCGCCGAGGGCTGTTTGCTCAAGCATATTCGCCGCTGCCACACGATTTATGCGCAGCGCCGCGAACGGATTCTGGCGCGCATGGCCAGCGATCTGTCGCCTTGGCTTGATGCGGTGCCGGCCAGTGCCGGATTCCACATGGCGGTGTTTTGCAAAGTGCCGATCGACCTGCCGCTGGTGATCGAACTGGCGAAAAAGGTCGAAGTCGGTCTCTACGCCATCAATGGCTTTTATTACCAGCAGACACCGCGTGATGGTTTGTACTTTGGCTTCGGCGCGATTGAGACGCTGGACATTGATATCGCCCTCGATCGCCTGCGCGACATTCTCCAGCAAGTTGCCTGAGCGATTGGCCTAACGGATTAACCGCCGATTGGTTATTGGTGATCGGCGGGTGCAGGCCTATTCTGCACAGGCGTTATCCCTCAATGAGCAGGATTCGTCCGGCCTGATTCAGGAGTGTGAGCAATGTCCAACGAAGTGATCAACACGGTGCAGGTGCAGGCTGCTGCCGGCCGCTCTGACGAGCTGGGCAAGCAACTGCAAAGGATCGTCGAAACCCTGCGCCAAACGCCGGGCTGCGATTCCTACCTGGTCGACCGCTGCCCCGAGGACAGCCACCGCTGGACGGTCAGTGCGCGCTGGCAGTCGGAAGCGGCGATGCAGGCGCATTTCAACCGGCCTGAAGCGCAGGGGTTTATAGACTTGATCGATAGCCGGCTGGCCAATAGTGTGGACTTCAACAGTTTTCCCATTGTTTAGAAAATCAAAAGATCGCAGCCTTCGGCAGCTCCTACATTGGAATTCGTTCACTGTAGGAGCTGCCGAAGGCTGCGATCTTTGCTTTTTGTGCAAACCGTAATTGGTCACCCAATCTTCCCGAATATTGGCCGTTTGCTTGCCCCGCCCCTCGGACTACTGTGATTACCAACCACCCCCCAACCGGTAATCCACCATGAAAACCCTGCACCTTGTCGCTGCCGCCCTCGCCCTGGCCCTCTCCACCTCGGCCTTCGCCCACGACCCCTCGGAAAAAGTCACCGTACTGCAAGACCAGATGCTGAAAAACGCCCCCGGCAAAAAAGCCATGATGATCGAAGTCGACTACAAACCCGGCCAGTCTTCCATCGCCCACAAACACGACGGCACCGCGATGGCCTACGTGCTCGAAGGCGAAGTGATCTCTCAGGTCAAGGGCGAACAGGCGATCACCTATAAGAAAGGTCAGTTCTGGTACGAACCGGCCGGTTCCGAGCATTTGGTTTCGAAAAACGCCAGCCAAACCAAGCCAGCCAAGTTGCTGGTGTTCATGGTGCTGTCCCCGGATGAGCAAGTGCTGATTCCGCTGAAAAACTGATGGTTGTTTAGCCAGCCATAAATAAAAAGGCGCAAATTGCCGATTTGCGCCTTTTTATATCCCGATGCAATTAACCGGATCGGTTTACAGCAAATAAAACTATTCAATACAAAACCAGACAGCAAATTGTCAGCTTATTTGCCGTGCGACGGGGGTAGTCTGAATTAACTGCCGTCATTGACGGCAACTTTAAACTTTCCGACTGATGTTGTTTCACGGGAGAAACACCATGAAACTTGCGTTCACCAGTATGTTGGCGATATCGGTTTTAGCCCTCTCCGCCTGTTCAGTGCCTACGGCGCCAAAAGCAGTCTCGTCTCTCGATACCCTGCTGCCGCATCCAACCGGTCGCAGTAGCGCCACTCAGGTAAAAAGCGGTCCCGGCGTCTCGCTCGGCGTGGTCTACAGCCCAAGCACCCAGAGCAACCGCGAATACCTGCGCGACTATCAAGCCAACGCCGGCACCGGTTTCGGCCAGAGCCTGCTGGTACAGCCGATCCACGACGCCTACGTCGCCAGCTCGAAACCGGACATGGCAGTGGAATGGGTCAACGCCTCCCTGCAACGCCAGTTCGGTTCAGTGACGGTGTATCCGGACATGCAAAGCTTGCGTGCAGCCAAACCGGATGTCACCGCAATCGTCGACACCCACAGCCAGCTAATCACCTCACGCAGCTCCGACATCAAGGCTGACGTGAGTGCCGATTTTTATGATGCAGGATTGAACTACATCGGCACGGCGAAAGGTTCAGAAGCGAAAGAACTGACACCGGTGTGGGCGGACTTCAAACGCTCGGAAGAGATTGTTGCCGATATTAACCAGCAGCAAGACGTGCAAGTTCGGGCGCTGCAAAAGTTTGACCAATCGCTCAACAATTTAGTCGCACGGCCTGCGGATAAAGTGTCGATGCTTGATACTAAACCGGCTCAGAAGTTGTATTGAATGTAAGGGCCTCTTCGCGAGCAAGCCCCCTCCCACATTTGAAATGCGTACCTCCTGTGGGAGCGGGCTTGCTCGCGAAAGGGCCGCAATAGGCACCACAAAACCCGCAGACACAAAAAAGCCCCGGCCTCTCTAAATACCGGGGCTTTTCTATTTAACGTCTCAGCACCGATCAAAAATAGGTCAACGCCTTATCGCGTCCAGACGCCGCGATAGAGCCTCACGATCGTCAGTGTGTAACTTTAACTGCCACACTTCGAGAACCCGGGTACGGATGCTTATCAACCCAATAAACCGCATACGCTGTCTTACCTGTCAAATCCAATAAAACTGTACGAGGTACGTGAAGCGTAAACGACACTGGTCGATCTACCGTATGCTTCGTTTCCCAGGGACAGTCGTCACCCGCCTCCCCAAATCGCACAACAACGATATCGCCGTTCTTGATGTCGGAGTGTTCTGGCACGATAAAACGCAAACCGGCCGTGGGTACGTCTTTCAAACTGACCGCACCGTTCCGCACTTCTGGCAGCTCGGGAGCAGGCAGGGTTTGCTTGATCTGCGGCGTACCTTTACTCGTCATGATAAATCTCCTTTTCACCATTATTTAGTGATAGCAACGCTATCCCTGAAGACTTCTAGCCCTACAGAGGAAAGAGAACAACTGTCATACCTGACAGTTGACAAGTCCGCATCGCCCCTCCGTAGGAGCTGCCGAAGGCTGCGATCTTTTGATCTTGATCTTTTAAAGGCAAAAGATCGCAGCCTTCGGCAGCTCCTACACTGGTCGGTACCAATCCATGAGACAAAAAAAAGCCCCGGCATCTCACGATACCGGGGCTTTTTCATTCAGCGCTTACTTATGCCGTTTCAAGCTCGGCATTCGCAGTCGCAGCAGGCACTACTGCTTGCCCGCTCAACGCCAGATCCAGCAGTTCACGGTTGGCCACCGCGTACATGGCGTAGTCCGTGCCGCTCGCAGCGCGGATTTCCACCAGCATGGCGCGCCAGCGCGAGATCATGCTTTCGTGTTGCTCCATCCACAGCGCCAGACGTGCTTCCACGTCCAGTGTGCCGTCGCCCTGTTGCAGGACGGAGATGGTGATCGCGCGTTGCTGCCAGTCGACATCATCACGGAACGCTTCACGGGCCAGGGCTTGCCAGTTGTTTTCAACCGGCAGCGCGCTGATCTGTTGCAGGTACCAGGTGATGTCCAGCGCACTGCCCACGGCGAAGTAGGCTTTCGCCACTTCGGCAGGGTTCTGGCCAGTCACGTCGGAGGCTTCGATGATTGGCAGCAAGGTGTACAGGTGCGAGGTGCCCGCCACCATACGCGCCAGCAATTCCGGCACACCGGCTTCGACGTACGCCTGATAACGCGCCTGCCAGTTTTCACGGATTTCGCCGCTCAGCAGCTCGTCGAGTTTCAGGCCCAGCTCTTTCAGGTGCGGACCGAAATGCGCGACGTCACGGGCAGCGTTCTGCTCGTTGCGACGGGCACGCAGGAACCAGCGTGTAGCACGGCGGCCCAGACGCATCAGCTCGTCCATCAGCTCCAGCTGAACGTCAGCGGCAACCTGATAGTCCAGCGCTTCGATCTGACGGAACCAGTGCGGGAGGTGGAAGATGTCGCGCACGATCACGTAAGCACCGGCCACGTTCGCCGGGCTCATGCCGGTCGACTCTTTGAGTCGTTGAACGAAGGTGATGCCCATGTGGTTGACCAGGTCGTTGGCGATCTGGGTGCTGACGATCTCGCGCTTCAGGCGGTGACGACGCATGGCTTCGGAGAACTTGCTGACCAGGGTCGGCGGGAACGCCGTTTCCATGTCGCGGGTCAGGTAATCGTCGTCCGGCACCAAGGAGCCCAACAGCTGCTCTTTGAGGTCGATTTTGCTGTACGAGATCAGCACCGACAGCTCAGGACGGGTCAGACCGTGGCCTTCAGCAATGCGCTCGGCCAGTTGCTCTTCGGTCGGCAGGAACTCGATGGCACGGTCCAGCTTGCCACGGCCTTCCAGATCGCCCATCAGACGCTTGTACTCAGCGATGCGCGCATAAGCACGACGCGCCGCCAGCGACAGCGCCTGAGTCTGCTTGTAGTTGTTGCCCAGCACCAGATTGCCGACTTCGTCGGTCATGCTCGCCAGCAACTGGTTGCGTTGCTTGTCGGTCATGTCACCGGCCTGAACCACTTCGTTCAGCAGGATCTTGATGTTCACTTCGTGGTCGGAGCAGTCCACGCCACCGGCGTTGTCGATGAAGTCGGTGTTGGAACCGCCGCCATTCAGACCGAATTCGACACGACCCAATTGGGTCATGCCGAGGTTACCGCCCTCGCCCACGACTTTGCAGCGCAGCTCGTTGCCGTTTACGCGCAATGCATCGTTGGCCTTGTCGCCGACATCGGCGTGGCTTTCAGTGCTGGCCTTGACGTAAGTGCCGATACCGCCGTTCCACAGCAGATCCACTGGCGCCTTGAGCAAGGCATTCAGCAGTTCGGTCGGGGTCAGCTTGTCAGCCTTGATGTCGAAGCGTTCCTGCATCTGCGGGGAAATTGCGATGCTCTTCGCGCTGCGCGAGAAGATACCGCCGCCTTCGGACATGATGCTGGTGTCGTAGTCGGTCCAAGCCGAACGCGGCAGGTCGAACATGCGCTGACGCTCGACGAAGCTGGTCGCCGGGTTCGGGTTTGGATCGATGAAAATGTGCAGGTGGTTGAAGGCAGCGACCAGTTGCAGCTTGTCGGACATCAACAGGCCGTTACCGAACACGTCACCGGCCATGTCGCCGACGCCGACAACAGTGATGCTGTCTTCTTGAACATTGATGCCGCGCTCGCGGAAGTGACGTTGTACGCCGACCCACGCGCCTTTGGCGGTAATGCCCATTTTCTTGTGGTCGTAACCGGCCGAACCACCGGACGCAAACGCGTCACCCAGCCAGAAGCCGTAGTCGATGGCGATGCCGTTGGCGATGTCGGAGAAGGTTGCAGTGCCCTTGTCCGCCGCCACTACCAGGTACGGGTCGTCATCGTCGTGGCGAACCACGTTCAATGGCGGCACCAGCGCGCCGTCTTTCAGGTTGTCGGTGATGTCCAACAGACCGGAAATGAAGATGCGGTAGCAGGCGATGCCCTCGGCGGCGATCTCGTCACGGCTGCCGCCCAGAGGCAGGCGACGCGGCAGGAAGCCGCCCTTCGCGCCCACTGGCACGATGACCGAGTTCTTCACTTGTTGAGCTTTTACCAGGCCAAGAACTTCGGTGCGGAAGTCTTCTTCACGGTCGGACCAGCGCAGACCGCCACGGGCGACGTTACCGAAGCGTAGGTGCACGCCTTCAACGCGTGGCGAGTAGACGAAGATTTCGAACTTCGGCACTGGCTTCGGCAGTTCAGGGATCGCGTGCGGGTTGAACTTGAAGCTGAAGTACGACTTGTTCTGGCCGTTGGCATCAGTCTGATAGAAGTTGGTACGCAGGGTCGCTTTGATCAGGTCGAGGTAACGACGCAGGATGCGGTCTTCGTTGAGCACCTGAACGTCGTCCAGTGCCGTCAGAATCGCTTGTTCCAGACGCTGTTGCTTGTCTTCCAGATCGTCGTCGCTGAGCTTGCGCGCCAGATAGAAGCGGGTCTTGAACAACCGGGTCAACTCGCGAGCGATGTCGGTGTGGTTGTTCAGGGTGCTGGCGATGTAACCCAGATCGAAGCCCAGACGAATCTGCTTCAGGTAACGGGCGTAAGCGCGCAGCAGTGCGACGTCGCGCCAAGGCAGGCCAGCAGTCAGCACCAGACGGTTGAACGCATCGTTCTCGGCTTCGCCACGGACGATGTGAACAAAGGCGTCCTGCAGGGTGTCGTTGAGTTGCTGGATGTCGAGATCCAGACCTTCAGCGGCAGTGAAGGCGAAGTCGTGAATCCAGAACTCGCGGCCATTGGTGTGACGCAGACGGTACGGGAATTCACCCAGTACGCGCAGGCCTAGGTTTTCCAGAATCGGCAGCACGTCGGACAGCGCCAGCGGCGTGTCGGCGTGGTACAGCTTGCAATGCAGCTCGCGTTGGCCGGAGACCTGGCCCAGCGGCTGATAGAAGCTCATCACCAGCGGATTTTTTTCGTTGAGGCTCAGCAGGTGCTGCATGTCGACCACGGCCGAATGCGCAGCGAAACGCTCGCGGTAACCGGCCGGGAAGCCTTTCGGAAAGTCCGCCAGCACGTTGGTGCCGTGGGCTTCGCCGAAGCTTTCGACGGTCAGTGCGGCGTAGTCGTCCTGCCAGCTGCGGCAAGCCTGCACGACTTCTTTTTCCAGCAGCAGCGGATCGATGTCGAGACGGTTTTTCGGGTCGACACGCAGGATCAGCTGAACGCGAGCCAGCACGGACTCGGAGAAGAACGTCCAGAATTCGCAGTCGGAAGCCTTCAGGCGCTCCATCAGCACTTGCTGGATCTTCTGGCGAACTTCGGTGGAATAAATGTCGCGCGGCACGTAGGCCAGGCAGTAGCAGAAACGACCGTACGGGTCTTTGCGCAGGAACACGCGGATCTTGTTGCGCTCCTGGATCTGCACGATCGACATCACGGTGCTGAACAGCTCGTCGACCGGGGTCTGGAACAGGTCATCACGCGGCAGCACTTCGAGTACCTGCGCCAGTTCTTTGCCCAAGTGAGCCTTGGACTGGAAGCCGGAGCGGTGTTCGATTTCGGCGACCTTGCGGCGGATGAACGGGATGACCCGCACGCTCTCGCCATACACCGACGAGGTGTACAGGCCCATGAAACGGTGTTCTTTGATGACTTTACCGTCGGCGTCGATTTCACGGATCGACACGTAATCCGGGTAAGCCGGACGGTGCACACGGCTCGGGTGCGCAGCCTTGGCGAACGACAGCAGGGTCGGTTCGCGCAGGTAGTTCACCGCGTAGTCTTCGATGCGCAGGTCGTCGTAGGTCAGGCCGGTGCGCAGCAGTTTGGTCAGGCCAAGGAAGGAGTTCTGGTCGTACTCGATGTGGCCGCCATCGGCTTGATCGGTGACCACGAATTCTTCGTAGCCGAGGAAGGTGAAGTGGTTGCCCACCAGCCATTCCAGGAAGCTTTTGATTTCGTTCTTTTCTTCGGCATCGACGGCGAACGCGCTGTTGTCGAGTTTGGTGAGGATTTCCTGCACCTTGGCTTTCATCGGCTCAAAATCGGCGACCGCAACGCGGACTTCACCGAGAACCTGTTCCAGCTCTTTGCTCAGCACATTCAGTTCGGCCGCGTTGGCGCAGCGGTCGATTTCCAGGTACATCAACGACTCTTGCAGAATGCCGTCGCCCTGGGTGCCTTTCGGCAGGATTTCCAGCAACTCGCCCTTGCTGCCACGACGCACGCTGAGCACGGTGGTTTGCAGGGTGTGGATGCTGTAGCCGCGACGGTTCAGTTCGGTACGAACCGAGTCGACGAGGAATGGCAGGTCGTGGTGCAGGACTTCGACCGCAGTGTGGGTCGACTGCCAGGCTTGCCGACAATGCCTTTACGGGTGCTCATCCGTTGCGCAGCTTAATGGCTGCGACAATGTGTCTGCTTGCGGTGCTGCGACATATTCGTTCATAGGCAGGTAAATGAAGGCTTTCGCACCGGTAAACACTAGCAGCCGTGGCGGAAAACGACGGGGGGAATGCCCGGTTTTACGGGACATTCGTGCCAATCGCTGCCCCGTGGCGGCTACATATCCAGAAACGAAAACCCTCAGGGCCGTTCTATCGACCCTGAGCGTGGCATCCGGTTCAGCACTGGCTTTTGACACGGATCAGTCCGGCAACTCTTCATAGGCCCGGAATTTGCTCACGGTGGCGCAGTCGTAGCACTGCATCTGCAGGGTCAATTTGTCCATGCTGGCGTCGATATTGCTGGAGTCGCACTCGCGGCAGAACAACTGCGGATAGTCGACCTGCGGTGCGGCGACCGGCGAACCGGTGAGAAACCGAGGCACAAACTCGTCTCGCCAGAACAGCCCCGGCGACTTGGAAAAACCGGCACCGCTGTCCTTGAGCACGACGTCGTAAAGCAGGCGGGTCATGGCCGGCTGCGGCACACGTGTATCGCGGTAGCTGTCCTTGCGCCAGTTCTCCGCCAACGCGAGCTGTGCGGTGCTCTGCATATTGCGCGGAATGGTGTTGGAGGCGTGAGTGCGGCCCTTGGAGTTGCCGGTGGCATAGAAATGCGCAGCGCTTTTCACCGCGACTCTGGCGAAGTAGTAGATCTGGCTGACCGAGAAGTTCTGCAGCAACGTGCCGATCACTGAGTCGGCGCGGGCTTCGGCGGTGAACGCCATACCGACCATATTGGCCTGCAGGTGAACGTATTGAATGGATTCCTCCCGCGCGAGCCTGAAGATCAATGCGTACAACTCACGTTTCCACCCTGGCAGTACAGGCCCGGACAATTCTTCGTACAGGGCCAGATAGAGCATATCGCGCGTGCAGCGCACGCCCTCGTCCAGGGCGATGTTGGCCCGCCAGTAAACGGCCGAATACGTGCTGATGCTGAACTCGTCGGCCCGATTGAACGCCCGAATGTCCGATACCGTATCGACCTGCAAGGCGCCCGCCTCGTGCAGACCTTTCACCAACTCTTCACTGAAAGCGTCGGTGGACGTGAGCTTTTCCCCTCTGATTTCAGCATCAAGCGCGGCAATGCGTTCGCCTGCGCCTTGACCGCCGTCATCCAGTAACGCCAGCAGAGCTACTTTTTGCTGGAATCCAAGACTGGCAAAGGGCACCGGTGGGCTTGGCGTACCGTAGCGTGCGGCCAGATCACTGCGGTCACGTTCGGCCTGATCGGCGAGTTGCTGTTTGCGCAGCCGGACACAGGCATCACAACCACACACACTGCGCCGCGAGCCCGCACCGGCGGTGAAGTATTGATGCTCGCACTTCACACATTTGTAAGCACTGCGCAGGGAAACCGGAGTGCCGCGTGAGGGTCGGTGCATCCACATCGGCAATTCACAATATGGGCATGTCAGGTCAGCACTGACGATCGGCGGCAGCACTTTCAATACACTGCGTACGGTATCCGGCAGTTTGTACTCGGCGATCAGGTCGGCGGTTTTTTCGCCGCTGAGGTAGCGCTGGTAAAGCTGTTCCACCTGCTCCTCGGACAGATGACTGATTTCTTGCGCCCATTGGAAATATCGCTTCATCAAAAGACATCCTTTTTTGCATGTTGGCCATCGCACTCCGTTGCGTTCGAACAGCAAAATCTGACGGCAAACATCCGCCAAAACAAGCGAAAAGGCCTCCAATTCACGCTATTTTTATTCTTCTCAAAAACCCTACGAGGCCAGCGGATTTTTCTTACTCGACTCTGGGAATAGTCTTTAAGAACAGCCCTGCATTCGACGATGTTTCAGCAGAAATTCCCTCAGGCTGGCAAAATCGCACTTTTTGCGCACTGTCTACCGCGTTAGCCCACCAGGAATTCCCCATGCAAATGACCACCGCCCTATTGATCGTCAACCCATGCGACGACGAAGAAGACAACATGGCCATGCTCTGCTGCCACAGCGACAAGGGCGACATGTTCCTGATGAGCCGCTATCCGGACGAGGATGAGCTGGAAATCACCCTGGACGGCGAGCCTTCGACGCTGGACGGCGTGAAGGTCACGTTGACCTCGACGCTGCTGAAGATTGAAATCGGCGCGGCGGATGCTGATGCGTTGAATGGGGATGATGTGCTGGAGATCAGCTTTAACCCGGATATGGTTGATCTGGATGAGGTGGTGGAGACGCTGACGAATATTCTGGATGGGACGGGCACGTTTATTAACGAGGTTTGATGGTATCCGGACTGGCCCCATCGCGAGCAGGCTCACTCCTACAGGCCGGTATACGACGATCCATTGTAGGAGTGAGCCTGCTCGCGATAGGGCCAGCACAGGCAACCAATCACTCCCCTGCTACAAAAATCCAACAATTCCCCCAGTCATTTCCCGCACTTTGCGCAAAATGCCGTTAGTCGCCACCCCCCGCGATGGATTAAAGTAACGCCCCCAGCCCCGGCGTTATCCGAACGCCCGTGGCCACCCCTTTCCAGGAACAGTCACCGATGGAACATCGTGAAGCGCTGCTGGCGCTGCGAACCTTTCTTTCAACGCAGATTCTCGGCCAGGAAAAACTCATCGAGCGTTTGCTCATCGCCCTGCTCGCCGACGGCCATATGCTGGTCGAGGGCGCCCCGGGTCTGGCCAAGACCAAAGCGATCAAAGAACTCGCCGAGGGCATCGAAGCCCAGTTCCATCGCATCCAGTTCACCCCTGACCTGCTGCCCGCCGACATCACCGGCACCGAAATCTATCGCCCGGAAACCGGCAGTTTCGTGTTCCAGCAAGGGCCAATCTTCCACAACCTCGTGCTGGCGGACGAAATCAACCGCGCGCCGGCCAAGGTGCAATCGGCGCTGCTCGAAGCCATGGCCGAGCGTCAGGTCAGCGTCGGCCGCAGCACCTACGAGCTGTCGCCACTGTTCTTGGTGATGGCCACGCAGAACCCGATCGAGCAGGAAGGCACCTATCCGCTACCGGAAGCCCAGCTCGACCGCTTCTTGATGCACGTAAAAATCGGCTTCCCGGATGCCGCCGTCGAACGCCGCATCCTCCAACAGGCCCGTGGCGAAGCGCTGAATGGCGAGACCAAGCCCGAGCGCCGGGTCAGCCAGCAGGCGATCTTCGCCGCGCGCAAGGAAATCCTCGGTCTGTACATGGCCGATGCCGTGGAGGAATACCTGGTGCAACTGGTCATGGCCACCCGTACGCCGGCCAAGTTCGATCCGGAAATGGCCGAGTGGATTGCCTATGGCGCCAGCCCACGCGGCTCGATCGCCCTCGACCGCTGCGCCCGCGCCCACGCCTGGCTGGCCGGTCGCGACTTCGTCAGCCCGGAAGACATTCAAGCGGTGCTGTTCGACGTGTTGCGTCACCGCATTATTTTGTCGTTTGAAGCCGAAGCCGCCGGCATCGATCAGGATCGGGTGGTGCAGCGGATTCTCGACGTCGTAGCCGTCGCTTGACCCCCATGAACGCCCCCCAGCCTTCCCAACCGGGCATCCGCGTCAGCCTCGCCGAGCTGATCGAGATGCGTCACCGGGTGCGTGAAGTGCAGCTGTTTTCCACGCCGAGCCAGCGCAGCCCGCTGATCGGCCTGCATCACTCGAAATTCCGTGGTCGCGGTGTCGACTTCGATCAAGTGCGCGTGTATCAGGCCGGCGACGACGTGCGCACCATCGACTGGCGCGTCACCGCTCGCACGCAAGAGCCGCACACCAAGCTGTTCCATGAAGAACGCGAACGACCGATTTTCATTATGGTCGAGCAAAGCACGCGGCTGTTTTTCGGCTCCGGGCTGATGTTCAAATCGGTGTTGGCCGCACAAGTCGCAGCGCTGATCGGCTGGGCCGCGCTCGGCCACAACGACCGGGTCGGCGGGCTGGTGTTCGGCGACAACGAGCACTACGAAATCAAGCCTCGGCGCAGCAAGCAGAGCCTGCTGCAATTGCTTAATCGTCTGGTCAAGGTCAATCAATCGCTGCACAGCGAACGTGAGCCGGATCGCGATGCCTTCGGCGTGGCCCTGCGTCGCGCCCGGGAAGTGCTGCGCCCCGGCAGTCTGGCCATTGTGATTTGCGATGAGCGCGCGCTGTCCGACAGCGCCGAGCAACAACTGAGCTTGTTGGCGCGCCATTGCGATTTGCTGATGCTGCCGATATCCGATCCACTCGATCACGCCCTCCCCGCCGCCGGCCTTTTACGATTCGCCGAACGTGGCGCCCAGCTTGAGCTCGACACGCTGAATTTTGATTTGCGCCAAACCTATCGCGCGCAGGCCGAAGCGCGCATCGCTCGCTGGGAATTGCTCGCGCAGAAGTTGCGGGTGCTGCTGATGCCGTTGAGCACGCAGAGTGAAATGGTCGAGCAGATGCGCGAATTCCTCAATCCGCAGCGTCCGGGGAAAGGTCGATGAACGGCCTCGACCAACTGCAACCGCTGATCTCGCCACCGCCGATTGCCTTTTGGCCTCCGGCGCCGGGCTGGTGGTTACTCCTGCTGTTATTGCCGCTGCTCGGTTACGCCGTATGGCGCCTGCGCCGTTTCATTCCCATGAAGAAACGCCCGATCGTGCGCGCCGAACAGCCACTCGATCCGGTGCGCGTTGCCGCCCTCGCAGAACTGGCGCAAATGCCCAAACCCTACGACGGTGCCCCGGCCGGCGCGTGGCTGCAACAGGTCAATGGCCTGCTCAAACGCCTGTGTCGCAACCATTATCCCTACAGCCAGAGCCACACCCTTAATGGCCGAAAGTGGCTGGCGTTCCTCGACAACCGTTGCCCCGCCGCTGGCCTGACGCGCTGGATGGTGCTGGTCGAAGGCGCGTACAAACCGGAATGCAAACTCGACGACAAGGCCATCGCCGGCCTGACCCAAGCCGTCGACACGTGGATTCGCAAACATGTTTGAGTTCGCCTGGCCGTGGATTTTTCTGCTGGTGCCGCTGCCGTGGCTGATGCGCCTTGTGCTGCCGGTGGCCGACAGCGGCGAGCCGGCGTTGAAAGTCAGTTTCCTCGCTGACTTGGAAGGCCTCGCCCGCCGTCGTGCCCGCGCCCATTTGCCCGCATGGCGCCAGCAAGCGCCGTTCATGTTGTTGTGGTTGCTACTGCTGACTGCCGCTGCGCGCCCGCAATGGCTCGGAGAACCACTGCCGATTGCCGCCAGTGGCCGTGATTTGCTGGTGGCGGTGGACGTGTCCGGCTCGATGGATTTCCCCGACATGCAGTGGCAGGACGAAGAAGTCAGTCGCCTGTCGTTGGTGCAGCATCTGCTCGGTGACTTCCTGGAAAGCCGTGACGGCGACCGGGTCGGCCTGATCCTCTTCGGCAGTCAGGCGTACCTGCAAGCACCGCTGACCTTTGACCGCCACACCGTGCGCGTCTGGCTCGATGAAGCGCGGATCGGCATTGCCGGCAAGAACACCGCCATCGGCGACGCCATCGGTCTGGGCCTGAAACGCTTGCGCATGCGTCCAGCACAAAGCCGTGTGCTGATTCTGGTCACCGACGGCGCCAACAATGGCGGCGAAATCGATCCGTTGACGGCGGCAAAACTGGCGGCCAGTGAAGGCGTGAAGATTTACCCGATCGGCATCGGCGCCAATCCTGAGGACAGCGGTTCGACCGGCCTGCTCGGCGTCAATCCAAGCCTGGATCTCGATGAGCCGGCGCTCAAGGAAATCGCCGAAGTCACCGGCGGGCAATACTTCCGCGCGCATGATGGCCAGGAACTGCAAGCGATCAAGGACACCCTCGACCAGCTCGAACCGGTGACCCAACAACCGACCCAGGCGCGCCCTGCGCAAGCCTTGTATCACTGGCCACTGGCGTTGGCGCTGTGGTTAAGCCTGTTGTTGGTCGCCCGCGAATTGTGGCCGGACAACCCGCTGCAACGCCTGTTCAACAAGGAGCTTAATCTGCAAAGTCCGCTGCCTGACTGGCGCGAGCGTCTCAAGCGCCTGCGTCTGCGGAGGCGTCGATGATTGCCCTCTGGCCGCACTGGTTTCGTCCGTGGTGGTTGCTGCTGTTGCCGCTGCTCGGCTGGCTGATCTGGCAACTCTGGCACCGGCAAAAACGCGCCGGACGCTGGCAGATGATCCTGCCGCCGGCGTTCCACGCCACCCTGCTCAGTGGCTGCAGCGGTCGCGACAGCAAACTGCCGTGGGTGGCCCTTGGCGTGGCGTGGTTGCTGACGATTCTCGCGTTGCTCGGGCCGAGCTGGGAGCGCGTCGAACAGACCAGCCAAAAACCGGCCGACCCATTGGTGATCGTGCTGGAACTGACCCCGGAAATGCTCGCCACCGACTCACCACCGACGCGACTGGAACAAGCGCGGCGCAAGGTGTTCGACCTGCTGCAGGCGCGCAGCGATGCGCAGACCGCGATCGTCGTTTACGCCGGCAGCGCCCACACGCTGGTGCCGCTGTCGGATGATCTGGCGACCAGCCGCAATCTGCTCGACGCGCTGAAGCCGTCGCTGATGCCGGAAAGCGGTCATCGCGCCGATCTCGCCGTCGCTAAAGCGCTGGATTTACTCAAACAAGGTGCACTCGGCCAAGGGCGGATTCTGCTGGTCGGCTCGTCGCTGAGCGAAGATGAACGGCAAGGCATTCGCCGGGCGCTGAACGGGCAATCTGCGCAGCTGTTGATGCTCGGTATCGGCACCGCCGAAGGTGCGCCGATTGCGCAGGAGGACGGCAGTTTCCTCAAGGACGAGCAAGGCGCGATCCGTGTGCCGCAGCTCGACAGCCCGGGCCTGGCGGCATTCATTAATAGCGTCGGCGGTGACTACCACGCGGCGCGTCTGGATGAAGCCGATCTCGGCGCACTCGGACTGCTCAACGGCCCGCGCAGTTTGCGCAGCGATGGCCAGACCGTGCGCCTCGACACGTGGGCCGACCAGGGTTATTGGTTACTGCTGCCACTGCTGCTGCTCGCGGCCTGTGCCGGGCTGCGTGGCTGGCTGTTTTGCCTGCCGCTGCTGTTCTGCCTGCCGCAGCCGAGCTACGCTTTTGACTTCGAAGACTTGTGGCTGCGCCCCGATCAGCAAGGCCTGCACTTGCTCAAACAGAAACGCCCCGCCGAAGCCGCAGAACATTTTGACGATCACCAGTGGCAAGGGGTGGCGTTGTACGAGGCCGGCGACTACAGTGGCGCCGCCCAGCGTTTTGCCGAAGGCAGCGATGCTCGCGCCCACTACAATCGTGGCAACGCTTTGGCGAAAAGCGGTGAGCTGGACGCAGCGATCGACGCCTATGAACAGGCGCTCGAGCTGCAACCGGATCTGCGTCCGGCACAGACCAACAAGGCGCTGGTGGAAAATCTGCTGAAGCAGAAAAACACCCCGCCACCGGTCGAACCGGAAAGCCAGCAGCCCGAACAGAATCTGCCGGGCGGTGAACCTCCGCCACCCACCGCGCCGCCACCAGCGGTGAAAAGCGAAACCCAGAGAGAGGCGCAATCCGGCGAGTCTGCCAGTGAACCGCCGCCGACCACACCGCCGCAGCCAGGCCCGAATGAGGTGCCGGGCAGCAACGATGAGGAAGAGGAAACCAACACCGTGCCGACGCTGCGCCCGACCGAGGACAACCTTGAAGGCGAGCAACGTCAGGCACTGGAACAATGGCTGGGCAAAATCCCGGACGATCCGGGCGAACTGCTGCGACGCAAGTTCTGGTACGAACAGCAACAACATCAGGATCAGGAAAACACTCGATGACCCGCTTCACCGCTCTCTTGCTGCCCCTGCTGCTCTGCACGACCGCCAACGCGGCCGAGCTGATCGCCAGTGTGGATCGCAGTCGCCTGAATTCCGGCGAGACGGTCGAGCTCACCCTCGAAATCAGCGACGTCACCCAGTTCGGCAAACCCGACCTGACCCCGCTGGAGCCGCTGTTCGAAGTGCGCGGCACGCGGCAGGTCAACCAGCTCAACACCCTCAACGGCGACAACCGCGCGACCACGCGCTGGATCATTACGTTGCTGCCGAAAGAGAACGGCAGCGTGGTGATTCCCTCGCTGCAAATGGGCGAGGTGCAGAGCCAGCCGATCACCGTGCAAGTGGTCGAAAGCGACACCCGCGAAGACAAGAACAGCCTTGATCCGGTGTTTATCGAAGCGAGTCTCGATCAGTCCAGCGTGTATGTGCAGGCGCAGGCGATCCTGACTGTGCGCGTCTATCACTCGGTTTCGCTGTACGACGACAGCAGCCTGTCGCCGCTGCAAATCGTCGATGCGCGGGTTGAGCAGCTCGGCGACACGCGCACCTACGAGAAAGACATCAACGGTGTGCGCCACGGCGTCATCGAAATGCGCTACGCGATCTATCCGCAGCACAGCGGCTTGCTGACGATCACTCCGCAGACTTTCAGCGCCACGCTGGTCGACACGCAACCGGCCCAGGACACCAGCCCACAGGGGCCGAAGCCGGGCAAACTGATGCGCGTCACCTCTTCGGAAATCCCGCTGACGGTCAAACCCAAACCGCTGACTTATCCTGCCGATGCGCCATGGCTGCCGGCACGCAGCCTGAGCTTGAGCGAGAGCTGGAACCCGGAGCCGGAGCACACGCAGATCGGCGATTCGCTGACCCGCAGCCTGACCCTGAAAGTCGAAGGTCTGGCCGCCTCGCAATTGCCCGCCCTGCCCGCCACCGACGTCAACGGCCTGCGCCGCTACCCCGATCAACCGGTGCTGAGCAATCAAAGCAACGACCGCGGCATGATCGGCAGCCGTGAAGAACGCGAAGCGCTGGTGCCGAGCCGCAGCGGCTCGATTGATCTGCCGACGGTGGACGTGGTGTGGTGGAACACCTTCGAAGATCATCTGGAACACAGCAGCCTGCCCGCGCGCACCCTGCAAGTCGCCAATAACCCGAGCCTGCAAGTCGACACGCCGACGGGCAATCTGCAACCGGGGATTGTCGATAACGACACGCTGTGGTGGTGGAAACTCAGCACGCTGATACTGGCCTGCACCACCCTGCTCGGCTTTGGTCTGTGGTGGCGAGCGCGCTGGCAGCCGGCGATCCTGCGCGCCGCGCAAACCGGCCCGAGCCCACGCACCTTGCTCGACGACATCAAACGCGCGAGCCAGGCCAATGACCCGCAGGCAACGCGGCAGGCGCTGGATGCCTGGGCGCGTCAACAGCCGGAAACACTGGCGGACATGGCGGCGCGGTTTGTGCCGTTGTCGGATGCGCTGGATGGGCTCAATGGCGCGCTGTATAGCGAAACCGGGCAGCATTGGCAGGGCGAGGATTTGTGGCGGGCAATCCGCACGATTCCCACCGCCGAGCGCGTGCACGACCCGGTGGGCGACAGCGGCTTGCCACCGCTCTACCCGAAGTAAAAGATCAAAAGATCGCAGCCTGCGGCAGCTCCTACATTTGGGAATGCATTCGCAGGCTTTTGATTTTTGTGGTGAGGGGATTTAGCGAAACGTCGCACCGCCCCGATGGGCTGCGAAGCGGCCCCAAATTCCGCAACTCAAATATGCCTGACACACCGCAGGAGTTCGTGCGGGTATTGCGCGGTGCATCATTACTCACAGGCGCCAATCACTGCCCCTGCGCTCCATCCGGGCCATTTCGATTGATCCTCTGCGAAAGGAGCCTTTTATAGGCTCAACGCCAAAGAAGTGTGAAGTGCTCTCCGCCTCGTAACGCCGTTTAACAAGTGAGTCATGCACTACTTCATTCTCATGCGGTGATACCGAACTCTGTTGGCTGGGCCGCACATTGATGAGGAAATCAATCTGGCCCCCCTCTCCTTTCACTCTTTCAACACTGATGGCTTCAAGACCGAAGTCTTCCATGATGCGCTGGGTGCTTTTACCGTTAGGCGTTTGCGTTAAAAAGTCATTCATCAGAGTTGTTGCGTTATTAACAGGGTCACTGGTGCGACTGAGAGCGGAGTAGTTCATGACGTTTTCCCTTTTTATGACGGAGGGAAGACGTCCATAAAACCCACGTTCTGTGGAAATCAACTCGTATTGGTAACGAGCAACATCACTGGCGTAAAACCGTGGATGAGTAACGAGCTTCGATGTGTCCCCGGCCGGTGGAGTGGTCTTGTAGTTCTGCTTGAAAATCCAGGTGTCTTCGCGAAACTCGTTAATAAACCAGCTCTCGTATTGATTGCCACCGACCTCATTCAGGTAGGTTGAGCTGACTTCATGGGAGCCCTTTTCAATCGCGTCGGTAATGAAGTTTTCTCTGATAAAAAGCTGAGTACTTCGACTGCGCTCGTTTCGTTCAAGCCGCTGCTTCAGATCAGGCTGCCAGAAAGACAGACTTTCAGTTCCGGGCGAGACAGGCATGAGGCCTTGCCTGTCGACCATTGAGACAGGACGGTTTCCGGTCATTTGGTAAAGGTTCTGTCCGTAAACAGTGCCCGCCGGATCAGGGTTTATCCATCGACATAACCAAGGTGCGTAATACCTGAAGCCGTAGTAATAGAGCCCCGTTGCATCCCGCTCTTTATCTGAGTAACGGATCGTTTTGTGGTACGCGTCCGTGTCTGATCGACTTGCATGCCACGCTGTTCCACCGAACGGGTAGTAACGTTCTTGAGTGACCAAACCAGCCTGCTCGTCAAGTTCAAGAACACCTGAGCCGAGATTGTCCTTCAGACCATAAAGCAGCGAAACATCGCAATCACGCGAGGCTGACCCTGCTAAACAGCTCCTTACTCGAACACGAAACAACCCCAAATCAATATCGACGATACGCAACTTACCCGCGTAGCCCTGATGAATTTCCAGCCCTGGCAGGTACAACGCCTGTCTGAAGATCGTTCGCGTATGTGCTTTGCTGGAGCGCTCCTTTCGGACGCGACGACCAAAACCGTCATAAACATAACGCTCATCATCGTCCGTACCTGATTTGCGCGAGACCATCGTCACGCGACTTAGTTGGTTGCGGTGACTCCAGCTCATGTACTGTCCTCGCCACAGCACTCGTTGATTGCCGTTGGCATCAAAGCCATTCGCGATGCTCTGCTCGTCTGGAAGACCCCCATCTTCGTGTTGCCCCAAGCTTCGATTGCTGAATTCGGACACCGCCATTCTGATTGTCGGCGCACCATCATGATGACGAGCCAAGAGATTGCCGGCGGCGTCGTAGTCGAAAGTCTGGATATAGTTGCGCAAACGCTCAGGATTGATGGGCGTACGTTGACGACAAGGCAAACAAGGCCCGTAGACAGGCGGTGCGATTTCTCTGCCCGAACCCTCAATGAGCTGATAGAGGCTGTCATACCGGTATCGGCTGACAGAGTTTATGCGTTGATTTTTATGATAACGAACCGGAAGGATTTTATCCTCGACGCTAAGGACATTGCCCACCGCATCATAGGTGTAAATCTGATCCTGCAAGAGTGTTGAGCCAGGATGCATAACAGCGAGCCTTCGAAGACGCCCGCTGCTCCCCTCATGTTCGGCCACTATTGTCACGCCGTTGCCCAGTTGCTCACTCTCAACCTGCCCGGAGGCGTTGCAGCGAATGTCACTGACCAGTCGATACGCTGGTTGACCGGTGCCGGCCATCAATAAATAGGCTGCTTTTATTTGCCCGGACAATGAGTGATCAAAGCTGCGGCTATTACCTGAAGCATCCATACGCAGCCGCATTTCCCCCAGCGCATTGAACGAGCTGGTTGTAACAAAACATTCTTTCAGCAGCAGTTTATTGCGCAGTTCAAAATCCAAAGGCCAATCGGGGGCATCAAGACCGCAGAGGAACTGCCTTGTCTCGCCCATCAGTGAGCCATCCATTGAATATTGAAATTCGTGTAACGCTCCTGCCAGATCATCCTGACGTATCAAGCGACCTGCATGATTAGCGCCCATCGAGGCACTGGCCGCTGCATAGGTAAAACGCTCGACATACTTCAACACTCCCCCTGTCATGCCCTCTTGCACAGCGACTGTGCGCTGCAGTTGATCGTAATGATTTGTTCGCTCGCAGCCGCGTCCATCCCAACGCTTGTGCTCTACCTTTGCCTCATTGAGTAATGACACCCGCCAACCAGCGTCGGCACTTTCATTCAATAAGGTATTGCCCGATAGACTGTGTCCCGTCGTGGAGGTCTTTTCCTTTCCAGCACTCATCGAATGTCGGGGATCCCAACTGGCGACCTGACGACCTGACAAATCGTAGTTGAATCGCGTCACTCGTTCAGCTGCCAACTGGCCGGGCTCTGAACGGCAATAGGCAACTTCGCGAAGACATAGACCACGCGGATCGACGGCCTTCAGTGCAGGGGTTGCGTGGCATACAGAGAGACTGTTCATCCGTCGGATATACCACGAGAAATGAAGCTCAACTACTGTCAGAAATTACAGGTAGTGTGTGGTGTAGGGTTTTATCTCATCACCACGACATCCCGTGCGCAGACCGTGCGGCGCAATAAACTGTAAACTCTCCCCCTCTTTCGCCGCCTCTTCATTCCCGCGCGGCCATCATCTCTTTTTGTTGCGGAGTCCGCCTTGCGTCTGTTTCACACCTCCGACTGGCACCTTGGGCAAAACCTGCATGGTCAGGAGCGCGATTTCGAGCACGCCTGTTTTCTCGAATGGCTGCTGCGTCAGCTGAAACTGGCGCAGCCGGATGTGCTGCTGATCGCCGGGGATATCTTCGACACGGTCAATCCGCCGGTCAAAGCCCAGGAATGCCTCTACGATTTCATCGTCAACGCCCACGAGCAGCAGCCCTTGCTGACCATCGTGATGATCGCCGGCAACCACGATTCCGGCTCGCGCATCGAACTGCCTGCGCCGTTGATGCGCCGCTTGCGCACCCATGCGCTGGGTCGCGTGCTGTGGCTGGATGACGGCCAGCTCGATTCCGAACGTCTGCTGCTGCCATTGCCGAACGCCAAAGGCGAAATCGCCGCGTGGTGCCTGGCGCTGCCGTTCCTGCGTCCGGCGGAAGTCACCGGTGCGCATCTGGGCGATAACTATTTGCGTGGCATCGGTCAGGTGCATGAACGGCTGATCGAAGCCGCCAACGCCAAACGCAAACCGGGTCAGGCGCTGATCGCCATCAGCCACGCGCACATGGCCGGTGGCTCGGTCTCGGAAGACTCCGAGCGCAGCCTGATCATCGGTAACGCCGAAGCCCTGCCGGCTAGTCTGTTCGGGCCGAGCATCAGCTACGTCGCCCTCGGCCATTTGCACAAGCCGCAGAAGGTCAACGGCGAGGAGCGCATTCGCTACAGCGGCTCGCCAATTCCGTTGTCGTTCTCGGAAATCGGTTATCAGCATCAGATTCTCGACGTCACGCTTGATGGCGAAACCCTGGTCAGCGTCGAACCGATATTGATTCCGCGTTCGGTCAATCTGCAACGCATCGGCCCGGCACCGCTGGCCGAGATTCTGCTACAACTGGCCGACCTGCCGAACATCGACCTGCTCGCTGAAACCCAGCGCCAGCCGTGGCTGGAAGTGCGTGTGACCCTCGACGAGCCGCAGCCGGATCTGCGCCATCAAGTGGAAAACGCTCTGCAAGGCAAAGCCGTGCGCCTGGTGCGCATCGCTGCTGAATACGCCGGCAAGCGTGGCGCTGACGGTGAGGAGGATGGCACCGCGCTGATCGAACTCGATCAACTCACCCCGCAGGAATTGTTCAGCCGCGCCTGGCTCGACAACTACGGCAGCGAGGTCGATGAACAGACGCTGAAGGACTTCGCCGAACTGCTGCAAGACGTGCAACTGGAGGGCGAGCAGCCATGAAAATTCTCGCCATCCGTTTGAAAAACCTCGCTTCGCTGGCTGGGCCGTTCGAGATCGATTTCACCGCTGAACCGCTGGCCAGTGCCGGTTTGTTCGCGATCACCGGGCCGACCGGCGCCGGTAAAAGTACCCTGCTCGACGCCTTGTGCCTGGCGCTGTTCGGCGCTGTTCCGCGCCTGAACAACACCGGCCGCGACGCCAAAGTGCCCGATGCTGATGGCGAGATCGCCACCGGTGACCCGCGCACTTTGCTGCGTCGCGGCACCGGCGAAGGCTATGCCGAGGTGGATTTCGTCGGTGTTGATGGCCGTCGTTATCGGGCGCGCTGGGAAGCCAACCGCGCCCGCGAGAAGGCTGGCGGCAAGTTGCAGGCCAGTCGTCAGAGCCTGCGCGACATCGATCAGGATCAACTGCTCGCCAGCCAGAAAGGCGAATACAAAACCCAACTGGAAGCCGCACTGGGCCTGAACTTCGAACAGTTCACCCGCGCCGTGCTGCTGGCGCAGAGCGAGTTCAGCGCGTTCCTCAAAGCGGACGACAACGACCGCAGCGAACTGCTGGAAAAACTCACCGACACCGCGCTGTACACCCGCCTCGGCCGTCGTGCATTCGACAAGACCAAAGAGGCCCGCGAAGCGCACAAGCTGTTGCAGGATCAGGCCACTGGCGTTACCCCGCTGGCACCCGAAGCGCGCGCCGAACTGGATGAGCATTTCAACGCTGCACAGCAGCAACTCAAGTTGCAGCAGGCACAATTGAAGCAACTGGAGCAGCAACACAGTTGGCTCAAGGATTTGCGGCTGTTGCAGGACGCGCAGCAAGCCGCCAGCGAGCAATTGCACAGCGCCCAGCAACAATCGGAAGCGCTGGCCGGCGAACGCATCAAAATGACGCGTCTGGAACAACTCGGCCCGCAAAGGCACCAGTTCGCCCGCAAAACCGAACTCGATGCGTTGTTGACGCCGTTGGCCGCGCAGATTGCCGAGCACACCCGCCAGCACGCCGAACTGACTGAACGTCAGACGCAACTCGAGCAGAATCTTGAGACAGCCAAAGTCGCACTGACCGAAGCGCAGCAACGCCAATCTGAAAATGCGCCGCTGTTGCGTCAGGCCTTCGAAGAGCAAAGCACCCTCGCCCGTCTGGCCAAAGATCTGGCCGCGAGTGCTGAGGCCAAAGCCACTGCGCAACAGGCCTGCACCGACGGCCAGAGCGCTATTCAAGCCTTGCAGGAAAAGCAGGGCCAGGTCGCCGAACGCTTGCAACGCATCGCCGCTGAGCTGGAACAAAGCGCTCATCTGGCGCCACTGAGCGATGCGTGGAATGCCTATCGCGATCGCCTGCAACAGCTTATGTTGATTGGTAATCGCCTGAACAAAGGTCAGGCCGAACTGGCTAACCTCGAACAATACGCCACACGTAGCGCTGAAGAATTTGCCAGCCAGAAGCAACAACTCGAAGTGCTGTTCAAAGAGGCCGGCGCCGAACCGGATGCCGTCGCCGAGCAAATCGGCATTCTCGGTACGCTGTTGCAGGACAACCGCAAACAACTGCGCGCTTTCGAAGACCTGTCGCGCTTGTGGGCCAGCCAACAGGATCTGGACAAGCGCGGCGCCGAGTTGCAACAACGCCAGCTCAATGCGCAGCAGGAACGTGAGCGCCTGACTCAGGACGGCGTCAAAACCAAAGCTGAGCTGACCGTCGCCGAACAAACCCTCAACGTCACCCGCGAACTGCTTGAACGCCAGCGTCTGGCGCGCAGTGCCAGTGTCGAAGAGTTGCGCGCGCAGTTGCAGGACGATCAGCCGTGCCCGGTGTGTGGCAGCAATGAGCATCCGTATCACCAGCCGGAAGCGCTGCTGCAAAGCCTCGGTCGCCACGATGAAAGCGAACAGGCTAACGCTCAGCTAGTCGTCGATCAGCTCAAGGAAAAGCTCAGTGAACTGCGCGCCGACGTCGGCGCTGTCATTGCTCAGCAGAAAGAACTGCTGCAACAACAGGAGCAACTGGCGAATCAGCAACAGGCCCTCGCGCCGAGCCTCGATGCGCACCCGCTGTCTGCTCAGTTGCTCAATCAGGACGCCGACAAACGCGACGCCTGGCTCATCCGCCAGAACGAGCAGTTGAACCAGAGCATCACTCAGGACGAACAGCGCCAGAGCGCCCTGCTCACCCTGCAACAGGATGCGGCGCGGTTGACTCAACAATTGCGTCAGGCCGAAACCGCGCATCAGCAAGCCGCGCAGCACCTGAGCAATCAACAGCGCGAACTGAGCAACGACCGTCAACGCCTCGATGAAGAACTGACGGCGTTCGGCCCTCTGCTGCCGGCCGAGACCCTTGAAGCCCTGCGCCTGGAGCCGGCGGCGACGTTTGTACAACTCGACCGGCAGATCGCCGAGCGTCTGACGCAACTCGATCAGCAAAAGGAAGAATTGAGCGAGCAGCAGCAACGTCAGCAGACGCTGGAGAAAGAACAGGATCGTCAGCAAACCCGCGCACAGCAGGCACAAACCGCTGAACAGCAGTTCAATGCGCTGGCCGAGCAACAGCAACTGTGCCAGCAGAAACTGGCGCAATTGCTCGGCGAGCACAGCAGCGCCGAACAGTGGCAGCAGCAACTGGAACAGGCTGTGGAGCAAGCGCGCGCCGCCGAAACGAGTACCGCGCAAGAACTGCAAAGTGTGCGCACGCAGCTTGTGCAGATCGCCGCCGAACTCAAAGCGCAGCAACAACGTTTGCAGGCTCTGGAAAGCGAAGACACGGATCTGGCCAGCAAGATTGCCGACTGGCGCGCGCGTCATCCTGAGCTGGATGACGGTGGCCTTGAAGATCTGTTGCGGGTTGACGACGCGCAACTCGCTGAACTGCGCCAACGCTTGCAGCAAAACGAAAAAGCCATCGAGCAAGCGAAAGTGCTGTTGCAGGAACGTGACGAGCGCTTAGCCGCGCATCAAGCCCAGCACAACGGCAATCTTGATGCCGAGCAACTCGCCACGGCCCTGACGAATTTGCAAAACCAGTTCAACGTCAGCGAGCAGCAATGCGCTGAACTGCGTGCAGAACAGGTCGAGGATCAGCGCCGGCAGAATGCCAATCAGGCCTTGGCGCAGCAGATTGCTGATGCCTACGCCGAGTATCAGCGTTGGGCGCGGCTCAGTGCGCTGATCGGCTCGGCCACCGGCGATACGTTCCGCAAGATCGCCCAAGCCTACAACCTCGATTTGCTGGTGCATCACGCCAACGTGCAACTGCGCCAACTGGTCAAACGCTATCGCCTGAAACGCGGCGGCAGCATGCTTGGCTTGCTGGTGATGGACACCGAAATGGGCGATGAACTGCGCTCGGTGCATTCGTTGTCTGGCGGCGAGACGTTCCTGGTATCGCTGGCGTTGGCGCTGGGGCTGGCCTCGATGGCGTCGAGTACGCTGAAAATCGAATCGCTGTTTATCGACGAAGGTTTTGGCAGCCTCGATCCGGAGTCGCTGCAACTGGCGATGGATGCGCTGGATGGTTTGCAGGCGCAGGGCCGTAAGGTCGCGGTGATTTCCCATGTACAGGAAATGCACGAACGGATTCCGGTGCAGATTCAGGTGCAGCGTCAGGGCAATGGTTTGAGCACCCTGGAGGTGAAATGAACACGCTGTATTCCTTCCGCCGCTGCCCGTACGCGATGCGCGCGCGGATGGCCCTGCGTTATTCGGGCGTGCCGGTAGAGATTGTCGAGGTCAGCCTTAAAGCCAAACCGGCGGAGATGCTGGCGATCTCGCCGAAGGGCACGGTGCCGGTGCTGGATGCGGATGGTCGGGTGATTGATGAGAGCCTGGAAATCATGCGCTGGGCGCTGGCGCAGAATGATCCGCAGGGTTGGTTACTTGACGGCGATTCGCGGATTGCCGAGTTGATCGAGGCGAATGATCAGGGGTTCAAGGTTGATTTGAATCGCTACAAGTATGCCGAGCGTTATCCGGAGCAGCCGATGGAGGTTTATCGGGCTCAGGGCGCGGTGTTTTTGCAGCGGTTGGAGGGGTTGTTGCAGGATCGCGATTATTTGCTGGCTGATCATCCGAGCCTGGCGGATATCGCCCTGCTGCCGTTTGTTCGGCAGTTCGCGCATGTCGATCGCGAGTGGTTTGCGCAGACGCCTTACCCGCGTCTGCAGGCTTGGTTGCACAACTTCCTCGAGTCCAACCTCTTCACCTCGATCATGAAGAAGTAACCCTCAACTTCCTGCCTGATTGATCATTCCCACGCGGAGCGTGGGAACGATCAACCCTGTGGTGAGGGGATTATTGTGGCGAGGGGATTTATCCCCGTTCGGCTGCGAAGCAGTCGTGAAACCATTCTATGCGGTGTGTCAGGCAAATTTGAGTTGCAGGATTTGGGGCTGCTTCGCAGCCCATCGGGGATAAATCCCCTCGCCACAATAAATTCCATCACCACAATGGATTGCGGTGTCTAGGCAAGCGCATTGCACATCCCAAGCGCCATGCAATCCACTTCGAAAGGCCCAAGGAAATCCGCCGAAACCTTCACCGGCGGATTCCCCGCCATCAGCCCCAGGGTATTCGCCCGTTCAATGTTGTGCGCAATGCTGTGATTGGCCTCTATGGCCCGCGCCAGCCCGCCCACCGAGCCTTGGCCGACACCCAGTAGCGAAGCGCCGTTAGTCATGACCGCCAGACTGGCGATGACCCAAAGTCTGTAGCCTTTCATGCGCCGCCGACTCCTGCGAGTTCAGCCCGGTCGACCATCACGCTCTGCGAGCGGACTTCAAACTGAATGCCGGGATGGGCGACGTCTATCGGTGCGTCGAAGCTGTGTTCCATCTGCGAGGCGATGCTGACGACCAGTACAACGGCCAGGTAAAGACCGATGGCCAGGTAGGCGCCGCGTTTGGCTGAAGTGATGATTGCGCTGGCCATGGTGTTCTCCCGTGGGCATGTTTCGATGGCCACAGAATCGATCAAAACAGCACGGGCAACCACTCAGGGTTTTCCATAGTGAACATCAGTTGCGTTGATTATTTAGCCGGTCTATTTGCGCGTTTGAGAAAACCTATGACCGTGCTTCACGCACACGGGGGCGACGGTCTTTACGGATCGTTCCCTCGCTCTGCGTGGGAATGCAGCCCGTGACGCTCCGCGTCACTGGACGCACCGCGTCACTGGACGCAGAGCGTCCCTAGAGGCATTCCCACGCAGAGCGTGGGAACGATCAAGATCAACAACGCACACGTGTAGGAGCTGCCGAAGGCTGCGATCTTTTGACGTTTAAGATCAAAAGATCGCAGCCTTCGGCAGCTCCTACAGGAGATCGTGTGAATCCCCCGAATGGTGCGGAGGCAGAATGGGACTTTCAGTGTTGGGCTTTGTGATCCAGAGCAGCGTAGAAGTTGGCGCTCTGTTGCAGGTATTTTTGGGTGTAGCTCTGGGTGTGGGATTTTTTGCTGTTGATTTCAACGTTGGCGCTGGCTGGCAGCACAACGGTGGCGGAGATGGCGGAAGCGGCGATAACGGAGAAGAGATTGAAGTTCATGGCGGTAACCCTCGTGTTCGGTTGGCTTGCTTGCCCGGTTGGGCTGTGAAGCAAACTTAACGCTCGACGGTTACTCGCTTGAAATGCTTTGTAGCATTACCGAATATCAGCGCGATTGATACAAAGAGACAGGCCCCGTAAACCGGGGCCTGTGGCTTATTGTCGCACCATAAACTTCAGGTCGCTCGGGGCGTCCATTGGCAGTTTCTGCACGGTTTTGCCGAGCAGACCGGTCTTGCTGTCGCGTTCAACGACAACAATCTGGTTGCTTTTCTGGTTGGCGATCAGCAGGAACTTGCCGCTCGGATCGAGGTTGAATTCGCGCGGATGATCACCTTCAACCGAACGCTTTTGCAGCTCTTTGAGCTGAGCGGTCGCCGGATCGATGCTGAACACCACCATCTGATTCGCGGTGCCACGGTTGCTGACGTAGAGGAACTTGCCGTCCGCCGAGGTGTGCAGCGCGGCGCCGGCCTTGTCAGAGGTCGGTTGACCGGCGGCCAGATCGACCAGTTGGGTTTGCGTCAGCACGCCGTCGTTGTAATCGAACACCGCGACCTGCGCACTCATTTCCATGGTCAGCCAGGCATGTTTGCCGTCAGCGCTGAACAGCAAATGACGTGGGCCGCTGCCGGCTGGCATGGCGACGAACGCGGTTTTCGCTGGGGTCAGCGGCAGATCAGGGTTGGCTTTCGGGTCGAATTGGTAGATGAAGACCTTGTCAGCGCCCAAGTCATTGGAGAACACGTAACGACCGTCCGGCGAGGAAATCGTCGAGTGCACGTGGTTCGACGCCTGACGCTCCGGGTTGACCCGGCTCGCCGGGTGCGCGCTCATTTGCACTACCGGTTTCAGCTTGCCGTCAGTACCGACGGGCAACACCGCCAAGGTTCCGCCCGGATCTTCCACCACCGAATAGTTGCTGACGAACAGGTGGCTGGCGTCGCCGCTGAGGCTCGAATGGGTCGGCTCGTTGCCCAGGCTCTGTACTTGATTGATCAGGGTCAGGGCGTGGGTTTTTGGATCGATCGAATAGCTGCTGACGCGGCCAACCGGGTCTTTCTGGCCCGGGCCGTTTTCATTGACCACGAACAGGCGATGCTGGTCTTTGGACAGGGTCAGCCACGACGGGTTTTCGCTCTTCACCACTTGCAGCGGCTTGGCGTCGATCTGGCCAGTGGCGCTGTCGAAATTCATTCGATAGATGCCCTGGCTGGTGCCGGCGGTGTAGGAACCGACCAACAATTGAAAGCTTTCTGCCGATGCCGTGGACAGGCCCATGGCACCCACGCTGCCGGCCATCAGCAGCGGCCAGAATTTACGCATTTTCATCAGTGTCATCCTCATCATCGCTGCTGCTGACGACATCGCCATGGCACACCAGGCGGTGTTCGCCGATCGCTTTGGTTTCATTGAAATAGCCGACGATCAGCCAGCTCTGCAGCGAGTCATCGAACGTGGCCGCTGCAACTTGAGCCGGGGTGAATTCCCAATGCTTGGCCGCTCGGCCATCGATGCATTCGATGTGCAGATTGTCGTCTTCGTCGAGGGCGAATTCGAAGGCATGCAGGCCGTCGATTTCGACCATACCGCAGTGTTCGAGGGCGTTGAGAAGGGTTTGGGCAGTCATGGCAATCAAGTCTTTCAGGGGGAAACCGGCAATGATAGCTCAAGAAGCACACTCCCCCTGTAGGAGCTGCCGAAGGCTGCGATCTTTTGATGTTGTTTTTTGAAATCAAGATCAAAAGATCGCAGCCTTCGGCAGCTCCTACAGGGGTGGTGTGTCAGAGGGCTTCGCGGCTTGGTTTGCCGTCAACCAGGCGCTGGATGCGCAGCGGGTTGGCATTTTTCAGTGGCTCCGGCAGCAAGCTGTCCGGGTAGTTCTGGAAGCACACCGGGCGCAGGAAGCGGTCGATCGCCAGCGTGCCGACCGAAGTGCCGCGTGCATCGGAGGTGGCCGGATACGGCCCGCCGTGCACCATCGAATCGCACACCTCAACGCCAGTTGGATAGCCGTTAAGCAAGATCCGCCCGACCTTCTGCTCCAGCAGCGGCGTCAGTTCAGCGAAGCGCTCGAAATCCGCCAATTCACCAATAATCGTCGCCGTCAGTTGACCGTGCAGACCCTGCAACGCCGCGCTGAGTTGCGCCTTGTCCGCCACTTCAACAATCACCGTGGTCGGGCCGAACACTTCTTCCTGCAGGACTTCATCGCCCTCGATCAACAGGCTGACGTCAGCCTTGAACAGCTGCGGCTGCGCCTGATTGCCCTGCTGCGGATTGCCGGCCAGATGTTCGATGCCGGGATGCGCCAGCAGCTTCTGCAAGCCTTTGCCGTAGCTGCCGAGGGTGCCCGCGTTGAGCATGGTTTGCGCCGGTTGATCACCGATCAAACCAGAAACCTGCTGCACAAACGCACTGAACTCTGGCGAACGAATGCCGATCACCAAGCCAGGATTGGTGCAGAACTGGCCGCAGCCTTGCACCACCGAAGCGGTCAAATCGCGGGCGATGGTTTCGGATCGCTCGGCCAATGCCTGCGGCAAAACGATCACCGGATTGATGCTCGACATCTCGGCGAACACCGGGATCGGTTGCGGGCGCGCCGCCGCCATGTCGCACAGCGCACGACCGCCCTTCAGCGAGCCAGTGAAACCAACTGCTTGAATCGCCGGATGCTTGACCAGCCATTCACCGACGCCACCGCCGTAGATCATGTTGAACACGCCGGCCGGCATCGCAGTTTTTTCTGCGGCGCGAATCAGCGCATCAGCAACCAGCTCTGCTGTCGCCATGTGGCCGCTGTGGGCCTTGAACACCACCGGGCAACCGGCGGCCAGCGCCGATGCCGTGTCGCCGCCGGCAGTGGAAAATGCCAGCGGAAAGTTGCTCGCACCGAACACTGCTACTGGGCCGAGGCCGATGCGGTATTGACGCAGATCCGGGCGCGGCAATGGCTGCCGATCCGGCAGCGGCAAATCGATCCGTGCGCCATAGAAATCACCACGGCGCAGCACTTTGGCGAACAGACGCATCTGTCCGCTGGTGCGTCCGCGCTCACCCTGAATACGCCCGGCAGGCAATGCGGTTTCGCGGCAGACCACGGCGACGAAATCATCACCGAGGGCATCCAGCTCATCAGCGATCGCATCGAGAAACTGCGCGCGGCGCTCAGCGCTAAGGCTGCGATACGCCGGGTAGGCGGCAGCGGCAGCCTTGGCCGCAGCGCCGACTTCTTCCAGCGTGGCCTGAATGAAATCGTGGGGCAGCTGTTCGCCCGTGGTGGCGTCGACCGATTGCAATTTTACGTCGCCAGCGGCACTGCGCTGACCGCCGATGTAGTTGTGACCGAGAATCTGAGTCATGGGATCTCCTTAAAGGGTGCCGATGCTGTCCGGTTCAAACGCCGCTGGTACCGGGACGATGCCGTTGACCAGCGGTGCGCCGAATTCGGCTTGGCTGATTTCGAAGACGTCACCCGGTTGGGTGCGAACCCCATCGGCAAACGACAGGGTCGCGGTGCCGAAGAAATGAATGTGCACGTCGCCGGGACGCAGGAACTGGCTGTACTTGAAGTGGTGGTATTCGAGGTTGGCGAGGCTGTGGCACATGTTCGCCTCGCCGCTGAGAAACTCGTTCTGCCAGAGCACTTCGCCGTCGCGCAGGATGCGGCTGGTGCCTGCCAGATGTTGAGGCAATTCACCGGTACGAAGTTCCGGGCCATAGCTGCAACTGCGCAGTTTCGAGTGCGCCAGATACAGGTAATTCTTGCGTTCCATGACGTGGTCGGAGAACTCGTTGCCGACCGCAAAACCGAGGCGATAAGGCTTGCCGTCATTGCCGATGATGTACAGCCCGGCCATCTCAGGTTCTTCGCCGGCGTCTTCGGCAAATGGCGGTACCGGGAACGGTTGGCCCGGACGCACGACGATGCTGCCGTCGCCTTTGTAGAACCATTCCGGTTGCACACCGGCCTGCCCCGCCGCCGGTTTGCCACCCTCCACGCCCCATTTGAAGATGCGCATGGTGTCGGTCATCGTCGCTTCGTCGCCGGCCTGCTGGTGCATTTTGTCGCGGGCCGAGGCGCTGCCGAGGTGGGTCAGGCCGGTGCCGCTGATCAACATGTGCGCTGGATCCGGGTGATCAAGTGGCGGCAGGATGCGCAGTTGCGACAGCAGTTCGCTGTAGTCGTGGCTTATGCCGAGGCCGAGGGTTTGCACTTGCTGCTCGAGGGTGTTGCCGGCCTCGATGGCGGCGAGCGCCAGATCGCGCACGCTGCGGGCGTCCTGTACTTCGCGCACCACACCGTTGTCGACCACGCCGACACGGCGTTCGCGGTTGCTTAATTCGAATTGAACCAGATGCATGATTTTCTCCTGTGTTATTCGAAACACCGCAGATCCTTGTAGGAGTGAGCCTGCTCGCGATAGCGGTGTGTCAGCCAAAAAGTTGTCAACTGATAGACCGCTATCGCGAGCAGGCTCACTCCTACAGGGGACCGGTGTTGGTCAGTCAGGTGCGGGTAGCGCCCCGTGCGCTGGCGGCGAACTGGTCAACCGGCAGGACGTGTTTGCGTTCCAGTACGCGATAGACAACGCCCGTCAGGATCAAGCCAAACACCATCACCCCCGAGAGGAAATACAGGCCGGAACCGAGGTTGCCGGTGTATTCCTTCAACGCCCCAATCACAAACGGCCCGATGTACCCGCCGAGATTCCCCACCGAATTGATCAACGCAATCCCCGCCGCCGCACTCGCGCCGGCAAAGAATCGCCCCGGCAATGTCCAGAACACCGCCGTGCAGGAAAACAGCGCAAACGCCACCAGACACAGCGCCGCCAGTTGCGCCACCGGCAAGGTCAGCCACGCGCTGAGGAACAGGCCAATCGCACCCAGCACATAAAGCACGGCGAGATGCCCGTAGCGATCATTCAAACGGTCAGAACTGCGCGGCACGATCAGCAAGCCGATGATCCCGAAGATGTACGGCACCGACGACACAAACCCAGTCACCAGATCGCTGCCGCCAAACTGTTTGATCAACGTCGGCAACCACAGACCCAAGCCATAAATGCTCAGCGTTACCGGCAGGTAAAACAGCGCCAGCAGCAACACGCGTTTGTCTTTCAGTGCATGCAGCGGATTGCCGTGGCGGGTCTGGCCGTATGCCTGCAGATCCTTTTTCAGTTCACCGGTCAGCCAGTCTTTTTCCGCCTGATCCATCCACTTCACTTGTTGCGGGCCGTCCGGCAACCAGCGCAACACCGGCCAGGTCAGCAAGATCGCCGGCGTGCCGATGACGATGAACAGCCACTGCCAGCCGTGCAGACCCAGCACACCGTCCATGCCGAGCAAACCGCCGGACACCGGGCCGGTGATCATCATTGCGATCGGTTGCGAAAGGATGAACAGCCCGAGGATCTTGCCGCGATGGCGCACCGGGAACCATTGGGTGATGTAGTAGAGAACACCCGGGAAGAAGCCCGCCTCGGCCGCGCCGAGCAGAAAGCGCATCACGTAGAAACTGTGTGGGCCCTGGACGAAGGCCATGCCGATGGTGATGGCGCCCCAGGTGATCATGATTCGCGCGAACCAGCGGCGTGCGCCGAAGCGTTCAAGCATCAGGTTGCTGGGGATTTCGAGAAGGAAGTAGCCAATGAAGAACAGCCCGGCGCCGAGGCCGTAAGCCGCATCGCCGATGCCAATGTCGGCGCCCATGTGCAGCTTGGCGAAGCCGACGGCGGAGCGATCCACATAGGCGATCAGGTACAGCAGGATCAGGAAGGGAATCAGTTTCAGCGTTATGCGCCGGATTAGCCGCAGTTCCTGGCTCATGAGATCGGTCTCCGATTGTTGTTTTTATAGAACCTCGGGGGACGCCTCTCGCGGAAAACCGCCAGGGCCATCCCTCCGTCGAAAACGACTATATAGTAATACTAATTCACCAACAACACTTCCAAACCTAGGATTTTGCGCTTAGATTAGGCCGTAGCGGGAACACTATAGTCATACAATAAGAGAATCGATCATGTCTGATAAGAAACCCACCCTGCGCTCCGCCCAATGGTTTGGCACGGCCGACAAGAACGGCTTCATGTACCGCAGCTGGATGAAGAATCAGGGCATCGCCGACCACCAGTTCCACGGCAAGCCGATCATCGGCATCTGCAACACCTGGTCGGAACTGACCCCGTGCAACGCGCACTTCCGCCAGATCGCGGAGCACGTCAAACGCGGAGTGATCGAGGCCGGTGGTTTTCCAGTGGAATTCCCGGTGTTCTCCAACGGCGAATCGAACCTGCGCCCCACCGCCATGCTCACCCGCAACCTGGCGAGCATGGACGTTGAAGAAGCGATTCGCGGCAACCCGATTGACGGCGTGGTGCTGCTGACCGGATGCGACAAAACCACCCCGGCGCTGTTGATGGGCGCCGCCAGTTGCGACGTGCCAGCCATCGTCGTCACCGGCGGGCCGATGTTGAACGGCAAGCACAAGGGCAAGGACATCGGTTCCGGCACGGTGGTCTGGCAGCTCAGCGAACAGGTCAAGGCTGGCACCATCACCATCGACGATTTCCTTGCGGCCGAGGGCGGCATGTCGCGTTCGGCGGGCACCTGCAACACCATGGGCACCGCGTCGACCATGGCCTGCATGGCTGAAGCACTCGGCACTTCGCTGCCGCACAACGCGGCGATTCCGGCGGTGGATGCGCGACGTTATGTGTTGGCGCACATGTCCGGCATGCGCGCGGTGGAGATGGTTCGCGAAGATTTGAAACTGTCGAAAATTCTGACCAAAGAAGCCTTTGAAAACGCTATCCGGGTGAACGCGGCCATCGGCGGTTCGACCAACGCGGTGATTCACTTGAAAGCCATCGCCGGGCGCATCGGCGTCGAGCTGGATCTGGATGACTGGACGCGCATGGGTCGCGGCATGCCGACCATCGTTGACCTGCAACCGTCCGGGCGTTTCCTGATGGAAGAGTTCTATTACGCCGGTGGTTTGCCGGCGGTGTTGCGTCGCCTTGGAGAAGCCAATCTGATTCCTCATCCGAATGCGTTGACCGTCAACGGCAAATCCATTGGCGAGAACACCAAGGACGCGCCGATCTATGGCGAAGACGAAGTGATCCGCACGCTCGACAACCCGATTCGCGCCGACGGCGGCATTTGTGTGTTGCGCGGCAATCTGGCGCCACTCGGTGCAGTGCTCAAGCCGTCCGCCGCGACGCCCGAATTGATGCAGCATCGCGGCCGTGCGGTGGTGTTCGAGAACTTTGATATGTACAAGGCGCGGATCAACGATCCGGAGTTGGATGTCGATAAAGATTCGATTCTGGTGATGAAAAACTGCGGGCCGAAGGGTTATCCGGGCATGGCTGAAGTCGGCAACATGGGCTTGCCGGCCAAGCTGTTGGCGCAGGGTGTGACCGACATGGTGCGCATTTCCGATGCACGGATGAGCGGCACGGCGTACGGCACGGTGGTTTTGCACGTGGCGCCGGAAGCGGCGGCTGGCGGGCCTTTGGCGACGGTGAAGGAAGGCGATTGGATCGAGCTGGATTGCGCCACCGGGCGTTTGCACCTGGATATTGCGGATGCCGAACTGGCAGCGCGCATGGCGGATCTGCAGCCACCGCAGCAATTGTTGGTGGGCGGTTATCGTCAGCTGTACATCGACCATGTGCTGCAGGCGGATCAGGGTTGTGACTTTGACTTTTTGGTGGGTTGCCGTGGGGCTGAAGTGCCTCGTCATTCCCACTAAGAGCAAAAGATCGCAGCCTGCGGCAGCTCCTACATTGGAATGCATCCCCCTGTAGGAGTGAGCCTGCTCGCGATTGCGGTGTGTCAGTCAGCAATTGTTCAGCTGACACACCGCTATCGCGAGCAGGCTCACTCCTACATCTGGTTTTGTGTACTCCCTCAAGATTGTGCCGTGCCTGCTATGATGCGCGGCATCTCCATCGCTCAGGATCGCGCCGTTCCCCATGGATTACCGCAAACCCTCCGACCGCAAAAGCATGCACTCGCGCATCGTCCAGGAACTGGGCATGCAGATCGTCTCCGGACGCTTCAAGCCCGACGACAAACTGCCCGCCGAAGCCTTGCTCTGCGAAGAGTACGCGGTCAGCCGTCCGGTGTTGCGTGAAGCCACGCGAGTGCTGGTGGCCAAGGGTCTGGTGTATTCCAGGCCGCGTGTGGGCACGGTGGTCAAGGCACGCCGCGAGTGGCACATGCTCGACCCGGACGTGCTGCACTGGCTGATGCAAAGCAGCCCGCAAAATGAATTCTTCAATGTGCTGACCAGTGTGCGCAGCATTATTGAGCCGGCGGCAGCCGCCCTCGCCGCTCAGCATGCGACCGAGGCGGATATTGCTTCGATTGGTGAAGCGTATCAGCGCATGGAAGCGGCGCCGACGCCGGAAGCGCTGTTGCAGCCGGATCTGGATTTCCATAGCCGGATTGCCGATGCGACGCACAATGATTTGCTGGCGAATCTGTGCAACATGTTGTCGGTGGCGATTGCCGAGGCGTTGAAGCATTCGAATCAGCGGCCGAATCTGCATGAATTGGCGTTGCCGCGGCATAAGGCGATTTTGACGGCGATCGAGAACCGCGATGCGCTGGGGGCTCGGCATGCGACGTTGGTGCAGCTGGATGATGCGCGTAGTGCTTTGAGTGTTGTGCTTGGCGCTGAACTCACTTAACGCTTGAGATCCTCTGCCCTCACCCTAGCCCTCTCCCAGAGGTAGAGGGAACCGATTGGGGGATGTTCGAGATTTACGCCGACTTGAACGATTTGCTGTGAATCCATAATCGACTCGGTATTTCAGGTCGATGGATCAAGCCGCACCCCTCGGTCAGTCCCCTCTCCCTCGGGGAGAGGGTTAGGGTGAGGGGCTCTTGATCTTGAGCCACAAAAAAAGCCGCAACCCTAAGGTTGCGGCTTTGTCGTTTCAGCCCTTCAGATCAATGCGCAAACAGCGAGTTACCCTTCTGCCCCGCCAGTTTCTCCGGCTTGATCAGGAACTTCGCCAGTGCCGGCAGCAGCCACAGCGCACCGAACATGTTCCACAGCAGCATGAAGGTCAGCATCAGGCCCATGTCGGCCTGGAACTTGATCGCCGAGAAGATCCAGGTGCACACACCAATCGCCAGGCACAAACCGGTGAACAGCACCGCTTTACCGGTAGATTTCAGCGTCTGGTAATAGGCTTCCTGCAACGGCAGCCCCGCACGCAGGAAACTCTCCAGTCGGCTGTAGATGTAGATGCCGTAGTCGACGCCAATCCCCACGCCCAGCGCCACCACCGGCAGCGTCGCGACTTTCACGCCGATGCCCATGAACGCCATCAGCGCGTTGCCGAGTACCGAGGTCAGCACCAGCGGCAGCACGATGCACAAGGTCGCGGCCCACGAACGGAAGGTGATCATGCACATCACCGCCACGCAGATGTACACCAGAATCAGGATGGTCAGTTCAGCCTGTTTGATGACTTCGTTGGTGGCCGCTTCGATCCCGGCATTACCGGCCGCGAGGATGAATTCCAGACCGTCCTTGTTGTTGTCCTTGGCGAATTCCTGCACCGCGTGAACGGCACGATCCAGAGTTTCAGCCTTGTGATCGTTGAGGAAGATCAGTACCGGCGCCAGCGAGCAGCTGTTGTTGTACAGGCCGTCTGCGCGGGCAATCGAGTTGTTCAGCACGTCGGGGTTACGCGACAGGGTTTCCCATTTCAGGTTGCCCTCGTTCATGCCCTTGATCATCTGCTTGGACACGGTCACCAGGGAGATCGCCGACTGCACGCCCTCGGTGTTCTGCATCTTCCACATCAGCTCGTCGATCGGCGCCATGGCTTCGTAGCGTGAGCAGCCTTCAGCCTTGGTCTTGACCATCACCACCAGCACGTCGGAACTGGTCGAGTAGTTGTTGATGATGAAATTGTTGTCCTTGTTGTAGCGCGAGTCCGGACGCAGTTCCGGTGCGCCTTGGTCGAGGTCACCGATTTTCAGATTCTGGCTGTACCAGAGGCCGCCACCGAAGGCGATCAGCGCCAGCACCACCGAGATGCGTGCGACTTTCGGGTTGGCGAAGTTCGACAGCAGGCGCCAGAACGGGTGTTCGCGGTTTGCATCTTTCTTGCTTTTGGCAATTGCGCGCTTGCTGATGCCGACATAGGAAATGGCCACCGGCAGCAGGATCAGGTTGGTGAACACGATTACCGCGACGCCGATGGACGCGCCGATCGCCAGTTCACGGATCACGCCGATATCGATAATCAGCAGCGTGATGAAGCCCACCGCATCCGCGAGAATCGCGATCATTCCCGGCAGGAACAGTTGCCGGAAGGTGCGCCGCGCTGCGGTCAGGGCGTTATCGGCCTCACTGGATTGCAGGGCGATACCGTTGATCTTCTGTACGCCGTGGGAGATACCGATGGCGAAGATCAGGAACGGCACCAGCATCGAATACGGATCGAGTCCGAAGCCAAAGAAGTGCATCAAACCAAGCTGCCAGACCACCGCCACCAGCGTCGTACTCAGTACCGCGATGGTGCTGCGCACGCAGTTGGTGAACCACAGCAGCAGGATCAGGGTGATGACAAACGCGATGCCGAAAAACAGCACCACCATCACCAGACCGTCGATCAGGTCACCAACCTTCTTGGCGAAACCGACGATGTGGATCTTGATGTTGGGGTTCTGTGCTTCGAATTTGGTGCGGATCTTGTCTTCCAGTTCATGGGAGAACTGGCGGTAGTCCAGCGCGAGCAGCTTGCCCTGATCCTGCGGATCCGGGTACGACTCGAGCAGCGGGATATCAACGATGCTCGACTTGAAGTCGTTGGACACCAGACGCCCAACCTGGCCGGACTTGAGCACGTTGTTGCGCAGCAGATCGAGGCTGTCCTGCGAGCCGTTGTAGCTCTGCGGGATCACTTCACCGCCGGCAAAACCTTCCTCGGTCACTTCGGTCCAGCGTACGCTCGGGCTCCACAGCGACTTCAGACCGGAACGGTCAACGCCGGAAATGTAGAACACCTCGTCGTTGATCTGGCGCAGGGTCTCCATGTATTCCTTGGAGAAGATGTCGCCGTCAGTGGCTTCGACCGAAATGCGCACGGTGTTGCCGAGGTTCGCCAGGTCGTTGCGGTGCTCCATCATCTTCTCGATGAACGGATGCTTGAGCGGGATCATTTTTTCGAAACTGGTCGACGGGCGGATCAGCGTCGCCTGCCAGAACAGGAAAATGCTCACCACCAGACAGATCAGAATCACTGCCGGGCGGTTGTTGAAGATCAGGCGCTCAAGGAACGTCGCCTTTTCCTGCTGAGGAGTGATCAAGGAAGTCATAGCCCCGCCTTCTTATTATTAACTTCGGCGCCGTTTGGCTGAGTGGTGTGAACGCCACCCTGCCCGGTCAGAATCAGGTTGCCGTCGCCGGCCGCGGTGACGGAAGACAGCGAGATGCGATCCGGACGGTTGAACACGCTGAACGTTTCGCCGTTGTCGCTGCTGCTGACCACCGAGCCGCCGTTACCGACGATGACGATCGAGCCATCCGGCAGCAAGGTCGCGCCGGACAGACCGAACTCCAGCGCACCGCGCGCGGCCTTCAGTTCGACCTGTTCCCAGGTGCTGCCGAAATCGCTGGAGCGGTAGAGGTTGCCGCGCAAGCCGTAGGCCAGCAGGGTTTGCGCCTGGGCCGTGCCGATCACGCCGAACAGCGAGCCTTCGTACGGGCCTTCGAGTTTTTCCCAGGTCTGGCCCCAGTCGGCGGAGCGGAACATGCTGCCCGACTCGCCGACAATGAACAGGCCGGCGTCTTTCACCGCCGCGATGGCGTTGAGGTGGAACTGGTCTTCGTTGTCGAGGCGGTCGCTGACGTCTTCCCAGTGTTTGCCACCGTCGGTGGTTTCCATCAGCGAGCCGTAAGCGCCCACGGCAAAGCCGCTGTTGACGTCCTTGAACCAGACGTCGAGCAGCGGCGATTCACGTTTGAGGTCTTCGAATTGCTTGGTCCAGGTCAGACCGCCGTCTTCGCTGGCGAGGATTTGCGCGTCGTGGCCGACTGCCCAGCCGTGTTTGTCATCGGCAAAATACACGGAAGTCAGCAGTTGCCGGCTCGGCACTTTGGCCTGCTTCCAGGTTTTGCCCTGGTCATCGGAATAGACGATGTGCCCGCGATCCCCGACCGCGACCAGACGCGCACCGGCGTGGACGACATCAAGAATCAGGCTTTTCGCGGCTTTGCTGGATTCGGTGGCATAGACCACGTCGGCCGGGGCCTCAGCGGCAATCACGGGTGCCGACAACGTGGCAAAGCCCAGCAGAGAGAGTGCTGTGGCCAGCAACGCGGTGTTGCGTAACGCCGGCGGGCGGCAACGACTCATAGACCTTCCCCTATTTATTATTGTTAGGCCATTTGGCCTTCAAGGGCGCCGCAAGTGTGCTCCGTTGATGGCAGATCAGAAGCATAGTCCTGAAACCCGCAATCCAGAGCCACTTCGGAAGCTGGCTCATCCTATCGGGCTTTAGAAACGTCTGACAATCGGCGCCACGTTATCTTTTGTTAACCGCGCGGGCTGAACGCATCCCCCTGTAGGAGCTGACGAGTGAAACGAGGCTGCGATCTTTTGATCCTGACCTTTAAAAGTCAAAAGATCGCAGCGTGCCGCAGCTCCTACAGGGATTTCGCGTTGTTATGACGGAGGATTCGTCGGATGGATGAAGGGAATCTTATGAGGGGGACTTGCACGATCGGTATTATGGTATACCATCAGACGCACAGACACTCTCAATCCCCCCTACGGAGCAGCTCATGAGTTTCGAAATTCGCAAGATCGTCAGCTATGTCGAAGAAACCTTCATCGAAGGCGGCAAAGCCACTGACAAGCCAGTGACCATGGTCGGCCTCGCCGTGGTGATGAAAAACCCTTGGGTGGGCAACGGTTTCGTCGAAGACCTCAAACCGCAGATCCGCGCCAACTGCTCCGACCTCGGTGCGCTGATGGTCGAGCGTCTGGTCGGCATCATCGGCGGTGCGGAAAAAATCGAGGCCTACGGCAAAGCCGCCGTGGTCGGTGCTGATGGCGAGATCGAACACGCCTCCGCCGTAATCCACACCCTGCGCTTCGGCAACCACTACCGCGAAGCCGTCAACGCCAAAAGCTACCTGAGCTTCACCAATAAGCGCGGCGGCCCGGGCACTTCGATTCAGATCCCGATGATGCACAAGGACGACGAAGGTCAGCGTTCGCACTACATCACCCTGGAAATGCAGATCGAAGACGCGCCGCGTGCTGATGAAATCGTTGTCGTGCTGGGTTGCGCCGACGGTGGTCGCCTGCACCCGCGCATCGGTAACCGCTACATCGATCTGGAAGAACTGGCCGCCGAAAAAGCCCAGTAATCACAATAAAAAGGCATTGCAGGAGCGCTCCATGATTCGGCTCACCGCTGAACTCACCCCGGCTGGCACCAGTTACCTGGCGACCGGCCAAGGCCAGCCCGTGGTTTTGATCCACGGCGTGGGCCTGAACAAAGAAATGTGGGGCGGCCAGATTGTCGGCCTGTCCAGCCAATACCGGGTGATCGCCTACGACATGCTTGGTCATGGCGCCAGCCCGCGACCAGCCAGCGGCACCGACCTGCTCGGTTACGCCGACCAGTTGCTGGAGCTGCTCGATCACCTCAATCTGCCGCAGGCAGCGGTGATCGGCTTCTCCATGGGCGGTCTGGTCGCGCGGGCCTTTGCCCTGCATTACCCGGAGCGCCTGCAAAGCCTGGTGGTGTTGAACAGCGTGTTCAACCGCAGCGAAGAACAGCGTGCCGGCGTCATCGCTCGCACCGCGCAAGCAGCCGAGCACGGCCCGGACGCGAATGCCGAAGCGGCGCTGTCGCGCTGGTTCAGCCGCGAGTATCAGGCGGCCAACCCGGCGCAGATCGCGGCGATCCGTCAGACCCTCGCCGGTAATGATCCGCAAGGCTATCTGACCACTTATGAATTGTTCGCCACCCAAGACATGTACCGCGTTGACGACTTGGGCAGTATTCAAGCGCCGACGCTAATCGCCACCGGCGAACTCGACCCGGGTTCGACCCCGGAAATGGCCGAGCAACTGGCACGACGCATCCCCGGTGCGAAGGTTGCCGTGCTGGCCGAGCAACGGCATATGATGCCCGTAGAGTCGCCGCGTCTGGTCAATCAGACGCTGCTGGAATTTCTCGAATTCGCACACTCCCGACAAAACCCTATACAGGGGATCGTTGCATGACACTCGCACGCTTCCAGATGTGCATCGGCGGAGAATGGGTCGACGCCCTCTCCGGCAAGACTTTCGAAAGCCTCAACCCGGCCTCCGCGCAAGCCTGGGCAGAATTGCCTGACGCTGATGAAGCGGACGTCGAACGCGCCGTGCAAGCGGCACAAACTGCTTTCGACAGCCCGGCATGGCGCGGCCTGACCGCCACCGCACGGGGCAAACTGCTACGCCGTCTCGGTGACTTGATCGCCGAAAATAAAGAACAACTGGCGCAGCTGGAAAGCCGCGACAACGGCAAACTGATCCGCGAAACCCGTGGCCAGGTCAGCTATCTGCCCGAATTTTTCCACTACACCGCCGGTCTTGCCGACAAGCTCGAAGGCGGCACGCTGCCGCTGGATAAGCCCGATCTGTTCGCCTACACCGTGCACGAAGCGATGGGTGTGGTCGCGGCGATCATTCCGTGGAACAGCCCGCTGTATCTGACCGCGATCAAACTCGCCCCGGCCCTCGCCGCTGGCAACACGATTGTGATCAAACCGTCCGAGCACGCCTCCGCAACGATTCTCGAGCTGGCGCGTCTGGCCCTCGAAGCCGGAATTCCGCCGGGCGTGGTCAACGTCGTCACCGGTTACGGCCCAAGCACCGGCGCCGCCCTCACCCGCCATCCGCTGATCCGCAAAATCGCCTTCACCGGCGGCGCGGCGACGGCACGGCATGTGGTGCGCAGCAGCGCCGAGAACTTCGCCAAGCTGTCGCTGGAACTGGGCGGCAAGTCGCCGAACATCATCTTCGCCGACGCCGATCTCGACAGCGCGATCAACGGCGCGATTGCCGGGATTTATGCGGCGTCCGGGCAGAGTTGCGTGTCTGGCTCACGCCTTTTGGTGCAGGACGAAATCTACGACGAATTCGTCAATCGCCTGGTCGAACGCGCCCAGCGCATTCGCATCGGCAACCCGCAGGAAGACGCCAGCGAAATGGGGCCGATGGCGACCGCGCAGCAACTAGCGGTGGTCGAAGGTCTGGTCGCTGATGCCATCGCAGAAGGCGCGCGTTTGCGTACCGGCGGCAAGCGGCCGACCGATCTCGGCGAAGGCTGGTTCTATGAGCCAACGCTGTTCGAATGCGACCGCAATTCGATGAAGATCATGCAGGAAGAAGTCTTTGGTCCGGTGGCTTCGGTCATTCGCTTTAAAGATGAAGCGGAAGCGCTGGCAATCGCCAACGACTCGCAGTTCGGCCTCGCGGCGGGCATCTGGACGCGTGACTTGGGCCGAGCACATCGCCTCGCTCGCGATGTGCGCTCGGGGATTATCTGGGTCAACACTTACCGCGCGGTGTCGGCGATGGCGCCGATCGGCGGCTTCAAGAACAGTGGCTATGGACGCGAAAGCGGCATCGATTCGGTGCTGGCCTACACCGAACTGAAAACGGTGTGGATCAACTTGTCTCAGGCGCCAATGCCTGATCCGTTTGTGATGCGCTAGGAGTCCTGCGAAATGATCGAACCCGGCATTTACAAAGACGTCATGAGCTCCTTCCCGTCCGGCGTCACGGTGGTTACCACTGTTGACCCGGAGGGCGGCATTGTCGGCATCACCGCCAGCGCTTTTAGCGCGCTGTCGATTGACCCGGCGCTGGTGCTGTTCTGCCCTAACTACGCCTCCGACACTTATCCGATTCTGCGTGACAGCAAGAAGTTTGCGATTCACTTGCTGTCGGCTGACCAGACGGCTGAGGCCTATGCCTTTGCCGGTAAAGGCAAGGACAAAGCCGCCGGTATCGAGTGGCATTTGAGCGAACTCGGTAACCCGATTCTCGCCAAAGCCACCGCGATCATCGAGTGCGAGTTGTGGCGTGAATATGACGGCGGCGATCACGCGATCATCGTTGGCGCAGTGAAGAATCTGATCCTGCCCGCGCAACCGGTGACACCGATGATCTACCACAAAGGCAAGCTCGGCCCGTTGCCGACACTGGCCTGACGGATTCACACAAATCCCAGTAGGAGCTGCCGAAGGCTGCGATCTTTTGACTTTGATTTTCAAGAGCAAGATCAAAAGATCGCAGCCTTCGGCAGCTCCTACAGGGGAATTGGGTGATGGGAGGAATGATGAGTAACGAGAAGTACGAAAAGGGCCTGAAGATCCGCACTCAGGTGCTCGGCGAAGCCTATGTGCAGCGCTCAATCGAGAACGCCGACGACTTCACCCGCCCGCTGCAGGAAATGGTCACCGAATACTGCTGGGGCCATGTCTGGGGTCGTGAAGGTTTGTCGCTCAAGGAGCGCAGCATGATCAACCTGGCGATGATCTCGGCGCTCAACCGTCCGCACGAACTCAAGCTGCATGTGCGTGGCGCCTTGCGTAACGGCCTGAGTCGTGAGCAAATACGCGAAATTCTGCTTCAGGTCGGCATTTATTGCGGCGTTCCGGCAGCCGTGGACAGTTTCCGGCTGGCCCGTGAAGCCTTCGCCGAAGCCGACGCCGAAGCCCCAGTTAACCCCTCGGCTGTTTAGATGCCCGTCTGGCATGGACAGCCAACCGAAAGAGCGGATCCCATGAAACGCCAGCCACTCGACGACAGCTTCAAGGTCAATCGCAACCCCGTTACCCTGCGCGAAATCGTGCTGGATAAACTGCGTAGCGCGATCATGAATTTCCAGCTCATGCCCGGTGATCGTCTGGTCGAGCGCGATCTGTGCGATCGCCTTGGCGTCAGCCGCACCTCCGTGCGCGAGGCCTTGCGTCACCTGGAATCCGAAGGTCTGGTTGAGTTCGCCGATGCCAAAGGCCCGCGCGTGGCGATCATCACCCTCGCCGATGCCGTTGACATCTACGAACTGCGTTGCGTACTCGAAGGTTTGATCGTGCAGCTGTTCACCCTGCGCGCCAAAGCCAAGGACATCAAAGCCCTGGAAAAAGCCCTCGACGAGAACCGCAAGGCGCTCAAGGACGGCGAACTGCAACAGGTGATTGACTCGGTGCAAGGTTTCTACGACGTGCTGCTCGAAGGCTCGGGCAACCATGTTGCGGCGACTCAGTTGCGTCAGTTGCAGGCTCGCATCAGCTACCTGCGTGCGACTTCGGTGTCGCAGGAAAACCGTCGCGGCGCGAGTAATCAGGAAATGGAAAAAATGGTCGAGGCGATCAAGAGCGGCGATCCGCTGGTGGCGCATCAGGCCTGTGTTGATCACGTTCGCGCTGCCGCTGCGGTAGCGCTCGACTATCTCAAGCGCAAGCAGGAAGAGACCGGTTCTGTCGTTAAAGGCACGCCGGCGATGACCCTGCCTATCGCGCTGAAAGAACCCCGTATAGGTCACTGATATGTTCAGCCCGAGCTATTGCCCGAAATGCGGTGGCCCTGACCTCGGTCAGCAGATACCGGCGGGCGATACGCACGAGCGCCTGATGTGTCGCGGCTGCGGCTACATCCACTACGTCAATCCGAAGATCATTGCCGGCTGCATCATCGAGCAGGACGGCAAATATCTGCTGTGCCAACGGGCGATCCCGCCGCGCCCGGGCACCTGGACGCTGCCCGCCGGTTTCATGGAAAGCGGCGAGACCACTGAGCAAGCGGCCATTCGCGAAGTCTGGGAAGAAAGCGGCGTGCGCGCGGAAATCGTTTCGCCGTACTCGATTTTCAGCGTGCCGAAGATTAGCGAGGTGTACATCATCTTCCGCGCGATCGCGCTGGAGATTACCGGGCAGTACGGATCGGAGACCATGGATTACAAGTTCTTCGCGCCGGAAGACATTCCGTGGGAGCAGATCTATTACCCGGCGATCCGACAGATTCTTGAGCGCTATATCGAAGAGCGCCTGGCTGGGGTTTATGGGATTTACATGGGCAATGATGATAGCGGCAAGATCCACTTTATCCGCTGATCACATTGATCGTTCCCATGCTCCGCGTGGGAACGCCTCCTCGGACGCTCCGCGTTCGGCTCTAAAAGGGACGCGGAGCGTCCCGGGCTGCATTCCCACGCGGAGCGTGGGAACGATCAATCAAAAGATCGCAGCCTTCGGCAGCTCCTACAGGGGCTTCACGGTGAGTCTTAAATTGGGGCTATGCCTTCGACGATGATGATCTCCGCCTTCGCCCATTCTTCGCGATAACTCTTCGCCTCCTGATACGCCGCCGAGTGGTAGCACGCCACGGCTTTTTCGTAGCTTTCAAATTCAATCACCACGCTGCGCTGTGGCGTCTTGCGCCCTTCCATCGCTTCGCTGCGCCCGCCCCTCGCCAGAAATTTCGCGCCGAACGCTGCGAAAGCCGCCGGGGCGCGCTGGGTGTATTGGCTGTAGTGATCGGCATCGGCGATGTCCACATGAGCAATCCAGTACGCCTTCATAGTGACCTCTTTGCTGATTTTGTATTATGGTATACCAATATATTTCCAACGAACCCTGAGAGTCCAGCATGGCCTTCAACAGCATCGAAGAAATCATCGAAGATTATCGTCTCGGCAAAATGGTTTTGCTGGTCGATGACGAAGACCGCGAAAACGAAGGCGACCTGTTACTGGCCGCCGACCGTTGCACGCCAGAAGCGATCAGCTTTATGGCCCGTGAAGCACGCGGGCTGATTTGCCTGACGCTGACCGACGACCACTGCCAGCGTCTGGGTCTTGAGCAAATGGTGCCGGCCAACGGCAGCGTGTTCAGCACCGCGTTTACCGTGTCGATTGAAGCGGCAGTTGGCGTGACCACCGGTATCTCGGCGGCGGATCGCGCCTGCACGGTTGCCGCCGCTGTCGCGCCGAATGCCCGCGCCGAAGACCTGGTGCAGCCCGGTCATATCTTCCCGCTGCGCGCCAAGGAAGGTGGCGTGCTGACCCGCGCCGGGCATACCGAAGCGGGTTGTGATCTGGCTCGATTGGCCGGTTTCACCCCGGCCTCGGTGATCGTCGAGGTGATGAACGACGACGGCACCATGGCCCGCCGCCCGGATCTGGAGGTGTTTGCGCGCAAGCACGGGATCAAGATCGGCACCATCGCCGACCTGATCCACTATCGCCTGAGCACCGAACACACCATCGAACGGATTGGTGAACGCGAGCTGCCGACGGTGCATGGCACGTTCCGTTTGATCACCTTTGAGGATCGCATCGAGGGCGGCGTGCACATGGCGATGGTCATGGGCGATCTGCGCCGCGAAGAGCCGACGCTGGTGCGCGTGCATGTGATTGATCCGCTGCGGGATCTGGTTGGCGCGGAATACAGCGGGCCGGCGAACTGGACGTTGTGGGCGGCGTTGCAACGGGTCGCGGCTGAGGGGCATGGGGTTGTGGTGGTGTTGGCCAATCACGAGTCGTCGCAGGCGCTGCTGGAGCGCGTGCCGCAATTGACCCAGCCGCCAAGGCAGTTCAGTCGTTCGCAATCGCGGATTTATTCCGAGGTGGGGACTGGGGCGCAGATTTTGCAGAATCTTGGGGTGGGTAAGCTGCGTCACCTAGGCCCTCCTCTGAAATACGCCGGCCTGACCGGGTATGACCTGGAAGTCGTCGAAAGCATCCCCTTCACCGAATAACCCACGACGAACACAAATCCAAATGTAGGAGTGAGCCTGCTCGCGATAGCGGTGTGACATTCAACAATGATGTTGGCTGATACACCGCTATCGCGAGCAGGCTCACTCCTACAGGGGTTTTGCATTTCAGATTCATTTCTTCGAACCACAAAAAAGGACAGCCGCCAGATAACCGGTAAGGCAAAGTGCTTGCACAAAGTTTGGAATACCATAATATGATATTCCATAGACCGGACACTCCAACGAACGTCCATCTACTGCTCCCGATAGGCGGGCAACAACGCAAGCCCGCTCAAAAACACAACAATGAGGGCGTGAACATGGTGTTGAACAAAGCTGCAACCGCGATCTTTTTTGCGGGACTGCTCAGCGTCACCGGCCAGGCTGCAATGGCGGCCGACAGCGTGAACTTCGTCAGTTGGGGTGGAAGCACCCAGGATGCGCAGAAACAGGCTTGGGCCGATCCGTTCAGCAAGGCCAGCGGCATCACCGTCGTGCAGGACGGCCCGACCGACTACGGCAAACTCAAAGCCATGGTCGAGAGCGGCAACGTGCAGTGGGACGTGGTCGATGTCGAAGCCGACTTCGCCCTGCGCGCCGCCGCTGAAGGCCTGCTCGAACCCCTCGATTTCAAAGTCATCCAGCGCGACAAGATCGACCCGCGGTTCGTCAGCGATTACGGCGTCGGCTCGTTCTTCTTCTCCTTCGTCCTCGGCTACAACGAGGGCAAACTCGGCGCCAACAAGCCGCAGCACTGGAGCGCCCTGTTCGACACCAAAACCTACCCGGGCAAACGCGCCCTCTACAAATGGCCAAGCCCCGGCGTGCTCGAATTGGCGCTGCTGGCCGATGGCGTACCTGCCGACAAGCTCTACCCGCTGGATCTCGATCGCGCCTTCAAGAAACTCGACACCATCAAGAAAGACATCGTCTGGTGGGGCGGCGGCGCGCAGTCGCAGCAACTGCTGGCGTCCGGTGAAGCGAGCATGGGCCAGTTCTGGAACGGCCGTATTCACGCCCTGCAAGAAGACGGCGCGCCGGTCGGCGTGAGCTGGAAACAGAACCTGGTCATGGCCGACATTCTGGTGATTCCAAAGGGCTCGAAAAACAAGGACGCAGCGATGAAGTTTCTCGCCAGCGCCAGCAGCGCCAAAGGCCAGGCCGACTTCTCCAACCTGACCGCCTACGCCCCGGTCAACCTCGACAGTGTGGAGCGTCTGGATTCGGCGCTGGCCCCCAACCTGCCGACTGCCTACGCTAAGGATCAGATCACTCTTGATTTCGCGTACTGGGCCAAAAACGGCCAGGCCATCGCGACACGGTGGAACGAATGGCTGGTCAAATGAAAATGGCGGCCACCGCGTCCCGTCCCTCCACTGCCACCGGCAGCGCCCAAAGCGCTGCCGGCTCGGCCCACGGAACACAGGCGGTTGCGATGCAGCAAGCCCCGTCCCTCAGACAACGCTGGCGCGGCGCCGGCAACCTCGTGCCAGCGCTGTTGTTCATCGGCCTGTTCTTTCTCGCGCCGTTGATTGGCCTGCTGCTACGCGGCGTGCTCGAACCGACGCCAGGCCTCGGCAACTATGAACAACTGTTCGCCAACTCGGCGTATGCCCGCGTCCTGCTCAACACCTTTTCGGTGGCCGGACTGGTGACGCTGTTCAGCCTGCTGCTGGGCTTTCCGCTGGCCTGGGCGATCACTCTGGTGCCGCGCGGCTGGGGGCGCTGGATTCTCAACATCGTGCTGCTGTCGATGTGGACCAGCCTGCTCGCCCGCACCTATTCGTGGCTGGTGCTGCTGCAAGCGTCGGGCGTGATCAACAAGGCGTTGATGGCGATGGGCATCATCGATCAGCCACTGGAGATGGTGCACAACCTCACCGGCGTGGTGATCGGCATGAGCTACATCATGATTCCGTTCATCGTGCTGCCGTTGCAGGCGACCATGCAAGCCATCGACCCGATGATCCTGCAGGCCGGTTCGATCTGCGGCGCCAGTCCGTGGAGCAACTTCTTCCGGGTGTTCCTGCCGCTGTGCCGGCCAGGTCTGGCCTCCGGTGGCTTGATGGTGTTCGTCATGTCGCTCGGTTACTACGTGACCCCGGCGTTGCTCGGTGGGGCGCAGAACATGATGCTGCCGGAGTTCATCATTCAGCAGGTGCAATCGTTCCTCAACTGGGGCCTGGCCAGTGCCGGCGCCGCGTTGCTGATCGCGATCACTTTGGTGCTGTTCTACTTCTACCTGAAGCTTCAACCGGAATCCCCGGTTGGCGCCAGTAACGCGAGGTAAGCCGACATGCTCCTGACCCCCAATGCGATGAGCCGCCGCATGCGTTTCGGCCTCTACGCCACCACCGGGCTGATCGGTTTGTTCCTGCTGTTGCCGATCGTGTTCATCGTGCTTTTGTCCTTCGGTTCCTCACAGTGGCTGGTGTTTCCACCACCGGGCTGGACGCTGAAATGGTACGGCCAGTTCTTCTCCAATCCTGACTGGATGAACGCTGCAGCGGCGAGCCTCAAGGTCGCTGTGCTGACCACGATCTGCGCCGTGGCCCTTGGTTTGCCGACTGCGTTTGCGCTGGTGCGCGGACGTTTTCCCGGCCGGGAAATGCTCTACGGTCTGTTCACCCTGCCGATGATCGTGCCGTTGGTGATCATCGCCGTGGCGGTGTACGCGCTGTTCCTCAAGCTCGGTTACACCGGGACGATGTTCGCCTTCGTGGTCAGCCATGTGATCGTCGCGCTGCCGTTCACCATCATCTCGATCATCAACTCGTTGAAGCTATTCGATCAGTCGATTGAAGACGCGGCGGTGATTTGCGGTGCGTCACGCCTGCAAGCGGTGTTCAAGGTGACGTTCCCGGCGATCCGTCCGGGCATGGTTGCCGGCGCCCTCTTCGCCTTCCTCGTTTCGTGGGACGAAGTGGTGCTCAGCGTGATGATGGCCAGCCCGACCCTGCAAACCCTTCCCGTGAAAATGTGGACCACCTTGCGCCAGGACCTGACGCCAGTGATCGCCGTCGCTTCGACGCTGCTGATCGGCTTGTCGGTATTGGTCATGGTGATCGCCGCCGCACTGCGCCGGCGCAACGAAATCAGCGCCTGAGCGCCCAGGAGTACGACATGAGTGCCGTGATCAAAGACGCTTCCCAGCAGAACGACAAACCCCTGGTCAGCCTGCGCAACCTGAACAAGCACTACGGCGACTTTGCCGCCGTCGACAACATCTCGCTGGACATCAAGGACGGTGAATTCCTCACCTTTCTCGGCTCCAGCGGCTCGGGTAAAAGCACCACGCTGTCGATGCTCGCCGGGTTTGAAACGCCGAGCAGCGGCGAAATCCTCGTCAACGGTGAATCGTTGGTCAATGTGCCGCCGCACAAGCGTGACATCGGCATGGTGTTCCAGCGTTATTCGCTGTTCCCGCATCTGTCGGTGCGCGACAACATTGCGTTTCCTCTGGCGATTCGCAAACTGGCGACGGCGGAGCGCGAGAAGCGTGTCGATGCGATGTTGAAACTGGTGCAGCTTGAGCAATTCGCCCATCGCCGCCCTTCGCAACTCTCGGGCGGCCAGCAACAACGCGTGGCTATTGCCCGGGCGCTGGTCTACGAACCACGCATTCTGTTGATGGACGAACCGCTCGGCGCGCTGGATAAAAAGCTGCGCGAGGATTTGCAGGATGAATTGCGCCAATTGCATCGTCGTCTGGGCATCACCATCGTTTACGTGACCCACGACCAGGAAGAAGCCATGCGTTTGTCGCAACGCATCGCGATTTTCAGTCACGGCAAGATTGTTGGATTGGGCAGTGGTTATGACCTGTATCAGAATCCGCCGAATGCGTTTGTCGCGTCGTTCCTCGGTAACTCGAACTTCCTCAAGCTCAAGGCGCAGGGCAATGCGGCGGCTTCTTTTGAAGGGCAGTCATTATCGATTCGCCTGACCGCTGGGTTGCACACCGATCAGGATGTGTTGCTGATGGTGCGGCCGGAAAAAGCGCAGGCGTTGAGCGTGGCGCAAGCCATCAGCGAACCGTTGCCGTCGGGGTGGAATGAAGTGGCGGCCAAGGTGGTTGAGGTGCTGTTCCTCGGCGAAAGCCAGACCTGCAGCGTGGTCACCTCGGGCGGCACCTCAATGACGGTGAAAGCATTGTCAGCCGCGGGCATGCCGCTCAAGGCTGGCGACCCGGTACAAGTGCGCTGGGCCACGGCTGATGCCTGCGTCTACACCGAATGGACCGAAAGCGACCTCAACAAAGCCGCCGGCTCCCACTGAAATCCCCTGTAGGAGCTGCCGAAGGCTGCGATCTTTTGATCTTGCCGTTAAAAACAAGATCAAAAGATCGCAGCCTCGTTTCACTCGACAGCTCCTACAGGAATGCATTCCAAATGTGGGAGCGAGCCTGCTCGCGAATGCGGTGTGTCATTCAACGTTAAGGTTGACTGACACGACCTCTTCGCGAGCAGGCTCGCTCCCACAGGGTCTGCCGTCATTTCAAGAATGTCCCCCTCAGGGCCACCCAAGCGTCGGGCCGCGGTGGCCCTTTTTTTGGTCTCAAGGCGCCACCGTCACATCGCCCTGCCCGCTCTCGGCGAGCGCTGCAGCGACAAACCCTTCAGCCTTCTTGCGCTCGACAAACGCCCGCACATACGCCGCGCCGGCCCTGCGCCCACGGGGCACGGCCATGGCCTGGCGAATCGCCGTGAACGCGCCGTCCAGCACGCGGTAACGCGCGTCGGCATCCGCGACTTTCTGCAAGGGCTGACGGACACCGGCGGCGGCATCCAGGTGTTGCTCGATAAACAGGTCAACGGCACCCGCCGAGGTTTCGGCACGCTCCAATTGTGCGTGCTGCAGCGTGCGACTGAGGAACAGGTCGTAGGCTGCGCCTTTGCCAACGGCCAATCGCAATCCTGGCTGATCGAGATCCTCGACGTTGCGATACGGGGCCTGCGCCTCGACCAGATAAGTCCCCTCAATGATCACGTAAGGCTCGCTGAACGCAATCTGCGCCTCGCGCACCGGCTCGATGGCGAGAAACGCCAAGTTCCACACGCCCTCCTCCAGCGCCGCGAAAACCTTGCCCGCCGCATCAAACGTACGCATCTCCAGCTCGACACCCAACTCGGCAGCCAGCGCTATCGCCAAAGCCACCGAAACACCCTGCGGCGCACCGTCCGCCCTGCGCTGTGCCAGCACCGGGTTGCCAAAATTGATGGCGGCATGCAGCACGCCGTCGGGCGCGAGATCGGCCATCACGGCCGGGGTGATTGCACTCATGGTGTTGCTCCCTGATCGGATAAAAAGTCAGTGTGCGTCGTGGCTGACACTGTCGAGGACACAACACACAGCGCGTAAGCCTTATGTCGGTGCCTGACAGGCACTCAAGTGTTCCAGCGCCCGACGCGTCACCGCATCGATGTAAGCCGCGTCACCATAGACCCGAGCCAGCAGAATCGCCCCCTCGTAATCCGCCACCCATTGTCGAGCGGTCAGCAAGGCTTGTCCCTCATCGACCTCGCCTTCCAGCAAATGCGCAAACGCCTTGGCCCATGCATCGAAAAAGCCGCGAATCGGCTCCAGCAATTCACTTTTACCGTACGCAGCATCGACCGCCACCACGCCCATCAGGCAACCAATCGAGTCATTCTGAAACAGCCGCGCAGCCTTGCGGCCCATTTTGCTCAGGCGTTCTTGTGGCGTGAGTTTTTCGTCGAAGGCCACGGCAAACAAGGTCTGGTTGATGACCTGATGCGTCCAGTCGAGCACGTCACGCAGCAAGGCCTCCTTATTCGGATAGTGGTGATAGAACGAAGCCTTGGTAAAGCCGCAAGCGGACGCGAGTACGTCCATGGTGGTGCCATGGTAGCCAAGGCGTTTGAAGGTATTGGCGCACCGCAGGAGCAGCTCTTCACGGGGGATTTTCAACGGTCGCACGGGTATTTCCTGATCCGGATAACTGGCGGTGATTCTATGACATAAGCCTGCCCTTCTCAATTTGACGGTTACCAACTGTTCGTTTAGTTTCTATTTACCGAACAGATGGTCAGTAACTGGCCGCCGACAAAAAATCAGGGAGAGCAGAGATGAACGAAGCCAACAGTGGCCCCGGCCGAGTCACCCGCGAACAACGCGGTCAGTTGTTTTTGATCGGTCTGGATCGCGCCGGCAAACGCAACGCATTCGACAGTGCAATGCTGACGGACCTGGCATTGGCCATCGGCGAGTATGAGCGCAATGACGAACTCCGCTGCGCCGTGCTGTTCGCGCATGGCGAGCACTTCACCGCAGGCCTGGACTTGATGGAGCTGACGCCGAAACTGGTGTCAGGCGCCTTCAAGTATCCTGAAGAAGGCATCGACCCATGGGGCGTTTCCAAACCGCGCAGGCGTAAACCGGTGGTGGTTGCCATTGAAGGCATTTGCTGGACGGCGGGCATCGAATTGATGCTCAACGCCGATATCAGCATTGCCGCCACCAATGCCCGTTTCGCTCATCTGGAAGTGTTGCGCGGGATCTCTCCCGCCGGCGGTTCCACCGTGCGCTTCACCCGCGCAGCGGGCTGGACCGCCGCCATGCGCTACATGCTCACGGCGGAAGAGTTCGATGCCGATGCCGCCCTGCACATGCGCCTGCTGACCGAAGTGGTCGCACCCGGCCAGACTCTGGCACGCGCCATCGAATACGCCGAACGCATTGCCAAGGCTGCGCCTCTGGCGATTCAGGCGACGCTGCAATCGGCGTTTCTGGCGCAGGATCAGGGAGACGATGCGGCACTGTCGACGCTTGATGAACAACTGCTGGCCCTGATCAAAACCGAGGATGTCCGCGAAGGCGTCATGGCGATGATGCAAAAGCGCGAACCGCAGTTCAAAGGTCGCTGAAGGCTTTGCTCAACTCACTCGGAACAATTTCATGAACACCATGGCCGCAGCCTTTGCCGAATCGATCCAGAGACAGGACATCGCCCTCATTGCCCGCGATGGTTATCCGTTGTCCGCCAAGCGCTACGGCGCAGCGGGCGTCGTCAAAGGTAACCTGATCATGGCCGGTGCCACCGGGGTCCAGCAGCGCTTTTATCGGCGTTTTGCCGAGCACGCGGCGCGCCAGGGCTTTCACGTGCTGACCCTCGATTACCGGGGCATCGGTGAGTCGAAACCGGCTTCGCTCAAAGGCTTTGAGATGTCTTATCTGGATTGGGCTTATCAGGATTTGGCGGCGGCAGTGGATCTGCTAAGCTAGGAAGCATTGCCGCTGTATTGGGTCGGCCATTCGTTTGGTGGTCATGCGATTGGTCTGTTGCCCAATCACCCCGCCCTGACAGCTTGCTACACCCTGGGCAGTGGCGCGGGCTGGAGCGGCTGGATGTCCCGAACCGAGGCCTGGAAAATCCGTCTGATGTGGACGTTTGTGCTGCCGGTGATTGTCGCCCGCAAAGGCTACATGGCCTGGAGCATGCTGGGCATGGGCGATGATTTGCCGCTGGGCGTTTACAACGACTGGAAACGCTGGTGCAAATTCCCCCACTACTACTTCGACGACCCCGAGATGAGCCATCTGCATGCGCTCTACGCCGAGGTCACAACGCCATGCGTTTTCGCCACGTCGGTCGATGATCCGTGGGCGCCGCCGCGTTCGCGCGATGCGTTTGTCAAAGCCATGGTGAATGCACCGCTGACATTGCTGGATCTGCAGCCGCCGGCGGGCAGCAAACCGTACGGGCACATGGGTTACTTCCGCGAAAGCGCACAGCCGTTGTGGGATGAGCTGCTTGATTGGCTGCAAAGCGTCCCTGCACACACCACATAACTTGTAGGAGCTGCCGCAGGCTGCGATCTGTTGATCTCGCTGTTAAAAACAAGATCAACAGATCGCAGCCTCGTTTCACTCGACAGCTCCTACAGGGGTTTTGTGGTGTTTAGGTGATTGGGGAGTAGCCTTCGATTTCGTCCGGCCAGGCGGTGAGGATTTCGAAGCCGGTTTCGGTCACCGCGACCATATGCTCCCACTGCGCCGACAACGAACCATCCTTGGTCAGCACCGTCCAGCCGTCCGGCATGTTCTTCACGTGACGCTTGCCGGCATTGAGCATCGGTTCCACGGTAAAAATCATCCCGGCCTTAAGCTTCATGCCCTGATTGGGAAAGCCGTAATGCAGAATCTGCGGCTCATCGTGATAGACCTTGCCGATCCCGTGCCCGCAATACTCGCGCACCACGCTGAAGCCTTCCTTCTCCGCCAGGCTCTGAATCGCGTGGCCGATATCGCCCAACGTCGCGCCCGGTTTCACCACGCGAATACCCGCGCACATCGCTTCGTAAGTGGTCTTGATCAGGTGCTGCGCCTCAGGCGTCGCCTCACCCACCACGTACATGCGGCTGGTGTCGCCGAACCAGCCGTCCTTGATCACCGCGATATCGAGGTTGACGATGTCGCCATCCTTCAACGGCGTGCCCGACGGAATGCCGTGGCAAACCACGTCATTGACCGAAGCGCAGACGGTTTTCGGAAAACCGTGATAGCCGACGTTGGCCGGCACCGCTTTCTGCACGTTGACGATGTAGTCGTTACACAGCCGATCCAGCTCATCGGTGGTCACGCCGGCCTTGACGTGCGGCACCAGCATTGCCAGCACTTCAGCGGCGAGTTTACCGGCGGCGCGGGATTGAGCGATGTCGGCCGGGGTGTTGATCTTGATCTGGCTTCTCATGCGCTGACGGCTTCCTGAGTCAGTTGTTGCAGATCCAGCCCGCCGTTCTGTTCGGCGCGGATCAGCAAGCGGCAAATGGCGCTGTGGTCGAGGTTGGGGTGCAGTTCGGCGAGCATGCCGATGCGCATCCAGTGCTCGGCCTGCGCGTTGATCGAGCGGCTGAGGGCGTTGCTGGAGATCCGCAGATTCTCGTGCATGTCCTCTGAAATCTTTACGATGCCCATATATGAATCCGATACGATGTGTATATGGAACGTATATTAGCCAAGCCTCGTCGGAGATTGCAAACCCTCAGCCGAGTGCCGCATCGAAAAACGACGAAATGAGCCGACTGGAACGCCGTTCTGCCAAGCAATAAAGATACGTCTCGGTGAACAGCTCTTCGCCCTCGATTCTGATCGTGCGGATTTTCGGATCGGCAATGAACTCCGCTTCCGACACCACCCCCAAACCCAGCCCACGCACCACCGCTTCCCGCAACGCCTCGCGACTGCCAATTTCCATGGCGATCCTCGGTTTCACCTGCGCCGCATTCAGCGCCTGCTCCAGCACCAGCCGCGTGGTCGAACCGGGCTCACGTTGCAGCAGGCGCTGCCCTTCCAGTTCCTCCAGACGCACGCTGCCGCGATTGGCCAACGGATGCTCATGGTGGGCAAACAAGATGATCGCGTGCCGCGCGTAACGCACCGAACACAACGCCGGATCATCCTGACGCCCGGCCAGCACCGCGATATCGGTCACATAGTTTTCCAAATCCGACAACACCTGCGCAGAGTTACCCACGCGGATCGACACGTCGATATTCGGATGCTGTTGCAGGTAACTGTCGACCATTTCGATCACATGAAACGGCCCCACCGCACCGACCTTGAGCTGGCCGCTGTCGAGCCGCCCGGAGTCGCGCAGCAGGTTGTGCGCTTCCAGTTCCAGCAAGGCCAGCCGTTGCGCGATGGGCAGCAATTGCCGCCCGACATCCGACAATTCAATCCGCCGCCCACGCCGATGAAACAGTTCGACGTTGTGCTGTCGCTCCAGACTTTGCACCTGCGTGGTCAGTGTCGGTTGACTGAGCCCCGACGCCCGCGCGCCGGCACTGAAACTGCCGTGGCGGGCGACGGCGAGAAAGGCCCGCAATTTGGCGCTCGACATCCATAGACTCCATCAATAGTTAGCTGAGGTTTCGCATATTGAATTGATTGAATGACTGTCACGTGACAGACCTAGCCTGTGGCAACTCCCAACCACACCGTGGAATGCCATGAAAACAATTAACCAGTTTCTGCGTGCCGCCAGCCTTGCCGTACTTGCCCTGAGTGCCAGCCAGGTCTGGGCCAAGGACAAACTGACCATTGGCCTGATCCCCTCCGAAGATTCCCAGGCGATGATCGAATCGAGCAAACAAGTGCTCGACGATCTGCAAGCCAAAATCGGCATGCCGGTGGTGCCGTTCGTGGCCACCGACTACAACGGCATCATCGAAGCGCTGCGCTCGGGCAAACTCGACGTCGCCTACCTCGGCCCGTTCTCCTACGTGCTGGCGACCTCGGTGGCCGATGTCGAAGCGTTCTCCGTGGCGGTGACCAAGAAGACCGGCCAGAGCGCCTACAAAAGCGTAATTCTGGCGCGCAAGGACAGCGGCATTCACACATTGGCCGATCTCAAGGGCCACACGTTTGCTTTCGTCGACCCAAGCTCGGCGTCAGGGCATCTCTTTCCAAAAGCCGGGCTGGAGCAGGCCGGATTTGCCCCGGACACACTGTTCAAACGAGTGATTTTTTCCGGTTCCCACGACGCCAGTATCCTCGCGGTCGAGAACAAGAAAGTCGACGCCGCCGCCGTAGCTGATCGCATCTTTGCCAGCGCCGTGGCCAAAGGTGTGGTCAAGCAGGATGACTTCGAAATCGTCTGGAGTTCCAAGCCGATTCCCGAATCGCCGATGGTCTGGCGCAAGGCGCTTGATCCGGAATTGAAGAAAAAAGTCGCCGACGCACTGGCCTCGATCAAGGACGTGCCGTGGGGTGACCAGGGCGTACTCAATGGTTTCCAGCCCACCACCGACGCGTCCTATGACGTGGTGCGCGAAACCGCCAAGGTGCTCGATCTCGATTTGCGGAGCATGAAATGATCAGCATCCGTCAATTGACCAAGCATTACGGCAGCAACCCGGTGTTGCGCGGCATCGACCTTGACGTCGCTGCGGGCGAATTTGTCGTGGTGCTCGGTCAGTCCGGCGCTGGCAAATCGACCTTGCTGCGTTGCATCAATCGCCTGGCAAAGGCCGACAGCGGCACGCTGAACGTGGCGGGCATTGATGCCCTCGCCTGCCCCGACACCAGCGTTTTGCGCCGAGAAGTGGCGATGATTTTTCAGCACCACAACGTCGTGCCGCGCCTGAGCGTATTGAAGAATGTGCTGACCGGGCGCCTCGGTTCCGTCGGCACCCTCGCCTCGATTCTGCAACTGTTCCGCCGTGACGATGTGGCGCTGGCAATGCAATGCCTGGAACGCGTCGAACTGGCGCACAAGGCCGGTGAGCGCACCGATTCATTGTCTGGCGGGCAGAAGCAGCGCGTCGGTATTGCCCGTGCCTTGGCGCAACGGCCGCAGGTGATTCTGGCCGATGAACCGATCGCCAGCCTCGATCCGAAAACCGCGCGACTGGTGTTGCAGTACCTGCGCGATGCCACCCGCGAACTGGGCATCACCGTGCTGTGCAATCTGCATCAAGTCGAATATGCCCGCGAGTTTGGCGACCGCGTGGTCGGCCTCGCTCACGGCAGTCTGGTGTTCGATGGCAAAGCGTCGAGCATGACCGACGCCGATCTGGCGCGAATCTATCCGGGGCAATCGGCAGAACACTCCGCTGACGTCCCGGCGCCCACCCTGTCCTGCCGCACCGCATCGAGGGCCTGAGCATGCAATCGCCAAACTATCAGTGGGTCGGCGAGCGGCCCCGTGGCACACGCGGTTGGCTGACCACCGCCGGTATCGTCCTGATTGTGCTGTGGACGCTGAACTGGAGCGCGCAAGGTGCGCAACTCAGCCTCGGTGAACTGGCAGCGGGATTGCCACAGATTGGTGACTTTCTTTCGCGCACCTTTCCGCCGGATCTGAGCATCCTGCCGCGTCTGGTCGCGCCAGCGGTGGAGACTTTGCAGATCGCCATTTGGGGCACCCTGCTCGGCGTGTTGCTGGCGATTCCGCTGTCGTTTCTCGCCGCGCGCAATCTGAGCCGCAATCGCTGGGTGTTTCACATCACCCGTCAGGCGCTGAATTTCACCCGCAGCATCAACGAACTGATCCTCGCGCTGATCTTCGTCTCGGCGGTCGGCCTCGGCCCGTTCCCCGGCGTGTTGGCGCTGGCGCTGCATGGTCTGGGCATGCTCGGCAAGTTCTTCGCCGAGAGCATCGAAGAGATCGATCAAGGCCCGATTGAAGCGCTGCAAGCGACCGGTGCACGACCGTTGCAGGTGATCGTGTTTGGCGTTTTGCCGCAGGTGATCACGGCGTGGATTGCGGTGATTTTGTACCGCTTCGAAGTCAATCTGCGTTCGGCCACGGTGCTGGGCATGGTCGGCGCCGGCGGCCTGGGGTTCGAACTGGTGAGCAGCCTGAAGTTGTTCAAATACCCGGAAACCGCGACTTGCATCATCGTCATCACCTTCATGGTGATCGTCGCCGATGCCATCTCCAGCCGCCTGCGCGCGGCGATCCAGAGCGGTTCGGCACACTGACGTCGAGCGGCTATCGGCTGAGCCGATTCAAACCTGCGATTTATCGATTTGTGCCGTTGTCGGCCGCCATCGAGTATGTGGCCACACGACAACAACAAGAGGGATTCACCATGACTGCCCGTTTTCAGAACCCCGTCGACACCCGCTTCGGCTGGGGCAGCCTGCAAGAACTCGCCGCCATCACCGGGCAGCAGACCGTCGCCCTCGTCACCTTCCCCGAGGCCCGTGGGCTGGGGCTGGTTGATCGCCTGCAAGCCTTGCTCGGCGAGCGTCTGGTCTACGTATTCGAAGACGTCCAGCCCAACCCGGACGTCGCCCATCTGCGCAGCACTTATGAACATTTCTGGCAACACGCGGGCGGCTGTGACGTGGTGCTGGCTGTCGGTGGCGGCAGCGCCATCGACACCGCGAAAGCCTTGATCGTCGGCACCGACTCCGGGCATTTCGATGAACTGCTGGCGCTGCTCGCAAGCGGCAGACCCTTCACGCCGCCATGCTGCAAACAGCTGATCGCTGCGCCAACCACCGCCGGCACCGGTAGCGAAGTCACACCGTGGGCGACCATCTGGGACAGCGCCAGCCAGAAGAAATACTCGCTGCACCTGGATTGCACCTGGCCGCGTGTGGCGATCATCGACCCGCAGCTGATGCTGACCGTACCCGCCGGCGTCACCGTGTCCACCGGGCTCGATGCGCTGTCCCATGCGCTTGAGTCGATCTGGAACGTCAACGCCAATCCGGTTTCCGACACCTTCGCCATCTCGGCGATCGAAGACATTCTCGAGTGCCTGCCGAGCCTGCAAAAAGACTTGTCGAGCCAGGAACTGCGCACGCGCATGGCTCTGGCGGCGCTCAAGGCCGGCCTGGCGTTTTCCAACACCAAAACCGCGCTGGCGCATTCCATTTCCTACGAGATGACCTTGCGCCATGGCCTGCCCCACGGCATTGCCTGCTCATTCACACTGCCGCTGGTGCTCGGTCTGGCGTGGGGGCATGACGCTACCCGCGACCGCGTCTTGCAGCGGGTGTTCGGTGAAGACCTGCCCAAGGCTCAGCAGCAGTTGCGCGAATTCCTTCATGCCTTGGGCGTGAAAACCGAGTTTGCCGACTATGGCGTCTCGGCCAAGGACGCCGAAGACATCATTCACTTGGCGATGCAGGGCGCACGCGGCAAGAACTTCATTGGTTGCCAAGCCGCCTGACGCCGCCCCACACCTGAACAACCCAAGCACAGCCGTCGGCGCAAAACGCTGCGGTGATTTCCTGTCGCACCAAAAAAGAGTGCACCCGCCGACGACACCCGGCGGGAACCCACAACAATAAGGAAAAGATCATGAATCGTGCCCAAATAATGCCTGGTCTCACCGTACGCTCTGCCTCGTTCCGGGTCGCGCAGTGGCGCATGCTGCTGGCGGCGATGTTCTGTTACCTGTTTTTCTACACCGGTCGGCAGACCTTCGGTTTTGCCATTCCAGGGATTCAGGCCGAGTTCGGTTTGAGCAAGGAAACCCTCGGCTGGGCGTCTGCTGCAATGCTGTGGGCCTACGCGATTGGTCAGGCGATCAACGGCAACCTCGCCGATAAGTTCGGTGGCCGGCGCATCATGACCCTCGGTGCGGTGTTGTCCTGCGCGGCAAACTGGGTGACCAGTTTTGCCGGCGGTTTCACCAGTCTGATCCTGCCGTGGGGCGTCAACGGGTACTTTCAGGCCTTGGGCTGGGCGCCGGGCGGTCGGCTGATTGCCAACTGGTGGGCGGCCGGCGAGCGCGGCAAGGTCTATGGCTTCTACACCTTCGCCGCCGGTTGCGCGTCGATTCTGTCGTACGTTACCTCTATCGTCGTGCTCGAAGTGCTGCAACTGGAATGGCGCTGGATCTTCCGCTTGCCGGTGCTGCTGATGCTGGCCGGCGGGATCATTTTCTATCTAGTCGCCCGTGAACGGCCGCAGGATCTGGGCTTCGAACCGGTAGGCGATACCGGCGTGGCCAACGCTGACGACAAACATCAGGAAGCCGCGCATGGCGAAGTCGAGACCTCGGCGCAACGCTATAAAGCCGTGCTGAAGAATCCGCGCCTGCTGATCGCCGCGCTGTCACTGGGCTTTCAGAACGCGGCGCGCTACGGCTTGATCGTCTGGGTGCCGGTGCACTTTCTCGGCGCTGACTGGAAAAGCGGCGACGGCATGATCGATCCGAAGTGGATCACCGTCGCCCTCCCCGTCGGCATGGCGGTTGGCGCGTTGAGCAATGGCTGGGTGTCGGACAAGCTGTTCGGCTCCAAGCGTTATCTGGCGATCATGCTCTACATGTTCCTTGGCGCCGCGACGAGTTTGTGGATGTGGAGCCTGCCGCCGCACAGCGTGATCGGCCTGGTCGCGCTGTTCCTTTGCGGCTTCTTCGTCTACGGCCCGGCGTCGAGTTTCTGGGCGCTGTGCCCGGATCTGGTCGGTGCCAAACGCGCCGGCACCGCGACCGGGATCATGAATTTTTCCTCGTATCTTTTTGCCGGTCTGGCTGAGCCGATGATTGGTCGTTTGCTTGACACCACGGCAAACACGTCTCTCATCTTCATAGTGGTCACCAGTGCCTGCCTGTGCAGTGCGGCGGTGGCATTGTTCATCCGACGCTGACGGGGCTTGCATGTACCAGTATCACAAGTGGTTGCGTTCGTTTCATGCGGTGGCCAAGACCGGCAGTTTTACCCTCGCGGCGGAATACCTCAGCGTCGGCCAGCCGACCGTCAGCGAGCAGGTCAACGCGCTGGAGAAAACCTTCTCGGTCGAGCTGTTTCATCGGCGCGGGCGCTACATCGAGATGAGTTCGGCCGGGCACAAGCTCTACGCAATCACTCAAGGTTTGTTCGGCCAGGAAGATGAAGCGGTGCAACTGTTGCAAAGCTTCAAGCAGCGCAAAAACGGCATGCTGCGCCTCGGCGCGGTGTCGCCGCCGATTGCGATGAATCTGACCTACGAGCTGATGCAGCGGCACCCGGACATCGAACTGGAAACCTCGTTTTCCTCGGAAAAGGAAACCCTCGCGCGGCTGTTCAACTTCGATATCGACGTGGCGATTCTGGCGTTGTCGGAATTCGATGAGCGCTTCCACACCCGGTTGTATCACCGCTATCCGATTATTGCCGTGGTACGCGATGACCATCCGTGGGCCAGCCAGTCGCAGGTTCACATCAGCGAAATCAGCCGCGAGAAATGGGTGATGCGTGAGCAAAGTGCGCGCACCCGGCAACTGGTCGAAGAAAGCTGCAAGCGCCTCGACATCGACCTCAACCGCGTCATGCAACTGAACAGCCGCGAAGCCATCGTGCACGCGATCGTCAAAGGCATCGGCATCGGTTTTGTTTCGGCGGTCGAGTACGCCGAAACCCCGGGCACCACGCCGATCACCTTTGTCGATCACCCGTTTTTCATCGAATACCACCTGTGCTGCCTCGGCATCCGCCGGAACCGACCGGTGATTGCCGAACTGTTTGATTCGAATCCACCGCTGACCTGATCAGCATTGACCCTTGAAACCGCCTACCTCATTGCCGAGGGACGGCCCACGCTTACCCGAAAACGGAGATTGACCATGCAGTATAAAAACCCGACTCACCTGCAAGCCGCGATCCTTGACTGGGCCGGCACCGTTGTCGATTTCGGCTCGTTCGCGCCGACGCAGATTTTTGTCGAGGCCTTTGCCGAGTTCGGCGTCGCGGTATCGCTGGAAGAAGCGCGCGGCCCGATGGGCATGGGCAAGTGGGATCACATCCGCACGTTGTGCAACCTGCCGCAGATCGCCGAGCGCTATCGCGCCGCGTTCGATCGTTTGCCGAGTGACGAAGATGTGACGGCGATCTACGAGCGTTTCATGCCGTTGCAGATCGAAAAAATCGCTCTGCATTCGGCGGTGATTCCCGGTGCGCTCGAAGCGATTGCGGCGTTGCGCGACAAGGGTTTGAAGATCGGTTCGTGCTCGGGGTATCCGGCGGTGGTGATGGCCAAGGTTGTCGAACTGGCGCGGGAGAATGGTTACGTGGCTGACCATGTCGTCGCCACCGATGAAGTGCCGAATGGCCGGCCGTATCCGGCGCAGTCGTTGGCCAACGTGATTGCCTTGGGCATCGATGATGTGGCCGCGTGCGTCAAGGTTGATGACACCTGGCCGGGGATTCTCGAAGGGCGTAGCGCGGGGATGTGGACGGTGGCGTTGACTTGCTCGGGGAATGCGCTCGGATTGACCTACGAACAGTTCAAAGCGTTGCCGTCGGATCGTCTCGCGGAAGAACGTGAGCGCATCGGCAAAATGTTCGCGCCATCGCGTCCGCATTACTTGATCGACACCATCGCTGATTTGCCTGAAGTCATTGACGACATCAATGCGCGCCTGGCCCGAGGTGAAACCCCACAAGCCTGCTAACGCATTCCCCTGCCTGATCGTTCCCACGCTCTGCGTGGGAATGCAGCCCGTGACGCTCCGCGTCACTGGACGCAGAGCGTCCCTAGAGGCATTCCCACGCGGAGCATGGGAACGATCGGTGACCGCGCTCAAATCGCAGGCAAAAAAAAGCTGCCAAAACTGGCAGCAGAAACTTCAAGAACACGCGATGTATTGACCCCAGCATAGACGCTGAATAATGACAGTGTCATGACAGCGACAAATTCACTGAACCGCCCCCGCCCCGTCATCAGGATGTCATCAACGCAACGGCAGAATCCTCGCAAACCGTCTTGAGCCTTCCGGCGGATATTCAGCAAGGATTCCCATGAAACCAGACGCCCCGCTGTTTGCCGCCATCGACCTGGGTTCGAATGCCTTTCGTTTGATGATCGGCCAGTCGCTGCGCAGTCGAAAGGGTTTGCTGATTCAGGAAGTGAAAACCCTGCGCGAACCGGTGCGCCTCGCCGAAGGTTTTGACGGCGGCGTGCTGGATGCGCTGGCACTGGATCGAGGCTGGCAAGCATTGGCGCGGTTCGGCAAGAAATTGCGCGGTTTCGAGGCCGGTCGGGTTCGCGCAGTGGCGACCAGTGCGGTGCGTGAGGCAGACAATGCGCAGTTGTTTCTGGCCAGTGCCGAGCGGCATCTGGGGTTTCCCATTGATGTGATTTCCGGACAAGAAGAAGCGCGACTGGTCTACGCCGGTGTGGCGCATGCCCTGCCGGGTGCTGAAGACATGCGTCTGGTGGTGGATATAGGCGGCGGTTCCACCGAGCTGATTCTCGGCCAGGGCTCGCAAGCGTTGCTGACTGAAAGCATCGCGATTGGCAGCGGCACGCTGAGTACGCGGTTCTTTCGCGGCGGCGAAATTTCTGCTGGTGCCCTGCAAGAAGCCGAACGTTTCGCCATCCTGCAATTTGAACGGGTTGCCCGGCGTTATCGGAGTCAGGGTTGGCAGCAGACCATCGGCTCGTCGGGTACCGCGCGCATGCTGGCCAAAGTGCTCAAGGCCAATCACCTCAATGACTTCGGCAAGGACGGCATCACCTACGCCGGCCTGTTGCGCCTGGCCCTGCTTCTGCTGAAAGTGAGCAATGTGCAACAGCTGCACCTCGCCGGCCTGCAACCGCACCGCCAAAGCATCCTGCCCGGCGGATTGGTATTGATGCTCGCGGCGTTCAAAGTATTCGGCATCTCGCAAATGGCCCCCTCCGAACCCGGCCTGCGCCTCGGCGTCCTGCACGGCCTGATGAGCAAGCACTGATCCTTGTAGGAGCCGAGCTTGCTCGCGAAGAGGCCTTTACATTCAAAGCTGATGTTGAATGTGCTGACGCCTTCGCGAGCAAGCTCGGCTCCTACAGGTTTTGTGTACATCCAGCCTCAAAACCAGTGCCTGACAAATCGCCATCGCGAGCAGGCTCACTCCTACCGTGGCGGTGTTCGCCATTAGGCCGAGTGTCAGCTCGCCTGCTTTTGATCTTGATTCACACGCCCCATCGGCAGGCTGAGTGGAGGGATATATCCGGGAGTGGGAGCGCAGCGACCGTTTGGCGCAGCCAAATGCATCGAGAGGAGGTGCAGCGAAGCAAACCGGAGGCGATGCGCCCGGATGAATTCCGTAACGAAGGAACCCCGAGCCCCAGCGAGCGGGCCGAACGCTGGGGCAAAGCCTTTTGGGTTACCTTTTCGGCGTTTGGAAAAGGTGACCCGCCGTAAGGGCGGAACCCAAAGCGGCCGTTACCCCAGGAATGGATATGTACTCGGTCAGAAAGAACCCCACAGCCTTCGCGAGCAGGCTCACTCCCACAAGGATTTGTGCTAATCCGCGGTTCCGTGATCAACACCAATCCTTGTAGGAGCCGGGCTTGCCCGCGAAGAGGCCGGTACATTCAAAGCTGATGCTGAATGTGCTGACGCCTTCGCGAGCAAGCTCGGCTCCTACAGGTTTTGCTCTTTGTGCGTCAGGCCAGTTCTTTGCGCAGTTGCCGGGCAGCGGTGACCATGTGCACCAGCGCCGCTTCGGTCTCTGGCCAGCCACGGGTTTTCAGGCCGCAGTCGGGGTTGACCCACAAGCGTTCCGCCGGAATACGCTTGGCCGCTTTACGCAACAGATTGGCCATTTCCAACGCATCCGGCACCCGTGGCGAGTGGATGTCGTAGACGCCCGGGCCGATTTCATTCGGGTAGGCGAAAGCTTCGAAAGCCTCCAGCAATTCCATGTCCGAGCGCGAAGTTTCGATGGTGATCACGTCGGCATCCATCGCCGCGATGGACTCGATCACATCGTTGAACTCGCTGTAGCACATGTGCGTATGGATCTGCGTTTCATCGCGCACGCCCGAGGCGCACAAACGGAACACTTCGGTCGCCCAATCCAGATAATGCTGCCACTGCGCCTGACGCAACGGCAGACCTTCACGGAACGCCGCTTCGTCGATCTGCACGATCTTGATGCCGGCGGCTTCCAGATCCACCACTTCATCACGGATCGCCAGCGCCAGTTGCCGCGCCTGCACTTCACGGCTGACATCCTCACGCGGGAACGACCACATCAGCATCGTCACCGGGCCAGTCAGCATGCCTTTCATAACCTTGCGGGTCAGGCCCTGGGCGTAGCGAATCCATTCGACGGTCATGGCTTTCGGACGACTCAGATCACCAAAAATCACCGCCGGTTTCACGCAGCGCGAACCGTAGCTCTGCACCCAGCCAAACCGGGTGAACACATAGCCGTCGAGTTGCTCGGCAAAGTACTCGACCATGTCATTGCGCTCGGCTTCACCGTGCACCAACACATCAAGACCCAAACGCTCCTGAATCTCCACCGCGTGGCGGATTTCGCTGTGCATCGCCTCGGTGTATTCCGCTTCGCTGAGCTTGCCTTGCTTGAACGACTGGCGAGCCAGACGAATCGATGCGGTTTGCGGGAACGAACCAATTGTCGTGGTCGGAAACAGCGGCAGATCGAGTCCGGCACGCTGCTTGGCGATACGCTGGGCAAACAACGATTGACGCTGACTGTCCTTGGCAGTGATCGCCGCCACACGCGCCTGAACCGCCGGTTTGTGAATGCGTGGCGATGCAGCACGCGCAGCCTGCACCGAACGGCTCTGGGTCAATGCCCGCAGCACTCGCGGCGCTTCCGGTTCGTTAACCGCCTGAGCCAGAACAGCCACTTCCTCGCACTTCTGCACGGCGAAGGCCAGCCAGCTTTTCAGTTCGGCATCCAGCTTGTCTTCACGGCCCAGATCCACCGGGCTGTGCAACAGCGAGCAGGAAGGCGCGACCCACAGACGATCACCCAAACGCTCATGCGCATGCTGCAAAGTCGCAAGGGCATTTTCCAGATCGCAGCGCCAGACGTTACGGCCGTTGACCACACCCAACGACAACACTTTATACGCCGGCAGACGATCAAGAATCGTCGGGTACTGTTCCGGCGCACGCACCAGATCAATGTGCAAACCGTCGACCGGCAGATTCGCCGCCAGACCAAGGTTTTCTTCCAGGCCACCAAAGTACGTGGCCAACAGTTTCTTCAGCGGATCGCGCTGGATCTGGTTGTAGGCGCGCTCGAATGCGTTCTTCCATTCCTGAGGCAGATCGAGCACCAGAATCGGCTCGTCAATCTGCACCCACTCCACGCCCTGCGCAGCGAGGCGCGAGAAAATCTGGCCGTACAGCGGCAACAAACGATCGAGCAAATCGAGCTTGTCGAACTCAGCGCCTTTGGCCTTGCCCAGCCACAGATAGGTCAGCGGGCCGATGATCACCGGTTTGACGTTGTGCCCCAGCGCGCGGGCTTCTTCGACTTCTTCGAACAACTGTTCCCAACCCAACTGGAACTGTTGATCCGCGCTGAATTCCGGGACGAGGTAGTGGTAGTTGGTGTCGAACCACTTGGTCATTTCCTGGGCGTGAGCACCGCCGCAGCAACTGTCGCTGACGCCACGCGCCATACCGAACAGGGTGTGCAGACTGGCTTTGCCGTCGTGCGGACGGAAGCGCTCCGGAATCACACCGAACATCAGCGAGTGCGTTAGCACCTGGTCGTACCAGGCGAAATCGCCGACCGGCAACAGCTCGATGCCGGCGTTCTTCTGCAAGTCCCAATGGGCTTTGCGCAGTTCGCGCCCGACGTCACGCAGGCCCGCTTCGTTCAGTTCTCCTTTCCAGAACGCCTCTTGCGCTTTTTTCAGTTCGCGGTCGCGACCGATGCGCGGAAATCCAAGGGAATGGGCCAGTGCCATAACAAACAACTCCAATGTCTTGTTGATGGCGGGCATTGTCGGCATCGGTCGCAGGTGAATCAAACTCAATATAATCCTGATCATCACAAAAAATCCTCATGATCCCTCCCACCCTGTAGGAGCTGCGGAACGCTGCGATCCTTTGATCTTGCCCTTCAAAAACCAACATCAAAAGATCGCAGCGTTCCGCAGCTCCTACGGGGATCGGGGTTGCGAGAGGTGCCAACCGGGCCTATGTTGCTTGCGAGCATCTTCTGCGCGAATGGAACGCGATCAATCACCAACACCGAGGTGAAGACATGTCAAAGGAATCCCGCCCTGCCGTACTTGGGCTGATCGGCAACACCCCGCTGGTGCAAGTGACCCGCTTTGATACCGGGCCGTGCACGCTGTTTCTAAAACTCGAATCACAGAACCCCGGCGGCTCGATCAAGGATCGCATCGGCCTGGCGATGATCGACGCCGCCGAACGCGATGGCCGTCTGCAACCGGGTGGCACCATCGTCGAGGCGACGGCCGGCAACACCGGTCTGGGCCTGGCACTGGTCGGCCGCGCCAAAGGCTATCGGGTGGTTTTGGTGGTGCCGGACAAAATGTCCACCGAGAAAGTCCTGCACTTGAAAGCCATGGGCGCCGAGGTGCACATCACCCGCTCCGATGTCGGCAAGGGTCATCCCGAGTATTACCAGGACGTCGCCGCACGCTTGGCGAAAGACATTCCCGGCGCGTTTTTCGCCGACCAGTTCAACAACCCCGCCAATCCGCTGGCCCACGAATGCAGCACCGCGCCGGAGATCTGGGCGCAGACCGAACATGATCTGGACGCGATTGTGGTCGGCGTTGGCTCGGCCGGCACGCTGACCGGTTTGACCCGTTTCTTCAAACGCGTGCAACCGGATCTGGAAATGGTCTTGGCCGATCCGGTCGGCTCGGTCATGGCGCAATACAGCCGCGACGGCAGCCTGCCGACGCCCGGTTCATGGGCGGTGGAAGGCATCGGCGAAGATTTTATTCCGTCGATCACCGACCTCTCCAGCGTGCGCCACGCCTACTCGATCAGCGACGAAGAAAGCTTCGATCACGCCCGTCAATTACTCAAGGCCGAAGGTATTCTCGGCGGCTCCTCCACCGGCACCCTCCTCGCCGCGGCGCTGCGTTATTGCCGCGAACAGACCGAGCCGAAGCGCGTAGTCAGTTTCGTCTGCGACACCGGCACGCGCTATCTGTCGAAGGTTTACAACGACCAATGGATGACCGATCAGGGCCTGCTCAAACGCAAAGGCTACGGTGATTTACGCGACCTGGTTGCTCGTCGTTTTGAAGATGGCCGGGTGATCAGTGTCGGCCCCGACGACACCCTGCTGACCGCGTTCCAGCGCATGCGCCTGGCCGACGTTTCGCAGTTGCCGGTGTTGATCGACGGCAAGCAATTGGTCGGTGTCATCGATGAGTCGGACATCCTGCTCGGCGTCCATGAAGACGCCGCGCACTTCCGCAAACCGGTGGCCAGCGCCATGACCGACAAACTGCAAACCCTCGCGCCGAACGCCGATCTGGCTGAGCTGGAAAGCGTGCTCAGCCGTGGCCTCGTCGCCATCATCGCTGACGCTTCGGGCTTCCATGGCCTGATCACCCGCGTCGACATGCTCAACCAATTACGGAGATCCCTCGCATGAGTCAGCACGACGATAAATCCCAAGGCTTCGCGACCCGGGTGATCCACGCCGGGCAGGAACCGGATCCGACCACCGGCGCGCTGATGCCGCCGATCTACGCCAACTCCACCTACCTGCAAGACAGCCCCGGCGTGCACAAAGGTTTCGATTACGGCCGCTCGCACAACCCGACGCGCTTCGCCCTGGAGCGTTGCGTGGCGGATCTTGAAGGTGGCACGCGGGCGTTTGCGTTTGCTTCAGGGCTGGCGACGATTTCGACGGTGCTGGAATTGCTCGATGCCGGCTCGCACATTGTTTCCGGCAACGATCTGTACGGTGGAACGTTCCGTCTATTCGACAAGGTGCGTCAGCGCAGCGCCGGGCATCGTTTCAGCTTCGTTGATCTGGCGGATCTGTCGGCGTTCGAAGCGTCATTGCAGGACGACACGCGGATGGTCATGGTCGAGACGCCGACCAACCCGCTGCTGAGCCTGTCGGATCTGGCCGCGATTGCGCGCATCTGCCGCGCACGCGGGATTATCTGCGTGGCCGACAACACCTTCGCCAGTCCCTATATCCAGCGGCCGCTGGAGTTGGGTTTCGACATCGTGCTGCACTCGACCACCAAGTATTTGAACGGCCACTCCGATGTGATTGGCGGGATCGCCGTGGTTGGGCAGAACGCTGAACTGGCGGAGAGACTGGGTTTTCTGCAAAACGCCGTCGGGGCGATTGCCGGGCCGTTCGATGCGTTTCTGACCTTGCGCGGAGTGAAGACATTGGCGCTGCGCATGGAGCGTCATTGCAGCAATGCGCTGGAGCTGGCGCAGTGGCTGGAGCAGCAGCCGCAGGTTAAACGTGTCTACTATCCGGGGCTGCCGTCGCATCCGCAGCATGAGTTGGCCAAGCGGCAGATGCGTGGTTTTGGCGGGATGATTTCTGTTGATCTGAACAGTGATCTGGCCGGTGCGCGACGGTTTTTGGAGAATGTGAAGATCTTTGCTTTGGCGGAAAGTCTGGGCGGTGTGGAGAGTTTGATCGAGCATCCGGCGATCATGACGCATGCGACGATTCCGGCTGAGACGCGGGCTAAACTCGGGATTGGTGACGGGTTGGTGCGGCTGTCGGTGGGGGTTGAGGATGTTGAGGATTTGCGGGGGGATTTGTTGCAGGCTTTGGCTGGGATGTAGTCTGGAGGCCTGGGGGGCTGCTTTGCAGCCCAACGGGGATGAATCCCCTCGCCACAAGGTACGTGGGAGTTTATAGAGAAAGACAAAGCCCGCACGGGGCGGGCTTTGGTGTTTGAGTAGGCGGCCAGTGCTGGTCTCTGGCTTACAAGGTTTATCGGGAGTCTCACAGTACTGGACCAAGGGTGAAAGTAACGGTCTCAGCTGCTTCACACGGCATAAGGGCTGGATCTCAGCGCGGAGATCTTTCTAACCGTGTACCCTTCGGAACGCGCCCCACGTCTCCTTGCTATCCGATTGCGCATCAGTCTGCGTCTTCGCCTACCTGTTTTAGCCTAGCAAAGCCTGCGCAAACCGGTTCAGTGTTTTTAGACGGATTTCTTTTTTGCGCGTGGCTGCAAGGAAGCGAAACGACTATCCCCTCACCCTTCGTCCTTCCGGCCAATGGCGGGCAAATGCCCATCTATACTGGTTCAGTTGCCTTTGCGGAGCCGTTCAAATCGTCGACACCCGTGCATCTCGATGGTGCGCCCGTGCCAATCGCCAATTAGCTAGACCCAAGCCAGTGGGCCGAACGCCTGTGATCGAATGGCAGGCATTGCTCAACTACGTTGTGGCTGACGGGTCGTGGAGAAGATCATGAATCACAAGCTTTTGTCAGGCGTTGTATTCGCAGTAGCGGCAACGATGGTCGCGCCCGGAGTCTGGGCCGGACAGCCGCAAGCGGTGGCGGCGGATGGGTCGGATCATGTTGGGGCGGGTGCGGTTGCTGCGGACGGTTCTGATCATGTCGGCGCGAATGCGGTGGCCGCAGACGGCGCCGATCACGTCGGCGCGGGTGCGGTGGCTGCTGACGGCGCAGATCATGTCGGCGCGGGTGCTGTGGCTGCTGACGGCGCAGATCACGTCGGCGCGAATGCCGTCGCCGCTGACGGCTCTGATCATGTCGGCGCGGGTGCTGTGGCTGCTGACGGCTCTGATCATGTCGGCGCGGGTGCTGTGGCATCCGACGGCGCAGATCACGTCGGCGCGGGTGCTGTGGCTGCTGACGGCGCAGATCATGTCGGCGCGGGTGCTGTGGCTGCTGATGGATCCGATCATGTCGGCGCGGGTGCTGTGGCCGCTGATGGATCCGATCACGTCGGCGCGAATGCTGTGGCATCCGACGGCGCAGATCGCTTAAACGCCAACCGTCTCGCCTATTCTCGCGTTGGCGTGGGTTCTGATCGCGTTGCGTCGGCATTGATGACTGGCAGCTATTCCGACCAGTTCAACAGCCCCCAGTAACACAACAATCCTGTAGGAGCCGAGCTTGCTCGCGAAGGCGTTGGCACATTCAAAACCATCGTGACAGACACACCGCTTTCGCGAGCAAGCTCAGCTCCTACAATGATTTGTGGTGTGCCAGGGATTTTGTATACGACGCAAAACCCTGTAGGAGCCGAGCTTGCTCGCGAAGGCGTCATCACATTCAAAACCATCGTGGCAGACACACCGCTTTCGCGAGCAGGCTCGGCTCCTACAAGGATTCGTGCGTTCGGGCGTGAGGTGTCAGCTCACGGATCAACCTGTGCCATCAACTCCGGCACCGACTCCTGCCGTTTCGCATAACGCTGTGCCAACACCGCACAGACCATCAACTGAATCTGATGAAACAACATCAGCGGCAGGATCAACACGCCAATCGTGCTGCCGGCAAACAACACCTGCGCCATCGGCACGCCAGTGGCCAGGCTCTTTTTCGAGCCGCAGAACAGGATGGTAATGCGGTCTTCCTGATTGAAGCCAAACGCCTTGCCCAACAGCGTCGAGGCCACGAGCACCAGCGCCAGCAAAATGCAGCAAACCACCACCAGCCCCAACAGCTCAATCAGCGGAATCTGATGCCAGATGCCTTCATTGACCGCCTCGCTGAACGCGCCGTACACCACCAGCAGAATCGAGCCCTGATCAACGAATTTCAACCAGCTCTTGTTGCGGCCGACCCACGCGCCGATCCAGCGGCGGGCAATCTGTCCGGCAATAAACGGCAGGAGCAATTGCACGCTGATCTTGAGGATCGCATCCAGCGTCGAGCCGCCGTCACCGTGGACGTTGAGCAACAGCGTCACCAGCAACGGCGTGAGGAAAATGCCGAAGAGGCTCGATGCCGCCGCGCTGCAGATCGCCGCCGGAATATTGCCTCGCGCCAGCGAGGTGAAGGCAATCGCCGACTGCACCGTGGCCGGCAAGGCGCAGAGGTACAACATGCCCATGTACAGCTTGTCGCCGATCAGCGGTGACAGCAGCGGTTTCAGCGCCAGACCCAATAGCGGGAACAGCACGAAGGTCAGGCCGAACACCAACAGATGCAAACGCCAGTGACCGGCGCCGGCGATGATTGATTCGCGAGAGAGCTTGGCGCCATGCAGGAAAAACAGCAGCGCGATGGCGATGTTGGTCAGCCAGCCAAAACCGACCGCGACTTGGCCGCTGGCCGGCAGAAAACTGGCGAGCAGCACAACAGCGATCAGCGTCAGGGTGAAGTTATCGGGCAAAAATCTTGGGCGAGTCATGGTGTTTTTATCCGGGGGTTGCCAGTGCGTGCCGACGACTCTAACGTGACTGCAAATTACCGACTAACGCCGAAGAGCCTTGAGATGCCGCCTAAAGGACATGAAAAAAGCATCCGCCGCAGCATTCCCGGGCTGCCCAGCCTGCCGCGTCCGCTGTATGGACGCACGGAATCACTGCCCAATCGCGCACTGACCCGGCGCCATAGTCACCCGTGGGTGCAGTTGTCGTACGCGATTCAAGGTGTGCTCGAAGTGCAGACCAGCGCCGGCCGCTTTGTCGCGCCACCGGAGCGCGCGGTGTGGATTCCGGCCGGTGTGCCGCATCGGGTATTCAGCTCGCCGCACACCGAAATGCGCAGCCTCTACATCGATTGCAGTGTGGCGGGCTGGGCGGTTGAGCATTGTCATGTGCTCGGCGTCAGTGATTTGCTTCGCGAACTGATCCGCGCGTTCAGTCAGGTGCCGGTGGAATACGACCAGAGCGGCCCGCACGGGCGCATGGCGCAGGTGATCCTCGATCAACTGGCCGAAGCGCCGCAGATCGATCTGATGCTACCGCTGCCGCAGGACGCGCGCTTAAAACAAATCTACCAAAGCCTGGAGCAACACCCGGAGCAGCAGACCACCCTGAGTCACTGGAGCGAAAAGTTCGGCGTCACTGAAAAGACCCTCACCCGCCTGTTCCTGCGCGACACCGGCCTGACCTTCCGCGCCTGGCGCCAACGCCTGCGCCTGCTCGGGGCACTGACGCCGCTGGAGAAAGGTGAACGCGTCACCGATGTGGCGCTGGCCTGTGGTTATGATTCGACGTCAGCATTTATTGCGGCGTTTCGCTCACAGTTCGGGGAAACACCGGGGGAGTTCTTTGGTTGATCAGCGATCCGCCAACTCTTCCAGCAAATCAGCCGACGGCACGAAATACAGGCTCCCGGTAACTGCAGTGCTGAAATCCAGCAACTTGTCATAGTTACCCACTGGTTTGCCGACAAACATGTTCTCCAGCATCTGCTCCATCGGTTCAGGCGAACGCGCATAGCCAATAAAGAACGTACCAAACTCCCCCGCTCCCGGTCGGCCAAACGGCATGTTGTCACGCAGGATCTTCACCTCCTCGCCCGCGGCGGTGGTGATCGTCGTCAGTGCACTGTGTGAATTGGAAGGTTTGACCGAGTCGTCCAGTTCGATGTCGGAGAGTTTCTTGCGGCCGATCACTTGCTCCTGCGCCTCAACGCTCAGCGAATTCCACGCCGTCATGTTGTGCAGGTATTTCTGCACCAGCACGTAGCTGCCGCCACTGAAGTCCGGATCTTCATCACCGACGATGGTGAAATTCACCGCTTTGCGCCCGACCGGGTTTTCCGTGCCGTCGACAAAACCGATGATGCTGCGCATGTCGAAATAACGGAAACCCTGCACCTCGTCGACCACGGTGACGGCATCGCCCAGCACGGCCATGATTTGCGTCGCCAGTTCAAAACACAGATCCATCTGATCGGCGCGGATGTGCAGCAGCAGATCGCCGGGAGTTGACGGCGCGTGTCGCCCTTCCCCGCCAAATTCGCGGAACGCGTGCAGGGACGCCGGTCGCGGGCTGCCGAATAAACGATCCCAGGCGTTCGAGGAAAAGCCGCAGATGCAGGTCAGATTGCCCGACGGCACGCGCTTGCCGACCGAGCGCACCAGCCCGGCGACGTCGCCGCACCAGCCTTTCACCGTTGCGGCGGCGTCAGCGCCTTCATTGAGTGTCGCGACGATAAAAATCGCGCTGCGGGTGATCGGGCTGCACACGGCTTGCGGTTCGAGGATGTCGGTTTGCATGGCTGAAAGTGCCGCCCTGTAGGGGTAACACCAAAGGTGCGACCCGAAATTCGAGGATGAGTCGGACTGCCTTGTTGGCCCGACACTTCGTTTTTATCGAACTCTACCGCAGAAATAAACGATTTTTCTTTCGCGCAAACTCGTCGCTAGCATGGCCACGTCTGACGCTAATCGAATAAAAGACAGGGAGCGTGACATGCCTTCAACCAATATCAATATCGGCGAACCGTGGATGTGGGGCGCCTTCGTCGTCTTCGTGCTGGCGATGCTCGCATTGGATCTTTTTGTGTTCGGTGGGCGCAAGGCGCACCGCGTCTCAGTGCGCGAAGCCTTGTCATGGGTGATTGCCTGGTGCTTGTTGGCACTGAGTTTCGCCGCGCTGTTGTGGTGGTATTTGCACGGCGAATTCGGTGCCGATATCGCCCGGCAGAAGACCCTGGAATTTCTCACCGGTTATCTGATCGAGCAATCGCTGTCGATCGACAACATGTTCATCTTCGTGATGATTTTCACCTACTTCGCGGTGCCGCCGGAGTTGCAACGCCGCGTGCTGCTGTACGGCGTGCTCGGGGCGATTGTGATGCGCGCGGTGATGATTTTCGCCGGCGTGTGGCTGGTGTCGCAGTTCGAATGGCTGCTGTACGCGTTCGGCGTGTTCCTGATCATCACCGGGATCAAGATGCTGGTATTTGCTGACCAGCAACCGGATCTGGACAAGAACCCTTTGCTGCGCTGGGTGCGCGGTCATATGCGCATCACCAGTGGCTTTCATGGCGAACGCTTTTTTGTTCTGCAAAACGGTGTGCGCTGGGCGACGCCGATGTTTCTGGTGCTGGTATTGATCGAGGCCAGTGATTTGATGTTCGCGGTCGACAGCATCCCGGCGATCTTCGCCGTGACCACGGACCCGTTCATTGTGTTCACCTCGAACATCTTCGCGATCATGGGCTTGCGCGCGCTGTACTTCCTGCTGGCGGACATGGCTGACCGCTTTCATTTGCTCAAGTACGGGCTGGCAATCGTGCTGGTGTTTATCGGCGGAAAAATGGTGCTGATGCCATGGTTTCACATGCCGGTGGAGTGGTCGCTGCTGGTGGTGGGCGGGGTGATTTTTGGTTCGGTGTTGCTGAGTCTGGTCATCACCCGAAAACAAAACCAAACCGAAGCCCTGTAGGAGCTGCCGCAGGCTGCGATCTTTTGACTTTGATTTTTAAAAACAAGATCAAAAGATCGCAGCCTGCGGTAGCTCCTACAGGGGAATTTCGTCTGGACGGAGACTATTTATCGGACTTGATGCTGGTCCAGACGCGGGTGCGTACGCGTTCGAGTTTCTGCGGCAATGGCTGGACGACGTAGAGGTTTTTCAGTGCCTCCGGGGTCGGCGTCAGGTTCGGGTTGTCGGTGATCTCTTTGTTGATCAGCGGGATCGAATCCTTGTTCGCATTCGGGTAGCCGAGGAAGTCACTGATCGGCGCGATCACTTTCGGATCGAGCAAGTTGTTGAGGAATTCGTGGGCCTCTTCGACGTTCTTCGCGCTCTTCGGAATCGCGAAAGTGTCGAACCAGATCGGCGCGCCTTCCTTCGGCAAGCGCCAGTCGACCACGACACCGTTTTTTGCCTCTTTGGCGCGGTTGCCAAACTGGTAGAAGCTACCCGAATAACCGATGGCCACGCAGATGTCGCCATTGGCGATGTCAGTCATGTACTTGGCCGAGTTGAAGTAGGTGACGTACGGACGAACCTTGAGCATCAGCTCTTTGGCTTTTTCATAGTCGGCAGGGTTTTGGCTGTTCGGGTCGAGGCCGAGATAATGCAGGGCCAGCGGCAGAATTTCCGTCGGCGAATCGAGCATCGCTACGCCGCAGGATTTGAGTTTTTCCATGTTCTCCGGTTTGAACACCAGATCCCAACTGTCCACCGGCGCGTTGTCGCCCAGTGCAGCTTTGACCTTGGCCGGGTTGAAGCCGATCAGCACGGTACCGACCATGTAAGGCACGCCGTACTGGTTGCCGGGGTCGTTCTTGCCCAGCAGTTTCAACAGCTCCGGATCCTGGTGGCTCCAGTTTGGCAATTTCGTCTTGTCGAGTTTCTGGAACACGCCGGCCTTGATCTGCGTTTCGAGGAACTGGTTCGACGGCACGACGAGGTCGTAACCGGAGTTGCCGGTGAGCAGTTTGGCTTCCAGGGATTCGTTGGTGTCGAAGGTGTCCCAGATCACTTTGATACCGCTTTTTGCAGCGAAATCCTTGGGCACGGACGGCAGAATGTAATCCGCCCAGTTGTACACCCGCAGTTCGCGTTGCTCGGCCTGGACGGCGCTGGCCAGCAGCGTCAGCCCACACACGGCGGCACCCAGAATGCGTTTCATCGTGACCATGGTTATTTCCCCAAAATGCGGCGTGAGTTCGATGGTTTTTATGTTCTGTACACGGCAGCGGCTTTAAAGGTAGCCGAGGGTAAAAAAGGTCTAGCGTTTCGTTGTGGTTTTGATTCTTGCTGACAGCGTAGACGGATCACAGTGGGGGATGGGCCAAAAGGGGATCGATGTGGCCAATATGAATGACCACCGGGATGCGTGAGCATCCCGCAAGTCAATTGTGGTGAGGGGACATCACCAGAGAAATCGGTTAGGAGCGATAGCTCAGTTTTGCCACCCTGCTCTGCTGCGCCTGCCCACGTGTCGCCAGGCAGTAATACAGCGGCACAGTGACCACCAGCCCGACCAGCCACGACAGATCCGCACCCTCCACCAGATTGGCGTACGGCCCGACATACAGCGAAGTGTTGGCGAACGGCAGCTGCACAATGATGCCGATGAAGTACGCAACGATCGCGTGCAGATTGAAGCGCCCGTAAATCCCGCCGTCAGCGCGGAAGATCGAGGTGATGTCGTAGTTGCCGCGTTTGATCAGGTAGAAGTCGATCAGGTTGATCGACGCCCACGGCACCAGCACCAGCAACAGCGCCAGAATCAGCCCGATAAACTCGGAGATGAAATCCGCCGAGGCACCCAGTGCCACCACGCAGCAACCCGCCAACACGACACTCGATAGCACCACGCGCACCTTGATGCTCGGCGTCCATTGGCTGGCGAAGGTCTGGATCGAGGTGATGATCGACAGCACCGCGCCATACAGATTCAGGGCGTTATGGCTGATGATATTGAGCAAAAACAGCACCATCAAAATCGGCCCCAGCCAGCCCGTCGACTGCTTGACCGCCGCCATCGCCTCGGTGCCTTCCGGAGTCGCCAACACCGCCACTGCGCCGAAGCTGAACGACAGAATTGTGCCCAGCGTCGCGCCCAGATACGTCGCCCAAAATGGCTTGGCGATGCCAATATCCGCCGGCAAATAACGCGAATAGTCGGACACGTACGGCGAGAAACTGATCTGCCAGATGATCCCCAACGACACCGTCGCCAGCCAACCGGACAGGTTGAAGCTGCCGCGCGTGAGGAAATCCGCCGGCAAGTCATGGGCGAAGATATAGATGAAGCCGGCGAGCAACGCGCTGCCCATCACCCAGGTGCCGATGCGGTTCAGCGTGTGAATGAAGTTGTAGCCGATCACGCCAATGGCCGTGGCCGCCAGCGCACCAATCAAAATGCTCAGCGGAGCCGGCACCGACGGTGCAAGGCCGACGATGGATTTACCCGCCAGCACGATGTTGGAAATGAAGAAGCCTATGTAAATGATCGCCGCAAAAAACACGATCAACAGTGCGCCATAACGCCCGAACTGACCACGGCTCTGCACCATCTGCGGAATGCCCATGCGCGGGCCTTGCGCCGAGGCCAGCGCAATCACCACGCCGCCAATCATGTGCCCCAGCGCAATCGCCAGCAGACCCCAGAACAAATCGAGATGGAACACCTGAACCACCATGGCGCCGGTGACGATGGGCAGTGGCGCAATGTTGGTGCTGAACCAAAGGGTGAAAAGGTCGCGGGCCTTCCCGTGGCGTTCCGCGAGTGGGACGTAGTCGACCGTATGATTCTCGATCAACGGATCTTGCCTGGACATCTGGGGCATAGGAATGAACTCGAGTTTGTCTGTTCTTATCTTTGTATGAAGCCAAACCGGGGGGACTCTCTGGCCGCCCCTCAGATGCAGACCATATTATGGTATTCCAAACTTTTCACAAGACTGATCCGTAGTTCACAGCGCTAACTGATACGTCATCCTCCCTGAAACCGCGGCTCACAGGCCAGCCGCAAGCCCAATAAACGTTGAGTTTCCGACGAAAGCACCACGTTAATCGGTTCAGCTTAAAAGCCCTTGCAAAGAAAAATTACTGGTATACCATCAGACCAACAAATACATAAAAATCGTGTCACAACACCCGAGGATCGTCCAATGATCGATGCAGCCATCTACAAACAAGTCATGGGCTCGTTTCCGTCCGGCGTCACTGTCATCACCACGTTGGATGATGACGGGCAGATCGTCGGCCTGACCGCCAGCGCCTTCAGCTCGCTGTCGATGGATCCTGCGCTGGTGCTGTTCTGCCCCAACTACAGCTCGGACTCCTACCCTGTGCTGATCAAGAACAAACGCTTCGCGATTCATGTTCTGTCCGGCGGCCAGCAAAGCGAGGCCTACGCTTTCGCCCGCAAAGGCAAGGACAAGGCGCACGGCATCGAGTGGACGTTGAGCGAACTGGGTAACCCGATTTTGGCCAACGCGACGGCTGTCATCGAGTGTGAACTGTGGCGTGAATACGAAGGCGGCGACCACGCCATCATGGTCGGCGCCGTGAAGAACCTGATCGTCCCCGAGCAGCACAGCGGCCCGCTGGTGTACTGCCACGGCAAAATGGGCGCCCTGCCCGTCCTGGCCTGAATAGATCAATGCAGGAGCTGCCGCAGGCTGCGATCTTTTGATTTTGCTTTAAAGACCAGATCAAAAGATCGCAGCCTTCGGCAGCTCCTACAGAGTTCAGCGTAAGCAGGCGAAGGCCTACAAGTTTTTGCCTCAACAACAAAAGATCCGAGGAAGCGTGATGAAATTTTCCCTGTTCGTACACATGGAGCGCTGGGACGAAAGCGTCAGCCACCGCCAACTGTTCGAAGACCTGACCGAACTCACCCTGATGGCCGAGGCCGGCGGTTTCAGCACCGTGTGGATCGGCGAACACCACGCGATGGAATACACCATTTCGCCAAGCCCGATGCCGCTGCTGGCCTACCTCGCGGCAAAAACCACGACCATCCACCTCGGCGCCGGCACCATCATCGCGCCGTTCTGGCACCCGTTGCGGGTGGCCGGTGAATGCGCTCTGCTCGACGTGATCAGCAACGGTCGCATGGAAGTCGGGCTGGCCCGTGGCGCCTATCAGGTTGAATTCGATCGCATGGCCGGCGGCATGCCGGCCTCTTCCGGCGGTCAGGCCTTGCGTGAAATGGTTCCGGTGGTGCGCGCCCTGTGGAAAGGCGATTACGCCCACGACGGCGACATCTGGAAATTCCCCACTTCGACCAGCGTGCCGAAGCCGGTTCAGCAGCCGAACCCGCCGATGTGGATCGCCGCCCGCGATCCGGATTCGCACAACTTCGCCGTGGCCAACGGCTGCAACGTGATGGTTACGCCGTTGATGAAAGGCGACGAAGAAGTTCTCGACCTGAAGAACAAATTCCAGACCGCACTGGACAACAACCCCGACGTGCCGCGTCCACAATTGATGGTGCTGCGTCATACCCACGTACACACCGCAGACGATCCGGACGGCTGGAAAGTCGGCGCCAAAGCGATCTCGCGCTTCTACCGCACCTTCGACGCGTGGTTCGGCAACAAGCAAACCCCGGTCAACGGCTTCCTCGACCCAAGCCCGGAAGAGAAGTTTGCCGGGCGTCCTGAGTTCGAACTGGAAAGCCTGCACAAAACCGCAATGATCGGCACGCCGGAAGAGATTATTCCGCGCATCAAGTACTACCAGGAACTGGGCGTCGATGAGTTCAGCTTCTGGTGCGACAACAGCTTGCCGCATGCCGAGAAAAAGAAATCGCTGGAGCTGTTTATCAAGCACGTGGTGCCGGCGTTTCGCTGAGTAATTTGCTGAACACTGTACCTGTGGCGAGGGAGCTTGCTCCCTCGCCACAGTTGATTAATGTTCTAGGCTAAGTCCCCGTCCAGCGCGTCACGAATGAACAGCAACTCAAAGATGCATCATCCAAATCCGGCGATTTGGCCCCCCTTCAACCCAGCACCTGCATACAAGTAGCAGCAACGCTTTGCGCCGATAGTGAAGGCTGCCATTTCGGCTTTCCAAACCATCGCTGACGCAAGGAGTTTGCATGAGCACATTCACCACGCAAGACGGCACCGAGATTTATTTCAAGGACTGGGGCAGCGGCAAACCCGTGCTGTTCAGCCACGGCTGGCCGCTGGATGCCGACATGTGGGAATACCAGATGGAATACCTGAGTAGCCGTGGCTACCGCACCATCGCGTTCGATCGCCGGGGTTTCGGCCGCTCCGATCAGCCGTGGACAGGTTACGACTACGACACTTTCGCCGATGACATCGCGCAATTGATCAACCATCTGGATCTGCGTGACGTGACGCTGGTGGGCTTCTCCATGGGCGGTGGCGACGTCAGCCGCTATATCGCCCGCCATGGCAGCGAGCGCGTTGCTGGCCTTGTGTTGCTGGGTGCGGTGACGCCGTTGTTCGGCAAGAAACCTGATTTCCCGGAAGGCGTCGACACGTCGGTATTCGACGGAATCAAGGCTGGCCTGTTGAAGGATCGTGCGCAGTTCATCGCCGATTTTGCCGCGCCGTTCTATGGCACCAATCAGGGCCAGAAAGTCTCTGACGGCGTACTCACGCAGACCCTGAATGTGGCGCTGCTGGCGTCGCTCAAGGGCACCGTGGATTGCGTTACTGCGTTCTCGGAAACCGACTTCCGTCCGGACATGGCCAAGATCGATGTGCCGACGCTGGTGATTCATGGCGACGGCGATCAAATTGTGCCGTTTGAAACCACGGGTAAGCAGGCTGCTGCGCAGATCAAGGGTGCTGAGTTGAAGGTGTATGCCGGTGCACCGCATGGTTTTGCGGTGACCCATGCGCAAGCATTGAATGAAGACCTGCTGGCGTTCCTCAACCGATACCCCCTCTAAGATTACCATTACCCTGTGGCGAGGGGATTCATCCCCGTTGGACTGCGCAGCAGTCCCTTTTTTTGAAATCAAAAGAAGGGCCGCTTCGCGACCCATCTGGGATAAATCCCCTCACCACAAGGATTGCACTCTGGTGGAAGATTTTTGTGTGTAGTAGCAGGTTCGTCCACTGCTAGAACCCCCGTATTCAAAGGCCTTCACCCCCCTGCATCAGAATTTTATCTTCACATCCCAGCTTAATAATATTTTACCGATATCCCCCCTCTCCCTAGTCTGACCTCAAGCCAAACGGACAAGCCAACAGCGCCCGAATCCAACTGCCTTGCTAGGAAGGATGTAGAGATGACCACTGAAATAATAAAAACAGACACGCTGATCGTGGGTGCCGGCCAGGCAGGCGTCGCCATGAGTGAGCACCTGAGCAAACTCGGTGTGCCGCACCTGGTGCTGGAGCGCAATCGCATCGCCGAACGCTGGCGCACCGGGCGCTGGGATTCGCTGGTCGCCAACGGCCCGGCGTGGCACGACCGCTTTCCGGGTCTGGAATTCGATGACGTCGACCCCGATGGTTTCGCCCCGAAAGAACGCGTGGCCGATTACTTCGAAGCCTATGCGAACAAATTCAATGCGCCGATCCGCACCGGCGTTGAAGTCAAAAGCGTGGTGCGCAATGTCGGTCGTCCGGGTTTCACCGTCGAAACCTCCGAAGGCGTGATCGAAGCCAGCCGTGTGGTCGCGGCTACCGGCCCGTTTCAGAAACCGGTGATCCCGGCGATTGCCCCGCAAGACGAACGTCTGCTGCAGATCCACTCCGCTGACTATCGCAACCCGCAGCAACTGCCGGAAGGCGCAGTGCTGGTGGTCGGTGCCGGTTCTTCCGGCGTACAGATTGCTGATGAGTTGCAGCGTTCCGGCAAGCAGGTTTTCCTGTCCGTCGGCGCCCACGACCGCCCGCCTCGCGCTTACCGCAACCGTGATTTCTGCTGGTGGCTGGGCGTGTTGGGCGAGTGGGATCAAGCGGCGATGAAACCTGGCCGCGAGCACGTGACCATCGCGGTCAGCGGCGCGCATGGCGGGCGCACCATCGATTTTCGCGGGCTGGCCCATCGCGGCATGACCCTGGTCGGTGTGACCGAGTCGTTCAATAACGGCGTGGTCACTTTCAAGCAGGATCTGGTCGGCAACCTCAATCGCGGTGACGAAAACTATCTGGCACTGCTGGATGCTGCCGACGCTTACATCGAGCGTAACGGCCTCGATCTGCCGGAAGAACCGGAAGCACGCGAAACGTTTCCGGAGCCTGAGTGCGTGAAAAACCCGCTGGCCGATCTGAACCTGGCCAAGGCTGGCATCACCTCGATCATCTGGGCCACTGGTTTTGCCGTGGATTATTCCTGGCTGCAAGTCGCGGCGTTCGATGACAAAGGCAAGCCTGTGCATCAGCGCGGTGTGTCGAGCGAGCCGGGGGTTTATTTCCTTGGTTTGCCGTGGCAGTCGCGTCGCGGTTCGTCGTTCATCTGGGGTGTTTGGCACGACGCCAAACACGTCGCCGATCACATCGCGACCCAGCGCAAATATCTGGACTATCGCGACGCCGAGCAGCGTGAAGCCGAACTGCACTCGCCTGCGCACAACAAAATCGCCGACACCGTCGACGCCTGATTTGCCTCTTTCGATCCGGCGCCGATTGCGCCGGACAACCCTGATTCTGGAGCTGTAAATGAGCACGCCAACCCACACTCGCATCCGTATGTTCAACACCAAGGACACCTACCCGAACCAGACGCTGGACAACGACCTGTGCCAGGCCGTGCGTGCCGGTAACACGGTGTATGTCCGTGGTCAGGTCGGCACTGATTTCGATGGCAATCTGGTCGGTCTGGGCGACCCGCGTGCGCAGGCGGAACAAGCGATGCGCAACGTCAAGCAGTTGCTGGAAGAAGCCGGCAGCGACATGAGCCACATCGTCAAAACCACCACCTACCTGATCGACCCGCGTTATCGCGAAGCGGTGTATGGCGAGGTGGGCAAGTGGCTCAAAGGCGTGTTCCCGATTTCGACCGGTCTGGTGGTGTCGGCGCTGGGGCAGCCGCAGTGGTTGATGGAGATTGATGTGATTGCGGTGATTCCTGAGTAAGCAGGTTCACCGCGTTATGGCGATCGCGAGCAGGCTCACTCCTACATTTGGAATGCGTTCACCTGTAGGAGTGAGCCTGCTCGCGATGAGACCAGCCCAAACACACAAGGAGTTCATTAGATGACCTTTTCAATCGCAGCCCGCTGCGCCGAAACCGGCCAGTTCGGTGTCGCCATCAGTTCCTCCAGCATCGCCGTCGGCGCGCGCTGCCCATGGTTGCTGCCGGGCGTTGGCGCGGTGTCGAGCCAGAACATCACCCTGCCCTCGCTCGGCCCGGAAGTGCTCGCGCTGATGGAGCAAGGCCTGTCGCCGGACGAAGCACTGGACAAAGTCCTCACGCGCAACGGCTACAGCCAGTACCGCCAGATCACCGCGATCAACCACCTCGGCCAGACCGCACACTTCAGCGGTTCACAGACCCTCGGCGTGCACAATGCGGTCTCCGGCGAACAGTGCGTCGCTGCCGGCAACATGCTCGCCGGGCGCTCAGTCATCGAAGCGATGGTCAGCGCTTTCGAAGACGGCGAAGGCCAACTCGCCGACCGTCTGCTCAAAGCCCTGCACGCCGCACAAGCCCTCGGTGGCGAAGCCGGCCCGGTGCATTCGGCCGCCGTCGTCGTGGTCGGTGAACAGACCTGGCCGATCGTTAACTTGCGCGTCGACTGGGCCGATGAAGACCCGATCGGTCAGTTGCAAAAACTTTGGGATGCCTACCAACCACAGTTGCAGGACTACATCGACCGTGCCCTCGACCCGGCTAAGGCCCCGGGTTACGGAGTCGCCGGTGATGATCGATGAACAGCGTCGAGTTGCTCAGAGCGCTGGTGGCGTTCGACACCACCAGCCGTGAATCCAACTTGCAACTGATCGAATTCGTTCGTGATTACCTCGAAGGTTTCGATGTGCCCTGCGCGTTGATCTACAACGAAGAGCGCAGCAAAGCCAATCTGTTCGCCACGATCGGCCCGGTGGATCAACCGGGCATCGTGCTGTCCGGGCACACCGATGTAGTGCCGGTCGACGGCCAGCCGTGGACGCTGCCACCGTTCGAACTGACGGAGCGAGATGGCAAGCTGTTTGGCCGAGGCACGGCGGACATGAAGGGCTACATCGCCTGCGTGCTCGCCTTGGTGCCGGCGCTGGTGCAGGCTTCGTTGCGCATCCCGGTGCACATCGCGTTGTCGTATGACGAAGAAGTCGGCTGCCTCGGCGTGCGTTCTTTGCTCAAGGTTCTGCAGCAGCGCCCAGTCAAACCACTGCTGTGCATCATCGGCGAACCGACCGAACTGAAACCGGTGCTCGGCCACAAAGGCAAACTGGCAATGCGCTGCGATGTGCACGGCCATCCGTGCCATTCGGCCTACGCGCCACTCGGGGTTAACGCCATCGAGTACGCCGCCGAACTGATCGGCGAACTGGGGCGCCTCGGTCAGCAACTGAAAGCACCGGAGCATCACGACAAGCGTTTTGATCCGCCCTACAGCACCGTGCAAACCGGCGTCATCAGCGGTGGTAAAGCGCTGAACATCGTGCCCGCCGATTGCCGTTTCGATTTCGAGATCCGTGCCCTGCCCTCGCAGGATCCGGCCTTGGTCGCCGAGGCGCTGAAGAACTATGCCGAACGCGAAGTGCTGCCACGCATGCGTGCGGTCAGCGAGCAAAGTGAAATTCGTTTCAGCGAGTTGTCAGCGTATCCGGGGCTGGTCACCGATGCGCAGAGCCAGGCTGCCGAGTTGATTGCGGCGTTCTGCGGCTCAACGGAATTCGGCACGGTGGCATTCGGCACTGAAGGTGGTTTGTTTGATGCGGTGGGCATTCCAACCGTAGTCTGCGGCCCCGGCAGCATGGATCAGGGCCACAAACCGGATGAGTTTGTCAGCCTCGATCAGTTGCAGGCCTGCGATGACATGCTCCGACGCGTGCTGGCGTTTATCCGCGATTGAAACCCGGCTCGACTGCACTCACGCGTACAGTCGGGCCAATTCCTCACGGCAATGGTCGACGAACAACTGCACCGGTTTGGTCAGTTGCACGCGCCGCAACCACGCTGCCGACAATCCCGAACCGGTCACCGTTTCCGCCAACGGCACACACACGACTTGCTGGCCGTCGTAGGTGTAATCGCTGAACGGTTTCGTCACCAGAATCGAAAAGCCAAAACCATTGCCGACCATGCCGCGCACCATCTCGATCGACGGTGAGCTGAAGACGATGTTCGGCGTCAGGCCGCGCTCTTCGAAGATGCTCACGAAGTAGGTGCGGCTCGGCACTACGTCGAGCAGGATCATCGGTTCCAGCACCAGATCATGCAGCGAAACTTTGGCCTGCTGCGCGAAGCGATGGTTGGCCGGAAGCAAGGCGTACGGCTGTTGCGGCGGCATCAGCGGCGTGGTTTCGATGGTGCTGTCGAGGTCGTGTTCGAACATCATCGCGACGTCGATGCTGCCGGCGGTCAGAGCCTGCACCAGCTCCTGCTGTTCGCCGTCGCGAATGCGGATTTCCACGCCGGGCCAGCGCGCCTTGAAACCGGCGATCAGGCGCGGCAGGTACAGCGGCGCGACGGTTTCGAAACAGCCGATATCGATCTGTCCGGAGACCACGTCGTTGTCGGCCAGGGCGTTCTGTTCGAACTCGTGGGCAACGCGCAACAGCTCCAGCGCCTTGCGATAGAAGCGCGAACCGCTTGGCGTCAGCGAGACGCCCTGGGCGTGGTGGCGGATGAACAACTGCACGCCGAAGCTTTCTTCCAGATGCTTGATCGCGGTGGAGACCGATGGCTGCGCGATGTACAGCTTGCGCGAGGCTTCGGCGACGCTGCCGCAATCGGCGGTGGTGACGAAGTATTTGAGCTGGCGCAGGTTGTAGGCGGCCATGGGAATCTCCAGAAAATCAAAGGATCGCTGTGGCGAGGGGATTTATCCCCGATGGGGCGCGAAGCGGCCCCTGTTTTTAAAGTCAAAAGAGGGGCCGCTGCGCAGCCCATCGGGGATAAATCCCCTCACCACAGGAACCTCATTGCAGATAAATCTCTACTTGCAGGTAAATCCCATCATCACAAAGGGTCACTGACTACTGGAGGTGAACATACCGGAGCACCGCCTCCCCCAGAGCATATTTTTTTTAACGTCTGTAGCAACAAACTTACTAATTTATCTATCCCGACGCTTTACCCATGATCGCTTCAACAAGAATTGCGCCGCCCGTGCCGGCGCTTGCCGAAGTACGTCCACGTACTCATCCTTGCCTTGGAGTTCGTCATGGCTACCCCTGCAGCATCCTCCGCTCCGCTGATTGAAAAACACACGATAGGATACGTGCCCCCCGAAGATCGCCACGGAAAGGTCAGGGATCTGTTCACGCTCTGGTTCGGCGGCAACATCGCGCCGTTGCCCATCGTCACCGGTGCGTTGGGCGTGCAGTTGTTTCACTTGAATCTGGTCTGGGGCATCGTTGCGATCCTCGTCGGCCATCTGGTCGGCGGCGTGCTGATGGCGCTGCACTCGGCGCAAGGCCCGCAAATGGGCATTCCGCAGATGATCCAGAGCCGCGCGCAGTTCGGCTCCCTCGGTGCGCTGCTGGTGGTGTTGATTGCCGGCGTCATGTACATCGGCTTTTTCGCCTCCAACATCGTCCTTGCCGGCAAGTCGTTGCACGGCGTGGTTGATAGCGTTCCAGTGCCGGTCGGCATTGTCATCGGCGCCGTGGGATCGGGGATCATCGGCATCATCGGCTACCGCTTTATCCACGTGCTCAACCGCATCGGCACCTGGGTACTGGGGATCGGCATCGTCGTCGGTTTCGGCTACATCTTCACCCATATTCAGACCGATGATTTCCTCACCCGTGGCAGCTTCAACCTCTCCGGCTGGCTCGCTACCGTGTCGTTGGCGGCGTTGTGGCAGATCGCGTTTGCGCCATACGTGTCCGACTATTCGCGTTACTTGCCGGCCGACGTCAAAGTCTCGTCGACCTTCTGGACGACCTATCTGGGTTCGGCGCTCGGTTCGAGCCTGGCGTTCATTTTCGGCGCCGTCGCGGTGCTCGCCACGCCCGTCGGCATGGACACCATGGATGCGGTGAAAATGGCCACAGGCTCGATCGGCCCGCTGATGCTGGTGCTGTTCCTGCTCAGCGTGATCAGCCACAACGCCCTCAACCTCTACGGCGCCGTGCTGTCGCTGATCACTCTGGTGCAGACCTTCGCCTACCGCTGGATCCCGACCGCCAAGAGCCGCGCAGTGATCTCGATCATCGTGTTGCTGGCCTGCTGCTTCGCCGCCGTCGGCGCCTCGAAGGACTTTATCGGCCACTTCGTCGACATGGTGCTGGTGCTTTTGGTGGTTCTGGTGCCGTGGACGGCGATCAACCTGATCGACTTCTACGCGATCCACAAAGGCAAATACGACATCCAGTCGATCTTCCAGGTTGATGGCGGCATCTACGGTCGCTACAACCCGCAGGCCTTGCTGGCCTACGCGATCGGCATCGCCGTGCAGATCCCGTTCATGAACACGCCACTGTACGTCGGCCCGGTGGCGGCACACATCAACGGCGCGGATCTGTCGTGGCTGGTGGGCTTGCTGGTGACGTCGCCGCTGTACTTCTGGCTGGCGAATCGGGATACGTCCTATCGTCGACGGATGATGGGCGGGAAGTTGGCGAGCAGTCTGTAATTTGATTGGATGAAAAAAGAAGGCCCGCCATGAGCGGGTCTTCTTCGTATCGGTGTGGTATTTCTTTACGCCCGACGACCTGATGGAAAGGACATCCGATGCTGCGAATACTTGGCAAAGCCTCATCGATCAATGTACGTAAGGTGCTGTGGATCTGCGCCGAATTGCAGCTTCCGTTCGACCGGGAGGATTGGGGTTCAGGGTTCAAAACGACGCATACGCCGGAGTTCCTCGCGCTCAATCCCTGCGCCATGGTGCCGGTGATTCAGGACGGCGATTTCACCCTGTGGGAATCGAATACGATCATTCGTTATCTGGCCTCGCGCTACGGCGGCGCGCAGCTTTATCCGACTGAGCCGATGGCCCGGGCGCGGGTCGATCAGTGGATTGACTGGCAGGCTTCGGAACTGAATCGCTCGTGGTCGTATCCGCTGATGTCGCTGGTGCGCAAGTCACCTGATTATCAGGACGGCACTGCGCTGGCGGTCGGGATCGAGCAATGGTCGAAGAACATGGAGATTCTGAATCGACAGCTGGAATCTACCGGTGCTTACGTCAGCGGCAACGAGTTTTCACTGGCGGACATCCCGATCGGACTCTCGGTTAACCGCTGGTTCGAAACACCGCTCAAGCATCCGCACTTGCCCGCCGTCAGCGCCTATTACGAACGCCTGAACCAACGCGAGGGCTATCGCCTATACGGCCGCAACGGCACGCCATAACGCAAAAAACCGCTGATCCCGGAATCAGCGGTTTTTTATTTGCCTGAAAAACTATCAGGCCGGAACACCCAGAATGATGTGCGAAGCCTTGATCACCGCCGTAGCGCTGACGCCTTTCGCCAGGCCCAGCTCGGCAACGGCGTCGCGGGTAACGATCGAGTAGACCTTCGAACCGCCAGCCAGCTCGATCACCACTTCAGCGTTGACCGCACCGTCCGTTACGCTCAGCACTGTGCCTTCCAGGCAATTGCGCGCCGACAGGCGAATGTCGCTGGATTCAGTCATCAGCATCACCCACGGCGCCTTGATCAGCGCAACGGCTTCCTTGCCGACGGCGATGCCAAGGTTCTTGATGCTTTCCATGGTCACGACGGCAACCAACTGCTCACCGCCAGCCAGGGTCAGTACCACTTCGGCGTTGACGGCGCCGGCCTGAACATTGCTGACGTTGCCCTTGAATACGTTGCGTGCGCTGACTTTCATGATGGATGTCCTGTTTATTGACTTTGGAGTTAGGAAACGGCGTGCATCATCGAAGTTGGCGCTATATAAAAACAACTACAGCGCTGCGCTCTGTTGTCACGCCTGCACGTAAACCCATGCATCGACTCCAGACTTTAGCAGCACGCTGACGCGTTTGTAGTCCGCCACTTCGTATTCATCAGCTGCCGCCAGCTCCTGCGCGGTGATCTGGAAAACCGTGCCGGCAATCTCATCGGCCGCATTGCTACTTTCCTGCACGATCGGATGGTGGGTCTTGCCGCTGGTGGCGAGCACCGCAGGATCGGTGATCTCGACCATTTCCTGCTTATAGCCCGGCAGACTGTCCGGGCGCCCTTGCAGCTCGCGGCCGAAGTTGGAGAGTTGCACGGCGCGATCCTGCAAAGTGCCGTAGGAAAAAAGCAAAACATTAGGTGTAGTCATGAGGCTTTCCTAAATGAGCAAATCTTCGTAAAAAGCGCCGAACGGCCGCGTCGGATGGGCGATCTGGATTTCCAGAATCCAAACGCCGGCGTTCGGCGCCTGCTCGAAATCGCCCAGATCGCCGCCACGGTGAATCGCATGCGGGAAATCGCTGACCCGGTGCCCTTTAATGTTCAGGTTCAGTACCCAACCCATCGCTTCGGCCTGTTCAGTCGCATAGCGGTAAAGCTCAACGCCGGAAACACCCTTGCGCCAGAACGCTTCGACCCGGTCGAACAATTCCTTGGCAGCCGCCGCGCAGGCAATCATTTGCGAGTCGGAACCGGTGGTGTAGGTCGCACCCGCATCGCCTTCGTGGCCTTGCCAGACCACGCCCATGTCGATAAAGAAAATGTCGTCCTCACCGAGCACCGGATCGCCGTCGGAGCGCTGTTTGAAGGTCTTCAGCGTGTTGGCACCGAAGCGAATCAGCAGCGGATGCCAGATCCGGTCCATGCCCAATTCGGCGAGGATTTCCTTGCCTCGCGCCGTCGCTTCGGATTCAAGCATGCCCGGTTTGATCACCTCGGCAATGGCGTCGACGGCTTTCCAGGTCAATTGCTGGGCGTGGCGCATCGTTTCCAGCACAAAACGTTCGCCGACCGCTTCTTTACCGCTTAATGCTGTGGTCATTTCCTTGTCCTCATGGCCGCGCTGTATAGTTTTTTATATTGCGAAACACCGATAAAGATACAGCCATGACACAAGGTGTCAATTACTCTTCTGCGCGCACCACCCCGCGTTCTTCAAGCAGCCGCACAAACATGCTCAAGCTGCGCGACACCGTGCCCCGGCGCCACACCAGCCACGTAGTCAGATAGCGAAAATCCTTTGCCAGCGGCCAGACGCTGACGGTCGCGCTGCCAGGCATGCTCTGCAACATCTTGCGTGGCATCAGCGCCAGACCGGCACCGGCGCTGACGCAGGCGAGCATGCCGTGATAGGACTCCATTTCGAAGATTTTTCCGGGCACAGCGGCGTCGGTGCTGAACCACTTTTCAAAGTGATGACGATATGAGCAGTTGGAGCGGAAGGCGTAAATATTCTCGCCATTCACATCCGCCGCCCGCTGGACGGGCGCGTGATTGAGCGGCGCGATGATGACCATTTCTTCCTCGAAGGCCGGCACGCCTTCCAGCGTCGGATGCAGCACCGGGCCGTCGACAAACGCCGCGGCGAGGCGCCCGGAAAGCACGCCGTCGATCATTGTTCCCGAGGGCCCGGTGGACAGGTCGAGATCGACTTTCGGGTGTAATTGGTTATACGCCGCGAGCAGCTCGGGAATGCGCACTGCCGCGGTGCTTTCCAGCGATCCCAGTGGAAATGCGCCTTGCGGCTCCTCGCCCGCCACGGTCGCGCGCGCCTCTTGCACCAGATCGAGAATCCGTCGCGCGTATTCGAGAAAACTCCACCCGGCCGGCGACAGACGCAAACGGCTTTTCTCGCGAATAAACAGATCGACACCCAGATCCTGCTCAAGCTGCTTGATGCGCGTGGTCAGGTTCGACGGCACGCGATGGATCTGCGTGGCGGCGGCGCTGATGCTGCCGTGCTCGGCAACGGCTTTGAAGATTTCCAGCTGCACCAGATCCACAGTCATTCTCCAATCGTGAAAGAAACGATCTTTATTATTCAGTTTCCAGAAAACAAACACCACCCTACTCTAGGCTCATCCGACGAACATGCAGGACACAGCCATGAGCCAGATTTCCAGCCAGACCCACGCCATCTCGATCAACCCAGCCAGCGGCGAGCAGATTGGCCACTACGCCTTTGAATCGGCCGCCGCCCTCGATGCCGCGCTGACCCGCGCTGCTTACGGCTTCGGCAAGTGGAAGCGCAAGCCGCTGCAGGATCGCTCGCGTTTGCTGACCGCCCTCGCCGGCGCGCTGCGTGAAACCGCTGAGGCGATGGCGACCATGATCACCCAGGAAATGGGCAAACCGATCGCTCAGGCCCGTGGCGAAATCGAGAAATGCGCCAAGCTCTGCGAGTGGTACGCCGAGAACGGCCCAGCGATGCTCGACGCTGAACCGACCCAGGTTGAAGGCGGCAAGGCGCGCATCGAATACCGTCCGCTCGGCCCGATTCTCGCGGTGATGCCGTGGAACTTCCCGATCTGGCAAGTGCTGCGCGGCGCCGTGCCAGCGCTGATCGCGGGCAACACTTACGTGCTCAAGCATGCGCCGAACGTGATGGGCAGCGCTTACCTGCTGCGTGATGCGTTCACTCGCGCAGGCTTCGCTGACGGCGTGTTTGAAGTGATCAACGTCACTCCAGAAGGCGTTTCCACTGCGATTGCTGACCCGCGCATTGCTGCGGTGACCCTGACCGGTAGCGTGCGTGCCGGCATGGCCATCGGCGCTCAGGCCGGTGCTGCGCTGAAGAAATGCGTGCTGGAATTGGGTGGTTCCGATCCATTCATCGTGCTGAACGATGCTGATATCGACGAGGCCGTGCAAGCCGCCGTCATTGGCCGCTACCAGAATTCCGGCCAGGTTTGCGCAGCCGCCAAACGTCTGATCATCGAAGAAGGCGTGGTTGAAGAATTCACCCGCAAATTCGTCGAAGCCACCCGCAAGCTGAAAGTGGGTGATCCATTGGCTGCCGACACTTACATCGGCCCGATGGCACGTTTCGACCTGCGTGATGAGCTCGATCAGCAAGTGCGCGACACCCTGGAAGAAGGCGCGACGCTGTTGCTCGGTGGCGGCAAAACCGCAGGTGCCGGCAACTACTACGAGCCTACCGTGCTGGCTGATGTCACCGACCGCATGACCTCGTTCAAACAGGAACTGTTCGGCCCGGTCGCCTCGATCATCACCGCCCGCGATTGCGCCCATGCTGTGGCATTGGCCAACGACAGCGAATTCGGCCTGACCGCGACGATCTACACCGCCAACGTGCAACTGGCCCAGCAACTGACCAGCGAACTGGAAACCGGCGGCGTGTTCATCAACGGCTACTCCGCCAGCGACCCGCGCGTGACCTTCGGCGGCGTGAAGAAAAGCGGTTTCGGCCGCGAGCTGTCGCACTTCGGCGTCCGCGAATTCTGCAACGCGCAAACCGTGTGGCTGGATCGTAAATAATTCCCAAGCCCCGCCACCTCCCCCTGTAGGAGCTGCCGAAGGCTGCGATCTTTTGACCTTGCTCTAAAAAAGCCAGATCAAAAGATCGCAGCCTTCGGCAGCTCCTACACATGCGTCTATAATGCCCGAGTCTTCCTGCCCCTGCGGCCTGCTGTCGAGCGTTGTCCATGGTCAACCCCGAAACCCTGATCATCTGCGAGCATTGCGACTGTGTGTATGAAAAAGTCGCGCTCGCCAAACACCAGAAAACCCTCTGCGTACGTTGCGGCGGTGTGCTGCAGCGCTTCAATGGTCTGAGCGTTGAGCAGCGTCTGGCGCTGACGTTCACCGCTGCAATGCTGTGGCTGTTCGCCAATTTCTACCCGGTCATGAGCATCAGCCTGCAAGGCCTGAAAAACAGCGCGACGCTGTGGGATTCGGTGCTCGCGCTGAGTCAGGGCCCCATCACGTTTATTGCGATGGTCGCGGCGATTGCCATCATCATCGCCCCGGCGTTTCAACTGGTGCTGCTGGTCTGGGTGCTGAGTTACGCGATGCGCTCGCAACGTGCGCCGGGCTTCAAGGTTTGCATGCGCTGGCTGGAAACGTTGCGCCCGTGGAGCATGCTCGAAGTCTGCCTGTTGGGCGCAATGGTCGCGGTGTTCAAACTCGCCGGATTGCTTGACGTGTTGCCCGGCATCGGCCTGTTCGCACTCGCCGCGCTGAGCCTGATGATGATCCGTATTGCCGGCCGCGACATTCGCGATCTCTGGGACATTCTATGAAGCGACCACCGACCGCCACCGAACTCAATCTGTGTCTGTGCCACAGCTGTGGGCTGGCCTGTGACATGACTGACGAGCCGCACGAGTGCCCGCGTTGCGACGCCCCGTTGCATCGGCGCAAAACCAATTCAATGGCGCGCACCTGGGCTTACATGCTCGCGGCGTTGGCGTTCTATGTCCCGGCCAATTTGCTGCCGGTGATGAACACCACCATGCTCGGCAACGGCGCCGACAGCACGATCATGAGCGGCGTGCTGGAGTTCTGGGAGGCCGGTGCCTGGGACATCGCGCTGATCATTTTCATCGCCAGTATTGCCGTGCCGGGGATCAAATTCGTTGCCCTGACTTTGCTGCTGGTCACCGTGCAACGCGACAGCGACTGGGCGCGCAAGGAGCGCTCGAAGCTGTACCGTTTCGTCGAGCTGATCGGCTATTGGTCGATGCTCGACGTATTGGTCGTCGCGCTGGTTGCGGCGTTGGTGAAGTTTCAGGCGCTCGGTGATATCGAACCACGACCGGGCATTCTGTTTTTCGGCCTGGTCGTGGTCTTCACCATGCTCGCGGCGATGAGTTTCGACCCGCGCATGATCTGGCGTAACGCCCCGGACGACGCAGACCTCAACCGCGCAGAACCTGCAGCAACACCTGCAACGGATGGCGCAGTGCCCGATCCGACTGGCGCTTGACCTGGCTGCGGCACGAATAACCGGTGGCCAGCGCCTCGCCCTGCTCCACCGGCGCCTCGACCTGACGCGCCCATGATTGCTCGTAAATCACCGCCGACGTTTCGCGGTTGCGCGCTTCGTGACCGTAAGTGCCGGACATCCCGCAGCAGCCAGTAGCCTGCGTCGCCAGTTGCAATCCCGCCCGCTCAAACAATTGCTCCCACTGACGGGTGGCGGCCGGGGCGTTGGTTTTCTCGGTGCAATGCGCGAGCAAGCGGAACGCTTCGCCACGTTTCTTTTGCTCGGGCATGACCTTGAGCAACCATTCCTGCATCAGCGCCACTTCGGGGCAGTCCTGCATGCCGGGCACCTTCAGGTATTCCTGGCGATAGACCAGAGTCATCGCCGGATCAAGTCCCACCAGCGGCACGCCGATTTGCGCCAACTCACCGAGCTGGCGGGCATTGCGCAATGCCGCGCGATTAAACGCCGACAAGAAACCCTGCACGTGCAGCGGCTTGCCGTTGGCACTGAACGGCGCGAGGTAAACCTGATAACCGAGACGCGAGATCAACTCGACCAGATCCGCCAACAACGGCGCCTCGAAGTAGCGCGTAAAGGCGTCCTGCACCAACACCACACTGCGTTCACGTTGTGCCTGAGTCAGCGCTGACAGGTTGTCCACCGTCGCCGGCAACACCTGCCAACGGCGCATCGCCGCATGGAAATCAAAACGGCTGAGCAGCGGCACATCAACCATGCCACCGACACGCTCCAGCAAGCCGCGCACCCACGCAGCGCCCATCAAACCGTTGTACAACGCCGGAATCCGCGCCATGTAAGGAATGCTGTACTCCAGCGAAGCAATCAGATAATCCCGCGCCGGGCGCAGATAACGGCTGTGATACAGCTCGAGAAACCGCGAACGAAACTCCGGCACATTGACCTTCACCGGGCACTGTCCCGCGCAGGATTTGCACGCCAGACAACCAGCCATGGCGTCGTAGACCTCGTGGGAGAAATCCTCGGATTGCGCACGGGTGTTGCGCCAGCGCTGCCACAGTGTGCTGAAAAATGCCGGTTTGCGAATCGCGTCAGAGAGCACATCGACACCGGCCTCGCCCTGCAAACGCAGCCACTCACGCACCAGTGAAGCGCGGCCCTTGGGCGACTGCGAACGCTCGCGGGTGGCTTTCCACGAAGGGCACATCGCGTCATCGGGATCGAAGTTGTAGCAGGCGCCGTTGCCGTTGCAATGCATGGCCGCGCCGTAGCTCTGCCAAACCTTTTCGTCGATCTGCCGATCGAATTCACCGCGCAGGGTGACTTCATCGATCTTCAGCAACGCCGCGCCGCTATTCGCCGGGGTGGCAATTTTGCCGGGGTTGAACTGGTTGAACGGATCGAACGCCGCTTTCAGGGCTTGCAGCGCCGGGTACAACTCGCCGAAAAACGCCGGGACGTATTCCGAGCGCAGACCTTTGCCGTGTTCGCCCCACAGCAGACCGCCGTAACGCTGGGTCAACGCCGCGACGCCATCGGACACCGGGCGCACCAGCGCCGCCTGCTGCGGATCCTTCATGTCGAGAATTGGCCGCACGTGCAGTACGCCGGCGTCGACGTGGCCGAACATGCCGTACTGCAAACCGTGGCTGTCGAGCAGGTCGCGCAACTCGGCGATGTACTCGGCCAGGTGTTGCGGCGGCACAGCGGTGTCCTCGACAAACGGTTGCGGCCGCGCTTCGCCGGCAACGTTGCCGAGCAGGCCGACCGCGCGTTTGCGCATGCCGTAAACCTTGTTCACCGCGGCCTGACCGACCGCCAAGGTGTGACCCAAGCGCTCGACGGTCTGGTCGCTGGTCAAGTGTTCGATAAAGCTTTCAACCCGCTGCTGCAGGTCTTCGGGATCGTCGCCGCAGAACTCGACGAGGTTGATCCCCAGCGTCGGCCGCTCAGCGCTTTCAGGAAAGTATTCAGCGACGCCGTGCCAGACGATGTCCTGCATCGCCAGCAGCAGAACTTTCGAGTCGACCGTTTCGATCGACAACGGCTTGAGCGCCATCAGTGCACGGGCATCGCGCAGCGCGTCCATGAACCCGGCGTAGCGGATGTTGACCAGCATCGTGTGCTTGGGAATCGGCAGCACATTGAGCCGCGCCTCGACGACAAAACCCAGCGAACCTTCCGCGCCGCAGAGCACGCTGTTGAGGTTGAAACGGTTGTCCGCCTCACGCAGGTGCGCCAAGTCATAACCGGTCAGGCAGCGATTGAGATCGGGAAAGCGTTCCCGGATCAGTTCACCCTGCTCATCAATGATCTGCCGCGCACAGCGATAGACTTCACCGACGCGATCTTCGCGGGCACACAGCGCTGCAAACTCGCTTTCTTCCAGCGGCTGGCCGTGCAAGCGTTCGCCGCCACGCAGGATCATGTCGAGTTCGAGCACATGATCGCGGGTCTTGCCGTAGGTGCAACTGCCCTGGCCGCTGGCGTCGGTGTTGATCATGCCGCCGACGGTGGCGCGGTTGGAGGTCGACAATTCCGGCGCGAAAAACAGCCCGGCGGATTTCAGCGCGGCGTTGAGTTGATCCTTGACCACACCGGCCTGCACGCGCACCCAGCGCTGCTCAACGTTGATTTCCAGAATACGGTTCATGTGCCGCGACAGGTCGACGACGATGCCATCGGTCAGCGATTGGCCGTTGGTGCCGGTGCCGCCGCCACGCGGGGTGATCACCACTTGCTGATACGCCGGTTCGGCAATCAGTCGTGCGACTCGCGCCACATCCTCGGCATCCATCGGAAATACCGCCGCTTGCGGCAGACGCTGATAGATCGAGTTATCGGTCGCCAACACCACGCGATTGGCGTAATCGGCGCTGATTTTCCCACGAAAGCCGCTGGCCTTCAGGGCTTTGAGGAACTGCTGATAATCAGTGGTCAGGGCTTTGGCGGGGGACAGCTGGGCAATCATCGGTCAGGTTATCTCGGTCAAAATCAGGCTATGTGGCGGTGAACAGTTGTACGCAACGAATGATTGCGTCAGGCTCCGCCATCTAATGGTGCCCATGTTCATTGCTGACCGACGCTGGGACAACCGTAAATTCGACCCGCTATTGATGACTTTTACGAATGAATCCGCGCACGCTCACCCCTTCCATGTCGTTATTGCTGGCCTTTGAGGCAGCAGCGCGCCACGAAAGCTACACCCGCGCCGCCCATGAGCTGTCGCTGACACAGAGTGCGGTCAGCCGTCAGGTGCAGATTCTTGAGAAGATGCTCGGCATGCGCCTGTTCAGCCGTGAGGGCCGCAAAGTGGTGCTGACCGATGTCGGGCGCATGTATCAGCGTGAACTCTCGGAGGCACTCGGACAGATTCGCAGCGCGACGTTGCAGGCGATGGCGTTCGGTTCGGGCATTCACAGTTTGCGCCTGGCGACGTTGCCGACGTTTGGCTCGAAATGGCTGCTGCCGCGCCTCAAGGATTTCTACACAGCGCACCCAGGCATGACCGTGCATTTGCATTCGCGCATCGAAGCGATCGACTTTGATACCAGCGAAATCGACGCCGCGATTTGTGTGGGTGGCGGGGAGTGGCCGGGGTTGACCGCCCTGCCCCTGCATACCGAAGAACTGGTGGTAATTGCGAGCGCGCAGTTATCGAAGGCCGAGCGCGATGACGCCGAAGCGCACATCGCGGGGCAACTGCTGCTCAATGTCAGCAGTAATGCGCAGGCGTGGACGGAATGGTTCAGCCATCACAGCCTGCCGCACCGCAGCATGCGCATCGGGCCGAGTTTTGAAATGACCTCGCATTTGATTCAGGCGGTGCGAGCGAATATTGGCGTAGGGCTGGTGCCGCGGATTCTGGTGGAAGAGGAACTGTTGAAGGGTGAATTGCTGCAGTTGGGCGAGCCGATTACCAGTCGGCGCAGCTATTACCTGGTGTATCCGCCGCGTAATGAGACGTTGCCATCGTTGAAGGCGTTTCGGGATTGGTTGGTGGAGACACTTTGAGGTGAGGTGATGTCAGTCACGCAGCCTTCGCGAGCAAGCCCGCTCCCACAGGGAGATGCATTCCAAAATGTGGGAGCGGGCTTGCTCGCGAAGAGGCCGGCCCTCACACCCTATAATCCGCGGCATGACGCAATTGGCGGGGTCACCCCTTCAGCGGCGGCGGGCCACTAGGCGCCTTGGGCAGCGCATTCGCCACCGGCTTGCCATCCTTTGTATAACGACGCGCCACCCACTCTGGCATTGGTTGCGGTGCTCTGGCTGTCATAGCGAACTCTCCAATTTCGGGCCGAACTCGACCCACTTGACCTTGCCGGAATCTATCAGCAAATACTCGGCGCCAAAAGGCACCTCTGTTCCATCGGCGTCCAGCCAACAGGGGTTTTGCATCACAAACTGGCCGCTATTGGATTCCGGCGGCCACTCCACCGGCCAGCCAAAAACGCGCCTTTCATCGGTCAAGTGCAGGGTGACAAGGCGATGGTGCTGGGCAAAAATGCTGAACCATTCACTGGGGTAGGAAGTTTGTTTCGTGACGTTTCTACTGCGCAGCCAACTGTGCAATTGGTCATTGGTTGCCAGATAACAGGAAAGCAACCCCAAGGTTATCGACACGACAAAAGCCCACACCGTCTCAGCCCTCGCATCCCATTGCCCTACAGAAAATCCCTTCGCGCCAACCCATAAACAGACAGATCCAACCCCCAACACAGCCCCTTGAATCACAAAAGTAAAAATCAGCGCCTGCACAATCTGCCCGAACGTATCCGGACGCTTGAACGCCGTCAGCGAGTAGAAAATCCACGCTGACAGGAATCCGGGGATCAAATACTGCAACAACGGAATAACTTCTTTGACCAGATCATCCATGATCCGAGGCTCCTTGAAAGACATGCAGGCCCATTCATAGCCCCGCGATCCAAAGCCTAGTCGACGCAGAAAATACGCCCACCCCCAACTGTCACATCTCGTTGCGCGCTTTTGCGGCAGGCAAAAAAATCCCGCTTTTGTAAGCGGAATTTTTTACAGGCTCAGAATTACGCAACCACAGGAATCATCGGATCCGCCGCCGCCAGCGCACTCACACGATCAGCCGCTGGCGGATAAATCCACTGGGTGTTGATCTGCGTCTTCAGGGTTTTGCCTTCCTGCTTGACCAGTTTCACCTGGCGATCCCAGCCCTCGGTGTACACCGCGCCCCAGGCGCCGAGATCCAGACAGGTCACGTATTTCGGCTGGCTATACGGCGTCGGGTCGATACCGAGAATCTGCGCAGCGACGTTGTTGCCAGCATGACGACCCAATGAAATCGCGTGCTGGCAGGTCATCAGCGCGAAATTGCCGAGGTGGTCGGTGGCGGCGTAGGCGACATCGCCGGTGGCAAAAATATCGTCCTGACCGATGACTTTCAGGTTCGCATCAACGTGCAGGCGACCTTGTTTATCGCGTTCGGCAGGGATCTGCTCGGTCAACGAACTGGCGCGCACGCCGGTCGTCCAGACCACGGTTTTTGCCGCAATGTGTTGACCGTCCGACAGCGTCACGCCATTGGCATCGACCGACTGCACCGAGACACCCAGACGCCATTCAACGCCCAGCTCTTCACTCGCCTCAAGGATGGAATGGCTGATTTCTTCACCCATTGCGGCGCCGATCTTCTGCCCGCGATCAATGATGATCACGTGGATATCGGTTTCCTCGCCGAGAATCTCGCGTAGACGCCCTGGCATTTCAGTCGCGGTTTCAATGCCGGTGAATCCACCGCCCGCGACCACCACGGTATTGCGCGCCTTGCTTGACGGTTGGTCTCTGAGGGATTTCAGATGGGTTTCCAGACGCATGGCCGCTTCGATCTGGTCAACGTCAAACGCATGCTGAGCAACACCCGGCGTGGCCGATTGTGCCAGACCGCTGCCGGAAGCCAGCACCAGTTTGTCGAAGTGGAAGACTTGTTGCTGCCCGGCCGTATCGGTGTAGCCAACGGTTTTCGCTGCGACATCGATGGTGTTCGCGGCGCCTTTGATGAAGTGAACGCCGACTGCTTCGAACAGTTCACCCAGCGGTGCCGCCAGTTGATGAGCATTCGGTTCGTAGAAACGCGGACGTACACGCAGCTCGGCTTGCGGGGCCAGAACGCTGATTTCAACATCATCACGCCCCTGCAGATCGACCAGACGTGTTGCGCTCAATGCCGACCACATACCGCCAAAACCTGCGCCGATAACCAGAATCTGCTGCTTCATTGTGTTTCTCCAGAAAAAGCCAAGCCGTTGAAAGAGGTGAAACGAATTTCGCCGGAGGCCCGTCGTCGCCACTCCGATAGCGCCGACTGTATTGGTCGGATATAAAACCAACAAGTCAGATTATTCGATTGTTTTGATCGAATAATCTGATCAAGCAGGATGATAAGGATCCGCCAAAAATAGCCATTCTTGTTGCTTTCAAGCACATAAAGAACAAAATCAGTCCACGCAGACAGATTGCCGAGCCTCCCTCAGGCTGATAATATTTACGACAACTTAAGTCGGAGATAAAAATGTCTCTTTACAGCGCAGGCGTCGAATACGGCATTCATTGCCTGGCATTTCTGGTGGGCAATGGTGGTGATTCTCGCGAGGCCAGCGTGCGCGACCTCGCCGAGTTGCAAGGCGTGCCGGTGGAATATCTGGCGAAAATCTTCACCAAACTGGCCAAAAGCAAACTGGTGGTGGCCAGTGAAGGCGTGCGCGGAGGGTTCAGCCTGGCGCGACCGGCGGATGAAATCACCCTGCTCGACATCGTCAACGCCATCGATGGACGCAAGAATATTTTCGAATGCCGCGACATCCGGGGGCGTTGCGCCCTGTTTGAAGGCAATCCGCCGGAGTGGGCCATCGAAGGCACCTGCTCGATTCACGGCGCGATGATGACCGCGCAAAAGCGCATGGAAGAGGCACTTGCCCAGCAAACCATTCTCGATATCGCGAGAAAAGTCGGGCGCAAGGCCCCGGCGGAATTCGGCCAGCAAGTGGAAGACTGGATTCAGGATCGCCGAGAGAAGAAAGGCAATGTCGGCACCATCACGCTGACCGACATTACTGACTGACCAAGCGCCCAATAAAAAAGCAGAAACCGAGGTTTCTGCTTTTTTTTCATCCGGGAACGCCGTTACAGGCAGTCACGCACCGATTTGCGCAACGAGCCGGACTTGGCCCAGGGCGGCCCCTGATACAGCGAGACGCGGCTACCGTCCTTGTATTTGACGATATCGAGAATCTCGTCGGCCGTGATGATGCTCGGCGCGGTGATGCGATAACCGTTGGAAATCGACGTTTGCGATGTCTTGGAAACGTCCTGCTGCCACAGCGGCAAAATGCACGCGGCGTAGTCTTTGGGCGTTTTTTCGCTGGTCTTGCTGAGATTGGGTTCACCCGGAACCAGTGACGCCGGCAAGGAGCAACCTGCCAATACCGCCAACGTCAAACTTCCGATCCATATCCGCATGGGTGCTTCTCTAATCTGAAAAAAAGCGAATGTAACGTGTAACTGGTTACACATCCATCGTGGCATTGCGCCGTTGATGCGCTTTCGACAAATTTTCACAACCGCTCAGCTTAATGACAGCATCGCTCCGCCCCACCGGCGAAAATACGACTACTCTTTTTTACCGAGAATGTTCTGGAGGTGATCATGCGGCTCAATGAATACGAACACGAACTTCAACGCGACCTGCAAGCCGTCGCATCGGATCTGAGATGGTCAGCGGTCGACCTCAAACGCATTGCCGAACAATTGCGCAAATCGGGCAACGAGGCTGACGCGCAAACGGTGCTGCGCTCTTGCGAAGTGCTGCAAAGCGACGAAGAGCGACTGCAACTTTATGCCAAGGAAGTGAAGGCACGCGCAATCAGCCGAACCAAAGTCCACTGACACTTGTGGCGAGGGCGCTTGCTCCCGCTGGGTCGCGAAGCGGCCCTCGCTCTTTATCCTAAAAGGGCCTGCTGCGCAGTCCAGCGGGAGCAAGCCCCCTCGCCACGATTCAACTAACGTTGTGACTTTGCGCTTTCACCGAGCGTTTTCTGTAGCCAGGAAGTGCTGCGGCATACGCCAGCGCCTCCTCTCTGCTGGCAAATGACGCCAGTCGGTCACCTTGCGTGCAAACCCGCCAAGGGCCGCTGTTCACGCTGAGTACGTCATAGCCGTTCATGTGCATCTTGTTCAACATGGGCATGCTCATGGGTACCTCCTTTTGCAACACGGTTATTCAGCTTCACGCTTTTAACCTTACACCCTGATTTACTGGAGTGGCCGACCGCCCGGCAGCCAATGATCAGGCACTTTCGATGCAGAACAATACTCAACATCCACAGGGAACCTTTAAACAAAGGCCCGGCTCGAATATTGCAGTTTTATTTCGTTTTTGTGACAACCGGTAAACAGGTAACAGATGAAAGTACGCGCCACCGTCATTTGCGAGCAGGATCGCCATATCCTCCTGGTACGCAAGCCCAGATGTTGCTGGACATTGCCCGGCGGCAAAGTCGAGCCTGGGGAAACCAAAGCCGCTGCGGCTGTGCGCGAATTGCATGAAGAAACCGGGCTGGAAGCCGAAGACGTTTTGTACTTGATGGAGTTACAGAGCGGCCGCACGCAACATCACGTCTACGAGGCCTCGGTGCTGAACATTGAGGAAGTACGTCCACAGAATGAAATCAGCGATTGCATGTGGCATCCGCTGAACGCAGTGCACAACCTGAAAACCAGCGATGCGACGTTGCGCATCGTTCAGGCGTTTCAGCGGCGCTTATGACGGCTTAACCGGCGAAGGCCCGGCGCCCGGCGCTTATTTCCGTGCGCAATTCACCGATGAAGTTGGAAATGTCACGGATGGTGACGAGGTGTTCCGGGGAAACGCCATTGAGCTGCAACTTGATGTCGCCGCTGGCCGGCTCACTCACCTTGATCTGTAGCAGTCCCTGCGTCGAAATGCAGTTGCATGTGAACCCCGGAAACCCGGATTCGACAATGCGGCAAATGTCCGTAATGGCAAGCATGGGGCACGCCTCGCAGGCGATGAGTCGGTCGACCCGTAGAGCATAGATGAGCGTTTTGAAATCCGCCGCCCCGAAAAATGCCAACTCCCTCACATTTTTCAGGCGACTTTAATCAGCATCACGATCCCAGATCCAGTTCCAGATCCCCGGCAAATGCACCGGCTGAGAACTTTGCTGAACCGTGCGTGCCAGCGCGGCTTTTTCCAGTGCTGCGTGATCCACATAAAACGGCTGATCCGCCAGTGGCACGCCTGTCGCCGCCGCACTGTCGAGCAGGATCTGCAGATATTCGCGCGTATGCCGAGCGGTGTAGCGGTTCAGATCATGGAAAGTCACCACCACCGGAATCACACCGTCCACCACCGGAAACTCTCCGTGCGCAATCTGCTCACGCACTTCCGACAACTGCCGCAGCATGTTCGCACGACGCCTCGGACTGGCGTTGAAGCCCCAGATCTTGCCGTCATTGGCGCTTAAATCGGTCAACAACACGTGCAAGCCATGCTGCTGATACGCGGCGAAAGTACGTTTGTCGTAATTCCAGAATGGTGGACGTAGCAGTTTCGGCGGCGCACCGATAATCGCGGCAATGTCTGCCATGCCATTGCTCAACGATTCTTCAAGTTCTTGCGGGCTCAGTGAACGGTGATTGGTGTGCCAGTGGGTCGCAGTGTGGAACGCGAGAATATGACCGTCATCGTGTTCGCGACGCATGATGCCGCGACCGATATCGCTGTTACCGGCCCTCGGTGCGCGGGTCTGCACGAAGAACACTGCTTTGATGCCCGGCTGAATCGGGTTGTCTTTGAGGCTATCGAGCAACGTCGCCGACGGATTCCAGAAACTTGAAGCACTGGGGCCATCATCGAAGGTCAGCAAAAAACGCACCGGCGCCTGCGCTTTCAGCTGTGTTTCGGTCTGCGCGGTCAATTCGATGGGCGCGGCAATGCAGCCAGCCAGCCCGAAAGCGATGGCCGCAGCACAGAATATTTTGAATAGCGATGTCATGTTTTGCCTTGAGCCCGACCGCTGCCGTCATGTTGTCGATTGGCAAAACTCCCTCGCCCTTATCCATCCCTGCGCTCCGATCCGCGAGCCGAGGTTGGATAAGGTACACAGGGTTTGGTTCCGGCGCTTGCTCAGTGCGCCAACGCTTGCTGAAACGAGGTGTCGATAATGCCGGCGGTGGCCAGTGGCGTCGGCAGTGCCTTGACCTTGAACAGGAAGTCCGCAGTGCTTTGCAGATCCGTCGCTGCCTGCTGATCAACCGGGCCGACCGTCATGTGCGCCTGGCGCAACCAGTGCCGCGAAACCTGTTGATCGAGATTGGCCTTCTTCGCCCAGAGGTCGGCGTACTCATCGGTATGACTGTCGACCCACGCCCGCGCCAGTTTCAAACGCCCGAGGAAATCGGCGATGGCTTCACGTTTACTGTCGATCGACGGTGTCGACGCGGCGATGGCACTGAGCCCCGGCATCAGGTTTTTCGCGGTCAGAATCGGTCGCGCGCCGGAGAACACGATCTGTTGGGAAATGTACGGTTCCCACACCGGGAACGCGTCGATGCTGCCTTGCGGCAACGCGGCGGCTGCATCGATCGGCATCAGTTTGACAAAATCGACGTAGTTCTCCGGCAGACCGCCCTGCTCCAGCGCGCGCAAGGTCAACTGCTGACTCCAGGCACCGGGCCAATAGGCGACTTTTTTACCCTTCAGATCAGCGATGGTTTTCACCGGGGAATCTTTCGGCACCAGCAACGCAATAGTGTCGGGGTTTTGCCGCGACACGCCGATCAGCTTTACCGGCGCCTGCTTGGCTGCCAGAAATAGAAAGCCTGAATCACCTAAAAAGCCCAGATCCAGCGAGCCGGTTTGCAAGGCTTCAGCCAGCGGCGCGGCGGCCTGGAAATGTTTCCAGTCGACCGTATACGGCGCGTCTTTCAACACACCGGACGCTTCAATAGAGGCGCGGATGTTGTAGTAATTCTGATCGCCGATATGCAAGACGACTGGCTCGGCCGCGTAGGAAAGTGGTGAAGCAAACAGTGCCGCAGTCAGCGCACTGCGTAGGAATTGGGAAAGCTTCATGGCAAGTCCTGCAAAGGGGATTTGCATAGACCATAACGCTCTTAATATTCAGTTTTGAAATTCGATTAATGCATAAGCTCATCACTGTCGTTTCCAACTGTTCGCGGCGCAACAGTGGCTCGGCATGCTGTTCACCAGGCAACAGTTCAAAACGAGCAAACCAGCGAAAAACCCAATAAATACGGGCTAAAACGGATATGGCACAGAGCCTGCAATATTCCATTCATGCAGGAAGCATTCGCTAAAAATATCTTTTTGGACATAAGAAATCTGTGCCTTTGCCGGAGCGTTCCCCCATGAAACCGTTCTTCCCGTTCTTTCGAATCAAAACGCTGCTGGCTGCGAGCGCCCTTCTCCTGAGCCTGCAACCGATCGCCCACGCCGCCGAGACCGCGCCGGCCGAAGTGCACCTCGACTACGCTTATTACTCGCCAGTCAGCCTAGTGCTTAAACATTTCGGCTTCCTCGAAAAAGCCTTGCCGCAAACCAAAGTCAGCTGGGTGCTGAGTCAGGGCAGCAACCGGTCATTGGAATACCTCAACAGTGGCGGCGTCGATTTCGCTTCCAGCGCCAGCCTCGCCGCTGTGCTGAGCCGCGCCAACGGCAGCCCGATCAAATCCGTTTACGTGTACAGCCGTGCCGAATGGACAGCGTTGGTAGTGCGCAAAGACTCGCCGTACCAAACCGTTGCCGACCTCAAGGGCAAGAAAATCGCGGCCACCAAAGGCACCGATCCTTACCTGTTCACCCTGCGCAGCCTGCAACAGGCCGGGCTGAAAAAAGATGACGTCGAACTGGTGCACCTGCAACACCCGGACGGCCGCACTGCACTGGAAAAAGGCGACGTCGACGCCTGGGCCGGCCTCGATCCGCACATGGCCGCCAGCCAGGTTCAGGCCGGCTCGCGCTTGCTCTATCGCAACCCTGCCTTTAATAGCTATGGCGTGGTCAGCGTCACCGAGCAGTACGCCAAGGAGCATCCGCAAACCATCGACACCGTGATCAAAGCCTACGAGCAGGCGCGGGAATGGGCGCTGAAAAATCCTGATGAATTCGCCGCCCTCCTCGCCAAAGAATCCGGCCTGCCGCTGGACGTGGCCAAACTGCAACTGTCGCGCACCGACCTGAGCAGCCCGCAACTGACCGCCAACGACGTCAGCGCCTCCAAGGCTGCCGCGCCGATTCTGGTATCGGAAGAACTGGTGCGCCGTGGCGTCAATGTCGATCAAGTCATCGATCAATTGCTCGACAGCGGTGTGCAGCAAGCCGTCGCCCGCCAGTAACTGAACAGACTCACCACGAATCCGCGCCCGTCGCGGATTTGTCGTGAGCGGAGCCCTGATCATGACCAGTCACAGCAAAGACCTGCCCGCGCCACTTGCTCTGTCGCGACGGCAGAAATCCGTTTCCAACCCGGCATGGCAGCGCCGTCTGAAAGGCCTCGCGTTGCCGTTGCTGATCATCGCCGTGCTGGAAATTATCGTACGCATCGGCTGGCTGCCGTCCTACCAGATGCCGGCACCCAGTGAGATCGCCGTGACGCTTACCGACCTTGCCGAAGGTGCGCTGTGGAAACACATCGGCGCCAGCCTGATACGTGTGCTGCTGGGTTTTGCCATTGGTGCGAGCCTGGCGTTGGTGTTCGCCGCGTGGGTCGGTTTGAGCCGCGAAGCCGAGGCTTATCTGGAACCGATGTTCGCCGCGTTGCGTTCGATTCCGAGTCTGGCCTGGGTGCCGCTTTTGCTGCTTTGGCTGGGCATCGACGAGACCTCGAAAATCGTCCTGATCGCCATCGGCGCGTTCTTCCCGGTCTACGTCAACGTAGTCGCGGCGATCCGCAATATCGACCGCAAACTGGTGGAAGTCGGGCGTATCTACGGTTTCAGTCGCTTGCAACTGGTGCGGCGGATTCTGTTGCCCGCCGCCCTGCCCGGCCTGTTCACCGGGCTGCGCAGCGGCATGAGTCTGGCGTGGATGTTTCTTGTCGCTGCCGAACTGATCGCCGCAACCAAAGGCCTGGGTTATTTGCTCAGTGACGGCCGCGAAACCTCGCGTCCCGATATCGTGCTGGCGGCGATCATCGTGCTGGCCTTGCTTGGCAAACTCAGCGATGGCTTGCTCGCAGCGCTCGAACGTCGCTGCCTGAACTGGCGCGACACGTTCACCGGTCAGGGCGCCAAGGATTGAATGACCGTTAGCATCTAAGCTGAAAGCGTCCAACCGGAGGTTCAGCCATGTGCGGAAGACTCTCGCAGTACCGGGGCATCCATGACTTTGTCGCGGTGCTGAGCATTCCCGACGCACTGATCAATCATGTCGGCGATGCTCCACTGGCGCATTACAACGCGGCGCCGACCACGTCGCTGGCGATTCTTCATCAACACGAACAGCAGATTTACGCCGATAGCCTGCGCTGGGGCTGGCGTCCGCATTGGGCCAAGGATCGCGCCGCGCCGATCAATGCGCGGGTCGAGAAAGTCGCCCATGGGCCGTTCTTCCGGGCCATCTGGAAACAGCGCCTGATCGTGCCGGTCGACAACTGGTTTGAGTGGGTCGATGCCGAGGATAAAACCCGACAACCCTGGCTGATTCGTCGGGCGGATCATGGGCCGGTTTTCTGTGCTGCCATCGGGCAATTTCCTACACCAGAAAAACCGGCGCGGGACGACGATGGTTTCGTGATCATCACCGCCGACAGTGCTGGCGGGATGATCGATATTCATGATCGCCGCCCCGTGGTATTCCGCGCTGACTTAGTGCGCGAATGGCTGGATCCAGCGACACCGGATGAACGCGCTGAGCAAATGTTGCTGTTCGAAGGGGAAAGCAGTGAAGCATTCGAATGGCACAAAGTCGGCAAAGCGGTCGGCAACGTACGCAATCAGGGGCCCAGCTTGATCATCCAGCAGCCCTAAACATCTACCATAGCCGTACGTCTATCCATGTAGGAGCTGCCGAAGGCTGCGATCTTTTGATGTTGATTTATAAAAACCAAATCAAAAGATCGCAGCCTTCGCCAGCTCCTACAGGTGATTCCATATCTTTACAAAGGCTGTTTCACGCTTGAGACAGGCTCTGTAAAACAGTCGTTTGAGCGAACTAACCGCTTGTCTGACATTTCGATCGTCATACATACATTTTCCAGCGCTAAAGCTAGCATGCGCGCCGCCTTCCGATTGGTATACCAATTGACCAAAGAGTCAATAAATCAGGAATCCACTAAAACATTTACAAGCCTTGCAGAGAAATAAGTTGCGCGACGATTTTGCAATCAAACAGGTCGGTGGCCTGGAGTGTGTCTATCTGTCGATGACAGAACGCTTTGAACTCGACTGTTTTATCGGCCACTACATCAAGACCCGAAACCTGCGTGATGTCCCGAATATTGATCGCATCCTGCGCACCACCCTCGAAGGGTATCCCGGCCACCCGCCGGTGATGGTCAACGAGCTCAATGCCTGGATCGACCGAACCTTGGGCTATCGGGCCTCACACCCCGATTTCACGCAGTTGGAAGATCTGTAAAACCACGAAAAAGCCCCTTGAATCAAGGGGCTTTTTTTTGGATCAAAATTTGCGATCAGGATCCGACAAGTCCCTGCCTTCATCGCGTTTCCACGTTTGTTCCTTGTGCTTCTCGCGTTCGATCTCTTCTTCGGTCGGTTCGTCTGTGTCATCTTCATCCCGTTGCGGATGTTCTTGCTCAGTCGCCATGCCCACCTCCTGTCACAAGTAAACGGTCATCCTTACAGCGTAGAACAGATTCGCTCAGGCTACTTACAACCACCAACGCAACAAAAAGAAGAACGCCATGCTTAACAACATGCTGAGCAAAGTGTTGCGTGTGGCTAGAACAAGGCCAATAGCCACCAATGAACTAAGCAGGTAAGGATTGTCCCACTGCAGATTCAATTGTTTGTCCGGCATGAATACGATTGGCCCGCAGATCGCGGTGAGCATTCCCGGTACGGCAAAACCGAGAAACTGCCGCGCGTTGCTGCTCAGGCGCACCGGCAAACGCGGCTCGAGAAACACGTAACGGTTGAGGAACACCAGAATCCCCATGCCGAAAATCACTGCCCAAACCATCATGTGCGCTCCCGATACAGCTTGTTGCAGATAAATCCTGCGGTCATTCCCGCCAGCCCCGACAACACCAGCGCCGAGCCCCACTGCCAATAACTGAACAGCACCGAACAAAACAGCGACACTGCCACGCACACCACCGTCGGTACGTTACGCACCACCGGTGTGATCAGGGCGATGAAAGTGGCGGCAATCGAGAAGTCCAGGCCCAGATGTTCAAGCCCCGGAATGCTGCTGCCGAGGACGATGCCGGCCAGCGTGAACAGATTCCAGGCGATGTAAAACGTCAGGCCCACACCCAGCGCATACCAGCGATTGAACTGCTGGCGATCGTGTTGACTGGTCAAGGCAAACAGCTCATCGGTGAGCAAAAAACCCAGGCCGATCCGCCAGCGTCCCGGTAACGGCGAAATCACCGAACGCATGCTCATGCCGTAAAGCAAATGCTGTGAGGTCAGCAAAACCGTGGTCAGCAGAATCGAGAAAATCCCCGCGCCGCCCTTGAGCATGCCAATCGCCACCAGTTGCGCGGCACCGGCAAACACAATGCTCGACAAGCCCTGCCCTTGCAGCGGCGTGAGATTGGCTTCGATCGCCATGGAGCCGGCCAGCAGCCCCCAAGGCGCCGTTGCCAGTGATAACGGCATGATCGCCACAGCGCCGCGAAGAAACGCACTGCGCGGTAAAAGTGAGTCAGACATAACGCCCTTCAACCAGAGAAACGGCCGAAGACTGTGCCAGCAAACGCTGCTTTTTGGCTTGAACAATCTTGCGCACTTGTGGGAAATCGGCCCGAGTCAGCCGTTCATCGGCCAACTGCTTGCAACGCCTCAATGCTAGCAACATGCTGGCGCTGGATTTTTCCGTTGAAGACTTTTCCGAGACCGTGCCCGCCATGACCGCCATCGACAGCGACGTGTACAAGACCCTGCTGGAATCGACCAAAGCCATTCCGTGGCGAATCGACTGGGCAACCATGACCTTCAGCTACATCGGCCCACAGATCGAAACCTTGCTTGGCTGGCAGCAAAACAGTTGGGTCGGGGTCAACGACTGGGTCGAACGCATGCACCCGGACGATCGCGATTACGTGGTGGAATTCTGTGTTTCGCAGTCACGCGCCGGCGTCGATCATGAAGCCGATTACCGTGCGCTGACCAGCACTGGCGAGTACGTGTGGATCCGCGATGTCGTGCACGTGGTGCGCAAGGACGGTGAAGTCGAGGCGCTGGTGGGGTTCATGTTCGACATCAGCGAGCGCAAAAAAACCGAAGAACACCTGATCCGCCTGCAAAAGCAGCTGGAAGAATATTCGTTTCAGGACGGGCTCACCGGGATCGCCAATCGGCGCATGTTCGATACCGTGCTCGAACGCGAATGGGCCACCGCGCAACGCAGTGGTTTGCCGCTGTCGTTGCTGATCCTCGATATCGATTATTTCAAGCAGTACAACGACCATTACGGCCACATCAAGGGCGACGAATGCCTGCGTCAGGTCGCGAAGACGTTATCGCTGGCAGCCAATCGGCCACGGGACTTTATTGCGCGGATTGGCGGCGAAGAATTCGTCTGGCTGCTGCCGGAAACCGATGCAGAGTCGGCACGGCTGGTGGCGCACAAATGCCTGCACCTGATCCGCCAGCAACAGATCGCTCATGAGCATTCGGCGGTGTCGCCGCTGGTCACCTTGAGTCTCGGGGTTGGCACCACGCAAGTCGCCGTCGGCAGCGATCCGCTGCACTTCGTCGAACAGGTCGACAAGTTGCTGTATCAGGCCAAACACAACGGACGGATGCGCGCCGAGTTCGCCGATTTTCGCACTGACGTGTAAGCACCCGAGCGGCGTAAGATAGCGCATTCGCAAACACGTCAGGGAGACGACATGCTCTACCGAATCGCAGCCGACGGGCTGGTGCTATTTCATTTGTGCTTTATTTTGTTCGTGCTGTTTGGCGGGTTGCTGGTGCTCAAGTGGCCACGAGTGATGTGGCTGCATTTGCCAGCGGCGGCCTGGGGCGTGGCGGTCGAGGTATTGCACCTGACCTGCCCGCTGACCTACTGGGAAAACCTGATGCGCCACGCTGCCGGGCAGACCGAATACGCCGGCGGTTTTATCGAGCATTACGTCTGGCCGATCATCTACCCGGCCGGGCTCACTCCACAGATTCAACTGGCGCTGGGCAGCGTGGTGCTGGCGGTCAATCTGCTGGTCTACGGTCGCCTGTTCCGCGCATGGAAACTGCGCAGCAAGCACGCGCTTTAACGCGACGCTTGCTTCAGATTTTCCAGCCAGGCCGGATCCAGACGCGTCTGCTCGGTATCGATTCCCAGCGTCTGCATCCGCTCTTTATGCGCTTCGACTTCCCGCCACAGTTGCCCATGATCGCTGGAATTGCCGTCCAGTTCATGCATCTGCGTCAGCCCCAGATGATAGAAGCGCAGCACTTTCATCGCCGTCGGATCGTTCTTCTCCACCGCCGCTGTCACTTGATGCATCACATTGGTGATGCTCATCAGGCTGCGCTTGAGCCGCCAGCTATACACCGCTGGGGCCATCCAGCTCTGATTCCAGAAGCGCCCGCGCAGCAGGGCCGCCGTCAGCAGAAACGCCAGAAACACCCCGCCCACGTTAAACCGCAGGTTATCGCCGCCGGGCTCACCGAACAGCGCGACTGCCACGCTGGAAAAAAACATCGCCAGTACCAGGAACAGCACGGCAATGATGATCGTGCTGCGCCGGGTCTGCTGGCGAAAGGTGGCGGCGTCCATCGGCTGAATCTCGAACATCACAAATGACTTCCTTGAGCGACAAAAGGGGCAAACAAAAAAACTCGCCGGCGCATTATCGCCTCCACGAGGGATTTAGCTATGCTGGGGCTCCTTTTCATCTTTTCAGCGTCCAACGGGGACATGGCGGTACAGCGCAGATCGTGCCATCTTCATTCATGGATACACACTATTCGGATGCCATCGCCTAGTCTTGAGATGACATCGTTTTAAGGATCATTGCATGACCCAACGACACGTAATCAATGCCTCGGTCAGCCCGAAAGGCAGCCTGGAAACCCTTTCTCAACGTGAAGTTCAGCAACTGAGCGAAGCCGGATCCGGCAGCACCTACACCCTCTTCCGCCAGTGCGCCCTGGCCATCCTCAACACCGGCGCCCATGTTGATAACGCCAAGACCATCCTCGAAGCCTACAAGGACTTCGAAATTCGCATTCACCAACAGGATCGCGGTGTGCGCCTGGAGCTGCTGAACGCTCCGGCCGACGCCTTCGTCGACGGCGAGATGATCGCCAGCACCCGTGAAATGCTCTTCAGCGCCCTGCGCGACATTGTCTACACCGAAAACGAACTCGACAGCCAGCGCATCGACCTGACCACCTCGCAAGGTATCAGCGACTACGTCTTCCACTTGCTGCGCAACGCGCGCACCCTGCGCCCGGGCGTCGAACCGAAAATCGTGGTGTGCTGGGGCGGCCACTCGATCAACACCGAAGAATACAAATACACCAAGAAAGTCGGCCACGAACTGGGCCTGCGCAGCCTTGATATCTGCACCGGTTGCGGCCCCGGCGTGATGAAAGGCCCGATGAAAGGCGCAACCATCGCCCACGCCAAACAGCGTATTCATGGTGGCCGCTACCTCGGCTTGACCGAGCCCGGCATCATCGCTGCCGAAGCGCCGAACCCGATCGTCAACGAACTGGTGATCCTGCCGGACATCGAAAAACGTCTGGAAGCGTTCGTGCGTGTTGGCCACGGCATCATCATCTTCCCGGGCGGCGCTGGTACGGCGGAAGAATTTCTCTACCTGCTCGGCATCCTGATGCACCCGGACAACCAAGGCCTGCCGTTCCCGGTGATTCTCACCGGGCCGAAACACGCCGCACCGTATCTGGAGCAGCTCGACGCCTTCGTTATCGCAACCCTTGGCGAAGCGGCCAAGCAGCACTACGAAATCATCATCGACGACCCGGCCGAAGTCGCACGACAGATGACTCAGGGCCTGAAAGCAGTGAAGCAGTTCCGTCGCGAGCGCAACGACGCGTTCCACTTCAACTGGCTGCTGAAGATCGACGAAGGCTTCCAGCGTCCGTTCGATCCGACCCACGAAAACATGGCGAATCTGAAACTGCACCGCGACCAGCCACCGCACGAACTGGCGGCGAACCTGCGTCGGGCGTTCTCGGGGATCGTGGCGGGGAACGTCAAAGACAAGGGCATTCGTTTGATCGAAGAACACGGGCCGTATCAGATCCGTGGTGACGCAGCGATCATGCAACCGCTCGACGCACTGCTCAAAGCCTTCGTCGCCCAGCACCGGATGAAACTGCCGGGCGGCGCGGCGTATGTGCCGTGTTATCGCGTGGTGGCGTAACCCTTTGGGTCATCGCCTGACACTGTAGGAGTGAGCCTGCTCGCGATATCGGTCGTTCATTCAACAAGGTTTTTGAAGCGGACGGCCCCTTCGCGAGCAAGCCCGCTCCCACATTTTGAAATGCATTCCAAATTGTGGGAGCGGGCTTGCTCGCGAAGAGGTCAGCGCAAACACCCTCAACCCAACAGCCGTATCGCCAAAGCCTTCGCCTGCAACGCCACATCCGTCACCGCCGTACTCTCCCACCACATCCCCCGCAACGGCGGGCCCATCGCAAACAGTCGACTGGCTACACGCCCTTCCGCATCCATCACCGCGCCATCCACTGCCGCAATCCCCAACGCCAACGGCCCTGGTTGCACCAATCCACGCGCGAGCAATTGCTTTGGCAACGGACGCGCCACGCGCCGCCAGTCGTACTCGATGCCACTGGAGTTGATCAACGCTGCACCGTGAACCACAGTGGTCTCAACCTCGCCACGACGGCGGATGCGAATATTCACGCCACCATCAGTTGTCGGCTCTAGCCCTTTAAACGATGCAGCCTGAATCCGCAGCCGCCCTTCACTGTGCAACCGCGCCAGCAATTCAGCACTCAACGGCGGCGAACGATGATGATGGCTTTCCCACCATGGCCGCACATGCCGTACGAATTGTCGCCGCTGCACGTCATTCGCCTGACTCCACAACCGTCCGATATGTGCCCGAACCGTATCGAGGGGAGCCTGCCAGTCGATGCCTTGCGCGACCGCCTCACGACAATGGCGGCGCAACTCGCGCAGCAACTGCCGTGGTGTTCGAATGCTGTGATCCTCGGCGAGAAAATCCACCCACGCTGGCGGTTGCCGGCGTACGTGCGGCAGCAAGCCATGGCGAGAAAACACTTCGATCGGCCCGCGATGCCCGGCCTGCTCCAGCGAAACCACCGCATCGACCATGGTCAGGCCGGAGCCAATGATCAGCACGGTGGATTGCGAATCGAGCTGGCGCATGGCCGCGACGTCCCACGGATCCAGCGCAGCGGCGTTGAGCCCACTGGATTCGGTCTGCGGCGTGCGCGCGGCGGGAAACATGCCGGTGGCGATGACTGCGAATGAACCTTGCAGGTTCTGTCCATCGCTCAAAGTGATCTGCACGCAATCTTCGCGCACCTGCAGATCAACAGCTTCTGAGCGAGCATGCTCGACGATCGAACCATATCGAGCGCCGACTGCCCGGGCTTCGGCCAGACGTTGCTGCACGTAGACCCCAAATAATCCGCGCGGTGGGAACAGCTCGCTGATTGGCACATTCTGCTCGGCAGACTCAGGCCAACCGCCCCCCACGATGTGCTCGGTCAGCCATTGTGTGAGGTCGTCAGGGTTGTCTGGATCAACGCTCATTCGTGCAGCGTTGCCGTTGAGCGTATGGCCCAATTCGACTGCGCTGTAGGCCTCACCCCGACCGAGTTCGGCGCGGGGTTCGATGATCAGGATTTTTCGCTGGCCCGGTTGCCGCAGTAGTTGCACCGCCAGCATCGTACCGCTGAGGCCACCGCCGATGATCAGGATGTCTGCGCTGTATTCCATTCAAATCACCACATTGCGCACAAACCGCGCCGGCACATCCCCGTCATTGCGATAGGTATGTGGCTGATTGCTCGCAAACATAAAAAACTCCCCTGTACCAATATGCTGCGGCACGTCGCCGAGCATCAGCGTCAGGCACCCTTCGAACACATAAATCTGCTCACTCCAGCCCTCGGCATCCGGTTGCGACGGATACACCTCGCCCGGCGCCAGACACCATTCCCACTGCTCGACTTCACGGGCGGCGGTGGCTTTGGACAACAGCACGGCTTTACTGCCCGGCAGCGTGCCAGCCCACGCCAGTTCGTTGATGCGGCTCGGATCGCGCGCATCCGGCGCTTGAATCAGATCGCTGAATGCCACTTCCAGCGCGGCGGCGACGCGGTCGAGGGTGGTCAGGCTGACGTTCTTTTCTCCGGCCTCGATCGCTACCAGCATCCGTCGACTGACTCCGGATTTCTCGGCCAGCGCCGTCTGGCTCATGTCGGCAGCGTGACGCAGACGTCTCACGTTCTGGCTGACGTGTTGAAGGACGGACGTTCTTGGAGCGGAATCTTTGGGCACTATATTGCTCACTCGGTGAGGTTGGGCAGTATACTGCGCAACGTTGGGCGCATTGTGCGTCCTGCCTTTTATAGTGCGCAAGGTCATGACGTCGTTGAACAGCTCCCCCACTTCCCTCCGTTTCTCCAGATTCAGCAAAGCCGAGTGCGTGCTGGTACTGATTACCATGATCTGGGGCGGCACCTTTTTGCTGGTGCAGCACGCGATGACGGTCAGCGGCCCGATGTTCTTTGTCGGCCTACGATTTGCTGCAGCGGCGTGCATCGTTGCGTTGTTCTCGTGGCGGCATCTGCGCGACTTGACCCTGTTTGAACTCAAGGCCGGCGCCTTCATTGGCGTGGCGATCATGCTCGGTTACGGCCTGCAAACGGTTGGCTTGCAAACGATCCCGAGCAGCCAGTCGGCGTTCATTACCGCGTTGTACGTGCCGTTCGTGCCGCTGCTGCAATGGCTGGTGCTGGGACGGCGGCCGGGGTTGATGCCGAGCATTGGCATCATGCTGGCGTTCACCGGCTTGATGTTGTTGTCGGGGCCGTCGGGGGCTTCGTTGAATTTCAGTCCGGGTGAAATTGCCACGCTGATCAGCGCCATCGCGATCGCCGCCGAGATTATTTTGATCAGCACCTACGCTGGGCAGGTGGATGTGCGCCGGGTGACGGTGGTGCAACTGGCGACGACGTCGGTGCTGTCGTTCCTGCTGGTGGTGCCCACGGGCGAATTGATTCCGGAGTTTTCCTGGACGCTGTTGGTGACTGCATTGGGCCTGGGTGCGGCGAGTGCGGCAATTCAGGTGGCGATGAACTGGGCGCAGAAGAGCGTTTCGCCGACGCGGGCGACCTTGATCTATGCCGGTGAGCCGGTGTGGGCCGGGATCGTCGGGCGGATTGCTGGCGAGCGGTTGCCGGCGATTGCGCTGGTCGGGGCTGGTTTGATTGTCGTGGCGGTGATTGTCAGTGAGTTGAAGGGCAAGGGTAAAACTGTTGAAGCGGAGGCTGAGTTCAACCAGCAAGCTCAAAAATGAAAGATACATATCTGCAAATCCATGCTAATCGCCAGACAGATCCTTATCATGCAATCTCGGGAGCATCTGAAACAGTAGCAATATGCAACGCAAGCCGTTCTCATTAAAATTAGGACACACTAATACTTAGCTATATAGGTTATTTAGAAATGATCTAAAAACCTGGTATTTATGACAGTTGGCATCCTCTACCTAGTGCTCAAACATCCCTTCTGCAATTCAACCAACAATCAGAAACAAAGGGAGTCATGCATGAAAACCTGGTGCTACCTAATTAGTGATGACAAAATTCACGGACTTGATGTTGCTGATGTGTTTGGATTGGCCAAGTCTAATACTAAGCCGAATTATGTTCCTTATGATGCTAGATTTGCGTTCACCCGTCCCTCCATCTCACCTATAGGCTGGCAAGAATGTAGGAATGATTTACAACCAAACTGGTGTTTCATAGACGGAGTGTATGTGAGCCCTACCGCTAGAAATCGGTTCGAAACAAATGGACCTTCCGCTCTTCCGCGCAATCCTCGGACGTGGCAATTTCGGGTTTACAATTTCTTGGGCATGGATAACTTTCGAGTTTGCCGAATCAATATTGATATCGACAATCATACTCCGGACGATGTTGCCAAACTGCTACTTTCCCATTTCAAGGCAAAAATTGATCTAGGTATTACATCCGGAGGCGGAGACCCTGATGGACAACGTCGTTATTTTTCCTCAATAACTAGACTAGCCTATACTAACTTCGCGGGACTCGCTCTTCTAGACAAAACGCTTGCGGTTCCTGGAGGGTCTCGGGACCATTACAGGAACTTACTGTTTGCAGCAGTCACCACCGCCCACACAGTTGCCAAACTAGATGCAAACCAAAAGATGCACCTAACCGATAGCGCAAAGCTCATTAGCGAATATAATCTCGACACAAATCATCCGATTGTCGCTCTATGGGCTCTTGACAAAGCAGAAAGATGGAATCTTGACTGGGGTGACATTGGCCTAGATTTTATTGCGGATTTTGTAACTGAAGCCATAGATGCTGCCATATAATGAGCGCCGCGTCATTTCTCACCCCATGCAATGGGTTTTGTAACAAACACCTTATTCTTTGAATAGGGTGTTAATACTATCGAGTTTGGAGTGAGAATTTTTCACTCCTAACGCTCTCATAAACATAAAAATATTTGAAAATGACCCTCAAAGCAAAAAGTAGTTACAATTTTTTAGGGACCATGACCAGCATTAAAATAAATACATAACGCGGGGAAACCGCCCACATCTCAGATCACGCTGCTTCAGCGATTCATGAGCGTGATGGGAGCCAGAAGCCCATGACAGGATCGTTGTCCTATCTAAAATAGTCAGACGTTCAGACTACTTTGTAGGATTCTGAGACATCCTGGCGTTTGGTGATCGGGGAGCTGGCACGTATGATGCTTCACAAACTTCCGCAGATTAGAAGCCTATGTCCCTGATAGTTCTACTGCTTCTGCCATTCATTGGCAGCTGTCTGGCAGCGGTGCTGCCACACAACGCGCGTAACACCGAATCCCTGTTGGCAGGTCTGGTCGCTCTGATCGGTACCGTCCAGGTCGCGATGCTGTACCCGCAAATCGCCCACGGCGGCGTCATCCGCGAAGAATTCATGTGGCTGCCCAGCCTCGGTCTGAACTTCGTGCTGCGCATGGACGGCTTCGCCTGGCTGTTCTCGATGCTGGTGCTCGGCATCGGCACACTTGTTTCTTTATATGCCCGTTATTACATGTCGCCGGATGATCCGGTGCCGCGTTTCTTCGCGTTTTTCCTGGCGTTCATGGGCGCCATGCTCGGCCTGGTAATCTCGGGCAACCTGATCCAGATCGTGTTTTTCTGGGAGCTGACCAGCCTCTTCTCGTTCCTGCTGATCGGCTATTGGCACCACCGCGCCGACGCCCGACGTGGCGCCTACATGGCGTTGATGGTCACCGGTGCCGGCGGGTTATGCCTGCTGGCGGGGGTCATGATTCTCGGCCATGTCGTTGGCAGCTATGACCTCGGCAAGGTCCTGGCCGCCGGCGATCTGATTCGCGCACATGCCCTCTACCCTATCCTCCTGCCCCTCATTCTTATCGGCGCACTCAGCAAAAGTGCGCAGTTCCCGTTCCACTTCTGGCTGCCCCACGCGATGGCGGCGCCGACACCGGTTTCTGCTTATCTGCACTCGGCAACCATGGTCAAGGCCGGGGTGTTCCTGCTCGCCCGTCTGTGGCCGTCGCTGTCCGGCAGCGAAGAATGGTTCTACATCGTCAGCGGCGCCGGCGCGTGTACGCTGCTGCTCGGCGCGTATTGCGCGATGTTCCAGAATGACCTCAAGGGCTTGCTGGCCTACTCGACCATCAGCCACCTCGGTCTCATTACCTTGCTGCTGGGCTTGAACAGTCCGCTGGCCGCCGTCGCGGCGGTGTTTCACATCCTCAATCACGCCACGTTCAAGGCCTCGCTGTTCATGGCCGCGGGCATCATCGACCACGAGAGCGGCACCCGTGACATCCGCAAACTCAGCGGCCTGATCAAACTGATTCCCTACACCGCGACCCTGGCCATGGTTGCCAGCGCCTCGATGGCGGGCGTGCCGTTGCTCAACGGCTTCCTGTCGAAAGAGATGTTCTTCGCCGAAACCGTGTTCATCAACGCCACGGCCTGGGTAGAAATGTCGTTGCCGATTGTCGCGACCATCGCCGGCATGTTCAGCGTCGCTTACTCACTGCGCTTCACCGTTGATGTGTTCTTCGGCCCGCCGGCCACCGACCTGCCGCACACCCCGCACGAACCGCCGCGCTGGATGCGCGCGCCGGTTGAGTTGCTGGTGTTCACCTGCTTGCTGGTGGGGATTTTCCCGGCGCAAATCGTCGGCCCGCTCCTCGCCGCTGCGGCGCTGCCCGTGGTCGGTGGTGTGCTGCCGGAATACAGCCTGGCGATCTGGCATGGCCTGAATGCGCCGATGATCATGAGCCTGATCGCCATGTCCGGCGGCATCGTTCTGTACCTGCTGCTGCGCAAGCAGTTCAAACTTGGCCGCTTCAAGTACCCGCCACTGGTGGGACGCTTCAACGGCAAGCGCCTGTTCGAACGCAGCCTGGTGGTGATGATGCGCATGGCCCGTCGCGTCGAGCGACGTCTGGGCACCAAGCGTCTGCAGATGCAATTGTTCCTGATGGTGCTGGCCGCGGTGCTCGCCGGTCTGATCCCGATGCTGCACAGCACGCTGAGCTGGGGCGACCGGCCGAAGATCCCCGGCTCGATCGTCTTCGTGACCCTGTGGCTGCTGGCGATCGCCTGTGCCCTCGGTGCCGCTTGGCAGGCCAAGTATCACCGTCTCGCCGCACTGACCATGGTCAGCGTTTGCGGCCTGATGACCTGTGTGACCTTCGTCTGGTTCTCCGCGCCGGATCTGGCGCTGACGCAACTGGCTGTTGAAGTGGTCACCACGGTGCTGATCCTGCTCGGCCTGCGCTGGCTGCCACGACGGATCGAAGAGGTTTCGCCGTTGCCGAGCACCCTGCGCAAGGCCCGCATTCGTCGTCTGCGCGACTTGTTGCTATCGATTGCCGTCGGCGGCGGCATGGCGCTGCTGTCCTACGCGATGCTGACGCGGCAGACGCCGAACGACATTTCCTCGTTCTACCTCAGCCGCGCCATGCCCGAGGGCGGTGGCAGCAACGTGGTCAACGTGATGCTGGTGGATTTCCGTGGTTTCGACACCCTCGGTGAAATCACCGTGCTGGTCGCCGTGGCGCTGACCGTGTTCGCCCTGCTGCGCCGTTTCCGCCCACCGAAAGAAAGTATGCAGTTGCCGGCTCAGCAACGCCTGCTGGCACCCGACGTGGTCACCGATCTGGTCAACCCGCGTTCGGCCAGCGACACCGCGCTCGGTTTCATGATGGTGCCGGCGGTGCTGGTTCGCCTGCTGCTGCCGATTGCGCTGGTGGTGTCGTTCTACCTGTTCATGCGCGGGCACAATCAGCCGGGCGGCGGTTTTGTTGCCGGTCTGGTGATGTCGGTGGCGTTCATCCTGCAATACATGGTCGCCGGCACGCAGTGGGTCGAGGCGCAAATGAGCCTGCGACCGTTGCGCTGGATGGGCACCGGTTTGCTGTTCGCCACCGTCACCGGGTTGGGGGCGATGCTGGTCGGCTATCCGTTCCTGACCACGCACACCTGGCATTTCAGCTTGCCGGTGCTGGGTGACATTCATATCGCCAGCGCGCTGTTTTTCGACGTCGGCGTATACGGCGTAGTAGTGGGTTCAACGCTGTTGATCCTCACCGCCCTCGCCCACCAATCGGTGCGGGGTCACAAGACCGCATCGCTGCCCAAATCCGTCGCCAGCAAAGGAGCCGTCTGATGGAAGAAGTCATCGCAATCGCCATCGGCGTCCTCGCCGCGTCCGGCGTCTGGTTGATCCTGCGGCCACGGACGTTCCAAGTGGTCATGGGCCTGTGCCTGCTGTCCTACGGCGTCAACCTGTTCATCTTCAGCATGGGCAGCCTGTTTATCGGCAAGGAGCCGGTGATCAAGGACGGCGTGACTCAGGACTTGCTGCACTACACCGACCCGCTGCCACAGGCGCTGGTGCTGACCGCAATCGTTATCAGCTTTGCCATGACCGCGCTGTTCCTCGTCGTTCTGCTCGCTTCGCGCGGCTTGACCGGCACTGACCACGTTGATGGCCGGGAGCCTAAAGAATGATGGCGATGACTCACTTGATCGCCGCACCGATTCTGCTGCCGCTGCTGACCGCCGCCATCATGTTGATGCTCGGCGAACGGCACCGGCCGCTGAAGGCGAAGATCAACCTGTTCTCCAGCCTCGTCGGTCTCTTCATTTCGGTGATGCTGCTGCAATGGACGCAAACCACCGGCGTGCCCGGCTCCATCGGCGTGTACCTGCCAGGCAACTGGCAGGCACCGTTCGGCATAGTCCTGGTGGTCGATCGACTGTCGGCGCTGATGTTGGTGCTGACCGGTATTATCGGCGTCAGCGCCCTGCTCTTCGCGATGGCGCGTTGGGACGGCGCCGGTTCGAGTTTCCACGCGCTGTTCCAGATTCAGTTGATGGGCCTGTACGGCGCGTTCCTCACGGCGGATCTGTTCAACCTCTTCGTGTTCTTCGAAGTCTTGCTCGCCGCGTCTTATGGCCTGTTGCTGCACGGCTCGGGTCGGGCGCGGGTGTCGTCAGGGCTGCATTACATCTCGATCAACCTGTTGGCCTCGTCGCTGTTCCTGATCGGCGCGGCGCTGATTTACGGCGTCACCGGTACGCTGAACATGGCGGATCTGGCGCTGAAAATTCCGCTGGTGCCGGAAGCCGACCGTGGCTTGCTGCACGCGGGCGCGGGCATTCTCGCCGTTGCGTTTCTGGCCAAGGCCGGCATGTGGCCGCTGAATTTCTGGCTGGTGCCGGCCTATTCCTCGGCCAGTGCGCCGGTCGCGGCGATGTTCGCGATCATGACCAAGGTCGGCGTTTATACCCTGCTGCGTCTGTGGACGCTGCTGTTCTCCGGGCAGGCCGGTGCTTCGGCGTACTTCGGCGGCGAATGGCTGATCTACGGCGGCATGGTGACCATCGCCTGCGCCGCGCTGGCGATTGTCGCGGCGCAACGTCTGGAGCGCATGGCCAGCCTGAGCATTCTGGTGTCGGCAGGGATTCTATTGTCGGCGGTCGGTTTCGCTCAGCCGAACCTGATCGGCGCGGCGCTGTTTTATCTGGTCAGCTCGACGCTGGCCTTGAGCGCACTGTTCATGCTGGCAGAGTTGATCGAACGTTCGCGCTCGGCCAACGAAATCCCGCTGGAAGACGAAAGCGACATGCTGCCGCGCCCGCAAGAATCCTTGCAACCGCCCAAAGGCATCAACCTCGACGACGAGCAAAAAGCCGTGGTCGGCCAGGTCATCCCGTGGACGATGGCGTTTCTCGGTTTGAGCTTCATCGCCTGCGCCCTGCTGATCATCGGCATGCCGCCGCTATCCGGATTCATCGGCAAACTCAACCTGATCAGCGCCCTGCTCAATCCATTGGGACTGGGTGCCGGGGAGCCGATTCCGATGGCCGCATGGGCATTGCTGGCATTGCTGATTCTTTCTGGGCTGGGCTCGCTGATGGCGTTCTCGCGCTTGGGTATTCAGCGTTTCTGGACGCCTGAGGAACGACCTTCGCCGCTGCTGCGCAAACTCGAATGCGCGCCGATTTTCCTGCTGCTGGGTTTGAGCATCGTCCTCACCTTCAAGGCTGAGCCGCTGATGCGCTTCACCCAGGCCACCGCCGATGCGCTGAACAATCCGCAGCAGTACGTGATGGCGGTGCTGGGCACCCGCGCCGTACCAAGTCCGGAAGCCAAAGCGGCGATGCTGGAGGTGCAGCCATGAAGCGTATCTTTCCTGCACCGTTGCTGTCGCTGGCGCTGTGGCTGCTATGGCTGGTGCTGAATCTGTCGGTCAGCCCGGGCAATCTGCTGATCGGTGCGATCCTCGGTTTTTGCGCGCCGTTGATGATGCGCAAACTGCGCCCGAAGCAGGTGCGCATTCGTCGGCCGCTGACAATTCTGCGCCTGCTATTGGTGGTAGGACGCGACGTGGTGGCTTCCAACCTGATCGTGGCCTGGGGCGTACTCAATGCCGGGCGCCGCCCACCTCGCTCCGGGTTTATCAAAGTGCCGCTGGATCTGCGCGACGCCAACGGTCTGGCTGCGCTCGCGGCAATCTGCACCGTGGTGCCCGGCACGGTGTGGTCGGAACTGGCGCTGGATCGCAGCATTCTGTTGCTGCACGTTTGGGATCTGGATGACGAGGTGCAATTCATCGAGCACTTCAAAACCACGTACGAGCGGCCGTTGATGGAGATCTTCGAATGAGCCCATTACTGTCGAACGCGATTTTGCTGACGCTGTTCCTGTTTTCGCTGGCCATGGTGCTGACGCTGATTCGCCTGTTCAAGGGCCCCTCGGCGCAGGATCGGGTGCTGGCGCTGGATTACCTGTACATCGTCGCGATGCTGATGATGCTGACGCTGGGCATTCGCTATTCCAGTGACACGTATTTCGAAGCGGCGCTGCTGATCGCGCTGTTCGGCTTCGTCGGCTCGTTTGCCCTGGCGAAATTTCTGCTGCGTGGCGAGGTGATCGAATGAATGCTGAATTGTCTCTGTGGGTCGAGATTCCGGTGGCGATCCTGTTGGTGCTCAGCGGTGTGTTTGCGCTAATTGGTGCGACCGGATTGCTGCGGATGAAGGATTATTTTCAGCGCATGCACCCGCCGGCACTGGCTTCGACGTTGGGTGCCTGGTGTGTGGCGTTGGCGTCGATCATTTGCTTTTCGGCGCTGAAATCGGGGCCGGTGCTGCACGCGTGGTTGATTCCGATTTTGCTGGCGATCACGGTGCCGGTGACCACGTTGCTGCTGGCGCGGGCGGCGTTGTTTCGCAAACGTATGGCGGGGGATGATGTGCCGGCTGAGGTGAGTAGTCGGCGGACTGAGGGTGGTAGCTGATTCAGGATTTTGGTTGTCTGGACTGGCGCCTTCGCGAGCAAGCTTTGCTCCTACAGGGGCATGCATTCCGATGTAGGAGCAGAGCTTGCTCGCGAAGGCGTCGGGACATCCAACACAAATCTCAGAGCCCTGACTTCAACCGGCTAAACGCCCGAATCAGCGCCCGGTTGAACGCTTTGCCATTGTCATTCTTGCTATACAACGTAGCCCGCACTTCAGCCGAGGGATACGTCCCCGGATCATTGCGAATCGATGCATCCACCAAACCATCCGCCGCCGTGATCGCATTGGCGTAATGGATGGTGTCCGTAATTGGCGCCATCACCTCAGGCGTCATCAGATAATCCATCAACGCCAGCCCGGCCTCGGGATGCGGTGCATCCTTGGGGATCACCATCGCGTCAAACCAGATCAACGTACCCTCTTTCGGAATCCGGTAGCTAAGCTTGAACGGCTTGTTCGCCGCCTCCGCCTGCCCCGCCGCAATCGCCACATTGCCATTCCACGACATCGCCACGCAGGTGTTGCCGTTGGCCAGATCGCTGATGTTCAGGTCATTGTCGAAGTAGCGAATATACGGACGAATCTTCGCCAGTTGCTGCTCGGCGAGTTTCAGGTCATCGAGATTCTGCTGGTTGATGTCCAGGCCCATGTATTTCATGACCGCCGCAAACACTTCATTCGGATCATTGAGCAGGCTCACCCCGCAGTCGGCGAATTTCGACACCACCGCCGGATCGAACAACATCGCCCAACTGTCCTTTGGCGCATCGGGCAACCGCTTTTTGACCGCCTCCTCCTGATAGCCCACGCCCGTGGTGCCCCACGCGTAGATCCCGGCGTAACGATTGCCCGGATCGAACACCGCCATGTGCTGACGGAATTCTTCACCGACCCCAGCAAAGTGCGGCACCCGCGCCTTGTCCAGCGGCTGGATCGCACCGCTTTCGATGGCCCGCGACAGATGCTGCCCAGCGGTGAGCACCAAGTCGTAGCCACTGCGCCCGGTGAGCAGTTTGGTTTCGACGGTTTCCAGCGAATCGAAATGATCGGCAACCACATGAATGCCGGTTTTTGCCTCGAAATTCTTCAAGGTATCCGGGGCCAGATACTCGCCCCAGATGTACAGATTAACCACCGGTTTGGCGGTGTCGGCAGCCTGCACCCACAAGGGTGCAAGCACCAGCAATAACGCTTGAGTCAGTTTGTGCAGGCGCATGGTCACGCTCCCTTCTTATGGTCAGGGGTGCCGGCGTACTGCGGCATGGTGATGCACGCCACGTTGCCGCCGCCAAGCAGAATTTCCCGGGAGTTTTCAATGCCGACGATCTTGTGCTGCGGGAACAGTTCGGCCAGCGTCGCCATCGCGACTTTGTCCTGACGATCACCAAACAGCGGCACCACGATCGAGCTGTTGCCGGCGTAATAGTTGATGTACGACGCGCAGATTTTCGTGCCGGCCTGACGGGTGTGGGTGCTGTCCTGCTGATCCAGGCCTTCGGCTTCTTCGGCCGTCCATTCGAGCACGTTCGGTTGCGGCAGTTTGTGCACGATCAGTTCACGGCCACGGCTGTCGCGGGTGCTGCGCAGAATGTCGTAGGCCTCTTGATAGATTTCCCACTGCGGATCGTCGCGATTGTCGGTCCATTGCAGCACCACTTCACCGGGCCGAATGAAGCAGGCGAGATCGTCGACGTGGCCATCGGTTTCGTCGAACTTGCAGCCGCGTGGCAGCCAGATCACTTGTTCGGCGCCGAGGTAATTGGTGAGTCGGCGGGTGACTTCGTCTTTGCCCAGATGCTGATTGCGATTGCGGTTGAGCAGGCACTGTTCGGTGGTGAGGATGCTGCCCTGACCGTCGCTCTGGATGCCGCCGAGTTCGGCAATCAGTGGCGCGCGATAGCGGTCGAAGCGCTCGATTTCGAGGATTTTGCTGGCGATCTGATCGTCTTTGTCCCACGGGTAGTAGAGGCCGCCGTCCAGGCCGCCGTAAGCGTTGAATTCGAAATCGACGCCGCGCACTTCACCGCTCTGATCGTTGACCACAAAGCACGGGCCGCTGTCGCGGAACCAGGTGTCGTTGCAGGTCATTTCGACCACGCGCACTTGCGGCGGCAACTGGCGACGGGCCGTGGCAAATTGTGCAGCGGAGGCGCAAACGGTGACCGGTTCGCTGTGGGAGATGGCGGTAACGATCTGCACCCAGACTTTCTGCGCAGGCTTGGCGCCGTTGCGCCAGACGTCGGTACGCTCCGGCCAGCCGAGCCAGCAGCCGGACTTGCTTTCGAATTCGCCGGGCAGACGGAAGCCGTCGTGTTTAGGGGTGGAGTCGAGCAAACGTGCCATGGTCAAACCTCGTCTTCGCGATGGGAATGACCACACAGTACGGGCGTTGGCGAAGGGCCTGCCAACGATGAATATTGCGGAACAGTTGAATTCAACTCATCAATCAGCCAACTGATCGTTGAACCATTCAAGCATATGCGCCACCGCCGGACGCTCCAGGCGCACCCGCTCGCAGACCAGCGCGTATTGGCCGAGCGCAGTCATGCTGGAGGTAAATGGCCGCACCAGCCGCCCGCTCTGCAAATCTTCCTGCGCGGTGAGGTTGTCGCCCATTGCCACGCCCTGCCCTTGCGCCGCGGCTTCCAGCGCCAACCCCGCGTGAGCGAAATACAACTGACGCTGCGGACGCTGATCGCCGGCATGGCTGGTGAGCCACGCGGTCCAGGTCTTGCCGTCCTGATCGTCATGCAGCAGGCAGTGGCGGGCCAGATCCTTTGGAGTTTTCAGCGTGCCCTGGTTAAACAGGCCGGGGCTGCACACCGGGAAGAACTGCAGCGCGGGCAACGGTCGAACGAAGTAAGCGCTGCTGTCGGCCGGGCCGGTGCCGTAGGTGATCGCCAGGTCGATGTCTTCGCCGGGGCCGCTGGCGTCGATCGGTTGTTCGTAGAGGTGCAACGTGATGTGCGGGTAGCGCGCGTAGAAATCGGTGAGGCGGCTCATCAGCCACTTTTGCGCAAGTTCGGCGGTCACGGCCAGGCGCAGCACGGCCAGCGAGGATGGATCGCGCAACTCATCGCAGGCGTCGCCGATCAATTCGAAAGCTTGCTGCAGGCTTTGCATCAGGCGGCCAGCGGCGATGGTCGGGCGGATTTGCCGGCCTTCGCGGATGAACAGAGAGACGCCGAGTTGTTCTTCGAGCTGGCGGATCTGGTGGCTGACGGCGCTGTCGGTGACGCACAGTTCGGCGGCGGCGCGACCGAAATGCGCGTGACGAGCGGCGCATTCGAAGGTTCGCAGGGCGGCCAGTGAGGGGAGTCGTCGCATGGGTTGTTGATCCCTGTTTTTAGGCGGACATGCTGACCGGCCGGACTGCGCCAGTCCAGTAGGAGCTGCCGCAGGCTGCGATCTTTTGATGTTGTTTGACTAACCAGAGTCAAAAGATCGCAGCCTTCGGCAGCTCCTACAGGGGCATGCATTTCAAATTGTGGGAGCGGGCTTGCTCGCGAAGGCGGCGGCACATTCACCACAACTCTTCTAGGCTAACCCGAACCATCCCAGCCAACCGGAGGCCCCCATCATGCACCTCGAAGGCTCCTGCCACTGCGGCGCGGTCACGTTCAGTCTGACCAGCGCCCACCCCTACCCGTATCAACGCTGCTACTGCTCGATCTGCCGCAAAACCCAGGGCGGTGGCGGATACGCGATCAACCTCGGCGGCGACGCGACCACGCTCAAGGTGCAGGGTCGCAAGAACATCACGATTTACCACGCAAAGATGAAAGACCCAGGCGAAAAACGCGCCCACCGCAGCACCGCGGAACGGCATTTCTGCGCAGTGTGCGGCAGCGGTTTGTGGCTGTTCAGCCCTGAGTGGCCGGAGCTGATCCACCCGTTCGCCTCGGCCATCGACACCGCGTTGCCGGTACCGCCGGAACACACGCACTTGATGCTCGGCTCGAAGGCATCGTGGGTCGAAGTCGACGCCAAAGACAAGGACAAGCAGTTCGACGTCTACCCCGAAGAATCCATTGCGCAGTGGCATGAACGCCTCAACCTGACCTGCTGAAACCACCGATCCCTGATCCATCCACATCTTCCTGTGGTGAGGGGATTTATCCCCGACCGGCTGCGCAGCAGTCGTAAAAATCTGAGTACACGGTTCTTCAGAAGTACCGAGGGCGCAGGTTTTGGTGGTGCTGTGCACCACATCGGGGATAAATCCCCTCGCCACAGGGAACGCACTGCCCATAAGTTTTTTGGTGTGCGCAGTTCCCCTTTGCCGTTCTCGTTCGGTTAACCCCTCAGAAGCACTTCAACTACCGATCGATTTGATGCAAAGGGATCTCCATGTCGCACGTCCGTTTTCGTTTTGCCTTGTGCCCGTTGGCGCTGGCCCTGCTGAGCCTTCACGCGCACGCCGCTGAAACCGTCGCTAAAACCGATGAAGCCCTGCAACTGGGCGCCACCAATATTTCCGCGCAAGGCCTCGGTGCGGTCACCGAAGACACCCATTCCTACACCACCGGCGCGACGTCGTCGGCCACCGGCTTGCCGCTGTCGATTCGCGAAACACCGCAATCGGTCACGGTCATCACCCGCCAGCAAATGGACGATCGCGGCGTGCAAAGCGTCGGCGACGCACTGCGCAACACCCCCGGCATTTCCACGCAAAAGTACGACAGCGACCGCACTGAGTTTTCCGCGCGCGGCTTCGCTATCACTAACTTCCAGTACGACGGCGTGAACATTCCGTACGACGGCGTGTACGGCGAAAATCCGAACAACGGTGACGACGCCGCGAGCATTGATCGCGTCGAAGTGATCAAAGGCGCGACCGGCCTGATGACCGGTAACGGCGATCCATCGGCCACCGTCAATCTGATCCGCAAGAAGCCGACCAAGGAATTCAAAGCGTCAATTAGCGGCACCGTCGGTTCGTGGGATGCCTATCGCACCGTCGGCGATATCTCCGGGTCACTGACCGATTCGGGCAATGTGCGCGGGCGTTTTGTCGGTGCCTATTCGGACAAGAATTCCTACCTCGATCACTACAGCCAGAAGAAAGACCTGTTCTACGGCATCCTCGAAGCCGACCTGACCGACGACACCCTGCTGACCTTCGGCATCGACAAATCCAGCACCACGCCGCGCGGCAGTTCCTGGACTGGCAACCCGGTGTACTTCAGCGATGGCGGCCGCACCGAATTCCCGCGTCATTTCAACTCCGGTGCTGACTGGAGCCGCCGCGATTTCGACAACATCACCTACTTCGCCTCGCTGGAGCAGGCGCTGGCTAATGACTGGAAATTCAAGGTCAGCCTCGACCAGAAAACTACCGATCACGATACGCAACTCGCCTCGGCCAGCGGCGGCAATCCTGATCGCGCCACCGGCGAGGGCATGTTCTTGTATTGGGGCCGCTGGGAAGGCCATCGCGTGCAGAACACCGCCGACGTCAACGTCTCCGGCCCGTTCACCTTGGGCGGGCGCGAGCATGAGCTGATTGCCGGCGTGATGACCGCGCACTCGCGCCAGACCGGTTCGACCTACGACACCAGCGCCTTCTCGCAAGTACCGGGGAGCATTTACGACTGGAACGGTGAACTGCCGAAACAGCAATTCCCGAAGAACGGTAAATACGAGCGCACCCAAAGCCAGAACGGTGTGTACCTGGCCACGCGCCTGCATCCGACCGACGATCTGTCGGTGATCCTCGGCAGCCGCTTGAGCACCTTCAAATACAACGAAGATTACGGCTACCTCCCCGGTGCCGGACTGGACGATACCCACGCCAGCTACAAGGAACACGGCGTGGTCACGCCTTACGCCGGGCTGATCTACGACCTCAACGACACCTACTCGCTGTACGCCAGTTACACCAGCATCTACCAGCCGCAGACCTACAAGGACATCAACGGTTCGACCCTTGCCCCGGTCGAAGGCGACAGCTATGAGGCAGGCTTGAAAGCGGCGTATTTCGACGGTCGATTGAATGCCGCGCTGGCGTTCTTCCGCATCGAACAGGACGGCGTCGCCGAATCGATCGGCACCAACCCGGTGACCAACGAAGGCATCTACAAATCCATCGACGGCGCGACCACCCAAGGCGTGGAACTGGAACTGGCCGGCGAACTGGCCGAGGGCTGGAACGTCTCCGCCGGCTACACCTACGCGCGCACGCGAGATGCCGATGAGCAGCGCATCTATGGTTATCCACTGTCGACCACCAAACCGGAACATGTGGTGCGCACTTTCACCACCTATCGACTGCCCGGTGTGCTGGACAAGGTTACCGTCGGTGGCGGCGTGAGCTGGCAGAGCGCGTTCTACGGCAACATCTACAGCGCCCCGGCCGGCGATTACACGCGGATCAAGCAAGGTGGCTACACCCTCGTCGACCTGATGACGCGCTATCAGTACAACGAAAACCTGAGCTTCACCGTGAATGCCAACAACGTGTTCGACAAACAGTACCTGACGGGGCTGGGCAACTTCGACACCACGTTCTACGGCGAGCCACGCAATGTGATGCTGACGACGAAGTGGGATTTTTGATCCAAGGCTGGATTGGTTTTTTCAGGGCTGGCCTAATCGCGAGCAGGCTCACTCCTACAGGGTTTGGTGGTGCCTACAATATTTGGACACGACGGATAACCCATGTAGGAGTGAGCCTGCTCGCGATAGCGGTGGGTCAGTCACAGTTGTTTTGACTGGGCTGGCCCCTTCGCGAGCAAGCTCGGCTCCTACAAGTTTTGTGAGCGCCACAGATCGGTGTAGGAGCAGAGCTTGCTCGCGTAGAGGCCCCTAACCACCACCGCGAATCAATCCAGATGCGCCCACGTCATCCGAAACGACGCCCCACCCCAAACCGATTCCTCCACTTCAACCTGCCCGCCATGTGATTGCGACACGCGCCGCACCAGCGCCAGGCCCAAACCAAATCCACCCGTGCGCCGATCCCGACTGGCATCCAGCCGCGAGAACGGTTCGAAAATCTTCTCCCGCCCTTCCAGCGGCACGCCCGGCCCATCGTCGTTGACCCGCACCTCGTAATAATCCCCGGTGCGCACCAGCGTCACTTCGACTTTTTGCTCGGCATAACGAATCGCGTTACGCAGCAGGTTGATCACCGCCCGCGCCATAAACCGTGGTTCGATGCGCACCGTGTCGAGCCGGCATTCGCCAATCAGCAACTGCACGCCCGCCGCTTCCGCCTCCAGCGCGACGCTGCCGACCACGCTGTCGAGCCAATCGGTCGCCTGAATATTCTCCCGTTTGATCACCGTCGCACCGCGTTCAAGGCTGGCGTAGGTCAGCAGCTCCGAGACCATTTCCTCCAGCTCGCCAAGGTCGGCGTACATGTCGGCAATCAGCTCACGGCTCTGGCTGGCGTCCGGCTGCTGCTTCAGTTGATCAAGCTCAAACGACAACCGCGCAATCGGCGTGCGCAGTTCGTGAGACACCGCGTTGGTCAGCTCGCGTTGATTGGCGATCAGGCCTTCGATGCGCGCGGCCATCAAGTTGAAGTGTTCCGCCAGATCACGAATGTTCGAGCGCTTCGACAATTGGATACGCACCGACAAATCGTTATCGCCAAAGTGCTCGGCGGCCAGCCGCAGCTTCTCCAGATCGCGCCAGTGCGGGCGCACCCAGAAGAACAACACGATGCCGATCAGTACCGCCAGCATCATGTACGCCGCCGTGATGTAGAACGGCATCAGGCTCGGCTCGGGCGGCAGCTTGATGCTGAGCAACTGCGAGCCACCGTCAATGTTGCTAATGAACTGCGTGTAGTTGTCGCGGATCACCAACAGATTCTGCGCGAGCTCTGATTTTTCTTCGTCGGTCAGTTTCAGTTGATCGGTTTCGACCAGCCCCAACGACAGGCCATAGTGCGGACGCAACGCCTCAAGCTGCTGCTCGCGCGGTTCGCCATGCTGATCACGCATGTGTTCGACCAGCGACCACGCCTGCCCGCGCACCGCCTCGCGGTTGTAGGCCTGCATCTGATTGTCGAGCAAGGCGTTAAAGGTGTGCTCGACCGTCTGCAAGGCAAGCACCAGCCCCACCGTCATCACCAGAAACAGCCCGAGAAATAAGCGCAGCATCTACAGCTCCCAGGCAAACGGATTGAACAGATAACCCTTGCCCCACACGGTCTTGATGCACACCGGCTCACGCGGATTGTCTTTGAGTTTGTTGCGCAGTTTGCTGATGTACACGTCGACGCTGCGGTTAAGCCCGTCGAAGGCAATCCCGCGCATGCGGTTGAGGATGTCGTCACGGGAAAGAATCTTGCCGGCGGCGCTGGCGAGCAGCCACAGCAGTTCGAATTCCATGGTGGTCATTTCGATGATCTCACCGGCCAGACGCACCTCGCGGCAACTGCGGTCGATGCTCAACTGGCCAAACTCCAGCGAACTGACCACGCTGCTGTCCGGCACCTGACGGCGTTGCAACGCGCGCAAACGGGCGAGCAACACCGGCGGTTTGATCGGTTTGATTACGTAGTCGTCGGCACCGGACTCCAGACCGAGAATGTGGTCGAGGTCGTCTTCCTTGGCGGTCAAAATGACGATTGGTGTGTCCGACACGCTGCGAATTTCGCGACACACGTGCAGACCGCTCTGCCCCGGCAGCATCAGGTCGAGCACCACCACTTTCGGCTTGAATTCGATAAAAGCGGTCACGGCCAGATCGCCACGGTGCACCGTGCGCACTTCGTAGCCGTGTTGTTCGAGGAAGTGGGCGATCAGCGCCGCGAGACGCTCGTCGTCTTCCACCAGAAGGACTTTGCCGAAACCCAGGTTATCCATAACGACCGTCTGCCAACCCATGTGTGAAGTGGTCGACATTATGGCGGCATTCGTAGGCGGAAGCCGGTTATCGGTGATGTTTCATACTCTTAAGAGTTTTTAACAGATTGGGTAGGAGCATGGCTTGCCAGCGAATGCGTCCTTGAGATCGCTATCGCAGGCAAGCCGTGCTCCTACAGGGTTATGCCGCGACAGGCACACCACTGTGAAAGCGGAATTCTTCATCCGGCGATTCAATCAGCTCTTGCTCGGCAGCACGAACCCGCACGATCACCTGCTCAACATCCTTGGCATCACCGTACTGATAAGCCAGCTTCAGATACCCCTGAAAATGCCGCGCCTCGCTTTTCAGCAAACCGAAATAGAACTTGCCGAGTTCCTCATCCAGATGCGGCACCAGCGCTTCAAAACGCTCGCAACTGCGCGCTTCGATAAACGCGCCAACCACCAGCGTATCCACCAGTTTCACCGGCTCATGACTGCGCACCACTTTGCGCAGGCTCGACGCGTATCGGCCGGCGTGGAGCTGGCGCAGTTCGATCTTGCGACGCTTCATCAGGCGCATGACTTGTTCGTGGTGCACCAGTTCTTCCCGGGCCAGACGCGACATCATGTTGATCAGGTCGACGTGGGAATGGTACTTGGCTATCAGGCTCAGCGCGGTGCTGGCGGCCTTGAACTCGCAGTTCTTGTGGTCGATCAGCAGGGTTTCCTGATCGGCCAGTGCGGCCTGAACCCAGGCGTCGGGGGTGCGGCAGCCAAGGAATTCGTGGATTTCGGGAAGGATCATGGGGCTCACGGTAAAGGTGTTCGAGCGAAGGGCGCCGATTATACCGGCCTGTCCAAAGACCACCAGCGGCGGACGTTGATATGCATCAAGTCGCGCACGTTCTGGCAGCAACTATAGTTGTGCAACGCCGTGCCTTTTCTTTGCTGGAGACTCCGCTCATGCAAGCCATTCGCAGCATTCTGGTGGTCATCGAACCCGAACATTCGGAAAGCCTGGCGCTCAAGCGCGCCAAGTTGATCGCGGGCGTGACCCAGGCCCATCTGCACCTGCTGGTCTGCGACAAGAAGCACGACCACGCCGGCATGCTCGGCGTGCTCAAAGCCGCGCTACTGGCGGACGGTTACAGCGCCACCACCGAACAGGCGTGGAACGAGAGCCTGCACGAAACCATCATCGATGTGCAGCAGGCCGAGGGCTGCGGGCTGGTGATCAAGCAGCATTTCCCGGACAGCTCACTGAAGAAAGCCCTGCTGACTCCGGCGGACTGGAAACTGCTGCGCCACTGCCCTACCCCGGTGCTGCTGGTGAAAACGTCGACTTCGTGGAAAGACCGAGTGATTCTGGCGGCGGTCGATGTCGGCAATGCCGATGGCGAGCACCGGCATTTGCACAATACGATCATTGATCACGGCTACGACATCGCCGCCCTGGCCAAGGCGCATCTGCATGTGATCGCGGCGCATCCCTCGCCGATGCTGTCGGCGGCGGATCCGACGTTCCAGCTCAGCGAAACCATCGAAGCGCGCTATCGCGAGCAATGCCGGGCGTTTCAGGCGGAATTTGATATCGATGACGAGCATCTGCACATCGAAGAAGGCCCGGCGGATGTGTTGATTCCGTTTATGGCGCACAAGCTGCAGGCAGCGGTGACCGTGATTGGCACGGTGGCGCGCACCGGGTTGTCGGGGGCGCTGATCGGCAATACGGCGGAAGTGGTGCTGGATGAGCTGGAGAGTGATGTGCTGGTACTCAAACCGCAGGAGGTTGAGGATCATTTGGTGGAATTGGCGGTGAAACATTAAGTGCAAAAGATCGCAGCCTTCGGCAGCTCCTACAGGTAGGACGCATTCCCATGTAGGAGCTGCGGCACGCTGCGATCTTTTGATCTTCAGGCGCCAAAGGCGTCCTTGAGGAATCCGGGGGCGATGTAGCGCTGATAATGCGCTTCCGACAGCAGGAAGAATTCCCGATCAATGGCGTCACGCAATTCCGGCAGGTTCCACTCGCGAAACTCCGGCAGTAGCACCATCCCGTACGCGTCGAGATTAATGATCACCCGCGCGCCACGGGCAATCAGCTGATACGCCCAGCAATATTCCGACTGATGCGGCACGAAGCGGATCTTGCGCTGTTCGAGCTGCTCGCGCAGGCGCGCCGAATCGAAAATCTCGACCTTGCCCGCCATCACTTGTGACAGCAATTGCTCCAGCCGCAACCACACCGCACGTTTTTCCTCCTCGTTGTACCCATTCCAATGGATCACTTCGTGGTGGAAACGCTTGCAACCACGGCACACCAGATCACCGTAAACAGTGGAGCAGAGGCCGACGCAGGGGGTCTTGATGGTCTGATTGGGCATAAAGTAGGCAAAGGCACTGAAACGCGGAACAGGTCGGCATGTTAGCCCTTTGTCTAACATTCATCACCCCTCAAAGTTCAGGGGTGAACTTACCTTTAAATTTTTTTTGCCGTAGAATCAGCCAGCCTTTTAAGGCGCCAATGTCCGTTAGAAGCTGTTTTCAAAGCGTCACGAGCACAGTCGTTCCTTCAGAGCGGTGTTGGCGAAGGGTTTTTCCAGCGGGGAAAAGCCCAACGCCAACCCTCATCAGCTCCCCGTTCTGCAGGCGTAAAACTTTGAAAGCAGCTTCTGTAAGGAATGGTCGGTAATTCTGGCTAAGTGGCCCACAACGCCACACAGCGCATGAGTACGGCCATTTCGGGATGAGCGTCCCGGACACCCATTTGGGACCACTGATGAGGGTAATAACTGTGCTTGAAGCCTACCGCAAACATATCGAAGAGCGTGCAGCCCTGGGTATCGTTCCCCAGCCGCTTAACGCCGAACAAACAGCAGGCCTGGTCGAGCTGCTGAAAAACCCTCCGGCTGGCGAAGAAGAATTCCTCGTTGACCTGATCACCAATCGCATTCCACCAGGCGTGGACGAAGCGGCCTATGTAAAAGCCGGCTTTTTGTCTGCACTGGCCAAAGGCGAAGTTTCCTCCCCTCTGCTGGACAAAAAACGCGCTGTAGAACTGCTCGGCACCATGCAGGGCGGCTACAACATCGTGACCCTGGTTGAACTGCTGGACGACGCCGAACTGGCGCCAGTCGCGGCCGCGCAACTCAAGCACACCTTGCTGATGTTCGATGCGTTCCACGACGTCGCGGAAAAAGCCAAGAACGGCAATGTTCACGCTAAAGCCGTGCTGCAATCCTGGGCTGACGGCGAGTGGTTCAAAAACCGCCCGACTCTGGCCGACAAGATCAGCCTGCGCGTGTTCAAGGTTACCGGCGAAACCAACACCGACGACCTCTCCCCTGCTCCCGATGCCTGGTCGCGTCCAGACATCCCGCTGCACGCCCTGGCCATGCTGAAAATGGCCCGCGACGGCATCGTTCCTGATCAGCAGGGCGCCATCGGCCCGATGAAGCAGATCGAAGAAATGCGCGGTCAAGGCTTCCCGATCGCCTACGTCGGTGACGTGGTCGGTACTGGTTCTTCGCGTAAATCCGCTACCAACTCGGTACTGTGGTTCTTCGGCGACGACGTTCCTTACGTGCCGAACAAGCGCGCTGGCGGTTTCTGCTTTGGCAGCAAAATCGCTCCGATCTTCTACAACACCATGGAAGATGCCGGCGCACTGCCAATCGAGTTCGACGTTTCCAACATGAACATGGGCGACGTGATCGACCTGTACCCGCATGCTGGCAAAGTCTGCAAACACGGCACCGACGAAGTCATCACCACCTTCGAAATGAAGACCCCGGTGCTGTTGGACGAAGTCCGTGCTGGCGGCCGTATCCCGCTGATCATCGGCCGTGGCCTGACCGAGAAGGCTCGCGCCGAACTGGGTCTGCCTGCGTTCGACCTGTTCAAGAAGCCTGACGCACCGATCGAAAGCACCAAGGGTTACACCCTGGCGCAGAAAATGGTCGGCAAGGCGTGCGGTCTGGCAGAAGGCAAAGGCATCCGTCCTGGCACCTACTGCGAACCGAAAATGACCACCGTGGGTTCTCAGGACACCACCGGTCCAATGACCCGTGACGAACTGAAAGACCTGGCGTGCCTGGGCTTCTCGGCTGATCT